>NZ_CP094882.1:0-2106259 GCF_023499275.1 Lactococcus petauri
ATGGCTCTCCAAAAAGAAAAAAAAGAATTTTGGACGAGAGTAAAAGAATTAGCGAAAAAAAATATCAAGCCGCAGTCTTATGATTTCTTCATTGAGCCTGCCCAACTGTTAGAAATTGAAAATGATGTAGCAACCATTATCGTGGGTGCGAAGTTTCATAAAGATTTTTGGCGGAGTCAGGAAGGACTAATCAGTACAGCTGGGTTTGAAATTTTTGATCGACCAATTCGTTTCAATTTACTTTCAGAAGAAGAAGTTTCAGAAAAAATTGAACAAGAAACCAATGAACAAGATGGATTTGATGAAGCACCTGCTCTAGCAACTCCGGACTTCACGCGCTTAAATCCAAAGTACATTTTTGATAACTACATCCAAGGTGAAGGTAATAAATGGGCAAAAGCTGCTGCTTTTGCTGTTGCCGATAAACCAGGGGATGTTTATAATCCTCTCTTCATTTATGGAGGTTCTGGACTTGGCAAGACACATTTGATGCATGCGATTGGCAACGAAATCTTGAAAGATAATCCGCATTCTAAGGTTAAATATGTATCTGCAGAAACTTTTGTCAATGACTATGTCAATGCAACACGTAAAGGACAGATGGCAAAATTTGAAGAAACATATCGAAACTTAGATATACTTCTTCTTGATGACGTCCAGTTCTTTAGTGATAAAGAAGGTACCCAAAACGAGTTTTTCAATACTTTTAATACTCTTCATGATCGTGGTGCTCAAATCGTTCTCACTTCGGACCGTATACCACAAGAACTCAATAAACTTGAGGAGCGTTTAGTGACTCGTTTTTCATGGGGATTAACGACAGACATCACAGCACCTGACTATGAAACACGTATGGCCATTCTCCAGACAAAGTCTGAGAGCAGTAATTTAGAATTCCCTCAAGAAACTCTTAGTTATATCGCTGGCCAAATTGACTCAAATGTCCGTGAACTTGAAGGTGCACTTAATCGTGTAGAGTTTGTTGCGAAAACAAACAACCAAACGGTAGTCAATATTGATACCGCCAGTGAAGCTCTGCGTTCTCTTAAAAGTAATACGCAGCAACCTTTGTCAAATTTGACAGTCAAAAAAATACAAGATGAGGTTGCAAAATACTATCATGTGTCAACAGCTGATCTTATTGGGCCTAAACGACCAAAAGAAATTGCATTTCCAAGACAAATTGCAATGTATTTGATTCGTGAATTGTTGGCACTCAGTCTTCCAGCTATTGGCAATGAGTTTGGTGGACGCGATCATACTACTGTCATGTATGCGCACAAGCAAATAACAGAAAAAATGAAAAATGACATCGATGTTCAAAAAGACATTGACGCCATCAAGCGACTGTTTCAATAAAAAGTGACCTGTGGAAAACTTCAAAAGATTTCCTTGAGTTATCCTCTACTTATACACAGTGGAAAACTTAGAAAAGTTCATGTTTTCGCGCTTATCCCCATACTCACAAGACCTACTACTATTACTAATATATTTATATAAATAAATAAAGAAAAGGACTATCATGATAAAATTTTCAATTAACAAAGTAGCTTTTCAAAATGCACTAAAAATTACTAAACAAGCGATTGGTTCAAAAGTTACTATTCCTGCTTTAACTAAATTAAAAATTACAGTCAGTGCAGAAGGAATTACACTAACAGGATCCAATGGTCAAATTTCGATTGAGAACTTTTTACCTGCCAGTGATAAAGATGCTGGAATGAATATCTCTGGTACTGGTAGTATCTTATTGGAAGCTTCATTCTTTGAAAGTGTAGTTAGTCAAATGCCAGAACTTACTTTAGAATTTGAAGAATTAGAACAAAAACAAGTACTACTCACTTCTGGAAAGTCAGAAATTACTTTAAAAGGACAGGATGCCGAAATTTATCCACGTATTCAAGAAATTTCACAAGAAAATCCTCTTAAAATTAATGTTGGTTTTTTGAAAGAAATTTTTACAGAAACAGTATTTGCTGTAAGTACGCAAGAAAGTCGTCCTATTTTTACTGGGGTACATTTGGTCTTATCAGATAAGAAAAATCTCAAAGCTGTTGCGACTGACTCACATCGTATGAGCCAACGCTTGCTTGCTCTTGAGAATGACGGTTCTGATTTTGATGTCGTTCTTCCTAGTAAGTCTATCCAAAGTTTCAAAAATGTATTTACTAATGATGAGGAAGATTTGGATATTTCCTTGGCGAATAATCAAATTCTCTTCCGTAATGAGCGTATCAGTTACTACAGTCGTCTAATTGAAGGTACTTACCCTGATACGAATCGTTTAATACCTAATGAAGCTGATTATAGCTTAAATCTCGTCTTTGATGTGGCTGCTTTACGTCGTACAATGGAACGTGCACGTCTCTTATCAAATGCAACAGCAAATGGTACCGTTAAACTTACTGTTTCAGGAGATTCAGTAATTACAACAGCCAATTCACCTGAAGTTGGTAGTGTTCATGAAGAGTTGACAGCAATTGAAAAAACTGGTGAGGATATTGCAATCAGCTTTAACCCACAATATCTGATTGATGCGCTTCGTGTTATAAAAGAACCGGAAGTTCGTATTCGTTTCATTTCAAACGTTCGTCCTTTTACACTTCTTCCTAAAAATGATACAGACAGTTTCGTACAGCTTATTACACCTGTCAGAACAAACTAAAAAATGTTAGAATAGACTTAACGAAAGTGAGGTCTATTTTTTTATGGAAATCATTTATACTGAAATTACACAAGATCTAACTCAATTTCTTTTGGAGCGTGCTCAACAGGCATTGAAAGAAGAGAAAAAAGTTTATTATATTGTTCCATCTTCAATGTCTTTTGAAAAAGAAAAGGAAATTTTAGAGCGTATTTCATCAGGTGCAGATACAGCCGTTTTTGACCTCTTGGTTACACGTTTTAAGCAACTTCCTTATTATTTTGATCGTAAAGAAAAAAATACAGATGAAAAAGTCGAACTCAGTCAGTCTGGATTGAGTATGCTTTTTCGTAAAGTTTTGAAGTCTTTTTCTAAAGAAGAATTGCCACTCTATTATAGTTTGCAAAGTTCACCAGCTTTCCTTGAAATGTTGGTGAATTTGCGTGCAGAATTAGTTACTGCAAATTTAACCTGTGAAGACTTACCCGAAAGTCCCAAAAATATGGAGTTATCAGCAATTTTAGCACGTTTCGAAGATGAATTAAATCTCTCTTATGCTAATTTTTCAGAGTTTCAACATTTTATACAAAGTATAAATGAGGGCAAATTTAATCAGGTGTTACATAATGCGGTAATCATTGTTGATGGCTATACGAGGTTTACTGCTGAAGAGGAAAGTTTTATTTCTGCCCTTCATTCCGCAGGTTCAGAAATCATCATTGGGACCTATGCTCGTTCATCAGACTATAAGTTGACAGATTTTTCTTTGTCGGTTTACACGAATGCTCTAGAGATGATTCAACGTTTTCGCAATAAGTTTTCTGCTCAAATCTCTTCTGTTTCGAATACAAAACCAGATAAAGTATATGATAAGTTGACACGTTTGATTGAACTGGAAACTAATTTTATTCAAGAAAGAGAAAATATTGAGCTAGAGTCTAAAGATAAAGAACATTTTGAAATCTGGGAAGCAGAAAACCAGATGGCAGAAATCGAAGCCGTTGCTAAAGAAATTCGTCAAAAGATAGCTCAAGGCGCTTTATTTAAAGACTTTACGGTATTGGTTGGTAATGTGGAAGCTTACGCAATACCAGTTCAAGAAATCTTTGATTTGTATGAGATTCCTTTTTTCTATGCTCAGGAAGAAGCAATGAGTCAGCATCCCTTGATTATTTTCTTAGAAAGTCTTTATGCAATAAAAAAGAACAATTATCGTACTAATGATGTGGTCAATCTCCTTAAAAGCAAAGTTTACAGTGGTGTAAACTTTAGCCAAGATGCCTTAGATTACTTTGAATACTATGTGAACAAGTATAAAATTCGAGGCAGAAAGAAATTTGCCACTGCTTTTGAAGAAAGTGAATTTTTAGAATTAGAGAAGGTTGAAACTCTAAGAGAAGAGATGCTTGGTGAATCCTCAGCTCTTCAAAAGTTTTTGAAAGGTAGTTCAGAAAAAACGGGAGCCAAGTGGCTTGAACAATTTCAACATTTTATCCAAAATGGCAATGTTCTTGAGAATATGAATCTGCTTTATAATCAAGCTGAAGTTGAAGAAAATCATGTCTTGGCAGATAAATATGAACAGGTTTGGAAATTACTTCTTTCTAATTTGAAGGAATTTCAGGCCGTTTTTGCTGAGCAAAAGATGAAAGTGCTCGAATTTCTTGAGTTAATCTTAGCTGGATTGAAAGGTGCGAAATATCGCCAAATTCCTGCAAATGTTGATGTTGTCAATGTAAAAGACTATGAACTGGTGGAAGCAAGAACCAATAAGTATATCTATGCTATTGGTCTGACAATGGCTAACTTTCCCAAAATCAAGAAAAATTCTAGCTTACTTTCGGATGAAGAACGTGCGATTATTAATCAAAATGTATCTCATGATGATTTTCGTTTTATTGAGCAATTAAATGTGACAAACTCTAGTAAGAATACCTTTACAAGTGTCTCTTTGGTCAATTCAGCAACAGAAAAGCTCGTACTTTCGACACCTCAAATTTATGCGAATGCGCAAGATGATAGCTCGGCATTATTGCAGTTATTTATTGAACATACAAAAGCAGGAGAAAGTATTAAACGTGAAGTCTCTTCAGTTAATCTTCTGGAAACTGTAACGCATATAGGGAATACACGTTCTCTCATTACAAATATTGGGAAAATTGAACATCTACTTGCTCAAGAGGAAATCGATGGGGTAGAGGATAAACGTAGTTTTTGGTCCAGTTTATTCCGTATTCTTCTTAAAGAAAATCCGGATTTTCAACGTTTGATTTATAATCTTGATCAAGATATAGCCCCTGTATCCTTGGATCCTGAGACTGTAAAAGAAATTTACAAGGATAAAATCCATGCTTCTGTGAGTAGTTTTGAACGTTTTTATAATTGCGAGTACCAGTACTTTTTAGAACAGACCTTAGGATTAGAAAGTTTTGAAAATATAGATTTGAATTCAAAAGTCGTTGGTAATTTCTTTCATGAAGTTTTTGAAAAGCTCCTAGATAATCCTAACTTGACCAGCGAAAATTTCGATGATCACTTGGAAAGTGTTTTACGTGATGTTGACACTTCCTATGCCCGCTATTTCACCCAAGATGCAACAGCACAATTTACATGGACAAATCTTGGAGAAATCGTCAAGCAAACTGCAGTTGTTTTGAAAAAAGGCTTGGAAAATGCTCAGATGAAGACTTTAGCAACCGAGAGTGCTTTTGGTTTACCACAAAGTGAATTGGGTAATTTTTCTATAGACAATATTAATTTACGTGGAAGGATTGATAGAATTGATCAATTTTTTGATGATAGTATTGGTGCTATTGATTATAAATCTAGTCAGCATAAATTTGATCTTGCGTCAGCTTATGATGGAACAAGTTTACAGTTTCTTACTTATTTAGATGTCCTCAAGCAAATGAATGCTGATCAAAAGCTTTGGGGCGCTCTTTACCTGCAGTTAAAAAACGAAAGCATCAACCTTTCTGATGTAGATTATTTAGGAGAAATAGCTGCCTTATTAGCTAAAAAAATGCGCTATGAAGGTCTTATTCTGGAAGAGTATAAGGATAAAGTAAATCAGGAAATTGACGTTGTTAACATTAATCGAAATAATGTCTATAGTCAAGAGGAGTTTGAAGGCCTTATCAAGCTCAACGAAAGTCATTATGCTCGTGCGGGAGAACGACTGCGTGAGGGAGAGATAGCGATTAACCCAGTCATGACTAAAGAAGGTATCGATAAATCTGGTAATGTACACGGATGTCGCTATTGTCCTTTAAAATCAATCTGTCGCTTTGAAGCAAGCAGGCATATGAATGATTATGCCCGTGAAGTCGGTCAAAAAAGTCGCAAAGAGATTCTTGAAGAGTTGAAAGGAGGTCCAGTAAATGACTGAAGTAAAATTGACACCCGAACAGGAAGAAGCAATACATAGCCAAGGACATAATATACTCGTTTCAGCAAGTGCTGGATCAGGAAAGACTTTTGTCATGGCGAACCGAATTGTTGAAAAAATAAAAAATGGCATTGATATTGAGAGCTTGTTTATTTCAACCTTTACTAAAAAAGCGGCAGCAGAATTACGTATGCGTTTAGAAAAAGATCTAAAGAAAGCAAGTTATAAATCTCAAGATAGTATTGAAAAACAAAGGATTAAACTGGCATTACAAAAACTGCCTCATGCAGACATTGGTACAATGGATAGCTTTACACAGAAATTGTTACGAGAAAATTTTAATCGTGTAGATATTGATCCAAACTTTAGAATTCTAGCAGATCAGACAGAGAGTGATCTCTTGAAGCAAGAAGTCTTTGATGATCTGGTCGAGCAATATCTTTCAGAACAATCAGAAATCAAAGAGATAGCAAAAATAGATAAAAAGACCTTTGAAAAGCTGGTAAAAAATTTTTCAAGAGATCGGAATATTAAAGGCTTCCAGAGCGTGGTTTACACGGTTTACAACTTTGCTTCAGCAACAGAAAGTCCTGAAAATTGGTTAAAAAATGAATTTCTTAAAGGCTTTGATTTTTATCAAAAATTCTCTGATTTACCCGAATCATTTTCACAAGATGTAGTCTTACAACTCGAAACCTTTATTTTAGATTTACAGAAATCTCTGACGGAAAAAAATCTTACGGGGAAAACTTTAGAAAAAGCACAGATCGTAGTGGATAATCAAGAACATCTTCTTTCTAGTTTAGCTCGGAGAGATTATCTTCAATTTACGGAAATTTTTAGATCTCTTGACTTTTCGCGCTGGTCATTAAAGAAAGATGAAATTTTAGCAGAAAGTTTTAAGTCTGTGATAGGAACCAAGACTGCTCCAGGTCTTGTGAGAGATTTTTTAGAAAAAATAAAACATTTGTCAACGATTGAAAAATATCAACCTGAAGCAAAAGTTTTGGCTGAAACCCTTCAAAAATTTGTTCTATATTTTTATAATGTCTATCTGGAGCGAAAACGTTCGGAAAATGCATTTGAATATTCGGATATTGCCCATTTTGCAATTAAAATATTAGAAGAAAATCCAGATGTCGCAACGGCTTATCGTAATAAATATAGTGAAATCATGATTGACGAGTATCAAGATACCAGTCATGTCCAAGAAGCGATGCTACGGTTGCTGAGTAAAAATGGTGACGGCTCTGATAATCTTTTTATGGTTGGTGATATTAAGCAATCGATATATGGTTTTCGTTTGGCCGATCCTAGTCTTTTTCTCAAGAAATACATGGCCTATGCTGATGAAACGAATCCTAATCAACTGATTCGTCTCAAAGAAAATTTTCGTTCACGCGGTGAAGTCCTCTCCTTCACAAATGAGGTATTTAAACATTTGATGGACGAAGAAGTGGGAGAAATGATCTACGGTAAAGAAGAGGAATTGGTCCAAGGGAATCTTATGGACTATCCGGAGAAGTTAGAAGAGAACTTTTACCCTGAGCTCCTTCTTTATGAAGAAGATACTTTAGAAGATGAGTCAGAACAAATGAGTGATGGAGAAATAAAAGTTGTTGCTCAACAAATTAAGGAGCTGATAGCCTCTGACGAGAACTTAGAATATAAAGATATCGCTCTTTTGGTACGTTCCAAATCTCAAAATAATAAAATTGAAGATATCTTAAAAGCTTACGATATTCCAGTCGTTTTGGATGAGGGGCGCGTTGACTTTTTAAAATCTCTTGAAGTAACCTTAATTTTGGATATCTTGCGTGCTATAGATAATCCGCTCTATGATATTCCTTTAGTGGCGACCTTACGCTCACCAATGTTTAACTTTACAGAGGATGATCTTACAAGGATTAGTTTGAATGCTGGTTCTGATACCCGGTTTTGGCAGAAGTTGCAGCTTAGTGATGGAGAGCTGATAGACAAATCCCTTAAAACAAAGATTGATACCTTTTTGGAGAGGTTTACAGGGTGGCGTAAACTTGTAAACGAAGTCACTATCCATGAACTTCTATGGAAGATTTACACAGAAACTTTTTATCTGGACTATGTTGGAGCGCTACCAAATGGTGAGATGCGTCAAGCCAATCTTCATGCTCTTTCAGTAAGGGCTGAATCCTATGAAAGTTCGGGCTATAAAGGTCTTTTCCGATTCATCAAGATGATTGATAAATTTATGGAACAAAACAACGACCTTGCTTCTGTGAATATTAAGTTGCCACAAAATGCGGTAAGAGTAATGACTTTTCATAAGTCCAAAGGGTTAGAGTTTGATGTTGTCTTTCTCATGAATTTACAAACTAAGTTCAACCAGAAAGATCTAAGAGATTCGGTGATACTTACTCGGGAAAATGGCTTAGGAATGAAATATACTGCTGATTTAAAAAATGAGTCAGCTGTAGAGACCGATTTCCCCTATGCTTTGGTTAAAATGGAAACCTTACCGTATCTTGTCAATAAGGATTTGAAGCGAAATGCAATGCTTTCAGAAGAAATGCGTGTTCTTTATGTCGCCTTTACAAGAGCGAAGAAAAAACTCTATATGGTCGGTAAAATCAAACCAAAAGATCTGGAAAAATATGGGGAAGTGAAATTAGAAAAAGGCATTTTACCTCTTAAATATCGTCAAGCTGCGAATGGCTACCAACATTGGTTGTTAGCTCTTCAAAAAGCACATAAGTTACCGATGAATTTTAAAGTAATCAAGGCTGCTGATTTACAAGGGGTTGATAAAAAGTTTACAGTTTATCCTGACTTTAAAAAATTAGCAGAAGACGCGAAAAAATTTGATAAAATAATGGACAGCTTATCCGATGTAAAACAAGCGCGTGCTATATTAGATTATCAATATCCAAAGGTAGCAGCAACGAAACTTTCAAGCATTCAAACTCCTAGTCAAGTTAAAAAAAGAAGTTATGAAAAGCAATTAGAGTTGGGAAATGTTTTACCATCAAGTGAGTATGAACGTGTAAAACAGTTGGAGATGTTGGATTTTGGTCAACATAAAATTACAGCTGCCGAAATAGGTTCTGCTACCCATAGTTTTATGCAATATGCAGATTTTTCACGACCAAACTTATTCGACTTCCAACAAACCTTGGATCAGATGGACCTTCTGGATGAAGTGAAAAACAAAATTGATTTACCCAAAATTCTGTCTTTATTTGACACAGATTTTGGTAAAGTCCTGGTTGATAACGTGGAGCGTACAACCAAGGAAGCACCTTTTTCTATGTTGAAAACAGATGAAGTTGCACAAGAACAATATATTGTTCGAGGAATATGTGATGGCTTTATAAAATTTGAAGATAAGATTATCTTGTTTGACTATAAGACGGATTATTTTCGCAATCAAGCGCAGATTGCAGAAATCAAGAAAAATTATGAAGTTCAGATGGAACTCTATGCAGATGCTTTAAGAAAGGCCTATCATGTCAATCAAGTTGACAAGTATTTGATTTTATTAGGTGGACCTCAAAAAGTCGTCGTAGAAAGGTTGTAAAATGTTAGACTATCAATTAGGATCAATTGTTGAAATGAAGAAACCACATGCTTGTACAATCAAATCAACGGGAAAAAAAGCAAACAGTTGGGAAATAATTCGAATGGGTGCAGATATCAAAATTCGATGTACGAATTGTGATCATGTCGTTATGATGAACCGTAATGATTTCAATAAAAAAATAAAAAAAGTTGTGACAATGTAGTCACAACTTTTTGTTTGGGCTTTTAAAAACCTTGATAGAATATGCTTTTTTGTCTTTTTTCATGATTTACGGTATAATTGGATGACTATAAAATTTGACGGAGAAATGAATAAATATGGCTTTAACAGCAGGTATTGTCGGCCTTCCTAATGTCGGAAAATCTACTCTTTTTAATGCAATTACAAAAGCGGGTGCTGAAGCAGCAAACTATCCTTTTGCAACCATCGAGCCTAATATAGGTATGGTTGAAGTTCCCGATGAACGCTTGACTAAAATCACAGAATTAATCAAACCTAAAAAGACTGTTCCTACAACTTTTGAATTTACAGATATTGCAGGTATTGTAAAAGGTGCCTCTAAAGGCGAAGGTTTGGGTAATAAGTTTCTTGCAAATATTCGCGAGGTTGATGCAATCGTACACGTGGTTCGTGCTTTTGATGATGAAAACGTGATGCGCGAAAATAACCGTGAGGATTCTTTCGTTGATCCATTGGCAGATATTGAAACAATTAATTTAGAGTTGATTTTGGCTGATTTGGAATCCGTAAACAAACGCTATGCGCGGGTTGAAAAAGTCGCACGTACGGTTAAGGATAAAGATGCGGTAGCAGAATTCAACGTTTTGTCTAAAATCAAGCCAGTTTTGGAAGATGGAAAATCTGCGCGAACAGTAGAATTTGATGAAGAAGAGCAAAAAGTTGTCAAACAGCTATTCCTACTTACTACAAAACCTGTCCTGTATGTCGCTAATGTAGGTGAAGATGAAGTAAGTGCACCAGATGACATTGAATATGTGAAACAAATTCGTGAATTTGCAGCGACTGAAAATGCAGAGGTTGTTGTTATTTCAGCACGTGCTGAAGAAGAAATTGCCGAACTTGATGATGAGGACAAAGCAGAGTTTCTTGAAGCACTCGGTTTAGAAGAATCTGGTGTTGATAAATTGACAAAAGCAGCTTATCACTTACTTGGACTTGCCACATATTTTACAGCTGGCGAAAAAGAAGTGCGTGCTTGGACCTTTAAGCGAGGCATGAAAGCTCCTCAATTGGCAGGAGTCATTCATAGTGATTTTGAAAAAGGATTTATTCGTGCTGTAACCATGTCTTATGATGATTTGATGAAATATGGTAGTGAAAAGGCTGTTAAAGAAGCAGGACGTTTACGTGAAGAGGGTAAAGAATATGTGGGACAAGATGGCGATATCATGGAATTCCGCTTTAACGTGTAAGATAGTTCCCCAAGCGTTTAAGCCTATGAGCCAAAAAGTTTTACAATAACTAAAAAGAGCTGATTTGTATGAATCAGCCTTTTGCTATTTTTGGGAAAGAGGAGAAAAAATGACAAAAATGATTGTAGGGCTAGGAAATCCTGGCGACAAGTATGAGCAAACCAAACATAATATGGGCTTTATGGCTGTTGATTTACTTGCAAAAGACTATGGTGTAAACTTTAGCATGGAAAAAACCTTTATGGCTGAAGTTGCTTCTACTTTCGTTAATGGTGAAAAAGTTTTTCTAGTAAAACCGCAAACCTTCATGAATGAATCAGGACGCGCCATCCAACCTTTATTGACTTACTATAATCTGGCTCCAGCAGATTTAACGGTCATTGTTGACGATATGGACTCGGCTATTGGACGCGTGAGACTGCGTCAAAAAGGTTCTTCAGGTGGTCAACGTGGAATAAAGTCAACAATCACTCATCTAGGAACAGAGCAGTTCAACCGAGTAAAAATTGGGATTGGACGTCCAGAACATGGAAAAACAGTAGTTGCACATGTCTTATCTAAATTTGATAAAGAAAATGTAGAAATTGCACAGGACGGCATAAACAAGGCTGTAGAGGCAGTTAAATTCTATATTGAATCAAATGATTTTTCACAAGCAATGAATAAATTTAACGGACAATGAAAATAAACGAATTTTTTGATCAAAACCACGATTTACAATCATGGCAGAGAAGTTTTGCAAAAGCAGAGCGTACGCTTTTAACCGGTCTATCTGGAACTGCTCAGGCGATGGTTATGGCTAATGCTTATGAGAATAATCCGGATAAGTACGTGATTGTCACTGATAATCAATACCACGCAAACGAACTTTATGATGAACTGACTAATCTTGTTGAAGATGAGAAGGTTTACCAATTTTTTTCAGATGACAATGTCTATGCTGAATTTGCAATAGCAAGTAAAGACCGGACAGCCTATCGTCTTGAAGCTCTAAATTTCCTGCTTAATACACAGCAAACAGGATTTTTGGTCGTTCCTTTTATGGCTTTACGTTCGCTCTTGCCTCACCCTGATAATTTTCAAGAAAACTATCTCCTCCTGACTCAAGGTGATGAATTTGAGATGACAAATCTACTCGAAATATTAGCCAGTGCCGGTTATGAGAAGACACAGCGTGTGATGGTACCTGGAGAGTTTTCACAACGTGGTGATATCGTGGATATTTATCCACTCGATGCAGCTCAACCTTTAAGGCTGGAATTTTTTGGCGACGAAGTAGATACGATTCGTGCCTTTGATAGTGAGACACAACGCTCGCACGAAAATATGGATCAAGTAGAAATATATCCGGCGAGCGATTTTATTTTAATGCCTTGGGAATTTGAGCAAGGTGTAAAAAAATTAAGTACTCAGCTACAAAATGTAACCGATCCTACAGCTCAATCTTATTTTGAAGAAGTGATTGCAGCAGCGGAAAATCACTACTATCATAAAGATTTACGCAAGTTTGCAGAATATTTTTACGAAAAGCCAGCCTCTCTTTTGAATTATTTTCCGAAAAATATTCAAATCTTTATTGATGATTTTCAAAAAATTAACGAAGCCAATAATAAAACAGAACAAGAACTTGCAGAATTTATTGTTTCGGAAAAAAGTATGGGACGCTCTTTTGAAGGACAAACTTATCTTTTAGATGTTATTTCTAAGTTACGTTCTCACAAACCGGCAAGTTTTTTCTCGAATTTTCAAAAAGGCTTAGGTAATATAAAGTTTGATGCTTTATATAATTTTAATCAACATTCGATGCAGCAGTTCTTTGGGCAAATGGAACTCTTTTACACCGAAGTTGACAGGTTTGTAAAGCAGGGTTTTACAGTTGTTTTGGCTGTGTCTTCTGAGAAACTACGTTCGGAGCTCCAGAAACTAGATTTAGAGCTTCAAATGGTGTCCATTGATGAAATTCAAAAAGGAAAAATAAACCTTTTGAATTTAAATCTTAACAATGGTTTTAATTTTATTGATGAGAAACTTGTTGTTATTACTGAGTCAGAAATTTTTGGTAAAGCAAGAAAGAAAAAAACACGGCGTTTAAATATCACTAATGCAGAACGTCTAAAAGATTACAATGAACTCGAAGTTGGTGATTACGTTGTACATAAAAATCACGGGATAGGGAAATACTTAGGTATTCAAACCATTGAAGTATCAGGAATGCATCGTGATTACTTGACGATTCAATATCAAAATGGTGATACGATATCGGTTCCAGTTGACCATCTGAATCTATTAAGTAAATACTCTGCGGCTGAGGGAAAAACTCCCAAGATAAATAAGCTTAATGATGGCCGTTGGCGTAAAACGATGTCATCTGTAAGTAAACAAGTCGAAGATATTTCTGAGGACCTGATCAAGCTGTATTCGGCCAGACAAGCTTTAAAAGGTCATGCTTTTTCTTTGGATGATGTTAACCAGGAAGAATTTGACAATGGATTTGCTTACCCAGAAACTGCAGACCAGTTGCGCTCAATTAGTGAAATCAAAAAGGATATGGAACTTGAGCGCCCGATGGATCGACTATTAGTGGGAGATGTTGGCTTTGGGAAAACAGAGGTTGCAATGCGTGCAGCCTTTAAAGCAATTAATGACAGTAAACAGGTCGCCGTTTTAGTACCAACCACTGTTTTAGCAGAACAACACTATAATAACTTTATGGAACGCTTTGTAAACTTTGGTGTAAACATTGCTGTTTTGAGTCGTTTCCAAACCAAGGCTCAACAAACGGCGATTTTGGATAAGTTAAAGAAAGGACGCGTGGACTTAATCATTGGTACCCATCGTCTTTTATCCAAGGATGTCGAATTTCTTGACTTGGGCTTAATGATTATTGATGAGGAACAGCGCTTCGGTGTCAAACACAAGGAACGTTTGAAAGAATTAAAAACACAGGTTGATGTTTTGACACTTACCGCAACACCTATACCGAGAACCTTGCATATGTCAATGTTAGGTATTCGTGATTTATCAGTCATTGAAACGCCACCAACAAACCGTTATCCTGTCCAAACATATGTAATGGAAACAAATTATGGAGTTGTACGTGATGCGGTACTTCGGGAGATTTCGCGTGGTGGGCAGGTTTACTACGTTCATAACCGAGTAGACAGTATTGAGCAAAAAGTTTCCCAACTGGAAGAGTTGATACCTGAGGCAAGAATTGGCTATATTCATGGACAGATGACAGAAATTCAATTAGAAAATACCTTGATGGATTTTATAAATAATGAATATGATGTCTTAGTGGCAACGACGATTATTGAAACAGGGGTTGATATTCCAAATGCCAATACGCTCTTTATTGAAAATGCCGATATGATGGGATTATCGCAACTGTATCAATTAAGGGGGCGCGTGGGCCGAAGCAGTCGAGTTGCTTATGCTTACTTTATGTATAAACCAGAAAAAATCTTATCTGAAGTTTCAGAAAAGCGTTTAGAAGCAATCAAGGGCTTTACAGAACTTGGCTCAGGTTTCAAAATTGCAATGCGTGATCTTTCAATTCGAGGCGCAGGAAATTTGCTGGGAGCAGAACAATCTGGCTTTATTGATTCGGTTGGTTTTGAACTTTACTCGCAATTGCTTGAAGAAGCAGTCCATAAACGCATGGGTGGCGATAAGATTAAGACGAAGACCAATGCGGAAATTATGCTTGGCTTAGATGCTTTTATTCCAAGTTATTATATCGGTGATGAAAGACAAAAAATTGAGATTTATAAGCGTATTCGCCAAGTGGATACTCGAAAAAACTATGAAGAACTACAAGATGAGATGATGGACCGTTTTGGAGAGTATCCGGATGAGGTTGCCTACTTGTTAGAAATTGGGTTATTGAAAACATTTGCGGATAATGCTCTCGTTGAAAAAATCGAAAAAAATAAATTTGAAGTTGTGCTAACAATGGCTAAATCAGCCAATACGATGTACGATCCACAAGAGTATTTTGAAGCTTTGTCTGAAACAAACTTAAAAGCAAGTGTGGGTGAGAAGCTAGGAAAAATGACTTTTCGTTTTAAAATTGAAAATCGAAAAGATGTCGTCCTTCTACGTGAAATCATGAATTTTACTGAAAAACTTTCAGAATTAAGAGATAAGCACGAAAAAGAATAATGTTTCATATGAAACATTATTCTTTTTTTAGAAAACTCTTTATTTAAAAGCCTTTAACGACTCTAAAAATAATTTCAAGTGATTTTTCAAAAGGCTTGAAGTGTGTTATAATAACCACTATGAGATTAGATAAATTTTTAAAGGTTTCTCGTCTGATAAAACGTCGCCCTGTAGCTAAAGAAGTTGCTGATAAGGGACGAATTAAGATCAATGGGAAAATAGCGAAATCTTCAAGTGATGTTAAATTTGATGATGTCATTGAAATTCGCTTTGGAAACAAGATTGTAGAAGTAAGTGTTCTAGAACTTAAAGAATTCACGCGTAAAGAAGATGCAGAAAAAATGTATAAAATTTTGAGTGAAACACGGATTACTGCAGATACTGAACTATAATTCAGCTATAAATTTTTCGGAGGAAAAATGGACAAACAAATTATTCATTTGAAAAATGATTATACGAATGCTAAACAAACAGAAAGAAACTCCCAACCTCTACCTCGACGGAAACATCTAGGTATTATTTTGATTGGAGCAATGTTGCTTTTTAGCTTAGCAACTATCAGTGTGGTACAGTCTTATCAAAATTTGCAAAAACAAATTGCAATGGAGGCTCAAGCTGCACAGAAAAATGCAGCATTGGACCACGATTTAGCCCTTAAAAGTTCAGATATCAGTAAACTCAAAGATCCAACCTTTTTAGCAAAATATGCGCGTGCTAAATTAGATGATTCCCAAGCAAATGAGAAAGTTTTTAGCATTCCAGAACTTGTCAATGGTGGGATAGAGCCGTGATTGGAAAAATAAAATCAATCAGTAAATTTGGACTTTTTGTCCTTTTTTCTGATTCAAAAACAGGTCTTTTACGGTGGTCGAATATACCTAAAAGACAGATAAAATTTAAAGCAGGCGATCTTATTGAAGTGGAAGTTTTGAAGGAACGTGAAGATGGAAAAATAGAACTATCTTTTATCGAAAAAGATTTTAAAGAAACTTTTGGGAGTTTTTTGGAAGAAACTGAAGATCGGCTGAGAGATTTAAGCACAAAAAACGGGAACCTTAAAAGATTATGACGACAAAAGATGGAAACTTGAATGACGGACGTGCTGTATATTATCAAGGAAAACGCATTGAAGATTTTACAGCAGAACCAGTTTTTGCACGGACTTTAAAATATATTCAACGTTATTACGAGTTGCAAAACGAAAAAGCAGGGCATATGTATGATGAAAAGGGTATTCAGCGTCCTACAATGTTTCTTCCACCTAAAAGTATTGAGGATTTGGCCAAAAAACGTAAGATTTATGAGGATGTGGCGCGTGAAAGCTTTGGGATGCTAGGACGTACACCTGATTTTATTGATACGGGCATTGCTGTTCTTGATTATTATGCTGATATTCTAGGAGCAGATCAACGCACGAATTATGCACTAAATGCTAAAAAATGGGGAGAAGGTGTTAAGGAGAAAGACTTATTCGTTTCCCATGCAATTCAGAATCCTCAAGTGGATCGTTCGAAAAATTTGAATACCTTGCTTGAAGAAGGGCAAGAATTTGCAGCAGTTTGGATCAAAGAAGAGCGTCCAGATGGTGTGCTTGTTCGGGGTGCCAAACAGGTTAATACTTTGGCGCCTTTAGCTGATGAATTAATGGTCTTTAACTTGCCGGGGCTCTCAGCTGAAGATAAAAAGTTTGCTCTGGCTTTTTCTGTTCCCTTAGCTACTGAAGGTATGAAGATTGTCTGTCGTAAATCCACAATGCGAGAGGAATTTTCTCTCAAAGATTATCCCCTTTCGGGATCTTTTGACGAGATGGATGCGTTTATCATTTTTGATGATGTCTTTATCCCAAACGAACGTCTTTTTGTTTGTGGTGATGTTGCCTTGTCGAATGCATTCTTTGAAGGTTCAGGTTTTTTTGTACATACGGCACATCAAGATGAAGTTCGCGGCTATGTGAAGTTAGAATTTGTAACAGGCTTAGCTGTACGCTTAGCAGAAAAATTAGGCTTGACTGAGTTTTTGCGTGTGCAAGAGATTTTAGGAACTTTAACAGTAAATTTGGAAATAATTAAATCCAGTATTCTGGCGAGTGAATATACTGCGCAGATAGAAAATGAAGTCTTAAAACCAAATATGCAAGTTTTACTTGCCGTTCGTGCGAGTTTAACAAAGTATTATGATGAAGCTCTTCGGGCCATTGCTGAATTTGCTAGTGGCTCAATTGTTGGCGTGCCAGATTTTCGAGAATTTGAAAATTCCGAAATAGCTGACCTTTTGAAAGCAAGTATGACTAGTCCATTGCTTCAGGCAGAGGATCGTGCACTTCTGCTTAATTTAGCTTGGGATATTACTGGCGAATCTTTTGGCCAACGCCAAAGAACTTATGAATTTCTGCACGGTGGTAATCCAATGTGGATTAAGAATATGCACTGGAAAACCGCAGACTTAAGTAAAGCATACGATATGATTGATAAGGTTTTAGAAAATGCAAAAACTGAAGAATGAAATGAATATAGCTGTTTGGTTGGTAATGATTATAATGCTCATGCCAGCCTTTTTTATCTTGCCGCAGAAGAATCAAAATGTAAGCATTGATTCCAAAGTAAAAAGCTTAACACAAAGTAAGGAAAATTACTATACAAGCATACCTTCTCGTGCCGTGACGCTTACTCAAGTAATAGCCTACAAAGATGCATCCATGACACAAAAAATCGGGGAAATTCCGAGGCAGAAACAGCTTGAAATTATAAATTTAAAAGAAAATATGTTTGAATTGGCCAATCATACTTTTGTCAAAGCAGATCCGAAAATGATAGGTTCAGATGTTTTACTGAAGAAAGAAGAGCAAAAGATAAGTGTTTATACAGCAAAGACAGCTGAAGTTTATTATAGTCCGTTTACGACTTATGACAAGGAAGTTTACACAAAACTTTCAGGTGGTCAAAAACTGCTTACCAATCAAGTTGCCACAACTCATTGGGGCACTTATTATGAGGTTAGCTTTAATGGGGGACAAACAGGATGGATTAGCAAGGAAAACTTGAAGTTTGAAGACCCTAAGATGGTTCAGGCTCAAGAGATGTTGAAGCAAAAGTATGACGATTCAAAGTATTCTATTTATGTTAAACAACTGGACAACTCATTTACAATAGGTGTCAACCAAAAGCAAAAGATGTATGCAGCGAGTTTATCGAAGCTTCCGATATTGTATTGGACACAAATGCGCTTAAATGAAGGTCAAGCAACCTTAAGCGACAAATTGCTATATAATACTGCAATTAATACATTTAAAGGTTCATTTGAAGCTGGAGGAACAGGAACTCTACCAGTTATAGCTGATAATAAAGGCTATTCCTTATCAGAAGTGATCGAGCGGACAGCAAAAAACTCGGATAATGTGGGAAGCAATCTTTTAGCCTACTATGAAACGGGACAATTCTCTCCAGCTTTTCGAAATGAGATTACAAAAATCGCAGGGGAAGCTTGGGATCCGGTTGAGCGAGAAGCCTCATCTGAAATGACCGGAAGAGTGCTCGAAGCTCTGTATAATGAAGGAGGTTACTCCTTCAATGCTTTATTTGATACACAATTTGACGATGTAAAAATACAGGCAGGTTTACCTAAAAATGTTCGTGTTGCACATAAAATTGGTGCTGCTGATGCTTACAATCATGATGCAGCTATTGTCTTTACAAATCAACCTTATATCTTGGTGGTAGAAACAAAAGGTGGTAGTGACAAGATCATTTCTCAAATTTCCAAGGATGTCTATGAGGTACTCAAATGAATAGATTTCTAAAACTGGTTCAACAAAAGGAATTCTTTAAAGAGCACAGACGCGTTTTAGTTGCCTTATCTGGTGGGAAAGATTCAATGACTCTTTTCAATTGGCTTTATACTTATCGCAAAGAACTTGAGGTTGAGCTATTTACAGCACATGTAAACTATGGTTTACGCGATGTTGCAGTTTGGGAAGAAGAACAACTGAAGCAAAAAATGGCGGAGCTCCAGATTGAATTGGAAGTTGCTCATTATGATTCTGATGAGAAATTCAGTGAAGAAGCAGGAAGAAACATGCGTTATGAGTTTTTTCGTCAAGTTATGGCAGATAAAAACTGTACTGCTTTGGTCACAGCGCATCACAAAGGCGACCAAGTTGAAACAGTCCTCATGCGCGAAATTACAGGACGACGTTTACGCCATTTGACCGGAATTCCTGAACGTCAGGCCTTTGGTACCGGTGAATTAATTCGTCCTTTACTCACTTTTAGTAAAGCAGATTTTGATGCGGAGGAATATTTTGAGGATGTAACAAATGCAGGAACGGATTATTTGCGCAATCGTGTACGTAATCAATATATACCAGCACTTACACAGGAAAATCCACAGTTTTCTGAGGCAATTGTAAGTATGTCGCAAGAAATTACCTTGGCTTTTTCAGTAATCAAAGATAAGATAGCAGAGTTAGAAATTATCAAGGACGAAATCAATCTCAAACTTTTTCTCAGACAATCGAGGGCTTTACAACATTTTATCCTTCAAGAATATCTAGAAAAATTCCCTGACCTGCAGGTTTCCAAAGCAAAATTTTCAGAACTTTTATGGATTATTGAGCGTCCGCAGCAATACCGTTCGGAATTATCTAACGCCTATTTTTTTGTGAAAAATGACCAGTATTTCATGATTGTTCCGAATCAACCTTTCCCTAAAAAAGAAATCGAAATAAGGGAGGATGATCCCAAAGATGCAAGTTTCATGCGTGTTGATCTTCCAATGGAAGGTGAAATTGAAATAAGGAAGCGTCAGCCAGGGGATTATATTTTGATAAATGGGCATCATAAAAAATTGCGGAAATTTTTTATTGAACAACATGTTCCATTGGAAAAGCGCGAAAATCTTTTAATTTTAGTTGAGAAAGATATCTATGCTATCACTGATTTAACTGTTTCAGATTTGAGTAAAGCCCTTAAAAATGATAAAATGAAAAGGACGCTGTGGGTCAAACCCACTATAAGAGAGGATATTGATAATGCTTGAAAAAGACATAAAAAAAGTACTCATTTCAGAAGAAGAAATCCAGAGTAAAACGATTGAACTTGGAAAAATTCTTGCTGATGAATATAAAGACAAAAATCCATTGCTTCTAGGCATTTTACGTGGCTCAGTTCCCTTCCTTGCGGAATTAGTTAAACGCATGGATATCCAATTGGAAATGGATTTCATGACCGTTTCAAGCTATCATGGCGGAACAGAGTCTTCAGGTGAAGTAAAGTTGCTTCTTGACGTGGCTACTCCTGTAACTGGACGAGAAATTATTATTGTTGAAGATATCATCGATACTGGCCGTACTTTGAAATATCTGAAAGAGCTTCTCGAACACCGTGGGGCGACCGTTAAAATCGTAACACTGTTGGATAAACCAGAAGGACGTGTTGTGGAAATTGATGCAGATTATACTGGCTTTACAATTCCAAATGAATTCGTTGTCGGTTTCGGACTTGATTTCGATAACCACTACCGTAACCTCCCTTATGTCGGTGTATTAAAAGAAGAAGTTTATAACAAATAAAAAAACTCATACCAAAGTATGAAAAATGCTCATGATAGGGCTTACTAATAGCAAAAGATACGTAAGTATGCTATAACTAAGAGATAAAAAAATAAAAGGCAAAGAAGAAAATATGAACAATCCAAATCCTAACAACAATAAAAACGGAGGCTTTATTAAAAGTACTCTAGGTTGGGTCTTGCTTGTAATCGTCATCGTTTTCGGTATTAATGCTTTCTTTAGTGGCAATCAATCTAACGTTGATAAAATCAGCTACTCTACATTGATGAGTGACATTAAAGACGGTAATATTAAATCACTGAAAATGCAGCCTAGTGATAGTCTGTTTACAGTTTCTGGCGAATACAAGGATCCTAAACCTGTAGAAGGTAATAACAACCTTCCATTTTTACCAGGCAACAATTCTAAAGTAACGAATTTCCAATCGCTTATTATCCCTACAGATAGTGTGATTAAAGGTGTCCAAACAGCAGCAGAAGAAAAAGGAATCCAAGTGAGTGTCGTTCCAGCTTCAACAAGCGGTATGTGGATCCAAATTCTTTCATACATCTTACCAATGCTTCTCATGGTCGGCTTCTTCTGGCTAATGATGGGCGGAATGGGCTCACGTGGTGGCGGCGGTGCCGGCAATCCAATGAGCTTTGGTAAATCTCGAGCGAAGCAACAAGACGCTAAAACTTCAAAAGTTCGCTTTGCAGACGTTGCAGGATCAGAAGAAGAAAAACAAGAACTTGTCGAAGTTGTTGATTTCCTCAAAAATCCTAAAAAATACCATGATCTTGGTGCACGTATCCCTGCGGGAGTTCTTTTAGAGGGCCCTCCAGGTACAGGTAAAACTTTGCTTGCAAAAGCTGTTGCCGGTGAAGCTGGCGTACCTTTCTATTCTATTTCTGGTTCTGATTTTGTCGAAATGTTTGTCGGTGTCGGTGCCAGCCGTGTACGTGACCTTTTTGAAAACGCGAAGAAGACAGCACCATCAATCATCTTTATTGATGAAATTGATGCTGTCGGTCGTCAACGTGGCGCTGGTCTTGGCGGTGGTAATGATGAACGTGAACAAACACTTAACCAACTCTTGGTTGAGATGGATGGTTTCCAAGACAATGATAACTCTGTTATTGTTATCGCAGCGACAAACCGCTCAGACGTTCTCGATCCAGCCTTGCTACGTCCAGGTCGTTTTGACCGTAAAGTACTTGTTGGCGCCCCTGATGTTAAAGGTCGTGAAGCTGTACTTCGTGTGCATGCGAAAAACAAACCCCTTGATTCAAGTGTTGACCTTAAAGTTGTTGCACAACAAACCCCAGGTTTTGTTGGAGCCGATCTTGAAAATGTCCTTAATGAAGCTGCTCTCGTGGCCGCACGTCGTGATAAAAAAGTTATCGATGCTTCAGATATTGATGAAGCACAAGACCGTGTTATTGCAGGACCAGCTAAGAAGGATAAGAAAATCTCTGAACGTGAACGTGAAATGGTGGCTTACCATGAAGCAGGGCACACAATCGTTGGTTTGGTCCTTTCAAATGCTAATACTGTCCATAAAGTTACGATCGTTCCACGTGGCCGCGCCGGTGGTTATATGATTGCTCTTCCTAAGGAAGATCAATTCCTTCTTTCAAAAGAAGATATGCAAGAAAACCTTGCAGGTCTTATGGGTGGCCGTGCAGCTGAGCAAATTATCTTTAATGCTATCACGACAGGCGCTTCAAATGACTTTGAACAAGCTACGCGTATCGCTCGTGGTATGGTGACACAATACGGTATGTCAGAAAGACTGGGTACAATCAGTTACGAAGGCAGTCAAGCTGTATTTATTGGACGTGATTACGGACAAACAAAAACTTACTCAGAAGCTACAGCACAAGCTATTGATGAAGAAATCCGTGCAATTACGAAAGAAGCGTACGATAAAGCTGTTGAGATTATCGAAGCTCACCGTGAACAACATAAAGCTATTGCGCTTGCCCTTCTTAAATACGAAACATTGGATGCTAAACAAATCATGTCTCTTTATAAGACAGGTAAAATGCCAGATGATGTTATCGAACACGAAAATGAGCCTGTAGAAGCAAAATCATTCGAGGAAGTCCTTGAAGATGCAAATAAAGCTCAAGAAGAAGCAGCTAATGAAAATAAAGAAGATAAAACAGTCGAATAAGACTGTTTTTTTCTAAACTCGAATATTTATAATCTAAATATTCGAGTTTTTCTTTGACAAAAAATAAAAATATGGTATACTAATATAGTTGTCACTCAACAAGTTCTATCTAAACACGAATTAAAAAGAAATTATTTTGGAAAAACTACAGTTTATTCTTGACATATTTCTAAATTAGTGTATAATAGAAAAGTACTGTTCGAGAGGACAGCGCAATAATAAGATGGTCCGTTGGTCAAGGGGTTAAGACACCGCCTTTTCACGGCGGTAACACGGGTTCGAATCCCGTACGGACTATTTTTGGAGGATTACCCAAGTCCGGCTGAAGGGAACGGTCTTGAAAACCGTCAGGCGGGTAAAACCGTGCGTGGGTTCGAATCCCACATCCTCCTTTTTATTATCGCGGGATGGAGCAGCTAGGTAGCTCGTCGGGCTCATAACCCGAAGGTCGTAGGTTCAAATCCTGCTCCCGCAATTAATTGTTGAATTACATTTTTGGCTCGGTAGCTCAGTTGGTAGAGCAATGGATTGAAGCTCCATGTGTCGGCGGTTCGATTCCGTCTCGCGCCATTTGCGGGTGTAGTTTAGTGGTAAAACCTCAGCCTTCCAAGCTGATGTTGTGAGTTCGATTCTCATCACCCGCTTTGTTTTTTATAAAAGTATGAAAAACATTTCAAATATGAGGGAGCATAGCTCAGTTGGTTAGAGCACTGTGTTGATAACGCAGGGGTCCGAGGTTCAAATCCTCGTGTTCCCATATTTGGTATTGATTGCATAGGAGATACACCTGTTCCCATGTCGAACACAGAAGTTAAGTCCTATAACGCCGGAAGTAGTTGGGGGTTGCCCCCTGTGAGATAAGGTAGATGCCAAGTATTGCGGATTAGCTCAGTTGGTAGTAGCGCATGACTGTTAATCATGATGTCGTCAGTTCGAGTCTGACATCCGCAGTCCCAAGACAATCTAAGGGTTGTCTTTTTTTATTTTATATACTACTGATGAAACCGCTAACTCTTTTACTTGAAAAAGACCTCGGAACATGTTAGTATATGTATATAGAAAAGCACTGGAATGTGCGAGTTTACTCAAATTTTTGACCGACTATATTTGTATTGCATAGGGGTTCAAGAGACATTCGATAGCGTTAAGACTCTGAATAAAGTAAGAGCAGCTGATCTGAAGCGAGAACACCCACCTGGCTTCTTGGCGGGTTCAATACTGGAGTAAGCATACGGCATTCAATCAGTGTTTTTTTTTGTGTATTTATAAATTTTTTTTACAAATAAAGTCATTCTCTTAGTATCTTTAGTTATTAACTCAAAAGGCTATAAAATGCCATTGTGAGCTTTCTTAACCTGTTTCACATATCTTTTACTAGGGTCTGCAAAAGACGCTAAAAGAGCTCATATGGAGCCTTGAAGGATGGGAGAAATAAATACAAAAATTCTTGCAATTTTTACTGAAAGTGCTATACTAATAAAGTAAGTTATTACATGTGAATAGCCTCCTTAGCTCAGTTGGTAGAGCAGTAGACTCTTAATCTATGGGTCGCAGGTTCGAGCCCTGCAGGGGGCACTATAAAATAAACAGTCTCATCTTTAAGAAGAGACTGTTTTTTATATCGAATTAAGATGATAAAAGACGTTGAAGCTATTTTCATAGTAGTAATGTTATCTTGCTTATCTGAGTAACAGCCTTAGCTGTAGGTGCAATAGGATAAGTCTCTTGACAAAGATAGACCTCTGGCTTTACAATATAAGAATGAAGAGTGTTGAAACCCGTGGGCTTGTCCTGTATACTAAAAATTATCGTGAAAAGGATAAGTTGGTCAAGATTTTTACTGAGTCTTTTGGCAAGCGTATGTTTTTTGTTAAAAATTTTGCACGTTCTAAATATGCCAGCAGTTTACAAAACTTTACAGCTGCAAGTTTGATGGGAACAATCAATGATGAAGGTTTTTCCTTTCTTGATGATGTAAGTGAAGCCGTAACTTATAAGCGTATCAGTGAGGATATTTTCCTTAATGCTCATGCTTCTTACATTATTAGTCTAGCTGATGCAGCAATTCCGGATAACCAATATGATTCTTCTCTTTATGCTTTCGTGATTAAGTGTATGGACTTGTTGGATCAAGGTTTTGATAAAGAAATCATTACCAATATTTTTGAAATCCAAGTTTTAAGTCGTTTTGGAGTTGCTCTAAATTGTACGGAATGTGCTTTTTGCCATAGTAAGCAAGGTCCTTTTGATTATTCCTATAAATTCAACGCTTGCCTTTGCAAAAATCATTTTGATGAGGATATGCGTCGCTTACATCTGGATCCAAACGTTCTTTATTTGGTCAATCTCTTTCAGGAAATATCTTTAGATCAACTCGAGAAAATATCTGTTAAAAGAGAGATGAAAGAAAAGATACGTTTATTTATTGATGGTATCTACGACGAGTATGTCGGTATTCATTTGAAATCTAAAAAGTTTTTAGATGGAATGAAAGATTGGGCCGACATAATGAAAGAATAAAAAAAGCATTCAGATGAATGCTTTTTTTATTCTTTTAAACGTGGATAGGTAATCCATCAGCAATTTCAGCTGTATCCATGATTGCTTCACCAAGTGTTGGGTGAGGCTGGATAGTCAAGGAAATATCTTTTGAAGTCAAACCGTTTTCGATCGCAAGAGCAAGACCTGAAATCAAGTCAGAAGCTCCAGGACCAACGATTTGAGCACCAATAACGGCTCCTTCTTTGTTCTCTGTAATTAAACGAATGAAACCTGTCGTATCGTCCATTGAGATAGCACGTCCGTTAGCTGCAAATGGGAATTTGCTGATTTTAACTTGATCCATACGATCTTTTACAGATTCAGGTGTTTCACCTACAGTAGCCAACTCTGTTGTTGTATAAGCAACAGCAGGAAGAGCGATATGCAAGTCCACAGCGTCTTCTCCGCCCGCAATGGCAGCCGCCGCAATCTTCGCTTGGAATGATGCTTTGTGTGCGAGCATTGGTCCAGGAACAACGTCACCAATAGCATAGATGTGTGGTACAGAAGTTTGGAATGAGTCATCGACTTCGATGAGGCCACGATCTGTAAGCTTAACGTCAGTGTTGTTAAGCCCTAGCATATCAGTATTTGGACGACGACCTACGGATACGAGTAAGTAGTCACCCGTAACAGTTTGTTCTTTACCATCTACTTCGAAAGTTAAAGTAACATCTGTATCTGTTTGAGTCGCAGATTTTGCCATAGCAGAAGTGAAGATTTCTGAACCAGCAGTTTTTACACGGTTAGCAATGATGTCTGACATTTCTTTGTCAAAACCATTCAAGATGTGATCTAATCCTTCAACAATAGTAATTTTAGAACCTAACATACGGTAGGCGCCACCAAGTTCAGAACCGATAACACCACCACCAACGATGATCAAATGTTTAGGGATTTCCTTCAGATTAAGGGCACCTGTTGAATCAATAATGCGTCCGCCGTAAGGGAAACTTGGGATTTCAATTGGACGTGAACCTGTAGCAATAATTGCATTTTGGAAGTTCAACAATTGGAAGCCGTCTTCTTGCTCCACGTTAATTGTTTCATTATCGATGAATTCAGCTGTTCCTTTAATCAACTCAATTTTATGCTTTTTCAGGAGCATTGCGATACCGCCAGTGAGTTGCTTCACAACTTTTTCATCTTTCCATGATTGAGCAGCGGCCCAATCAAGATTTACTTCACCGTTAGAAAGTCCAAAGGGACTTTTGCCTGCTTCTTGTTTAAGAGCGTCTTGATAGTGGTGTCCCACGTTAATCAAGGCTTTTGAAGGGATACAACCAATATTAAGGCAGACCCCACCTACGTTATCTTTTTCGATAACAACAACTTTTTTACCAAGTTCAGCCGCACGAATCGCCGCAACGTAACCGCCAGGGCCTGATCCGATGACAACTGTATCTACTTCAGTGGCTTGTGCACCAACAACCATAATTATTCTTTCCTCTTTTCTTCTTAAACTTCCATGAGCATGTAAGCTGGATCAGCTAAAAGACTCTTAAGATAGTTCAATGAACCTTGTCCGAGCATACCATCGATGAGACGGTGGTCATAACTTACAGAAAGCTTCATGTTTTGACCAACAGCTAATTCACCTTCAGCGTTAACGATTGGTTCTTTAACGATTGAACCAAGGCCAAGGATCATAACGTCAGAACCATTGATGATTGGTGTAAACCAAGTGCCGCGAGCAGAACCAATATTTGAAATTGTGATTGTTGAACCGCGCATTTGGTCTGGTTTGATAGAACCAGTACGTACAGCTTCAGCAAGTTCAGAAATTTCTTTAGCAATAGTAAAGATTGATTTCTTATCTGCATTTTTAATCACAGGTACATAAAGTCCGCTTGGCGCATTTACGGCGATACCAATGTTTACATCATTATGGTAAACAATATCCGTACCGTCGATAGATGCGTTAATTTCTGGGAATTTCTTAGCTGTAGCAGCCAAGGCTTTAGTCACGTAAGCAAGGTAAGTAAGTTTAACATCTTGTTTAGCCGCAATTTCTTTGTATTCTTTACGGTGAGCAACAAGTTTAGAAACTTCCACTTGGTCAAAGTTAGTAACCGCTGGAATATTTGCATTTTGTGTGCTCATCGCGTTTGAGATGGCTTTACGTGTTGGCGTCATTGGCTCACGACGATCACCTTCAGCTGCTTGTACAGGAGCTGGAGCTGGTTTAGGAACAGCAGGTTTAGCTGCATCAGCCTTAGGAGCTGGCTTAGCTTCCGCAGGAGCAGCGGCTTTAGGAGCAGCTGCGCCAGAAGCAAAGGCTTTGACATCTGCCAAGGTTGTGTGTCCATGACGACCTGTAGATTGAACTTGAGTCAAATCAATACCGTGTTCACGCGCATAGTGACGTACAGATGGCATCGCAAGAACGCGACCGTCTGCAGTAGTACGTGTTGTAGCACCACCTTCAGTTTTAGGAGCAGAAGGTGCTGTATCGGCAGTTGTTGTTGGAGCAGCTTTAGGAGCTGGAGTAGCGGCAGCTGTAGAACCATTACCATTGTATTCGATAAGTGGAGCGCCGACTTCAACAGTTGTTCCAGCCTCAACAAAGAGTTTTGTAACTTTACCAGAGTAAGGAGACAAGATTTCTTGCATCAATTTGTCGTTTTGTACTTCAGCAACAGGATCATCTTCTTTGACGTCGTCTCCGACTTTTACAAGCCAGTTGGCGATATCGCCTTCGTGCATACCTTCACCGATATCAGGCATAGTGAAGATTTGAGCATCACCTGAAGGAGCTTCAGAAGCAGCAGCGGGAGATGCTTCAGTAGTACCAGCTTCACCTGAGCCATCTCCATCATATTCGATAAGTGGAGCGCCAACTTCAACAGTTGTTCCAGCTTCAACGAAAAGTTTTGTTACAGTACCAGAGTAAGGAGACAAAATTTCTTGCATCAATTTGTCATTTTGTACTTCGGCTACTGGATCGTCTTCTTTAACGACATCTCCGACTTTTACAAGCCAGTTGGCGATATCGCCTTCGTGCATGCCTTCGCCGATATCAGGCATTTTAAAAATTTCAGTCATAATCTACTACCTCTTTCACTTTTTTCACAATATCGTCAGCTTTAATTGCCCAGTCATTTTCGGCTTGAGCAAATGGGAAGATAGAATCTGGCCCCGCTACACGGCCGATAGGTGCTTTAAGTGACAGAACGAAACGTTCTGAAATTTCCGCCATAACGTTAGCAGCAATACCAGCTGTACGTTGAGCTTCTTGAACGACAACAACACGTCCAGTTTTTTCAACTGTTTCACCGATTGATTTGATGTCAAGTGGTGAAACAGTACGCAAATCAAGAACTTCAGCGCTAACACCTTCTTTTTCGAGTTGTTCAGCAGCCTTGATAGCCAAAGGAACTGTACCACCATAAGCGATAATTGAAACGTCTGAACCTTCTTTAGCAACCACTGCTTGGTCTAAAGGTGTTGTGTAATAACCTTCTGGAACTTCACCCTTAACAGAACGATAAAGGTGTAAGTTTTCAAGGTACATTACAGGGTCATTATTTTCAATGGCTGCCAAAAGGAGACCTTTAGCATCAGCCGGATTTGAAGGCATAACAACACGAAGACCAGGAATTTGAGCAAAGAGCCCTTCAATAGAATCGGCATGCATTTCAGGTGTTTTTGTACCGATACCATAAGGTGTACGGATAACAATTGGGTTATGACGTGTGTTATTAAAACGGTAACGTGTACGAGACATTTGTCCAGCAATTGAATCAAAAACTTCATACACAAATGTGCCAAATTGGATTTCCATAACAGGGCGGAAGCCTTGAGTTGAAAGACCAATTGCTAAACCACCAATACCAGATTCAGCTAAAGGTGTGTTGAAGACGCGATCTTCTCCGTGTTTGGCTTGGAGTCCGTCGGTTGCACGGAATACCCCACCATTTTGTCCAACGTCTTCACCGAAGATCAATGTGTTTTCGTCACGTTCAAGCGCCAAGTCAAGCGCTTCTGTGATTGCTGCAATATAAGTTTTTACTGCCATGTTTACTTGCCCTCACTTTCAAATTTTGCAATTTGTTCTGCCATCACTTGGCTAGGTACTTCAAGTGTGTTTTTCAAGAAGCTTGAGATTTTTTGTTTTTCAACATTATTTGCTTTCTTGATGTCTGCATCGATACGAGCATCAAGTTCTGCGATGTAAGCTTCTTCTTGAGCATCATCCCAGATACCTTTTTCAGTCAAGTAAGTACGCATACGGAGCAATGGCTCTTTTGCCCACCAAGCATCAAGTCCTTCTTGGCTACGGTAACGAAGTGGATCATCACCAGCTGTTGAATGTGGCTCTAAACGGTTAGTAAGAGCTTCAATAACTACCGGCCCATTACCAGCAACAGCCCAAGCACGAGCTTCTTTAGCTGCCAAATACATAGCGATTGCATCATTACCGTCTACAACGATAGATGGTGCACCAGCTGCCCAACCTTTAGCAGCCAAGTGAGGTGCTGCTGTTTGGAGTTCACGTGGTGTTGAGATTGCATAACCATTATTTTGGATAAAAGCAACAAGAGGAGCTTTGTAAGCAGAAGCAAAGTTGATACCTTCATAAGTATCACCTTGAGATGAACCACCATCACCTGTGTAAACAAAGGCAACTGCATCTTTTTTACGTTTTTTAAGGCCCAAAGCAACACCAGCAGCTTCAACATATTGAGCACCAATGATGATTTGTGGGAACCAAGATTTTACTTCCGCACCTTCGTCTGTTGTATATTCGTTACCGAGTTGGTGACCACGAGACCAGAGGAGCCCCTTCCAAATTGGCCAACCTTTTGCGTAAATTTGTGGCAAGTCACGATAACCTGGGAAAAGCCAGTCTTCATCAGTGAATGCAAAGGCAGAAGCCATTTGAGAAGCTTCTTGACCTGCAGTTGGTCCAAAGAATCCCATACGTCCTTGCTTAGCAAGCTTCATGCAACGGATGTCAATTTGACGACTAAGAAGCATGTTTTTAAAGAGTTCTACTAAATCTTGATCTGAAAGATCGGCACGTTTAAGGCCTTCTTCGTCAACGATTTTTCCATTTTCGTCTAAGATTTGAAGCGTTGGAAATGCGCTATCTTGTAATTCTAATTGTTCTTTGAAATCGAGGATTTTTGTGCTGTTTGACATAAATATCTCACTTTCTTCTTCATTCTTGTTTTTAAACTAATTCATCAGCTCTAAAAAGCTGTGAAAGTTCTTTGTTTTCAATTGTTCCAAAATACTGACCTGCTTTGTTTTTCTCTAAAACATCATAGACAGCATCTGGATTAAACGGAAGACCGATAAAATCTTGTTTGATATCACGCCAGTCACGGACACCAAGGAAATCCCCCAAGAAATTAATATCAGTAATCAAACCATTATCAACGTCAACTTGGATATCAATTGATCCACCAGTAAATTTGGCATGGTTATTGAAACTGAATTTAGGGCTTTCACCATAATTCCAATCCCAAGTTGAAAATTGTTCATCACGTGCAGCCTTTATACCAGCCAGCTGTTCATCGCTCAGAATATATTCACCATCTTTACCTTGGTCCGTCAAATAGTATTTGAGGGCATCGATAAAAGTATCTAAGTTTAAGTCAGGGGCAAAGTCTTTAATGTTCCCGACACGTGCGCGAACAGATTTAGCAGCCTTAGAGACAAACTTTTCGTCAGAGACATTCAGTGAGCGGATCATCGCCTCCACATCAGTATCCCAAAGTAAAGTGCCGTGGTGCATAAGGTAACCACCAGCGTAACGTTGAGCGTTCCCTGAAACTTTTTTCCCCGAAATTTCTAAATCATTTCTTCCAGTAATTTCGGCTTCAATACCAAGGGAGCGAAGTGCATCATACATGGGTTTCACGAATTGATGAAAGTTGACCTGGGCTGAACTGGCTACGGGAACAAAAAATGTAAAACAAATATTTCCCTCATCATGATAGACAGCACCACCACCAGATACGCGACGTACAACTTGTACATCATGTTGATCAATATAATCTTGGTTTATCTCAGCAAAAGTATTTTGGTTACGTCCAACGATAACAGCGCGCTTATTTTGCCAAAGGGAAAATACAGGCTCGTCTGCTTTCAGATTGTTTAATAACCAAGAATCCATCGCAATGTTAGTATAGGCATCCTGCCCGAGATAATTGATATATTGCATAGATTCTCCTTCCATTAAAAATATATGTCAAATGTCTTTGACATTGAACACATATAGTTTCATTATATCCCTTGTGAAATAGAAAGTAAAGAAAAATGACTCCGCTATCATAATTGAATATTATGCTATTTCTTTGAAAAATTTGTGAAGTTATGGATGTAAAAAAACATGCATTGGCATGTTTTTTTACGAGTTCAATAATTTTTATAAATGTTGTCTGATTTGTCGTGCTTTTTCAGGAAAATCTGTAAAAATTCCAGCTATATTATGCTGAAAGGCATAGCGCATGTCCGTTTCCGAATCAATCCCCCAGAGCCGGATTGGCCGATAATCAGAAGCTAGAAGTTCGGGGTACTTTAAAACATACTTTTTTTTCAAATGAAGACTAGACATAAAGTTCTCTACTTTATTTAGGCTTACCTTCTGTAATTTTTTACCTGCAAGGTAGGCTATTTCATCTTTTACACCGAGAGCCTGAAGCCGCCGAAGTGTATTGACATTAAAAGAAGAATAGATGATTGTAAATGGAAGAGTTTGTTGAGCAACCAACTCTAATACTTTTTCTTCGATATCTGGGTAGTCAACAATGTCGGTCTTTAACTCAATGTTTAAGAAGCCTGTAAAGTTCTCTTTTGTCAGCAGATTTATAACTTCCTCTAATGTAGGAATACGTTCTCCCCTGAAACGGCTATCAAACCAAGAGCCAGCATCTAATTGTTTAAGTTCTGCCAGTCTTAAGTCACGGACACGTCCTTTTCCAGAGGTTGTCCGATTGACTTTTTCGTCATGAATGACGACCAATTGATTATCCTTAGACAGATGGACATCGAGTTCAATACCGTCTGATTTGACACGAAGAGCTTCTTGGAAGGCGGCTAAAGTATTCTCAGGTCGGTTACATTTGGAGCCACGATGAGCAAAAATAAGACAAGTATTCTGATTTTTCATATAAGAATCATTTTTATCTAAGTCCATATCTTTTCCTTCTAAATATTGTATTCATCTTCGATAGCCGTGACAAAATCATGCATAATTTTATCTCTTTTCTCAGCTAATTTTTTAGCATGTGCTGTGTTCAATAAATCTTTGAGTAAAAAGAGCTTTTCGTAAAAATGATTGAGTGTTGTCCCTTGGTTTTGGTGGTAAGTATGCTTATTCTCAAACTTTTCGGGTAATATTTGTGGGTCGTAAAAGGTGCGACCTTTGGCCCAGCCGTACTCTAAAGTCCGCACAATGCCCCAAGCGCCCATCGCATCAAGACGGTCGGCATCTTGGACGATTTGACCATTGATGTCAAGTTCTTTTTTCTCCAAAAGGTTAGTAGAGTAACTCATATTGTCAATGATGTAAAAGATTTTATCCTGATTCTCTTTGGAAAAATCTAAGGAAGTTAAGAAGGCTGCAAGGTCCTGTTTTTGTTTGGCAACATTGGCACAGAGCTTTTCATCATAGATATCGTGCAGGTAGGCCGTAGCAATAACTAAATCCGAATCTGCAAGGGGCTCAGTAGCAAGAATTTGCTTTGCGAGCTTGACAACGCGACTGACGTGATCAAAGCCATGTCCATCATTGTTATTCTCATGGATTTTCTTGGCAAATGCGGCAATTTTTTCTTGAGTTGTCATAAGTTCTTGCCTTCTTTTTATTTAGCATCAAAGTAGTTAATACCCATCGCTGATTTTACTTCAGATAAGGTATTTGCAGCAACAGCGCGTGCTTTTTCAGAGCCCGCTTGAAGCATATCATAAACAGCGCCCATGTCTTTAGCGAATTCGATGCGGCGTTCACGAATAGGAGAGAGTTCACGGTCGAGAATGTCCAATAGATAGCGTTTAGTTTTTACATCTCCTAAGCCCCCAGCTTGATAATGCTCTTTCATCTCAGCAATAGTAGTAGCATCTTCCTCACGTCCAAAAACATCAAGATAATGGAAGACCATATTGCCCTCAATTTTACCTGGATCCTCAACCTTGATGTGGTCGGGATCTGTGTACATACTCATAACTTTCTTTTTGAGCGTATCCATATCATCAGCCAGATAGATGCCGTTACCAAGTGATTTAGACATTTTTGCATTCCCATCAAGGCCAGGAAGACGTCCTGCCGCTTCATTTTCTGGATAAAGTCCTTCAGGTTCAACTAAAACGTCACAGTCATATGCATTATTGAAAGAACGGGCGATTTCGCGACATTGTTCAATCATTGGTTTCTGGTCATTTCCTACAGGAACCAGATTGGCTTTAAAGGCTGTAATATCTGCGGCTTGAGCGATAGGATAAACTAAGAAGCCAGCAGGAATAGATTCACCAAAGGCTTTTTGAGCAATTTCTGTTTTAACTGTAGGATTACGTTCAAGTCGTGCTAGAGAGACTAAATTCATATAATACATTGAAAGTTCAGCCAATTCAGGAATTTGGGACTGGATAAAAATGGTTGATTTTTCTGGATCGAGGCCAGCAGCCAAATAATCTAAAGCAACGTCTCCAACAGATTGGATAATTTTTTCTGGTTCTTTAGCATGATCGGTGAGTGCTTGTTGGTCGGCAAGGAAAACAAACATGTTGTATTTTCCTGTATTTTGTAGAAGCACACGATTTTTAAGTGAGCCAACATAATGTCCGATATGGAGTTTGCCCGTAGGGCGATCGCCAGTTAAGATTGTAGGTTTATTCATGATAGTTCTCTCCTTCTTGATGTACAAATTTTTATAACAAAAAAACCCGTAAAGTATTGTAAAAATACTTTACGGGCGTTAACACGCGGTACCACCGTAATTCGAAATTCCTTAAGAATTTCCTCTAGCTCGTCCTAGGAACGAGTGCTTTTTTAACGGGAGCAGCCGTGATTTATATTGCTTAAAATCATTTTTTGTTATTATCAGTCCATTCACTTTTCTGAAAACATTGACTTGCACAACCGTCAACTTCCTAGAGAATTCTTTGAAAAGCTACTCTTCTGATAGTACAAATTCTACATTTATTTTCAAATAATGTCAAATAAGTCTGAGCCCAATCTCTTGAAAAGGCTATAATAAAATCCTATACTGAGAATATAGGCAAACTAACTATTTATAACATAAAAAGGAGAAAAATATGGCAAATGTATCCACAGCATCAGCACAATGGCAAGGAGATTTAGAAAATGGTTCAGGTACCATCAGTCTAGATTCTTCACAAGTATTTACTGATACACCTTATAATTTTGAAGCGCGCGCAGAGCATTCGGCATCAATAACAACCCCTGAGGAACTTTTGGGTGCAGCACATGCTGCTTGTTTTAGCATGGCATTCTCATTGCTTTTAAGCGAAAAAGGTTACAAGGTCAATAATATATATACCCAAGCAGATGTTACCTTTGCGGTAACAGCCGATGGTCCTGCGATTACAAAAATCCATCTGAAAAACCAATCTAAAATTGCTGGAATTTCTGATGATGAATTCCAAAAGTTAGCAAAAGAAATCGAAGCAACATGTCCGGTTTCTAAAGCTTTAGTATCAGTTCCTATTGAACTTGATGCTGAATTAGTGATTTAAACTACAGTTATTAACATGTGGAAAGGTGCCTCCATATCTTCCCACATGTTTTTTTGTGCAAAAATAAAGTTGTAAACATGTGCATAACCTTTCGAGCAAGACAAGAGGAGTTGTCAAGAATGTGTCAACTAAGTTTACATGTGGTTCATCTGGTTTTGGTTACAAATATAACACTAAGAAGTGAAGTGTGTTCATGTATGTATAATAAATTACTTTATAATTTCGATTAAGTATCTTCATAGGACTTTCCTATAATTTGTAGTAGAATAAAGAGAGGAATTTCGCAAACCACACCATAATAAAAGAAAAGTAGGCCTTCAAAGGTTTACGCCCTAGAAATGAGGGAGGTGCAAGTATGCAAAAAATGAAAACAAACAAAAACGATGTGCTAAAAGAGTTGGCACAGTTGAATCGTGACGAGCTTTTTGAACGTTTAAACACGAGTTTTACGGGTTTGAACGCTGAACAGGCTGAGGAACGCTTAGACGAATACGGACCGAATGTGGTTGCAAGTCAGCAACCCATTCCCTGGTATATTATTCTGCTCCATGCTTTTAAAAATCCATTTGTTTTTGTTCTTGCTTTTTTGGCAGTTGTTTCCGCATTGACAGGAGATATGGAGGGCGCACTTTACATGTTGCTCATGGTTACCGTATCTGCTGGTGTTAGTTTTGTACAGGAATACAAGTCACAAAAAGCTTCAATCGCTTTACATGAGATGATTGAAAATACCACAAATGTTAAACGTGGAGCGGAAAATTTTGAAATCCCAATGGACGAAGTTGTTCCAGGAGATATTATTCAACTTCAAACGGGAGATATGATTCCAGCAGATGCTATTCTGCTCTCACACCGAGATCTCTTTATCAATCAAGCCTCTTTAACCGGTGAATCTTTCCCAGTCGAGAAGCGTTTGCCGGAGGATTTAGATGAAGATGAGCAAATTGATTGGGAAGTTACGTCAGCACTTGATGCTCCAAATGTTCTCTTTATGGGAACAGATGTCTTATCAGGAAATGGTGAGATTTTAATCGTTAAAACTGGTGCTTCTACCATGTTCGGTGATATTGCCAGTAAAGCTACAGCAACAAAGGTTGAATCCGCTTTTGATAAAGGATTGAGCCGTGTAAGTCGCCTTCTATTGACTTTAGTTGCGATTATGTTCCCAGTTGTTTTGGTTTTGAACTGGGTAACAAAAGGCGATTTCGAAACATCATTCTTCTTTGCCATCGCCGTAGCTGTCGGTCTTACACCTGAAATGCTGCCCATGATTGTCAATGCGAACTTGGCTAAAGGTGCAGTGGCTCTCAGTAAAGAAAAAGTCATTGTAAAAAATCTATCTGCTATCCAGAATCTAGGTTCGATGGATATACTTTGTACAGACAAGACAGGCACAATTACAGAAGACCGTGTCGTTATGGTTGAATATGTAAATTCTCGTGGCAATAAGGCAGATGAAGTATTAAATTCCGCTTTTATCAATTCTAACTTCCAAACTGGTTGGAAAAATCTGATGGACGTTGCTGTCATTGACTATTTCAAAAAATTGGGGCGTGAATTGCCTGATGAAAATATTACAAAAGTAGATGAGATTCCTTTTGATTTCTCACGTCGCCTTTTATCTGTCGTTGTAAAAACCGATAACAAAAACTTGATGGTCACAAAAGGTGCCGTTGAGGAGATGCAAGCCATCTGTACACATGTAATGGAAGACGGGAAACGTGTTGAAATTACGGAAGAACGTTTAGCAGAAATGAAAGAAGTCAACCGTGAAATGAATATGCAAGGCATGCGTGTCTTAACTATTGCTGAACGAATCATTTCAGATGATGAACTAGAAGACTTTGACTCTGATAGCGAGCGTGATATGACACTTGTCGGATTTATCGGTTTCCTGGATCCGGCTAAAGAATCTGCTGCTAAAGCAATCAATAGTTTACAAAATCACGGTGTAACTGTAAAAGTGTTGACAGGTGATAATGCTATTGTAGCGCAAAAAGTTTGTGAAGATGTTGGAATTCCGGTTGATCGTTATTGTATCGGAAGTGAAATTGATCTTATGGATGATGAAGAACTGTTCAATACAGCTATGGGAGTACACCTTTTTGCAAAATTAAATCCAATGCAAAAGGCACGAATTATTGAACTTATTCGTAAGGTTCACACGGTTGGTTTTATGGGAGACGGAATAAATGACGCCCCAAGTTTACGTGCGGCTGATATCGGGATTTCAGTTGACACTGCAGCCGATATTACTAAAGACGCCTCAAATATCATTCTGCTCGAGAAAAGTTTACAGGTCTTGGAAACGGGTGTCACTGAAGGACGTAAAGTCTTTACAAACATGATGAAGTATATTCGCATCACTTTATCCTCAAACTTTGGGAATGTCTTTTCAGTCTTGGTGGCTAGCGCCTTTTTACCTTTCTTGCCAATGCTCAGTTTACAAATTTTAACTTTGAATCTGATTTATGACATGAGTCAACTTTCAATCCCTTGGGATAATGTTGACGAAGAAGACATTGCTCGTCCAGTGAAATGGCAAACTAAAGGTCTTGCCCGTTTTGCATTTATTGTTGGACCCGTGTCTTCTATATTTGACATCATCACTTTCCTTGTATTGTGGTATGTCTTTGGCTTCAATACAGTTGCCCATGCTAACCTTTTCCAAGCAGGTTGGTTTGCAGTCAGCTTAGGTACACAAGCTTTGGCTTTCCATATCTTGCGTACCAAAAAAGTCCCCTTCTTGCAAAGCCGCCCTTCATTGCCAGTCATTCTTTCCACAATTGGCGCATTTGTCGTTGGCTTTACATTGATTTTAAGTTCATATGGATCAATTATTGACTTAGCACATCTGCCTGTTCAATTCTTCTTCTACTGGGGTCTAATTATCCTTGCTTATCTCTTATTGTTACAGTTTGTCAAAAATGTGTACTACAAGAAATATAACTAATAAAAAAGCTTTACCATAATGGTAAAGCTTTTTTATTAGTTTTTGTCTTCGAAATGTTTCACTAGTTGGCCAGTAACATCCGTTTCTAGCATCCGATGGATTTGACGAATCGTTGAAACAATGGCCTCAGGGCTAGAATTACCGTGAGCCTTGATAACAGGTGCTTTGACACCTACTAAAGCTGCACCACCCGCGCTATCGGTACTCATCGTGTCTTTGAGTTTACTGAGTTCTTTTTTCACAAGAGCACCACCGATTTTAGTGGTGAATCCTCCATTCATGATGCCGTTTTTGATTTGACGCATCAGAACACTTGCAGTCCCTTCGATAGCTTTAAGCACAGCGTTTCCCGTGAAACCATCAGCGACAACGACATCAGCTGCTCCAGTCAAGATGTCACGCGATTCAATATTACCAATAAAATTAATATCTTCAATATTTGAGAGTAAAGCATGCGTTTCTTTAATCATCGTTGAACCTTTTGATTCTTCAGATCCGTTGGAGAGAAGTGCTACACGAGGATTTTTAACACCACGTACATTGGCCGCATAGTAGCTTCCTAAAATAGCGAAGTCAGCCAGATGTTCAGGTTTATTTTCAGCGTTAGCACCTAAATCTAACATATCGAAGCCTGTACCATCTGCAGTAGGAAGTGTACTCATAAGAGCTGGCCGGTCGATCTGTTTGATGCGACCGACAATAAATAAGCCAGCAGCAAGCAGAGCACCAGTGTTTCCCGCAGAAAGAACAGCATCAGCTTCACCATCTTTGACTGCTTTAACCGCACGGACGAGAGAGCTATCTTTTTTCTTGCGGATAGCTTTTACTGGCTCATCGTGGAAGTCGATAAGCTCAGTTGTTGCGATGATTTTTACGTTTTTTTCATCCTCTAAATGTGCTTTAATTGCTTCAGGTTTTCCGTAGAGCTGAAACTCAATATTTGGAAATTCTTTTTTTGCTAAATTAATTCCTTTAACGATTGACTCGGGTGCAAAGTCGCCACCCATAGCATCAATTGCGATTCTCATAGTGTATCCTCCGATAATTTCTCTGTTCAATTATAACGAAAATCTTTTGTTTTAGCCAATATGATTGAGGCTGAAAACAGTCAAAAAAGTATGAGGCAAGGCTCATACTCTTGATTAATGTGCCAAAATGGCTTCGAGCTCAGTTAAGACAGCTGCGTCGCGATTGTGACCGATAACCTTATCGGAAATTTTCAAAACCTCCGGAATAGCATTCTCAACGGCTACAGCGGTACCTGCTAATTCCAGCATTTCTAAGTCATTGCTTTGATCACCAAAAGCTGTAAGTGACTCCGGACTTGATTGGAGGTGTGTGAGCAAGTGTGAGAGGCCTGTAGCCTTGCTGATTCCAGCTGACATGATGTCAATAGAGCGGAAGCCGGTCGTTGTTGCACGAATATCGGTCATTTGTGCATTTATCCAGTCTTCACATTCGCGGATTTGTTCTGGTGGAAACTCCACACAGACTTTTAAGATTTCATCTTCAATATCATGGACTGATTGTACCAATTTTAAATCAGAATAATAGAGATTGGCAAATTCGACAAATTGTGGATCGGCTGTTTGAAGTGCATAAGCACCGTTGAGTCCTGAAAAGAGAACAACATCACGATGCATGTGTGGATTTTGACGTACAAGTTCAACGAGTTTACTGGCTTTATCTTGACCTAAGATACTGCTGTAGAGAATCTCGCCTTGGTATTTAACCAAGGCGCCATTTTCCGCACAGAAGGCGACTTGGTCTTGGAACTCGTCAAAGAGTTCTTCTAAAGCCAAGAGTTGACGTCCGCTTGCTGCACAAAAAAGATAATTTCTTTTTTTAAATTCTTTTAAAATATCACGTAGACGACTTTTATCGTAGGCACGGTTTTCGTCGAGAAAAGTGCCATCCATATCTGTCGCAAATATTTTCAATTGATTACTCATCTTGTCCCCTTATTAAAAATACTCCGCTTCAAGATAGTCTTGGCGGAGCAACAATTTATTCTTTTAAAGTTGATCTTAATCTTCAGACCAAAGTTCTTTCACTTTAGCTTGGACTTCATCATTAGCCAAGAAGTCATCATAAGTTTCTCCAATACGATCAATGACACCGTTCTTAGAAATAACAACGATATGATTTGCTAACGTATTGATAAATTCATGGTCATGTGAAGCAAAGATAATGCTGCCTTTGAATTTTTTCAGTCCGTCATTAAGTGCAGAAATTGACTCCAAGTCCAAGTGATTAGTTGGATCATCAAGAACTAAAACATTTGCACGTTGCAACATCATTTTAGAAAGCATAACACGAACTTTTTCTCCCCCTGAAAGGACAGAAACAGACTTGAGAGATTCTTCGCCTTTGAAGAGCATACGTCCCAAGAAACCACGGAGGTAAGTATTGTCATCCTCTTCTTTAGTTAAGACAAATTGGCGGAGCCAATCCAAGATAGATTCGTCTGTCGCAAAGTCACGGCTGTTATCTTTTGGAAGATAAGAACGTGATGAAGTAACACCCCATTTAATTTCACCTGTGTATTCGATATCGCCCATCAAGGCACGAATCAAAGCAGTTGTTTGGATATCATTTTGACCGATAAAGGCAGTTTTGTCACCAGGAGCTAAGATAAAGCTGATGTTGTCAATGACTTTTTCCCCATCGATTTCGACGGACAAATTATCTACACGGAGTAAGTCATTCCCGATTTCGCGTTCTTGATCAAAACCGATGAAAGGATATTTACGAGAAGAAGGTACAAAGCTTTCCACTTCGATTTTATCCAACATTTTCTTACGTGATGTGGCTTGTTTTGATTTAGAAGCATTGGCCGAGAAGCGGGCGATGAAATCTTGCAGCTCTTTGATTTTTTCTTCAGCCTTACGATTTGCATCTCCTTGTAGACGAAGGGCAAGCTCGGAAGATTCTTTCCAAAAATCGTAGTTACCAGGATAAAGTTTGATTTTGCCGTAATCCAGGTCAGCCATATAAGTACAAACGTTATTGAGGAAGTGACGGTCATGGGATACAACGATAACGGTGTTTTCAAAGTTGATAAGGAAGTCTTCAAGCCAGTTGATCGCTTGAATATCCAAACCATTAGTTGGTTCGTCCAAGAGAAGAACGTCGGGTTTACCGAAAAGAGCGCGTGCCAGAAGGACCTTAACGTGTTCGCCAGAAGTCAGATTTGCCATGAGATCATAATGTTGCTCAGTCTTAATGCCTAAGCTTTGAAGCAGTTGAGCTGCTTCGGCTTCGGCTTCGTAACCGCCCATTTCACCAAACTCCGCTTCGAGTTCAGCAGCACGCATTCCATCTTCATCCGAAAAGTCTTCTTTCATGTAGATGGCATTTTTTTCTTGTGCGATGGCATAGAGCTTTTCATTACCCATCATAACAACATCAAGTGGTGTTTGATCTTCATAGTCATAGTGATTTTGACGGAGGACAGACATACGCTCGTTTGGTCCCATTGAAACGTGACCAGTTGTGGGTTGGATTTCACCATCCAAGATTTTTAAAAAAGTTGATTTACCGGCACCATTGGCACCGATTAAACCATAGCAGTTTCCTGCCGTAAACTTGATGTTAACATCATCAAAAAGCTTGCGATCAGAAAATTGTAAGGAAACATCAGAAACTGTAAGCATGGATATATTTTTCTCCTAGAGTATATTGATTTAAAAAAGTTAACTTTTTTAAAGGTTATCGCCTTATTCTATCATATTTTAAGTCTTTTTGAAACAGCATAATTTGGGATAAAGTGCACTTTTAGTTTTATTTCAGTGTGGCTTTAGCCTAGCTTAAGTCGTGTCCATTATAATATCCTTATTCCAATAAAATTTTTCATAAAACCTACTCCTAAATGCAGAAAATGTTTGAGTGAACTCAGGCATTTTTTGTTTTTTTGATTATGATATAATGATAAAGAAATGGATATAGAACATTATAAAGATTTGGCTCTGCAAAAAAAGAAGGAGCATAAGAAATTTTTGGGCAACTTAAAAAAGAAAGCACCCAAAAACCTAGATTACATTGTAAAAGAAACACATGATGAAGTTTTTGCTGAAATTGATTGTACGGCTTGTGCTAACTGCTGTAAGAGCTTAGGTCCGCTTTTTACAGAAGCTGACATTACCCGTATTTCGAAGTATCTGCGCATAAAGGCGGCCGATTTTGAAGCCCAATATTTACGCATAGACGAGGATGGTGACAAGGTTTTTCAAACGATGCCTTGCCCCTTTCTTGGAAGTGATAATCTTTGCAGTATTTACGAGGTCCGTCCTAAGGCCTGCCGTGAATTTCCCCATACAGATCGAAAAAAGATTTATCAAATCAATAATCTGACCTTGAAAAACACAGTGACCTGTCCAGCGGCTTATCTTTTTGTAGAAAAACTGCGGAAAAAAATAGAATAAAAAAGCCTTTGGGCTTTTTTATTTGTAGTAATTTTTTATTGCTTCTAAGAAATACTCTGGAAGTTGTGCGTGTTTTTGGTTGTAATTGCTACGGAAGCGAGGATCCTCAACATACATTTGCCCTAAGCCAATATGTGCTTCCGGAGCGATAGTTTCTTCGGGCCAAAAGAGTTCCAGGATTTCTTTATGGAGGGTAATAGCTTGTTTAGCGAGATTATCATCATTGTTTTCATAAGCTTCTTCCAACATTTGAATCATTTTTTCGTGGGATTTTTGCCAATGTTTGATTTTGGCTTGATCGGCTTGGGCATATTTTTGATATGACTTATCGACGCGCTCACTGCCCCATTTTAGACGGATTTCAGCGCCATATTTATCTTCGTTTTCTTTCAGTTGCGTACTCTTGAGAAGTTCAAATTCTTGTTCATTCATGTGGTAATCTCCTTTTTCTAATTTGTATGACAGATGTTCAATCAATTTTTCAAGGTGCTTGAGTTGATCATTTAAGCGCATCAAATGTTGGCTTAAAGTTTTCTTTTCATCTTGATCTTGTGAGAGGATATTTTTGATTTGATCAAGCGGCAAGTCCAACTTTCTTAAGCTCATGATATAAAAAATTTGGGCAATATCTTGTTCAGAATATAAACGATAATCGTTTTGGTCTCTCGCTGGGGCCAGAAGTCCAACAGACTCCCAATGGCGCAAAGTTTTGGAGGTTAAACCTGTCATTTTCGTGATAGCTTTAATATTTTGCATAACGCTCCTTTCATTGATACTAATATTATATATCTTGACCTTAGGTCAAGGTCAAGGAAAAAATAAAAAAACTCATAAAAATATGAGTTTTTTATTTTGATTAGTGGAAGAGATGGCTCCGTTGGGTCATTTCTGAGATCTTTTTAGAGGTTTTTTCGAGATGTGGGAAGAATATAAGCCCAGCGACTAAAAAGACAATAGAAACGGCTACGAGGATGATGATGGCAAGCCAAGCGTTTGGCCAATAAATACCACCAGCAGATTCTCGTAAGAGGTTGACCGCATGGGTAAACGGCAAGTAAGGGTTAATCGCTTGGAAGAATTTACCAGAGACTTGAATAGGGTAGTTCCCGCCCCCACCGGAAATAGAGAGGACCAAGATAATAATGGCAATCCCTTTCCCGATATTTCCAAACAAAGCTACTAGAACATAAACCATGATCATAAAGGTTATAGCAATCAGTAAGGCAAATAAGACACTATAAACAGGATTACGTACGTCTACACCAAGGCCAAAATAGTTCCCAAGGGTAACGATAAGCGCTTGTCCTAGTCCCATCACGATGAAAGTAAGCATACGTGCTGAGAATTGTTCACGTTTAGAGTAAAGCAGTTTATCTTTGCCTTCTAAGTGGAAGCCGGTGACAGCGACACTAGAGAAGAGGACAGCGCCAACCCACAAACAAAGAGCAGTATAGAACGGTGTGCTGGCTGAACCGTTATTTGCGATTGGATAGACTGCATTTTCTTGAACCTCAACAGGTTGTGTCAGGAAGTCACTTTCTTTCGTCGCATCAAGTTTTAGTAGTTTTACAATTTCGCCTAAATCAACTTCTTTTTCACCTTTACGAATAGCATCAGCGGCTTTACGAATTCCTGTTTTGATTCCTGGCCAGTCATTGACGATAAGGTCATTTGCTTGGTTCAAGGCTTTTTCAAGATCAGGCATTTTTTGGTTGACCGTACCCAAAGTTTCTGTCAAATCTTTACGAATACCCGGGTAATCATTTTTGACAAAATCAGCGGCTTTATCAAGTTTTTGCTCCACAACTGGCAATTCATTTTGATAAAGTGAAGCACCTTTATTAATCGCGTTGACAATAGTGTTCATATTGCCGTTAAGCATAATGTTGGCATCGTGAACTTCTTGCTTAATCGCAGGCATTTCTTTTTGATACTTTTCAAGCAAGGTAATCGCATTAGAAACCGTCTTACTTGTTGAGCTGAGCAAGGATTCAAAATCAATAGCTTGGGCTTTTGTTAGGAGACCTTGGGCATTTTTGATGGTATCGATAAGTTGGGTGAGGACGTTTTGCACTTTTGCGGCTATATCTTGAACATCTATTTGGCTAACAAGTCCAGAAATGTTATTAGCGAGTTCTTCAACATCATTTAGAGCTTTATTAATATCTGGAAGTATGTCAGATTGAACAGCCGCTTTCAAAGTGTCTAGCTGCCCATCAAGTTTTGTGAGTTCTTCAGAGAAGGATTTGAGTTGTGTAATCACTCCGTCAAGGTTGTTGTTTCCTGTACTTGTTTGCATATCTTCCAGAAATTTAATCAGATATTTAACAGTATTTTGCTGTTGTTTGACATTATCTTGGAAGTTTTGAATTACAGCAATCTTTTCCTCAGTTGTAAGAGTTTTATCTCCTATGACTGCCTTTATTGATTTGATAAATGAAGATGTCGAATCAGCAAAGGTTTGAAGTGATTTAAGAGTGATGTCTACACTACTTGTAATACTTGGCAAAGCATTTTGAAGTTGCGTTGCACCGTCCAAAGTAGTAGAAGCTAGCTCATTGGCTTGGTTGCCAAGTTTGCGGATGTCTGGCAAGGCAGTTTGGACTTGTTGAATAATAGTCAAGCCTTGTTTGGCTTCTTGGATACCCTCATTCATGGTTTGCTCAACAGAGGCAAAGTCATTGTCAATCATTGCGATCTGTTTACCAGCATTTTGAATTTCAGGGATTTTTTCTTGCAAGGTCATAATAATTGCAAGCTGATTTTTCACAGTTGGCATGCTGTCGTCCAATTGGACCACTTTCTGACCAAGTGCATCAACCTCAGGCAAATAGTCAATAAACTCATTTGCCTTAGCGAGCTTCGCTTTCAAATCAGGCATTTTGCCATGTAAATCAACGACTTGTTGAGTATATTGGTCAATTGTATCTAAATTATCGTTAGTAGATAAGATAGTGTTTTTAATTTTCTGGATGCTGACCATGTTTTTATCAATGTCATATCCGATATCATTAAAAGTTTTAAGCAATGTGCTACTTGCCGTTTTAATAAATTCTTCGGAAATTTGACTTTGTAATGAAGACGCACCTTTCGAAGTAATTTTTGGGGCAATAGCATTTATTTTTTCATTGATGGAATAAACGATTTTAGGCTTCTGGATATCCCCTGTGGTGAAGCTAAGCAAATTTTTAGAGAAATCCGCTGGCAGATAGATACCTGCGTAGTACTTACCAGATTTGACACCCTTATCCAACTCTTGTTTAGAGTCAACGAACTTCCAACCGAGTTGTTTATTTTCTTTAAGATTTTTCAGGACTTCATCACCGATATTAATCGATTTGTCTTGGAATTTCTCTGTTCGGTCATCACTATAAACCGCTATTGGGAGCTGTGAAGTATTCGCATAAGGATCCCAAAGGGCTTTAATATTAAACCAAGCATATAAGGATGGAATAAACATCAAAGCAATCACTAAAAAGATTGCTATTGGATTTTTAAAGATACGCTTCCAATCCAGAATAAATAGTTTCCCAGTATTTTTTATATGTTTCACATATTCTCCTCTTTTAGTAAATCTAAGGCAGTTTTAATTTTTGTTATCAGCTAATCAGAGCCATCAACAGTTCTGAAATTTGTTCTGGTGTTTCTTTCCGTTTACGCCGAATCCAAGCTTGAGTTAAACCGAAAATGGCATTAGCATAATAAGTTGTGGTGTAGATACTTTCCAACTTGTCCAGTTTTTCACGCTTAGGGTTTTGTGGCAGGATTGAACGTGCCAAAATATTTTTCAGTTGGGCTTGCATGAACTGATGGATTTCTTTACTGCCATTTTCTGAAAATAAAGCAGCATAAATCTCGTTGTTATCAAGGAACTCATAAGTTTCTAACATGGTTTTATGAAGATCGCCATTATTTTTTTCAAAGACATACTCGATCGTATTAAACAAGGTTTTTTGGTATTGGTCAATCATATCATACTTGTCTTGGTAATGCGTATAAAAGCCGCTTCGGCTGATTTTAGCAACCTTCACAAGCTCAGTTGTTGTGATATGATCGAACGATTTTTCCTGTAAAAGTTGTGTTATTGCGTCGCGAAGTTTTGATTTCGTACGTTCTTTTCTATTTTCCATAAATCCTCCTCTATTACTAAAATATAAAAGAACAACGTGTCTATAATTAGCAAAGATTATCATTACAACCCTTATTGAGTTTACGATATGCAATTATAGCACAAAATGGACGGAGCGTCTATAATTTTGCGTTAAAATTTTGATTTTTTTTAAGAAAGGGATTTCATTTAAAGAATATTATTACTATAGAAGAAAAAGAGCAAAAAACCGCTTGAGGCGGTTTTAAACTAATCAGGAAATGGATAACTTATGATGGAAAGAGAATCATAAGTTTGAAAATATAAAGTACGGCTATTCAAATCTACCGCACTGCGATAAACAGTATAAGTATCTGAACGTCCATCAGACTTGGGCACAGTGACAGCATTTAAAATGTGCCAAATTTCACTGATATTCTGTTGTTCATCAGCAGGCAGAATTGCACGTTCTTTAAGAATTGTGGCACGGATGAAGCGCGAGGTTGGGGTAAACCCTCCTGGAAAAACAGGCTTCCCACTGAAATCCCCAGTTGAAATACGGTTAGGTGCTAAGGGTTGAGTAGTTAGATCCATATAATCTTGTAACTTGAGGATTTCACGTTCAAATTTAGGAGCATTTGTGACCACACCGATTGTATTTTCGATAATCTCAAAACTGCCATTGCGCGGTTCAATATTAATCATACGACCTGTTGGATCGACAGCGGAGAAGTGCAAATCACTCCGGCCAAATTTATAATGCGAAAAGGTGTCGCTCATGAGTTGGACACTTTCAAGTTGGTTTATCAAATCGGCTACTGAACGACAGTTTCCTAAAGCCCAAGTGACAAATTCAAAAGGCGCGAGCTGTAATTTATCCTCATGAGCATATTCAGCGTATTCTGAGTGGTTAGAAAAAGTAAGTTTTTGGACAGAAAGTCCAAAATCATTAACGCCATCTGAGATATCCGCATGCAAATCCGGAATATTTCGTCCTACTCCTAATATAGTATAAACATTGGAGATATTCCTGTTATTATAGACACTTTTCCACTGGTAATTTTGTGGTAGAACGAGAGCTTCGGGGATAAAACTATGCCAATCCATTGTTCTTGCGAAGACGATGCTTTCATCAGCAGCTTGCATTTTTATACTTGTACACATATTTCTATTCTAGCAAAAAAAATTTCCTAGCTTCGGATAAATGTCTTATTGACGGGCTAGGAAATATAGTTCTTCGTATTTTCTTAGAATAAAGATAAATTATAGCAAAAGCCGAACATTTGATGATTTAGTTTCGTGTAAGGTTGGCTGAGCCTTGAATCACAATTTTTAAAGTGATAAACTGTCTAAAAGCAAATAAAGTCAGGCAGAGATCTGGCATTTGGAGGAATTAAATATGAGAACACACACATCGGCACATCCCAAGGCTGTGAGCGCCTATCAAGTCAAAGTAGGAACCTTGGTTTCTGCTGGATTTGGTTTAGAAAACATGGATATCATGTTTCTTTCATTCGCACTATCGTCAATTATTGGCGAATTTGGTCTAACAACGACCGAAGCGGGAGCAATTTCTACAGTAACTAACTTGGGGATGTTGCTGGGCGGAATTCTTTTTGGGATTCTGGCCGATAAATTTGGACGTGTAAAAATGTTATCCCTTTCGATTCTCATTTTTGGTCTCGCAACGGGCGCGATTTATTTCTCACACAGTGTTACCTCGCTTTATATCTTACGTTTTATCGCAGGAATTGGTGGCGGTGGTGAATATGGGGTCGGAATGACTATTCTCGCTGAGAATTTCAGTAAGAAAAAGCTGGGTCGAACTTCTTCGATTGTTGCCGTTGCGGGACAAGTTGGCGCGATGTGTGCAGCAATTTTGTCAATGAATATCTTACCCACTTATGGTTGGCGTTTCTTGTTCTTGTTTGGACTTGTGCCAGTAGTTTTGACAGTCTTTATTCAAAAGCACCTGAAGGAAAGTGATTCTTTCAAAGCCATAAAAACTGAAAATAAGGGAAAAATTTCCGACTTGTTTAAAACACGCCAATTGACACACCAAACACTTGTTCTGATGTGGATGGCGATCGTTCAAATCGCTGGTTACTTTGGTCTGATGAACTGGCTCCCAACAATTATGCAGAAAAAACTGAACTTAACAGTTGCTGGTTCATCATCATGGATGATTGCGACCATTATCGGTATGTCTTTAGGTATGCTGACTTTTGGGCAAATTTTGGATAAACTTGGTCCGAAAGTAGCTTTTGGTCTCTTCCTTATCGCATCGTCCTTGGCTGTTTATGTCTTGACTATTCCAACAACACTTGCATCACTAACTTTAGTTGGTGCCGTCGTTGGTTACTTTTCAAATGGTATGTTTACAGGATATGGGGCTGTAGTTTCTCGTCTATATCCGCCAGAAGTACGTGCGACAGCAAATAATGTGATTATGAATACGGGGCGCTGTATTGGAGGTTTTTCTTCAATAGTTATTGGCTTTATCTTGGCACATTACTCTATCATGACTGTTATGCTCTTCATCTCCGTGCTCTATATTTTAAGTTTCTTGGCTATGATGACGGTGAAGAATTTACGTGCAGGTGTTTACTGGTCGCTTTAATCTTAAATAATAAAAAATAGGAAAAGCTTTCCCACATGATGTTGGGAAGTTTTTTGTTTGTGAAGCTAGGTAAATAGTACCTTTTTAGTTTCAAGGAGGAGTATTCTCGAGAAACAAAAAACCGCCACAGCGGTTTAATATTATTTAACTTCTTTAAAGAACACAAATTTAATTTTTTAGCCTTTAGAGTATTTCTATGGCTACGTTTGTTTGCTTTTTCTTATTTTTTAAAATCGAAATGTAGTCATAAATGTAGTCATTTGTAAGATGCAGGAAATTAAGCAGAAAGTTCAGTAAGTTTTTTGCTGAATAAGCTTGAAATCTCTGCTCTCTTTTTAGGAGCTAATTCCGCGTATAAATCCATAGTAGTAGATATAGATTTATGACCAAGCCTTGTTTGTATCTCTTTCCAATTCGCGCCAGCATTTAATAAGATTGAAGCATGTGTATGCCTGAAGAGATGAAACCCATTTTTAAAGAGTCCCGCTTCAGATAAACGCTTTTTAAGCGTTGCCCTCTCATTCCTATCGCACATATAATTTCCGTGTACAGTTGGAAAAATTAAAGGAGAGTCTGGAATGTCATTTTGCTTAAAATAAGCATTATTTTCCTTGTGCCATTCAATCAAGCGTAGAATAAGCTCTCTTGGTATAGAGACAGATCTATAACCTGATTGGGTTTTCGGTGTTGGCTTACAAATTACCTTTCCTTTGAGACCATTCTTTTTATCTGCTTTCTTCCACATGAGTGTCTTATCAACACGTATCTCTGATGTTTCAAGATTCAAATCATCGAGAGTTAAAGCCAACAACTCATTAATTCGTAGGGCAGAAGCCAGTAATGTGTCACAAATAAGGATAAATCGTTTGTTTGCTCTATTGTTTGGGAGAGTTTTCAAAAACGTTAGCCAAATGCTTAAATCATCGTCATGCAATACTTTAACCTGCTTTTTGTTGCGTTTAGGTTTGGGTGGAATTTTAACAACAGAAGCAGGATTGGTTTTCAAGTTGAAATTAGTAATACCATAATCAAAAATATCAGAGAGTTTGTGCATGATAGCTCCGAATTCTTGAGTTTTACCATTTTTTGCTGAACGTTCTAAATCCACAGCTTCATGCGCATTTTTAACAAGGGTATTTAACCAAATTTGAATGTCAGAAGGTTCAATCATTTCAGGTTTATAATCGCCAAATTGAGGAATGATATAGTTATCAATATAACTGCCTACACGGTTCAAGGTGTTTTCTGAGGAGACCATTGAACGATAATTTGTAAACCATAGTTTGGCTAAATCTGAGAAGGAACTTATACTCAGTTGCTCTTTTTTAGTTGAACCATTTTTCTTGAAGTCTAATCTTGCTTGAAGTAAATTTCTATCTAGTTCCTTAAGTGTACGCCCAGTGATTGAAGTAGTAACTTTATTTCCTGTTTTTAAATCAACTCCGAGATAAACACCTCTTTGAGTATAGCTAAAAGTTCCATTATTTTTGGTTGTTTTTGTAATTTTTTTATCTTTGTGATAAATGATTTCTTTATTCATAGCTTGCCTTCTTGTCGGATAAACAAAAATGGCTAAATAGGTGTTCTCTATATTCAATGAATAGACCTATTTTACCATTTTTTTTACTTAACTTGCTAAAAATTGAACAACATCGTTTGTCTTATAATAGACAGTACGTGTTCCTTCAATTGGAGGTTCTAAGCGCTTCAATCCTAGTTTTTCCCATGATTTCAATGTGTTCGGTGATATATTGAGTTGTGCAAGGAGTTCTTTTTGACTTAAGATTCCAAGGGAAGATTTTGTTTCTGAAACTTGTTGCATCAGGGTGATAATAAGAGAGAGCTGTGATTCAATTTCTAATGATGAGTGAATATTGAGTTGTGTCATATTATTGTAAATCCTCCTTTGGAATTTCACGGTGTGCTGGTGTCTTATATCTTCTTGAGTCAAGAAATTTTGTGAAAAAGTAAGTTTTATCTATGATAAGAGATAAAAGTGAAGAATCATGAAGTCTTGCATAACGGACTAAATCCTCAAACTCTACTAAATCTTTTTCTTCAATCACATCAATGACTCGGATAAAGAATTTATTACTATTTTGTTCCCTTAAGAAATTTTCTAATTCAAACCCGCAACCACTCTCTATATTATTAATGTCATAGGGTGTTTTATCAGGATTTTCCGCATGAATAAAGTAATCATACATGCCTTTAGGGGAGCGGACAATTTCAACGTGTGCGGGAGTGTGAAGGTGCTCTGTGAGTAGCTCAGACACCTGAGAATAGCTCTTGAGAGAGTCAAAGAAGAGTGCCCCGTGTTTATGGGCTTTTTTAAATTCTCCTGTTTCTCTATTGACATCTTTATCGTGCCATGGGCTAAGAATAAAGGGAATATGAAACTCTTTTAAGACTTCAAGATAATCTTTGGGCGCACTTTCCTTATAGAGAAGGAAGGCCCATTTGCTTGAACGTTGCTCTTTTTTCTGTTTTTGCATCTGCTTTTTTCCTTTCTTGATTAATGATTATTGATCTATTGGGGGTCGTAGTAGGCCCCAATAGAAAATGTCTTTTAGGGTGTGCTTTTTGGTTTTTCGTTCCGAAACCAAAAGCACACCTTTTATTTTTCTTTTGTACCTTTAAGCCATAAATTAAATTTTTGGCGCTCAAAGGGTGAGAGAATGTAATGTGGATAGAGGTTAGAAATATGCTCTCTAATTGCTTCTTCCTGCGCTTTAAAAAGAGCTTGAGCTTGGAGTTCTTTGGGGAGTTTTAAGCATAAGAGAAGTTGATCCTCTCTTAAATCAAGCACAGCTTTTCGAGCAGCACGATTAAAAGAGTGGAGGACAGGATCTTTTCTATTCACCATTTCTTCTTTGTTTACTTGATTATACTTATCGTGTTGGATTAAGAAGTGACGTAACCTGAAGGTTGCCCAAAAAGACTTCAAACAATTTCTTAGTTGGTCATTCTTGAGACGTGAATAGGCCTCGCTTAAAAGTAAAGCAAGAAGAAGGAAAATAAGGAAAAGACACCACGCTATAAGGTAAGTAAAGAGAGGCTTTACTCCACTAATTATTTTTCCGTGTTGGATTTGAAAGAACAATAAGAAGGTTGTACTTAAGGAAATAAGAAGGAGAAGAGTCGCTATTTTTAAGAGATTATAAGTTAGGATAAAGAAGGTCTTTCTGTAAGGTTTCATGAGAGGATGCCTCTTTCTGTGTAAAATGTGGGCGTAAGAAGGGGAAGAACTTGATGAGGGTGCTCGCTATCAATGACTTGAATTAGTCCAGTGCCCTTTCCAATAGGAATCACAATTCCCTCGGGATCTAAATCTGGAAAAAGAAATTGAATGGTTTTACTGCTTATATTTCCAATTTGAATGAGTACATTGGCTTGTTCACGCACAGAAACAGGGACGGCATTAAAATCAAAGCGTTGGCTCACAAGGACCAAATGGCAACGTGTAGCCCGACCAAGTAACGCGATAGAGCTTAGAAGAGACATGAAAGCATCTTTGATTTGTTTATTTACCCCTTCTGAGAGTGCTAACACTTCATCAATCACTACAGTTAAGTGCTCAAATTCATGAGTTGGATTTTCAAACAAGACTTCCTGACGTTGGTAAATGATAGTTAGAACAGAGCTTAGTGCATCGTTTACTTGGCTTACAAAATCAGACTTTGATCGGTTACGTTCAGGGTGAAGGACAGATAAGCCATGATGTTTTGCCCAGCGTGCTGGGCTATCAAATTTAGGATCCACAATGATTAGTTCTGATATTGGGAGAAGCTGCTCTAAGAGATAGGTCAGGAAATAAGATTTCCCACTGCCGGAATTTCCTGCAATAACCATACCGGTCACATGGTTATAATTCACCGTTAAGTTTTTCATGAGGGGAATAGTGTTTTCACTATTCTTCCTTATATTTTCTTCCAAATTTGAGAGAACAAGGCGTTCACTGATACCTTTAAACCATGGGAAGAAGAGTGCACGTTCGGTATGAATATCTTCTGTCTCATTGGGAATGAAGTAGGCAGAATTTTGTTTCAAAAGCGTATATCGGGGATAGAGACTCGCATTAGCGATGATGAATATTTTTTGGTAAAGAGCATCATCAATCAAATAACCTGCAGGGGTACGTGGAATAAAGAGAAAGCCGTTTTCTTTAACTTTGACAAAGAAGGAATTGGTGTAAGTCGATTCTCCGTTAATAGAAAGAGCCATATTTAGGCTCTGATTTAAATATTTTTCAAGTTCTATTTTTGTGAGTTCCATATTACTTCACCTCTTTTACAGTCTCTGCTTTAAAATAAACATTGTTTCGAATTTCAATTCCTTGAAGTTCTTTTAGCTCGACAAGAGACAGGAAATGAGGAAGTATAGGTTCTTTTTCAAATTTCACACTGAAGGGATTTAACCCTTCTTGAGCAAACCAGAGCTTGTATCCTGTAATTTTATCTGTCCGTTTATTATCAATATATTCGTATTGAATCTCAATAAAAGAAGAAGTGCAATGAAGAGGAACATCTGTTTTGATGTATTTGTGTGCTGTTTCTTCTGAGTATTTGTTGTTGTTTGTAAATGATGTTTTCATGTTTTTTACCTCATACAGAATTTGTGTATTCTGTGTTCTTTTTTATTTTAAGAGCGGACGCCTCAACTCTTGAAATAAGTATAACAAACTGATATTACACGTATAGTAAGGATTTCTAAGGGTCTTGTAGCTAAAACACAAAGTGCAAATGTTATTTAATTGAAATAAAAATGATAAAACAATAAAACAATAAAACAATAAAACAAGTACTTTATGCGGTATGTTCTACAAAGTACTTGTTTTCTATAATGATTTCAAGAAGTTCATCTAATATTTTTTCAGACTGTTTTCTGATTTTTTCGTCTTTTATATTTTTTTTGTAATCAAAAGCTTGTTTTAAGGATTCCTCAGATATATATTTTTGAGAGAGGTTTTTTACTTCCTCTAAGGTAGCTTTTTTTCTTGTTAGATTCTCAAACTCGGTAATGACTTTCATTAAATTTTGAGAGTAGGCATGGTACTCTTTAGTGGTTGCATCGACACCAAATTCACGGATCATATTTTTAATATCATTTTGTTTTTCTTTCTGAGCTATAAGGCATGCTTTATTTAGCTTTGGAAGGAGTTGTATTGCTTCTGCTTGAGTTAAGCTATCTGCAAGAGAGAACTCTCCATCTAATTTAGAGATAACTTCTCGAACTCCACCTGTGAGTGTCATTAAATTTTGAGATTCTTGAGGCAATTTTCTAGCTATTTCGTCAATGAAATATAAGAAGAGTGATTCTTCTGTAAGAAGCAACATTTGTCTAGCATTGAGTACTTTCAGTAATTGAGTGATGAGAAGTCTTGAGGCTTTTGGTGAATAAGCTTTTCCATAGAGATGGTACATCAGCAATAAATGGCCTTGTCCTTTTTCGCCTTCATCATAGACATGTACTATGTTTGTAAAAGGAGTAATTTCTTTTAAAATATTGAGGTTATGAGCGATTTGAATAAAGTCTTGAAGTTGATTATAAGAAATTCCTTGTAGTTGTGCTTCTATTTCAATACGCAAACAATCCTATTTAGAAACAGTTTGGGGTAAGGGGTTCATAATATAGCAAATATGCTCATATAAGGAACCATAGAAAATCCATTCCTCAGAAACAGAAAGTTTTTCGGAATAGAATGTTGCAACCTCTCCAGTTATAACTCTTGTTCCGCGTAACATTTCTTTCATGTAACGGCGATTAGAATATCCCATTTCATGATAATCTGTTTCTTCTTGTTGTTTAAGTAATTTTCTGATTTCACGAGGATCTATTATTCCATTATTAATAAATTCTTTTTTGAATTTTTCTGATCGTGCTTTTCGTAACATTCTTAATCTATTCCCAGAAGCGAGTGTGTCTATTTTTGAAGATTTTCTTTTCATTTTTTTCCTTTTTATTATATAATATTGATTATGTCAATATTATATAACTATAAATTATCTTTTTCAATAAATAATATTGAGATAATCAATTTTTTGGCTCGAGTAATATAAGAAGAAAGCAAGTGAGAATGATTAGACTTCAGCAATTCTTTCATGCCAACGGTATCGATGAAACCAATGTACGTGACAGGCACATAAAAAAATCTGAGAGTTACAGCAACAGTCAGATTTTACCAAGGGATTATGAAAGAAGAGAAGAAATCGTGCTTGTGATAAAGGAAATGGCAGAACACTTAGCCATTCGATTACGTAAAGGAAAGAAGCTGGCTGGAGGACTTTCTTTATGGGTCAGACACTCTTATCAAAGCAATGCGCCATCAATTAAAGTGTCCTGTAAAATAAACCCTACACAAAGCACGTTAGTGATTCAAAATGAAGCCTTAAGAATGTTCTCTTCAAAGTACCAGGGTGGATCGGTACGAGAAATTGGGATAGGGGGCTTTCACTTATCAGACGAGAATATAAAGCAACTGACACTCTTTGAAACTATGCTTGAAGATGATAAGCAAGTGAGCAAACAAGAAGCGCTGCAGCGAGCTGTAGATGAAATCAGAGAGAAGTTTGACTTCACAGCCATACAAAAAGCAAGTGCATTAGCTTCAGGTTCAAGAGTGCTAGAGAGACATAAAATGATAGGCGGACACGCTGCAGCAGGAGGTGAGAACATATGACAGTAGATCGTTCATATAGTGAATATGAAGCTATCAGAACTTATCATGACCGAGGAATGATGAAGTGGGGTGCTTTTGCGACAGGTGAGTTATCTGAAGCGCAGAAAAAACTGCTCGATGAGTATGATACAGAAGAAGATACAAAAAATAGAGATGAGTTAAACCGAGAAAGTTAAAGAATCCAAAGCATAATAAAGTTCGACTCGTAAATAAAACTCACATTTATTGAATTTTTTGATATACTTTAGATACACAATTCGGTTTTCTTCTCCTTATAGGGAGAAGTTTTTTAATATAAATTCTAGAAGAGGAGAAACTTTGGAGCAATTAATTATTTTAGGGAATGGTTTTGATTTAGCTTGTAATTTAAAATCTAAGTATGAAGATTTTTATAGGTATATATTTGATAAAGAATATAAGGAGTCTTTTATAGACTTTAAGAGTCATATTAATCAATACCAAAAATTTAGTTCAGATTTATCAATTTTTTCATCACTTGTAGATTCTATGAATGTTTGGGAAATCATATTTTACTATTATGAAAATGTTAGTCTCAATACATGGACTGATGTGGAACAAACAATCTCTAATCACTTGGAAGGATTGTATTATGCTTGTGTTTACAGGGATGATTCCTATGGAAGATGGCACACTTACAATTTAGCGCATCCTGATTTTAGTGAAACTACAAAACGGAAGTATATGTATTATGAGCCTATTATGAAACTCTTATACCATAAAACAAATGAGAATTCTTATTCTCTATCAGACGAAGATTTTTTATCAGAAGAAGAACAAATTAAATCACGGTGGATGAGTTATAAGAGAGCCTTATTAAATGATCTAAAAGAATTTGAAAGTAAATTTGCAGAATATTTGAAACATGAAGCAGACGCAATGGTTTATAGAAAATCCGTAAATAAATTGTTTACAAAAGTTATAAAAGGCTACGATGCTGAAGGATCAATTGAATATAGACCAGAGGGTAATTTAACAACAAATGTACTTTCTTTTAATTATACGGAAGTGGAAACGTTTGATAAGGATGAAAAAATCCCATTAAATGAATATAGAAATGTACATGGTAAGCTTTCTAATCAAACAGAAGGGACAATTTTTGGTATTGATTTACATGATTTAAAAAATACTAAAACTACTGATGGAAATGAACAAGTAAAACTATTTCTAGAATTTACAAAAACCTTCAGGACTTTAAAGATGGCCAATACTTTTGGTGTAAAAAAATTATATTCTAAGCGAACAAAGCAAATAAAGTTTTATGGACATGGTTTGGGTGAAGCGGATTATTCATATTTTTTATCTATTTTTGATTCAGTTGATTTATACTCAGGAGATACTACATTAATATTTTTCTATAATCCAGAGATAGAAGATGAGGAAGAGAAACAATTTAATAGAGTATCCAATTTGATATTAAAATATGCGGAAACTTTAAAAAATGAAAATCATGGAGATAATCTACTTCATAAATTAATATTAGAAAATAGAGTGAAAATCCTTCCATTAGAGTTCAACCCAGAATTGCTGTAACAAATAAAAAAGTCTCCTTTTAGTTATAAGAAAGCAAAAGGAGACTTTTTTATGAAGAACTTATCTTTTTAGGGGGAAGTAAAAGGACAATAGAGTATAATTCCTTGTCCTATTTTTATTTGAGTTATAGCAGAATTTATAGAAGGTCAAAGAGGTTGGGCACGAATTTATTTAGAATAAAAATGACAATATAGTTTTAATTTTTTTTAAAAAGGTCATTTCTAAGTTCTAATACAATTTTTCTAAGTAGGATAATATTTTTCCTTTGCATAGAATCACTATAAGAAGAATGTTCAATATTAATAATAAATTTAGTCAATAATCGTTGTATTTTATTGGGGCAAGGAATTTTTCCAAAAATAAAAGATCTATTTTTTAAAAATAAGGTATCCCACATACTCATTTTCAATACCAGTACTGAATATAAAATAATTTTTTTTTGTTCCTCATTGACTTTAATATTTTTAAACATCTGGGGCAAGTCTTTATCTTTTAACTTGTTCAAATCAAAATCTTTATTTTCCATAATCTTAGGGATAACAAATTGAGAAATATCATCATCAAAAAAACTTATTAAATAAAGAGCACAGTAGTAAATTTTAAAATAACTTTTCTCCTTTTTTTTTAAAATATTTTTTCGAACAGTATATTTTTCTTTGATGAAAATGTTTTGGAGGTAGAGTTTAATTATCCAAATCAATAAACCTGATATAAGCGGTAGTGAAAATATGAATAGGGAGGTCTGAAGGTCATATTCCTTCAAAATACTTGATAAAGATTGCATAAATAAATTATACACTATTAATTATGTAAGTTCTATCAGACACGTATCCACTAGATAATCTATCCGAACACTTAAGAGTAAATTTTAAGTCTACTTATTTTTTACTTGAAGAAATTAAAGCTGAAAGTAAAATCACGTGTAAGTTTTAAATGGAAAATAAAATATATATATCAGCTCATAACTTAACAGTTTTGAGCTCTTTTTGTGCATATTATAAATAAAGAGATTTTAACGGCTCATAACTCAGGGTTATAAGTAGAGGAGAAAATATGAAATTTGGATACGCTCGAGTGGGCACAACAGATCAAAACTAGAAAGTCAAATTGAAAATTTAAAATCTGTAGGAGCAGAAAAAATATATCAAGAAAAGTTTACTGGAACAACAACAGAACGACCAAAGTTTCAAAAATTACTTAGTAAGCTGAAAAAAGACGATATGCTTATTGTGACAAAGTTGGACCGATTTGCAAGAAATACTCGAGAAGCTCTAGAAATTATTCAGCATCTATTCCAGAATGATATAAAAGTGCATATTCTAAATATGGGTATTATTGATAACACTCCAACAGGTCAACTTATCTTTACGATATTTAGTGCCTTTGCTCAATTTGAACGAGATATGATTGTCAATCGTACGAGTGAAGGGAAAAAATATGCCAGGGACAATGATCCTTCATTTAAAGAAGGACGTCCTCAAAAATTTACTGAAGAGCAAATTGCTTTTGCTTTTGAGTTGAAGAAGTAGGGGATGACTTATAAAATGATTGAACGAAAAACTGGGATTAGTATTGCAACACAAAAAAGACGATTTAAGAGTAAAGAAAACTGAATATATTAGGAGGTTTTTTCTGCAGTGCTCCAAATTAATATTTCTGTTACAATTAAATGTGTAAATTTTATTGGGGAATGAATAGCTATAGAGTGATAAACTATATAAAAATGTTTAAAAGTTTATTATATGAGTTAGAAGATAGTACATTCACCATTTTGAATGGTCATTTCTAATTTTAAATGAAAATAGTGAGACCTTGTTATAAAATATAAATGGCGAAATTCGAAAAATAATTGCAGTTTCAGCATCTGTAGTGAGGTACCAAGCTAGAAGAACGTCTTTACCATCGAGTATAGTTTTTATAGGTTAGGGGAAGGGCCTACAACGATATGGAACGGTCAGACTTTATTTTCAACACAAAGGAGTTTAAAATATGGGACAAAACGCAAAGACGAAAGCAATCAACGCAAATAAAAGAGTGCTTGACGCATTTCTTAAACATTATCCAAAAACAAAGAGATCAGAGAATGGCGGGATTGATTTTTCAGAAACCGAACGTAATAATATTACAACCATGATAAGCATTTATCGCATAGATGAGCTAACCACGGATAATCTCAAGTTTATCTTGAATAAGTTCACGTTAGGTGATACATACCCGAATATTAGAGAATGGCAAGCTGTTAAAATAATGGAAGATGCAAAAGAGGCAGGAATTATAAAATAAAATATACTGATAGGCTTTCTCTCTACTTCTTTGTAATAATATTAAGTATTGGGTAAGTAAGAAATTATAAGCATCGTCAAAAACTTAAAGTGCACCAAAATCGGATATTAAAAAAGGAGATGAAAGAGCATATATTTATATACTGGGACTTAGTCCATACCTTAACTAACCAAATTTGGTGTATCAGTAGAAGCAGTGCGCAAGGGACTTCAGAAAGAGCTTACAGAAACTGAAGAACTTAAAATACGCGAGCAATAGTAAAAACTTGGAATAGTTTAAGATGATAAAAATTCTCTGTAAAATATAGAGAGTTTTAAGAAATCATCAAAGATTTATAATATAAGAAATTAGGAGATTAGCATATGGAAATAAACAACGAGAGTTTAGCACTAAAAGTTATTAATGAATCGTTGAAGTTACCATTCATTAAGGTTGATAGATCAGAATTTTTAATGAAAACATTTGGTAATAAAGTAGATGATATCCAAAAACTACTGGATGATGGTCCTCAAGATTTTTTTTCAAAAGCAGAACTAGATGAGAGAGCCCAAAATATTATAAACGCTGCTGTCATACAATCAAGTGGTCTATCGTTTATAAGTGGTTTACCGGGGGGCATAGCAATGGCTGCAACTATTCCTGCTGATGTTGCTCAGTTTTATGGCTATGCTTTGAAACTTGCTCAAGAAATATCATATATCTATGGATATAATAATATATGGAATGACCAGGGGGAACTTACTGAAAATGCCAAAAACACTCTGATACTCTATTTAGGAGTAATGTTAGGTATTAGTTCAGCCGGCTCAGCTATCCGAATTTTATCTAATAAGCTGGCTTTACAGGCACTTCAAAAAATCCCTCAAAAAGCACTAATGAAGACAATTTATTATCCAATACTAAAAAAAGTTATGGCAATGTTTGGAGCGAAACTTACTAAAGCAACTTTTGCGAATGGTGTATCAAAAATTATTCCATTAGTCGGTGGGGTTGTTTCAGGAGGCATGAACTATCTTTTTTTAAAGCCCATGGCGAATAGATTAAAAAAAGAATTAGGAAAAAACGTAAATTATACTCAAAAAGATTTTGAAGAGGATATAAAAATATTAAAAGATGAAGAAGTTTTTGTTTCTGATTATGTGAATAATGATAGTCGGATAGGTTATTCTGGTAATGATGACTATATTGAAAAAATAGAAAAATTAAATAATCTATTGGAGAAAAGTATTATTACTGAAAAAGAATTCCAAAAAATGAAAAAAACAATCATAGATGAATTATAATAATATTGAAAGCATTCATCATATGACACTACTATGTTAGGAATAACAAAATTAAACTATCTTTACACTTGTTGGGATAATCAAACTAATCAAGAATCACTAAGAATTAATAATAAATATCATGGTAGTTGACTTTGTCCCTCAATATCTCTTTGTGAATACATAAATGATATAATAAGGATAATAACTGTTGGAGCAAAGGGGATTTATGTTTTACGATCGTCAATCAAGAGAGAAGCAAGAAGATTACAAAAAAATGCTGAAGGTTATGGGGAGTTTATCTCGTCTATTTTCTAACTCAGAGTCTCCTTATTTATATTATAGAGCACATGAAAATATTTTTTCGAAATATTTCGATGTAGATAATAATGGTCGAAGTGATGATTCAGTGGATGCGTACAATAATGAAACAGGTATAGGTATTGGTTTGAAGACGTGGGTTGGTGGAGATGACCAAAAAGTTGCTGAATTTGGACGCTTAAGACCCGAGTATGAACATTTAACAGGCTTAGAATTAGTTCAAAGAATAGCAGAATATAGAAATTTGAGAATTAAAACTACAATGAATGCTCATGGTCTAAGTACCATACTTTACCATATTGTTAAAAGAGTACCTAATGCTATGCACATTTATGAGGCGGCATTTGATGAGATTGATATACCTAATATTTCTCTTATTAACGATAGGGGGAATAACAATAATACCTATTTTACAGATGGACGCCATACCTATCATTTTAGTAGATCAAAAAATACGCTTTTTATGATATTTGATAATATAGAACTTCTAGACACTGTGGAACTAGAGATTTATAGTGATCCTTATGATGTTTTATCTGATTTAATATCTGAAATCTCCCCTACGGTAGTATCTAGAGAAGAATTACAAAATAATAAATTGTGTTTAAGATTATATTCTACAGATAGACAAGGAAGAAAGTCGGTACCTCTAAGAAGCGGTATAAATCAGTGGAATGCAAGGGGGCGTCAACGAAACCCGGATGAAATATATATTCCTTATCCTGCTGTTGATAGGGTTAGAGAAGAATTTTTTCCTTCACGAGATACTCCTTTTGATTTACAATTGCCAGATGGAACATCTATGGAGGCAAAAGTATGTCAACAAGATGGAAAAGCAATCATGAGTAATCCTAATAGAGTATTAGGTAACTGGCTCCTTCGTAAAGTTTTTGAATTAGAGGAGGGTACAATAGTTACATACGAGATGTTAAAAAAATTCAACGTGGATTGTGTGATATTTACAAAACTTGGGGAACGTAAATACTCAGTTGATTTTGGTGAATTAGGCACATATGAAAAGTTTTATAATATTGATGATAATGAAGAAAACACCCTAGCATGAGTTAGGGTGTTTTCTTATTTAATTGTTATAGATAATGGAATAAAATTCTGCAGTATTCTTTTTCTTTATTATTCTCAAGTAGTCTTCATCAGAAAGGATTGGTAATTTATCATTATAATCATTTATAATCTTTGTTGCCTGATCGTAGCTATCAGTAAAGTCTTTAACGTACGATTCCCCTTCAAATTGTCCATTCATTTTAGTATATATTATTGCAACTTCACCAGTTCTATCTAGCTGTGGACTACCATCAGATGTATTTAGGGCTTCTGCGATATTAGTAGCAATTCTCTTTATGACGGGAACAACCACACTGTTCCCAGCTTGTTTGTATAGTTGACCATTAGAAGTTTCCGGAGGTAACTTAAAAGATTTTGGAAATCCTTGAACATTGAAAGTTTCTTTTGGTGTTAATTTCCGAATAGTACCCTCATCTGTAAGTATTAAGGGTACATTATGCCCCCCCGTCCCCATGTTAGCAGTAAGTGTAGGAACAACTCCATTTTTGTTTTCACGGACATATTGACGTCGCCATTGATATACTGTATCTTGACTAGTGATAGTTTCTTCTAATTTATCAAAAAATTGCTGTTTATTTTTACTGTAGTAAAAATTTTCTGATTCTAGTTTTGAAAAATCGATTACATCTCTTAAACGTGTATTTAATTTAATTGGATTCGGAAATTTGAAAGTATCATATGTTAATTTATTGTCAAATCCTACTATATAAATACGTTCTCTATTTTGTGGTACATCTCCATAATCTTTCCCGTTTAATACTTTCCATTTAATAAAATAGTTATTTTTAGTCAATGCTTCTCGAATAACTTTAAATGTATTTCCGTGATCATGAGAAACCATGTTTTTTACATTTTCTATAAAAATAGCTTTAGGTTTTTTAGACTTTATAATTCGTAAAAGCTGAAAAAATAGCTCCCCTCTATCATCATTAAAACCTTTGCGATATCCTGCTATACTGAATGCTTGACAGGGAAATCCACCTACAACTATATCAATATTATCTTGTCCTAAATTATCAAGCACCTCCTCTTCCTTAACATCATGTATATCTCTACAATCCAAAGGTATATTGGGATGATTCAAAATATATGTAGCTTGGGCGTACTTATCAAATTCGTTAGCATAAACCGCTCTGAACTCGTTGGTTTGCTCGAAACCTAACTCAATTCCACCAACTCCACTAAAGAAAGCAGCAATATTATACTTTCCTTGAGTTTTGGAACTTACAGAATTTGTCATGTATATTCCTCCTAAAGTTAATTAATAACTTAATTAGTATAACACTTATTAGGAAAAATTGCAGCTAAAGATTATTATTGCAGTTTATCAATAAAAATAATAGAAGAAACTGTTAAAAAAGTATAGTTTCTTTTATTATATGTTGTCCCAAAATAGTGAATATGAGTTAAAACTATGCTTAGAGGTTGCAAGTAATATTATCGCCAAGCAATTAATAGCCGTAAAATTTAGTTGTTTAAATACGTTATCCATATCATAGTTTTTATTTTTTATATTAGGATTTCCTGAACCATCATTTAGGTGAAAATACCTATTTCTAATATTTACAATCAAATCAATTAAATTCGTAAATTTTATGGTGAACTTTGCTGACTCATTATGTTCAATAATTTCTACGTCCCATAATTTGCTCTGATAATCTTTTAGTGTATATATTTTATCTAAATCGTTTATTATATCAAATTATATAGTAAGTAAACCTATAAAATAAAATTTTTTCTTTTTCCATTAATATAAATGTACTTAAAAAGTGAGAGATTAATTTATGATAAGTTCAATATTATTATGTGATATAGAATAGGGTGTAAAAGTTGAGGAATAATTTATTTTTAGAATGAAAGAAGTAGTACAATCTTATTATATTGAGCATGGTTTTAGGATAGAAAATCTTCTTTCCATAATATTTTGGTTTTCTGAACACTAAAAATCATACCTACTTTAGATAGCACAGTTTTAATAAAAAAGATAATTCCACTACAAATGAAATTGATTTAGATATTTTAGAAATATTTAAAATATCTAAAGAAAAAATCCAGCTTAAAGTTAAGCTGGATTTTTTCTTTATCCGACAACTATTATTTTCAAAGAAAATGTAGTCAAATTTGTAGTCATTCAAAAGATTTATATTGCTACACTTTGAAATTAAAAATTTCAAGAATCGCTCTAAAATCAATTTTTGAACATCAATTGATGTCTAATGAATACTTATTTAACTTCTTTAAAAATAACGTGTTTACGAAGTTTTGGAGAGTATTTTTTCAATTCCAAACGGTCTGGGTTGTTACGTTTGTTCTTTTGAGTAAGGTAAAGACGTTCACCAGATTCTTTGTGTTCAAGTGTAATATTTACGCGCATAACTGTTCCTTTCTGACTTTTTTACTGTTTTTATTTAGCGTCTTTTACTTGGCGGCCTTTGTAGTAGCCTTTAAGTGAAACACGGTGTGAGTGACGGTAGTCACCAGTAGTTTCGTCAAAAGTAACAGTTGGAGCTGTCATTTTGTAGTGTGTACGACGTTTGTTTTTCTTAGATTTAGAAGTGTGACGTGCAGGTACTGCCATGGTTTGATTCCTCCGTAGATTTTTTCGTTTTGGATAAGCCCAAAAACGTACTTTACTATAATACACTAATCTTTTTCAAAAAGCAAGCTTTGTAAAGTATTTTTACTTGACGTTTTTTTAAGGTAATTATTGGGTGAAAAAGTTCTATAGATAAAGTGACAAAGACTTTTGACAGTTGTCTGGTTGGGAATATTCTCTGTTTTTTGCTAATATATAGTTAAGAAAGTTGTAACTTATAAAATAAAAGCTCAGTTCTTCGGAATCAAAGTGCGACAAGGATTATTTTTCTATCCCGAGCAAATCAGTGTTCGATGAAAACTATTTTGAGTCAAACAGGGCAAAGTTTCAGGAAATTTATTTTATAAGGAGAAAACATGAAAAACTGGCAAAAACTTGTTTTAGTATTTTTCATAGCAGCTGCGTCTATTTTGGCTCAGTTTGCTTTTAATGCACCTTTGGTAGCGCGTTTTATCATCACTGTTGCAGGTGGTATTTTAGCATTGTCAATGTTTATTGAGATGGTTAAAACGCTACGTAAAGGAAATTATGGTGTTGACTTACTCGCAATTACTGCGATCATTGCAACACTATTGGTAGGAGAATATTGGGCCTCATTAATCATTATTTTAATGTTGGTTGGAGGTGAAACGCTTGAGGATTACGCAGCGGGACGTGCCAATCGTGAATTGTCTGCCCTGTTGCAGAAAACACCAGATATTGCCCATGTCATGCAAGAGGGTAAAGTCGTCGACATGGACTTAGATGATGTTGAGATAGGGGCACATCTCTTGATTAAGCCTATGGAAGTTGTGCCTATCGATGGGGTTCTCCTTTCAGAAGCAGCTATTCTGGATGAATCCTCTGTTACGGGTGAAACTAAACCGAATGAGTTACAACAAGGGGATGAAATTCTTTCAGGTGCAATTAATGGCAGCTCCAGTATCGAAATCCGCACAAGTGTTGCAGCAAGTGAATCCCAATTTCAAAAAATCGTTGCTCTTGTTCGTGAAGCAGAAGCAACGCCGGCAAATTTTGTACGTTTAGCAGATCGTTACGCTGTGCCATTTACGATTATGGCCTACATCATTGCAGCTGTTGCTTACTTTATCTCTGGTGACCCTGTCCGTATTGCAGAAGTATTGGTGGTCGCAAGTCCTTGTCCTTTGATTTTGGCTGCGCCCATTGCTTTTGTCTCAGGAATGAGTCGTTCCTCAAAAAATGGTTTTTTAATTAAAAATGGAACCATCATTGAGAAACTTGCAACAGCCAAGGCAATTTTCTTTGATAAAACGGGAACAATTACCGATGGTAAAATCGAAGTAGATACCATTGTTCCAGCAGAAGGAATATCGCAAGAAGAGTTACTCAATACTGTTTACACCATCGAAAAATCTTCCACTCACATCTTGGCCAAGGCTGTTTCAAGCTATGCAGAGTCACATAATGTCCAAAGTCTTGCATTAGAAAGCCTCAGTGAGGTTGCAGGATTAGGTGTGACAGGGCAAATTAATGGTCAATTAATTAAAATCGGGCGTGCAAGTTTTGTGGGCGCACCAGAGGGGTTAGATTTTGAAACAGCTTTTTATGTGTCACGTGATGGCCAATATATCGGTGCAGTAACCTTCTCAGATACTTTACGTGCCAATGCTCCCGCTGTGATTAAAGATTTACGTCAAGCAGGTTTTGAGAGCATTACGATGCTGACAGGGGATAATGCTCGTGTTGCCGATAAAATTGCAGCACAAGTAGGGATTACCGAGGTTTACAGTAGTATGTTACCAGAAGAAAAGCTTGCCAAAATCCAAGCTTCAACTATTCATCCGACAATAATGGTTGGTGACGGTGTCAATGACGCTCCAGCCTTAACACTTGCGGATGTCGGTATTTCTATCGGGACAGGAAACAATACTGTCGCTAGTGAAGCAGCTGATATTGTGCTTTTGAAAAATGATTTGTCTTCCGTGACAAAAGCAGTTCATATTAGTCGTGATACATTAACCATTGCGAAACAATCGGTTTTGATTGGGATTATCATTTGTGTCATCTTGATGTTAATTGCTGCTACAGGGCTTATTCCGGCAATTATCGGTGCTCTTTTCCAAGAGGTTATTGATGTTGTTTCGATTCTTTATGCTTTAAGAGCCTTGAAGGGATTTAAGAATAAGTAATAAAAAATCGTCAGTTTTGACGATTTTTCTTTTGGTTTTCGATCCATTTCTTACGTTCATTTAAGGCCCATTCGTATTTGCCCATCTTATCAGGGTGGAAGTAATCTGCTTTTCGCAGTTTATCGGGAAGATAATCCTGCTTCACCCAATGTTCTGGGAAATTATGTGGGTACTTATAACCCTCGCTCCGCCCAAGATCCTTAGCTCCCGCATAGTGCCCATCTTGCAAGTGCGCAGGAATGGGAAGATTTCCGTATTTTCCTAAGTCTCCTATTGCCGCATCCAGAGCCATATAAGCGGCATTGGACTTAGGGGAGAGGGCAAGGTCAATAACGATATTTGCTAGCGGTATCCTTGCCTCAGGAAACCCTAATTTTTCTGCAGCTTGTAAACCTAACATTGTATGAACAGCGGCTTCTGGATTGGCAAGACCGATGTCTTCATAAGCCATTACTGTCAATCTTCGTGCCAGACTTTGAAGGTCTCCACCTTCAATTAGGCGTGCAGCATAGTGTAAACTTGCGTTTACATCAGATCCGCGGATTGATTTTTGTAAGGCGCTAAGCAGGTCATAATGAGCATCGCCATCTTTATCAAAACTTAGTGCTTTACGTTGAAGTGAGTTTTCCATATCTTCCAGGGTTACATGATGGTTTTCGGAAGATAAGACGGCAAGTTCCAAAGCATTGTAAACCGCGCGTAAATCACCGTTGGTTGAGTGCGTGAGGAAGTAAAGAGCATCATCGTCAAGAGTAACAGGGAATTTAAAGCCTCGTTCCGTATCTTCAAGGGCAAGGTTTACAGCATTCTGTAAATCATCACTTTCTAGAGGCTTTAACTCAAAAATCTGCACACGACTACGGATGGCAGGCACAACACTAAAATAAGGGTTTTCCGTAGTAGCGCCAATTAAGATAATTTGACCATTTTCTAACAGAGGCAGGAGAAAATCTTGCTTAGGTTTATCCAGACGATGAATCTCATCTAAGAGAAGAACCAGTTGTCCAGAAAATTCCGCCTCAGCGGCAATTTCTTGTAGCTTTTTCTTGCTGTCTGTTGTCGCATTAAAACTACGAAAAGCGGCATTCATGGTGCCAGCAATAGCAGAGGCAATGGAAGTTTTACCAATTCCCGGAGGGCCGTAAAGAATCATGGAAGTCAAAAGTTTTGTTTCGACCATCCGGCGAATGATTTTTTTAGGGCCAACAAGATGAGATTGCCCAATAATCTCGTCAATATTACGCGGTCGCATTCGGCGAGCTAAATTTTGATGTGTCATATAAAGCGGTTCTCCTTACTACCTAGAGATAATAGGCGTAAATTAAGCTGTCAACATAGAGACCATCAATGAAATACTCTTTTTTGAGTCGCCCTTCAAGTTGAAATCCTAGACGCTCGTAGAGAGCTACTGCTGTAGGGTTGCTTGACATTGCATTGATGGTAATCTTTTCATATTTTTCGGTACGTGCTTCGTGGATAAGATGTTGGATAAGCTGAGTCGCAACACCTTTTCCTCTTGCTTCTTTTACAGTCATTACACCGAAAGTAATTACATGTGAACCAAATTCAGACTTGTTGCGGGGACCGTAATCTAAAACACCCAAAATAACACCCTCTTCTTCCGCAAGAAGATAACGTGTTCCCTTCAATATTTTCTTCATTATTTTCTCAGCAGAGCTGTTGATGACAAAGGGTGTGGATTTTAAAGTCCAGTTTTGATTTTCGATTTTAGCCACATAAGCGAAATCATGGGGTTCGATAGGTCTGATTTTCATATATTTCTCTCTAGAGATAATTTTTATTTCTGTTATAATTATAACAGAAAAGTATTACGACGTTTAAACTCCCAATTGCTATTTTAATTCGAAGCATTGGAGAGGAAATTGCTTGTAACAGAAAAAGAGGTAGAAAATGGCAAAGTACGGGTTTTTAGATATTTTAGATGAAGAATTGAGCAAGAATTTCAGTTATGATTTTGAGATAAATTGGGATAAAAGAAATTTCGCTGTCGAAGTTAGCTTCCTTTTGGAAGCTGCAAATCCAGAAGGCGTTGTTCTTTCGGATGCAGATGGTGTCGAGTCAGAAGAAAATGTACTTTATGAAGATGCTGTGATTTTTTATAATCCGAACAAGTCGAAGTTTTCAGAAGAAGACTATTTAGCAGGTGTGGCTTATTCAGACAAGGGCTTATCTCGTGAATATATTGCTTACTTTGTTGAGTTCTTACAAGAAACAGCGGATGAAGGTTTAGATGCTTTGATAGATTTCTTAAATTCCGATGAAGAAGAATTTATGCTTGAATTTGATCAAGAAAAATTTGAAAAAGGTTTGGAAAATCTTGAGGAGACAACTTTTTTCAAGTATCCTCGTTATTAATATAAGGAAGAGAATAGCAATAATATGAATAATTGGAACAGTATCACCGTACGCATCATTCGTGCAGCGGAAGAAGCAATCAGTAATATTTTAGTTGAAGCAGGATCAGCAGGAGTCGAAATTAACGACAGTGCAGATTATCTTAATCACAAGGACCTTTTCGGAGAAGTGCTTCCTCAGGTAGAACAGTCAGAAATGGTGGAAGTGACTGCTTATTATCCGGAAAATATGCCAATTACTGAGCTCAAGTCAGATATTGAACAAAAGGTAAATGCTTTAGCAGGAAGCTTTGACGTGACCAACGTTGAAGTACGTACAAATAATCTTGCAGAACAAGATTGGGCAGATGCTTGGAAAAAGTATTTTGAACCAGCTCGTATTACTCATGATTTGACGATTGTCCCAAGTTGGACAGATTATACTCCACAATCTTCAGCGGAGAAGCTGATTCGCCTTGATCCAGGGATGGCTTTTGGTACAGGTACGCACCCAACAACAAAAATGAGTCTTTATGCTCTAGAACAAATAATTCGCGGTGGCGAAACGGTCTTGGATGTAGGTACAGGTTCCGGTGTGCTCTCTGTAGCTAGCGCTTATCTTGGCGCAAGTGAAATTCATGCCTATGATATTGATGAAGTTGCTGTGCGTGTAGCACGTGAAAACATCGAGCTTAACCCAAATACGGATAAAATTTCAATCTCAGCCAATAATTTATTGGAGGGTATCGAGCAACAAGCAGAAGTTATCGTAGCAAATATCTTGGCAGATATTCTTGTACTTATGACTGACGACGCTTTCCGTCTCGTCAAAGATGAAGGTTATTTGATTATGAGTGGTATCATCGCTGATAAGGCAGATAAAGTTATTGCATCCGCAGAAAATGCTGGTTTCTTCCTTGAAACGCGTATGACTCAAGGTGAATGGAACTGTGTGATTTTCAAAAAGACAGAAAACCGTGAAGGGGTAATTGGCGGTTAAGTATGGCAAATCAATATTTTGTGTTCAAAAAGCAACCAGAAATTGGTGAAGACTTTACTATTGACGATAAGGCAGCTGTTCATCACATTTTTACAGTCATGAGGACGAGTGTGGGGGAGAAGATACAGCTAGTTTTTGAAGAGGGGAAAGTGGGCCTTGCCGAAGTTGTTTCTAGCGAGCTATGTACGGTACGTTTATTAGAGGTACTGGAAGTGCAAACGGAACTTCCAGTTCACATTACTGTAGCGCTTGGTTTCCCTAAAGGCGATAAATTAGAATTTATCAGTGAGAAGGCAACGGAACTTGGCGCAAGTGCAATCTGGGCTGCGCCCTTCAAATGGTCTGTGGCCAAATGGGACAGCAAAAAGCTTGCTAAAAAGAAGGAAAAATTAGATAAAATTGTATTGGGTGCTGCAGAACAATCTCGCCGTCAAATATTGCCAGAAATCTGTTTTTTTGAAAAACTGTCTGAACTGGTTGCTACATTTTCTCAATTTGACCAAGTTTTAATTGCTTATGAAGAATCTGCTAAAGCAGGGGAGCAAGCGAAGTTGGCTCAAAGTATGGCGAGTTTAAAACCAGGCCAAAAAGTTTTGCTGCTTTTTGGACCAGAAGGTGGTATTGCACCGGAAGAGATTGCGCTATTTGAACAAGCAGGTGCAGAGATTGTCGGGCTTGGACCGCGTATTATGCGTGCTGAGACAGCACCGCTCTACGCCTTGTCGGCCTTTTCAACTTACTTTGATTTGTTGAAATAAACCGAACAAAGAGACGAAAACTCGCGCTTTAAGGACTAAAAGCGTAAATTTATAGGCAGAAATGTGTTAGAATAGTAAAAATATATCAAGGAGGAAAGTGGAGCTACTTCACAGGAAATAAAATATGCCCTCAGAACCAAATCTTACCGGAGATCAAGTGGTTAAACTTGCTTCCGCATACATGAATGAAAAAGATATCTTGCTGGTACGTAAAGCTTTACAGTGTGCATCAATAGCTCACGCTGAACAGTATCGTGCAAGCGGAGAACCTTACATTATCCATCCTATCCAAGTGGCGGGAATTTTAGCTAAACTACAGCTTGATGCAGCAACTGTATCGGCAGGCTTTTTGCATGATGTTGTTGAAGACACTAACTTTATACAGTCAGACTTGGTGGAACTTTTTGGTGAAGAGATTGCGAATATTGTTGATGGAGTAACGAAGCTTGGTAAGGTAGAATACAAATCGCATGAAGAACAACTTGCGGAAAATCACCGTAAGATGTTGATGGCCATGAGCAAGGATATTCGAGTTATCTTGGTCAAACTTGCCGACCGTCTTCATAATATGCGCACTCTCAAAAATCTCCGACCAGACAAACAAAAACGTATTTCAAGTGAGACTATGGCGATTTATGCGCCGCTTGCACACCGCTTGGGTATTGGAAGCATAAAATGGGAACTTGAAGATCTCTCTTTCCGTTATCTTAATGAAACAGAGTTCTATCGTATCCGCGGCTTAATGAACGAAAAACGTGCAGCGCGTGAAAATTTAGTGGAAGAAGTGATTGAGAAGCTAAATGAGCGTATGAAAGATGCACAAGTTGACGCTGAAATCTATGGGCGACCAAAGCATATCTATTCTATTTATCGTAAAATGCACGATAAGAAAAAGCGTTTTGATGAAATTTATGACCTTATTGCCATTCGCTGTTTGACAAACTCGACAAGCGACGTTTACACGACACTAGGGTATATCCATGATTTATGGAAGCCGATGCCTGGGCGTTTCAAGGACTATATTGCTAACCCTAAAGCTAATGGTTACCAGTCTGTTCACACCACTGTTTACGGACCTAAGGGGCCGATGGAATTCCAAATCAGAACCCATGAGATGCATCAGATTGCTGAGTACGGGGTCGCAGCACACTGGGCTTACAAGCAAGGGCGTAAAGCTAAAGTTGACGTTCATGAGATTTCGGAAACACTAAATTGGATTAACGAATTGGTGGAACTTCAAGAACAATCAGGAGACTCCGCAGAGGAATTTGTTAAAGCAGTTCAGGAAGATATTCTTGGCGACAAAATTTATGTGTTTACACCAACAGGAGCAGTTCAGGAATTGCCAGCTGGCTCCGGTCCTATTGACTTTGCATATGCTATTCATACGCAAGTGGGAGATCATGCAACAGGTGCGAAGATTAACGAGCGGATGCAACCGCTGAATTATGTTCTGAAAACAGGCGATAAAGTAGAAATTATTACTTCTAAAACTTCATTTGGACCAAGTCGTGATTGGATTAAACTCGTTAAGACCAATAAGGCCCGTAACAAGATTAAGCAATTTTTCAAGAGCCAAGATAAGGAACTCTCTATTCACAAAGGCCGTGAAATGCTGCAAACGGAACTTGCAGAGAATGGTTTCACACCGAACCAATATTTGGATAAAAAACATCTGGACGAAGTACTTGAAAAATTAAGTTATCGGGACAGTGAAGCCCTGTTTGCTGCAGTTGGTTTTGGTGAAATATCAGCAACTTCTGTATTCAATCGTTTGACAGAAAGTGAGCGCCGTAAAGTTGAGAAAGAAAAGCTGAAAGCTGAATCTGAACAACTAATGAAGGGCGAAGTCAAACGTGAAAACAAAAATAAAAATGTCATGAAAATTCGCCATGATGGTGGTGTGAGTGTTTCTGGCGTTGATAGTATGTTGGTGCATATCAGTAAATGTTGTAACCCTGTGCCAGGGGATAAGATTGTCGGCTATATCACTAAAGGTCGAGGGGTTTCCATCCACCGCGCAGACTGTAAAAATGTTCGCAGTCAAGAAGATTATGAAAAACGTCTGATTGATGTAGAATGGGATGATTCACAACACCTTACTAAAGAATACGTGGCCAATATCCATGTGTATGCGTTTAATCGTCCGAATCTGCTTAATGATATCGTTCAAGTGTTGTCTAATACAACAAAAAGTTTGATCTCAATTAATGCTCATCCAACAAAGGATAAAAAAATGGCCAATATCCATCTTTCCATTGGAATAAAAAATCTATCTGATTTGACTTTGATTGTTGATAAGATTAAGATGACACCAGATGTCTATAGTGTTAAACGGACCAATGGTTAATATAAAATAGCAAAAAATTGTCCTTTTGGATAGTTTTTTTGTTAAAATTAAATTATGAAAATAGTAATCCAAAGAGTTAAAGAAGCTTCAGTAAAAATTGAAAATAAAATCAGAAATCAAATCACATCTGGCCTATTACTTCTTGTCGCAGTAGAAGATTCAGATACAGATTTTGACTTAGATTATGCCGTACGCAAGATCAGTAAAATGCGTATTTTTTCAGATGAAAATGGCAAGATGAACTTATCTGTACAAGATATCTCTGGCGAAGTACTTTCTATTTCACAGTTTACACTCTATGCGGATATTCGCAAAGGAACGCGACCAAGTTTTTCGCAAGCGGGGAATCCAGCATATGCAGAAGCGATGTATCTTAAATTTAATGAAAAGCTTAACCAGATTGTCCCGACTAAAGCAGGAGAATTTGGTGCAGATATGGAAATCAGTTTAATTAATGATGGACCAGTAACAATAATTATTGATACAAAAAATGCGCGAAAATAGAAAGCAGAGGAAAATCGATGACAGTTAAAAATATCATTTTTGATCTCGGCGGTGTAATCCTTGATCTAGATTTTGAAAGAATGACGCAGCAATTCTACAAATTAGGTATTCCAGATTTCGAAGATTATTTCACCTTGAAAAAACAGGTGGATTTTTTCGAAGCTTTGGAGTTGGGACTCATTACACCAGAAGGATTTTGTGACCGTCTTCGAGAAGAAGCAAAAGTCGATGTGGATAATGAGGCGATAGAAGAAGCTTGGAATCTTATTTTGAAAGATTTTAGTTCAGAGCGGATGAATTATCTGGAAAGAATTTCTGAAAAATATAACATTTTTCTCTTTTCAAACACTAACAGTATCCATGCAAAATGTTTTGAAAAAAGATGCTTAGAGCAAACGGGAAGAACTTTGGAGTCTTACTTTAAACAGGTGTTTTATTCACATAGTTTACACCTGAGAAAACCAGATATGGTTGCATTTAAAGAGGTTTTAGAACGCTCTGGTTTACAGGCAGCGGAAACTTTGTTTATAGATGATAATTTAGCTAATATAGTAGGAGCACAGAAGGTGGGGCTCCAAACAATTCATCTCCAAAAGCCTCAGACCATTCTCGACTTAGAAATTGATTAGCGTCAGGTCAATTGATAAATAAAAACTCCAGAAGGAGTTTTTTTGCTTTTCTGACTAGCCAAATTGAAGTAAATAGTATAAAATTTATAAAGCTAAATATTTTTAGGAGTATTCTATCAGTTATGTTTTATATATTTTTACGCGGTTTAGTTCGCTTTTTACTTTTCATATTTAATGGTAAGGCTACATACCATCATACGGAACGCATTCCAGACAAGTCTGAGAATTATATTTTGGTAGCGCCACACCGCATGATTCTTGATCCTGTTTATATGGCTTTTGCAACACGTCCAAAACAGTTTATCTTTATGGCCAAGAAAGAGCTTTTTAAAAATCCTTTTTTTGCGTGGTGGATTAAAAAATGTGGGGCCTTCCCAGTCGATCGTGAAAATCCTGGACGTGAAGTCATTCAGTATCCAGTAAAGATGCTAAAAAAATCAGACAAATCTCTCATCATGTTTCCAACAGGTTCACGGCACTCCAACGAACTCAAAGGCGGTGTTACAATTATCGCTAAAATGGCTAAAGTTCGGATTGTTCCTGCGGTTTATCAAGGTCCTTTATCAATGAAGGGTATTTTTAAGCGTGAAAAAGTACAATTGAATTTTGGGGAACCTATTGATATTTCAGATATTAAAAAAGCAAATGCTGAAGGTATCGAAGAAGTAAATCGGCGTTTGGAAGCTGCATTTGCTCAACTCGATAAGGAAATTGATCCAAATTACAAATACGTTGCTAAATGATACAGCTGTATTGATATTTTTGAGGTAACTATTGGAAAAAACCTTTAAAAATGCTAAAATTAAGGAAATATCCCTTATTGGATAGTAAACGGAGAATACATGGCAAATATTATTAAAAAATTAGTAGAAAACGACAAAAAAGAGATCAAAAGATTACATAAAATGGCTCAAAAAGTCGAATCATACGAAGAAGAAATGGCTGCCCTTGCAGATGAGCAGCTGCAGGCCAAAACAGAAGAATTTAGAGAACGTGCAGCTGCCGGTGAGAGTCTTGACGACATGCTGTATGAAGTTTTTGCTGTCTGCCGTGAAGCAGCAAAACGTGTCCTTGGTCTTTTTCCTTTCCACGTGCAAATTATGGGGGGGATTGTCCTCCACAATGGTGACGTTCCGGAGATGCGTACTGGTGAAGGTAAAACTTTGACAGCTACCATGCCAGTTTATTTAAATGCGATTTCTGGCAAAGGTGTACACGTAGTAACAGTCAACGAGTATTTGACAACACGTGATGCAACCGAAATGGGTGAATTATACAACTGGCTCGGTTTGACTGTTGGACTTAACCTTAACTCTAAGTCACCAGAAGAAAAACGTGAAGCATATAACTGTGATATTACTTATTCGACATCATCTGAGCTTGGTTTCGACTATTTGCGTGACAACATGGTCACTCGTTTTGAAGATATGGTACAGCGTCCGCTCAACTATGCTCTTGTCGATGAGGTTGACTCAATCTTGATTGATGAGGCGCGCACACCATTGATTATTTCAGGTCAAGCAGAGGGCTCTTCTGCGCTTTATTACCGTGCAGATCAGTTTGCTAAGACTCTGGTTGGTCGTGAAGATTATGAAGAGGGCGATGACTATAAGATTGACTTGCAATCTAAAACTATCTCACTCACAGATGAGGGGATAGATAAAGCAGAACGTTTCTTTGATATTGAAAACCTTTATGACATGGAAAATGTTGCCTTGACTCACTTTGTGGACAATGCACTCCGTGCCAATTATATCATGCTTCATGACATCGATTATATGGTTGATGATCAACAAGAAGTCTTGATTATTGACCAGTTTACAGGTCGGACAATGCCTGGTCGTCGCTATTCTGATGGTTTACACCAAGCGATTGAAGCCAAAGAAGGTGTGCCGATTCAAGATGAATCTAAAACCATGGCTTCAATTACGATTCAAAACTACTTCCGTATGTACAAAAAATTGTCAGGGATGACTGGTACAGCGAAAACGGAAGAAGAAGAGTTCCGTGAAATCTATAATATTCAAATTATCCCGATTCCAACGAACCGCCCAATCCGACGTGTGGACCATCCAGACTTGCTTTATCCAACCCTTGAAGCAAAACTAAATGCTGTCTTGGATGACGTGAAGAAACGTCATGCTGAGGGACAACCTATTTTGATTGGTACTGTGGCTGTTGAAACTTCTGAGATTATTTCGAAAAAATTGGTCGAAGCTAAAATCCCGCATGAAGTTTTGAATGCGAAAAACCACTTCCGTGAAGCACAAATCATTATGAATGCAGGTCAACAAGGAGCGGTAACCATTGCGACCAATATGGCTGGTCGTGGTACAGACATCAAGCTTGGCCCTGGTGTTAAAGAACATCCAAATCCAGAATATCAAGGTCTTGCGGTAATCGGTACTGAACGTCATGAAAGTCGTCGTATCGATAATCAGCTCCGTGGACGTTCTGGTCGTCAAGGGGATGCTGGTGTCTCTCAATTTTATCTTTCACTTGAAGATGATTTAATGAAACGTTTTGGTTCCGAACGCGTTTCTGCCTTCCTTGATCGTATGCGTATCAGTGGTGATGATGCCGTCATCAAATCTGGCTTAATCACACGACAAATCGAAGGTTCACAGAAACGTGTCGAAGGAAATAACTACGATTCACGTAAACAAGTCTTGCAATATGATGATGTGATTCGTGAACAACGTGAAGTTATTTATGCACAACGCCATGAAGTGATTGTGGCGACTGAAGATATGACACCTGCTCTGTATGGTATGTTTAAGCGTACAATCGATCGCCAAGTTGATGGCCATGCAGCAACAGGGGATCTTCAAGAAGAAGCAAATCTGCTCAATCTTTATGAAACTGTTGAAAATACAATGCTTTCAGCGGATGTCTTTAGCATTGAAGATCTTCGTGGTAAAAGCCCACAAGAAATTAAAGATTTTCTTTTTGAAAAAGTTAAAGAACATTATGCAACACAAATGGAACGCTTGGGCGATAAAGAGCGTCAGATTGACTTCCAACGTGCTGTTATCCTTCGTGTAGTAGACAACAATTGGTCTGAGCATATCGATCATTTGGATCAAATGCGTCAGTCTGTAGGCTTACGTGGTTATGCACAAAACAACCCGATTGTTGAATATCAAGAAGAATCACACAAAATGTTTAATAACATGATTGGAGCTATTGAGTTTGAAGTAACTCGTTTGATGATGAAAGCTCAAATTCATCCGCAAACCGCTGTTCAAGAACAAGCACCGCGTGTAACTGTAACGGCTTCACAAGAAAACTTGACAAATGTGGGACAATCCTCTGCAGAAGGTATTGATTTCAGTAAAGTTGGCCGTAATGACATGTGTCCATGTGGTTCAGGTAAAAAATATAAGAACTGTCATGGTCGCGTTCACACAGCTTAGATAAAAAAGTGATAAAATAGACGAAACACCCTAACTTAGGGTGTTTCATTTTTCTAAGTTGATAAATACAAAAGATATCAATAAATTGAAAGGAGAAAGATGTCTTTCAAAATAATAAGCCCAGAGATAAATGTTGATGCAGTCAAAATGCTGGGCCACCTTGATAGCGAACAACATCAGCGAAAAGAAGCAAGAGACAGAGAATTAGAAGCAATTATCAAAGGTGAAGATTCCCGGCTTTTATTAATTATTGGTCCTTGTTCCTCGGACAATGAAGCAGCTGTTCTGGAGTACGCACATCGTTTGGCTAAACTCCAAGAAAAAGTAAAAGACAAGATTTTCATGGTAATGCGTGTTTATACAGCGAAACCGCGAACAAACGGGGAAGGTTATAAAGGAATCATTCATCAACCAGATGCAGCAGGTGAAGCTGATCTTATCAATGGTATTCGTATGGTACGTGATCTTCACTATAAAGTTATTACACAAACTGGACTGACCACTGCTGATGAAATGTTGTACCCAGAGAACTTGCCTTTAGTAGATGATTTAGTTTCTTATTATGCAGTTGGCGCCCGCTCAGTGGAAAATCAGCAACATCGCTTCGTGGCTTCTGGTATTGATGCGCCAACGGGGATGAAAAATCCAACTTCTGGTAATATCAAAGTCATGCTAAATGGCATTTACGCAGCACAGCAAGAGCAAGACTTTCTCTTTGGCCGTGCAGAAGTTCAAACTGCAGGGAACCCTTTGGCACATGCCATTTTACGTGGGGGGCAGGACGAGCATGGTAAAAATCTTCCCAATTACTATACGGATAATTTGCAGGAAGTCATTGCAAATTACGAAAAAATGGGCTTAAAGAATCCCTTTATCATTGTGGATACCAATCATGATAACTCTGGGAAGAAATATATGGAGCAAATTCGAATTGTACGACAAACTTTAGTTAATCGTGATTGGGATGAAAAAATACGCCGTTATGTACGTGGCTTTATGATTGAGTCGTATTTAGAAGATGGACGTCAAGACCGACCGGAAGTGTTTGGAAAATCAATCACGGATGCTTGTCTTGGTTGGGAGAAAACAGAGGCCTTGATTCAGGAGATTTATCAAGCGGAAATATAATAATTTCAGAGGATAAATAAAAAAGCCGAAATGATGAAGATAATTTAATGAAAAAATGATTGCAAACCTTTTCACTTTGTAGTATAATGTTAAAGTATAGATATGCTGAACAAAAAGGCATTATCGAATAAAAATTGAAATAAGGAGATTCCAAAAATGGCATCTAAAGAATTCCACATCGTTGCAGAAACTGGTATCCACGCACGTCCAGCTACATTGCTCGTTCAAACAGCTTCTAAATTCACTTCAGAAATTAACCTTGAATACAAAGGTAAATCTGTAAACCTTAAATCAATCATGGGTGTTATGTCACTCGGTGTTGGTCAAGGCGCTGATGTAACTATCACTGCTGAAGGTGCTGATGCTGATGACGCATTGAGCACAATCGCTGAAACAATGGTTAAGGAAGGTCTTGCTGAATAATGACATCTATGCTTAAAGGTATCGCTGCATCATCAGGTGTAGCCGTAGCGAAGGCATACTTGCTTGTTCAACCTGATTTGTCATTTGAGACAGTGACTGTTGAGAATATCGAAAATGAAGAAGCTCGTCTTGATGCAGCTCTTGCTGCCGCTCAAAGCGAGCTTCAAATCATTAAAGATAAAGCAGTAGATAGCCTCGGAGAAGAAGCTGCAGCCGTATTTGACGCACACATGATGGTTCTTGCAGACCCAGATATGACCGCTCAAATCAAAGCTACTATTGAATCTAAAAAAGTTAATGCTGAAGCAGCCCTTAAAGAAATCACTGACATGTTCATTGCTATCTTTGAAGGTATGGAAGACAATGCTTACATGCAAGAGCGCGCTGCCGATATTAAAGACGTTACAAAACGTGTAATGGCAAACCTTCTTGGTGTTAAATTGCCAAGCCCAGCTTTGATTAACGAAGAAGTGATCATTGTTGCTGAAGACTTGACACCATCAGATACTGCACAGCTTGATAAGAAGTACGTTAAGGCCTTTGTTACAAACATTGGTGGACGTACATCTCACTCAGCAATCATGGCACGTACGCTTGAAATCCCTGCTGTATTGGGTACAAACAATATCACTGAACTTGTTTCTGAAGGTCAACTTATGGCTGTATCAGGTTTAACAGGTGAAGTTGTTCTTGATCCAACTCCAGAGCAACAAAGCGAATTCCACGCAGCTGGTGAAGCGTATGCGGCACAAAAAGCTGAATGGGCTGCTCTTAAAGATGCTGAAACAGTAACAGCTGATGGTAAACACTTTGAGTTAGCTGCAAACATTGGTACACCTAAAGATGTTGAAGGTGTTAACGACAATGGTGCGGAAGCTGTTGGTCTTTACCGTACAGAGTTCCTCTATATGGATGCTCAAGACTTCCCAACGGAAGAAGATCAATACGAAGCTTACAAAGCAGTACTTGAAGGCATGAATGGTAAACCAGTCGTTGTTCGTACAATGGACATCGGTGGTGACAAAACATTGCCATACTTCGACTTGCCAGAAGAAATGAATCCATTCTTGGGTTGGCGTGCTTTACGCATCTCACTTTCTAATAGTGGTGATGCAATGTTCCGCACACAACTTCGTGCACTTCTCCGTGCATCAGTTCACGGTACACTCCGTATCATGTTCCCAATGGTTGCATTGGTTACAGAATTCCGTGCTGCTAAGAAAATCTACGACGAAGAAAAAGCTAAATTGATCGCCGAAGGTGTTCCAGTAGCTGAAGGTATCGAAGTAGGTATCATGATCGAAATCCCAGCAGCAGCAATGTTGGCTGACCAATTTGCGAAGGAAGTTGATTTCTTCTCAATTGGTACTAACGATTTGATCCAATACACAATGGCTGCAGACCGTATGAATGAACAAGTTTCATACCTTTACCAACCTTACAACCCGTCTATCCTTCGCCTTATCAACAATGTTGTTAAAGCTGCGCATGCAGAAGGCAAATGGGCTGGTATGTGTGGTGAAATGGCCGGTGATCAAACTGCTGTTCCACTTCTTATGGGTATCGGACTTGATGAATTCTCAATGTCAGCAACATCTGTACTTCAAACACGTTCATTGATGAAACGTTTGGATTCAACTAAGATGGAAGAACTTTCAAACAAAGCTCTTACTGAATGTGCAACAATGGAAGAAGTTGTCGCACTCGTTGAAGAATATACAAAATAAGAAAAACGCGAAGAAATTCGCGTTTTTTTGTATTTTAAGAATGATCAAAGTCCCTATTTTCGATTTTTTTATTCTAATTAATAAGAAGAATAAAATAAAAAAGCCTTCAGAGGCTATTTTATTAGAAGGGGAGTCCTTTAGAGAACTTACCTAGTTTTTGTTCAGTAGTTTTTTCGATTTGAGTGAGAGCATCGTTTACAGCATCTGCAACCAAATCTTGCAATGTTTCAGGATCTTCAGGGTCAATCACATCACTCTTGATTGTCAAGTTTGTTAATTTACGATCACCAGAAAATTCAGCGATTACTAAATCTTGTGCTGCTTTACCAAAAAAAGTAGTGTTGGCAATTTCTTCTTGTGAAGCTTGCATTTGTTTTTGCAATTTTTGTGCTTGCTTCATCATGTTTTGCATATTCATCATCGTGGTTTATTATCTCCTTGTTTCAAGACTTAAGTGCCTTGAGTATTGCAAATATATAGTTTCTTGATGTCATTATTATACCATTTTTGTGAATGATTTTGAAGCAGATGAGAAAACAAAAAAACGTCTAATTACTAGACGTTTAAATAATATGCGGAAGGCGGGACTTGAACCCGCACAGCCAAGATAGGCCACAGGATCCTTAATCCTGCGCGTCTGCCAATTCCGCCACTTCCGCGAATTGGTACTTTAATATAATACCATTTTAGGAAGGGGAATGCAAGAATAAACTGTAATAGGGTGTTTAGCACTGTAAAATAATCAATCGTTATAGTTTTTCAGAAATTTTTCAACAGATTGACGGTAAAGTTGAGGATTTGTCTCAAAGGCCTTGGCATGTGCAGCACCTTTAATCAAAAGCATTTCCTTTGGTGTTCCTGTCTTGACTGCTTGGTAGTTTTCCTTAAGCATTGACGTAGGCACATAAGTGTCTGAATCGCCGTGGATAAGGAGGATAGGGCGATTGTTTTGAGAGAGTGCTTGTGTCGCACTTGCTTCTTTTAAAAACCAACCTTGGCGCACTTTATTCATAGCGGATAAACTATAGACAAGGGGAAATGGCGGAATATTGTAGGTCGATTTGGCTTGATAGGTAATTTCCGACCAAACATCAGTATAGCCACAATCTTCGATAATACTGTTGACAGAGCTAGGTAATTCTGTCTCACTTGATGCCATCATAACAGTTGCAGCTCCCATAGAAAGTCCAAATAAAGTAATACGACTTTCAGGGTTTTCTTGTATTAATTTTTTTGACCAGGCAATCACGTCTTTTTTATCGTAGTAACCATAAGTAATGAGCTGACCTTCTGAGGCTCCAGCAGCACGATTGTCAGGCATAAGCACATTATAGCCTAAATCATGGAAGAGTTGTCCATATTGGCGCATCGCTTCTTTATTTTGGCGAAAACCGTGGACAACAATAACTGTTTTATTTGTTTTATGTTCCGCTGGGATGTACCAAGCATTGAGCTTTAAGCCACCATTTTCCATGGTAAGTGTTTTTTTATTCAGCTTATCAAATTGTGTGACGAGAGGATAATTTTTACTTGATGCTTGAACTTGGCCCACGGGAGCGTCATTACGGACATAGGCAACGGAGTAGAAATAATAAGTAATCCCCAAATCAACGAGCAGCAGTAGGCTTAAGATGCTAATTGTCCATAAAGCGAAAATTTTCTTTTTACGTTTTTTCATCGCATTATTATACCAAATTTTTTAAAGAAAATAGGAATAATATTACCTAAGAGACATAACGCTTATACCAATAAATATGATTTTGTATGAAAAAACCTTCCCACAAGAGCCAACAAATGTGTGGGAAGGAAAAGGAGTAGTCGGGAATCAAAGGGGATTGATTCTTTGAGCCATTATGTTTAGGGAAGCGAAATGAAGATCACTTTATTGGCTCTTGGCTACATCTATCTTTTATTTACCTTTATTCTAACATGGTTTTGAGCTTATAAGTAATGATATGCAACAAAAATTAAAGCTAAAAAAGCGCTTTCTTGGAAAAAAGTGACTTTTCCTCTACTTTGTGTTAAAATAATGGAGATAATTTTTAGTATGGGAGAGAGTGGCTTGGCTATAAAAAAGACCTATCGTGTAAAACGCTCGAAAGACTTTGAACAAATATTTTTAGCGAAAAATAGCTTTGCCAATAAGAAATTTGTTGTATATAAACTCGATACTGAGCAACAGCATTTTCGTACAGGGATTTCAGTAAGTAAAAAGATTGGAAATGCGGTCACACGGAATCGTGTGAAGCGACTCATTAGACATGCAGTAGCAGAGTTTTCTTCTCATTTAGAAGACGAAGATTTTGTGATTATTGCACGTCCAGGAGTCGAAAAACTCAGTTTTGATGAAGTAAGAAAAAATCTCAAGCATGTATTGAAATTGTCTAAAATTTATAAAGATGGAGAAAAGAATTGAAAAAGAAAATAACTTTGCTTTCGATGGCAAGTGCTTCTTTACTCTTATTGGCTGCCTGTGGACGTTCTGAGGTCACACAACATTCAACAAACTTTTGGGAACAGATAGTTTATGGATTTGCTCAGGTTATTCGTTTCTTGTCATTTGGTGGTATGACAGCTGTTGGTATTATTTTATTTACCTTGATTATTCGTGCGGCACTTTTGCCTTTGATGAATATTCAAATCAAGTCTAGCCAAAAAATGCAGGAAATTCAGCCTGAAATTAAAAAAATACAAGCGCAATATCCAGGTAAAGACGTGGATTCGCGTCGTAAAGTTCAAGAAGAAACACAAGAACTTTACGCTAAAAACAAGGTAAATCCTTATGCAGGATGTTTACCACTCTTAGTGCAAATGCCAATATTATGGGCGTTGTACCAAGCTTTGACACGTGTAGATTTCTTAAAGCACGGAACTTTCCTCTGGTTTAATATCGGAGATAAAGATCCAACATTTATCTTGCCAATTTTGGCAGCACTCTTTACATTTGCTAGCTCATGGTTGACAATGAAATCAGCCCCTGAGAAAAATGCAATGACAAGTACGATGACATTTGCTATGCCAGTGATGATTTTTGTTTTTGCGATCAATGTCGCAAGCGGTGTTGCTCTTTACTGGGTAGTATCAAATGGTTTCCAAGTCTTACAAACTTTGCTTATTGCCAATCCCTTCAAAATAATCGCAGCGCGTGAAGCTAAAGCCCAAGCGGAAAAGGATAAAGTAAAAGCACGTGAGAAGGCATTAAAGAAGGCTTTGAAAAATAAAAAGTAAATCAGGAGATAGGAGTTTTAAATCATGACTATTTTTACTGGGAGAACAGTTGAAGAAGCAATAGAACGCGGCTTATATCGTTTAGGTGTAAAGCGTGAGAATGTGCATATTCATGTAAAACAAAAAGAAAAACGTGGTTTTTTAGGATTTGGTAAAAAACGAGCCCTCGTAGATATAGAAGAAATCAAAGAAGAAACCATTCGTAAAGCGGATCGATTAGCAGAACGTGGTGTGGAAGATATCAACCTTGGTGTGCCTAAAGCACAGTCTGCTATGGAAGCAACTCTTGAGTTAAGCCAAATTGTTAAAGCTGTACGTGCAGCTGAAAAAGAACAAGAAGGTCAATTAACTCCAGAAGAACGTGAAGTTATAATTGAAGAAGTTAAAGCAGACATTGCTCAAAGCAAAGATCCGCTTCCAGAAGTTGAGGTTCCTGAGAAGGTAAAAGAAAAAGCTAAGGCTGTACCGATGGAATTAACTGCTGAGGAAACAGAGTTTGCGGATAAAATTTCGACTTACTTAACAAATATTACCTCTGAAATGGGTATTGCGATCACTGTAAATGTAGCAAAAGAAGGAACTCTGATTGTTTTTAACTTAAATTCGAATCAAGATGCTTTACTCATTGGTAAACATGGGAAGATTTTGCAAAGTTTACAAACCTTGGCTAAAGCTTATGCTAACAGTATTTTAAGTACCCGTATAAATATTGCTGTCAATGTTGGGGATTATCATGAAAAGCGTAAAGCATATATTACCAGCTTGGCGCATCGTGCAGCAGAACGTGCTCGTTCTGGTGAAACTGTCTATATTAATGATTTACAGTCGAATGAACGCAAGATTGTGCATACAATTATTTCGAAAGAAGAAGGTGTTTCTAGCCATTCTGAAGGTAATGAATACAATCGTTATATCACCGTTACAAAAGAAATTTGACATTTGCGATGATTTGGTGTAGAATATTTTAGTATGCTTTAAGCACAGAAATGAAAGAAAGGAACACCGCAAGAACGGTGGAGCTACTTTCCCAAGTGAAGTAGCCCAGGGATTTAACAAATGAAACGTACTTACCAACCACATAAAAAACCTCGTAAGACTACTCACGGATTCCGTGCACGCATGGCAACTAAAAACGGACGTCGTGTACTTGCAGCTCGTCGTCGTAAAGGACGTGCTTCACTTACAGTTTAATTGTAAAAAAGGATTCTCACCCTCGGGTGGGTTTTTTCTTTTGGAAACATGATTCATAAAAAGGAACAAAAATAACTCTTGGAAAAGTAAAGCGTTTACTTTTATTGTGATATAATGAATTTATTGTAAAAGAAGAGGAGTTTTTGTTAATGAAAAAAATTCAAATTGCCGATATGCAAGCTTCACAAATTATCTTAGGCTGTATGCGTATCATAGAACCAGGAAAGAACCCTGTCAAAGTTATTGAAACAGCTTATGAAAATGGTATTAACTTTTTTGATCACGCGGATATTTATGGTGCTGGACAGTGTGAAACGGTTTTTGCCGAGGCTTTGGCGCAAACCTCTATTCGACGGGAAGACATTTATCTCCAATCGAAATGCGCTATCCGCCCAGGGGTTGCCTTTGATTTTTCAAAAGAACATATTATCAAGTCGGTAGAAGGCTCTTTACAACGGCTACAGACGGATTATCTCGACACCATGCTCTTGCACCGCCCCGATACGCTAATGGAGCCAGAAGAGGTCGCAGAGGCCTTCTACGAGCTCGAGAAATCTGGAAAGGTTCGCTATTTTGGAGTTTCCAATCAAAATCCGATGCAAGTGGAGTTACTTAAAACAGCAGTGAAGCAGCCGTTACTTTTTAATCAGCTTCAATTTGGCTTGAAGCATACTGAAATGGTTGATGCAGGTCTCAATGTGAATATTCCTAATCAAGCCAGTCATATGCAAGATGGTTCAGTACTAGAGTATTCCCGGATAAATAAGATGACGATTCAAGCTTGGTCTCCTTTCCAACATGGATATTTTGATGGTCCTTTTGTTGGTAATGATAAATTCCCAGAATTAAACAAAAAGCTTGAAGAATATGCTGAAAAATACAATCTTACCCCTTCAGGGATTGCTATAGCATGGATTAACCGCCATCCAGCGCGTATGCAAACAATAATTGGTACGATGACGGAACGACGAATCGAGGAAGTAACAAATGCCAGTGATCTGGTTCTCAGCCGTGAGGAGTGGTATGACTTGTATATGGCAGCTGGAAATATTCTCCCTTAAGCCGGTAAATTTATAGTTTAGCATTGAGTGATAAATGGTCGTCTAGAGGGCCATTTATTCTAGCTACTAGACGAAATAGATTGAATTAGTGTCAGAAATGATGTATAATTAAAGAGCATTATTAGAAAAAATTAATTAAAAGGATTTTTAAGCAGTTTGCTTGAACCTACCCCAAAGGAGGTACATATTATGAGTTTTACAGATGAAACAGTCCGCTTTGAATTTGATGATTCAAGTAAAAAAGAAATCGGCGAAACACTTGTAAATGTTTATCGTGCACTTGATGCTAAAGGTTACAATCCTATCAACCAAATGGTAGGTTATGTTTTGTCAGGAGATCCAGCTTATATTCCACGTCACGACGATGCACGTAACAAAATCCGTCGTTTTGACCGTGATGATATTGTTGAAGAACTGATTAAAGAATACTTAAAAGCACATGGTGTACAACTTTAATGTACAGTAGAATTTTAGGTTTGGATGTCGGTACGAAAACTGTTGGTGTAGCTGTGAGTGATTTATTGGGAATGACGGCTCAGCCTGTTGAAACAATAAAGATTGACAGTGAAGCTGGTGAATTTGGTTTTGAGCGCTTAGCAGAACTAATAACAGAATATAAACCTTCAAAAATTGTACTCGGTTTACCCAAACATATGAATAATGATGAAGGTATTCGTGCAGAGGCTTCAAGAAACTATGGTGAAAAAATTACTGAAACGTTTGATGTCGCTGTAGAATACCAAGATGAACGCTTGACGACAATGCAAGCAGAAAAAGTATTAATTGATGGTGGCGTCCGACGCAAGGACCGTAAAAAATCAATTGATAAACTCGCCGCTGTCTTGATATTACAAAATTATCTTGATGCGCACAAATTATTTTAGAAGTAGGAAGTATTATGTCAGAACATACACATGACCATGACCACGAAGACCGTTTTATCACTCTGATTGATGATAACGGTAATGAAAGCCTTTTTGAAATCTTGATCACTATTGATGGCCAAGAAGAATTTGGTAAAAATTACGTCCTCGTTATGCCTGTTGACGGTGCAGAAGATGATAATGGTGAAGTTGAAATCCAAGCTTATTCATTTACTCAAAATGAAGATGGCACTGAAGGTGATTTACAACCTATCGCTGAAGATTCAGATGCTGAATGGGATATGATTGAAGAAGTTTTTAATAACTTTATGGAAAATCAAGACGACGAAGTTTATTGATAAATCAAGAGGCAAAGCCTCTTTTTTTTATTGCATCAATATTGAAATATTATAAATTATTACATAAAATTTTTAGCAAAAATTGAGTACTTCGAAGAAATTTGTTATAATTTAGTGATTACTCTTTGAAGGAAAATTAAATGAAAAAAAGATATGGTTCACGTTCACTTAGGCATGAACATAAAAAACAATTAGAACAATCAGAAGAAATCGAAGAATTCGAGGAGCTTGAGGTCAATGAAGACCTTGATATTCCTGCGGAAGAGACTGGGTTTTATTCGCGTCGTCATAAATCAGAAGCGAGTTTTGTACCAACTCGAGAAAAAACACCACGGCTTATGCCAGCTGACTGGTTATTTATTGGGCTCGTGTCCTTGGTGCTTAGTCTAAGCTTCTATGCTTTCCCTATCTTCAATCTTCAACCTACAGGTGTACAGTCGCAATACCTCTATTCGGGAATGGCAATGCAGGCAGGATTGGTCCCTTACAATGATTTTTGGGGTGCTGGCGGAATTGTCTTTTACCTAATTAACTGGCTCGGTCATTTTGGTCAAACAACTTGGCTGCTTTACCTTTTCCAAATGCTAGCTTTATTTATGAGCGGTGTGCAAGTTTATCGTTTAATTTCACAACGTACACGTAGCCGTTTGGCAGCGCGAATTACCACAGGTTTCACCTTGGTTTCGGTTGCAGGATTGGCTCAAGGTGGTACAGCGCCAACCTTAATCGCCTTGCCTTTTGCATTATGGGCATTACAGTTCTTGGATCGTTATCTACGTCAAGATGCACGTGACGAAGCTTTTATCTTCTTTGGTATGAGCGGAGCTCTTGTGTTTGTCATATCACCAATCATGACCATATTATGGCTTCTTTCTTGTCTCGCTTTGCTTGTCTTTAATATTCAGAATAAAAGAATTGGGCGTGGTATTTATCAACTTTTAGCAATTTTATTTGGCTTATTGTTGGTAGGTTATACGGTTGCTTTTTACTCCTTAAATGCTCAAGTACTGTATACATCCATCGAACAATCCATTATCATTCCGCTTACGACACTAGGCTTTACAGATAATTTCTGGATGTCACTTCTGAAAGCTCTCGTTTTTCTTTTGGTGTTTGGTCTTGCGGCCAATTTCGTACATGGCGTACGTAATATTAAAAGTTCGGGTCAAACATTTATCTGGCAACTTTTACTCTTATTGGGTTCAATTCTTGTGTTAGGATTTGTTGTTTTTTCTCAAGTATTCGAAAGTTCAAACTTGCTTGCCATCTTGCCGTTACTTTTATTATTCGTCAGCGATACTATACAAGATGCGGTGGATCAACGTCAGAATATCCTACAAGATTATATGAAGGCCAAGCTTTTTGCGCCAATTTTAGCTCTGCTCTTTGTGATAGGAGCTCCGATCGTTACCCAAACGATGCATCAACAAGTTTTCTCAGAAGAACAACAAGTTGCACAGTTTGTGAAAGCCGATACAACAAAAGAGGATAAAGTACTGGCTATAGCATCGGATAAAAACATTAACTTGCGATCACAGCGTGTGGGTGGCATAGATGACTTCCCTCGCCATTATCCAGTGAGATTCCATCAGAACTTTGATTTGCTCTTTGCTAATGCAGGCAACAAGTATGTCGTAGTGCAAAGTGGACAGGATCTTTCAGATTCAGTAAAAGAAACACTTAAAGATTCTTACAAAAAAGTGGAAGTTGGTAATGTTAGTCAATTTTCTGTATATAAAAAGAAATAAGATATACATAATTGTATATCTTGTTTTATTATAATGAAAAAAGCGAATTTTCTGACTATTCCTGTTGTTTTTTGAATTTTTTTGTGTTATAATTCATTAAGAGTTTATTTAGAAAATAATATAATAGGAGAAAACCGTGGCTACTTTACTAGAAAAAACCCGCAAAATTACATCAGTTCTGCAAGATGGAGTAACTGATTTAAAGCAGGAGTTACCCTATGATAACATGACAGAGCGTTTAGCCAACGTTATTGACTGTAATGCTTGTATCATTGATACAAAAGGGAAACTTTTGGGCTATTCACTGCCATACGAAATTAACAACGATCGTGTTAATGAACTTTTCCATGTACAAAAACAATTGCCAGAAGATTATGCACGTGCGGCTATCCGTATCTACGACACTTTAGCAAATATCACAATTAACGAGCCTTTGTCAGTATTTCCTGCAGAACTTTTAGGTGAGTATCCTAATGGTTTGACAACATGTGCACCAATCTATGGTAGTGGTATGCGCTTGGGAACCTTCATCTTATGGCGTACAGACGGAAAATTCAGTGATGATGATCTTGTGCTTGCAGAGCTTGCAACAACAGTTATCGGTGTTCAACTTTCAAATCTTAAGCTTGAACAAATGGAAGAAAATATCCGTAAAGACACGATGGCTAACATGGCAGTCAATACACTTTCGTATTCAGAAATGAAGGCTGTGAAAGCAATTCTTGAAGAACTTGATGGTGAAGAAGGACATGTTATTGCTTCAGTCATTGCCGACAAGATTGGAATTACACGTTCAGTAATTGTTAATGCACTACGTAAGCTTGAATCTGCTGGTGTTATTGAAAGCCGTTCGTTGGGAATGAAAGGGACTTACCTCAAAGTTCTTAACCAAGGTTTATTTACAAAGCTTGAAGGTCGTAACTTCTAACCTTAAAAGTAATAAAAAAACTTCTCGTTGTGAGAGGTTTTTTACTTGTGGTAAAGGCAGTAGGCAGTAAAGCCTAGCTGTATCAGTTTTTAAAGATTTTTGCTATAATTGAGAATGAAAATCTTTAATAGTTAGGGAAAATAACATGAGCAAGATTACAAAAGAACAAGTGGAGCATGTGGCAACTTTGTCAAAGCTTAAATTTGAGAAAAATGAACTTGATGCTGTGACGGATAAACTCGATAAAATTATCGAAATGGTGGAGCAGTTAGAGGAAGTCAATACGGAAAATGTAGAATTTACGATGAGTGTTGCGGATAACTTAAACCGCATGCGTGAAGATATTGCTGTACCGGGTGATGACCGTGATGAATTAATGCGTAATGTACCAACGAAGCAAGATGGCTTTATTAAGGTTCCCGCAATGTTGGCTGATGGAGGAGATGCATAATGTCATTGAATAATAAAACAATTAAAGAGTTGCATGACCTCTTGGTGAAAAAGGAAATCTCTGCTGTTGACTTGACACAGGCGACATTGGATGATGTGCATGCACGTGAAGCAGCAATGGGCAGTTTTATTTCTGTATTAGATGAAGAAGCATTAGCGCAAGCAGCTGCTATTGATGCGCGTGGAATTGATGCAACAAAACTTACAGACGGTATTCCCTTAGCAGTTAAAGACAATATTGTTACTAAAAATATTGAAACAACTGCAGCAAGTAAAATTCTTTCTGGTTTTATCCCACCTTATGATGCGACTGTCGTTGAAAAGCTTTATGACAATGGCATGGTTATTATTGGTAAAGCCAATATGGACGAATTCGCAATGGGGGGCTCAGGGGAAACTTCTTCTGTTAAGCCAACATACAATGCGTGGGATCAAACAAAAGTACCTGGTGGATCATCTTCAGGTTCAGCTAGTGCTGTTGCGAGTGGACAAGTACGCTTGTCATTAGGATCCGATACAGGTGGTTCGATTCGTCAACCAGCTTCGTTCAGTGGTATTGTGGGTCTGAAACCAACTTACGGACGTGTTTCTCGTTATGGTTTAATTGCTTTTTCTAGTTCACTTGATCAAATTGGTCCCTTTTCAGCTACTGTTGAAGAAAATGCACAACTTTTAAATGTTATCTCAGGTAGTGATGCTAAAGATGCTACAAGCTCAGAAGTAGCTGTGCCAGATTTTGGTTCAAAAATAGGTCAAGATATTAAAGGAATGAAGATTGCTTTGCCTAAAGAATACTTTGGGGAAGGCATTGATCCAGCAGTCAAAGAGCAAATTATGGCGGCGGCGAAACACTTAGAATCTTTAGGTGCTATTGTTGAAGAAGTGAGCTTGCCACATAGCAAGTATGGGGTAGCTGTTTACTACATCATCGCTTCTTCAGAAGCGAGCTCAAATCTCCAACGCTTCGATGGTATTCGTTATGGTTATCGTGCACAGGATATCGAAAACCTTGAAGATGTCTATGTGAAATCACGTTCAGAAGGCTTTGGCGATGAGGTCAAACGTCGTATTATGCTAGGTACATTTAGTCTTTCTGCAGGTGCCTACGATAAGCACTTTAAAAAGGCTGGTCAAGTGCGTACAATGATTATAGAAGACTTTAATAAAGTATTTGCGGATTATGATTTGATTCTTGGCCCAACAGCCCCAACGGTTGCTTTTGGCTTTGATGAAAAATCAAAAGATCCTGTTCAAATGTATCTTTCAGATATCTTAACAATTCCAGTCAACCTCGCGGGATTACCAGGAATTTCGATTCCGGCGGGTTATGTTGAAGGTCTACCTGTTGGGATGCAATTGATTGGTAAACGCTATGATGAGGAAACAATTTATCAAGTCGCAGCAGCGTTTGAAGCAACAACGGATCATCATAAGAAAAAACCAATTATCTTTACAGAAGGAGGGGCAAAATAAGATGAACTTTGAAACAGTCATTGGACTTGAAGTCCATGTTGAGTTAAATACAAACTCAAAAATTTACAGCCCAACTCCAGCTGAATTTGGCTCTGAACCAAATGTCAATACGAATGTTATTGACTGGGGAATGCCAGGGGTTTTGCCAACATTGAACAAAGGTGTTGTCGTTGCTGGGATGAAAGCTTCTCTTGCCATGAATATGTCGATTCAAAAGAGTATGCACTTTGATCGTAAAAATTATTTTTACCCTGATAATCCTAAAGCTTACCAAATTTCGCAGGCAGATGAACCTATTGGTTACAATGGTTCTATTGAAATTGAACTTGAAGATGGTACAAAATCGACTGTTCGTATTGAGCGTGCACATATTGAAGAAGATGCCGGTAAAAATACGCACGGAACAGATGGCTATTCTTATGTTGACTTGAACCGTCAAGGGGTACCATTGATTGAGATTGTTTCTGAGCCAGATATGCGAAGCGCTGATGAAGCTTATGCGTATTTGACCGCCTTACGTGAATTGATTCTCTATACAGGTATTTCTGATGTGAAGATGGAAGAAGGTTCCATGCGCTGTGATGCCAATATTTCATTGCGTCCTTATGGCCAAGAAGAGTTTGGTGTTAAAACAGAAGTGAAGAACATGAACTCCTTCAGTAATGTGAAGAAAGCCCTAGCCTTTGAAATTGATCGCCAAGCGAAAATTCTTCGTGCTGGTGGTGAAATTCGTCAAGAAACACGTCGTTTTGATGATAAAACAGGTGAAACAATCTTGATGCGTGTTAAAGAAGGTGCGTCTGATTATCGTTATTTCCCAGAACCAGATTTGCCACGTATTGAAATTTCCGAAGCTTGGATTGACGAAGTTCGTGCTGAACTTCCTGAGTTTGCAGCAGCACGCCGTGTACGTTATGTAGAGAAAATGGGCCTCAGTGAATACGATGCGCGCCAGTTGACAAGCTCAAAAGATGTCTCTGATTTCTTTGAAGCAGCTGTTAAATTAGGTGGTGATGCCAAATTGGTATCCAACTGGCTTCAAGGTGAAGTTGCTCAGTACTTGAACACAGCACATCTGGAACTTAAAGATATTCACTTAACTCCAGAAAATCTCACAGAAATGTTGCGTTTGATTGCAGATGGGACTATTTCATCGAAAATTGCGAAGAAAGTCTTCCTAGAATTAGCTAAAAACGGTGGTTCAGCAGAAGCTTTCGTTAAAAAGGCCGGCTTGGTTCAAATCTCTGACCCAGCTGTACTCTTGCCTATCATTCATGAAGTATTTGCTAAAAATGAACAATCTGTTGCTGACTATCGTGGCGGTAAGGAAAATGCAGCTAAGGCATTAGTTGGTCAGCTTATGAAAGCTACAAAAGGACAAGCCAATCCGACAGTAGCGCAAAAACTGCTCTATCAAGAATTAGATAAAGACTAATATAAAAAATCGTTCAATTTAGAACGATTTTTTCTTGTGCATTTTCGCGGTTAAAACGGCGCACCATTCGAATGGTTGTGGGGATCAGAATAGCGGTTGACCCCAACCAAGCAGCTGGATTGGATGAAATAATCACGGTGTAATTTAAGAGGTTAACTCCGACGATGGCCACTGCGGCCCGCATTACCAGTTCTGCCACGCCACAAATTGTTGGAATGCGCGCATTGCCCAAACCCTGTAATGTTGAGCGCGTAACGAAGAGGATAGCAAGTAGCCAGTAGAAACCACCATTCACAATATAGTAATGTCTAGCCATATCAATAACAGCTGTTTGGCTTGGTGAGATAAAAGCCGTCGTGAAGTAATAGTTCAAGCTTACCAAAAGAATGGCAAAGCCAATCGCCCAGGAAACTGCTATGAGGAGAGATTGGAAAAGCCCTTGATTTATTCGGCGGTATTGTTTTGCACCATAGTTTTGGGCTCCAAAGGTAGCCATAGCAAGTCCGATCGACATCATTGGCAACATCGCGATTTGGTCAATCTTAGATACAATAGCTTGAGTGGCGACAGCGTTTGTTCCCATAGTGTTAAGTGCTACTTGAAGTGTAATAGAACCAATAGCGATAATACTAGATTGAAATCCCATGGGAATACTCAGTCGTGCATGTGTACGTATTTCTTGGGTATCGTAAACAAGGAGTTTTCGATTAAGGTGTAACTCAGGCACTTTGCGTTTAATATGTAAAACCAGATAAAGCACAGAGATACATTGGGCCAAAATGGTGGCTGCACTTGCTCCCGCTAAGCCTAAATGGAGAACGAGGATTGCGAAATACTCAAAGCCGATGTTTAAAATACTGGCGACGATAAGTGCATAGAGCGGTGTCTTGGAATCACCTAAGGCGCGGAGCGCGTTCGAATAATAAGCATATAGTGTGGTCGCTGTAAGTCCACCTAACATAATACTTAAAAAAGTGTGTGCACCTTCGTAAATCTCAGCTGGAGTCTGCATAAGTTGTAGTAATTGACCCACAAATAGGACAGACAAGACACTGAGCAAGAGGGAGATAGCTATCGTAAAATACAGCCCTGTCACAAAGGACTTTTTGACAGCATGTGCATCTTTGGCACCAAAGCGTTGCGCAGTAATAATCGTGAGCCCTGCGGTCATTCCCTGAGCAAAACCAACGATTAAAAAGTTGATGGATCCCGTAGCCCCCACTGATGCAAGTGCATTTTTTCCTAGCGTTTGACCAACAATCAGTGTGTCTGCAGTATTATAGAGCACTTGAAAAAAGTTTCCCAAGAGCAGGGGAAGTGTGAAGGTAATTAAACCTTTGAGAATGTTTCCTTTTGTTAAATCTTTCATAATATTCCTAAATTCTTTGCTTTATACATTGTAAACTTTTTATATCTATAAAACAATAGCATAACTGCTTTTATTGTGGTGTTTAAACAAAAAGAAAAAGCACCGTAAAGGTGCTTTAATTACCAATTATTTAGTAACGTTGATTGCTTGAGGTCCACGTGGGCCTTCTTCAAGATCAAAGCTAACTTTTTGGCCTTCATCAAGAGTTTTGAAGCCATCAGTTTGAATAGCTGAGAAGTGTACGAATACATCGTTGCCTTCTTCAGTTGTAATGAAGCCAAAACCTTTAGTAGCGTTAAACCATTTTACAGTTCCTTGTGCCATTTGAATACATCCTTTCTTTAGTTTGGTAAATCTTATCTTCGGAAAGCGTGTAACAAAAAGCATAAACGTTAACTTGAAAAAAACTTACAGCTTTATGATACCATATAAAGTATGGAAAAGAAAGCGCTAATTCGAAAAGAAATGATAAATTTACTGAAAAGTTTTGATTTTGCTGACAAAAGCCGTCAAAGTCAGAAAATTATTGCAGAGCTGCTTGCCTCAGAACAATGGAAAAAAGCTAAAACCGTGGCGCTCTATATGCCGCAAGAATTTGAATTTGATTTGCAACCCCTTTTTGAGCAGGCAGATAAACAAATAGTTATACCAAAAACCTTGGCTGATCGCCACATGATTTTTGTAAAATACGACAAAAATGACTTAGAACGTACAAAATTTGGTATACTAGAACCTAAGTCGAAAAACGAAGTTGTGCCTGATTTGATTTTGGTCCCCGGCTTGGCTTGGAATAAAGAAGGTTATCGGATTGGTTTTGGTGCGGGATATTATGACCGTTATCTGGCAAGCTTTTCTGGACAGACAGTTAGTCTATGTTATGATTTTCAGCACAGAAATTTTCATCCAGAACCTCATGATATAAGCATAGGAGAAATATTTACTTATGAACATTGATATGATAAAAAAAGACTTTATGAAGCATAAAGCAACTTATATTTTATCACTCTTAACAACGATGGTTTGGCTTTATCAATTTTTACGTTATGGTTTAGCTGCAACCTCGGCAATTAACCTTTTTAATACTGGTGCATTATTTCCACCAGCCATTTTAGCTGATCCAACTCAATTGTGGCGCCTTGTGACACCAATTTTTATTCATATTGGATGGACTCACTTCCTTATGAATACTCTGACGCTCTTTTTTATTGGACGTCAGGTTGAAGCTGTATTTGGTAGCCTTAATTTCAGTTTGATCTACATTCTTTCAGGAATTTTTGGTAATGCAGCAACCTTTATCTTTTCACCCAATTCCTTATCTGCAGGAGCATCAACTTCTATTTTTGGTCTTTTTGCAGCTATTGCAGGAATTGGCTTCTTTACAGGTCATCCGATGCTAAAACAGATTGGTAAGACATTTACTATCTTGATTGCGATCAATCTTTTCTTCAATATGTTCAATCTTAGCTCGGTCAATATTTGGTCACATGTTGGAGGAGCAGTGGGCGGACTTCTTTTAGCTCCTGTTTTTCCTCCAAAGTATTTCAAGAATTCTGTACCAATGCAAAATCGGATTTTATCAGGAGTAACGGTTGTTGTCTTATTTATCGTTTTTCTGATTTTGCCCTTTATAAAATAAATAGATTAAAAATAACCAATAAGGAGTAATTATGAAAACACGTGGATTTGAAATAGTAAGTAAATACCAAAATGAAAACCTAGAATTACCAATACGTGCGACCAAGCATGCGGCAGGCTATGACTTATCAGTGGCTGAAAATATTACCATTAAACCTGGTGAAATTAAACTGATCTCAACAGGCCTTAAGGCATATATGCAAGCAGGAGAAGTTCTGTATCTGTTTGATCGCTCGTCAAATCCGCGTAAAAAAGGTTTAGTGATGATTAACTCGGTAGGTGTCATTGACGGTGACTATTACAATAACCCAGGGAATGAGGGCGAGATATTTGCTCAAATGCAAAATATTACGGAATCAGAAGTGGTCTTGGAAAAAGGTGAGAGGATTGTCCAAGCGGTCTTTATGCCTTTCTTGGTTGCTGATGGGGATGCTGAAGTGACTAAATCTACACGAACTGGCGGCTTCGGATCAACAGGAAAATAGGAATGAAGCCTTGCTTTTGATTTGCAGGCGTAAGTATAAAAGTACAAAAACTACCGCTTTAGCGGTCTTTTTTGTGCTATAATGGTAAAATGAATTCATTGCGCATTATTCACTTGAACGATTTGCACTCGCATTTGGAAAGATTTCCAGTGATTGAGCGTTTTTTTGCGGAAAAATCAGTTGGACTTCCAGATGTCTTGCGATTTGACTTAGGGGATAATGTTGACCGGGTACATCCTTTAACTGAGGCAACAGAAGGACAGATTAATGTTGCTCTGATGAATAAGCTGGACTTGACAGGAGCGACCCTCGGTAACAATGAAGGTTTAGGATTAACTCATGATATGCTAAGCCATTTATACAATCAAGCCGAATTTGATATATTGCTTTCAAATATCAGTAATATGCCTTTTGCTCAAGGTCCTAAATTTATAGAGAGCAGTTGGGGGATGCGTATTGGAATCATTGGCTTAACAGCTCCTTATCTAGCCTATTTACAAGCAGGTTGGGATATTGTTGATCCTTTAGTTTGCTTGGATCAGCTCTTGCCACTGGACTGTGATTTTACGATTCTTTTGAGTCATTTGGGTAAAACCGTTGATGAGAAAATCGCTAAAAATTACGATATTGATTTAATTATTGGAAGCCATACGCATCATCTTTTTGAACACGGAGTGGAATTACATGACACCTTACTTGCGGCTGCAGGAAGATACGGGGAGCATATCGGCGAAATCAATCTTACTTTTGATCAAAATAACAAAGTAATTGCTTCGGAAATTTCCACAATTGCTACCAACATGCTCAAAAAAGTAAAAAGTGATGCTTTACACATCAACTCGTGGGAGTTGAAAGGACGTAAAATGTTGCAAGGCAAGACTGTCGGAGAACTTCCCTATAGCCTGACCAATGTTTATCCTGATTATAATGCAAGTCATTTTATTGCAGAGTTACTTGCCCGATATGGCAAGGTGGGAGCCTGTGTTTTCAATACTGGGCTCTTGGTTACAGAAGCATTGCCAAATCAACTTACTTTAGATGATTTACACCAATTTTTGCCCCATTCCATGCGTTTAGTGCGGCTTACGATGACTGGTAAGGTACTGAAAGAAGTTTTACGTGAAATGCTTGATGTATCTGCAATGCTGTCTGGGCAAAATATTCGAGGTATGGGTTTTCGAGGGAAGCAATTTGGTCGGCTTATTTTTCAGGGAATAAATTTCAACAGAGGGAAATTTTATTATAGAAATACGGATGTGGTCGATGCTGAGTCTTATAGCATAGTCGTTCCTGATCAGTATCTCTTTGCTTGGTATTTTCCTTTATTGAAAAAACAAGAGAAAGCCGAAATACTTTTTCCGTATTTTCTACGAGAAATAGTAGCAAATGAATTAAAAAACGAGAAAATGAACAAAAAGAGAAAGGGAGAGGAAAGTGCCAAAAGAAGTTGACGAATCAAAATTAAATTATAATCGTTTCCCTGGTGAGCGGGTAACTGCTACAGATGACATTGTAAAAGTAGGTGGTAAGACTTTTCATCTGGTTTACAATTATCGTGAAGGGTTTGATGCTGAAAAGCTGGAGCAGCGATTTAGCGATATTTTCGATAAGTATGATTACATCGTGGGAGATTGGGGCTTTGAACAGCTCCGTTTAAAAGGCTTTTTTTCAGTAAGTAGAAAAAAAATGCAATCTGAAAATAAGATTGACCGATTAGAAGATTATATCAATGAATATTGCAATTATGGCTGTGCCTACTTTGTTTTACGTCGTGTACGCTCACAAGATGAAGCTTACACATCCGAACGTGTTTTTGAAGACAAGCCACGTCAACCTAAATTTGAAAAAGCACGACGTCGAAATAATCGCAATAAAAATCGAAGCTCTCAAGAAAAGCAAAAGAAAAATGAGAAAAAATCATTTGAAATTCGCGAGAAATCAGGTAAGAAGCCTGCTAAAATAAAACAAAATGAGAAAAATGAGAAAAATACAACCTCTAAATCTAATTTTGTAATACGCGAACGTGCAAAAAAATAAAATAGACAAATGTTAAAAATATGTCTAAAAAGTTATTGAATAATATACAAAAAAGTTCCCTCAAAAATTTTTTGGGGGAAAAATATCGGAGATATAATGGAAAAACAAACAATTTACGGCTTAACACGTGATCAACTTATTGATTGGGCGATTGAAAATGGTGAAAAAAAATTTCGGGCAACCCAAGTGTGGGATTGGCTTTACCGAAAACGTGTCCAAACTTTTGAAGAAATGACAAATCTCTCCAAGGATTTTATTGCAAAGTTGAACGCGCATTTTATTATGAATCCTCTGGAGCAAGTCGTCGTACAAGAGTCGGAAGATGGAACAGTTAAATATCTTTTTATGTTACCAGATAAAATGATGATTGAAACTGTATTGATGCGCCAATCTTATGGCTTATCTGTATGTGTGACTACTCAGGTAGGATGTAACATGGGCTGTACTTTTTGTGCCTCTGGTATTCTAAAAAAAGAGCGTGATGTGACAGCAGGAGAGATAGTCGCTCAGATTATGTTGGTCCAAAAATACTTCGATGAAAAAGGCCAAGATGAGCGTGTTTCTCATGTTGTAGTTATGGGTATCGGTGAACCATTTGACAACTATGTAAACTTGATGAACTTTTTACGCACAATTAATGACGATAATGGCCTTGCTATTGGGGCACGTCATATTACCGTGTCAACCTGTGGTTTCATGCCAACAAAAATCAAAGAATTTGCAAATGAAAACTTGCAAGTGAACTTGGCTATTTCTTTACATGCACCAAACAATGAATTACGTACAAGTCTGATGCGTATCACACGTAGCGCACCACTTGAAAAACTTTTTGATGCGATAGATTATTATACTGAAACAACAAATCGTCGTGTAACCTATGAGTATATTATGCTTTCTGGAGAAAATGATACTCCGGAAATTGCACAAGAATTAGCTGATTTAATAAAACCCCGAAATAAACTTTCGTATGTCAATCTGATTCCCTATAATCCTGTCGCTGAGCATATCAAATATGAACGTTCAACACGAAATGATACTGCGAAATTTTACGATGTACTCAAGAAAAATGGTATCAACTGTGTTGTGCGCCAAGAGCATGGTACAGACATTGATGCCGCTTGCGGACAACTCAGAAGTAAACAAATTAGAAAAAACAAAGAAAAGTAATAAAAAAATAAAAGAAACCATCACAAAGGCTCAACCTTGGTATTGCTGGTTTCTTTTTGTATATTTATTATTTTTTATGAAATGAAAGCGCATTATTATAATGACGTTCAATTTGCATTCAAAAAAAGATTAGACTATAATAAAAGGTGTTGAAAGCGCTTTTACAATTTTAATATATAGTTTTATATAAAAGAAAGGATGCTTATCTCATGGAAAAAGCAATCAATGTCAATTCAGAAATCGGAAAACTTAAATCAGTTCTCCTTCATCGTCCAGGTGCTGAAGTCGAAAACATCACACCAGACACAATGCATCAACTCTTGTTTGATGATATCCCTTACTTGAAAATTGCTCAGAAGGAACACGATTTCTTTGCTCAAACATTGCGTGATAACGGAGCAGAAACTGTCTATATAGAAGATCTTGCCGCAGATGTTTTTCAAACTGAAAGTGTTAAAAAAGATTTCTTGGCTCGACTCTTGCATGAAGCAGGCTACCGTCCAGGACGTACACTTGAAGGTTTGACTGAGTACTTGACAAGCATGGATACAAAAGCAATGGTTGACAAGATTTATGCAGGTGTTCGTAAAAATGAATTGGACCTAAAACGTACAGTTCTTAGCGACATGGCCGGTTCTGATGCCGAAAACCATTTCTACCTTAATCCATTGCCAAATGCTTACTTCACTCGTGACCCACAAGCATCTATGGGTGTAGGGATGACTATTAACAAAATGACTTTCCCAGCACGTCAACCTGAATCATTGATTACAGAATATGTAATGGCAAATCACCCACGTTTTAAAGACACTCCAATTTGGCGTGATCGTAACCATACAACACGTATCGAAGGTGGTGATGAACTCGTATTAAACAAACACACTGTAGCTATTGGTGTTTCTGAACGTACTTCATCTAAAACAATTCAAGCTTTAGCAAAAGAATTGTTTGCAAACCCATTGTCAACCTTTGACACTGTACTTGCTGTTGAAATTCCGCATAATCACGCAATGATGCACTTGGATACTGTATTTACAATGATTAATCATGATCAGTTTACAGTCTTCCCAGGAATCTTTGATGGTTCTGGAAATATCAATGCATTCATCTTACGTCCAGGTAAAGATGGAGATGTGGAAATTGAACATTTGACAGACCTTAAAGTTGCTCTTAAGAAAGTGTTGGAACTCTCAGAACTTGATTTGATTGAATGTGGTAATGGAGATCCAATCGTTGCACCGCGTGAGCAATGGAATGATGGTTCAAACACATTGGCTATCGCTCCAGGTGAAATTGTTACTTATGACCGTAACTATGTCACAATCGAATTACTTAAAGAACATGGTATCAAAGTACATGAGATTCTTTCAAGCGAGTTGGCACGTGGTCGTGGTGGAGCACGTTGTATGTCTCAACCATTGTGGCGTGAAGATATTTAATCAAAGATCCACCCTCTATTTGCTTGGTTTACAGCTCTGTCAACCTCGTTGACACTCTATTGCTTATAGCACAAGCAAATGTCCTTATTTCAAAAAATAAAAAAATTATATTTAGGAGAAAATTAAATGCAAACACCAAAAATTAACTCAGTTTTCCAAGGCCGTTCATTTTTAGCAGAAAAAGATTTTACACCTGCAGAAATTCAATATCTTGTTGACTTTGCTATTCACTTAAAAGCATTGAAGAAAAATAACATCCCTCACCATTATCTTGAAGGAAAAAATATCGCCTTACTTTTTGCTAAAACTTCTACACGTACGCGTGCTGCATTTACAACAGCAGCTATCGACCTTGGTGCTCACCCAGAATATCTTGGTAAAGATGATATTCAACTTGGTATCAAAGAATCTACTGAAGATACAGCACGTGTTCTTGGCTCAATGTTTGATGCGATTGAACGTCGTGGTTTCTCACAAAAAGAAGTTGAAGATTTGGCAAAATACTCAGGAGTTCCTGTATGGAATGGTTTGACTGACGATTGGCATCCAACTCAAATGATTGCAGACTACATGACAATCAAAGAAGAATTTGGTTACCTTAAAGGTCTTAAACTTGCTTATGTCGGTGATGGTCGTAACAACATGGCTAACTCTCTTATCGTAACAGGTGCGATGCTTGGAGTGAGCGTAACTATCGTAGCGCCTGAATCACTTCAACCTTCTGAAGAAGTTATGGAAATTGCGCGTAAATTTGCAGCTGAGTCAGGTGCAAAACCAGAAACAACTGCAGATATTGAAGCAGGGGTTAAAGGTGCAAACATTATCTACTCAGACGTATGGGTATCAATGGGTGAATCAAACTGGGAAGAACGTGTGGAACTTCTCACTCCATACCGTATCACAATGGATATGATGAAATTGACTGGAACTCCAGATGAAGAACTTATCTTCATGCACTGCTTGCCAGCCTTCCACGATACTGAAACTGAATATGGTAAAGAAATTAAAGAAGAGTATGGCTTGACTGAAATGGAAGTTACTGACGAAGTATTCCGTTCTAAATATGCACGTCAATTTGAAGAAGCTGAAAACCGTATGCACTCAATTAAAGCAATTATGGCAGCAACTTTGGGTAACCTCTTCATTCCAGATGTACCAAGTATCAAATAATAAATTTTGAATTTGATTTTTTCCGGATTTGACAGACTTTCCACTTCCTAATACCGGTGGGAAGTTTGCACAAATCTGGAAAAAATATTTTTGGTTCCCTCTATAACTCTTGTTTTGAAAAGGTCAGACCTCGTATATTTTCATAATTGGAGACTTTTTTAAAGCATATGACTTTATGAAAAAAATAGGAAGTAATATGGAAGTAGAAAATAAAAAAGGAATAGGGCTCATGGCCCTCGTAGCAATTATCGTATCCGGAGCTATTGGTGGTGGGGTATTTAATCTCTCGAACGACTTGGCAAATGGAGCTACACCAGGTGGTGTGGTCATTTCATGGCTCTTTATTGGTTTTGGTATTCTTATGCTCGTTTTGAGCTTAAATCACCTTGTTGTTAATAAACCAGAACTCTCCGGTGTTTCAGATTATGCCCGCGCAGGATTTGGTGATTTTGCCGGATTCTTATCAGGCTGGGGTTACTGGTTGTCCGCTTGGGCAGGTAACGTGGCTTTCGCTGTCTTGATGATGACATCTGTCAACTATTTCTTTCCTGGTGTTTTTGCTAATGAAGACGGTTCTTTGACCTTTTTATCAGTCATCGTTGTTTCAGTCGTTTCTTGGTCTTTAACTGCACTTGTTATTCGTGGGGTTGAAGGGGCAGCAGTAATTAATGCTATTGTACTCATTGCTAAATTAATTCCAATCGCAATTTTTGCCGTTGTTGCTATTGTTATGTTCAGAGCTGGAGTCTTTACAGAACATTTTTGGCAAAATGTCGTCATTAATACAGATGGAACAGCAGCATTTACTCAGATGACTGCCTCAGGATTAATCGGACAGATTCAAAGTTCCTTGATGGTTATGATTTGGGTCTTCGTTGGTATTGAAGGTGCGGCAATGATGGGCGACCGTGCTAAGAAAAAATCAGATGCTGGTAAAGCTTCAATTATTGGGTTATTCACTTTGCTGGTGATTTATATCTTGCTCTCGCTCTTACCTTATGGATATTTGGACCAAGCACAGCTTGCAAGTATGCCACAACCAGGTATGGTTGGTATCTTACGTGAGATGGTTGGCCCTTGGGGTGGTAATTTGATGGCTATCGGGTTGATTATTTCACTTCTCGGTGCTTGGTTATCGTGGACGATGCTTCCAGTTGAGTCAACTTCTCAATTGGCTTCACAAAAGCTCTTGCCTGCTTGGTTTGGAAAAGAAAATAAAGCTGGTGCACCTGTTAATTCATTGCTTTTGACTCAAGGTTTTGTACAACTCTTTATCATTATTACTTACTTTGCCTCAGATGCTTATAATGTCTTTGTTTATCTCTGTACTGCAGTAATTATGGTTTGCTACGCTCTCGTCGGTGCATATCTATTAAAAGTTGGTTTAGTCGAAAAATCAACTAAAAATATTTTAATCGGCTTCTTTGCCATGGCATTCCAAATTATTGCCCTTTACCTGAGTGGTTGGCAGTTTGTCTGGATGGCTTCCATTCTGTATGTAGTTGGTTTTGTCCTCTATATCCGTGCAAAACGTGAAAACAACAGAACTATTTCAACAGGCGAATGGTTTGCTATCATTATCTTTACTCTTGCCGCTTTGCTCGCTCTTTATGGCTTGCTTGCTAATCAGTTTGGTTTGAGAGAGTTACTTGGTATTTAAAAAGAAAATTAAGAGTAAAATTTTTGAGCAATCAAAAGTTTTATTCTTTCAAGCGCAAAGTAAGCGCTTTAATAACATAAAATAGGAGAAAATAATTATGGTTAGACGTATTGTAGTTGCTCTTGGCGGTAACGCTATTTTGACAGATGATCCAACAGCTCAAGCACAACAAGAAGCGCTTGAAGTTACAGCGAGTCAATTGATCCCGCTCATTAAGGATAACGATGTAGAAATAGTTGTTACGCATGGTAACGGCCCTCAAGTTGGTAATTTACTTTTACAACAACTGGGATCAGACAGTGCCAAAAATCCTGCGATGCCTTTAGATACAGCCGTGGCTATGACTCAAGGACAAATTGGATACTGGATGACTCAAGCCTTTACTAAAGCTTTAATCAAAGAAGGCTTGGAACGAATTCCTGTAGCTTCTGTTGTCACACGTGTCGTGGTAGACAGTAATGATCCTGCATTTGAAAACCCAACAAAACCGATTGGCCCATTCTATGACGAAGCACAAATGAACAAAATGTTGGAACAATATCCAGATTGGAAATTTGTCGAAGATTCAGGTCGTGGGTATCGTCGTGTTGTTGCCAGTCCAAAACCAGAACGTATTGTAGAAGCAGAAGCCATCAAACCACTGTTAGATGCTGCAGTTTTAACTACTGTATCAGGTGGCGGCGGCATTCCTGTAGTTGAGCATGAAGACGGTACATATACAGGAGTGGAAGCTGTGATTGACAAGGACTTTTCAGCAGCTAAACTTGCAGAACTTGTGGATGGTGACGAGTTAGTTATTTTGACAGGTGTGGACAATGTTTTTGTCAATTACAACAAACCAGATCAAAAGAAATTGGAAAAAGTTACTTTGTCTGAAATTGGTGCCTACTTGGAAGACGGTCAATTTGCTGCAGGCTCTATGAAACCAAAAGTTGAAGCAGCTATGGCTTTTGTAGAACGTACTGGTCGTGCGGCAACAATTACTTCCCTTGAAAATCTTGAAGATTTCTTGGCAAATGGTTCAGGAACAACAATTGTTGCTGATTAAAATGTAAGAGGCTGTGTTTTGCGCGGCCTTTTTCTTATATGAGGAGGCTGAATGAGAGACTTTAAAGAAGTAGAGAAGTTAATGGCTCAGCTCGAAATTCCCTATAAAATTGTCGAGCATCCGGCCAGTCATTCTACAGAAGAATCTGACCATTATATTGAAGGACATGAAGGTTGTAGGTCGAAGACTTTAGTTTTGGCTAATAAAAAATCCACGCAATTCTATATGGTTATTATGGATGATAGTAAGCGAGTTGAGATGAACAAACTGGGGGAGGTACTTGGAGTAAATCGACTTCATTTTGTATCAGAAGAACGCTTGGAAAGCATGCTGGGACTGCAGTCTGGGATTGTTTCTATTTATGGTCTAGTTGATAATAAAATGGATAATATGCATGTTTATTTTGACCGAGATATGCTTGAGGAGCATGACATTATGACGTTACACCCCAATGACAATACAAAGACAATCTTTTTTCCAATGGAAGATTGCTTTAAAATACTGGATGCACAATGCTATACTTATACTATAATTGATATTTAGGAGGGCACATATGAAGATAGATGGTTTTGGAGTAGAAGAATGGCTCAATGTATGGGAAAAAGAAGCAGTTTATGACATTGCTCAATCAACGATTTCATCCATGACGTTGCAAGAAATATTAAACCTGGAAGAAGACAAGGGCCAAAGCTTTATGTCTCACTTAATGCAGGAAAAATTTAACTACGGATGGATTGAAGGCTCTCCTGAATTTAAGCAAGAAGTAGCCAAGCTTTATACGAAAGTTCCCGCAGAAAATATTTTGGCGACAAATGGCGCAACGGGCGCCAATCATTTGGTCTTGTATGGATTGATCGAGCCGGGAGATCATGTGATTGCAGAGTATCCAAGTTACCAGCAGCTCTATGATATTCCACGTTCTTTAGGAGCCGAAATTGAGTTTTGGCAAATTCATGAATCGGAAAACTGGTATCCACGCTTGGATGAACTCCGTCAGATGATTCGTCCAAACACAAAGATGATTTGTTTGAACAATGCCAATAATCCGACAGGTACAACCCTAAACCGTGCCTTTTTGGAAGAGGTCATTCAGCTGGCTCGAACAGTTGATGCTTATGTCTTGGTCGATGAGGTTTACTTGCCTCTTGATGATTCGGAAGATTATGCGCCAATTGTTGACTTATATGAAAAAGGTATCTCGACGAACTCGCTTTCTAAAACATATTCTGTACCTGGTGTACGTTTAGGTTGGGTGGCGACTCAAGATGAAAAACTAGCAGATGAGTTTCGCAAATACCGCGATTATACAATGATTTGTTGTGGAGTCTTTGATGATGCCTTAGGAACTCTAGTCTTAAAACACCGTGATAAAGTACTGGCGCGGAATAAAGAAATCGTCACTAATAATTTGCAGATACTTCGGGAGTGGGTGGAAAATGAGCCACTTGTATCAATGATATTTCCTAAAGCAGTATCGACAAGCTTTGTGAAATTTGAAACGCTCGATCCGGCCCAGACAGAAGAATTTTGCGTGGCCTTGCTTAAAAACAAAGGCGTTCTTTTAGTACCGGGAAATAGGTTTGACTTGCCAGGCTATGCACGTTTAGGCTATTGTACGGATGAAAAGACATTACGCGAGGGCTTGTCTGCTTTGTCTCAATTTTTGCGAGAATATAACAAATAGGATAATAGAGGGGATTTACCCCTTTTTTATATACTAAAAATATGCAAATTTGGTACAATAATGAGAGGAGGATATTCATGGATTTTGTAAAAATTAATAAAGAACGCCACGCTGTAAAAACATTTGACGGTAAAAAAATACCAACAGTAGATGTGAAACAGATTATCTCTGCTGCAAGTTTAGCACCTTCTGCACATAACATCCAACCTTGGCACTTTGTCATTGTTGAGAGTGAACAAAAACGTCAAGAACTTCTATCCGTTGTTCATGGAAAAAATGGTCAACAAGTGAAAGAAGCTGGAGCGGTCATTGCTATCTTTAGTGATACTAATCTTTCTGAACGCTCGAGTGAAATTGCACGTACTGGGGCTGGAGAAATGGATAGTGAACAACTGCAACGTTTCAATAGTCGCTATCCCCAAATGTTTGAAAATATGGACGAGATGATGGAAGCAAGCTATTTATCATTGAATATTGGTTTTGTGACGATGAATCTCATGTATGTCATCAAAAATAGAGGCTATGAAGGCAATATTATTCTTGGCTTTGAACGTACTGAGCGCGTGAATGAAATTCTCGAAGTCGATAAACGTTACCGTCCAGAGCTCTTGGTTGTATTGGGCTCATCAGAAGCAAAAGGTCAAGCAAGTTACCGCTTGCCACAACAAAATATTATTGAAATTCGATAATAAGTAATAAGAGAAAAAAGTGAGTCGTTTATATCGAAATTTAAGGTGGATTTTGCTAGAATAAGAGAGATATAAAAACGATAGATATAGGTAGTAAGGGGAAAAAGTGCTAGATTTTTGGCAGGACTATCCTGAAATTAAGGAAAAACTTATCGCAGTACAAACTATGATGACAGAACGTTTAGCGGTAAATAATACAGATATACGTGACGCATTACAAAAGTTTACGACGCGCGGAGGTAAAATGGTTCGGCCAGCGCTTTTTTTTCTATTTTCTGGCTTAGTTGACGAGGAGATAGAAGACGAAGAACGCTTGGTTAAAATAGCAGCCAGTTTGGAGTTGTTACACTCGGCAACATTGATTCATGATGATGTTATTGATGATTCCCCTTTACGTCGAGGCTTGCCGAGTGTTGAAGCACAATTTGGCAAGGATGTTGCAGTATATACGGGTGATTTTATTTATACGGTTTACTTCGAGTTGCTTTGTGAAACAATGGCTGCGACACCATTTTTGCCGCGTAATGCAAGATCGATGAAAAAGATTCTTCAAGGTGAACTTACACAGATGCAATCAGCTTTTAATGCAGACAACAGTATTAGACGCTATCTTAAAGCTATCAGTGGTAAAACTGCAGAGCTATTGAGTTTAGCTTGTTTAGAAGGTGTGTATTTCTCTGGTGGTGATAAGCAGATGCAACGGTCTGCACGAAAGATTGGTTTAGCGATTGGTCTTGCTTTTCAGATTTATGATGATGTACTTAATTTCACAGTCGGTTTGGAAGAAGCTGATAAGCCAATATTGACGGATTTTCGTCAAGGGATTTATACCTTACCCTTGTTGCTGGCAAAAGAAGAAGCGCCTGAGAAAGTCATGCCCTATCTGGAAGCGCCAGAAGGACTGAGTCGTCAAGAATGTATCGAATTTTCCGAACTGGTCACTGATCTAGGAGGCATTACAGGAAGTCTTTTCTTAGCAAAACATCTAACCGATCAAGCGTTACTTGAAATAGAAAAATTCCCAGAATCTCGTAACCGCGAAATTTTGATGGAAGTTACCCAAACCTTATTACAAAGAAATTATTAAAAAATGAACTTTAAAATATTTGCTGAGCTTATTGAGCTGAAAGCTAAAACAGCGAGCGTTTTTCCTTTTATACTGGGAGTTGCTTATTCACTTTATCATTATCAAATAGCCAATTTTGGCCCATTAATCATCTACTTTGTGGCTATGTTCTGCTTTAACTGTTTTGTAGATATTTGGGACAACTACAATGATTACCATAAGGCTGTGGATACGGAAGATTACAAGAAAAATACCAATATCATTGGTCGGGAAAATCTATCACTTTCGCTGATAAAGGGCTTGTTACTCTTCTTCTTCTCTCTTTCCTTGATTTTAGGATTAATTGTGGCAGGACTTGTGGGCTGGCCGGTGTTTTGGTTAGGACTTTTTTGCTATTTCATTGGTATCTTTTACTCAGCTGGACCAAAACCCTTATCAAGTTTACCTGTAGGTGAGCTGGCCAGTGGTTTAACAATGGGCTACTTAATTTTTCTGATCTGTGTATATATCAATACGAGTGCTGTTTTTGTTTGGGATTTTGCAACTTTGGCATCAACCTTCCTTGTTGCTTTACCAAGTACCTTGTTAATTGCTAACTTGATGCTGGCGAATAATACTTGTGATTTGGAAGAGGACGAAGCTAATCATCGTTATACTATTGTGCATTACATCGGGAGAAAGAATGCTTTGCGCTGGTGGACATTAGCCATTATATTGGCCTATATCTCAATCGTTGGGGCAGTAGTTCTGGGACTAATCTCTCCACTCATGTTGCTCATGTTTTTACTTTTGCCTTTCATTATCACACAAGCGCGTCCTTACCTCCAAAGACAAGTAAAAAGTGAAACTTTTATTGCTTCAGTAAAAATATTAATGGTCTTCTCGCTATTGCAAGCGGGACTCATGTTGCTTGCTTTAGTTCTCTGAGAATAAGAAAAACCTTCTCTTAAGGAAGGTTTTTTCTTATTCACAACAGTCTTTTTTCGATGGGATTTCTAAGGCAGAAACACCCTTAACAGGACAGGTTGTAGTTGTACAATCATCGCAAGCTCCTTTGCTCCGCACTGTTTTGCGCACTGAAAAGAAGGCTGCAATTAAAATAAGGGATAAGAGAACGATGCTAGCTAAGTTCAAGAGAAAGTTCCTCCTTGTTTGATGTGTATTTTGGTCGACGGAAGATAAGATAAAGGCCGAAAACCAAGAGAAGTACTGCAAGCAATGTATTAATGCTAATGGACTGTGTCAGAAAGGCAGAGCCTAACTGATAAATGATAAAGCTCATGCTGTAAGCCACAGCGGTTTGAAAGCCCACAGCGCGTAAAGTCCATTTAACTTCACCCATTTCCTTATAAATTGCCGAAATAGCAGCAATACAGGGTGCACATAACAGGTTGAAGACAAGTAAAGAATAAGCGGCCAGTGGTGTGTAGCTATTTTGTAGAGCCGTCCAAATGGCTCGACCGTTATTTTCTACCTCTGCACCTTGGGCGTACAATTGGCTCATAGTTCCGACAATAGTCTCTTTGGCAATTAGTCCAGTCAAGGTAGCTACCGTGGCTTTCCACTCTCCAAAGCCTAGAGGAGCAAAAACAATACTCAGGTATCCTCCGAGCGTTGCTAATATTGATTGGCCGGGTTCAACTTGGTGCAAAGTGAAGCTATAGTTTGACAAGAACCAGAGTGCGACATTGAGCGCAAAAATGATTGTCCCAGCGCGCTTAATAAAACTCAAACCTCGATCAAACGCATATTTAAAGACTGTAGGAAAGTGAGGTATATGGTAAGTAGGCAATTCTAAGATGAAAGCAGAAGTATCTCCCGCGAACATTCTCGTTTTTTTCAAAATAATTCCTGAGAGGATAATCATGGCCATGCCTAAGAAGTATGCGCTAGGTGCAACCCAACTGGTGGAGTGAAAAAAGGCACCTGAAACTAAAGCAATAATCGGCAACTTTGCTGAACAGGGCATGAAGGTGGTCACCATGATGGTAATTTTTCTGTCCCTTTCTTGTTCAATTGTACGGGTAGCCATAATTCCCGGTACACCACAGCCAGAAGAAATCAACATGGGAATAAAGGATTTACCAGACAAGCCAAATCTTCTAAAAATACGATCCATCACAAATGCGACACGAGCCATATAGCCTGAATCTTCAAGAAAGCCTAACAGGAGGAATAGAACGAAGATTTGTGGAACAAAGCCTAGGATAGCCCCAATTCCAGCGAGGACACCATCAAGGAGTAGGGATTGGACCCAAGGAACAATCGCCAAGCTATCCATTACTTGGTGTAAAATATCTGGCAGAAAACTACCAAAAAAGTTATCATTGAGCCAATCGCTAGCGGGTGTACCAATGACCTGTATCGCTAAAAAGTAAACGAGCCACATGATAAGGATAAAAATAGGAAGGCCCAACCATTTATGGGTAACGATGCGGTCGATTTTATCTGTTAGATTAAGTTGTCCTTTATGTGCGCTTGTAACAACCAAACGAACAATTTGACCAATTAAATCATAGCGCTCGTTAACGATGATGGATTCACGATCGTCGCCCATAATTTTTTCGGTGATTGCTACGATTTCATCTAATTCTTGCCGTTGTGAGGCAGTGAGGGAGTTCGAGGCTAAACTGTCCCCTTCAAAAAGTTTAATTTGTTCAAAACGATTCTTTGCTTGGGGACAAATCGTTTGAATTTCTCCTAAGGCACTTTCAAGACGGTGGTCATAATCTAAAGGTGTAACTTCAAGAGGCTGGCAAGCTTTTCGAATAGCTTCGTCTAGACCTTTCTTCTTTAAAGCACTAGTAAGTACGACAGGTAGCCCTAAACTGTAAGACAGTTTTTCGATATCAATTTGTTTACCTTGATATTCTAGCAAGTCGCTCATATTTAGAGCGATGACGATAGGAATATTAAACTCCATCAGTTGTAATGTGAGGTACAGTGAGCGTTCGAGATTTGTTGCATCAATAATATTGAGAAGGACATCTGGTGGTGTCTCTCTGAGATAATTTCGTGTGACTTGTTCTTCTAAAGTATAAGGTGAGAGAGAATAAGTTCCCGGTAAATCTTGAATAGCGATATTTTTGTCTTTTTTATAACGTCCTGTTTTACATTCAACTGTTACACCTGGCCAATTTCCTACTTGCTGATTACTGCCAGTTAATATATTGAAAATACTTGTTTTCCCACTATTTGGGTTTCCTAGCAAAGCGATTTTAGTCATCTTTATTTCCTTTTAATCTTGGACAACAATTTTTATTTTTTCAGCATCTTTCTTTCTTAAAGAAAGAGAGTAACCCCGCAGATGAAGCTCCATAGGATCTCCTAGCGGTGCAAGTTTATGCACCGCAATACTTGTTCCCCTCGTAATCCCCATATCCATAAGCCGGCGCTTTATTTCACTTTCCCCCTCGAGTAATCGGACCACGCCACTTTGACCGATATTCAAAGACGAGAGAGGTATAAGTTCCTCATTTGATTGTTCGTCTTTAATCAAAATCGTGTTGAGGTAGAAACTGCTTAGCGCTAAACGTGTCTGACCAATCTTTAAAAGCGCATTTTCCCCGTCCATAGAAATTAAAACAACTTCCGTATCAGGGGCAAAACCAAGCTCTCGAAGTTTTCCAGCATGCTCGGATTTTAATATTTTATTTACATAATATATTTGGCCGATACGGGCAGTATTCAGTGTTTTCATGCATGCTCCTTCAATGGGATGTAAAAAGTATTTGACATTACAATAAGTATAACACGAATTACTTGTAATTTCGAGGAAATTTGTGTATGGGAGAAAGTAAATAAAAAAAGAATGTTTCACGTGAAAACAAACACACAAAAAAACTAGCTTTGAGAGGCCAGTTTTTTGTGTTTTATTCTACAGAGAAAATGTATGGATAAACAGGTTGTTTTCCGTCATGAATCTCTACTTCGAGTTCAGGGTAACGTTTTTCTAGTTCTTTGGCAATACGTTCGGCATTTGATTTTTTACCGTCTTCACCAATATAAATTGCTGCAATTTCGCTGTCTTCATCAATCATTTTTTCAAAAGCAGCAAAGATAGCATCGTTCATTTTTTTGGTTGATGCGACAATTTTATTATTGACCATGCCAAGTGTATCTTTTTTATGGATATCAATACCATCAATATTGGTGTCACGAATAGCTTGTGTCACTGAACCAGATTGTACGTCTGCTAATGAAGCAGTCATATTTTCTTTGTTTTCTTCAATTGATTTTGTTGGGTCAAAGCTGAGTAAGGCAGTAAAACCTTGAGGAACAGTTGCTGTTTCAATCACTTCAACAGGAATATCTGAAACTTCAGCGGCAGATTTGGCAGCCATGAAGATATTTTTATTATTTGGAAGAATAATAACTTTTTCGGCATTGACAGCTTCAATAGCTTTGAGGATGTCTTCTGTTGATGGGTTCATTGTTTGACCACCAGAAACGACATGCTGTACACCCATTTCACGGAAAATGTCAGCAAGACCATCACCAGCAGCGATGGCAATCAATCCCCAGTCAGATTTAGAAGTAGAAGTGCTGATGTTGTTTGTTTTTTCTTTTTCAGCAACACCTTCGTTTTGGAGGCGCATGTTGTCAACTTTAACCTTAACCAGACGACCATATTTAAGCCCTTCTTGCATAACAAGACCAGGATCTTCAGTATGGACATGGACTTTAACGATTTCTTCGTCATCAACAACTAAAAGTGAATTACCGATACCCGCCAAGTAAGCTTGGAAATTATCGTGATCATAACTCTCACGGGCTGTTGGACCTTGGCCTAACTCGACCATAATCTCTGTACAGTAGCCGTATTTAATATCGCTTGTGGAAGCACCCGCAACACTTGTTTCAGACTCGTGTTCAAGGTTAATCATACGGTCCATGGCACCTAAACCTTGCTCAGGATTTTCAGGGACGAATTCACCGTTGAGAGCCATCAAGAAGCCTTCGTAGATATAAACCAAACCTTGACCACCTGAATCGACAACGCCAACTTCTTTAAGGACTGGCAACATGTCTGGTGTTTTCGCTAAAGCGATTTTAGCTCCTTCAAGAGCAGCTTCCATAATAGCTGTTGCATCGTCAGTCTCATTAGTTTTACGGTTTGCAAGTTCTGCAGCACCGCGTGAAACAGTTAAGATTGTACCTTCAACAGGTTTCATAACCGCTTTATAAGCGACTTCAACACCATTTTGCAAAGCGTTAGCTAAATGAATACCATCAAGTTCATCGTAGTCTTTGGCATATTGTCCAAAACCGCGGAAGATTTGACTAAGGATAACACCAGAGTTACCACGAGCGCCCATGAGCAAACCTTTGGAAAGGATTTGAGCAACTTGTCCAACAGTTTCGGCTGGTTTTTCAGCGACATCTTTGGCACCATTTGTGATTGTCATCCCCATATTTGTTCCTGTATCTCCGTCTGGGACAGGAAAGACATTCAGAGAATTGACATATTCAGCTTGTTCGTTAAGGCGACTTGCTGCCGCCTGAATCATTTCTTGAAATTTACTTGCGTTAATATTTGACACTAGTCTTCGACCACCTTCACATTTTGTACATATACATTGACTTTAGCTGCTACAATGCCAAGTTGATTTTCCAGATTGAAACGGATACGTTCTTGGATGTTTTTGGCAACTTCGCTAATTTTAACACCATAGCTGACAACAACATAAACACCAATGATTGTTTGGTTATCGGTTGTCGTAACGACAACACCTTTAGAATAGTTTTCTTGTCCGAGGATATTACGGAAATTGTCTTTTACAGCATTTTTGCTTGTCATGCCGACAACGCCGAAAATTTCAGTAGTGCTTGCACCTACAACAGTAGCGATAACATCTGTTGCAATGTCAACATTACCATGTTGAGTATTAATAGTAACGGTCATTTTCATATGCGTGCTGTTGAATCATACAGCACTTTCCTCCATAATAATTTATGTATCACTTCATTTTATCATAATTTTGTAAAATAGAACAGTTGTTTTATTGGTTTTTTGGTCAATTTAGCCTTGTAAGTGCTTTAGGGGAGGGGGTCTTAAGTCGAAAGAGTTTTAGAAGATGAAAAAACCAAAGATCAACCGTTAATTATGACCTTTGGTTTTTAAAGTGTTGGAGAAAGAGAAGAAAATAAAAAAGACCAGTAAATAAGATTCACTAGCTTTCTTTATTTTATCCAATTATACACGCTCAACGCCTGCAGGCAATTTTTTCAATGCTTTAGCTGAAGCCCATACAGTTTTGAGTTCACCGTTTTCAAGAATTTGAACTTTTTGAAGATTAGGTTTAACTACACGTTTAGTTTGGTTCATAGCGTGTGAACGGTTATTACTTGATACAGTCTTACGACCAGTAAAATAACATTCTTTTGACATGGTTTGGTTCCTCCTTAAAAATTTTATGCTTTTTTTAAAGAGCATCTCTAAAAATTCAGATCTGAAACACAATTCTTACAGAAACCCTCAAAATAACATACCAAATTAGTATAACATTTTTTTATTAAAAAAATCAAGTTTTATTTCCAAATTTCACCAAAATTTTTATATAATAGGAGATATGGAAAATCTAATCGAGCAACTCACTGCCAAAAATAGCGAATATGTACATAACGTAACAAAGCAATTGATGCTTTTAGGAAAATCAGACGAGGAAATCAAAACAATACTCGCTGAAATCTTGCCGAAAATCATCGAAGGACAAAAGGAAGGTATTCTGGCCCGCAAATTATTGGGGGCACCAATGGAATTTGCGACACAGTATAAACCTGAGGAAGATAAGGTAAAACGTCAGGAAACAGCGAAAAATGAATCACCCTTCTTGATGTGGCTAGATAGTGCTTTACTTTTCTTTGGTGTGATTTCAGTGGTTATGGGACTGATGGGTCTCTTCCAGCCACAAGCAAGTGTTTACGGTCTATTGACAACGCTGGCTTCTTCCGCTCTCGCTGGTTTGGTGATGTACTGGATGTATAAATATTTTTACAGTGCACAACGCCCACAGAAAAAAGGCAAAGGTTTTGCGATGTTAGCTGTTGCGATGGTGGCATGGGCAGGCGTTTCTGTCTTGGTCGCTCTCTTACCAAAATCCATCAATATTGTACTTGCTCCGTACATTACAATTATTCTCGGGGCAGCCGTGATGGGGATTCGCTTTCTTATTCAACGTAAATTCAATGTGCAGTCTTCGATGGCACGTCAAACAAAGTAAACTAATTAACCCTGTCCTCATTGTGACGGGGTTTTATTTCGAAAATGTAAGGTATTTGCTTCTCTAATAATGTTAGGATAGAATAAGAGTTAGGAGAGAGCTTATGTCATTTAAATATGAAGGTTTGTCACAAAAAGAAGTTGAAAATCGTTTAAAATCAGGTCAGGTCAATATCGCAAAGAATGAGAGCAGTAAAACATACGGCCAAATTTTTGCGAGTAATTTGCTGACTTTTTTTAACTTAATCAATATTTTCCTTTTTATTTTAGTGCTTTCAGTGGGCTCGCATCGAAATGCGCTTTTCATTATTGTTGTTGCAGTGAATGCAGGAATTGGTTTATATCAGGAAATTAAAGCACGTCGCTTGCTCGACAAGCTCTCTTTATTGAATACAAGTAAGGTCAAGACTTTTCGTCAAGGGAAACAGATTGAATTAAAACAAGAAGAGCTTGTGCTTGATGACATTATTCTTCTGGGACTTGGAGATCAAATTCCATGTGACTGCCAAATCATTGAAGGGCAAGTGGAAGTAAATGAAGCTTTGCTTACCGGAGAGGCTGACGCGCTGACTAAAAAAGCAGATGCAGAACTTTTTTCGGGTAGTTTTGTCACAAGCGGGACAGCTGTTGCACGGGTTGTTCATGTAGGAAAAGACAATTATATTCATCAATTAGCCCATGAAGCTCAAAAAATAAAGAAACAGAAACGAATGTTGCGTGACAGTTTAGCAAAAGTTGTACGTATCGTAAGTTTCATTATGATACCCTTGGGAATTTTGCTTTACCTCAAGTTGTTTTATGTCATTGATACGGGCCACAAACAAGCCGTTCTAGGAACGGTTGCTGCCCTAGAGGGTATGTTCCCACAGGGGTTGATTTTATTGACCAGTATGGCTTTAACGTTGGGAGTTATCAACTTAGTGAAGCAAAAAGTTTTGGTTCAAGAGCTGCATACGATTGATGCGCTTGCACGAGTGGATGTGCTGTGCTTGGATAAGACAGGGACCATTACGACGGGTGAAATGAAAGTGGAAAAGATTGAGAGTCTGACTGAACATTCTGAGCCGCACATTGTCCATATTATGGGGAATCTTCTAGAAAACCTCCCAGATCAAAACGTCACTGCACAAGCCTTAAGGAAGTATTTTGCTTCATTAAAGGATTACAATGTTTCTCAAGTGTTGCCATTTTCTTCTGAGAGAAAATATAGCGCAGTTGAGTTTACAGAAGGGACCTTTTATTTAGGTGCTTGGCAGTTTTTGTTTCCAAAGGGAAGTGTCGTGTTAGAACAGCACGCACAAAAGTATGCAGAAAAGGGTTATCGTGTGTTAGTCTTGGCCCGCTCAAAACAAGCACTTGATAGAGACCGACTTCCTGAAGACCTAACTGCAGAAGCGCTCATTGTTATTTCTGATGTTTTACGTGACGATGCTAAACAGACTCTGGCCTATTTTAAAAAGCAGGGTGTACGTTGTAAAATCATCTCTGGAGATGATCCTGTAACAGTATCGGCAATTGCGAAGGCTGTTTCCTTACCGGATGCCGAGCAGTATGTTGATGCCAGTCAACTAAAAACAGAGGCAGAACTGGAGTTTGCAGTAGAAAATTTTCAAATTTTTGGTCGTGTCTCCCCACAACAGAAAAAAATGATGGTGCAAATCCTGAAGAAGCAGGGGCACACAGTAGCGATGACTGGAGATGGTGTCAATGATATTTTGGCCTTTAAGGAAGCTGATTGTTCGATTGCCATGCGCGAAGGTAGTGAAGCGGCGAAACAAACCGCCAATCTTATTTTGATGGATAATAACTTCTCGGCGATGCCTTATATTGTTAATGAGGGGCGACGCGTAATTAATAACTTAACACGTACAGGCTCTTTATTAATGGTGCGGATGATGTTTTCGATAGCTTTAACTGTGTTGACTTTATTTGCGGGGAGTGTCTATCCTTTTGAGCCAATCCAGCTTACTGTTTTGACCGCGTTTTTTGTCGGGATTCCCTCTTTTTTCTTGAGTTTTGAGTCAGACTTTTCAAAAGTTGAAGGTCGTTTTTTGCGGACGCTGTTTGAGCGTGCGTTTCCTGTGGGTTTTAGTATTGCTGTTGGCGCAATACTTATCGTTACAATAGGCGGAGTCTTCGGTATTTCACATCCTGAACTTGCGATGATGACGGTTCTCTTTTCTGCATGGAACTACGTTTTGATGCAGCGCAAGATATTTTGGCCTATTAAGCGCTACCGCTTATGGATTTTCACAATCACACAGCTTTCGTTTTTTGTAGCTTTAATTGTGGGTACGGATTTTCTTAATTTAGCATGGCCGAGTCCGCTTCACTTTACATTACTTATCCCATTTCTGATTGTTGCACCTCTTGCACAATATTTACTGACAAAGGGAGCCTTATTCATGTTTAAAAAATTATAATTGAAACATACTAAACAAAAGGTGCTAGAGCGTTGCTTCTAGTCCTTTTTGCTCCTACCTCAGGCAGAATTAGAATGAAATAAAAGTAAAAATATGCTATAATTATGCTGATTAACTATAATAAAATAGAAGAAATAAAGTGAGGTACCTCATGAAAGGGATTATTTTAGCAGGTGGATCAGGAACGCGTTTGTATCCACTGACTCGTGCAGCAAGTAAACAATTGATGCCCGTCTATGATAAACCAATGATTTATTATCCATTATCTACACTGATGTTAGCTGGGATTAAAGATATTTTGATCATCTCAACACCAGAAGATACACCGCGTTTCCAAGAACTCTTGCAAGATGGTTCTGAATTCGGACTAAATTTGCAGTATGCTGTTCAACCAAGTCCAGATGGTTTGGCTCAAGCTTTCATCATCGGCGAAGACTTTATTGGTGATGATTCAGTTGCTCTTATCTTGGGTGATAACATTTATCATGGCCCAGGGATGTCTAAGTTACTTCAAACTGCTGCAGCCAAAGAAAAAGGCGCAACTGTGTTCGGTTACCAAGTGCCAGACCCAGAGCGTTTTGGTGTTGTTGAGTTTGACGAAGACATGAACGCTGTTTCAATTGAAGAAAAACCTGAGGTACCAAAATCTGACTACGCAGTAACAGGGCTTTATTTCTACGATAATGATGTTGTAGAGATTGCTAAAAACATCAAACCTTCACCACGTGGAGAGTTGGAAATCACAGATGTGAATAAGGCCTATCTTGAACGTGGTGATCTCTCTGTCGAACTTATGGGGCGTGGCTTTGCATGGCTCGATACAGGAACACATGAAAGCTTGCTCGAGGCAGCGCAATATATTGAAACAGTTCAACGTATGCAAAACGTTATGGTTGCTAACCTTGAAGAAATTGCATGGCGTATGGGCTATATTTCGGAAGAAGCCGTACGTGAACTTGCACAACCGCTTAAGAAAAACGCATACGGTAAATATTTACTTAAATTGGTAGGTGATAAATAAATGACGGATAACTTTTTTGGAAAAGAACTTGCAGCACGCAAAATTGAAGCTATTCCAGGTATGTTAGAATTTGATATTCCGGTTCATGGTGATAATCGCGGCTGGTTTAAAGAAAACTTTCAAAAAGAAAAGATGCTTCCACTCGGTTTCCCAGAAAAATTCTTCGCAGAAGGAAAATTACAAAATAACGTTTCTTTCTCACGTAAAAATGTTTTGCGCGGTTTACACGCTGAACCATGGGACAAATATATTTCTGTAGCAGATGGTGGACGTGTTTTGGGCTCATGGGTAGATCTTCGTGAAGGCGAGAGCTTTGGTCATGTTTACCAAACAGTGATTGATGCCAGCAAGGGCATTTTTGTACCACGTGGCGTTGCCAATGGTTTCCAAGTTTTAAGTGATACTGTTTCATACTCTTACTTAGTAAATGACTATTGGGCTTTGGAACTTAAACCAAAATACGCTTTCGTCAATTATGCAGATCCAACTTTAGGTATTGAGTGGGAAGATCTTGCACATGCTGAAGTGAGTGAAGCAGATAAAAATCACCCACTGCTTGCAGATGTAAAACCCCTAACCGCAGATTTACTCGGCTAAAATGAAGGTCAAACATCTACAAAGTAAAAGAATACTAGAGTTTTGGCAAGTGAATAAGGAAAATGAACAACCTGTGTGGGTAAAGAAGGCCTTTGCTTCAGGTGGATTTTCTTGGTTAAATGATAAAACATTACGTATTGTTAATACTGGTGGTTTGATCAAGATTAACGCTGCTCAAGATGAATTTCTGGTGTTTAATGGCAAATATTTAAAAATTGTGTCAGCGCAGAAATTCAAACAAGACTATCGCTTGCAATAAAAAATATACTAGAGGAAAAACAATGACTGAATTTAAAAATATCGTAGTCACTGGTGGTGCTGGATTCATCGGTTCAAATTTCGTACACTACGTTTATAATAATCATCCAGATGTACATATTACCGTTTTAGATAAATTAACGTATGCGGGAAATCGTGCCAATATTGACATGATTCTTGGAGATCGTGTAGAGCTTGTCGTTGGTGATATTGCAGATCCAGAGATTGTGGATCAGGTTGCTTCCAAGGCAGATGCGATTGTGCACTATGCGGCAGAAAGCCACAACGACAACTCACTTAAATCACAAGATGAGTTTATCCAAACGAACTTTATTGGGACATATACCTTGATACAAGCGGCACGAAAATATGATTTACGCTTCCATCATGTATCGACAGATGAAGTTTATGGTGATTTGCCTTACCGCGAAGATTTACCAGGACATGGCGAAGGCGAAGGTGAGAAATTCACTGATAAAACACCTTACAATCCATCAAGTCCTTACTCTTCGACTAAAGCAGCATCGGACTTAATTGTCCGTGCTTGGGTACGTTCATTTGGCTTGAAAGCGACAATTTCAAACTGTTCAAATAACTATGGACCTTACCAACACATCGAAAAATTTATCCCACGTCAAATTACAAACATTTTATCAGGGATTAAACCAAAACTTTATGGCGATGGTAAAAATGTGCGTGACTGGATCCATACAGAAGACCATTCTTCTGGCGTTTGGACAATTTTGACCAAAGGTCGTATGGGTGAAACTTATCTTATCGGAGCCGATGGCGAAAAAAATAATAAAGAAGTTTTAGAAGAAATCTTAACGGAGATGGGACAAGCACCTGACGCTTATGATCGTGTAACTGATCGTGCTGGCCATGATTTGCGCTATGCTATCGACAATACAAAACTTCGTACAGAACTTGGCTGGGAGCCTAAACACACAGACTTTGAGTCAGGCTTGAAGGCAACAATTGATTGGTATACTGAAAATCAAGACTGGTGGAAGGCAGAAAAAGCTGCTGTTGAAGCAAAATATGCTGAAAGCCAAAAAGTTCTCTAAGATAAAGGAATAAATATGATTTTAATTACTGGTGGAAATGGCCAACTTGGTACTGAGTTACGCCATCTTCTTGATGAACGGGATGTAAAATACTTTGCAGCAGATGTTAATGAACTTGATATTACGGACAAAACTGCTGTTGATGCTTTCTTTGACAAAAATAAACCAGAATTGGTTTATCACTGCGCTGCCTACACTGCTGTAGATAAAGCAGAAGATGAAGGTAAAGCTCTTAACGAAAAAATTAATGTTGATGGCACACGTCATGTAGCTGAGGCAGCTGCTCGTGTTGGAGCAACACTTGTTTATATTTCAACGGACTATGTTTTCAATGGTGATTTACCTGTTGGTCAAGAATGGGAAGTTGATGCGCCAAAAGGCCCTGTTTCAGAATATGGACGTACAAAATTACTCGGGGAGCAAGCAGTTGAAGCATCTGGTGTGAAATTTTATACGATTCGTACAGCATGGGTATTTGGTAGCTACGGACCAAATTTTGTTTTTACAATGCAAAATCTCGCCACTCGTTTTCCAGAAATCACCGTTGTTAATGATCAACACGGTCGTCCTACTTGGACCCGTACATTAGCAGAGTTTATGGTCTACTTGGTTGATCAACAAGCAGAAGCAGGTTATTATCACCTGACAAACGATGCTGCACCTGGAGAAGATGTAACATGGTTTGATTTTGCTAAAGAAATTTTGAAAGATACAGATACAGTTGTAAAACCTGTAGATTCAAGTAATTTCCCATCTGCCGCGAAACGACCATTTAATTCAACGATGAGTCTTGCTAAAGCGAAAGCTACAGGATTTAATATTCCAACATGGCAAGAAGCTCTTGCACAATTGTTGACTATTGGTGACTTAAGAGAAAATAAAGATAAAGTCAAAGGCGAAACAGCAAAATAAATATGGCATCGACAAGTTTTGGAGATGATAAAAAACAGCGAAATTCTGTCTTTAAGGCAGAATTCTCGCTTTGAGAGGTTAAAAGTTTGCGCTTGCAAACGTAGAAAAACATGAAAAAACACATTTTTATTATTGGTAGTCGTGGATTGCCAGCAAAGTATGGAGGGTTTGAGACTTTTGTAGAAGAGTTGGTTAAACACCAAAGTAATCAAAATATTAAATATCATGTGGCTTGTCAAAGCGAGAATTCAGATATAGAAGTTGTGGATGGTCATTTTGATTATCGAGGGGCTGATTGCTTTGTTATTAATGTGCCAAACATTGGACCAGCGCGTGTAATTGCATATGATGCTCTGGCAATTAATGCAGCCTTGAAGCAAATTAAAGAGGAACAAATTATTGAACCAGTCTTCTATATATTAGGAAATACGATAGGTGGGATTATTGGTCACTATGCTCATAAAATTCACAAGGTCGGCGGAAAGCTGCTTGTCAATCCAGATGGGCTTGAGTGGAAACGTACCAAGTGGCCGAAACCTGTGCGCCGCTATCTTAAGCATGCGGAGAAAAAAATGGTCCGTTGTGCGGATATGATTATTAGTGACAATCAAGGTATTCTTGATTATTTACGTGCAGAATATGGTCAAGTCAAGAGTGAGGTGATTGCTTACGGTACGGAGAAGTTCAATTCAAATTTGACAGAATCAGAAACTCTGGTAAAATATAAAACTAGTGATTATTATTTGATTGTAGGGCGATTTGTGCCTGAAAACAATTATGAATTACTCATTCGTCACTTTATGAAAAGTAAAACGAAGAGGGATTTAGTGATTATTACAAATCACGAAGGAAATCCTTATTATGAAGAACTCCGAGCTCAGACAAATTTTGACAGGGATCCTCGGATCAAATTTGTGGGCACAGTTTATGATCAAAATGAATTGCGTTTTATCCGCGAGCAGGCTTTTGCTTACCTGCATGGTCATGAGGTGGGCGGAACCAACCCAGGTCTTCTTGAAGCCATGTGGTCGACTCCAGTCAATGTCGTCCTTGGTGTGAATTTTAATCGGATGACTGCGGGAGATTCCGTCATTTATTTCGATAAGGAAAACCTTTCAAACGTGCTTTCAGAAGTTGAAAAAATAACAGCTGATACACGTCAAAATTTACAAAACAAAGCAAGACTAATTATTGAAGAAAAATACACATGGGAACACATTTGTGCCCAGTATGAAACCTTATTTACAAAAATAAGCGACTGAAACCGAAAGAGGCCTCTCAACATGCCCAAAGTTAATATTTTAATGTCGACTTACAACGGTGAAAAGTTTGTTGCTGAGCAAATTGAAAGCATTCAGAAACAAACATTTCAAGATTGGAACTTGATTATTCGAGATGATGGGTCCAAGGACGAAACCGTTAAAATAATCGAGCATTTTGCCAGTAAAGATCATCGAATTAAAGTAATTAAAGCCAAAAACGTTGGTGTAATTCAATCTTTTTATCAATTGGTAAAAGCTGATATTGCTGATTTTTATTTTTTTGCTGATCAGGATGATTACTGGCTACCAGAAAAATTGGAAATTATTCTGGTAGAAGCAGAAAAGCATGATAGTAATATCCCTACCATGTACTACACGGACCTTAAGATTGTTGATAAACAACTCAATATCTTATCGGAAAGTATGATTCGCAGTCAGTCCGATCATGCCAATACGGAACTGGTTCAAGAACTCACAGAAAACACTGTTACTGGTGGTGCGAGCATGATTAATCATGCTTTAGCACAAGAGTGGCAAACCACTGAGGATATCATCATGCATGACTGGTATTTAGCACTTCTAGCTACCGCAATAGGGAAATTGGTTTACATAGATCAACCAACGCACCTCTATCGCCAGCACGATGCGAATGTTCTGGGGGCAAGAACGTGGACGAAGCGGATGAAAAAATGGTTACGGCCACATCTTTGGTTTGAAAAGTATTGGTGGCTTATCGAATCTAGTCAAAAGCAAGCACAAAAACTTCTGACAGAGAAGCTGGATAAGTTATCATTGTCGAACAAGGTGCTTATCCAAGACTATGTTGATTTGCTCAACATGCCAAAGGAAAAGCGACGTCTCACACTCAATCAGTACAAGTTACGAAAGAATAAAAATTTCCATACTAAAATCTTCCGTACTCTGATTCTTACAAAATTTGCATATAAAGGAAAAAATAAATGAATTTCTTCAGCCGTAGAAATCAAATTCTACTTAAAGAACTGATTAAAACAGACTTCAAACTTAGATATCAAGGGAGTGCTATTGGTTATTTATGGTCAATCCTCAAGCCTGTAATGCTCTTCTTGATTATGTATCTCGTATTTGTACGCTTCATGCGTTTTGGTGAAGGAACACCTCACTTTGCTGTAGCACTGCTCTTAGGGATAACCATCTGGAATTTCTTTGGTGAAACAACAGGAATTGGAATGCTCTCGGTCGTAAGTCGAGGGGATATGCTTCGAAAAGTGAACTTTTCAAAATCAGTTATCGTTTTTTCAGTTGCTGTCAACGCTTTTATTAATTTGATGATTTCACTTGCAGTGGTGACTGTCTTTGCCTTAATTAACGGTGTTCAGATGTCATGGACAGTTATTTTTGTCGTTCCACTCTTATTAGAGCTTATCCTTTTTACTACAGGGATTTCCTTTATACTTGCTACATTTTTTGTCTATTTTAGAGATTTGGGGCCTATTTGGGAAGTTGTCATGCAGGCCGGATTTTATGGCACACCGATCATTTATCCAATTACTCAAATTTCAACCAATCATCTTACCGTAGCAAAATTTCAAATGTTGAACCCAATGGCACAAATTATTCAAGATATGCGTTACGTGTTAACCTTTAGTAATAATACGAATCCGACCTTATGGCAACTTTGGGATAATTCATTCGTAATTGCTATCCCTTATGTTCTTTCCGTCCTCATTTTTGGTTTAGGATTGTGGGTATTCAATAAAAATTCGAATAAATTTGCGGAAATTGTTTAAGGAGGAAAGAATGTCAGAAGTAGCAGTAAAAATAGATCATGTAAGTAAATACTTCCGCCTCCCAACTGAAGCAAGTACGAGTCTACGTACAACTTTGGTCAATCGCATGCGAGGCATTAAAGGATATAAAGAACAACATGTTCTCAAAGATATTGACTTTACCGTTGAAAAAGGTGACTTTTTTGGAATTGTTGGTCGTAACGGTTCAGGTAAATCAACACTTTTAAAGATTATCTCTCAAATATATACACCAGAAAAAGGAACGGTTACCGTTAATGGGAAACTGGTCAGTTTTATTGAGCTTGGTGTCGGCTTTAATCCAGAACTTACAGGTAAAGAAAATGTTTATCTTAATGGCGCAATGCTTGGCTTTTCTACCGAAGAGATCGATCAGATGTATGATGATATCGTGGAATTTTCTGAACTCCATGAATTTATGAACCAAAAGTTAAAGAACTACTCAAGTGGAATGCAAGTGAGATTGGCCTTTTCAGTCGCAATCAAGGCTAAAGGTGATGTACTTGTTCTTGACGAAGTACTTGCTGTGGGAGATGAAGCCTTTCAACGTAAATGTAACGATTATTTCTTAGAACGCAAAGCTTCAGGTAAAACAACGATTTTAGTCACTCACGATATGAATGCCGTGCAAAAATATTGTAATAAAGCAATTTATATTAAAGAGGGCATTGTTGAAAAAGGCAATATCCAAGATATCACCAACAAATATTCTGAAGATAATCTTGCAAGAAATAATACATCCGTTGGAGAAGAAGCAACTGTTGCCGCAAAGATTGCAATTGAACCAGTATCTCCTCTTTCGCTTTCAAAACCAGAAGATAAGTTTATTGCAAAATTAAATGTACAACTTTTTGATGAAACATTGGATAAATCAGATTTATTTATTTCTTACAGCCTTCACGATGTAAAACGTGGTGGAATAATCTACGATAGTGGTTCAATGCCAATACACACAGTAGACACTATTGAAATTCCGATGGAGAATTTTCACAATACCGAATTCGGCTTAGTTGCAACAATCCGGATGAAACGGCGTGTAGCAGAGGATGGGTTCATTGAAACTGAGCTTCTGACTGCCTCGCCGTTACTTAGCTTTGTTTATCGTGATTCTTCAGACAAACGCACTTATGGACTTTTAAAAGAAATCAAATGATCCCAAAAAAGAAAATCAAACTGTATTCATGGAAAGCACCTGGTGATAAACCTAACTTTGGGGATGAACTTGGTCCGGAAATTATCCAAAACCTATTCTCTTACCTTGAAGTGGCTTATGAACCAGATATAAAAAAAGCAGATCTGCTCTCTGTTGGTAGCCTTTTGCATATCCTACTTGATTTAGAGTGTAATCGGCCAACGAAAAAGGTACATATCTGGGGCAGTGGAACAATCTACCCACTTCAGGCAGAAGTAGGTTCGATCAAAGAAACATATCCCTTGCATAACTTTTCAGAGCTTAATTTTTCGAAACTAAAATTTCATGCAGTACGTGGAAAGCTTACGCAAGAAGACTTGAAGCTCCCACCCCTGCCGCTAGGTGATCCAGGACTTCTTGTTAATAAAGTTTACCAAGAAAGCCCCAATAAAGAAGATAAAATAGGAATCATTCCTCATTTTGAGGAAGCAGACCACCCTTTTATTCAAAAATTGGCTGCAGATCCAAGATTTAAAATTATTGATGTATTACGGGCACCACAAGCAGTAATCACTGATATCACCTCTTGTAAACTTGTTTTTTCTTCCTCACTTCATGGACTAATCGTTGCTGACAGTTTTAAAATCCCTAATCTACATATGAATCTCTCAGACCGTCTGGTTGGGGGAGATTTCAAATTTGAAGATTATTATTCAGCAATAGGAAAAGAGCATAAGTTGGCAGACTTGGACTTGATGTTGAATCAAGATTACCAAGAACAACAAATTGCAGCATACTTCCCTATCCAAGGGCTTGAAGAAAAACAGCAAGCCTTATTAAAAGCCTTCCCCTATAGAAGAACGAACTATATTTATTCATTATTAGCTAAACTAAAAATCATTTCATAAGGAGAAAAAAATGAACACGACGGACAATAGAAAATTAAAGCTCCCTGCAGAGAAATTCTTTATCATCGTTGTGCTCATTTTTGGTGTATTCTCAACCTTTCTCACACCGCCGATGACGACAGGTGATGAAGGTTATCATCTAAGTTATGCTTATAATCAGTTTTCATCGAAACATCCAGAAGTGATGACCACACCTACTCTCAGAACATTAGAAGTTGAAGCTATAGGAGGTGTGACAGGTAGTACAGCAAATATCAGTATCAAGGATACTATTTTCAAAAAAGTGGATTTAGAGAATGATGGTATTCGCTTCAATTTAACGAATAATGGAAATAGTTTTGTCCCCATTAATTTTATGCATCTCCCAGCTTCCATAGGTGTGTTAATCGCCCGTTTTATCTATCCAAGCATTGGTGTGATGGACTATGGTGGTAGACTTGCTAATCTCCTGTTTTTCGCTCTTTGCTTTTACTTTATTATCAAGAAAAGTAATCAGGGTAAGTGGTTGCTCGTGATGCTCTTTACTGTTCCTTACCTTATGAAGATTGCAAGTCCGAGTTACGATATCTTTAGTTTTATTGTCTTTGCAATGTTTGCGCTCAACTTTTTAGAGTTAACACAAATCAAGAATTTTAAAGAGTTGAGTAAAAATCAAAAAATTTATAGTTTAGCGACTATCTTGTTGCTCTTTTTAGCGAAGAAAAATTATGTTTTCTCTCTCTTTGCCCTTATTGGATTACCAATGGTCTATAAACCTGTTGTTACCACGATTAAGAAAATGAAGAAACACACAATAATTGTGTTATCTACATTAATTGTTGCCTTGGTTATAGCAGGACTTGTTCTTTTTAACAAAAAACTTGGCTTAATTCATTTTGGAAAAGTATTTTTTAATAACTATTTAAATTTTGCAACTATGGGCCCTAACGCACGAAGAATGTGGATGATTACTCCAATGAATCTTCCAGACTTTTTCAATATCATATGGATTTTATTATTCTGCTGGGTTGCTATGGGGGAGTTCAGACGTGTGTATCCTAAATGGACAGTATGGAGCTCAGGAATGACTTATTTTATTAACTGGATTGGTATTTTCGCAGGCTTCTATATTGGTCAGAGAGCGCTCTCGACCTTCGATGAACTCTCTGGTCGCTATCTCCAGCCCCTGATTATTTTCTTCCTTCCAGCATTACAAAACTTGGGCGCAAAGTATAATATCCAACTTTCAGAACGAACAGTCGCAAATATTGCAAAAGTCTCTACAATTACGATAATGGTTCTTTATTTATTTATCGTTTTCTATCGAGGATTTATTCTAAGAGTAAAACCGACAGGAGTTGTTTAAAAAGGAGTAAAAACCCCCATGAATGATAAGGTTTCTGTTGTAGTCACTTGCTACAATCATGAAAAATATATTGCAAAATGTATCAAAAGTATCTTTGAACAAACGTATCAAAATATTGAGCTTATTGTCTTTAACGATGGTTCTACAGATCGTTCGGGAGAGATTATCTCTTCGTTACTTCTAGAATCTCCTTTTAAAGAAACAAAATACTTTTCAGGCGCGAATCAAGGTGTAGTAAAAGTTAGAAATGCGGCCCTAGAACAAATAACAGGTGAGTACTTGTTGTTTGTGGATAGTGATAATTTTTTGAATAAAAATCATATTGAAGTCTTACTCAAAGAAGCAGAGAAAAATGGGGCAGATATTGCTTACTGTCAAATTTGGGATTTCGAAGCGAAACACAATATGTTACGTGAAAACCTTGACTTTAGCTTGGAAGATGAACTTGTACACAATTCAATTGACATGTCATCTTTAGTTAGAACAAAAGTTATAAAAAATGTTAAATTTGATGAAAATTTAAAAAATTTAGAAGACTATGATTTCTGGCTTAACTTAATTCTTAATAATGGTGCGAAAGCTTTTTTTGTAAGAGAGACGAAATTAAATTACAGAGTTCTTGATGATTCACGAAGTCAAAGAGACGACTTTGAACAATATTTTGAAAGTTATCTTTATATTTTGAATAAGTATAGAGAGGTTCTTGGAGATAAACATGATCAAGCACTTAAGGAAAAACTTACTTCCATAAATGAAATTGCTGAGGAGCGACTTCTCTTAATACAGGATCTAGAGAAGGTATTACATTATAATGAACAGCAACTCCAGATCAAGGAGCGACAGCTCAAAGTTAAGGAGCAACAGCTCCAAAATTTAGTCCAGTCAAGAAGCTATAAATTAGGGCATTTTATTATACATAACACGAAACGTACCCTATTTGTCTTAAAAAGACCTAAGCTATTATTAAAAGCTCCTAAAAAAATATACTGCAAATTGATGGGAAATGTCCATCCGCTTCTAGAAATACGTAAAGATTTGCTTCGGCCTTTCCGAAATAAAGCGCGTACGAAAAATAACTACCACAATCCGAAACGTGCACTCGTTTACGTGGTGTATGCAGATGGTAAAAAACTTCAAGAATACAAAATCATTTTCTTGAGAGCACTTGCTAAACTGTCCAATGAGATTATTATTGTGGTCAATGGTTCCCTCATTCCAGAAGATAAGACGATTTTGGAAACTTATGGTCGCGTAGATATTCGTCCCAACGAAGGCTACGACACAGCAGCGTTTAGACAGGGAATCCTTACACTGGCAAAGGATTCACTTTCGCAATTTGATGAACTATTGCTTGTCAATGATACAAATGTAGGCCCTTTTGTTGACCTAGAATCTACTTTTGAAAAAATGGCTTCACAAAAATTGGACTTCTGGGGTATTTCATATGGTGAGCCGCAAGCAGATTTTACCGGATATAATAAGTATAAAACTATTCCGATTCATCTTCAGTCTTATTTCCTTGTTATTGAAAAAAGTATGTTTACCTCCCGAGAGTTTATAAAATATTGGGAGGAGATGGACGATACAAATTCCAGAAACAAAGCTATTGGAAAGCACGAAACAGTCTTTACAAAGCATTTTGAATACTTAGGGTTTAAACATGCTGCAGTGAGCAACAATAATGGTGACAGTGCAATGTATATTCATCCATTGACGATGTTAAAAGATTTTGGTGTTCCCCTTGTAAAATATACAGCATTTTCAAACTATACGGATGATAAATTTTTGTGGCAAGGTATCTCGAGAAAAACCCAGGTTCCAGAACTGATTGAATATATTAAAACTAATACAACTTATCCTCCTAATGTTATTGACGGTATAATGGAAGAAATTAAGCATAAAACGCCTAAAGAACACATTTTGATTATTGATGGTGTAGAAAATGCTATTCCACAATGCACACGCTACCGAGTTGAAAATAAGGCGGCCCAATTAAGAGCACTTGGTTTTGATGTATGGACGGTGAATGCTTCCGAATTTAAAATGGGCTATGCCGAAAATGCGAGCCACATTGTTATCTATCGTACCGGTTACTCTGAATTACTAGAACAACTTTGTCATCTTGCTCAAAAATATAATAAACCTGTCTATTACGACATTGATGACCTTGTTATTGATACAAAATATACGGATTTATTATCCTATACGCAAGATCTTTCAGATATTGAAAAGTATGAGTACGATAGCGGTGTGAAATCTTATGGGAAAATGATGGCTTTGTGCGATAGAGTCATTACAACCACGCAAACCTTAAAAGAAGAACTTGAAAACTATAGCTCTGAGGTAATTATAAACAGAAATCTTGCCAGTGAAGAATTGGTAAGATTAAGTCAAGAAACGCTCAAAGATTATACACAAGATTCTTCGAAAATTAAGATAGGATATTTTTCTGGCTCAATCACACACAATGAAAATTTTGAAATGATAAAACCTGCAATCATGCAAATTCTAGAAAAATACCCACATGTAGAACTGCACTTGGTCGGCTATATTGACCTTCCACAGGACTTGAAAAAATACACAGAGCAAATCATAATGAATGACTATGTGGATTGGAAAGATCTCCCTAGATTAATTAGCCAAATGGATATCAACTTAGCACCGTTGGTTGACAGTGTTTTCAATCGTGCAAAATCAGAGATTAAATGGCTCGAAGCCGCACTTGTAAAAGTGCCTACTGTAGCTAGTCATTTGGGATCATTTGAAGAAATGATAAATAATGATGAAACAGGAATCTTGGCCCAAACCGACGAATGGTATGAAAAACTAGAAGTACTTATTGAGAATCCTGACAAACGACAAAGAATTGCAGAAGCAGCTTACGGCTTTGTTTTAGAGAATTGCACAGTCAAAAACCATAAGGATGAATTTACAGAGAGCATAAGTATCTAAACAAAAATTTTAAGATAGGACATGAGACTCTATAATGACCACATCAAAACAAGCAACATACTTTAAAAGATAAGGAAACAATAGTGAAAAATATTTTATTCGTCTCTCCGACAGGCACCCTTGATAATGGTGCTGAAATTTCAATTTTTTATCTGATGAATGCGCTTGTTCAACGTGGCAATAAAGTTATAAATGTTGCCCCAGGTTATCAGGGTGAAGATAAAAAAAGTTACAAGGATAAATTTGAAGTTTCTGGTATTGAAACACATATTCTTCCCGCAGGAAAATGGTGGTGGGAGGATGCTCCAGGTGGGCTTCCGGAAGATGAGAAGGTTCGTGCTTTCTATTATCGGGAAAATATCGCCCAAATTAGAAAACTCATTCAAGAAAATAATATTGATCTCGTGGTTACCAATACAGTCAATATGTTTCAAGGGGCTGTTGCCGCAGCCTGTGAATCGATACCACATTTCTGGTTAATTCACGAATTTCCCGAAAATGAATTTGCCTATTACAGAGATAAGATAGATTTTATTGAAGAGTATTCAGAAGAAATTTACAGTGTAACAGGCCTCCTCAATCAAAATCTGAATTCTCTTTTCCAGAACAAAGAAATCAAAAATTTTATTCCTTACAGCGAAGTGGATATCTCACCTTTGAAAAAAGGAGAAAAAATCCGTTTTGTCTCTGTCGGTCGCTTGACAGAGCGCAAAAACCAAATGGAGCTTTTACAAGCTTATCATAAGTCTGGAAAGACAGATGTGGAGCTTCTTTTGGTTGGCGCTCAAGATGAGGATTATAAAACTAAGTGCTTGAGTTACATCAAGAAGCATAACCTGAAGAATGTGAAGTTAACTGGCCACCTTGAACAGCCTTGGGAAGTACTCACAGACAAAGATATCTTTGTGAGCTCCTCAGCTCTAGAAACCTTTGGTTTGGTCTATATCGAGGCTTTACTCAAAGGCTTACCAGTAATAATCTCGGATAATCCAGGCTATGAATCTGCATATAACATCTTCCAAGAAGGTGAAAAATATCATCTCGGAAATATTGAAGAATTATCTGAAATATTATCAAGAAATTTAACGGATTTTGAGGCAAAAAAGGAACACAGTATCAATAAAATTCCGGAAGTTCGGGAAAAATATTCTTTAGAATTTGTTTACAAAGAGTTTATTGAAAGTGCAGAGAAAGTACAAGGCAATAGCAAAAAAACTCTACGACATATAGAAAATTTGGTCACTTTGAATACGGAACGTTCAAATCCACCGAGCTCGAAAATAAAAAGAATCGTTAAAAAGGTTCTTTTGAAAATTAAGAAATGATAACGATGAATATAACTATTTCTTTAGTAGCTTATGCACAAAAATTCACAGAAACTGAATCTTTCGAGTCACTCCTTAGGATGAGTGACATTATCAAAAACAAGCTTAATATCATTGTTTTTGATAATGGAAGTACGGACTATTCCGATGTCGCTCTACCTTCTGGTTTTCATTCACTCACCTATATCTATAATAAGGACAATGTGGAGCGTGGGACACGCATAGCATACGAGACTTCTCTCACTCACTCTAATGATGAATGGCTGATGCTACTCGATGATGATACCTCCCTTACAGAAGACTATCTGAGTCTTTTGCTTGCTGAATTAGGAAGTAAGATCAGAGACACAGAGATTGTTGCCTACTGTGCAAAAATATACGATGGTGTAACACAGATTTCCCCAACGGCAAGTGAAACGTTGGATATGCTCTTATTTCCAAAGGAAGCAGGAGTCTACAAACAAGATATATCCGGCATTTCTAGTACTTTAACGCTGAGAAAAGCTTTTATCGAAGATATAGGGGGCTTTTCTAAAGAGTTTCCCCTCGATTATTTAGATCACTGGCTGTTTTCTCAGATTATCTTTAACCAAAAAAAGGTGGAAGTCTTAAACTGTCAATTAAATCATCAACTCTCAGTGCAAGACTTGTCGAGTTTGTCAGAGGAGAGATTTTATAGCATTTTTAGCAGTGAATACAGGTTCTATAAAGCCTATAAGCCGGAGTTGTTCTGTCAACTTAATAAAAAATATGTTAAAATGGTTCTAAAAGGTTTTTTGAAAAGAGATTCTGGAATCAGATGGAAGAGCTTGATTAAAGTGATGTTAAAAGTAAAAACCAACAAACCCGAGGGTAAGAGAGGACTTGAATAAAGTTGATTAATGAAGCAAAAATTCTTCTAATCATTCCTGCGTATAACGAGGGAGAAGGCATTGCAGAGAACATACGAAAAGTAGAGCAGTATAGAGCAAGCTCTCCTTATAATTTAGATTATGTGGTCATTAATGATGGCTCTACAGATAATGAAGAAGAGGTTTTAAGAGAGAACAATATTAATCATGTTGAGCTTATTCAAAATCTAGGTATTGGTGGTGCTGTGCAAACAGGCTATATGTATGCAGATGAAAATGGTTATGACATTGCAGTGCAGTTTGATGGAGATGGGCAACATGATATTGAATCGCTTCCTCAACTTGTCGATCCAATTATAAATAACGAAGCAGATTTTACTGTTGGTTCTAGGTTCCTTGATGATAGTAATTCAGAATTCAAATCTTCAAGAACACGGCAAATTGGGATTAAAGTTCTTTCAGCTTTGATTCGTTTGACTTCAAATATTCGTATAATGGATGTTACTAGTGGCTACCGTGCAGGTAATCGTAAAGTTATCGAACAATTTGTGAAGAGATATCCACGTCAATATCCTGAGCCAGAAAGTTATATGCATCTTTTTGCGAAAAATATTCGGGTGAAAGAAGTTGGCGTGAGAATGTTTGAACGTACCACAGGAACATCCAGTATAAATCTTTTAAAAGGTGTGAACTATATGATTAGCGTTTCGCTCGCTGTCCTTGTATCATCGATGATTGGGAAGGAGAAAAATTAATGCCCATTCAATTACGTGTTTTAGCAATTATTTTCTCAATTATCTTTTTTATTTATGTTATTCAACTTATAAAAAAAGATAAAGCTGAGATACGCCATATGCTCAAATGGTTCATACTTGCAATAATTATTTTATTTGGTGCGCTTTTCCCTGAATTAGGAAGTAGCATTGCCCATTTTATGGGGATACAGACTTTAACATCTTTGGCTTTATTTATATTAGTGAGTTTGTTGCTTTTTATATCTTTGAAGTATCAAATGTCACTTATCTCCGCGGAAAAGCAGATTAAAAATTTAGTTCAAGAAGTTTCTCTATTGAAAAAGAAAGTGGAGAAAACTAAAAATTCAAATGAAAATTAAAGCTCTTTTTAATAAGCAGCTATGCTGTTGTTGAGAGTGAGCAGAGGAAAGCTACTTATGCAAGATAAACAATTTGCACATACTTTTGTTATTTGTGCATATCAAGATTCACCATACTTAGAGAAATGTATTAAGTCATTATTATCACAGTCTTCAGTGAGAGAACAAAAATCAAAAGTTATTCTATACACTTCAACTCCCACGAGTTTAATGATTCAGACGGCTGAAAATTATAGTATTGAATATTTTGTAGGAACAGGTGGAAGTATTGGTGCCGATTGGAATGGTGCCTTATCTTTTGTACAGACAAAATATGCGACCATCGCTCACCAAGATGATACTTATGAACCGGAGTATGGAACCAAGATTATTCAAGCTTTCCAAAAACAAGAAGATTTAAATATTGTTTTTTCTGATTACTATGAGACTGATGAAAATGATAATCTCAGAAAACGAAATATTAATTTAAAAGTTAAAACTTTTGGCCTACGTCTACTTTCTCTATTTAAGAATAAGTCGTATCAACGTAGAGTTTATTCTTTTGGCAACTTTATTTGCTGTCCTGCTGTCTCCTATAATATGGAGCGACTGAGTGATTTTAAGTTTAATGAAGAACTTCGTATGGCTTTAGATTGGGATGCTTGGGAGCGTATTATGCGTCGATCAGGTCATATTAAATATTTACCCGAAAGATTGATGGCGCATCGTATTCATAGTGAGTCGGAGACAAGCGCAAATACAGTAGATAAAAATAGAGAAAAAGAAGAATATGCTATGTTTCGTCGTTACTGGGGTGAGAAAATGACCCAGTTTCTTATGAAATTTTATGTAAATAATCAAAAGAGTAATTCATAAGCGACAAACAGTGAAAATGAATAGGAATAAAGTTGTATGGCAAATCCCGACTTACCAATGATATCTGTAATAGTCCCTGTGTATAATGCGGAGCAATATTTAGCTGAATGTTTGGACTCAATTTTAGGTCAAACTTATCAGAATTTAGAAGTAATTTTAATCAATGATGGCTCAACAGACAATTCTTTAAAAATCATTGAGAAATACGCTGAAAATGATGTAAGAATAAAAGCTTTTTCAATTGAAAACTCTGGACCTGCTAAATGTAGAAATTTTGGTTTAGAGCACTTTTCAGGCGATTACCTGATGTTTATCGACTCAGATGATTATATATGTAAAGATTTAATTGAAAATCTTTTTTCATATGTAAAAACAGATAGTGAAATTGCAATGTGTAAATTCTCAAAGGATGTACATAAAGTGGGGGCAGGAGATAAGAGTTTAATTACTCAGACTGAGATGTTTGTAGATAGTGTCAAACAAATGTATTCTCCTAGTTTTGCTTCTTCAGGACCAGTTTGTAAACTGTATGGTCGAAAAATATTTGATAAGCTTAGATTTCCTATAATCGCTATGTACGAAGATGCTGCAATTAGCTTACAGGCCCTTTCTTTTGCTAGTAAAGTAAGTTTCATAGACTATTTTGGATATTATTATCGCTTTAATCCTGAAAGCATAACAAATACAAAAATCTCGGAAAAAAACTTTGCAATATTTGATAAAAATAGAATCGTTTTAGATTTTATAACTAAATATGAACCTGAAGCTTACGATTTAGCAAAAAAAATATGTATCAATGATAATGATTACGTAATGCTAGAATCAACTCGTGTAAAAGGGCAAGTTTCAAAAGAACTTTTTTCGCGATTATTTAGGCAAAATCAAGAATTTTCTAAAGGAATGGGATGGAGAAGATTAGTATATCTTAAACCATCAATTCTGTATATAGGATTGAAGATGATTAACAAAGTATACTATAACGATAGAGTAAGGAACTTTTTTAAGAAGGTTCTAGGAGTGTAAAATGGCGGATAAAATAGATTTTGTAATAACTTACTTAGATGGAGCAGATCCAGAATGGATTAAAGAAAGAAATTATTATCGTGAAAAGATTCAAGGTATTACACCACACGAAAATGGTGATAGCAGGTATAGAAATATGGATAATTACCATTTTCTTTTGCGTTCTATAGAAAAATTTGCACCGTGGGTCAATAAAATACACATTGTGACATGGGGACATGTTCCAGAATGGTTAAATACAGAAAATCCCAAAATTAATGTGGTTAATCATAAAGATTTTATCCCTGAAGAATATCTTCCAACCTTTAATACAAATCCAATTGAGTTGAATTTTGATAGGATTCCAGGTCTTGCGGAGCAATTTGTTAATTTTAACGATGATATGTTTTTAAATGCTCCGACCAAACCTACTGACTTTTTTGAGAATGGACTTCCGAAATTGCAAATTATGCATGCACCTTTTATGCCAAGTGATGCAATATTTTCAAATAATATTCTAGCTTTTAATAAAGTTGCTGATACAAAATGGCTGATAAATCCTAAGATGTTTTCATTGAAAAACGGTTTATTTGCTGCATTATCGAACCTCTACCTATTACCTATTCTCAAATTTTATGGAAAATTCCTTGGCTTTAGAGAAGATCATCTGACAGTTCCGTTGACTAAAACGATATATCGCGAATTTAGAGAGGCACTGCCAGAGTATTTTGATTTTGTGAGTAAGGGTAAATTTAGGAACTCTCAGGATATTCGAGGTATTTCTAATTGGGCAATTGCAGATTATGCCCGTGCAACAAATCAATTTGAACCAATGAATTCTTTTAAATTTGGTAGTCTAGTTAATTTAGGAACAGACGTTGATTTTGAAAAATTATTTAAATCAAAATATAAAGTTCTTTGCTTAGAAGATGGAGATTTTGTTGCTGAAGAGGACTTTGATGATGTTGTTAACAAAATGAATACGGCTTTTGCAAAAAAATTCCCAAATAAGAGTGGTTTTGAGAAATAAATAGTAGATAGGATGGGCGTTGTAGTGTTTCTTAGAAACATTTTCAACTAATAAAAAGATGAAATTTGTTAAGAATATGCTGTATAGTACAGTCTATCAAATGTTAAGCATAATTGTTCCCCTAATTACAACTCCTTATGTTTCTAGGGTTCTTGGAGCTACAGGGATAGGGATAAATGCTTATACTTACTCTATTGTGATGTATTTCGTGTTAGCGGGCGGGTTAGGCATTCAGTTGTATGGGAATCGAGAGATTGCCTATAATCAAAGAAATATTGAAGAAAAAAGCAAGGTCTTTTATGAATTGGTTATTTTAAAGTTTATAGCCATATTCATTGCTTCTATACCTTATTTGATTTTTTCAATGTATCAAGGAGACTTGAAGATTTATTTCATGCTTCAAGGCCTCGCATTATTAGGTTCAGCATTAGATATTTCTTGGTATTTCATGGGTGTAGAGAATTTTCGGATACTAGTTGTAAGAAATACTATTGCTCGATTACTCCTTCTTATCTTAACGTTTGTATTAGTTAAAACAGCAAATGACTTGTGGATATATATTCTCTTAACCATGTTAGCTCCCCTGTTAGGTAATCTTACTGTTTGGCCTTTTTTAAAAAAAGAGTTTGTTCCTGTAAAATTTAGAGATCTGAATATTCTAAGACACTTAAAACCTACTCTACTACTCTTTTTACCACAAATAACGATGACGATTTATCTCTCCTTAAATAAAACAATGCTAGGAATTATGGATGGTGTTGTGAGTGCTGGCTATTATAGCCAGTCGGATATGATTATTCGTACAGCTTTTACTTTAGTTTCTAGCTTTGCTTCGGCTTTCTTGCCACGCTTATCGAGTCTTTTTTCAGAAAAAAAACATTCTGAAATTAAAAATTTAACATTGAAATCGTTTGATTTAAGTGTAGCATTATCTATTTTAATCATGGCAGGGATTATGGGAGTCTCCCAGACATTTGCTATATTTTTCTTTGGGAAAGACTTTGAAGAAGTTGGTCCTCTAATATTTGTACAAAGCTTGATGATTTTATTTGTTGGTATTGCTGTCGTAGCTGGGAACCAGTATTTATTGGCAGCCAACAGAACTAAGGAATATACGATTTCTGTATCTATCGGGCTTGCTGTTAATGTTATTTTTAACTTTATTATGATTCCCTTCTTTGGCGTGATGGGAGCAGTGATAACAACTGTGTTAACTGAATTATCAGTAGCGCTCTATCAACTATGGGCAATCCGAGATGTTTTTACATTGAAAGAAATAATGCATGGTTTCTGGAAATATCTTATTGCAGGATTAGCTACTTTTATAGTTGTATTTGTCTTAGAACAAATAATGAACGTTAGCGTACTAAGCTACACTATTCAAGCAGTACTAGGAACGTTAGTTTATGCTTTAATTGTATGGCTATTACAAGCTCCAATTGTTGCGGAAGTCAAAAATATAATTCGATTAAGAAGACAGCACTAGGAATTTAAAATATTATTGTGAAAGTTAAAAATTATTTTAAATATTTAATAATAGATATAGGATGAAAATTATTGATGGAATATGTGTCTAAAAATTTAAAAAAATTAGCGAAAGATGATTTTCCAGTTCATAAGCTTTATATTGTATTAGTATTATTGTTCGGTATCATTTTTTCTACAGCCATGCCAATTTTTCAAGAGCAAGACGGACAATATCACTTTGCGACAGCGAGCGCAATGGCAGATCTCCCGGTAAATCTTTCAAATTATGGAGAGTATGCAGTTGGATCGGGAACAGATAACCAAAGACAATTTTATCAGAACGGGACTCACTTTCAACAATTCTATTTGCAAAAAGTTCAAATTATTCCACAAGAAGATGTTCCTCGAAAAATAAATGCACTTAGTAGTAAATTTAACTATGATTATATGGGGCACATTATTCCTGCATTAGGAGTTTGGATTGGTTATCACATTTATCCTTCTCTTGGTGTAATGACAGTTGTGGCTCGCTTACTTAATCTTTTTGTATGTGCAATTATGATGTTTTTCATCATTAAATGGGTGAAAAAAGGTAAGCTTCTTTTTGCTTGTGTGATGCTGAGTCCTGTAGCAATTATATCTTTTGCGAGTTTATCTTATGATGCTATTAATTTTGTTTGGGTAGCCTTTCTTATTGCCTATATGATTAATATGTTAGTATCCCCCAAGTTATCCCTAAAGAAAGAAATTCCCATTATAGGGGGGTTAGGAATAATTGGTATTCTATGGTTTAAAACAAATTATCTCGTTCTGTTCGTTATGCTCGCGATAATTCTTTTTAATTATTTAATTAATAGATATTATGGAGATAATCTTGGACAACAGAGGGCTAAAAGAAAAATAATAACAATTATTTCTCTTGTGAGTCTGGTAGCTGCAAGTGGAGCTTTCTATTATTGGTCACATGGAAATGGTGGAGTACGTCATGTTGTGGCAAGACTTTGGGCATCCTTTGGTATTATTAGTACGCCTACACCAAATTTAATCAGTCAAACTCTTTTAGCACAGTCTAATAGAGGACAGAATGGTTTGCCTTATTGGATAGCGGGAGTCTGGTTTGCTTTATTAATATGTATATTATTGGTTGAAGACAAGTATGTGAAATCTAAAATTGTTTCGTTTGGCGCTTTAGGTGTGTTTGGAGTATCTATTTTAGCAGTATACATGGCTTTTATTTCTTATAATAATGCAATATCAGGTCAGATTTATGGTGTGCAAGGAAGATATTTCACTCCAGTACTATTGCTTATGTCTCTTTTCATAAGTAATGAGAAATTTAAGTTAAAGATTAAACCTAAAGGTACGATAATTTTTATTATGATTATTATTGTTATTGTTTCAAATACATTAATTGTTACCAATACTTTGTCGAATATGCATGGTCTATTCGTAGAAATGAGAGGATAGTTGGATGACAATTTATAAATATAAAAAGTATATTAAGATATTCTCAATCTTGGTAACAATAGTATCTTGTTTTTATATTTCTTCTGGAAATGTTCTAGCTATAGATAAAGAGAAAGTTACTTTTAACATCTCAGCAACTCAGGAGGGCGGACCAGCAGCTTCCTCGAATATTGTATATGAAAATGTTCAAACGGCTTATGAAAATATAATGAAGGGGACTATTCCTGATGAGCTAGAAAAGACAGTTCTTTGGAATGCAGCTCTGTCTGATAATCAACAATTTATAGAGTTGGGGAGTGGATTAAAATTAGGGCAAGGGATAACTCATGATTCCGCAGAAGCTAAAAAAATAATACAGATATTATTCCAGTCTAATTTTGAAATTTTTCAATTCCTTAATGGAAACCCTCGTGAATCCATGAGTGATATCAAATCTTTTCTCACTGATGAGAATGGTCAGGGTTCTGCAAAAATTGAAAAGGGGCTGCTTGCAGTTATTAGTAACAGTACGATTATTAATCTAGTAGACTTAACTGAGAATAATCAGAATATATCTGTTGATTTGGATGGAACCAATAGTGGAGTATCTTTTGAATTTGTAGGAGTGTCTGATAATTCCAAGAGTAAAGTAGGAACTTACGTTTTAGAGAATAATCAAAAAATTGCTTATAAGATAACGGTATCAAAAGATTTACTTAAGGATGGGGAGCAAGTACTTAGTATCTTAACTCCATCTAATGTAATTATTGAGAGTTCCTCAGTTCCACTAGAAAAAAAATCTGTATTACCGACAATAATTCCTGAAAATTATTATCAAGGATTAGCTGTGACAAGTGATAATTATGAGTTACTCAAACCCCAAATATTTTCCGTAACATCTGAGAAATTAAAGAGTACATTTTCTAATGAAAATTATTATACTTTACCACAAAGTGATGAAGATATTGTCGTCACAGGTGAGCTTTCGGTATCCCCAATTGTAACGGAAGAAGTGAATTTTTTATTCACTACCGTACCACTAACTGCTCAGTTAAATTTGCATAGTTTTAATATGCAAGATGGTTCAAATGTTAAACAACCTTCAAATTTTCAAGTTACTGCTCAAGTAGGAGAAGGAACTACTGCAGCAAGTGCATTAGCGGCACCATTAAGCTCTGCGGGAATAAACTTTGTTCTGATTGATGGTGAAGAAAATAAACTTGTGAAAGATGCTCAATATGTATTAGGTAAGAAGCAAGATAATAAATATTATATTTCGTCTCACTCTGGCTGGAAAGAAGTTAAACAAAAAGATTTAACACAACTTAACACTGATGATTATACTGTAATGAGTGGTGGAAATATTTATAACTTCGGCGAGAGCGAAGGAATACCAATGGCTGTCAATCCCCAAAACTGGAATAGAGATTTCCAAGCTATTCAATCAAAAAATCAATCTCTTTTAGGAATAAGGGGCTTAGGACAAGGTAATCAATACTTCCTTATGCAAGTTAAGGCGCCAAGTGGATATAATAAAATAGACCAACCTCATTATTTTACTGTTCATAATGATAAAGATAGCACTCAGATAAGTAGAAATTCAGATTCGATAGGTTTTGCTCAGAGTCAAGCTGTTGGCTTAAATGGCCAAATTCCTGGTTATATAGCTGGTACTAATGAATTTAACATTTTATCAGTTACATCTAATACAGATAGTTTAAAAATAAATGTAAAAAAAAGCATCATTTTTCCGATTGTATTAATAATATTTGTGATTGTCTTGATAGGGTTAGTCCTTATTTGGAGATTTTAACAACAATAATGATTTATGTGAAAGATACTACTTTTAATAAGGGTGTCTTTTTATGTTTTTTAGAGAGAATAAATTTAAAACCAATTTACTGGGATTTATCAAAAAAACTGGGCAAGTACCAATCCTTCCACAGAAATAAGCTATACGTGGTAAGCCTACTCACCAGAAAGCGAAGAAAAGATGTGGAAAATTAGTTCCTCTAGTTTATAGTAATTTAGAGTTATAATCTGCTTTTGGTCAGACTATAATTTTATTAATAAATAAAGATCAAGAAGTTAAATTACAATTATTAAAGATGTACTTAGAAAAATACAAGAGGGGATGAAAAAAATATTTCCTAAAGAAATATTGTAAGTTAATTTTTTATATTAATACATTATTTACAACAAAACTCCGCGTGATTCACGCAGAGTTTTGTTCTTATTTTAATGTGTCGTAAAAACGATTAAGGAATGCGGCCATCTCACCACGACTGATACTTGCATCAGGTCGGAAAGTAGTTGGTGTATAACCTGTTGTGATGCCCTTTGTTTTTAACCAGTTGATATCGTTTTTGAACATATTATTGTTGATATCTTTAAATGACGAAGTATATGTTCCGGAGGCAGGAGCTTTACCCATGGCTTTTGCAGTACGATGTAAGAAAGCAGCCATTTGTCCACGTGTCACAGTTCCATTTGGAGTATAGTGTGGTGCAGTACCATTTGAAATGTTTGCGGCAGTTAACCAAAGAATTTGATTTTTGTATTGGTTAACGTCAGTGTAAACATTGAATGGCGGGGTATAAGCTGGCGATCCAGCTAAACGGTGAAGAAATACGGCCATCTCACCACGAGTAACATTTGCATTAGGATTATAAGTAGTTGGTGTGTAACCAGTGGTGATTCCTACCTTATAATTCCAGTTGATATAGTTTTTATAAATAGATTGAGAGATATCCTTAAATGGCGAAGGATTTGGATTTTTCACGGGGAGATTAACAAACTTCACTGAGATTCTTGGTAAATCTCCACTGAAAATATTTGCATAGTCAATGCTTACATCCAATGGGCTACGTCTGCTAAAGTTTGTAAAGTACATTTGACTTGTATACTGCCATGAACCAAACTGAGTGTTTTGAAGATTAGAAGCACTTGGTTTTCCATACAGATACTGAGCAATCCACATGTTTTTTGCCCCCAACTTACTTGGTTCCATCTGTCCAACTCCATCCACTGCCCAAGCTTTTGAAGCATAGTGACGTGTGCTTACAAATCCTTGCTTTTTAAGTTGATCCGCAAAGTTTTGTGAGGCAACCGTCCAGTCCCAGTAAGGCATGGTTCCCACGCTATCTTTTGGAACATATTCGGCATCGTTAATCATGACAGTACTTGTTGAAAGACCGTACTGTTTAGCAACATTTGCAAAGAAATTAGCTTCTGCTCGTGCAGTATTGTTAACAGTCGCTTGAGCCGTTTTTCCTGATTCTGAGAAATGTGAAAAGTGGTAAACAGCAACAGTTAGTCCGGCATTTTTAGCCATTTGAATTTGGGCTTTAGCTGCTGGGTTAATGTAGGTTGTGCTCTCCGTCAGTTTAACAATCACTGTCTTAACACCTTGTGCTTTAAGTTGATTGAAATCACTTTGTGTCATCCAATCTTGCCACGAAGCAATGTCGACAGCATCTTTTCGTGGTAGACTTGTATCATTGGATACTAGGTCAGAGGGGGCATTTCTTAAACTGGCTTGGGCTGTCTCCGCATCGTCGGCAATGGCGCGACGCACTCTGCTGGAAACTTTTGGAGTCTCAGTATCCTCTTGGATTTCCTCCTTTACTGTTTGCCCATCTTCATCGACGGGCGCTAAGTTTCCTTGAGCATCAATAGGAGCGGTCATTGGATTTTCTTCGGTTTGTACTTCAGCGTAATACCCCATTGGGTGATTGTCCACAGGTACTTCAGCAGTATCTGCTTGTGCTGCATGAGCAGCAAGCGCGATGAAACATAAACCGGTAAATACGGCTGCTTTTCTTAAATTGATCATTATTTCCTCATTATTATTTCTTTATTTACACATCTTTTATTTTAACAAAAACCTTAACTCAATTAAAGCCTTTTGCGAAAAAATATTGACAAATATGGTGAAAAATCATTGAAATCCCTAAAAGATAGTGATAGAATAGTAAAAATATATATTTGGAGGATAGATTTAATGTCAAATTGGGAAACAAAGTTTTTGAAGAAGGGTTACACTTTTGATGATGTGTTATTGATTCCAGCGGAATCACATGTACTGCCAAACGAGGTAGACATGAGTACCAAACTAGCGAAGAACTTGACATTGAATATTCCGATGATATCTGCTGCAATGGATACTGTAACAGATAGTAAAATGGCTATTTCAATGGCACGTCAAGGTGGACTTGGTGTTATCCACAAAAATATGAGTATTGCTGAACAGGCTGAAGAAGTGCACAAAGTAAAACGCTCAGAATCTGGTGTTATTACTGATCCATTCTTCTTGACACCTGAGCATAAGATTGAAGAAGCGGAAAACTTGATGGCGACTTACCGTATTTCGGGTGTACCCATTGTTGAAACTTTGGAAAATCGCAAGCTTGTGGGTATCTTGACTAACCGTGACCTTCGTTTTGTTTCAAACTACAATCAAGAAATCAAGAATGTAATGACTTCTGAAAACTTGATTACAGCACCTGTGGGAACTTCATTGCGTGAAGCTGAAGAAGCACTTCAAAAACACAAGATTGAAAAATTGCCATTGGTTGACGAGAGCGGTAAGCTTGCAGGTTTGATTACAATCAAAGACATTGAACGTGTGATTGAATTCCCTAACGCCGCAAAAGATAGTCAAGGTCGTCTTTTAGTAGCTGCGGCTGTTGGTGTAACCTCTGATACTTTTGATCGTGCTGAAGCTCTCTTTGCAGCTGGTGCCGATGCTATTGTCATTGATACTGCACATGGTCATTCGGCAGGTGTATTACGTAAAATCAAAGAAATTCGTGAACATTTCCCAGAACGTACATTGATTGCAGGGAATATTGCCACTGGTGAAGGTGCACGCGCACTCTTTGAAGCTGGTGTTGATGTTGTTAAAGTCGGAATTGGTCCAGGTTCAATCTGTACTACACGTGTTGTCGCAGGTGTAGGCGTGCCACAAATCACAGCTATTTATGATGCGGCAGCAGTTGCACGTGAATACGGTAAAACAATCATCGCCGATGGAGGAATCAAATACTCTGGCGATATCGTTAAAGCTTTGGCAGCAGGAGGAGATGCAGTAATGCTTGGCTCAATGCTTGCCGGTACAGACGAATCACCAGGTGAATTCGAAATCTTCCAAGGGCGTAAATTTAAAACATACCGTGGTATGGGTTCACTTGCAGCAATGAAGAAAGGTTCAAGCGACCGTTACTTCCAAGGCTCTGTCAATGAAGCAAATAAATTGGTTCCTGAAGGTATCGAAGGTCGGGTTGCCTATAAAGGTACAGCGACCGATATCGTTTTCCAAATGGTTGGTGGCTTGAAGTCAGGTATGGGCTACACTGGAGCAGCTGATATCCTTGCTTTACATGAGTCAGCACAATTTATCGAAATGTCAGGTGCTGGTTTGAAAGAATCTCACCCACACGATGTTCAAATTACAAAAGAAGCTCCAAACTACTCCGTACAATAAGCGAAAAGGCAGAGACAATCTGCTTTTTTTATTTTATACATCTAGTTGACAAATATACAGCCTTTTGATAGAATGTTAGGAGTGCTCTTTAAGAGTAAATACGAAAATGAAATGGGGTGAAATCAATGTCAAAAACTATCGTTCGTAAAAATGAATCGCTTGACGACGCTCTCCGCCGTTTCAAACGTTCAGTAACAAAAGCTGGAACTCTTCAAGAGCTCCGCAAACGTGAACACTACGAAAAACCTTCTGTAAAAGCTAAACGTAAATCAGAAGCTGCACGTAAACGTAAAAAATTCTAATTGAAAATTTTGAACCTGCCTTTGGGCAGGTTTTTTTATTACTCTTGTCTCTATTATGCATTGAGAAAGGGTATCAAGTAAGCAACAAAGCTTATTATAAATTATCTGCTCATTTTTTCAAAAAAATTGTGATAACTTGCTAACTTTATCGTGTTAATAAGTAAGCTTAGTTAAGGAGGTCAATCATGATACAGGTTTTGGCAAAAAACCTTTTACAAAAAGCAGTAGATCAGATGGTGCACGATCTTTATTTAGTAGCATTAGAAGGAAAGTATTCTCTCTATTTTCGTACAACAACAGAAAGGAGGTTTGAAGGAGAACTCACCCTTGAGCAAGGGCAAGCACTGATTGCTCATATGAAATTTTTATCTGGTATGAATCTAGGAGAAAGTAGACGAGTACAGTTGGGGGCTTGCACTTATATCTTAGATAAAGGTGAGCAGCGCTTACGTTTATCTACTGTCGGTGATTTTCATGGTCAAGAAAGCTTGGTTATTCGACTCTTGCATCATCAACAAAACCAACTTCATTTTTGGAATTCAGAGATCTTTAATACTATTATTGGGGGAAGAGGCCTTTACCTTTTTTCAGGTCCTGTAGGTTCAGGTAAGACCAGTCTTATGTACAAATTTGCAAGGGAGCATTTTAAAAATCAACAAGTTATTTGTATAGAAGATCCTGTGGAGTTAGTAGAAACTGAATTTTTGCAACTTCAAGTCAATAAAGTAATAGGGAATGATTATGATTCCTTGATTAAGCTTTCGCTGCGACACAGACCTGATTTACTTATTGTTGGTGAAATTAGGGATAGTCAAACGGCAAAAGCTGTTCTTCGTGCAAGTTTGACTGGGTATACAGTATTCTCTACTGTTCATGCACGCTCAATATCAGGTGTAATTGCACGCTTAAAAGAACTTGGATTAAGTGATTGGGAGCTACAATCCAGTCTTCAGCGGGTGATTTATCAACGATTAATTGCAGGAAAGGGATTGCTTGTTTGTGAAAAGGAAAAGTTTGAAGAATGGAAACCAGACGAATGGAATGACCAGATTGATCAGTTGGTTGCAGATGGATTTATCTCAGCTGTTGCAGCTGCGCGCGAAAAAATTGAGTTTAGCAAAGCAGATTAAGCTCATTCAACTCATGAATAATCTTTTCAAAAGTGGCTTTCACCTCTCTGAAATTATTGATTTCCTTGAACGATCGGGTCTTACGGAAGCATACTTTATTTCCAAAATGCGTGAAGGTTTACTTAATGGGAAAAGTTTCTCTGGTATTTTGGCGAAGCTAAATTTTTATGAGGATGTTGTGACTCAGCTCTCTTTGGCTGAGTCTCATGGGAATGTTGAGTATACTTTAGGATTGATTGAAGAAAAACTGATACGTGTTTTGAACATCCGCAAAAAGCTTGTCCAAGTTGCCACTTATCCGATTGTTCTTCTGGCATTTCTAATCTTTATTATGCTTGGATTGAAAAATTATTTACTGCCCCAACTGGAAGAAAACAAAGGATTAGCAACTTATGCCATACAGAATCTTCCGACCCTCTTTTTAGGGTGGCTCTTCAGTTTGTTCGTTTTCTTTTATCTGTGCAGATACTATTGGAAGAAAAAAACTGCTTTAGAAGCGCTGAGGCTAATGGTCAAAATACCTTTTGTTGGCCGTTTTGTCCAGCTTTATTTGACAGCTTATTTTGCAAGAGAATGGGGAAACTTAATTGCTCAAGCTGTCGATTTACGTCAGATTTGTTTTATTATGCAAGAACAAAAAAGTCGAATTTTCAAAGAATTCGGTTTTGAGCTTCTTCAAATATTAGATAGTGGTCAGAAGTTTGAAGATGCTCTTCGATTTTACCCCATATTTACCAAGGAGCTCTCATTAATTGTGGAATATGGTGAACTAAAGTCCAAGCTAGGGAAAGAGTTAATGATTTTTTCTGAAGAAAACTGGTCGCTCTTTTTTGAAAGGATGGAAAGAGCAATGCAACTTATCCAGCCTATCGTTTTCTTGCTCGTGGCGCTGTTGATTATTTTAATTTATGCGGCAATGCTACTTCCTATATATAGCAATATGGGAAACTTGATTTGAAAGAACATGGAGGAATGAATGAAAAAAAAGAGACTCAAAGCTTTTACTTTGATTGAAATGCTTGTCGTCTTACTTATTATCAGTGTGTTACTTTTATTGTTTGTCCCAAATTTGGCTAAAGAAAAGAAGAATATCCAAAATACGGGTCAAACAGCGGTTGTTAAGGTTGTCGAAGGTCAAGCCGAACTTTATCAACTTGATAAACAGGATAGTCCTAACTTAGGGAAGCTTGTCTCCGACGGTTTAATTACGCAAAAACAAGCCGATAGCTACAATGATTATTATACCAAGAACCCTAATGCAAAACGTAATGTATCGAATTAAAGCTTTGACCTTACTAGAGAGTTTACTAGTCCTTTTCCTTTGCTCTTCTGTTCTTTTTCTCTTTTCAGGTTCGGTCAAACAAAGTGTCAGGATAGCACGCGCAGAGATTTTTATTTTACAATTTGAGCGACTTTATAAGGATACCCAGCGTATGGCAGGATTAAAGGGACAGCAACAGACATTGAGTGCGAGTAATGGCACACTATACAGCCAAGAGGAAGTGCTGAAAGTTCCAGAGGAGGTTGAAATAAATGATTTTTCTATTACTTTTGATCAAAAATCAGGCAACTCGAGCCTACAAAAAATTACAATATTTCTTCCTTATCAGAAAAAAACCATCTCTTATCAATTGGAAATTGGAAGCGGGAAATATAAGAAAAAAATCACTTGAATCATATCTTCTATTAGAGAGCTTAATTGCTATGAGTTTGCTTGTCTTTTTCGTCACGGTTATTTTAGAACAAGTTATTCAGGTTAAGAAACAAACGGAGATGGAAAATAAGGATATCGAAGCCTTAAATGTCGCTCATATGGCAATAGATACGGGGAAAAAGCATTTGAAATTAAATGGTGTGGAGATTTCGATTGAGGAAACTACTTCGCAAATGACTATCCGTGAGTCGGGAAAGGTATTGATTGTTCTTGAAAAAAATTAAAGTTACAGCCTTTACTCTCCTGGAATCACTCCTTGCTTTACTCGTGTTAGTAGGTACTTTTTCCCTTTTTCTAGATATTACTAAAATTTTTCATGAAGAAGTAAAACGAGCAACAATAGATCACACCCAAGATTGGCAACTTTTTTGCAGTCTACTGAGAAGCGAACTTGAGGGAGCAAGCTTAGATAAGGTAGAAAATAACTATCTTTATGTACGCAAACATGTTAATCTAAGATTTGGGCTTTCCTCTAAAGGCGATTTTCGGAAAACTAATGCTAATGGGCGAGGTTATCAACCCATGATCCATCATATAAAAAATGCTAAAATTAGCCAGAAGGGAGGGCAGGTAAAAATTATATTGTCTTTTGAAAAAGGAGGAGACCGCATATTTCTTTACAAGTTCTCAGAAAAAGAAAGTTAAGAGCCAGTATTTTACTCTATACACTAGTCATCTCCCTTCTTTTCAGCTTGCTTTTACAGTATTATTTGCAAGGAGCTATTAATGCTAGAAAACAACGCTTATTGCAACGGAATCAACTCCAACTGCAGTTAAGAGAAAAGATCATACAGCGTGAAAAACATGACAAATGAAAAATAGTTAACTGGTAGTTAACCGGTTGACTTTGTTTTAAATTTGTATTATACTAGCTTTATGAAAAAATATACCCTTCTATTACTTATCCCAGTCTTGCTCTTATTGACAGCTTGTCAAAAAACAGCAAGTGAGAAACCACAAATTGTGACAACATTTGAGCCAATGTATGAGTTTACGAAAGCTGTCGTTGGTGATAAAGTTGACATTATTAATATCGTTCCTGCTAATCAAGAAGCACATGATTTTGAGCCAAGTGCAAAAGACATGACTACTTTGACAAATGCAGATGCTATTATTTATAATTCAAAATACCTTGAAAAATGGGCCCCTTCTGTAAAAAATAAAGGTGTTAAAATAGAAGCAAGTACACCCGTAGAAAAAATTGGTGATGACCCGCATACATGGGTAAGCCCTAAAGCAGCCTTACTTGAAGTCCGCTATATCGCAGATGAATTATCAAAAAAATTCCCTGAATATAAGGAAGATTTCACTAAAAATGCTGATGAGTATATTGGAAAGTTGAAAAAAATAGATCAAGACTTTGATCAATTGAAAAATGCTAAAAATAAAACGTTTATCACACAGCACGAAGCTTTTGGCTACCTGGGCCGTGATTATGGATTGACAACAATTGCCATTACAGGCCTTGATCCTGAAGCAGAACCTTCAAGTGCAACATTGATTAAACTGAAAAATGAGATGCAAAAAGCAAATTTAAATACTGTTTATTTTGAAGATAACTCTAGCAGTAAGCTAGCGGAGACTTTAGCCAAGGAAGCAGGAGCCAAGTTGTTGGTGATTAACCCTGTTGAGGGATTGACCGATGAACAAAAAAAATCAGGTGAAAGTTACCTGACAATTATGGAAGAAAACCTAAAATCACTGAAAGAAACAATTAAATAAGACTTAAGCTTATTTTAAGAAGCGTCCACTATAATAAAGACCTTCCTAAAAAAATCTTTTCATAAAACTCCTAAGGCCTACTTTTCGAAAGTAGGCTTTTTTTGCCTTGTTGAAAAGTCTGGCTAGGTGCTTTAATTTCTATTAATTCCTCTGTGAAAGGATGAAGGAAATATATTTTTTCTGCGTGAAGCATCAAGCGCTGATTTTTTAACGCTAAATTATAGAGGGGATCACCGACGATAGGATGCCTTTCACTGGAAAGGTGAACTCGTATTTGGTGCGTACGGCCGGTATCAAGAGTACATCTTACAAGGGAGTGCCTGTGTTCTTTTTCGAGTACAGTCACATGCGTAATGGCTCTTTTTCCATTTTTACTGGTGACATATTTTTTTCGGTCGTGCCGATCTCTTCCAATATTTTTATTAAGAGTTAAGCTTTTTTCGTTAAAATAACCTTGTACAACTGCCAAATAAGAGCGATGGATTTTATTTTCCTCAAACATTTTACCCAGAATGGGCAGAATCAATTGGTTTTTGGCAAAGAGGACTGCTCCAGAGGTCTCCTTGTCCAAGCGATGAACGACATGTACGGGGTGCTTCAGGCGAGCTGTCACGTGATTTTGTAGGGCGATTTCCTCAGCAGTGTTGCCATGAGTTTTCATGCCTTCGGGTTTATTTACAATCACAAGGTGTTCATCTTCATACAGGATATCGGCAAGATGAGGGTTGCCTACGGCAACATCCAGCTGCCTGAAATCGTCGTCATCAAAAATAAGAGTAACTTCGTCTTGGGGCTTTATAGAATCCTCCCAGTCTGCCAATGTGCCGTTAAGGAAGACATGTTTTTTGATTCGTAAAAGGTGTCTTTGTTTGCGTGGAACGAGCCAAGTGTGCTCCAGTAAATGCGAAACACTTTGCTTTTTAATTTTTTTTGGTAAAATTAAACTAAATTTCATATAGAATATTGTAACACAAAGGCTTTTTTGTTAGAATAGGCAAAATATAGAATACAAAAGGATTTTTAAAAAATCATGTCAGAAAAAGATCAAAATTTTAGTCGTCGTGCTAAAAACAAGAAATCATCTAAAAAAATAGAAAATAATAATGAAGAAGAAAAAGAGCTGAAAGAAGCGGAAATTCCGCTTGAAGACCTTAAAGGCATAAAAAAATATTTAAGAATGATGGCGCCTTATACAGAAAAAATAAGGCAATTTTTACGTCCAGTAAAACGTTTCTGGAAAAAGTATAATTTAACTAAAATTACTATTATTGCTATTTTGGTTATGATTCTTGCTGTTGGTTCTTATTTGTTCTATTTGGCAAAAACGGCCAATGTATCCATCTTGCAAAAATCCATTGATGCGCAAACGCAAATTGTGGACAAAAATGGTGATGAAGCAGGATTACTTTATGGAAGTAAAGGAACAACAGTTAAGTTTGATGCCATAAGTGACAATATTAAAAATGCCGTAGTCGCCACCGAGGACCGTACTTTTTATAAGAACCATGGAGTTAATCTGAGTCGCTTTAGCTTAGCAGTTGTTACTTTGGGGCGTTTTGGTGGTGGATCTACCATCACGCAGCAGTTGGCCAAAAATGCCTACCTTACTCAGAAACAAACGATTGACCGTAAAGCCCGGGAATTTTTCCTCGCTTTAGAAATCAATAAACATTACAGTAAACAAGACATTCTTACAATGTATCTGAATAACGCTTATTTTGGGAATGGTGTTTGGGGGATTGAAGATGCCAGTAAAAAATACTTTGGAGTCTCAGCAAATGCAGTTACCGTAGATGAGGCCGCTACGCTTGCGGGGATGCTGAAAGGTCCAGAAATTTATAATCCACTTTACCAGGACGGAAAATTTGCGACACCGCGACGAGATACGGTACTGCAGAACATGGTCAGTGCAGGATACCTCACGCAGTCAGAAGCAGACAGTTATGCATCGGTCGATCTGGCCTCTCGGGTAAAAGATACTTATGTTTCTCAGTCAGAAGCTTACAAGTATCCAAGCTATTTCAATGCTGTGATTGCGGAAGCTGAACGCAAATATGGCCTTAGCTTGCAGGACATTATGAATGACGGTTATAAGATTTATACAACTTTGGATCAAAACAAGCAGGCAGGGATGCAGGTCACTTATGACAATGCCGCACTTTTCCCACAAGCTGCAGATGGCACGCACGCACAGTCAGGTTCGGTGGCAATCAATCCGAAAACTGGTGGCGTCGAGGCTCTTGTTGGCAATGTCACATCAGAAGACCATAACAGTTTCCTTGACTTTAACTATGCCACACAATCGAAACGTTCGACAGGTTCAGTTATCAAACCGTTAATCGCCTATCTGCCCGCAGTCCAAGCAGGTTGGCCAATCGATAAAGTATTGGAAGATAAACCAACCACTTATCCAGGTAATTGGACACCGCAAAATTACAGTGGAGAGTACCTGGGTACTGTACCAATGTATCAAGCTTTAGCTAACTCCTACAATATTCCTGCTATTAATACTTATCGTGATATCACTCCAGAAAAAGGGAATGCTATTGGGCGTGAATTTGGTTTGAATCTCAATAAAAAAGATGAAAACAACACTTTATCAACCGTTCTTGGTTCTGGTGTCGAAACAAATCCTTGGGAAATGGCTCAAGCTTTTGCAACTTTCGCGAATGAGGGTGTAATGAACAGCGCGCATTTGATTACTAAAATTGAAAATGCAGCTGGGGATACAATCGCAACAGCCAACGTGACACAAAAACGGATCATGACCAAAGAAGTAGCAGAGAAGATGAATTCCATGATGTTGGGTACATTTACCAACGGTTCAGCTTGGAATGCTGCACCGGCAAGCTATGCAATGGCAGGTAAAACAGGGACAAATAATACGACTGACCAATGGGTGGTTGGTTATACACCTGACATTGCGATTGCACTATGGATTGGTTTCCCGAATGAGACAAATGAGCAGCAACAGCTAGAAGGTTCTTCTGAGGGGCAACCTTCAGTCATCTTCCGGAATATAGCCAGCTATTTGCTTCCTTATACAGATGGAACTGCCTTTACAGCTGAAAATGCCTATGCCATGCATAATATTGCACCGATAACTCCAGCTTGGACAGCTCTACGTGATCAACAAGATGCAATTGTTTATCAAGAGCAAAGTGCACAAAACAGTTCAGGAAATATGCCACAAACAGAAGATTCTAGCAGTGATTCTTCTGAAAAAGGCAGCGGATTTGATTTCCAAAAAACAGTAGATGATGCTAAAAATGCTACCAAAGATGTTTGGGATAAAATTACTGGTTTTTTCGGTAGGTAAATTGTTCTAAAACAGCATGAAAAGTGATAAAATAAGGGTAGTGCATAGATGAGAAAAAGAGTCATGGCACGGCTCTTTTTCTTGCAAATATATGAAAAAATTTATTGGAATAAAAATATAAAAAGAGAATAATAAAAGTGAATCTTACTTTTTAGAAGGAGGACAGTTTTGGAAGCAAAAAAACGCTACGTAACAGGTTTTAATGGCTTACGTACCCTTGGGGTTCTTGCTGTCATTTTGTATCATCTTTATCCACAGAAAATCCAAGGGGGATTTTTAGGCGTTGTTCTCTTCTTTGTGTTGTCGGGATACTTAGTCACGGATTCACTACTAAGAGAATATACTAAAACTAAAAAGATAAGACCACTTAAGTTTTGGGGGAAAAGAGCCAAACGTATTTATCCTATGCTCTTGGCTGTTTTCTTGATTGTTTCGCCTTATTTGTTCTTCTTCCAACAAAATCAGATGAAGGGCCTCAGGTCAAACTTTCTCTCAAGTATTTTTATGGTGCAAAACTGGTGGCAAATTCAGCAAGGATCATCCTACTTTGCTGATGCTGCAGGAGAATCACCTTTTAAGCATATATATTATCTGGCGATTGAAGGGCAATTCTTTATTTTCTGGCCGCTCATTATGATTTTTTTAGTGAAGGTCATTCGGAGTAAGAAGCACAGTTTCCTTTTGACAAACTTTTTAGCCATCCTCTCATTGATACTGATGATTGCTCAGTATAAGGTGGGGCAAGATCCAACGCGTGTGTATTATGGCACAGATACCCGTATTTTTAGTCTCCTGATGGGGGCAAGTATGGCTTTCATTTGGCCAATGAATAAAATGCCTGCCAAATTGAATAAAAAAGGACAAGCTTTTGGACGTAACCTTTTATGGGGCGTTCTTGCACTGACTTTAGTCTTATATGTTTTTATGCCGGCGCAAAGTCCAGTGACTTACTATGGCGGCCTTTGGTTTGTCAGTCTCTTGACAATGCTATTAATCCTTTTGGTTGTTCATCCGGGCTTGAAAGCAAATAAAATATTTTCAAATAAACTTTTTGATTATATTGGCTCACGTTCGTATGGGATTTATCTCTGGCAATTGCCAGTCTTTGCTTTAGTTGCTGCTAAAGTCGTTAATCCGACAAGTTGGTACAACGTCATTTGGCAGTTGGTCTTGATTTTTGCCTTATCTGAGTTTTCATATCGCTTTATTGAACGTCCGCTCGTTGCTTATGATTACAGCAACTTATGGCCTTGGGTGATGACAAAAGTTGAGCAAATTAAGCAGGAAAAATGGCGCGCCTTACCCGTCCGCGTAATCCTAGTGTCCGTTTTAGTGCTTGTATCACTCGTTATGATTCTTACTTCTCCAAAATCACCACATGATCAGCAAGTGTTAGAAGCTCGAATTATGGAGCAACAAAAAGCGCTTGAAGCTGCAAACTTAAAAGCTGCTAATGCCCGTGTCAGCACGCCACTGAAGACTATCGCTGAAAAATATGGCGTTGATCCAGTGGTTGCCGAAAGAGCAAGCAAGATGCAAATTTTTGCAGTTGGTGATTCTGTGATGGTTGCAGGGTCAACCACTCTACAGGAAGCCTTCCCAAGAATGACGATAAAAGCTGTTGTTGGTGAGCAAGTAGATGGTGGAGCGACCATTTTAGCAGAGAATAAAGAAGCAGTTGAAAAAGCAGATGCTGTCTTAATTGGTCTTGGAACTAATGGCACACTGACCGTTGGCAACACAAATTACGTGGAAAAAATTATGGAAGAAGTTGGTGATAAACCGGTCTTCTGGATTAATAATCAAATGCCACGTCCGTGGGAAAGCAATAACAATGAACAATTAGAAGCGATGGCTAAGAAGTATCCTAACTTGACAATCATCGATTGGCATGGCTTATCAGCAAATCAAAGTTCATGGTTCTATAGTGATGCTATCCATCCGAAGGACCAAGGGGCAATTAATTATACACGCCTTGTCTTAGAAAATATGACAAAAAAATAGAGAGATTTGTATTTTTCTCTTAGTTCTGCTAAAATAATAGCATGTTAAAAAAAGCAGGATTGGCCTGTACGGTGTGCGGTTCGAGAAACTATTCTCTTCAACTGTCCGGTACAGCAAAAGAAAAACGCATAGAAGTCAAGAAGTTTTGCTCACGCTGTGGCAAACATACTTTGCATAAGGAAACGAGATAAGTCAAATGTTTAAATTTATTGGAAGTGTTGTCAAAGAAATGAAGTTAACAACGTGGCCGACACGTAAGCAGTCTGTCATTGATTTTTTCATGGTTATTGAATATACAGTTTTCTTCCTCATCTTTTTGATGATTTTTGACTGGGTAACACAAAATGGTATCACAAGTGCTGTACAGCATCTGCTTCCATTTGTACGTAATTAGTGATATAATGAAAGAAGAGGCGAAAGCCTTTTTCTTATACAATCCGTTCAGAACATGAACTCATAAATTTGAAACTAAAAAAATAAAAAACAATAAAGAGGTACTCCAATGGACGAAAGTACATTAACAAGTTTTGACCAAGGCTGGTTTGTTATCCAAACTTATTCTGGTTATGAGAAAAAAGTAAAAGAAGATTTGCTTGAACGTGCAGAACTTTATAACATGGCAGATAAAATTCTTCGTGTTGAAATTCCGACAGAAACAGTTCGCTCAGAAGTGAACGGTAAGATGAAAGATGTTGAAGAAAATCTCTTCCCAGGTTATGTTTTGGTAGAAATGAACATGACAGATGAAGCTTGGTTTATCGTTCGTAATACACCGAACGTTACAGGTTTCGTTGGGTCACACGGTAACCGTTCAAAACCAACGCCACTTTTTGAAGAAGAAATTCAAGAAATCCTTATTGGTATGGGTAAAGTTGTACGTGAAATTGATTTTGATATCTTTGTGGGTAAACGTGTACGTATCATTGATGGCGCCTTCTCAGGATTTGAAGCGCCAATCACAGAAGTCCTAGGCGACGATAAGATTAAAGTTATGGTCGATATGTTTGGTCGTGAAACACCAGTAGAGCTTGATTTACACCAAATCGAAGAAGTTGAAGGATAAAAAATAAGAGCGTATCGTTAAGGGTGCGCTCTTATTTATTAGGGATATGAAATCTACAAAAGAAATATTAAAATTTGCGCTCCCAGCCGTAGTTGAGAATTTTCTGCAGATGCTGGTGGGGATTAGTGATACCTTTTTAGTCACCCGAATTGGACTCACAGCTGTAGCAGGTGTGTCACTAGCCAATAATATTATCACCGTTTATCAGGCCGTTTTCATAGCTTTAGGGACAATTTTATCAAGCTTCCTTGCACGTGAAATGTCAAAGAAAATGGTGAACGCAGGGGTAAAGCTCACTGCATTACTGGGAGGGACTATTGGGATTCTTACGGCTCTTTTTGCACAACCTCTCGTGCACTTTTTTGGTGGGCGTGGGGAGGTAGCGACTTTAGGTCAAGAGTACCTCCTTTTGGTTGGTGGGACAATTATTTTGCTGGCCTTAATGACCAGTTTTGGAGCCATTATCAGAGCAAATGGGGACAGCCGTACACCCATGTATGCGAGTCTCTTTGCCAATATTTTAAATATCGCTCTCTCAGCCCTTTTGATATTTGTTTTTCATATGGGAATTATGGGAGCTGCCTTAGGAGCAATCTTTTCGAGGGGCGTAGCGCTTCTGTATCTCTGGAAAAAACTCAAAGATAAGGATTTACAACCTACGAAAAACTTTTTCTCTGAAAAAATCAGTAGAGAACTGATCTTTTTAACAATTCCGGCCGCTGGTGAACGTTTGGCGATGCGTCTAGGAGATTTGGTAATCATGGTGCTGATTATTGCTCTTGGAAATCGGGTTTTTGCAGGAAATGCGATCGGCGAAAGTATTACTCAGTTTAACTATATGCCGGCATTCGGTTTAGCTACCGTAACAGTTATTTTGGTGGCTCAAGAGTTTGGACAACATAACTATGGAGCCATTCAGTCATATATTAAAAGAACCTACTGGCTAGCGACAGGGATGATGTTGAGTATTGGTTTGCTTCTTGTCTTAGTTTCTACATCATTAAGTAATCTTTTTACGACAGACACTGTCGCTATAGCTTCAAGTAACACAGTTATCCTCTTTTCTTTTTTGGCAACTTTTTTTGTCACTGGAACGACCACTTATACGGCGGCTTTTCAAGGAATAGGTAATGCAAAACTTCCTTTATATACAACAATTATCGGGATGCTTATTATACGTGTGGGTCTCGGCTATATTCTAAGTCAAACATTTACCTTGGGCTTAGAAGGCATCTGGTTTGCCGTGCTTGCAGATAATTTTTTCCGCTTTGTCTTTTTAAAATTCAATTTTGATAGGAAAGTTAGAACTTTTCTTACACACTAAAAACCTCTATTATAATAGAGGTTTTTAGTGTGTAATGTTATTTTGAAAGTTCTTTTTCTTTCAAAAGGTCACGGATTTCACGCAGAGTATCTAATTCATCGTTAGAAACAATTTCTTCTTGCTCTTCTTTCTTAGGGAAAAGCTTGTTGATGGCTTTTATGAGAATGAAGATGACAAAGGCTGTAATCAAGAAGTTTAAAACATCATTTAAGAAAGCCCCATAGGCAAAAGTTGCACCAGCAACCTTAACTGACATTTGTGTCAAAGCGCCATCTTGAACAAAAAGACCAATAAGTGGGTTGATAAGGTTATTTACCAAAGAAGTGACAATGGCCGTAAAAGCAGCACCAATGATAACCCCAACTGCCAAATCTAAGACATTACCACGTAAAATAAATTCTTTGAATTCTTTAATCATAAGTTCTCCTATATTAATTAATATGTATTTATTACTATTATATAGTATTTCTAAAGCCATGTGAATTATTCTGTCGCAAAATATTCACGTAAAGTAAGGGCTAGAAGTAAAAGAGAAGACATATGAGTGAGCTAAAAATAAATTAAATAAAAAGGTATTATGCCCTTGACAAGACAAAGTCGCTTTGGTAGAATAGATAGGTGCTGTAAAAATTACAGTATTAGCGACGAAGCGAGAGGTTGCGACACACCCGAAAGTATTGCCATACTTCAGTGTCGGTTTTCCCGCTGAGCTAGCCTATTAACAAATAGACGAAGGAGAAAAAATGGCAACTAAAAAAATCCGTATCCGCCTCAAAGCATACGAACACCGTATCCTTGACGCTGCTGCTGAAAAAATTGTAGAAACTGCAAAACGTACAAACGCAGAAGTAAGTGGTCCAATCCCACTTCCAACTGACCGTAGCGTCTACACAGTTATCCGCGCGACTCACAAATACAAAGACTCTCGCGAACAATTTGAAATGCGTACACACAAACGTTTGATCGACATCATCGAACCAACACAAAAAACTGTTGATTCATTGATGAAACTTGATCTTCCAAGTGGCGTAAACATCGAAATTAAATTATAAGAAAGGTAATTCTCATGTCAAAAGGAATCTTAGGGAAAAAAGTGGGAATGACTCAAATCTTCACAGACAACGGTGAATTAATCCCCGTAACTGTGATCGAAGCAACTCCGAACGTTGTGCTTCAAACTAAAACTGTCGATACAGACGGTTATGAAGCTGTTCAAGTTGGTTTCGATGACAAACGTGAAGTTTTGTCTAACAAACCTGCCAAAGGTCATGTAGCTAAAGCTAACACAGCTCCTAAGCGCTTCATTCGTGAATTCAAAGGAATCGAAGGCTTAGAAGTTGGATCAGAAATTAAAGTTGATACTTTCGAAGCTGGAGATGTCGTTGATGTTACCGGTACTTCTAAAGGTAAAGGTTTCCAAGGACCAATCAAACGTTGGGGTCAATCACGCGGGCCAATGGCTCACGGTTCACGTTACCACCGTCGTCCTGGTTCAATGGGTCCTGTTGCGGCTAACAAAGTTCCTAAAGGTAAACGCCTTGCGGGACGTATGGGTAACAAAAAAGTTACTGTACAAAACCTTGTTATCGCACAAGTACTTCCAGAACAAAACGTTATCCTTGTAAAAGGTAACGTACCTGGATCTAAAAAATCATTGATCGTTATTAAATCAGCGATCAAATCTAAATAATAAGGAAAGGAGATAGATTATAATGGCAAAAGTATCATTATTTAAACAAGACGGCACACAAGCTGGTGAAGTAACACTTAACGATGCAGTATTTGGTATCGAACCAAACGAAACTGTAGTATTTGATGTCGTTCTTTCACAACGTGCTAGCCTCCGTCAAGGTACACACGCTCATAAAAACCGTTCACTCGTATCTGGTGGCGGTAAAAAACCATGGCGTCAAAAAGGAACTGGACGTGCCCGTCAAGGTTCAATCCGCTCACCACAATTCCGTGGTGGTGGTACTGTCTTCGGTCCTAACCCACGTAGCTATGCTTACAAACTTCCACAAAAAGTACGTCAGTTGGCTCTTAAATCAGCTTACTCACAAAAAGTTATCGACAACACACTCTTGGCTGTTGACGAGTTGAACTTCTCAGCACCAAAAACTAGCGAATTCGCTAAAGTTCTTGAAGCTCTTTCAATCGAACGTAAAGTGCTTGTTGTTCTTCCTAACGAAGGTAACGAATTCGCAGAACTCTCTGCTCGTAACCTTAAAAACGTGAAAGTATCAACTGCTAGCTCAGTAAGCGTACTTGATCTTGTAAACACTGACAAAGTTCTTGCTACTCAAGCAGCTCTGTCTCAAATTGAGGAGGTTCTTGCATAATGTCTCTTTATGACGTAATCCGTAAACCAATTATTACAGAAGCTTCTATGCAAGCAATGGATCAAAAGAAATACACTTTTGAAGTAGATGCTCGCGCACACAAACTCCTTATCAAACAAGCTGTTGAAGCAGCATTTGAAGGTGTTCAAGTTGCATCTGTAAACACAATCAGCGTTAAGCCTAAAGCTAAACGTGTTGGTCGTTACACAGGTTTCAAACCTGGCTACAAAAAAGCAATTATCACTTTGACTGAAGGTTCAAAATCTATTGATATCTTCGGCGAAGACGCAGAATAATAGAGGAGGAAAATCGTGGGAATTAAAGTTTACAAACCTACCACAAACGGTCGTCGTAACATGACTGGTAGCGATTTTGCAGAAATCACTACAAGTACTCCTGAAAAGAGCTTGCTTGTAAGTCTTAGCAAAAACGCTGGTCGTAACAACCTTGGCCGCATTACAGTACGTCACCACGGTGGCGGACACAAACGTAAATACCGTTTGATCGACTTCAAACGTACAACTGATAACGTAAAAGCTAAAGTTGCTACAATCGAATACGATCCAAACCGTTCAGCTAATATTGCCCTTATCGTATACGAAAATGGTATCAAATCATACATTCTTGCACCTAAAGGTCTTGAAGTTGGTATGACAGTTGTATCTGGTCCTGAATCAGATATCAAAGTTGGTAACGCATTGCCACTTGCTAACATTCCAGTTGGTACTTTGATCCACAACATCGAGATGAAACCTGGTAAAGGTGGACAACTCGTACGTTCAGCTGGTACATCTGCACAAGTACTTGGTACAGAAGGTAAATATACACTCGTTCGTCTTCAATCAGGCGAAATGCGTATGATTCTTTCATCTTGTCGTGCTACAGTTGGTACAGTTGGTAACGAACAACACAACTTGATCAACTATGGTAAAGCGGGTCGTACACGTTGGCGTGGTATCCGTCCAACAGTTCGTGGTTCTGTAATGAACCCGAATGATCACCCACACGGTGGTGGTGAAGGTAAACAACCTGTTGGTCGTAAATCACCAATGACTCCATGGGGCAAACCAGCTCTTGGTCTCAAAACACGTAATAAAAACGCACGTTCTAACAAACTTATTGTTAAACGTATCAACGATAAATAATTTTGCAGCATAAGGCAAGCTTTACTTTTGTTAAAAAAGTTAAGTTTGTATCTGTGCGTAAGATATTTTATTGAGGTGCCTTCTCGGCGTCTTACTAAAATTGATAAATCTTGTCAACTTTAGTAAGATGTCGAGAAGATATCTATATAAATCATCCGCCAACCTGGCCCTAGTAGCCAGCGTGGTATCAAATTTAAAGGAGAACTCAAAAACATGAGTCGTAGTCTTAAGAAGGGGCCTTTCGCTGACGAGCATTTGATGAAAAAAGTCGAAGCTCAAGAAAACGCCGAAAAGAAATCAGTGATCAAAACTTGGTCACGCCGTTCTACAATCTACCCTAACTTTGTAGGACTTACAATTGCTGTTTACGATGGTCGCAAACACGTTCCCGTTTATGTTCAAGAAGATATGGTTGGACACAAATTAGGTGAATTTGCACCAACTCGTACATACCGTGGTCACGCTGCTGACGACAAGAAAACTAGACGTTAATAGGAGGAGAACAAAATGGCAGAAATCACTTCAGCTAAAGCAACTGCAAAAACAGTTCGCGTTTCACCTCGTAAAACTCGTCTTGTTACAGACTTGATTCGTGGTAAACGTGTTGCGGATGCAATCGCAATCTTGAAATTCACACCGACTAAAGGTGCTGCAGAAGTTCTTAAAGTAATGAACTCAGCTATCGCTAATGCAGAAAACAACTTTGGTCTTGAAAAAGCTAACTTGGTAGTTAGCGAAACTTTCGTCAACGAAGGACCAACAATGAAACGTTTCCGTCCACGTGCGAAAGGTTCAGCTTCACCAATCAACAAACGTACTAGCCACATTACAGTAGTAGTGGCTGAGAAAGAATAAGGAGGTAAAATCGTGGGTCAAAAAATTCATCCAATTGGTATGCGTGTTGGCGTTATTCGCGACTGGGATGCCAAATGGTATGCTGAGAAAGAATATGCGGATTACCTTCACGAAGATTTGGCAATTCGCCAACTCGTTCAAACAAAACTTGCTGATGCTTCAGTTTCACTTATTGAAACTGAACGTGCTGTAAACAAAGTTATCGTTACTTTGCACACTGCAAAACCAGGTATGGTTATCGGTAAATCTGGTGCTAACGTTGATGCACTTCGTGCAGACCTCAACAAACTCACTGGTAAACAAGTTCACATCAACATCGTTGAGATCAAACGTCCTGACTTGGATGCTCACTTAGTTGGTGAAGGAATTGCTAAACAACTTGAAGCACGTATCGCTTTCCGTCGTGCTCAAAAACAAGCTATCCAACGTGCTATGCGTGCAGGAGCTAAAGGTATCAAAACTCAAGTATCTGGTCGTTTGAACGGTGCGGACATCGCCCGTGCAGAAGGATACTCTGAAGGTACAGTTCCACTACACACATTGCGTGCGGATATCGACTATGCTTGGGAAGAAGCAGACACTACTTACGGTAAACTCGGCGTTAAAGTTTGGATCTACCGTGGTGAAGTTCTCCCAACTAAAAAATCTGTGAAAGGAGAAAATTAATCCATGTTAGTACCAAAACGTGTAAAACACCGTCGTGAATTCCGCGGTAAAATGCGTGGCGAAGCTAAAGGCGGTAAAGAAATCGCATTCGGTGAATTTGGTCTTCAAGCGACTACTTCTCACTGGATCACTAACCGTCAAATCGAAGCAGCCCGTATTGCTATGACTCGTTACATGAAACGTAACGGTCAAGTTTGGATTAAAATCTTCCCTCATAAATCTTACACAGCCAAAGCTATTGGTGTGCGTATGGGTTCAGGGAAAGGTGCTCCTGAAGGTTGGGTATCACCAGTTAAACGTGGTAAAATCATGTTTGAAATTGCTGGTGTAAGTGAAGAAGTAGCACGTGAAGCTTTGCGTCTTGCATCTCACAAACTTCCAGTCAAGACTAAATTTGTAAAACGAGGTGACGCAGAATGAAATTGAACGAAACAAAATCACTTCTCAAGGATCTCCGCGCTTTGTCAATCGACGAATTGGCTACACGCGAAGCTGAATTGAAAAAAGAATTGTTTGAACTTCGTTTCCAAGCTGCAGCTGGTCGTCTCGAAAACACAGCGAAACTTGACGAAGTGAAGAAAACAATTGCACGTGTTAAAACTGTGCAACGCGAATTGACTAAATAGATCGGGAGAAATACATAAATGGAACGTAATCAACGTAAAGTTTATCAAGGCCGCGTGGTTTCAGACAAAATGGATAAAACTATCACAGTTGTCGTAGAAACTAAACGTAACCACCCAGTCTATGGTAAACGCATTAACTACTCTAAAAAATACAAAGCTCATGACGAAAACAATACTGCCAAAACTGGTGATATCGTACGTATCATGGAAACTCGTCCTCTTTCAAAAGACAAACGTTTCCGCTTGATCGAAATCGTTGAAGAAGCTGTAATTATCTAAGCTAACTAGGAGGAAAAAAGCATGATTCAAACAGAAAGCCGTTTGAAAGTTGCAGATAACTCTGGTGCCAAAGAAATCTTGACTATCCGTGTACTCGGTGGTTCAAGCCGTAAATTCGCTGGTATTGGTGATGTTATCGTAGCTACAGTAAAATCAGCTGCCCCTGGTGGAGCTGTTAAAAAAGGTGAAGTTGTTAAAGCTGTTATCGTTCGTACTAAATCTGGTGCTAAACGTCCTGATGGATCTTACATCAAATTTGACGAAAACGCAGCAGTTATTATCCGTGACGATAAAACACCTAAAGGAACACGTATCTTTGGCCCAGTAGCTCGTGAACTTCGCGAAGCTGGTTACATGAAGATTGTTTCTTTGGCACCTGAGGTTCTCTAATATTTAGAGGATGTCGAAATAGCGGGAGAGTATCCCGCTATTGATGTCAAAATCAACAAAAGGAATTTTATTCCACATTTATAAATCCACTTCTATCATAGATAGAAATAGTCCCCTACATGTAGGGTGCCCAGAGGGCGTAAGAAAGGAATATCAAATGTTTGTAAAAACTGGAGATACTGTAAAAGTTATCGCAGGTAAAGACCGCGGTACAACAGGTAAAGTAATCAAAGCTTTGCCAAAAATGAACAAAGTCATCGTTGAAGGTGTTGCTATCATGAAGAAACACCAAAAACCAGACGCTGTTAATCCAAACGGCGCTATCCTTGAAATCGAAGCACCTATCCACGTTTCTAACGTACAAGTGCTCGACAAAAACGGTGTAGCTGGTCGTGTTGGTTATAAAGAAGTTGACGGCAAAAAAGTTCGTTTCAACAAAAAATCAGGCGAAGTCCTAGACTAAGACGGGAAGGAGAAAGAATATGACTAATCGTTTAAAAGAAAAATACTCTAACGAAGTAGTACCAGCATTGACTGAAAAATTCGGTTACACTTCAATCATGGCAGTGCCAAAAGTTGAAAAAATCGTGCTTAACATGGGTGTTGGGGATGCAGTAAGCAACTCTAAAAACCTTGACAAAGCCGTTGCTGAATTGGCTTTGATCTCTGGTCAAAAACCGTTGATTACTAAAGCTAAAAAATCAATCGCGGCTTTCCGTCTTCGTGAAGGTCAAGCTATCGGTGCGAAAGTAACTCTTCGTGGCGAACGCATGTACGAATTTTTGGATAAACTCGTAACTGTTTCTCTTCCACGTGTACGTGACTTCCACGGTGTATCAAACAAAGCGTTTGATGGACGCGGAAACTACACACTTGGTGTGAAAGAACAATTGATCTTCCCAGAAATCTCATACGATGATGTTGATAAAGTACGTGGTTTGGATGTTGTTATCGTAACAACTGCGAACACTGACGAAGAATCACATGAATTGCTTGCTAAACTTGGCATGCCGTTTGCTAAATAATAGGATAGGAGAATAACTAATGGCTAAGAAATCTATGGTTGTTAAAAACCAACGCCCTGCAAAATTCTCAACGCAAGCCTACACTCGTTGCGAACGCTGCGGACGCCCACATTCAGTTTACCGCAAATTTAAACTTTGCCGTATCTGTCTTCGTGAGTTGGCTTACAAAGGTCAACTTCCAGGCGTTAAGAAAGCATCTTGGTAATTTGAAATTGATATAAAAAGGGCATGTCAGAAGCTTAGCTTATTGCCCATGCAATCTCCACGGGGGATTGTGGTTCTAACATATAAAAATACTTTCTCAAATGAGAAAGTTTTTTTGTTTTATAAAAGAGGTTTTATTACGATATTATTTCTTTGTGAAATTAAAATGAGATATACTTAAATATAAGGAATAACAAATTGAGCATGAATTAAAACTGGAGAATTTATGATGACCATCTACGACATCTTTTTCTTATTAGGCGGTTTGGGCCTTTTTTTATACGGTATGAGCTTGATGAGTGATGGTTTAAGCTTGATTGCCGGATCTCAATTAAAAAAAATATTGCAACGTCTAACACGGAATAAATGGTTTGGCGCTCTTTTAGGTTTTATTATAACAGCTATCATTCAAAGTTCGACAGCAACAACGGTCATGGTTTTAGGATTTATTGATTCTTCATTAATGAATCTGAGTCAAGCTGCAGGAATCATTATGGGGGCCAATGCTGGCACGACCTTAACGGGCATTTTATTTACATTTAATATTCAAGACATTGTTCCCTTTGTTATCTTTATCGGCACGATTGCTACGCTGTTTATGAAGCGCAAAACTTTCAATCATATGGGGATGATTTTGCTAGGGTTTGGGCTCTTATTCTTAGGGCTAAATCTGATGAGTGTATCCATGGTTCCTTTAAGAGAAGCACCTCTCATGGCGGAACTGTTTACTCATACGCAAATGCCCCTCGTGGGTTTATTGGTTGGTTTTGCTGTTACCGCTTTGATCCAAAGTTCAACTGCTTCAGTAGGTATTTTATTAACGATGGTTACTGCGGGGATTGTAGTAGATTTGCATCAAGCTATATTTATCCTATATGGTTTTAATGTGGGGACTGTTGTGACGACTCTCCTAGCTTCACTCCGTGGAAATAAAACAGCCAAGCGAGCTGCAATGGTGCACGTATGGTTCAATATTATTGGAGCGCTTATTTTCACTGTTTTGACTGTTTTGCCTTTTGGGTTTGTGAGTCTTATTCAGAATACTTCCGAGAATATTGCGCTACAGCTGGTTTATGCACATATTGTTTTTAATGTTGCAACACTTTTTATTTTGCTGCCGCTCTCGAGATTTATTATTCAGTTGGCGGAAAAGTGTGTTAAAAATGCACCAGATGATACAGCGCACCTGAAACTAAAATTTATTGATCGAAGGTTACTCCGCACACCAGAGATTGAAGTTGAGCAGATCCTTAAAGAAATTCAAAGAACATTTGAACTTGTGCAAGAGGATTTTGCCGAAGGAATGAATGTTCAACGTAGAGAAAAAAATAGCACGAGTCTTATGAATGAAACTTTGATTAACTACTTGGTACAGGAGATTAATCGGGCACTTGTCACTCTTAATACAGTTGAGCTAAAGGATAAATATGCTATTTCTGTCGGAAGGGCATATAAAATTATAAATTATTTGGCCCAGATTGAGGCATATACCAAAGATATCGTGTTGACGCTGAATGTTTACGATTACTCGGAGGAGGAAGAGGACAAGGAAAAAAATGAATTGGCCATTAAGCTAGTCATGGAGTCTATCGTACCATTAATAGAGAGGATGCTAGATCAAGTTTTTACATTCCTTAAAGATAAACAACATCAGGAAGAAGAAACAATACTGGATGAGATTAAAAAGTTAGAGCGAGAAATTCTTAATCTTACTCAAGTCAATAGAGATTTACTACGATCAGACTTTGAAGATATTCGAATTCTTAACAATTTACGAAAAATAAGTACGGATATCCTGCATATCGCAGAAGTATTGAATTATAAAGTGTAAAAAAAGCAGTATGAAAAGTACTGCTTTAAAATCAAGTTTTTAACAGATTGAAAAGAGAATTGTAATTGTTTTTTGTCATAAATTTTTTGAGTAAAGGGCCGCTTGGGACCAAAGAACTTTTCAAGGTGTCTTCAACATGATTGAGTGATTAACTACGGTCTTAGTATACTATAAAGTTAAGGATAGGTAAAATGAATCTTTTTGATAGTTATAATTATATATATTAATTAATTATTTGAAGTTTTGATTATATTTAATAATTCTTTGTATTAAATAGATTTATTTTACAAATTAAAAAGAAAGCTCTACAATGTTTATAGAAAAAGCACAGATATTATAAAGGAGAAAAAATGATTACTATCTACTATCGCAACTCTTGTTTATCCAGTAGAAAGGCGATAAATTGGCTGAATGAACATCATATTCCTTATCGAAAATGTACGATAGATTGTGTGAGCTGTGAAGACTTGTCGTATATGCTTCGACTAACTGAAAATGGTATTGATGATATCGTGAAGTCGACGAAGCGTTGCACAGAGGATTTGCACCGAAAAATTCTTCAGCTCCAACAGATGCATTTTAATGAGGCAGTCGTTTATCTCAGCGAAAATTTTGAAGTGTTACAGACACCTTTGATTGTTGATCATAATAAATTTTTAGTGGGCTATCATTCCGAAAACATTCGGCAGTTTGCTCCACGCTATTATCAGATGAGCAGTATTTTTCTACATCAGTATAAACGCCAAATTTAATTAAACAAATTAATATCTATCATTAAATTAATTCATTTTACAAATGTCTAATTATGGCTTAATATAGAGATAGAGAAATAATACAGAAGGAAGTGTAAATATGCAAGTAACAAATAGAAAAGTAGTCGTTGTTGGAACAGGATTTGTCGGAACAAGCATTGCTTATTCGATGATTAATCAAGGAATTGTTAATGACCTTGTGCTGATTGATGTGAATCAGGAAAAAGCTGAGGGGGAAGCTTTGGACCTCCTTGACGGAATTGCTTGGGGTCAAGAAAATGTAAATGTCAAATCTGGCGGTTATGAAGAATGTAAAGATGCAAACGTAGTTGTCATTACAGCAGGGATTAATCAAAAACCAGGACAAACACGGTTAGAACTTGTAGATACAAATGCTAAAATAATGAAATCTATTGTGGATGAGGTAATGAAATCTGGTTTTGATGGCGTCTTTGTTATTGCTTCTAACCCTGTAGATGTTCTGACTTACTGTGCTTGGAAAGCTTCAGGTCTACCAGCTTCTAGGGTTGTAGGAACGGGAACAACCTTAGATACGACACGTTTTCGTAAAGAACTCGCGACAAAACTTGAGATGGATCCTCGAAGTATCCACGGTTATATTATTGGTGAACATGGGGATTCAGAAGTTGCGGTATGGTCGCATACGACGGTTGGTGGTAAACCAATTCTTGAATTTATCGTGCAAAACAATCGCTTAGAAGTTGGCGATTTACAAACTTTATCAGACAAGGTGAAAAATGCCGCTTATGAAATTATTGACCGTAAAAAAGCGACTTATTATGGTATCGGAATGAGCACGGCTAGGATAGTAAAAGCCATTCTAAATAATGAACAAGCAGTTCTTCCTGTTTCATCATACCTAGAAGGTCAATATGGTGAAGAAGGTATCTTCACTGGTGTTCCATCCGTCGTAAATCAAACTGGCGTAAGAGAAATTATCGAATTAAATATTGATGCATACGAACGTAAAGCTTTTAAAAACTCCGTTAAACAGTTGCGTGAAGTGATTCAGTCACTAGAAAGTCAAGAATGAATCTGATTATAGGAAAAAATGGTTTGTTGGGGCGGGAACTTTGCTTACGGTTTGATAGAGAAAAAATTCCTTATCTGGCTACGGGGTCACACGAGCTAGATATCACCGATAAAGTTGCAGTCGATGCGTATTTTTCTCGTCATAAACCACAAATTATTTATCTTTGTGCAGGCTATACTGCAGTCGAAAAAGCAGAACAAGAAGAGCGACATTTAGCCGAGCAGGTCAATGCTGTCGGTACCGAAAATATTGCACAGGCAGCTGAGAATGTGGGGGCATTATTACTTTATGTCTCTACTGATTATGTCTTCAGCGGCAACTTAGAGCTTGGGAAAGAATGGGAAGTAGACGATGTTCCACACCCACAAACCCACTATGGTTATACAAAACTATTGGGTGAAAATGCTGTGCAGAAAAATACTACCAAACATTATATTATTCGTACAAGCTGGCTTTTTGGATGCTACGGTAATAATTTTGTCTCCACTATGAAAAATAAAGCCAAGAATAAAGATGATCAAGTAATTATGGTGGTCAATGATCAATTTGGTTGCCCAACTTGGACTAGAACATTAGCTGATTTTATGATTTACTTGGTGCAGCATAAACCAAAATATGGTATTTATCATCTGACCAACGCAAAAGTTGAAGCCGAAAATATTTCTTGGTTTAAATTTGCAAAATATATTTTGCGCCAAGAAGAAGTCAAGCTTTTACCCCTTGCTACAGTAGAGCTTGCATCAAATGTGAAACGACCTTACAATTCCACATTGAGTATAAAGAAAACAGAAGCTATTGGTTTTTCAGTGCCAACCTGGCAAGAAGCTTTAAATACTATGCAGAGGTTAGAAAATGGAGAATAGATGATGGAAATTCTTATTATTTGTATCTTATTAAGTTTCCTTGTCTTTAAAATATTTTCTTTTTCCAAAACCTCGGTTCTTCAGGAAAAAACGGAAGAGAGAGAAGAATAACTCTTTAGTCGAGATATCTTTATTAATGAGAAAACACAGCGTATATTTTAGAAGCTGTGTTTTTTATCTATCAAAAATTAAATGGAGGAAGAAACACCCGAGCCTATTGACACGAGAGAAATAATTTGATAAACTATATAAGTTCGGTCTTTTTAAAAAGACCTCATTAATTTGAAAGTGGGATTGAACAAACCCAAACTACAAATAAGGAGAAATTACATTATGGTAATGACAGACCCAATTGCAGACTTCCTCACACGTATCCGTAACGGAAACATGCGTCGTTTCGAAGTTGTTGAAGCACCTGCTTCAAAAATCAAACGTGAAATCGCAGAAATCCTCAAAGCTGAAGGTTATGTGAAAGACGTTGAGTACGTTGAAGATAACAAACAAGGTGTTATCCGTGTATTCTTGAAATACGGAAAAAACAACGAAAAAGTTATCACTAACTTGAAACGTATCTCTAAACCAGGTCTCCGTGTTTACGTTAAATCTGACGAAGTACCACGCGTACTTAACGGACTTGGTACAGCAATCATCTCAACTTCTGAAGGCGTTGTAACTGACAAAGCTGCACGTTCTAAGAACATCGGTGGTGAAGTTCTTGCTTACATCTGGTAATCCTTTACCGGTAAGCTGAAAGTATTATAATTGTGAAAACAGGTAGTAGAAATACTCTTGATAATTTAACAGAAAAGGTAAAAAAACATGTCACGTATTGGTAATAAAGTCGTTGTTTTGCCGGCTGGTGTAACAGTTGAACAAAATGGCGCAACAGTAACAGTTAAAGGCCCTAAAGGCGAATTGACTCGTACATTTGCAGAAGCAATCACAATGGAAATCAATGGTTCTGAAGTAACATTCAAACGTCCAGATGATTCTAAAGAAATGAAAACTATCCACGGAACAACTCGTGCAAACTTCAACAACATGGTTGTTGGTGTTAGCGAAGGTTTCCGTAAAGAACTCGAAATGATCGGGGTTGGTTACCGTGCACAACTTCAAGGTTCAAAACTTGTATTGGCTGTTGGTAAATCTCACCCAGACGAAATCGAAGCTCCAGCAGGAATCACTTTCGAAGTTCCAGATGCTACACACATCAACGTTTCAGGTTCAGATAAAGAAGTTGTTGGTCAAACAGCTGCTTACATCCGTAGCCGTCGTTCACCAGAACCTTATAAAGGTAAAGGTATTCGTTACGTTGGCGAATTCGTACGTCGTAAAGAAGGTAAAACTGGTAAATAATCTCTTTGAGATTATGATCCGTCATTTGGTGAATGTAAGTTTGCCAAAATTCTGTACAGACAGAAACTTCCCGCTTGCATTTTTTGCAAGAAAATCGATGGCAGAAACTATCGAAATATAAAATATTTAAAGAGGTAGAATTGTGATTTCTAAACCAGATAAAAACAAACTCCGTCAAAAACGCCACATTCGCGTTCGCGGAAAAATCTCAGGTACTGCTGAGACTCCACGTTTGAACGTTTTCCGTTCAAACACAAACATCTATGCACAAGTTATTGATGACGAAGCAGCTGTAACACTTGCATCTGCATCATCACTCAAATTGACTGGTACTAAAACAGAACAAGCTGCTGAAGTTGGTAAACTTGTTGCTGAAGCTGCTAAAGCTAAAGGCATCGAAGCAGTTGTATTTGACCGCGGTGGTTATCTCTATCACGGACGTATCCAAGCACTTGCAGAAGCTGCACGTGAAGCTGGATTGAAATTCTAAGGAAAGGGGTAATCATTAAAATGGCTAGAAACGAAGAAGTTAAAGAATTCGAAGAACGCGTTGTTGGTATCAACCGCGTTACTAAAGTTGTTAAAGGTGGACGTCGTCTCCGCTTTGCTGCACTTGTTGTAGTTGGTGACCGTAACGGTCGCGTAGGTTTCGGTACTGGTAAAGCTCAAGAAGTTCCAGAAGCAATCCGTAAAGCTATCGAAGCAGCTAAGAAAAACATCGTGACAGTTCCTATGGTAGGAACTACTGTACCTCACGAAGTACTTGGTGTATTCGGCGGTGGTAAAATCCTTATCAAACCAGCTGTAGAAGGTTCTGGAGTTGCCGCAGGTGGTGCCGTTCGTGCCGTCCTCGAACTCGCAGGTGTTGCTGACGTAACATCTAAATCATTAGGTTCAAACACAGCAATCAACGTTGTTCGCGCAACAGTTGAAGGTTTGCAACAATTGAAACGCGCTGAAGAAGTTGCGGAACTCCGCGGCAAATCAGTAAGCGATTTGGCATAAGGAGGATATCATGGCTCAAATCAAAATTACATTGGTAAAATCACCAATCGGCCGTATCCCTGCACAACGTAAAACTGTTGTTGCACTTGGCCTTGGTAAACTTGGTTCATCAGTTGTGAAAGAAGACAATGCAGCACTTCGCGGCATGGCTAACTCAATTTCACACTTGGTAACAATTGAAGAAGTTAAATAGTAATTAAAAAAGTTCAGATTATCTGGACTTTTTTTCTGAGGAAATTGTAAAAATTTTCAAGATGTCGAATTAAATAAGTAAAAATGTACATTAAATTTTAAGGTATAATTGTTTTTAAATGTGAAAGGAAGAGAAGAATGAACAAACGAATTTTTGCACTTGCGACAGTAGCACTTGCATCAGTAATTGTACTTGCAGGTTGCGGAGGACGCAATACAGAAAGATCGCAAGGAAAAACAGACCTTAATGCAGCCTTAGTTTTAGGTAATGATGGGGTTGATGATCGCTCATTTAACCAATCAGCTTGGGAAGGTCTTCAAGCTTGGGGTAAAGATAACGGGCTTTCAAAAGGAAAGGGAATTAACTACTTCCAATCTAACTCTCCAGCTGAATTCACTTCAAACTTTAATTCGGCCGTTTCAGGTGGTTATGATCTTGTGTTCAGCATTGGCTTTGTTTTGCACGAAGCAACTTCTCAAGCCGCACAAAACAATCCTGATACAAAATTTGCTGTTATCGATTCGGTCATCGAAGGTAAAGACAATGTGGTCTCTGCAACTTTTGCGGATCAACAGTCAGCTTACCTTGCAGGTGTAGCAGCAGCAAAAACAAGTAAAACAAATCATGTTGGTTTCATCGGTGGGATCAAGTCAGATGTTCTTGCCGCTTTTGAAACAGGCTTTACAGCGGGTGCCAAATCAGTATCACCAGATATCAAAGTTGATGTACAATATGCGCAGTCCTTCACAGATGCCGGCAAAGGTAAAACAATGGCTTCAGCAATGTACGCTAGTGGTGCAGATGTGATTTATCAAGCAGCAGGTAGTGTCGGAACAGGTTTGTTCACAGAAGCTAAGAATTTGAATGAAACAAGAAAAGAAGAAGATAAAGTATGGGTTGTTGGTGTTGACCAGGACCAAGAATATTTAGGTGGGTATACATCAAAAGATGGAAAAAAATCAAACTTTGTCCTTGTTTCAACAGTTAAAGAAGTTGGAAACGCAGTTAAAGATATTGCCAATAGAACAGAAAAAGGGAAATTCCCTGGTGGTGAAAACCTCAAGTATGATCTTTCTAACGGCGGTGTAACACTTGCTCGAGATAATGCTTCAGATGAAGCTTGGAAAGCAGTTGAAGCAGCAAAAGCTGATATTGTTTCAGGAAAAATTGAAGTTCCAGCAAAATAAACGAAAAAAGGGTATGAAAGACATACTCTTTTTTCTGTTTTAAAAAAAGAAAAGACTATGGAATGATTTGCTTTTTCAGAGTAAATTTAGTAAAATGGAAAAGGTTTAAAAGCCAAAAATTAGAAAAGTACAGGCGAGTTGAACTCCATCCTTCCTTAGAGTGGAGCGAGGCGGCAGCATTGTACAAAATAAGGAGAAAACATGAAACTTCATGAAATGAAAGCTGCTGAAGGCAGCCGTAAAGTTCGCAACCGTGTAGGTCGTGGTACTTCATCTGGTAACGGTAAAACATCTGGTCGTGGACAAAAAGGTCAAAAATCACGTTCAGGTGGTGGCGTACGTCCTGGTTTTGAAGGTGGACAAACAGAATTGTTCCGTCGTCTTCCAAAACGCGGATTTACTAACGTAAACCGTAAAGAATACGCAATCGTAAACCTTGACACTTTGAACCGTCTTGGTGATGGTGCTGAAGTTACAGCTGAAACTCTTGTAGCTGCTAAAATCATCAAAGATGTTAAATCTGGTATCAAAGTTCTTGCTAACGGCGAATTGACAGTTAAAAACCTTAAGGTTAACGTTGCTAAAGCATCTTCTGCTGCGAAAGCTGCTATTGAAGCTGCTGGTGGTTCTGTAGAACTTCTTGAAGCAAAATAATTCAATTGGCGGTTGATTTTCAACCGCTTATTTTATAGGGTTAATATTTAAGAAAGTTTAGAGGGAAATTATGTTTTTCAAAACTCTAAAGGAAGCTTTCAAAATAAAAGATGTAAGAGCACGGATTATCTTCACCATCTTTATTCTGTTTGTCTTTCGATTAGGTGCGCATATCACAGTACCGGGGATCAATGTTGAAAACTTGAATGCCCTGAGTGATTTACCGTTCTTGAACATGATGAACTTGGTGTCTGGTAATGCCATGCAAAACTATTCATTGTTTGCTATGGGGGTATCACCTTATATCACAGCATCAATTATCGTTCAACTTTTACAAATGGATATTTTGCCGAAGTTTGTAGAGTGGTCAAAACAAGGGGAAATCGGACGTCGTAAGCTTAATCAAGCGACACGCTATATTACTTTAGTTTTGGCTATGGCTCAATCTATCGGTATCACTGCAGGTTTCCAAGCTATGAGCTCGGCAAATATCGTACAAAATCCTAACTGGCAAACTTACCTAATGATTGGTGTCATTTTGACAACAGGATCAATGGTTGTTACATGGATGGGTGAACAAATCAATGAAAAAGGGTTTGGTTCTGGTATTTCTGTTATTATCTTTGCGGGTATCGTTTCAGGTATTCCAAGCGCCATTCACGAAGTTTATACAGAGTGGTTTGTAAATGTTCGTCCGAGTCAAATTCCAATGTCGTGGGTAATGGTCGCTATTCTGGTTGTTGCTTCAGCATTGATTATTTACTTCACAACATTTGTACAACAAGCAGAACGTAAAGTTCCGATTCAATACACTAAGTTGACACAAGGGGCGCCTACAAGTTCATACTTGCCACTTCGTGTTAACCCAGCAGGCGTTATTCCAGTAATCTTTGCAGGTTCTATCACAACTGCTCCAGCAACGATTTTACAGTTCTTACAACGCGCTCAAGGTAACAATGTTGGCTGGCTGAATAGCTTACAATCAGCCCTTTCTTATAATACATGGACTGGGATGTTACTTTATGGCTTATTGATTGTTCTCTTTACCTTCTTCTACTCATTTGTACAAGTTAATCCAGAAAAGATGGCAGAAAATCTGCAAAAACAAGGTTCATATATCCCATCTGTTCGTCCAGGTAAAGGGACTGAAAAATATGTTTCAGGCTTACTTATGCGTCTGGCAACAGTCGGGGCACTTTTCCTTGGCTTTATTTCGATTCTTCCAATCGTTGCCCAAAATATTTGGGGATTGCCAAAAATCGTTGCCTTGGGAGGAACATCGCTCTTGATCTTGATTCAGGTTGCTATTCAAGCTGTTAAACAACTTGAAGGTTATCTCTACAAGAAAAACTACAAAGGATTTATGGATAATCCAATTGAAAGCTAAAAAAATCTTGCTTCGGCAAGGTTTTTCTTTATTTATCGTAAGAAATGCGGTAAAATATTAAGGTATAATTTATATTATGTTGTCTGTAACCTCATAAGCAAGAGTTGCAGCATCTATAGTAAAACTTGTAAGAAGAAAACGGGAGAAAACAATGAACTTGTTAATCATGGGCTTGCCAGGCGCAGGTAAAGGTACACAGGCAGAATTTATCGTTAAAAATTACGGTGTGAATCACATCTCTACAGGAGATATGTTCCGTGCAGCGATGAAAAATGAAACTGAGATGGGCAAACTTGCTAAATCTTATATCGACAAAGGAGCATTGGTTCCAGATGAAGTAACAAACGGTATCGTCAAAGAACGTTTGGCACAAGATGACATCAAAGCTTCAGGATTCTTGCTTGATGGTTATCCACGTACATTTGACCAAGCAGAAGCTTTGGACAAAATGTTGGTAGAACTTGGCATTAAACTTGATGCAGTCATCAACATCGAAGTAAACCCAGATATCTTGGTCGAACGCTTAAGTGGACGTTATATCTGCCGTACATGTGGCGCAACATATCACAAACTCTTCAAACCTACAAAAGTTGAAGGCACATGTGATGTATGTGGAGGACATGACCTTTATCAACGTGCCGATGATGTTCCAGAAACAGTTAAAAATCGCCTAGAAGTAAACATCAAGGAATCAGCACCAATCTTGAAACACTATACAGAACTTGGTTTAGTTAAATCAATCGATGGCGGACAAGCTATGGAGAAAGTAACCGAAGATATTCAAGCTGTTCTTGGCTAAAATAGAACAAAAAAAACACTGAACATTATTTCAGTGTTTTTTGTTTGTCTATCTTCGGAAAAGACGTTTTAATAAAGAAACAATTAAGAAAAGTGCAACGAAGATTAAGGTAATTGCAGAACTTGCAGGCGCATTGAAGTAATAGGAGATGATCAATCCACTGTTCATACCAATAAAACCAATGATAACTGACCAGATTAGTACGGTCTTGAAAGATTTTCCAATAAGCATAGATACACTAGCGGGTAAAACCATGATTGCAGAAACCAGTAGGGCGCCACAGGCAGGAATCATCAAAGCAATCGCCAAACCAGTTACAATATTAAAAATCATTGACATAGCACGAACGGGAAGACCATCTACTAAGGCTGTATCCTCATCAAAAGTCATCACATAAAGTGGACGGAGAAAGAATATAAAGCCAGCTAGAACAATCAGAGCGATGATGTAAAGCATCACGACTTGCGGAGTAGCGATAGTTACAATTGAACCAAACAGATATTGGTCAATGCTGATGCTGGTTTTACTTCCTGCCACATTAATAATAAACATGGCTAAAGCAAGTCCAGCGGACATTAAAATCGCGGTTGCGAGCTCAAGATAATTTTTATAGACGGTACGGAGAAATTCCATAAAGATAGCGGCAATAATAACGACAATTAAAGTTGTCCATGTCGGATTTAAACTAAAGAGGACTCCGAAAGCAACGCCTGCTAGAGAAACATGGGAGAGGGTGTCAGAGAGTAGAGACTGACGACGCAGAACAAGGAAAACCCCAAGAAGTGGTGCAAAAAGTGAAATGGCAGTTGTCGCTAGTAAAGCGTTGCGCATAAAGTCATAAGAGAGGATTTCAAACATTAGCTTTTACCTCCTGTTTCATTTTTGCATTAGGGTTGCCATGGACTTCAAAGCATTCAAATTTTCCGTTTTTGTCTCGGGCAAGGTGGATGTTTCGGTCCATATATTTTTTAACAGAGTCAGGATCGTGTGTAACCATGAGAACACTTTTACCATGCTCATGTGCAGCATGGGCCATGAGCTCATAAAAGGCTTCTGTGGTTACATCGTCCATCCCGACAGTTGGTTCATCCAGAACAAAGACATCAGGGTCAGAAGCAAATGTACGAGCAATGATGATACGTTGCTTTTGTCCACCGGAAAGCTCTCCAATTTTTTTATGACGAAAGTCCCACATGCCTACAGCATTAAGAGCAGCTTCTACGTGCTCTTCGTCATGTGCATTAAGCTTGCGGAACCAACCTTTACGGGGATAACGACCAGAACGAACAAATTCATGAACAGTTGAGGGGAAACCCGCATTGAAACTGGAAATTTGTTGTGGGACGTAAGCGATACGTAAACGGCGATTTTGTGTGTCATGGTGTGCAATGATAACTTTACCAGACTTAGGTTTCAAAATTCCGAGCGTTATTTTGATTAGCGTTGACTTTGCCGCACCGTTTTCTCCAGTCAATGTTACAAATTCCCCTGGGTTAACCGAGTAACTCACATCTTCTAAAACAGGATTATTGTCATAATAAAAGCTTACATTTTGAACATCAATATAAGGCATAATTTTTATTTACTTTCTAAACTACTTAAATTTTTCAGCGAGTTGATGAAGAAAGTCTTGGATTACTTTTTGTTCATCTTCTGTATATTTCTGTGTAAGTTGCTGATAACTGTCTAGCGTTGCCTCATGATGTGCAGCGTGTTCACGTGCAATGGGCAATGCTTTTTCTGTTAGATTCCATAAAACAACACGTTCATCGGTCTTACTTTTCGTGGGCGATATAAGTTCTAAATCTTGTAACTTTTTTAAAGCTTTAGTGATGGCAGCCGGAGAGACCGAAAGAGTTTCTGCCATCCGAGCATTGGTTGTTGGTTCTCCATTCAGGAGCATCAAGAGATGTTCTTGAGTAGAAGTTAATTTGATATCACTTTGACACTTTCCAAGAAGAATTTCGTGCTTGTTTTCAGCAAATTGCATGACTTGAGATAAGAATTGATCAATTTGTTTTTCTAAATTTGTATGCATGATTCCTCTCCTTTCATTTACTGGTTAATAATAACATGGCTCTCATTAAATGTCAACCGGTTAATATTAAAGCAGAAAGAAAAATAAAGGAAAAAAATAAATAGAGGGCTTGTCATTTGTCAGTCAGTGTGCTATAATATATCAGTCCGACTTTTTAGATACACTTGTATCTTTCGGGGATTTTTAAGGAGGTACTTTTGCTTGGCAAAAGATGATGTTATCGAAATTGAAGGTAAAGTAGTAGATACTATGCCGAATGCGATGTTCACTGTTGAACTTGAAAATGGTCACAAAGTTTTGGCGACGATTTCTGGAAAAATTCGTAAGAATTATATCCGTATCCTGCCTGGCGACCGCGTGCAAGTGGAAATGTCACCATATGATTTGACACGTGGACGCATTACCTACCGTTTTAAATAACCTGGACATTCATTGAGTGCGAAAGCACAGTAACCATAGAAAGGAAGACACAATGAAAGTAAGACCATCAGTTAAACCAATCTGCGAATACTGTAAAGTAATTCGTCGTAACGGTCGTGTTATGGTAATTTGCCCTGTAAATCCAAAACATAAACAACGTCAGGGATAGAAAGGAACTATTAAATTATGGCTCGTTTTGCTGGAGTTGATATTCCAAACGAAAAACGTATCGTTATTTCATTGACATACGTTTACGGTGTTGGACTTCAAACTGCTAAAAAAGTGCTTGCTGCTGCAGGTGTTTCAGAAGATGTACGTACTAAAGATCTTACATCTGATCAAGAAGACGCAATTCGTCGTGAACTTGACGGCTTGAAACTCGAAGGAGATCTTCGTCGTGAAGTAAACCTCAACATCAAACGCTTAATGGAAATTGGTAGCTACCGTGGTATGCGTCACCGTCGTGGACTTCCTACACGTGGACAAAACACAAAAAACAACGCACGTACTCGTAAGGGTCCTGCTAAAGCTATCGCTGGTAAGAAAAAATAATCTAGAAAGGAGTTAAAATGGCAAAAATTACTCGTAAACGTCGTGTGAAAAAGAATATTGAAACTGGTATCGCCCACATTCAATCAACTTTTAACAACACTATCATTATGATTACTGACGTTCATGGTAACGCTCTTGCTTGGTCATCTGCAGGTTCACTTGGTTTCAAAGGTTCTAAAAAATCTACACCATTCGCTGCACAAATGGCATCTGAAGCTGCTGCTAAAGCTGCTCAAGAACAAGGGTTGAAAACAGTATCTGTTACAGTTAAAGGTCCTGGTTCAGGTCGTGAATCTGCAATCCGTGCACTCGCGGCTGCTGGTCTTAACGTAACTTCTATTAGTGATGTGACTCCTGTACCTCACAATGGTGCACGTCCTCCAAAACGTCGTCGTGTATAATCGTTAGTGAGTTGCAAAATCACTTTACTTTTCTTTTAGAGGAGACTATACATGATTGAGTTTGAAAAACCAAAAATTATTAAATTTGACGAAACAGAATTTTACGGTAAGTTTGTAGTAGAACCACTTGAACGTGGTTACGGTACAACTTTGGGTAATTCTTTACGTCGCGTTCTCTTGTCTTCATTGCCTGGGTCTGCTGTTACTTCAATCCAAATTGAAGGTGTTCAACACGAATTCGCAACAATCCCTGGTGTACGTGAAGATGTGGTCCAAATCATCCTTGCTATTAAAGGACTTGCGATCAAATCTTACGTTGAAAATGAAAAACAAATTGAGCTTGACGTTACTGGACCTATGACAGTAACCGCAGGTGACATTTTGACAGATAGTGATATCGAAATTGTCAATAAAGACCATTATCTTTTCTCTATCGCAGAAGGTCATTCTATGCGTGCTGTGATGACAGTAAACAAAGGTTACGGATACGTTCCTGCTGACGAAAACAAAGTCGAAGGCGCACCTATCGGTACAATTGCTGTGGACTCAATTTACACACCAGTTAGCAAAGTTAACTATCAAGTAGAACCAGCTCGTGTAGGTGGTGATGCATCTTACGATAAGTTGACTTTGGAAATCACTACAAACGGCACAATCGTTGCTGATGATGCTTTGTCTCTCTCTGCGAAGATTTTGACAGATCACTTGAACTTGTTTGTTGACTTGTCAGAAACAGCTTCAGAATCTGAAACTCTCGTGGCTAAAGAAGAAGTTAAAACAGAACGTGTCCTCGATAAAATTATCGAAGAAATGGACTTCTCAGTTCGTGCTTACAATGGTTTGAAACGCGCTGGAATCAATACCGTAGCTGATATTGTGGAAATGAGTGAAGCTGACATGATTAAAGTCAAAAACCTCGGTCACAAATCAGTAGAAGAAGTCAAGGTTAAATTGACTGACTTGGGCTTGGAGCTCAAAAAACGAAAATAATACAGGAGGAAAAAAATGGGTTACCGTAAACTTGGACGCACATCTTCACAACGTAAAGCTATGCTTCGTGATTTGACAACTGATCTTATCATCAACGAAACTATCGTTACAACTGAAGCTCGTGCTAAAGAAATCCGTAAAACAGTTGAAAAGATGATCACTCTTGGTAAACGTGGTGACTTGCACGCTCGTCGTCAAGCAGCAGCTTACGTTCGTAACGAAATCGCTATTAAAGATTTCAACGAAGAAACTGAAACTTTCCCAACTGCACTTCAAAAATTGTTCGACGATATTGCTAAACGCTACGAAGGCCGTAACGGTGGTTACACTCGTATCTTGAAAGTTGAACCACGTCGTGGTGATGCTGCCCCTATGGCAATCATCGAGCTTGTTTAAGAGAGTTCGGATTTAAATATTATATAAGATTACTTATTGAGTGTTATGATGATGGCGCTGTGTTTGAGTTGACGTAAAAACGTCGAGTAGCACTGCTTAGTCTAGCTCTGTCTACCGAGATATTTATTTCGGTAGTTCACTCAATATGTTTTTTTTTTTTGCTTTTTTATAAAAATATAGGTCTCTTTTCAATAAAGAGGCTTTTTTAAGTGTGGGGATTAAAAGAATATAAAATTCTTTCCTTTGATATGATATAATCAAATCAAGGACTACGAACTTGGGAGAGGATATAGTGTCTGTTGTAGTGTGGAATAATTTTAAAAATCACTAAGACGATTTTTTGTTAAGGACGTATGAATAGGAATTTATGAGAAAAAGGAATAACATTTGTGAAAAAATATAAAAAAATATTCACGCTTAGCGCTCTCGTTTTATCGTCAACGCAAGGAATCTTGGTAAGTGCCAGTGAGCTTACAACGACAAATGTGGACAGCAGTGTACCAATAACGAGCAATGTGCAAGAAGAGGTCGAAGCTTCTAGTAGTTCAGAAGGAGGTTCTGAAAATAGCTCTACTGCTGATAGTTCTTTGGAAGAAAGTGTTTCTGAAAGTGACCATCAAAGTAATCCCCCTTCAGATAAGGAAACTGAAGAAACCGGGACAGCTCCAGGAAGCACAACTGAAAAACCAGAGAAAAATAATAGTGAGAAGGAAGTGGCCAAGGAGTCGGTTACCCAAGAGTATTTTTCACGCAAAAATCTCCCCAGAGTTGGTGTTAGTCTTAAACAATTACCCGTAAAAAATTCAGGATCTCCTTTTAGAGATATCTCACAGTCAATGTTCAAAAATAACATCAACTGGATTTATGGTCGTGGTATTACTACAGGTTATACGCCAAGCACCTATAACCCTAATGCAAAAGTAACACGCGGAGAGATGGCTGTTTTTCTACACCGCTTAGCAGGAGCACCAACATATAAAGCACCTTTCAATGTTTATACAGACATTAGTCAGTACAAAAGCCAAATCCTTTGGTTAACAGCGACCACAGTATCTAATGGTACAGCCCCTCACTATAATCCTAATGGTAAGGTAACTCGTGGACAAATGGCGGCCTTTCTGCACAGGATGGCAAAAGCATCAGGAAAAGCTTCTGCTTCTGCAAAATATAATCCAAAGTTTTGGGATGTCCAAAATCATATGTTTAAAAATGATATAGGATGGCTAAGTTCAAAAGGGATAACGACAGGATATACAGCGACATCTTTTAAACCAGATGCGGATATCACACGTGGAGAGATGGCCGCATTTCTCTATCGCTTCTATAGTGTTGTAGTAAATAATCAGAAACTTCCGGCAGCACCACAACCTCATGCTAATCAACCAATATATTATTCTCAGCTGGATGCAAGATGGAAGAATAACAGATTGAATGGCTCCAATGTAGGAGTTTCAGGGTGTGTGCCTACAAGCTTGGCTATGATTCTACGGGGAAGCTATGGACAAAATGTTGACCCAGGAATTGTTGCTAAAAAAGCGGATACGATTAGTCACGAAAGCTTTGGACTCTCAGGGAAGGATTTGATCAATACTGCTAAAGCTTATGGACGTAGTGTAGAAGTTATCAGTAATATCAACCGAGCAGAAACTTTGCTCAGAGCAGGATATCCTCTCATATTTTATATTAATGTGGGTATTGGCCATGCCGTTGTCGTTTCCGACTATGACAACACTAATGGTCGAGTAAATATTAACGATCCTTATGGAAAACTATTCTATCCTTCAGGAAAAACAACTTTGCGTGAACTATGGGGACGTCCTAGTCAAGATGCTATGGATTGGAATGCAGGCCGTCCTGTATTTGCGATTAAGTAGGAGGAAACCATGAAAAAAATATCAGTAGTAGCTCTACTCCTTGTCAGTTTACTTGGTTTATCTGGATGTGGAAATCAGCAAACCAATAAACAACCGCAAAAGGATTCCAGTACAGTGGCAGGTAAAAGCAAAGAAAGTACAGTAAAATCCGATACAGCAACATCAAAAAATGATGCAAGTTTAGAGCAGTCTAAGTCAGAAAAAAACCAAGAATCAACAAGTAAGGATAATACCAGTACAGAGGCTTCTAAAGTGTCTCCAGATCCCCAAGCTCCAGAAGCAGACCATACGGTAAGAACTGAATCAGGCAGCACCACGGACTTAGGTCAAGCACGTATTGCACTTTATGAAGCAGGTATTGATTCCCATAGTATGACGGATGATGACATTTTAACTGTCTGGGAACGTTCAAAAGACAAGGAAGAATTTGTAAAAAATGTAAAAGAATATCTCAGACAATAGTGTTGTTTAGAGCTAAAAATAGGCTTTACAGAGCGTTTTAAGAAGTACTTTACAGTAAATACAATAAAAATGGTAGTGCTATTATAACTACCATTTTTATTGTATTGAATTATCATAAGGAAGAGGATTTGAGAGCTTGAAGAACTCTTTGAGGAGAAAAGAAAACAGTCAGTGAAGTCTGTCTTTTGATATGTTATAATCAAATAATGGGTAAAATAAAAAGCCTTAAGAGGCTAAAATTTATTCATGCCACTGAATGGAATCGAACCATCGACCTCCACCTTACCATGGTGTTGCTCTACCGACTGAGCTACAGCGGCTATATTTGTGCTTTCGCCCAGTCAGAGAGCAACAGATGAGGATTTGCTCTGCAAACCCTTATCCACCGATTGGAAGCAGTGCTTCCAACTCTACCGACTGAGCTACAGTGGCTTATAGTTAAACCATAATTATTTTAACAAAAATACGAATAAAAGTCTATAAGAATAATAGAAATGAGGACTTCAAAATAGCTAAAAAAAAATCAACCTTTCTTTGTCAAGAATGTGGCTATAAATCAGTAAAAAAACTCGGACGTTGTCCCAATTGTGGCGCTTGGGGCTCCTTTGTAGAAGAAGTAGAAGTCCAAGAGGTAAAAAATCAGAGAGTAAGTTTGACAGGTGAGCACTCTAAACCCATGAAGTTAGATCAGGTTGAACTTTTTGATACACCGCGCGTGGAAACCGACCTAGATGAGTTTAACCGAGTCCTTGGAGGCGGTGTCGTTCCAGGAAGTCTTGTCCTTATTGGGGGCGATCCAGGGATTGGTAAATCGACTCTGCTGCTTCAAGTATCTACACAACTTGCTTCAAGAGGGCGTGTGCTTTATGTGAGTGGGGAGGAGTCAGCTCAACAAATTAAGCTGCGTGCTGAGCGTTTGGGAGACATTGATACAGATTTTTATCTTTATGCCGAAACCAATATGCAAAGTATCCGAAATGAAGTGGAACGTCTACAGCCAGATTTTCTTATTGTAGATTCGATTCAAACTATCATGACGCCTGAAATTCAGAGTACCCAGGGTTCAGTTAGTCAAGTGCGCGAGGTGACAGGAGAATTAATGCAGTTGGCCAAAACTAACGATATTGCGACTTTTATTGTCGGACATGTCACCAAGGAAGGGCAACTTGCAGGACCACGTATGTTGGAACATATGGTTGATACCGTCTTGTATTTTGAAGGAGAACGCCAAAATACATTCCGAATTTTACGCGCGGTCAAAAACCGTTTTGGTTCAACAAATGAAATTGGAATTTTCGAGATGCAAGGCAGTGGTTTAGTGGAAGTAACCAACCCGAGTGAAGTCTTTCTGGAAGAACGTCTAGAGGGTTCTACCGGATCTGCTATCGTCTGTGCGTTAGAAGGTACTCGTCCGATATTGGTTGAAATTCAAGCTTTGACAACACCAACCATGTTTGGGAATGCCAAACGTACAACCTCCGGTTTAGACTTTAACCGTGTGAGTTTAATCATGGCAGTACTTGAAAAGCGTGCCGGTTTTCTTTTACAACAGCAAGATGCTTACTTGAAATCTGCAGGTGGGGTCAAGTTGGATGAACCAGCCATCGACTTGGCAGTCGCTGTGGCAATTGCTTCCAGCTATAAGGAAGAGCCAACAGATGCACGTGAATGCTTTATTGGCGAAATTGGCCTAACTGGAGAAATCCGACGTGTCACACGTATGGAGCAACGTCTCAATGAAGCAAGTAAATTAGGTTTCCAAAAAGTATATGCGCCTAAGAATAGCTTAGCAGGTGTAGATATTCCAGAAAATTTGCAAGTGATCGGCGTGACGACTTTATCTGAATGTTTGAAAAAAGTGTTTGGCTAAGAAAAAGCTTTGTGAGTCAAGATGTCATAATCGTAATGGGACAAACAAGTATCTTGTTATGATGTGTGATATAATTGACACAGAGCTTTTTAGTTATAAAAAATTGAGGCTATGTACAGAAAGGAAGTCTTATGCGTCGTTGGATAATTCATGTTCTCATGGGTATTGTGGGTGCTTCTTTAGGCATCACTACTCTCCCTTGGGTTTGGCACCTCTTTAGACAAGAGGGAAATGCTTTTAATCAGGAAATTGTAAATGGGTTAATTGGAGCAATTATTTTTGTTATTTTATCATTCTTTATGTCCAATTTGCTGATGCGAGCATTGAAAAAACTAGATCAAAAAATCACGAGAGTCAATCTTTCAAAAATGGTATTTAATTTTATTGGTGCTATTTTAGGTCTGACCGTAGGTGTGCTTTTAACGATTCCTCTCTCTTTACTTGGGGTACCAGTATTAAGCAACATCATTTCCTTTGTGCTGATTATTGGTCTGCTTTATCTTGGCTATACGGTCTTTGATAAGCGAGGAGATGAAATCTTTAAAATCGTTTTTCGTAAACGTAAAGAAGTCGCTGCAGTGGATAAGCCCGTGGTCAAAGAAGTCGTTACAGCTCAACATGCTATGATTTTGGATACAAGTTCGGTTATTGACGGACGTATTTTGGATGTATTAAAAACAGGTTTTATCAGTGATAAAGTAATTGTACCTAATTTTGTATTACTAGAGCTCCAGCTCATTTCAGATAGTGCTGATCCCTTGAAACGTGCCAAGGGTCGCCGTGGTTTGGATCTCGTAAATTCCTTAAAAGAATTTGACAATGTTGAAATTTCTAATAAAGACTATAAGGACATACGCGAGGTTGACACTAAACTGCTTCGCTATGCTAGCGAAATCGGTGCGAAGTTAGTCACAAACGATTTTAATCTCAACAAAGTAGCGGAGATCCAAGGCGTAATCGTCCTAAACATTAATGATCTTGCAAACGCCGTTAAGACACAACTGGTGGTTGGGGAGCAGATTGAAGTAACAATCATTCGTGAAGGTTCTGAACGTCAGCAAGGTGTAGCCTATCTACCAGATGGTACAATGATTGTCATTGAAGATACGGCCAAAATGATTGATAAAAAAGTGTTGGTTGAGGTTGCAAAAGTTCTGCAAACAAGTGCAGGACGTATGATTTTTGCTGAGCTTGTTCATCCAAAATAGTTAAACAAAAATAAGGAGAAACATGTACTTTAAGCGTTTTTTACAACTTTTTCTTATCTATGTACTAGCAGCACTTGTCCTTGTTGGTATTATTTCAACAAATTTTTTGCAAAATAAAAATCTGACTTTTATCCTAGCTTTACTTATCTCCTACGCAGTACTAACCTTGCCCTTGGTTCTTTTGACCGTGTTGAAAACCAATAAAAAAGCAACGAGTGTTGGTGCTCAAGGTCAAGGAGGTGAAGTACGACGTATATTGGGACTTCTTCCGGGTTACCTTGCTTTGAGTTGTTTAACAAAAGATGGGGGATCAGCAACGACGATTATGAGTTTTATCCAATCAGTCCATGAAGAAAATATATTTTACATGGTAGCTGATAAGCATGCCCGTAAAGTACAAAGCATTAAGGAAAATCCTGAGGTCTCTTTCACTACATGGTTTGATAGTTTAGAGAAGGGGGAGCGGTTATCCTCAAATAACGTGTATGCCGAAGTCTTAGAAGAAGCGGCAGCAAAAGAATGTGTTAAACAGGAACCTAATCTACTGAAGGTGCATGAAAATGCGGCAAATATGGCCATTATCAAACTTACGGTTAAATCCTTGGTTCATGAAAACTTTAAAGAAGGTAGCCACATAATAGAATTTAATTGAAGTCTTTTTAGACTTCTTTTTTGTTACACAGATACAAAAAATACGTATAAGTTCATAGTTGCAATAAAACTTTAGAAATGTTATTCTAATTATGAAGGCGGTTACATTTTCGCTTTTGTCGTATTATGGTTTCAAACAAAAAAGGGGAAAAGCCCCGAAGCATATATCTATATGGAGGATAATTTGATGAAAATAGGTGTTCCAACAGAGATCAAAAAACACGAATATCGTGTAGGACTTGCACCAGAATTTGCTGCAGCTTATGTTGCCGCTGGACATGATGTCTATATTCAAAAAGGGGCAGGTGAAGGCTCATCATATTCCGATGAACTTTACACAGCAGTTGGCTGTAATATCTTACCAACTGCCGAGGATATTTATGAAACAGCGGATATGATTATAAAGGTCAAAGAACCGCTTGAGCCAGAATATTCATTGATGCGTGAGGGACAAATATTTTATACCTATTTCCATTTAGCAGCAGATAAAGCATTGACAGAAGCTGTTTTAGATAAGAAAATTGTCGCGATTGCCTATGAAACCATCCGCGACCGTAACGGTGCACTGCCAGCGCTTAAACCCATGTCTGAAATTGCAGGGCGTTTATCAGTCCAAGAAGGTGCGAAATACTTGGAACGTCCTTTTGGAGGACGTGGTGTTCTTCTTGGAGGAGTGACTGGCGTTCTTCCAGCAAATGTTTTGGTACTTGGTGGTGCAGGAGTTGTTGGTCGTAATGCTGTCGCTATGGCTGTTGGGCTTCATGCTAATGTTACTGCAGTCGATGTGAATTTAGATGCCTTAACTGAGCTTGATAAGCTCTATCAAGGGCGTGTAAACACGGTTTACAGCACTGATCATACGGTAAAAGATCTGATTTCTAAAGCAGACTTAGTGATTGGAGCTGCGCTTATCCCTGGTGCAGCTACACCACAGCTTATTCGCCGTGAACATTTACCATTGATGAAAAAAGGTGCAGTTATTGTCGATGTGGCAATTGATCAAGGAGGAACTTGTGAAAGTTCTCATGTGACTTATCATGACAACCCTGTTTTTGAAGAAGAAGGTGTTATCCACTATTGTGTTGGTAATATGCCTGGTGCTGTCCCTGTAACTTCGACAGCAGCTTTAAATAACGCAACTCTCGCAAATGGTTTAGCTATAGCAAACAAAGGTTATAAAGAAGCCTTGAGAGCTAACTCAGGTCTGAAAGAGGGACTAAATGCAGACCATGGTAAGTTGACATGTAAACCTGTTGCTGATTTCTATAACATGGTTTACACAGACATTGATGAAGTTATAAGTAATTAAATAAAAAAGCGCTGCCTGAGCAGCGTTTTTTTATAGAGGAAGAACCATGTTGTACCATGTTTCTCCTGCAAGTTGTGAGTCAGAAATTCCTTTTGAAACGAATCCATAACGTTCGTAGTAAGGAATAAGGCTTTCTACACAAGTCAAGCTGATGCCTTGACGGCTTTCCTCAGCTGCAGCTTCTTTCATCAAATCCAGTAATGAAGTAGCAATACCAAGTCCTTGGTATTCACTATCTACAGCGAGGCTAACGATAATTTGAAAGCGGTCAGTCGGAAGACTTGCTTCTGTTTTTTCAAACATATCGTCTGTCAGATAACATTTATCAGAAGTTGGGCCCACAAGAATGCCGACCACTTTACCTTCTTCATTTCGAGCGACGAAAAAGCGCTCAGGAATGACTTGGATACGTTCTAACATTGAAGCGCGTGAGAGTACCTCATCCGCTGGGAAAGAAGTCTCTTCAATGTGCATCACATCATCAATGTCTGTGATTTTTGCTTTGTCATATGTAATTTTAGTCATATCTCTATTCTAACATGGTCCTCCTTGTCGAGTCAATGAAGCTTGTGTTTCTTTAATTACAGTATGATTTTATAATGACTCACTGTTAGAAACATTGCTCATAATATGATAAAATAAAAAGGATCGAAACTAACAGGAGAAAACTATGTCTAATAACATTCGTGTGCGCTATGCGCCATCACCAACTGGGCTTTTACATATCGGTAATGCCCGTACTGCACTTTTTAACTATCTTTTTGCGCGTCATTATGATGGAGATTTCATCATTCGTATCGAAGATACAGACCGCGAACGTCATGTGGAAGATGGGGAACGTTCTCAACTTGAAAACTTACGTTGGTTGGGGATTGACTGGGATGAAAGTCCAGAAACACATGAAAACTATCGCCAATCTGAACGGTTGGAACTTTACCAAAAATATATTAATCAACTTTTGAGTGAAGGAAAGGCTTATTACTCTTACAAAACGCCAGAAGAGCTTGAAGCTGATCATGAAGCACAAGAAGCAGCAGGTGTTGCACCTCATTATGTCAATGAATATGCTGGGATGTCAGAGGCTGAGAAAGAAGCTTACATCGCTGAACGCAAAGCTGCAGGAATTACACCGGTTGTTCGTATTTCTGTAAATGAAACAGCCATTTACAAATGGACAGATATGGTTAAAGGCGATATCGAATTTGAAGGTGGGAACATTGGCGGTGATTGGGTTATTCAAAAACGCGATGGTTACCCAACTTACAACTTTGCTGTAGTAGTGGACGACCATGACATGCAAATTTCACACGTTATTCGTGGAGATGATCACATTGCGAATACACCAAAACAGTTAATGGTTTATGAAGCTTTAGGATGGGAAGCGCCTGTCTTTGGGCACATGACATTGATTATTAACTCTGAAACAGGGAAAAAGTTGTCTAAACGTGATACCAACACGCTTCAATTTATCGAAGATTACCGTAAAAAAGGTTTCATGGCTGATGCTATTTTCAACTTTATCGCTCTCTTAGGTTGGAACCCGGGTGGTGAACAAGAAAAATTCAGCCCAGAAGAACTGGTGAAACTTTTTGATGAAAAACGTTTGAGTAAATCTCCGGCAGCCTTTGACCAAAAGAAATTGGAATGGATGGACAACGAGTACATCAAGCATGCAGAGTTTGAGCCTGTCTTTGAATTGACAAAACCTTTCCTTGAAGAAGCTGGACGCTTTGATGAGCGTGCTGAAGAACTGGTTAAGCTCTACAAACCACAAATGAAATATGCTGAAGAAATTCTGGAGTTAACAGACCTCTTCTTTGGTGAATTCCCAGAAATCACAGACGAAGCCCGTCAAATGATGGAATTGGAAACTTCACCAGTTGCGGTAGGCGCTTTCCGCGCGAAACTTGAAAACTTAGAAGATTTTACTGCTGAAAACATCTTCCCGCTTTTCAAAGAAACGCAAAAAGAAACAGGAGTTAAAGGAAAAAATCTTTGGATGCCAATCCGTATCGCTGCTTCTGGTAGCATGCACGGCCCAGAATTACCTGAAACAATCGCTCTTTTAGGCAAAGAAAAAGTCCTTGAACATATGGCACAGTTTTTATAAAAAGCCGCAAGTAATAAACGCACGAGTTAGAGCTCGTGCGTTTTTTTTATGAATGAAATTAACCGTTTGTTTTTTTGCGGATATTTTAAAGACGAGATAAGCTGGTCATAAGGGATGATTTCCACGGCTTGGTTGAGGAGTAAACGTCTATCAGCAACCAAGTTAGCCAGAGTCTGCATGATTTTTTGCCACTCTTCGGGACTGAGTTTAGCATTCCAATGCCGCAGATGAAAGATACCGATGTCAATAGGTAGTTCGGCTATTTTCCCCCAGTTGACCTGTTCGCCCGAAAGGAGCCCAAGAGCTTGAAACTTTCCACCCGATCGGACACAAGCAGCTAAATCTGTCCCATCCTGTCCACCGACACAATCAATGGCAGCATCTACTTCGAGATCAACCAAGTCTGTACGTAATTCCTGAGCACCGCGCTCCTTTAGGAGGTGGTGCTTTTTACTGTCGCGTGTAATAGCGATAAAGTCAAATCCCAGTATCTGTGAAAGTTGGGCAAAGATTTGACCAATAGTAGAACCAGCAGCATTTACAGCAAGTTTTTGACCAGGTTTTAATGCAAGAACTTCTGTACAGAGAAGCCAAGCTGTCAAAGGGTTGATGTAAAGCTGACTAGCGGAAATCAAATCAAGAGTATCAGGAACAAAAAATGCATGAGATATAGGGCATTTGACAAAAGTTTGCCAAGTGCCTTCCCCTTCCAAGGGTAAAACACGTTGACCGATAAGTTTGCGCGAAAGTGCGCAGCCAACATCTGCGACAAGACCAACCCCTTCATAGCCTGCAGTAGCAGGAAGGCTTATCCTGTGCGCATATGCACCGGTCATTGGGATTAAATCTGAAGGATTGACCGGAGCATAAAGCATTTTTACAAGAAGTTCTTGGGGCTGTAAACTTGGTTGACACCTTTCTTTGAGTCTTAGGACTTGATGAGGCGAGCCATAACTTTCGTAGCTGAATGATGAGTACATGATTTTATTATAGCAAACTTATAAATTTTAAGAGACGGCTATAATTTTCCTTCAAAAATATATCTTAGTGTAAAGTTGCAAAAAGATTACGATAAAGTTTATTTGCTTCTTTTTAGTAATCAAAGAAAAAGCTTTGGCAAAAAGTAAACTTATGTTAAACTTAGTGTGTATAATGTGTCTTTTAGGTTAAAAATGTGTACAAATTATCCTATAGGCGTTGAGAAAATATTAAGAAGGAGTAAAGTTGGATGAAGAGTAAAAGACTCTACAAAGTCGTACGCTTACTTATGATCGTCTCTCTTGTGGTTCAAGCCTTGCTACCAGCATTAGCTATCGCAGAAACCATAGACAAGGAAGAAAAAAACGGTCGCACGACTTTGAACAAGGCGCAGTGGGAAGATGAAAAGGATCTTCAAACTGTTATTGTAGAAGGAAAGGTTGAAAAGGGTACTGCGGAAGATAATCAACCTGAAGCCATCGTTTTGAAAGGCGCAGACTTTGAGAACGTCACAACAGAAGAAAAAATCTCCGGCCTCACAGAAGGCAGCTATAAGTTGGAAGGCAATAAAGTGCTTTTAAACTTAACGGAGCAGAGCGAGGGAAATTTCGCTTTGAAACTTCACGTTGTGAAAGATTCTTTAGTCAATGGAAAAGAGATTGAAGTCACTATAGGGGATCAAGTGCTCACTCTTCCGATTAAGCTTGAAGAAACAGATAAAGAAAAACCAACAGATGATGAGAAAACATCTGATAAGGAAGCCGAAACCAAACCTGAAAAGGAAACAAAGCCTGAACAAGAAAGCTCAACTTCTAAGAAGCAAGTTGGCAATATCGCAGATAAGGAGCGTGGCTTACCTTTTGCCATGACAGAGCTTCTGCCTAATGCAGCAGGTCTTCCTTGGGACATCGCTAAAGACAGTAAGGTTTCAGACCCTGATACAGATAGCTTAGCAGACATGGGCTTCACGGATGTTCCTGGCGCTCATGATGGACGTATCTGGACAGACAAAACAGTTCGTCACGACCTCGGAAGCTTGGACGATGATCAGTTTGAAGTAACACTCTCTGCTTTGGCGCAAAGTGCACCTATACGTGCCGGTTATCAAATTCCTGCGGATACTGTCTTTACCATTGACGTTTCTGGAAGTATGACTCGTGTCGATCCTGGCGCAGGACGTTCACGTATCGCTCTTCTGGTTGATGCGCTTAATGAAGCTATTGGTATCTTGCAAGATGCTAACCCGCTCAATCGTGTAGCTGTAGTAGCTTATGGTGGCCGTACAGGTGGTTTTGCCCGTGTCGAAAATGTTTTTGCTCTCGGCAGATATAACCCTAACAGTAATGGTGCTTTCTTTACCATGACAGGGAACTCCCAAGTCAATGTTGTGGCAACTGCTGTAACTGGTTCAGGTGGACAAGTTAAAGTTAATAACTTTGTTTCACAAGGTTCAACGCCAACCCAGTGGGGGATTCGTGAAGCCAGTCGTATTCTGGAAAACGTAACTGACCAACAAGTTGAGGTTCCTGTGACAAATGATGCTGGGGAAGAAGAAAATCCAGTAAGAGTAACACGTCGTCCTAATCTTATCCTAATGACCGATGGTGAACCAACCATGGGTCGTCCTGACTTTGACTTTGATGCTTTAACTCCAGTAACTGTTGGTCCAAATGGTAATCAACTCGTAGCGAGCGACGGTGATTTCTATGGAGATGGTAGTTATGGTGAGCAAGGTCTAGCTGTAATGACAGCCTTGACAGCCGCCTATCGTGGCAAAACAGTCCTTAATCACTATTTTCCAAATGGAAATGTTGCAGGCGATGCACCAACTCAACCTGCAGCAGATATCGGCTTCTTTAGTATCTCTTTAGGAAAACAAGACACAGAAGCCGGTCAAAACTTAATCAGTGCAACATTGAATCCTACGCCGGAAAATACAGACAAGGTCGGACCAAATGTTCGTCATCAGATGGGCTTGACTGGGACATCAGCAGGACCAACAGCTGCTACACCAACCTTAACAACGCTCTTTAATAACTTTGCTACGAATGGTGCAACAGGAAACTTCCAAGCGCAATTTAGACAAGCCTTTGGGACATATCAATGGAATAACACTAAGAGTACAGTTAATATCAGAAATAACGCTTCTGTAGAACTTTCAACAACGGACATTGCTTATGCAGATGAGTTTTTCAAAGCGGATGACTTACAGACCTTGCGCGATGCCTTTATCTCGATTACCAACAGTATTCAAGATACAGGGAACAGCGAAATTTTAGGCGGAAACGGGAACGGCACAAACTTGGGTTCAGGTACACTGGATTTCTCTGATGTCTTGGGCAAATACATGAGCTTTGACGGTCTGACTAATATCGAGTTCCCAGCACCAAATGGTGGAACATTTACCTATAATATTTCAGAGGTTGATGCACACCGTGAAGATTTTATTAAAACATTAACACAGCAAATCCGTCTTCCTGACGGCAACTTTATTGATGCTACAACAGCAGCAAGCATCCTTGATAATCGCCCAGATAATGTCATTACTTATTTTACAAATGACCAAGGGCGCTATATCGGTCTTACGGCTGACGGAGCAGCGACGAAGGCACAGGTTTACCCTATCTGGGGCGAAATTGAAAACCAAGTCGACTCTGCAGTAAATAATGTGAGCGGTCTCCTCTTTACTGTCCATACGGCACTCATAGATCATACTTTTACCTCAGACTATGGTTCAGCAGAGCATAAGTCAGGTTATAGAGAACTCCAAGCCAAGGATCAGTTTGTGCATTGGAGCATTCCTGCGCATCTCATTCCTGAACGTACAGTTCAGCAGAACGAAGATGGAACAGTTAGTATTACAGGGAACACTTCACCTATACAGGCAAGATTCAATGTTGGTTTAGATGAAGCACGCGTAGAAGAAGCTTTACTTGCAGGAGAAGCCCTCCCAACAAACTTCTTCTCTAACTACTGGGATAATGACGCAAACAGCTCTTTTGCAACCTTTGAGCCGTCTACTGAAAATCCCTTTTATAACTTTGATGGTGCAAGAATTGTAGGAAAAACTGCCAATCCGACAAATACCAAAGCTCATGTCAGCCGACAACTGGTCGAAGCAGATCCAACAGCTCCAGCAGGACAAGATGGGCGTATTGTTACCAATCTCTTGGGAAATAACGGTACATTTGCTCTTGATTACTATGGACAAATCAGACTAGAAAAAGAATTTATTTTCCTTGATGAAAATGGTAACCGTGTCAACTCTGATGGAGCTATACCAGCTGGCGTTACACTCCGACCATTGACCTTTACAATCACAGGTCCAAATAATTTTGAGGAAACAGTGACTTTTGACCCAGATAAGTTTACACTAGAAAATGGCAAATGGCACTTTGACTTACCAGAATATCTGCCAGCAGGCGTTTACACCATCAAAGAAGCGGGCGGAGATGTTGAGCAGGCTGACCCAGGTTATACACATATGCCGGGAGAGTTTGACCAAACCGTAACCGTAATACCGGGTGGTGTAGCCACAGCAAGCTTTGTCAATGTTTATGTGCAACCCCAACTTAATACACCTTCCTTACGTATTATGAAATTCTTCCACGGCTTGCCAGCGGACACTTATCCAGCAGACTTTGAAATTCTTATCGAGTATCTTGGAGATGGAAACCCACAACCGGGCAACGGAGATGTATGGACTCTTAATACAACAACGGGGTATTATGAAACAAGAGTGAGCCGAGCAGATGCGATGGCAGGAACATCCTTCATCGGTATCCATGAAGGGCAGTACAGAATCAGCGAGCTTAATGCGGATAATGTCAAAGATGCAGGCTATATCCTCTCCAACAGCACTTGGGCTTATCGTCAGCTTGGAGCAGGAAATCAAGATAATTATGGCAGTGGTCAAGGTCTGGAACCCGTAACGGTGACGATTGGAGCAGCAGAAGATGTGAGCTTTAGATTTGATAACTTTTACCAAAAACTAGGTTCATTGGATTTGAGTAAAACGTTTGAAAATATCCCGCTTGATCGCATTCCAGATGACTTCTATCTTACTGTGACTAACGACAATGGGGATGAAATTGGTCGCTTAACGAAAGCGCAGATTCTCAATGATGAAAAAATCATCCTTGCGGACCAACTACCACCGGGCCGTTACACCATTCAAGAACATAACTATGAGATTGAAAATTGGAGACTTGAAGCTGTAGCCTTTATCAACGGTGCAGCAGAAGTTGGAATGCCTGACCCAATCTGGCATTTCGATGTCCCAGGACTTATCGGAAATAGCGATGTTACCATTAATATCGTCAACAGATACGTGTTCACTGCGGAACCTATCGAACCACCGCTTCCTCCCGTTTATCCGCTCCAAATGACCAAGGTTGACCAATATGGCAATCATGTCGCTGGTGCAGAGTTTGATCTGGAAGTCTTCGATACCTCATTAAATGGAGGTGCAGGTGATTGGAGAATCCTTGTCAAAGGTCTTCAGTCAAATAGTGATGGTTTAGTACGTTATGTGGTCACTGAACCAGGACGCTATCGTTTCCATGAAACGCAAGCTCCTGGAGGCTACCAACTCCCAGATGATCCTTATAGCGAGGAGCGAGAAGTGGTAGATGGGAACACAGACACCATTTACTTCCCTAATATGGTCAACACACTCACCGCACGTATCCAACTTCATAAGACAGATGTGGAGGGTGAAGGCTTAGCAGGTGCCGTCTTCAAGGTTGAATATAGAGCGGCTGAAACGGATAACTGGTCAACTTATGCAGAAGGTATGACAACTGGAGCAGGTGGTTATCTCGGCCTTAATGTCGAAAACGATGGTTATTATCGCTTCATTGAAACGCAAGCACCAGATGGTTTTGTCTTAGATAGTACACCACGTGAAGTTCATGTTAATGCAGGAGAAACTGGAGATACCATCTTTAATGTTGATGGTGTGGTTAACCGTCCGTACGCAAGTATCCAGCTACGTAAGACAGATGTGGAAGGTCAAAATCTAGCAGGAGCTGTCTTCAAGGTTGAATTCAGTGAAAACAAAAATGGCCCTTGGGAAACTGTTGCAGAAAACTTAACTTCTGGCGACGATGGTCTTGTCAAGCTTGAAGATATCGAAAAAGATGGTTATTACCGCTTTATTGAGACAGTAGCGCCAGCTGGCTTTGTCTTAGACAGCGAACCACGTCAAGTCCATGTAACCGCAGGTGTAGGGGGACAAGTCCTCTTCTCTGCTGGCGATATGGCAAACCGACCAATCGCAAGTATTCAATTGCGTAAGATTGATGCAGAGGGTCAAAACCTCGCTGACGCTGTCTTCAAGGTTGAGTTCAGTGCAGACGGCAATGAACCTTGGGAAACCATTGCGGAAGCCTTAACTTCTGGTAATAATGGTCTTGTCAAACTTGATGTTGAAAAAGACGGCTACTATCGTTTTGTTGAAACGCAAGCGCCATCCGGCTTTGTCACCGATGGTAGCCCACGCCAAGTTTATGTTAATGTTGGCGAGACAGGGGAAACAAGCTTTGATGCTGGAACGATGATTAACCATGAGAAAGAAGCACCTATTTCACGTATCCAACTGCGCAAGACAGATGAAGCCGGTCAAAACCTAGCAGGCGCTATCTTCAAGGTTGAATTTAGTGAAAACGAAAATGGACCTTGGGAAACTTACGAGGAAGGTTTATCTTCTGGAACAGACGGTCTTGTTACGACGGTTGTCGAAAAAGAAGGCTACTACCGTTTTATCGAAACACAAGCACCAAACGGCTTTATCCTTGATAGCACTCCACGTCAAGTGAAAGAAAAAGTTACGATAGGAGATACAGGCGAAGCCCTCTTTGAGGCTGAAAATATGGTCAATATACGTAATGCTCGTATCCAACTTCGTAAGACAGATGAAGCCGGTCAAAATCTAGCAGGTGCCGTCTTCAAGGTTGAATACAGTGAAAACGTGAATGGTCCATGGGAAACTTACAGAGAAGATTTAGAATCTAAAGCAGATGGTCTTGTGAGTACTGAGGTAGACAAAGCAGGTTTCTACCGCTTTATCGAAACAGAAGCACCAGACGGCTTTATCTTAGATAGTGAGCCACGTCAAGTGCCACAAGAGGTAACAATGGGAGGTGAAGAGCAAGCACTCTTTGATGCTGGAACGATGGAAAATAAACCAGTCGAGCCAGAAACTCCAACACCCCCAACACATCACTATGCTATCCAACTTCTGAAAGTTAATGAACAAGATAATCCACTTCAAGGTGCTGTCTTTAAGGTAGAAACCGAAGATGGAGAAATTGTAGCACAAAATGTGAAGTCAAACGCGGACGGATTGGTAACAGTTACTGTACCAGGTCCAGGTAAATACCGCTTTGTCGAAATCCAAGCGCCATCCGGCTACAAGTTAGATAAGACACCGCAATATGTCACTATTGCAGAAGAAGATGGCTCGGGTGTCTTTGATGCCGGTAAGTTGGTTAATAAACCAAAACCACGTCTTCCGATTGTCGGAGATAACTTAGGGCTATGGCTCTTGACTTCTGGTCTAATCTTCCTTCTTGGTGCAGGTTTTGTATTATACAAGAAGAAAAAAATCAAAATTTAAGAAAGTCTTTGAAGTAAGGGATTTCCTAAAATAAAAAAATACTCAAGCTCTTTAAACTTGAGTATTTTTCTTTTATTTGTTACTTACAGGGAGAATAATCTTAGACGAACCAAGGTCTACTTCATAAGTCATCTCACGATTATCTCGTACGGTATGTTCGAAGTCTGTACTGTAAAGCAAGAGACGGAGCTTGTCACCTTTTTCCAGCTGATGAAGCGTCGGCTGAAGTTTAAGGTTTACGGTCAGCCACTCGTTTTCCTCGACAGGACTGATTGTAAGCAAATCCTCACGGTTTTGCAGATTGAGGAAGCCTTTAGTCATAAGTTGATAAGGGCTATCCACCAGAGGAATCTCCATCAGATTTTCCAGCATAAAATTACGGCCACGGTCCAGAGCTTTCAAGTCCAGAGTTTGTGCGTTTTCTGAGAGGCGTTTCTTGTTACCAAAGTCAAGAAGTTGCGCAGAGAGAAGGGCTTTACTGTCATTGACTTTGATTTTGAGGTTCAGCTCGACTTGACCGTTCACCATCATGTCTTCTGCTACTTCTAAGTCAACCACAGCTGTTTGAGCTTTGCCTTCATACAAATCTTTTTTGAAAGTATGGAAATCTTTGCTGTAAGCCTTAAAAATCTCTTCATCGTAATGATTGTCAAATTTTAGGATAGAAGCTGCTGTTTTGCCAAGTGGCAATTTAACCGTTTCTGCACTGCCCCAGTCGGCTACCCCTGTCCAACTTTGGGCTTTGCCATTTTCTTGTAAAACAAGAGGAGGTAAGTTCAAAGTCAACTTGCGATCTAAGAGCTTAGCGGTGAAATAACTGTTGATGGTTTCGCTAAAGTCGATGGATTGCCAATTGTTCATATAAATATGGGCGCCGCGGTGTAAGAAGGCGTGTTTAACCGTTTCTTTGGGCAGAGCTTGCCAAAAATGATAGGCTTGATCTGGTGTAACATTCCAGTCTTGTAAACCATGCACAATCAAAACATCTGCCTTGGTATTTTTTGCCTGTGGCAAATAGTTTCTATCGTGCCAATATTGGTTATAATCGCCGGTGGAGCGCTCAAGAGACTCAAGCATTTGAGAAAGGTGAGCTTCATATTGCGTATTATGCGCAAGGAAGTCAGCACCTTGAAGATTACGCGAATAAGTCAATGCTGCTAAAACATCTAAATCTTCACCGGGATAGCCGCCTGGTGAGCGGACCAAGCCATTTTCACGGTAATAAGAGTACCAAGAGGTAATACCGGCTTCGGCTAAAATCACTTCTAGACCATCAATGCCGGTAGTTGCTGCACCATAAGCCATTGTACCCAAGTAGGATTTACCAGTCATCGCGACTTTGCCGTTGGCCCAATCTGCAGTCACTTCTTGTGTTCTCTTGCGAGAAGTAAAAGCACGCGCTCGACCATTGAGCCAGTCAATTGCAGCAGTCATACTATAAATTTGTTGGTAATCACCTGAAGTTTGAAAACCATCTGAATCTAAAGTTCCGACACCGGCAACATAAAGTGAAGCAAAACCACGCGCTAAGAAATAATCGTTCAGTGAATAAGTCCAACCGTGCGTGAACTTTTGAGTGGCTGTTTCAGGAGTAGCTTCTAGAGCAGGTTCTTTTTCGTAGTCTGGAAGAGTAGGAAGTTGTGTTGTAACCTTGATTTTTCCAGGCGCTTTTTCTTCTAAAGATACATTCATGTCGTGCAATTGTTTGTCATTGGCGATTTCATTTATCCCCAGATGGTAAGGACTTGCGGTCATGACTGCTGGCAATTGCCCCTCGAATACGGGACGAATAATCTGTACTTTAATCAAATCATTTTTTCCAGTACGATAAGTATCGACTTTAGATTCGACCCAGACTGTTTCCCGTATCAGATTTGCAGTATCAAAAGTAGCGAGCGATTTGTCATTGAAAAAATGGTAGGTATTGCTTAAAGGAAGCAAACCTTCAGATACCCAATGTTCAACCAATGTCATCCCGTTTTTGCGACGACTACAAAGAAGGAGGTAAAGTGCGCTGATGAGGTTTTCACTGTGGAGTGCTTCCTCATCGATCATCGGTAGATTTACAGATTTTGCAAAAGCTTCTGCTTGGTCCACTTGAAACTCAAAATTAGGTACAAATCCCAACAATTGCAAACTCACCGTCCAAAAGATATTCCATGTGAGTGCTTCATCTGAAGTTAGGAATTCTTGGAAAGAGGCTGTCGGTGTCGCTTGAATGCTTTCACTGTCGACAGGTGCAACCATTAAAAAGTTTTTAAGGATTTTCTTTTCTTCCCAAAAAACAGACCAAGTAAAGCCGAGATGATCCAGCTCAATAAGCTGTTCATCAAAGGTTTTTTCAACGATGGAAAAGTGATTAAATTTCATGCAATATCTTCCTTTCGATACACTATTATAGCCATTATATCAGAAAAGAGCCTTTGCTGCTTTGGCACATATCTTACGTGAAGAAGCAAAAAAGAAAAAGGCTTTACTTGAGCAGTAGATAAAAAGAGTGCTATAATGAAGGAGTAAAGAAGAACAAAACAGAGAGGAGAATAATTATGAAATTCAAATTCAGTGGGATTTCTTCATATGAGGAAAAAGCAACACCAAACTTTATGGGGGAAGCAAATTCGCACAGTATTATAAAAGAGTTCGACAGCATGGATCAAGCCATTCAGCATGTTGTGGATAATAATGGTTTTATGGTGACAGACAATGGCAAATTTGCCTTCCATGTCCGTACAATTACCCAAGAGGACGAATAAAATGTTAAAGGCATGCCAGAGTGCATGTTTTTTATTATCATTCTTTTTGCTTTAGCAAATTAGAATGATAATACGCAGGGAGCGAAGCGAGTTGTGAACAACCTTAAATTCTTTTTGCTTTAGCAAATTAGAATGATAATACGCAGGGAGCGAAGGAGCTAGAAAAATTCTGCCTCAGACAAAGAGTAACAAATGTTAGCGACAAAGTATGTACATTTTTTTAAAATAAGTAAGGAGAGTAGAAAAACTTTAATATAAAATTGAAGCCATTATTTTAATAAACAAGTTTAAATGGTGGTATAATAACTGTTGTATTAAAGGAGTAGATGAATAAAAAAGGAAGATGACAAAAGAATTTATAGAATATTTACTGCGATTACTGGAAGAAAAAGAAGTAAATGTTGTGACTCAAAGACGGCATAGCTACGTGATGTATCAGGGAATTGAGTCAGATTATGTGTATATACTTAAAGAAGGTGTAGCTAAAATCAGCAATATTATGAGGGATGGACGTGAGTTTAATATTGCTTATGTAACAGAACCGGATTTTGTTTCCTTGCTCGAAGAAAAGCAAGAAAATGGTATCTCAGCTCTTTTCAATGTACGGGTCGAATCAGAAGAAGCAAGTTTTTATCGCGTGCAACGTCAAGAATTTTGGAAATGGGTAATGAGTGATCTGACCTTGTTCCGCATCGTTGATGATTTTTATCAAAGAAGATTAGCCATGAACTTAGAACTCTTGCAAAAGATGACAATCAATGGAAAAAAAGGTGCAGTTTGCGCCTGTATCAATAGCTTAATCAACGAATTTGGGATAAAGAAAAGAAACGGTATTCTGATTGATTTTCCAGTAACAAATGAAGACATTGCCGGTTTTTGTGGCATATCAACACGCAATAGCGTAAATCGTATTATCCGAGATCTTAAAACGGAAGAAATTATTGATATTATTGATAACAGGATTATGGTTTACAACTCAGAATATTTTGAGGATTATATTAGCTAAAAAGACTGGATTCAGTCTTTTTTTCTTTATAAAATATTGTTATTTTTAATTTCAAATACAAGAGCAATCGCTTACATGAAGCCGTTTCTCCCCTTTTCTCTCGTCAAACAAATTTTCTGTTCAAGAATTCACATCTTTTTAGCCAAAATAAAAAAAACGTGCTATAATGTCTATGTATAACAAAAGAGTTTAACATTAGTTAATCTCGTTTTTATTTTGTCATTAATTTTTATTACTTGGAGGAATTCATGGACTATTCATGGACAGTGAAATATCTCACTGAATTTATTGGTACTGCCCTTTTGCTTATCTTGGGTAATGGTGCCGTAGCGAACGTTGAACTTAAAGGTACAAAAGCCTTTGGTCAATCTTGGTTGATTATCGCTTGGGGTTACGGACTTGGTGTAATGTTACCAGCCGTAGCTTTAGGTAATGTCACAGCTCAAATCAACCCAGCCTTTACACTTGGACTTGCAGCATCAGGATTTTTCCCTTGGGCACAAGTGCCATTCTATATTCTTGCTCAACTTCTTGGAGCGATGTTTGGTCAGTTGATCGTCGTAATGGTTTATCGCCCTTACTATCTCAAAACAGAAAATCCAAATGCTATTTTAGGAACTTTCTCAACAATCGATAACGTTGATGATGGCACAATCACTACACATACAGGTGCCTTGGTTAATGGTTTCTTGAACGAGTTTGTTGGATCATTCGTTCTCTTCTTTGGAGCGATGGGCTTAACAAAACTTTATCGTGGTGTTGAATCAATCAACTGGATGACAAACTACGCATCGCAACAAGGTGCAGATGTAACAAGTGCAGATGTTACTGGACAAATCGCAGCATCAGTATCAGGTGCAGCTTCATCAGCAGCAATCAGCCACGTTGTCCTTGGTTTCCTCGTGCTCGTATTGGTTGCTTCACTTGGAGGACCTACAGGTCCTGGTTTGAACCCAGCACGTGACCTTGGTCCACGTATCTTGCACTCACTTTTACCAAAATCTATTTTAGGTGAAAACAAAGGGGACAGTAAATGGTGGTATTCATGGGTACCTGTTACAGCACCTATCCTTGCAGCACTTGCCGCTGTCGCTTTGTTCAAAATCATGTATCTATAATCTTAATACGCCTAGGAAAATTCCAATAGGACTTTCCGTCAAACAGTTAGGGCTTTAGCCACAAATGTTAATAGCGGATTATGACCGATTAACCCTCATCTTTGGATGAGGGTTTTATTATTTTAAAAGTGGACATTAAAAATTTGTAAAGCTAACCGAAAATAAATTTGATAGAATAAATTCATAGTCAAAAAGCAAAGAAAGCGACTAGGAGAGTAAAAGCGAAAGTTAGCACAGGGAGCTTGCAGCTAGTGAGAGCAAGACTAATGGAAACTTTGAAAATGGCCTAGAAATCGCGTAACAGTGAGTTTACTTTCTAAATAAACTGTTAACGGAGTGGTTCTCGTTATTGAACACATTATTTTTGGGGCAGTCTTGCTTGTCACCAAAGATAATTAGCAAGACGTAAGACATCCTTTTTTGGTATTTTACGTGAAATTAGAATGGTACCACGATAATTCGTTTCTATTTATAGAGGCGGATTATTTTTTTTGTTTTTGACTATACTGTTATTATTATTGTTAATAAAGGGGAGACTTATTATGAAAAAGAAAACAAGAAACAAAATTATTGCTGTTGTAGCGCTCGTCGTTGTCGTACTTATCGGCTACTTCTCATTCTTCAAGAAGGATGTTGCTGAGGATAAAACCGTTAAGGTCGGTATTATGTCAGGTTCAAAGGAGAGTACGAAGATTTGGGATTCGGTAGCGAAGACGGCAAAAGATGAATACGGTATTAATCTCAAATTTGTCCGCTTCACGGACTATAACCAACCCAATACAGCCTTGGTAAACGGTGATGTGGACATTAATGCATTCCAACATTATGCTTTCCTTAAAGAATGGAATGATGCCAATAATGCTGATTTACAACCCATTGGCGATATCTTAGTTTCACCAATTCGTCTTTACTCGAAGAAACATACAGATGTGAAGGAGATTCCTAATAAAGGAACAATTGCGGTACCTAATGATACCTCTAACGAAAGTCGTGCCCTTTACGTTTTAGAAAGTGCTGGCTTGATTAAGTTAGATACAAAGGCTGGAGCTTTAGCCACAGTTAAAGATATTACTGAAAATCCAAAAGATTTGACGATCAAAGAATTGGACGGGTCGCAAACAGCTTCAGCCCTGTCTTCAGTTGATGCAGCAGTTGTAAATAATGACTTTTCAGTTCCTGCAGGTTTGACAAACAAGGAAGTTATTGCAACAGAACCTTTAAATGAAAATTCAAAACAATGGATTAACATTATTGTGGCACGAAAAGACGATAAAGACAATCAACTTTACAAAGATGTTGTTAAAGCCTATCAAACCAAAGAAACAGAAGAATTATTTGCAAAATTGTACCCTGAAAAAGGAACAATTCCTGCTTGGAATTTGAAATTGAAATAATCATAAATAGTGGAGAAGAAGATGGCAATTATTGAACTAAATAATATCAGAGTTTCCTATGAGACCAAGAAAAATAAGGTGGATGCAGTCAAAGATACAACAATCCATATCGAAAAAGGCGATATTTTTGGAATTATCGGCTACTCAGGTGCTGGCAAGTCAACGATTGTCCGTACGATTAATCTTCTGCAAAAACCAAGTGCTGGTGAGGTGAAAGTCAATGGCAAGGTTCTTTTTAAAGCGGGAGCTGATGGTAAGGATCAAGCTAAAATTAAGACGGCAGAGCTCCGTAAAGAACGTCAAAAAATCGGAATGATTTTCCAACATTTCAACCTCCTTAATGAAAAAACGGTTTTTGAAAATATCGAATTTGCGCTTTTACATAGCCCTTTATCTGATAAACAGAAGGAAGAAAAAATTCGTGACTTGCTTAATCTTGTTAGTTTGTCAGAGTTTGAAGAAAAGTACCCAGCCCAATTATCAGGTGGACAAAAGCAACGTGTAGCTATTGCGCGTGCCTTGGCGAATGATCCCGAAATTTTGATTTCTGATGAAGGAACATCTGCTTTGGATCCAAAAACAACTAATCAAATTTTGGACTTGTTGAAGGATCTCCAAAAACGTTTGGGTCTCACTATCGTTTTAATTACTCATGAAATGCATGTCGTGAAAGAAATCGCCAATAAAGTTGCAGTTATGCAGAATGGTGAAGTGATTGAGCAAAATAACCTTTTAGAAATCTTTGCCCATCCTCAAGAGCAACTGACACAACAATTCATCGATACCACATCGAATGTCTCTCGTTTTATTCATTCATTGACTGAAAATGATACATTCAGTGACCTGGCAGACGATGAAGAACTGATCTATTTGTCTTATTATGGCAATCAATCAGGAGAACCAGCTATGTCGGAAATTACCCGCAAATTTGATGTTTCAACGAATATCTTCTATGGGAATGTTGAGGTTCTACAAAATACACGTTTTGGTTCTTTAGTCGTGTCTCTAAAAGGAACAGAAGAAAATCGTTTGGCTGCTAAAGAATATTTGGCAGGCCAAAATATTGAGTTTACAGTATTGAAAGCGCAGGTGAAATAGATGACAGCATGGTTTACAGAACATTTTCCAAATGTTGTAGCCTTAGGTTTACACGGAGATACAGGTTGGGTGACTTCAATCATAGAAACACTCTTTATGGTTTTTTGGTCAGGGCTTTTTGGTGGGCTTCTTGGACTGGTATTTGGTGTCGCTCTTGTTGTGACTAACGAAGGAGGGATTACGCCTCATCGTGCACTTTATTCTTTTTTGGATAAGTTTACATCAATTTTCCGTGCGGTACCCTTTATCGTTTTACTTGCTATTATTGCTCCTGTCACTCAAAAAATTGTGGGTACACAGATTGGAACAACAGCAGCTTTGGTCCCTTTGACACTTGGTGTCTTTCCTTTTTATGCACGTCAAGTTCAAGTTGCTTTAGAAAGTGTAAATAAAGGGACGGTCGAAGCAGCACAGACTGTAGGCGCTAATTTCTGGGATATCGTCTTTACAGTCTATCTTCGTGAAGAACTTGGTAGTTTGATTCGGGTATCTACCGTTACGATTATTTCCTTGATTGGTTTAACAGCTATGGCGGGTGCGATTGGAGCAGGAGGATTAGGAAACACAGCCATCGCATATGGCTACAATCGCTTTTCTAATGATGTGACCTTCTTGGCAACCTTACTTATCCTGATTTTGGTTCTTTTGGTTCAGGTTATTGGCGATACATGGGCAAAGAGCGTGACCCATAAATGATGTAAACTGGGGGACAGTGCATGACGATTGATTTTAAAAGTGAAGTAGAAAAACGTAAAGAGGTCTTTTTGCAAGACTTAATTGCGTTACTAAAAATAAACTCTGAGCGAAATGATGAAGAGGCTAACGGAGAATTTCCTTTTGGTCCAGGACCGAGTCTTGCTATGCTGGAGTTTCTAAAGATTGCCCACAAAGATGGTTTCAAAACAGCAAATTTTGAGAATTATGTTGGAGAAGTACATTATGGTCAAGGTGAAGAAACATTGGGGATTTTTGTTCATGCTGATGTTGTTCCAGCAGGTCAAGGCTGGACAAATCCTCCTTATGAACCAACACTTAGAGAAGGACGGTTGTATGCTCGCGGTGTTCTAGATAATAAAGGACCTGCACTGGCCACCTATTATGCTTTGAAAATTTTGAAAGAGGCTGGTGTACCTTTCTATAAAAAAGTAAACTTTATTATTGGAACTGATGAAGAGAGTGGATGGAAGGATATGGCTTATTACCTTCCCAAAGTACAATTGCCAGATTTTGGCTTCTCACCAGATGCACGCTTTCCGGTAGTTAATGGTGAAAAAAGTAATCTTACCGAGTATCTGCACTTTGGACATAAAAATGACGGTGACTTTATTCTCCATGATTTTAGGAGTGGCATACAAGAAAATTGTGTGCCAGAAGAGGCTAAGACTTTGATTACGAGTCCTCTCGACTTGAAAGTCGATTTTGAAAAATACCTGGAGAAGAACAGGCTGGAAGGAAGATTTGCGAAAACAGGAGCAAAAACTTCCTTACAAATTAAAGGGAAATCAGCACACAGTTCCACACCAGAAATTGGAGAAAATGCTGCAACATATTTAGCCAAGTTCCTTGCTGCATATGATTTTGGAGCAGATGCACAAAAGTTTCTAGAAGTGGCTGGCCAGAAGCTTCACCAAGATTTTGAAGGAAAGAATATTGGAATTGCTTATGAAGATGAGGACATGGGTAAACTGTCGGTCAATCCTTCTGTCTTTCACTTTGCAGAGGATGGACAGGAAAATAAGATTGCACTCAATATCCGTCACCCGAAAGGTTTGACAGAGCAAGATATCCAAGAACGACTTAGTAAGCATTTGACTGCTTTTATCCAGAAAGTAAGCATTAGTGCGCTTATTAACTACCAACCGCACTATCTTTCACCAGAAGATCCGTTAGTGCAAGTGCTTTTGAGTACTTATCGCGAACACACGGGTGATGACAGTCCACCACAAACAGTAGGTGGTGGAACATATGGGCGATTAATGAAACGCGGTGTAGCTTATGGGGCTCTTTTCCCTGATTCTGCATTTACTATGCACCAAACTGATGAGCACATAAAGCTTGAAGAACTTTATAAAGCTATTGAAATCTACACAGATGCCATTTATCGTTTGGTTTGTGTAAAAGACGAGAAAAACGCTTAGGAATCAGTGACTTTTGGGAAAAAAATATTGCAAAAAGCCTCAAAAGATGATTAAATAGTAAAAGTAACACAGATTTAACAAAATCATCAGGAGGAAGCATGGAAAACAGAATTCGTGAATTTAGACAAGCTCAGAAACTTTCTCAGGAAGATTTGGCGCGCATCGCTCACGTGAGTCGACAAACCGTCAATGCTATCGAAAATGATAAATACGATCCCGAACTTCTGCTAGCTTTTAAATTAGCAGAGATTCTGGGAACTAAAGTCGACGACCTCTTTACTTTTCAGCTTAGTCATGTGAAGAAAAAAGAAGAAGATGTCTTCTGGTGTGAAAAATATCAATGTGTCCTTTGGAAACGTGCAGATGTCGAAAAAAGAGCAAACTAAGTTATAAAATAAAATAAAAAGCCTAGTCAATAGTGTATAATTGAACTATAGGCTTTTTTTAATGTTGCGGCGGGTTTCACCCTTAGTGCGAAACCAAAAAGGGAGAGTGAAAAGAGTTCCCGGGAATAGTATTTATTAATTAATGCTAAAGAAATATCAAGGAGTGCAAAAATGAACATCAAACAGCTTCGTTATGTTGTGGCTATCGCTAACAGTGGAACCTTTCGTGAGGCGAGTGAGCAGCTCTTTGTGAGTCAGCCATCTATGTCAATTGCGGTTAAGGATTTGGAGCAAGAGCTTAATTTCCAAATTTTTGAACGGACAAACACGGGAGCCAGCTTGACGATTGAAGGTGAACGTTTCTATGAGCAAGCGCAAGCGATTTTACGAGACTTTGAAGCTTTTGAGTCGAAATATGCAAAGCCGAAAGAAGCCGAACGACATTTTTCAGTTGCAAGCCAGCACTATGATTTTCTTGCTCCTGTAGGTGTTGAATTTTCAAAGAAAAATCCTGAAATCAAGAATTTTCGTGTCTTTGAATCAACGACTTATAATATTTTACAAGAAGTGGCTCAAGGGCATAGCGAGCTTGGTGTTGTGTACTTGAATAAGCATAATCGTTCTGGTATTCTCCGTATGCTGGATAAGCTGGAGCTAGATTATGAAGAGCTTTTTATTTCACAAACACATATTTATTTACGTAAAAATCATCCTTTGACACGTAAGAAAAGCATCAAAACAAGTGATTTGAAAGCTTTAGACCGTGTTCGCTTCACTCAAGAAAATGAACAATTTCTTTACTACTCGGAAGACCTTGTGGAAACTTTTGAAAATACTTTTATTTATAATGTGACCGACCGTGCAACCTTAAATGGTATCTTGGAGCGTACAGATGCCTATGCGACAGGTTTAGGATTTATTGATAAGGAAAGTGTACACAATGTCACGGTTATTCCAATGGATGGAGATAATGTAAACAGCTTGATTTTGGTTAAACAAAAAGGTCAACTTTTAACAGATGCAGCCAAGTCTTACAAGCGCAGTTTAGAAGTTTATTTTGAAAATTATAAGTTTTAGCCAGCCTAGAGTCTAGGCTAGAAAAAATATGAAAATTAGTGTAAAATAGAGCAGTATACAAATTTTGTAAAACATTTAACATAGGAGAACTCACATAATGGTAAAATTAGTTTTTGCACGTCACGGTGAATCAGAATGGAACTTGGCTAACCTTTTCACAGGTTGGGCTGACGTGGACCTTTCAGAAAACGGAACACAACAAGCAATTGATGCAGGTAAACTCATCAAAGCTGCAGGTATCGAATTTGATATCGCGTACACTTCTGTATTGAAACGTGCGATCAAAACTACAAACTATGCACTTGAATACTCTGACCAACTTTGGGTACCAGTTGTAAAAACTTGGCGCTTGAACGAACGTCACTACGGCGGTTTGACTGGCTTGAACAAAGCTGACGCTGCTGCAAAACACGGTGATGAGCAAGTTCACATCTGGCGTCGTTCATATGATGTATTGCCACCAGCAATGCCACGTGATGATGAGTACTCAGCACATGCTGACCGTCGTTATGCTAACCTTGAAGATAGCCTTATCCCTGATGCTGAAAACCTCAAAGTTACACTTGAACGTTCATTGCCATTCTGGGAAGATCAAATCGCTCCAGCATTGAAAGATGGTAAAAACGTATTCGTTGGTGCGCACGGTAACTCAATCCGCGCATTGGTAAAACATATCAAACAGCTTTCAGATGATGAAATCATGGATGTTGAAATCCCTAACTTCCCACCACTCGTGTTCGAATTTGATGATAATTTGAACCTTGTTAAGGAATACTACCTTGCACCAAAACAAGCATAAATAATACGATAAGACCTGCATCAAGCAGGTTTTTTCTTTTCTTTAAAAAATGTAAGGTAAAATACAGCTTATTGTGGTAAAATGTTTAGGTATAAATATGACGAGTTAAAATTAGGATAGGGTTCCATGTCTGAGAAAAGAAAAACACGAAACGAATTAAACGGAAAAAAAGATAAAACACGTAAGTTATTAAAAAACCCAACCATGTTGGCATCTGGGCGCGTTAAGCTTCTCTTTTTTGTCATCACGGTTCTCTTTTTAGTTTTGATTGGTAAGCTGTACCACATGCAAATCATGAATCAGAGCTTTTATGAAAGTAAACAAGCAGGGGGCGCAGGCTCGCTACAAATCGTTCAAGGCGCACCTCGTGGGAATATTTATGACGCGAAAGGTGTTCCTTTAGCGACAACAGAACCTGTTGAAGCGATCGAGTACACGCGCGGGCAAAATACGACAGCAGATGATATGCGTAAAATTGCGGACCGTCTTGCTGGCATCTTAACTTTAGACAATGATTTTAAACAAATTACCGAGCGAGATAAAAAGGATTATTTTTTGGCTGATGCCAACAACTTGGAGAAAATTGCTAAAAGTCTGACTAAGGACGAAAAAACAGATGAGAAGGGGAATTCGCTTTCAGGTTCTGAAATTTATAATGTCCAACTCAGTAAGGTAACCGAGACGGATATTAACTTTAATGAGCAGCAAATGTTTGCAGTCAAGCTCTTTAAAGAAATGAATTCAACAACAATCTTTAATACAACGATTATTACAACAAGTAATCTTACAGCAGAACAGCAGGCTTATATTGGAGAACATGAGGGCGAACTGCAGGGGATTTCTGTAGGAACTAGCTGGAACCGCAAATATGCGGATACAGCGCTTAAGCCTATATTAGGTACGGTAACGACTCAGAAACAAGGGGTTCCAGAAGAATTGCTGGATGAGTATCTTAAAGAAGGTTTCCAACGCAATGACCGTGTCGGGACTGCCTTTTTAGAAAAGGGCTATGAAAAGTACTTGCAAGGGACACATACGATTAGTAACGTATTGACCGATAAGCAAGGCAATGTCACTGGAACGGAAGTGAAACAAAAAGGGAGCAAGGGAGATAATCTCAAACTTACGATCGATTTGAAATTCCAAGATGCTGTTGATAAGATTTTGGAAACCGAAATGAACAATATGATCGCGGATGGTTTTGGGACTTATTCTCAGGGCGCATATGCTGTTGTGTTGGACTCTAAGACGGGCGCGGTTTTAGCCTTATCGGGGCTTGAACGTGATGAAAAAACAGGGGCAATGCAAAGTAACACTAATGGTACTTTCCAATCTGCTTTTGTCCCTGGTTCGGTAGTTAAGCCAGCAACGCTGACAGCAGGCTGGAATGCTAATGTTATTGCCGGTAATCAAATTCTCAATGATATGCCTATCCAGATAGCAGGGTCAAGTTTGATCGAATCATGGTTTACCAATGGCATCCTTCCAATTAATGCTGTTCAAGCCCTAGAATATTCTTCTAATACATATATGGTTCAAATAGCACTCAAGTTGCTAGGTCAACCTTACGTTCCTAACATGGCTGTTGATGGTACAGACCGTGTAGCTGCCTTCAAAAAGCTACGTGAAGCCTTTGCTTCCTATGGAATGGGAACCTCAACAGGCTTTGACATTCCTGGAGAAACACAAGGCTACATCAAAGATGCAAATAACATAACAGTTTCTGACTTGCTCATGGAATCTTTCGGTCAGTTTGATACCTATACACCACTTCAACTTGCAACATACGGTATGACCTTGGCAAATAATGGTGAGCGTTTAGCACCGCATATTGTGGATGGTATCTATGAAACCAACTCTGAAGGAGGCATGGGTAAACTCGTTAAAAATATCACGCCGAAAATCATGGACAAAGTAAATATCACTCCAGAAAACATGGATGTCCTACATAATGGTATGTATCAAGTCGTTCACGGAAATGACTTTGTAAATGGGCAAATCGGTGCTACAGGTTACTACATGCGCCCTTCACAAGGTGCTGAAGTTTCTATTTCTGCTAAAACAGGTACTGCCGAAGTAACATATGTGGCCCCAGATGGCACAAGTGTACCCGTAACAGTAAACAATGTTGTCGCTTATGCACCAACCGAAAACCCACAAATTTCTATCGGTGTTATGGTTCCGCAAACTACAGTTAAAGAAGGTGGTGTGACCTCGAAGATTGGTCAAAATATCACACGTGAGATTACTAACCTCTATAACTCTATGTATCATTTTAAATAAAATAAAAAAAACCAGCTCAATGAGAGTTGGTTTTAATTTAAGCTTTTTTGACTAAAAAGTAGCTATAACGAATCAAAACGTAAGTAACTGCGAAGAAGGCAATTACAAGTTCTATCACGGAGAGAGGAGTAAGTAAGGCTGTTAAGGCCGGATAACTTTGAGCCATAAGATGAACCGCAGTAGCAGAAATAACCAAAGGGAAGGTAAAGGCAGCGTAGCTTGGGTAAAAAGGTAGACGGAGCAAAGGAATAACGAGGACCACAGTCGCAAGATAAATCAACTGTGAAAGCAGGAATAAACAGAAAACAAAAAGATTTGACTTGCTTTCTGTCACAGTGAGGTAGGCTGCTAAACAGAGAGAACCTGGAGCTGTAAGGATGGTGATGAGTGGAAGCGTCGACTCATGCATTTTTTTGAAAATAAAGATACGATGTGTAATAATCGGGAGCAATATAAAGTAGAAGAGGAGCGCAGGCCAAAGTACGATACGGCCGATTTCTAAATTAAATACTGTTGCTGTATTGGGGATAACACCCAAGCCTACAAAGGTAATAAACCAGCTCGGATAGACATGGACCATTCCGACTTTTTGCGGCAAGATGTGAAGAGCAACAAAATAAGCCATCAAGAGAAAATGTAGGAAGATAGCAAGCAGCCAAATGAAGTAAACTAGACTTGAGTGAGGGAAAATCCTATTGAGAAAGACACAAATGACCATCCAAGCCATAGTGAAAGTTGGGGAAACTGAGCCAATGATAGGATCCTTAAGAGCTTCCAGCAGATGGCGCATCGTAAAAATAAGTTTCAACATGATCAAAAACATAAAAAAGAGACCAACAAGGTCAAAAGTATTTCCTAGAAAGGTGAATCCTTTGGAATAAAGTAGATTTCCCAAGGAGACCATACCTAAAATTAGACCGCAAATAGGGATAGGGATTTTTTTCAAAAAATTTAAAAACATTTGTTTCATCGAGAACTCCTAGTATTTACATGATTATTGAGTATGAACTGTAGTGAAGCTAACAGTTCAAGCACTGCTTTAAGTATAAAACACTTGATTTAATTTGTAAAATGAATTATTGTAATTATAGTAATAGAAAAAAGTAATAAAAAAATAAAGGAGATATAATGTTTTCACTGTTTGAAACCTTCATCGCCATATATGAAACGCGGAGTTTTACCAAAGCAGGGCAGTACTTGTTTATTTCCCAGCCCACAGTGACGGTCAGGATAAAGAAATTAGAAGAAGAAGTGGGCAATTCGCTTTTCATTCGCGGAAAGAACCGCGAAGTCATTCCTACGGAAGCAGCAAAATTGCTGTATAAGAAAGCAGTCCAGTATGTTCAAGACTGGGAAAACTTACAATCTGAACTCAATCAGACGACACTTGCCAAGAAACCTTTTAAAATTGGGATATCACAGAGTGCAGCCATCGGAATTATGCCTTTGCTATACCCTAAACTTGTTCCTTACTTAGATCAGATTGATTTAAAAATATCTATGTATGATTCAGAAAAAGTTTTTAATAAGGTTGAAAATCATGATTTGCATTTTGGCATTATCGAAAAACCTTTGGCAAGTGAGCAGGTAGAAGCCTTTCCACTGTTTAAAGATGAATTAGTTCTTGCAGGTAACTTAGAGAGCGAAACTTTTTTTACAAGAGAAATTGGTTCAGGTGTAGGGCATTACATCAAGAAATATCTCCAAGAAGAAAGTTTTAAACCACGTTACTTGGTAAGAATGAACAATAATGACATGATTATTGCCCATATTCAAGCTGGCTTAGGTGTGTCTTTAATTTCAAAACGCTTTATTTCAGAAGGAATGCCTTATCAAAGTTTAGGCAACAAATATCAGCGGAGCTTTACCAGCATTACTTATGCAGAAGAAAAAGACCCTCTTATGCTAGAAATTGTGCAGCATATCAGAGAATCTATTGTGGGAGATGTTGCATTAACCAGTCGCCAATAGTGTGGTAGACCTCTTCATATTCTGTCTCAAAGAGAATCTCATGACGTAATTCAGGAAAAAGCTGGAGTTTGAGGTGTTTAAATCCTGCTTTTTGGAGTTTCTGATAAACTTTTTGCGGTCCTTTACCCCAGTCGCCGACCGGATCAGCAGCACCGCTAATAATTAGAATTGGCAAGTCCGCGGGCATATTATACATCCAGTTTTTTTGATTGGCTCTATGGACTAGTGAGAAAAGTGTCGCAAAACCATTACGTGTAAACGTAAAGCCGAGTAGAGGATCATTTTCATAGGAAGAGACATTACTTTGATTTTTCGAAAGCCAGTTAAAATTCCCTTTTTCAGGGAATTTTTTGCTATAGCTACCAAAAGCAAGCTTATCTATCAAAGGAGCGACAACTTTTGGTTTTTTTTGACTTATTTTCTTAATGAAGGGCAGGAAGAAATTCAAATGGAGAGGACTTGTCCCCGTTCCCATAAATATCACCCCCTGAATATCAACAGGATAATCTTGCAGAACGTTACGCAAAGCAAAAGAACCCATACTGTGTCCCATCATGAAATAAGGCAGTGTGGGGAGCTTTTTCTTTGCCCAAGTTTTGACTTTATAAATATCAGAGATGACATTCTGGGGACCAGCGGTACCAAAGTAACCGTAAAGGGGCTCTTTCTGCTGTACAGAATGCCCATGTCCTAAGTGGTCATGACCGACCACTGCGAATCCCAAACTATTGAGGTAGAGGGCAAAAGCATGGTAGCGTTCAATGTTTTCTGCCATACCATGAATGAGTTGGATTACCGCCTTTGGATGTTCCAGCGGCCAGTAAAGCAGATGTAGCTCAGTTTGCTCATCGCTAGATTGTAGGGTGTATTGTTCAACCATATCGGAAAGTCCTCTTTCAGTAAATCATTATCAGGATTGAAATTTATTATAACAAAAAAAAGGACAAGCTGCTGCTGCCTTGAGAGTCATTGTTGCTCTTTGAAAGCACATTAGGCTTAAATGTACAGAAATTTAAGTTATGGTATAATACACAATATCTCACATTCGCAGAGTAGAATAGTTCCACAGAATATGAGGATAATTCTCTGAGCGAAAGGTGTGGTATAATAGTTATGACTTTATCACACAGAAAGAAGAAAGGAACACATGGTCTATTATCCTGAACCAATCGCTAAACTTATAGAAAGCTTTAGCAAACTGCCCGGTATCGGGCAAAAAACAGCAACACGTCTAGCCTTTCACACGATTGGTATGGATGATCAAGATGTTAATGAATTTGCCCGAAACCTTATTTCGGCAAAACGTGATTTACGTTTTTGCTCGGTTTGCGGTAATCTGACTGAGAGTGATCCCTGTGCTATCTGTGAAGACCCTCTGCGTGATCGCACAACCATATTGGTTGTAGAGGAAAGTAAAGATGTCTTAGCAATGGAGAAAATCCGTGAATACAGAGGACTGTATCATGTTTTGCACGGAACGATTAGTCCAATGAATGGTATCGGACCGGACGAGATTAACGTGAAAAGTCTCTTAACTCGTCTCATGGGAGACAGTGAAGTAGAAGAAGTTATTCTCGCGACAAATGCAACATCTGATGGTGAAGCAACGGCGATGTATCTTTCACGGATGATTAAACCCGCCGGAATCAAAGTGACCCGCTTAGCGCGTGGCCTTGCAGTTGGCTCAGATATTGAGTATGCGGATGAAGTTACCCTATCCAAAGCAGTTGAAAATCGTATGGAAATTTAAGTGGAGAAAATTATGTCAAAAGAAACATTGATTTTATTATATGGTGGTCGAAGTGCAGAGCGAGAAGTTTCCGTTCTTTCAGCTGAAAGCGTAATGCGTGCAGTAAACTATGACAAGTTTAGAGTGAAGACTTACTTTATCAGTCAAGCTGGTGATTTTATCAAAACACAAGAATTCACTGAAACACCCGCAGAAAATGAAAAATTAATGACCAATGAGACGATCAAGCCAGAACAAAAAGTTGCACCATCGGATATTTATGAAAAAGATGCAGTGGTTTTCCCTGTTTTACATGGGCCAATGGGCGAAGATGGCTCAATTCAAGGCTTCTTAGAAATTATGCGCCTAGCTTATGTTGGTCCCAATATTTTATCGGCCAGCAGTACAATGGATAAACTTTTAGCTAAGCATGTATTTAGTGCTGTAGGTGTACCGCAAGTTCCTTATGTTGCGGCATATGCTGATGAAAATCAAGAAAAAATTCATGCAGAAGTTCAAGAGAAACTGACTTTCCCTGTTTTTGTCAAACCGGCCAATATGGGTTCAAGCGTTGGCATTTCTAAAGTCAGCAGCTTAGAAGAGCTAGAAGCAGGTCTTGCAGAAGCTTATAAATATGATAATCGTGTGGTGATTGAACAAGGGGTTAATGCACGAGAAATCGAATGTGCTGTTTTAGGAAATGGGGGCAAAGTGCGTTCAACACTGCCTGGCGAAGTCGTTAAAGACGTTGATTTTTATGACTACCGTTCAAAATACATCGATAATAAAATCGAAATGGCCATTCCTGCAGATATTCCAGCAGAAGTCGCACAGAAAATGCGTAACTATGCAGAGAAAGCTTATCAAGCAATGAATGGTGCGGGACTCTCACGTTGTGACTTTTTCTATGATGAACAAGGAGATATCTATCTCAATGAAATTAATGCCATTCCAGGATTCACGCAATGGTCAATGTACCCATTGCTCTGGGAAAATATGGGACTTTCATACAGTGAGTTGATTGAAGAACTTGTTTCTCTGGCTCAAGAAGCCTTCGAAATTCGTGAAAGTCATCTCTTATAAAAATAGAACAACTTCAGGCCACGAACCTGAAGTTTTTATTATCATTCTTTCTGCTTTAGCAGAATAGAATGATAATACGCAAGGAGCAAAGCGAGTGGTGAACCCTTAACCATTCTTTCTGCTTTAGCAGATTAGAATGACAATACGAGAGAAGTAGAGTACGCAGTGTGTGGGCTGAGCACACTCTTTTTGACAAATTATGAGGCGCCCTATATAATGAGAGGAAAGAGGAGATACACATGGGAACAATTTACGACAGCAAGACCAAAAATAGATTGAAAAGAGCTGATGGTCAACTGCAAGGCGTGTTGCGCATGCTAGAAGAAGAAAAAGATTGTGATGCTGTAGTGACACAACTTAAAGCAGTACGTTCAAGTTTAGACAGTTTGATCGGTCTGATTGTAGCTGAAAATTTACAAAACTGCCTTCTACTATTAGAAGATGACGATGAAAAAGAACGTGAGAAGAAAATAAGTCAAGCCATAAAAATGATTATTAAAAAGTAATTGTTTTTGAATAGAAGGTTATAAGGCTACCGTTGACAACCGTACGCTGTCTTTTTATGGCGAATCGGTGCGTTATGAAAGGACTTTTGATATAATAAACTCATCATGAAACTAACACTACACGAAATAGCCCGCATTGTCGGCGCAACAAATAATTGGTCAGAACTGGCAGATACAGAAATTCATAATATTGAGTTTGACAGCCGCAAAATCCAAGAAGGTGATCTTTTCTTGCCACTTAAAGGTGCAAGAGATGGTCACGCATTTATTGAGACAGCCTTTGCACAAGGTGCTCTTGCGACATTCGCTGAACAAGAAGTAGCCGAGCCCCATTTACGTGTTGAGGATTGTCTAGAAGCTTTCCAAAAATTAGCCCAGTATTATCTAGAAAAAACAGCAGTAGAAGTTATCGCTGTGACGGGATCAAACGGGAAAACCACAACCAAAGATATGATTCAGGCTGTACTTTCGGAAAAATATAAAACCTATAAGACACAAGGCAATTATAATAACGAAATTGGAATGCCTTATACCATTCTTCATATGCCTGACGATACTGAAAAAATCGTATTGGAGATGGGCATGGATCGTCTGGGGGATATTGACCTTCTATCTAAAATAGCTAAGCCTAAAATTGCTCTTGTTACGCTTATTGGTGAATCACATTTGGAATTTTTCGGTACACGCGATAAAATTGCTGAAGGAAAGCTTGGAATTAAAGCGGGCTTGCGCCCAGATGGTGAACTTATTGTGCCTGCAGATAAGATTATTAATAAGTATTTACCAGCAGACACAAAAATTACCCGTTTTGGACCAGATGAGGATATTTTTGTTACACAGCTTATCGAACACAAGGATCAACTCAGTTTCACAACAAACTTCTTAGACGAAGAAATTACAATTCCGGTGCCGGGTAAATTTAATGCAACTAACGCAATGCTTGCGGCTTATGTGGGTAAGCTGCTTGACATTGATGAGACCAAAATCAAGCACGCCCTGTCTCATGTTGCCTTGACACGTAACCGTACAGAGTGGAAGAAGGCAAGTAATGGCGCAGATATTCTTAGTGATGTTTACAATGCTAACCCAACGGCCATGAAGCTTATCTTGGAAACCTTCCAAGCCATACCTAAAAATGAAAGTGGACGGAAACTCACTGTTCTTGCTGATATGCTCGAACTAGGTGATCAAGCTCCAGAACTTCACGCAGGAATTGCCGCAGCAATTGATTTCTCGAAAATGGATCACGTTTACCTCTATGGTGACTTGATGAAATATTTGCTAGCAGAATTACCAGAAGATAAAGTATCGTACTTTACCGACCTTAACCAATTGACGGAGACACTCCAAAACACGCTTCAACCTCAAGATCAACTTTTACTCAAAGGATCTAACAGCATGAAATTAGGAACAATCGTTGAAGAGTTACAAAACTAAGCACGCAAGTGCTTTTTTATTATCATTCTTTCTGCATTAGCAGAATAGAATGATAATACGCGAGGGGAATTAGCCTCGCTTTTTTTCTTTTTCTAAAGAAGTATTGTGCTAAGAGCAAAATTATATTGTGAAATTGTCAGATAATGTTCGGAAATGACGTATAAAAAAATTAAATGGCAAAAATTTAGAAAAAATATGTAGAAAAGTCTTTACAATTCAGATTGAATTAAGTATAATAGAGAACATAATAAATTTTCAGACAATAATAAACAAATGCAAATTGTCGGATAAGTCAAACAGAAAGAGGATGTTACATGGATAATTGGAAAAAAGTATCATTAGGAACACTTGCCCTGGCTTCGGTCGGGCTCTTGGCAGCATGTGGAAATGGCGGAGGTGGCTCTAAGACAGCTAACCCACAACTTTCCGTTCCGACAAATATTGCTACATTGGATTCGGGCTTGGCTACAGACACTTACTCAAACCTCTTCATCGGGAATACCCAAGAAGGATTGACACGTGTAGATGACAAAGGTGTGGCGCAAAACGCGATGGCATCAGATATTAAAGTCTCTGATGATGGCTTAACATATACCATCACTTTGCGTGATGACTTGAAATGGTCAAACGGCGATGAATTGACAGCAAAAGACTTCCTTTATTCATGGCAACGTGCTGTAAACCCTGCAACAGGTTCACAATACGCTTACTTGCTTGGTAACATCAAGAACGCCAATGAAATTAACACAGGTAAGATTAAAGACCTCAATCAGTTGGGTGTAAAAGCTAATGGCGACCACGAGTTGGTGATTACTTTGACACAACCAACACCATACTTTAAATTCCTCTTGGCAAACAGCGTTTACTACCCTGTAAACAAATCAGCTGTTGAAGAATTTGGTAAACAATATGGAACTTCATCTGATAAAGTCGTTTACTCTGGACCATTCATCTTCAAAAAAGATGCTGGTTGGACAGGGACAAACAACAGTTATTCTCTTGTGAAAAACCCAGATTACTATGACAAAGACAATGTAAAATCAGACGAAATTGATTACACTGTTCAATCTAACCCGAATACAGCGGTTCAACTCTTCAAACAAGGAAAATTGGACCAAGCCAGCTTAGGTACGATGGACTTATACAATGCTAATAAAGGTTACAATGATGGTAAAGATCTTGTTGTCTTGAAAGAAGCAACTACAGCTTACCTTCAATATAACCAATCAGGCGGTGGTACAACAAGCCCAGAAGTCGCTAAAGCATTGCAAAATAAAAATATCCGTGATGCTTTGAATCTTGCGACTGACCGTAAGAGTATCGTTGATCAATTCATTCCAGCGGGTACAGTAGCACAAACATTCACACCAGCAGGTATGTCTGTCACAGCAGATGGTAAAGACTTTGCTGAATTTGCAAAACAAGATTACAACTTCGATGCTACAAAAGCTAAAGAACTTTGGGAAAAAGGTCTGAAAGAAATTGGTGTGACATCACTGAACATTCAGTACACAACCGATGCTGATGCACCTGTATCAAAATCAGTCGCTGACTTCTTGCAAGCTTCACTTTCTAAAACATTGCCAGGCTTGACACTTACTCAAAAAATCGTACCTTTCCAACAACGTTTGAAAGATTCACAAAACCAAAACTTTGATATCGTTCTTTCACTCTGGGGTGGTGACTACGCTGAACCATCAACATTCTTGCAACTCTTTGCAGATGGCTCAGGTTATAACGATGGTAAATTTGTAAATCCTGCATATCAAGCAGCTTGGACAAAAGCATCAACATTGCCAGTAGTCTTGGATGACAAAGCACGTGATGCAGCATATAAAGATGCTGAAGCAGCACTCTTTAATGAATCAAGCATCAACCCATTGTATTACCGTGCAACACCAGCACTCCGTAACCAACACCTTAAAGGTTTGCAATTCAACTCAACAGGTTTGTCTTACGATCTCAAAGGTGTTTACATCGAAAAATAGTAGGCACTAACATCAAACGAATAAGTAGGGCTTATGAGGCCTACTTTTCGTGTTTTTATTAAGGAATTTTTATATGTTAGCTAAATATCTTGTAAAACGTATCTTATTGATGCTCTTAACATTATTTGTGGTTATTACAGCGACTTTCTTCCTGATGCAGGTAATGCCAGGAACACCCTTTAATAACCCCAAATTAACCCCAGAGCAAATTCAACAACTAAATGTTGCATATGGTTTAGATAAACCTCTTATTGTGCAGTACTTCATTTATCTTCAAAATGCTTTCACAGGTAACTTCGGTACATCATTTACCTTTGCCAACCAACCTGTAAGCACAATGATCGCACAACGTCTTCCGGTTTCAGCACAACTTGGTTTCCAAGCCTTGATTATCGGTGTCGTTGTCGGAACATTCTTTGGTGTTGTTGCTGCCCGCTTTAAAAATACATGGGTCGATGGACTTTTGAGTATCATTTCTACAGTCTTCTTCTCAGTACCTTCCTTCATCGTAGGTACTTTACTCCTCCTTTACTTTGGTTACACTTGGGAACTTCTTCCAGTATCAGGCTGGGGAACGTTTGCGCAGACTATCTTACCGTCGCTTGCGCTCTCCTTTGCTCCAATGTCACAGGTCATGAGTTTTGTCCGTGCACAGATGATTGAGTCGCTTTCATCAGACTATATCCTCTTGGCACGTGCCAAAGGTTTATCTGATCGTGAAGTCTTATGGAAACATGCGATCCGTAACTCATTGATTCCAATGCTGACACTTATTGGCCCAATGAGTGCCGGGCTCTTGACAGGTTCTGTCCTCATCGAGTCAATTTTCTCGATTCCTGGTATCGGTCAACAGTTTGTACAGTCGATTCCTTCAAAGGACTTCCCTGTCATCATGGGTACTACAGTTGTCTATGCCGTAATGTTGATGGCGATGATTTTGATCACCGATATTATTACAGCATTTGTTGATCCACGTGTACGTTTGGACTAGAAAGGAGGGGAGAAAATGGAAAATATTAACAGCAAATTTAAACTTGTAACAAACCGTGATTTTGAAGCGAGTGAAATGATCGCAAAACCTGCCCTCACTTTTTGGCAAGATGCATGGCGACGTTTTAAGAAAAATAAAGTAGCAATGGTAGCGATGGTTGTCGTTATCTTCACCCTGTTGTTCTCTGTGGTTTCAACATTTTTTGTCCCACAATCAGCAGCCAATAACTTTGATCCGAATGCGGTTCAAACCTATAAAAACTTACCTCCTAAGCTAGGAAATGTAAATATTCCTGGTTGGAACGGTAATTTTGCAGCACCAGGAAGCACAATCGCAGAAGACCTGTACCAAGTACAAAATGTACCAGAAGGTGAATCTTTTATCTTTGGTACAGACTCTTTAGGACGTTCGATTGCTAAACGTACAATCGTTGGTTTGCGTATTTCCTTGATTATCGCTTTTGCCTCTATCGTCTTTGACGTACTGATCGGGATTACTTATGGTTTAATCTCCGGTTGGATTGGCGGAAAAGTGGACACGGTCATGCAACGTATCATTGAGATTATCAGCTCTATTCCAAGTTTGGTTATTGTAACCATGTTTGGTCTCCTACTTGGGCAAGGTATTGTTTCAATCGTCCTTGCTATTGGTCTCTTTATCTGGACAGGTATCGCCCGGCAGGTAAGGAATATGACCCTGTCTCTTAAGGAACGTGAGTTTGTTCTTGCTGCGAAGACCTTAGGTGCCAGCCCGTTCAAAATCATGGTTAAACACCTTATTCCAAACATGTTAGGTGTTATTATCGTACAAATTATGTTTGATATTCCATCGGTAATTTTCTTTGAAGCGGTTCTTTCGGCGATTAACTTGGGGGTTAAACCACCAACAGCATCGCTAGGTTCATTGATTTCAGATGGTATTCAAAGCTTGCAATTCTATCCATTCCAAGTTGCAGTACCTGCAGTAGTCTTGTCTCTCCTGTCACTCGCCTTCTTCCTCTTTGGTTACGGCTTACGTGACGCTTTCGATCCAAAATCAGGCCAAGACTAAGAAATGAGGAAGTAAAATGACTGAAAAAGAAGAAAAAGTACTTGAAGTAAAAAATCTGCATGTTCATTTCAAAACATATGCTGGGAAGGTCAAAGCCATCCGTGATGTTTCGTTTGATTTGAAAAAAGGAGAAACCTTAGCTATCGTTGGTGAATCAGGTTCTGGTAAATCTGTCACTACGAAAACGCTTATGGGCCTCAATGCAGCAAATGCCGAAATCCCTCAAGGAGAGATTCTCTTTAAAGGGCGTAATCTCTTAGACATCAAAGAAGAAGATTGGCAAAAGATTCGCGGTAATGAAATCTCAATGATTTTCCAAGATCCGATGACTTCGCTTGATCCAACCATGCGTATTGGTAACCAAATTGCTGAGCCATTGATCAAGCACAGAGGAATGAAGAAGAAAGAAGCTTTAGTAAAAGCTTTGGAATTGATGAAAGCTGTAGGGATTCCCCAAAGTGAGCAGCACATTAATGACTATCCACACCAATGGTCGGGAGGGATGCGCCAACGTGCAGTTATTGCGATCGCGCTTGCAGCTGATCCAGAAATTCTTATCGCAGATGAACCAACGACAGCTTTGGACGTTACTATTCAAGCGCAAATCATGCAAATGATGTCAGAGCTTCAACAGCGTATCGAATCATCAATTATCTTTATCACCCATGATTTGGGTGTAGTGGCTGGTTTTGCTGATCGTGTGGCTGTGATGTATGCAGGCGAGATTGTGGAGTATGGAACAGTAGAAGAAATCTTCTATAACCCACAACATCCTTATACATGGGGACTTCTCGATTCTATGCCAACGGTGGATACTGATGTTGAACGTTTGGTTTCCATTCCAGGGACACCTCCAGACTTGCTCAATCCCCCTAAAGGCGATGCTTTTGCCTTGCGTAACCAACACGCTCTCGAAATCGACTTTGAAGAAGAACCACCTTATTTTGAAGTGTCACCAACACATCAAGTAAAATCATGGCTCTTAGATGAACGCTCACCAAAAGTTCTGCCATCTGAAAATATCCAACAACGCTGGACCCGTTGGGAAAAAATGAAAATGAAGGGAAATGCTGAATAATGACTGAAGAAAGAAAAAAACTTGTCGAATTCAAAGGTGTTGATCTGGTTTTCAACAAAGGAAAAAAGAATGTTAATAAAGCCATTAATGACGTTTCCTTTCATATCTATGAGGGAGAAACCTTTGGCCTTGTAGGTGAATCTGGTTCAGGTAAAACAACAATCGGCCGTGCGATCATGAAGCTTTACGACATCAATAAAGGAGAAATCCACTTTAACGGTAATGATGTCAGCAAGATTAAAGGTGCTGAGCTGAAAAAATTCCGTGAAAAAGTACAAATGATTTTCCAAGATCCACAAGCCTCACTGAATGGCAGAATGCGGGTCAAAGACATCATCGCTGAAGGTATTGATGTAAACGGGTTGGCTAAGAATAACGAAGACCGTACAGAAAAGGTCAAAGAACTTCTTAAACTCGTTGGTCTTAACCAAGACCACATGACACGTTATCCTCATGAATTCTCAGGAGGACAACGTCAACGTATCGGTATCGCCCGTGCCTTAGCGGTAAACCCTAAATTCATCGTGGCTGATGAGCCAATCTCAGCTTTGGATGTCTCTATTCAGGCACAGGTTGTTAACTTGATGCGTGATATTCAGGAAAAAGAAGGCTTGACTTATCTGTTCATCGCCCATGATTTATCTATGGTAAAATACATCTCTGACCGAATCGGAGTGATGCACTGGGGTAAAATTCTGGAAATCGGAACATCTGATCAGGTTTACAATAATGCTTTACACCCTTATACGCAATCTTTGTTGAGTGCCATTCCTGCGCCGGATCCTATCTCAGAGCGTAGCCGTGTCCCACAAGCTTATGATCCAACAACAGAGTTGGATGGTCAGCCACGTGAATTGCGTGAGATTACGCCAGGACACTTTGTTCTTTCGACAGAAGAAGAAGCCGAAGAATACAGAAAAATTGCAATGGTATAAAAATAACTGCACCTTGAAAGGTGTAGTTTTTTTATCAAGCCCAGAAAAGCATCTGGGGACTATTTTATTATTGAATTTACCTTAAATGGTATAAAATGAAGTTAAGGTGAGTCACAGTATTTTTATAAATGAAAGAGGAAAGAGGAAGGATGATGAACTTTTTTACTGAAATTATAAGTAACCAAATTTTAATCACGGCCATCGTGGGATGGTTTGCTGCACAAATCATCAAAATTATTGTCGATATCTTTCGCTATCGTAAACTGGATTGGCGATTGCTTTTCGCGACAGGCGGTATGCCGAGCTCGCACAGTGCTTTAGTAGTTTCTATGACAACAGCGACAGGTCTTTCGCAAGGTTTTGACTCCGCTGTATTTGCTGTTGCTACTGTTTTTGCATTCGTCGTGATGTATGATGCGCAAGGAATAAGGCGTCAAGCAGGGACACATGCTTATATTTTAAATATCATTATCAAAACAATCGAAAACCCTAAGATAAATGCAGAAAAAGCCTTGAAAGAACTTCTAGGTCATACACCTTTTCAAGTCTTGGGTGGAGCAATTTTAGGAATTATTGTGGCCCTTTTAATGAATTAAAGAGATAACAAACCTCCTAAAAGCCGTATAGCAATTGATAAAGAACAGTTTCCCTGTTTTTTTGCTATAATAATAAGGCATATATTTTGATAAGAATAGGTTAAAAAATGAATAGAGCAGAAGAAATAAAAAAACGCCGTACCTTTGCCATCATCAGTCACCCGGATGCTGGTAAAACAACAATAACAGAACAACTCCTTAAATTTGGTGGAGCAATCCGTGAGGCCGGAACGGTCAAAGCACGTAAAACAGGAAATTTTGCAAAATCGGACTGGATGGACATTGAAAAAGAACGTGGGATTTCCGTGACTTCATCAGTTATGCAGTTTGATTATGCTGGCAAGCGCGTGAACATTTTGGATACGCCAGGGCACGAGGACTTCTCTGAGGATACCTACCGTACTTTGATGGCCGTTGATGCTGCGGTCATGGTTATTGATAGCGCCAAAGGTATTGAGGCCCAAACCAAAAAACTTTTCCAAGTTGTAAAACGCCGTGGCATTCCTGTATTTACCTTTATTAATAAATTGGACCGTGATGGTCGTGAACCGCTAGACTTACTGAGCGAATTAGAAGATATTTTGGGTATCGCTTCTGTGCCTATGAACTGGCCAATCGGTATGGGGAAAAACTTCCAAGGGCTCTATGACTTTTATAACAAACGTATCGAAGTTTATCAACCTGAAAATGGCGAGCGCTTCATTGAGTTTGGGGAAAATGGTGAAATTGATGCCAGCCATCCCCTGACAAGTAATCCTTTCTATGCGCAAGCTATGGAAGATGCCGAGCTCTTACTTGATGCCGGGAATGAATTTGATGAAAAGGAAGTACTTGCTGGTCAGTTGACACCTGTCTTCTTTGGTTCGGCCTTGACAGACTTTGGGGTCGAAACCTTCTTGGATACTTTCTTAACTTATGCGCCAGAGCCAAATGGACATAAGACTGTTGAGGATGAAATTATCGATCCATTACGTGAAGAATTCTCTGGTTTTGTCTTTAAGATTCAAGCCAACATGGATATTCGTCACCGCGACCGTATTGCCTTTGTGCGGATTGTGTCGGGTGAATTTGAGCGAGGAATGGGCGTAAAACTCCTTCGGACAGGGAAACAAGTCAAACTTTCAAATGTGACTCAGTTTATGGCAGAATCTCGTGAAAATGTCGAAAATGCGGTAGCAGGTGACATCATTGGGGTTTACGATACAGGGACTTACCAGGTTGGTGATACGCTGACCACAGGTAAACTTAAAACACCTTTTGAACCACTACCAACTTTTACACCAGAACTCTTTATGCGCGTGACTGCTAAAAATGTCATGAAGCAAAAATCATTCCAAAAAGGGATTGAGCAGTTGGTGCAAGAAGGGGCGATACAGCTCTACAAAACCTATACGACAGGGGAAATCATGCTTGGTGCGGTAGGTCAACTGCAATTTGAAGTTTTCAAACACCGTATGGAGAATGAGTACAATTCAGAAATTATCATGACACCAATGGGCAGCAAAACAGTTCGCTGGATTAAACCCGAAGATTTAGATGAAAAAATGTCGTCAAGCCGTAATATCTTGGCACGAGATCGCTTCGATCATCCACTCTTCCTCTTTGAAAATGACTTTGCCATGCGTTGGTTTAAAGATAAATACCCTGATGTGGAGTTGATGGAGCAATTTTCTGTTTAATATTCTGACAAATTACTTGAAAAGTCCCTAAAGGACTTTTTTTATTTTTAAGATGAGTATTTCCCAAAATTATATCAGAGCAGAAAGTTCAGTGTTAGTCTTTTTATAAGAAAAAGGCTTGTATATCAGTGGTTTTTAAGTTGTTTAATATGCTATAATGAAACTTATGCAAAAGTATAGTAATATAATAAAAAAGAACAGAATATTGCAAATAATTTCGATAATTTTCTTATTTATAGGCTTATCCAGTGTAAACTTTGCTAATGTTTTACCTGAGGAGGTAACTTACTCAACCCCAGTTACTTTTTTACTTTTAGCCTATCGTATTGTTGGATTTTTCGGTCTTGCTTATCTGGCGCTTGTTTTTGTAAAGAATAAAGATATCTGGATGATGCAAGTCACGAGACGTTCGAGGAGAAAAAACAAGCTATTGGACTGGAAAAAGATTCTTGCCGTTCCTTGTATTTTAATTGCGTATTATCTTTTTCATCTTTCGATGATTCTGGTTGAGAATATAAATAATGCAGCTTTTAGCATAGATTATATTTCCTTAAATTTGAATCTTCTTGTCGAGCGGTACTTTCCATTAGCTTTTGTGATTCTTTTAGCTATAGGACTGGTCACCCATATACCTGACAGTAAGAAATTACAAAAAGTCTCCAATATTGCGGCAGATATTAAAGTCGAGCATTTTTATATGGCTTTACTGACGAGTGTGGCTTTTCTTGATAATATGACACGACGCTTAGTTTGGAACACAGGCTTCGGACCAGTAAATTCTGCAGGGAATCTACGCTTGGTTTATGTCGCAAATAATATCGTAGGACGTGATGACTTTTTACGTCTTTTCGGAAATTTTCTTTTTGCCTTTATAGTTATTTGTATTCTAAGCTATTTTATTGTTAAAGGGATTCAAGCGTTTAAAGCCAACAAAGTGAACTTTTCATTGGCTTTGACAAGCAGTTTACTTTTGGCTATGGTATTCAACTATTTTATCCAAGCATCAATGAAAGTTGAATCAGGACCTATGTTCTATGGTTACGTTGTTGCAGGGATGAGCCTCTTCCAAATCTTAGTTTTAACTTTGATTTTTATGGCTATCTATTTACTACTTAATCGTTACATGATTGCTACAGCAGTTATTATCCTTATCTTTGGAAGTTTCACTGTCGGAAATGCAATAAAATTTTCTGAACGACAAGAACCTGTCTATGTTTCAGAACTTTCATGGTTAATGAATCTTAAGTCTCTGCTCTCTTTCGTTGATCTAAAATTGGTAGCTGTAGCTGCGGCAATACTTTTAGTTCTTGCAGCTCTTGTCATTTTATTAAGCCGGAAATTTTTCAAGGGTAAGATAATGTCTTGGAAAGAAAGAGGATTGACAGCGATTATTCTTATCGTTCTTGCTTTCCCTTTGGTTCAAAACTTCCGAAATTTTACTTCGCCAGATAAACAGATAAATGTGCCGGTATTAACACAATATATTAAAGTTTCAAATGGAGATATTTTATGGAAAGGCTCACCTAATATTGCGCGTGCCAAGTCCCTTTCCTATGTTTGGGTGAAGCAAATATTTGGTAAAGCGATGGATGAGCCAGAAGGTTACAGTCAAGCCAAAATACAAGAGATTGTTCAAAAGTATAGCGATGAAGCGGAGAAAATCAACAAAAATCGCTCCTCGCACATCACGGATCAAACGGTTATTTATCTTTTAAGTGAATCCTTATCAAATCCCAACCGTGTCCAAGGCGCAACTTTATCAGAAAATCCGTTGAAAAATATTGATGAAATTAAGGCAAATGCAACCGGTGGTTTGATGTATTCAAATGGATTTGCTGGTGGAACTGCCAATATGGAAGCACAAACTTTAAGTGGACTTCCAAAAGTTAATTTTTCAAGTAATATTTCTACGATTAATTCTGATGTTTTTCCAAGCATGCCGTTTATTCCTTCTATTTCGAATTACTTCCCAAATAAGATTGCGCTTCATCCAGAAAATGCAACCAATTATAATCGTAATTCAATCTATAGTAAACTTGGTTTCGATCATTTCTATGCGCTCTCGGGCACAGACAAAGCTGATTTATTAACTAATCAAGAAACACTCGATGGCAAGGTTTCAGATGCTCAAACTTATAGAGATGTTTTAGAGAAAATTGATCCCTCTAAATCACAATTCTTTAGTGTTTTGACCATGCAAAATCATATGCCATATACGAGCTATTCTGGTTCCTCTACTATCACAGCTTCAGGTGAAGGTTATTCCGAAGCTCAAAATAAACTTCTGGAGAATTATGTTCGTAAGATTTCGGATACAGATAAGGCAACCAAAGAATTCTTGACAGAACTTGAGAAGATTGATAAAAAAATTACTCTGGTTTTCTATGGCGACCACTTGTCAAATGTCTTTCCTTCTGACTATGCTGGCTTCAAAGAGGATCCACTAAATGCTTATAAGACAGATTACTTTATCTGGACTAACAAAGGAAACACTACCAATAAACAAGTGGACTTAAGTTCAGCAACCTTTACGCCAGCTTTATTTGAAGCAACAGGCTCCAAAGTTTCACCTTACTATGCTCTCTTGTCAGATGTGATGTGGGAAGTTCCGGCAGCCTATAACTCGCCTTTATCTTCAACAGTAACCTTGACAGAAGAGCAAAGCAAACGTATGGAAGATTTGAAGTTGGTACAATATGACTTAACCTCTGGTAAACATTATTTGAAAGAAGATTCTCCTTTCTTCAAATTGGAAAAATAAAAAGCGCTTCAAGGAGTGCTTTTTTATTGGTTCTTTTGATGCTAAAAAAAATTTTTAAAAAAATAAAAAAGGTAAGCATTTACATCTTTAAAAGTATGATATAATAGTCAAGTTATATATTCAGGCGAGTTAAGACAAAGATTTTTTCGCCTGTAACTGAGCTTTCGAGCTTGGTCGTCATATTTGCCAGTGGCAAATTTAGAAAATTATAGGTGAAACAATTGAAATTCAACGAACTCGGCCTTTCAGAAGGCATTGTCGAGACGCTTACAGCTATCGGTTATGAGCAACCAACGCCAATCCAAGAGCAAACGATTCAACTCGCGCTCTCAGGACGTGACGTTCTTGGACAAGCTCAAACAGGTACTGGTAAAACAGCCGCTTTTGGCCTTCCAACAATCGAAAAAATTAATCCAGAAAATAAAGCGATTCAAGCTCTTGTAATCGCCCCAACACGTGAACTTGCAGTTCAAGGACAAGAAGAACTTTTCCGCTTTGGTAAATCTAAAGGGCTTAAAGTCCGCACTGTTTTTGGTGGTTCAAGCATCGAAAAACAAATCAAAGCTTTGCGCTCAGGTGCTCATATCGTTGTGGGTACACCGGGACGTATGGTTGACTTGCTCAAACGTAAAGCGCTTGACCTCTCACATCTTGAAACATTGATTCTTGATGAAGCAGATGAAATGCTTAACATGGGCTTCCTTGAGGATATCGAATTCATCATCGGCAAAACACCAGCAGAACGTCAAACATTGCTCTTCTCAGCAACTATGCCAAATGACATCAAAAAAATCGGTGTCAAATTCATGAAGAATCCAGAGCATATCAAAGTTGCGGCTAAAGAAATGACTGCTGACCGTATCGATCAATACTTTATCAAGACAAAAGAATTTGAAAAATTTGATGTCTTGACACGTTTGCTTGATGTTGAACGTCCAGAACTCGCTATTGTCTTTGGACGTACAAAACGTCGTGTGGATGAAATCACACGTGGTTTGAAATTACGTGGTTATCGTGCTGAAGGTATTCACGGTGACTTGGACCAAAACAAACGTTTACGCGTTTTACGCGATTTCAAAGGTGGCCACTTGGATATCTTGGTTGCTACTGACGTTGCAGCCCGTGGACTTGACATCTCAGGTGTAACCCACGTTTACAACTACGACATTACCCAAGACCAAGAAAGCTATGTTCACCGTATCGGTCGTACAGGTCGTGCCGGTAAGTCAGGTCGTTCTGTAACCTTCGTTAGCTACAATGAAATGGGTTATCTCCGTGCCATTGAAAAATTGACCAAGAAAGAAATGAAGGGCATGCGTCCACCAACAAAAGAAGATGCTTATCAAGCCAGTCTTTCTGTTGCCATGGATGAAATCAAACGTGACCTCCAAGACGGTAGCCTTAAAGGCAAGTTGACAAAATTTGATGCTGATGCAGAACAACTCATGGCAGAATACGATGTCAAAGAATTGGTTGCTATGCTTATCCAAAGCCGTGTGAAAGACCCTGACACAATGCCAGAAGTCCAAATCACAGCAGAACGCCCATTGCCATTTAATGGTGAAGGCAAAGGCTTCAAGGGCAAAGGTAAAGGCGGCAACAAAGGTGGCGGCCGTTATGGACGTGATCGTAACAACAACCGCGGTGGCCGTGGTGGCGATCGTGATGGCAAGGGCGGTTACCGTGGCAAAGGCGGCGACCGTGACCGCGACGACAAGAAACGCAACTGGCGTGATCGTGACGATAAAAAACGGGACTACTACAAAAAAGACCGTAAACCAAAAACACAAGGTAGCGAAAAACAAGCTGGCTTCGTAATGCGTAATCGCGGCGATAAATAAATAGAAAAAACGCTCAAAACGGCATTTGAATAGCTGTCTTGAGCGTTTTTTTTTAGAACGAATATGAAAAAAGGAAAAGTAAAGCAGTATTTGAGGATATGTCATGACAATGTTATAATAATGTCATAGCCAAGTGAGATTGATCCCTCGCTTGTCTTGTAAGTCTGTTTAACTGGAACAAATAGCGTGCCCTTCACACAATCCAAGACATGGGAGGTTAACACTATGAGGGAAAGGAAAGCATGGGATGCTTGTTATCTATGTTGCTCTTGCGATATCGATAGTTCTTAGGGCTTGGGGTCGTTTCAAAATTGACTCATCAATAGCTGATAGAATTAAAAAAACGTCTCGCAGGAGACGTTAAAGACAAGAGTTCCAAGATTTACGCTGGGAGCTACGGCAATAGCTCTCAGCTTTTATTTTAGTATATCAAAACGCGTAAATAAAGTCAATAAGAGTAGCTACAACTATGGCAGAGAGAATATTCCCAACTCATAGGGAAGTATCCAAAAACAAAAACGCAAATTTATGAGAGCTAAAAAAGGCTCTCTTTTTTTTTTTTTTTCATAATCCTCACATATCTTTTTTATTTTCAATATTAATTTTATATAATTGTTATGTAACTAAAATGTAACTATATAAATATTAGAAATGTCATATATATATCTGTAACTCAAAATTTATATGAAGAGAGAAATCATACTTTGGATAGAAAGGAGGAAAGGAATGGACAAGACACCCTACCCGCTCGATACGCTGAAAAGTTGGGATCTGAGTGGTGGCGGCAAGTTTACCTTGGATGCTCTTGAATTTTCACCGGACATCCAAGACCTTCTCGATGAAGTGGAACTCATCCTCTCAGCCAGCGAAGCACGGCTGAAGGATGCCCCATCAGAATCAGCCCCATCAGAATCAGCCCCATCAGAATCAGCCCCATCAGAATCAGCCCCATCAGAATCAGCCCCATCAGAATCAGCCCCATCAGAAACAGCCCCATCAGAAATCTTGCGCAACAAAAGTCCGGCAGTTGTGCCAGATGTTACCGGCACAGCCCAGGACCAGACGTTTGCAGCTACAGCGATAGAAAAGGATGTGGCGCAGGTTGAGCCCGAGAAGCCTTACCATTGTTATACCGCCTTGCCTCTTGAGGAAAGGCGGTATCCGACACTGGTCGTCAGTCAGATGACGGTATCGCCGGCGGCGCGCTCGGAGTTTTATCATCGGCACAGTCCACAGCTGGCTTTTGAGGATTATAGCAGTAACCACCCAGCAAAGCCCAAATCAAAAGGCGCTAGCCTTGTGAGCAATGCTTTTTTCTACCTTATCATCATCGTGCTTTTGGTCTTTGTCGAATCACGCTTAATCTTGCAGGATGAAGCCAGTAAGCCCATCAATATAGGTGGTTTTTCGCCCATGACTGTATTGTCTAACTCTATGCGCAGCGTTTATCCACGAAATAGTTTCCTCCTGACTCGACAGGTGGATGCTAATACACTGGATATCGGTGATGATATTACCTTTATCACCGAGTCCGATCGAGTGGTGACCCACCGTATCACAGGCATCGAGGAAAATCATCTGCGGACCCGTGAGCGAGGTTTCACGACTAAGGGGACGGACAACCAGCGTGAAGATGCCGATATGGTCCATGCCAGCAACATCATCGGGCAGGTTATCTTTTCCAGCTATCCGCTGGGGCGCGCCATTCACTTTATCCGAAACAATCTGATTGTTTCAGTTATCGTCATGTTAATTGCTACCTTGTTGCTCCATGAGATTATCAACTATATCCTTTTGGCATTGAAACAGCGGAAGTTGAAAAAGAAAAAAGGGGGACGGCAAACGCGCGATGTGACAGAAAGCGAGGTGCGGACATATGAAACAGCGCACGAAGTTTTTTGAGAAATGGGCTTTGCAAAAGTGCACTCTAGCTGTCAAAGCCTGCCCAAAAAGCTTGCGCTTTCTGTGGCATTACAAGAAAAGGCATATCATTTTCGTCCTTCTTCTGACAACATTAAGTCTTAGCGTGAGTGGCACCTTTGCCTTTACCAACTTCGGACAACGTGTGCTGGGTATAACTTCTCATCAAGCACCGCCCGGTGCACGCTTGCATGATGACTTTGAGGGTTTTGGTCATCTGACCAATGGGTCAGGTAGAGTAAACAAAGATATCTATGTGGAGAACTTCTCCTCAAGAAAAATCTTGGCTCGAGTGCTTCTGAGCGAGTACATGGAACGTGGACAGGGCGCGGGCGAGCTGACAGGCAATCAAGCGAGGCCACTGGAAGGTGCAGGTTTAGAGCAAGCCCAGCTTACTGATCACAGCTCTTGGGCGGTTGTTAAACCTGAGCGCGCGAGCAACTCTACGATGGCGGACTTTGTCACGCTCTATCTGGGCGATGACAATAGTCGTCCGAAAATCTTCATGCCGACCTTTAACCAAAACAATCACAGTGCCGAGTCCAATACCACAGGAGACGGGCGTGAAGGGCAGACAGGAGGATTCAACACTGACTTAGGGATACCGATGCCCGGCACGCACGATCAGTGGAGCGAGGGACAAAAGCATACGTCTGACTTACGCACTTGGGACAAGGCAGCAGAAGTAGAGGTGGTGATACCTGATGTGACCCACGTGGCACAGGCAACGGTCCAGTCCGACTTTGGCGGCTACATGACCCTGCAGGAATGGCAGAGCACAGGTAAGCCGACTGGCAACTTCTGGGTGCATGATGATAACGGTTGGCTTTACTGGGCGACATGGTTGCCCCAGCGCACAGCGACCAGTCTTCTACTGGATGCTCTAGAGGTGGACTTTGACAACAAAGACACCTACTACGGGCTTTATGCCGAGTCCGACTTGGCAACATCCGAGGATGTGGGCGACTGGACAGGAGTTTCGCCCTCAGCGCAAACACTCCTCGACAAAATCATCAACTAAAGAAAAAGACAACTAAAGGAGGATACTATCACACCGAAAAATACCGTCTCTATAAAGTTTCAACACTCAAAAAATAAAAAAAGAAAAGGAATTATGATTTTATGAAAGATAGAACCAAAAAACTCCTCAAGATTGGTGGCCTTGCTGTGGCGCTTGCCCTGATCGGTGGAACTTTCGCCTTTACCAACTTCGGACAGCGTGTCCTCAATATCACGGAAGACACCAACCGTCCAGAGCACGGTGGACGTGTTCATGACTATTTTGATGATGCTTCAGGCAACAAGGACGTCTTTGCTGAAAACTTCGGGACACAGCCTATCTTTGTCCGTGTGAAGTTGACCGAGCTTATGACCAAGAACGACATCTCGGTCGTACCCGGCGTTGACCCTACAAGTGATCCAGAAGAGTGGCCAGCTTATATCCCGGAAGTGGATAGTCCAGAATCTCTAAGTGGATTTCGTGTCCCTTTAGAAGGCGGAGACTCTAATCCTCTAGATATCTATTACCGTCTAGCCTTAGGAAATCCCACGCATAATGAGAATCGTCCATGGTTTATGCCGACATTTAACCTCACTGATAACGACGAATCTGCCGCCGCAGGAACAGCCCATGATGTTGCAGCTGGAGGAGTTACGCATCCAGGAGCGGGTACAGCTGGTTATTGGCAAGCCAATCAAGTATCTAATGCGCTTGATGGCCGACTTCCCCCTGATGGTACAGACTCTACAGAGGAGCACCCAACGCGTCAAGTGCTTAATCAAGACCATAGTGTCATCACTTTTGAACAATGGGCTTTTATGCGCAATAATCCATCTGAGTTTCCGGGCTTCTCAACAATTGGAAACTACTGGGTTGTTGACGAAACTACAGGTTGGGCTTACTGGGCAAATATCTTAGAACCTGGTCAAGCGACCAGCTTCTATGTCGATGCGAAGCTCCCACAGAGTGCAGGACTTGGCGCTATCAGCGGTGACTGGAATTACACGCTTCATGTGATGGGAGGATTTGCAGGAACTACTCAAGCAAATGTCTTGGAATTGCTTGAAGATGTGGTAGACGTAAATGGAGCAACAATATGGCATAATGTTGCAACTGAGTTAGAGCTTGAGGGTTGGGACGACTAACTTGTAAATAACCCCACTAAAAAAAAGGAGGACAGGTTTTGAGTAAATTCCAGCAGATTTTTCGCGGACTGGTAGCTAAACGCCCTGTCCTCTTTTCGCTACTTTGTTTGTTATTACTTGCCACAGGGATAACAGGAACCTGGGCTTGGAGCAGCGGCAGACAAAGCGCCATCAATGATGGACAGGTACAGACCGCCAAGCGTACCGTCCAGCTACTCAAGCTGGAGCGAGATACAGCAGGAAACACAACCAACATCCCTGTCCCCGGCGCCGACTTTGCCCTCTATGAAATCACTCAGCAAGACCCCGAAGTTTATGAGCAGGTGGGTACGGTTAGGACCACCGATGCAGACGGGCGGATAAGTGTTGCCTTGCCACCAGGGCGGTATTTCTTCCGTGAAGTCCGTCTGCCTTATGGCTTTGCGCCCGATAAGGATCAGCAAGGACAGGAGCTAAAGCGCTACGACTTCACAGTTGAGCCCAGCACGCCCAACGGCTCTACGGTCGTGACCGCCTACAACCGCCGGCTCTCAGGCGACCTCATCATCGAAAAGACACTGAAAAACGACGACGGGCGCGAGCTTTCCGAGCTGCAAGGCGCGCAAAAGTTTGAATTTCGCGTGACCTTCTCTGATGGGGGCACGTACAGCTACCAGATCAATGGCGAGGGCGAGGAACATCAGCTGGCTTCAGGAGAGACATTGAAGCTCCGCCACGGACAGCGTGCGGTCTTTAGCGCTCTGCCTGTCGGCCTACATTATGAGGTGGAGGAAGTTGGCTTCCAGCATGGGCAAGCCCATAATACCTCGGGTAATATCAACCATGAAGCACCGTCTGTCGTAGCTTTTACCAACTTTGGTAAGACACGCACGCTTGATATTAAGAAAGAAGTGATAAACTTTGACGGCTCTGAGGTGACCGAAGAACAAAAGCTACTTGAGTTTGAATTTACCATCCAACTTCCTGATGTGCCAGAAGATGCTAGCTTTCGCTATACCACAAACCGCTACCAAATCGACGATGATCCGGAGAATGACGACGACATTCGTGAAGGCAAGCTTGCGCATGGCGACACGATAAAGCTCCGTCATGGCGAGATTCTCATTATCCATGACTTGCCCATCGGCATATCCTATAAGGTTATTGAGTCAGTTAGGACGGACTTTGTCTCTGAGACGGAGTATATCCGTGGGGAGATAGTAGCAGATACAGTGGGGAACCGCCATCTCTTCCGCAATATCTATCAGCCCGAGGGTCAGTTGCCAAGCTTTACAGCACTTGCCTTTACCAAGTTCCTCTACTCGGATGATTCTGCCGACCTCAAAGAATACTTTGAGTTTGAGGTGATACTTGAACCTCATGAAGGGCGGACTTTCCAGTATAGGATTGTGGAAGGCGATAAAGAAGGGGACTTAATCGACTTCGTCTCAGGCGATATCATTCGCTTGCGCCACGGTCAGAAAGCCCTCTTTCAGGATTTACCACCGGGCTTGACCTACAGGTTGCGAGAAATTTCCACCGACTCTTATATCGAAGCCCTACAAGAAATCAAGGGGCACACGGTCAATGTGCCCAAGGAAGAGCAAGCCAATAAGGCGCATAAGACGGAAAAGACAGTAGAGATGGAAACTAATGATGATGCGGATGACTCTGACGACTCTGATGAAGTTCCTGCTGATAATAACGACTTGCATGTCGTGCGTTTTCCCAACTACCGTATCCCGTCCGAGCGCGCCAAGTTGATTTTGCAAAAGCTTGTCGAAGGTGTGGGTTATGACGCAGGCCATGAGTTTGTGTTTGACCTCTATATCAATGATGTGAAAGACCGGGAGATTCGCCTGCGCAGTGGTGAGAGTTCTGTACCTATCGAGCTGGAGCTGGGCGACCGTTGGCGAGTGGTCGAGCATGACAGCTTTGATGCGGGCTTCAGCCAGCAGAGCATTGAGTATGGCACAGGAAGCGTGGAGGATGAACATCGCAATCGTAATATCTATGTCCGCCAGACTAACCGCTATCTCCGCTCAAACATTTCCCTTTCAGGACAAAAGACTTGGGAAAAACCTGACAGTGTGCAAGTGCCTGAGCAAATCACAGTACAGCTCCTGCAAGATGATATGGTCGTCCGTCAGACCGATGTGACCGGTCCGGACTGGACTTACCGCTTCGAAAATTTGTCCAAGTTTGACGATGCGGGCGAGGAGATAGACTATCGTATTCGCGAAGTGCCAATCTCTGGCTGGCAAACCAAAACTAAGGCGGGGTCTATCGATCTGCATAACACATGGATACCGCCAGTTAAGGCGCAGTTAGAGATTGAAAAACGCCTGATAGGCGATCCTGCACCACAGGACGAACGCTTCAGCTTTATCATGAATCCGGGTGGGCAGACGGTGCATATCACCAATAGCGGGCGCGTTTCTTTTCCTCAGGTTTCTTTGGACCGAGCGGGAACTTTTGAGTTTACGGTACATGAAAAACGTGGAAATACTTTAGGCTGGACCTATGACAATGCAGAGTATACCTGGCATGTACAAGTGGAGCAAGCTCTAGATGGCAAGCTGAGCTTAGGTAAGCAATGGCTGAGCAAAAACGGACAAGGGGTTGAGAGCTTACGGCCGGTCTTTACCAACCATTTTGACAAGCGCGCCTTGCTGGGCGAAAGTTTGGATATTCCTGTGAAAAAAGTTTGGGAACATAAGGAACTTCCTCCTAACTTGCAACCGCAGTCCATCATTGTTCAGCTCTTTGCAGGTCAGGAGGAAGTCAGCCGGAAACAGCTCAGTCAAGCGAACGACTGGCAGGCGATTTTCCAAGATGTGCCACGCTTTGATGCAGACGGCAAGGAGATTGTCTATCAGGTTAAAGAGCTGGCTGTCAATGGCTATGAGACAAAGATAAGCGGCGATGCACGGAAGGGTTTTACCATTCGCAACACTTATGTGGGAATGAAGCAACCGCCAAGCCAAGCGCCTCCAGCAGACAAACCACGAACCACGGAGCGCTTGCCAGATGTTGGCGATACGCTGGCAGTTGGTGCGGTACTTCTAGGACTTATCTTCCTACGGGTTGCTTACCAACTCTATAAGAGGAGCAACAGCTAAAAATAAAAAATGGAGCAAGTGAGGACTTGATCCGTTTTTTAATGGTGTGCCAAATATGGCTTACTGACTGCCAAGTTTTTAGAGCGGTAAAATTCCGTGGAGACAGGCTTTGCAGGGCTTCCCGAGGGGAATAGAAGCACAAGTGAGAAGGAGAAGCGCTCTTTTTAAGGCGCAACGTCTATGCTATAATGAAGCTGAGAGAGTTTTAAGCGGTTGGCTTAGTATAGAAAGAGGGGTGATGCCGATGATACAGGGCAATTCCCTATCAAACTAGAAAGGCTAGATTTTTTGAGTATTTCCGACAGCTTAAGCTTGATGCTCGCCTTTGCGGGCTTCATCCTGATGCTGCTCCATCTCATTATCGAGATAATAAAGAATACAAAAAAATAGACCGCTAACTTTTGGACAGTTCGGTCTATTTTTTGACTAACTAATGCCAACCGTCTTAAGCGGTCTCATTGGAGCTTGTTAGTAGCAAGCTCCTTTTCTTATTTTTATTATAACATTAGCCATACCTTATATCAAGAGAGTTGAAAACAAGTTTTAAAACATTAAAGGACAGGATGGGCATATCTGCCCCTAGCTAAAGCAGACAACTTAGATTTAAGATTTCTCTATGCTAGAATGATAGGGTAGAAGTAAAAAGACGGTAGCCTGATTGGAGGTGATGCCATGGTTTTGGTAATCTCTCATAAAACATGAAAGGCGAAAGGTTTGTCAATATTTGAGACTTTAATGTTTGCTCTTGCATTTGCAACGCTGATGTTAAAAATCAACGATAGAAACAAAAAATAACTGTCATTATACTTTTAGCTGAGTATGACAGTTATTTAAACTAAATATTGGCTACCGTTCTTAAAACGGCTACAGGGGACTTGTTAGCGCAAGTCCTTTTCTTATTTTTATTATAGCATGAGCTATACTTAATATCAAGGCACTGAAAACTTTCTCTTTTCCCTCAAGAAAATATAGAAGAGGGAGAATATAAGGCTAAAATATGGTAGAATAGCACTATGACAAATAATACTTTTAAATCAGGATTTGTAGCCATTTTAGGCCGTCCCAATGTTGGAAAATCAACATTTTTAAATCATGTGATGGGCCAAAAGATAGCGATTATGAGCGACAAGCCACAAACGACACGGAATAAAATTCAAGGGATTTATACGACAGATAAGGAACAAATTATCTTTATCGATACACCGGGTATCCATAAACCGCATAATGCCTTGGGCGATTTTATGGTGCAATCTGCCTATTCTACGCTTCGTGAGTGTGACATGGTCCTTTTCATGGTTGCTGCTGACGAGCCGCGCTCGACTGGTGAAAACATGATTATTGAACGCCTGAAAACTGCAGATGTCCCTGTTATTTTGGTTGTTAACAAGATTGATAAAGTTCACCCAGATGCACTTTTTGAAACTGTTTCAGACTATACTTCACAGATGGATTTTGCGGAAGTTGTGCCAATTTCGGCGCTACAAGGCAATAACACAGAACGTTTACTCGGAACATTGAGCAACAAGCTCGAAGAAGGCCCACAATACTTCCCAGAAGATATGGTGACAGACCATCCAGAACGCTTTTTAGTTAGTGAAATGATTCGTGAAAAAATCTTGCTTTTGACACGTGAAGAAGTGCCGCATAGCATTGCAGTAACAACAGATTCGATGAAACGTGACGAAGAAACAGGTAAAATTCATATCATGGCAACTATCATTGTTGAACGTAAGAGCCAAAAAGGAATAATCCTCGGTAAAGGCGGCGATATGATTCGTAAGATTGGGAAATTGGCCCGCCGTGATATTGAACTAATGCTGGGTGATAAAGTTTATCTTGAAACATGGGTCAAGATTAAAAATGACTGGCGCGACCGTAAGATGGATTTATCTGACTTTGGTTACAAGAAAGAAGATTATATGTAAAAGTTGGCTCGTTTGAGCTGCTTTTTTATTATATCGAAAAAACCAATATAATCTATTGATTTTAATAAGGAAATAGACTATAATATTGATAGGTTCAATATTTGATGGGTGGGAAGAGCTCCGGCTTTTGCATGAGTGTGCTGTACTCTCCATTGATTAGACCCAATAATTAGGATAGGATGGCAAACAGATGCCTGAGTTACCAGAAGTCGAAAATGTACGCCGAGGCTTGGAAAACCTGGTGAGAAATAAAAAAATATTGGAGATTGAAAGTTCATATCCACGAATGGTTTTAACAGGATTCGAGGAGTTAAAAAAAGAACTTGAAGGTCAAGTCATCAAAGATATCCAGCGCCGTGGCAAGTACTTGCTTTTTGATTTTGGTCAGTGGACCTTGATTTCCCATTTACGTATGGAGGGGAAATACCGGGTAGAACCGCTGGAGTTTGTCAAGCAAAAGCACGATCATCTCTTTGTCAAGTTTTCAGATGCGACACTTGTTTATGCTGATGTCCGCAAGTTTGGCACCTGGGAATTATTGAAAAGTCAGGATGTTGAACGTTATTTCCTTTCGAAAAAGATTGGCCCAGAGCCAAGTTTTGAAACCTTTGATGAGAAGATTTTTGCTGAAAAACTAAAGAAATCGAAAAAGAAGATAAAACCTTATCTTTTAGACCAGACTTTAGTTGCTGGGCTAGGAAACATCTATGTTGATGAGGTACTTTGGCGCTCACAAGTGCATCCTGAAATGCTTGCTTCAGCCTTGAGCGATGTTCAAATTCACCGCATTCACGATTATACGATTGAAGTCCTCCAAACGGCAGTTGAACGTGGGGGATCCAGCATTCGGACGTATAAAAATGCGATGGGTAAAGAAGGAAGTATGCAGGAGTTACTTATGGTTTATGGCAAGCAAGGACAGCTTTGTTCACATTGCCAGCAAGCAGTGATTGAAAAGATAAAGGTCGCAGGTCGTGGATCACATTTTTGCCCATATTGTCAAAAAGTAGAGTGAAAACTTCAATTTTTTACGTACTAAAATATGCGGTGCAATCAGTTTCAAACAAAATTAAAAATGCTATAATATAAAGAGCAAGAGATTAACGGAGAAAATAATGGCTACAAAGAAAAAGAAAAAATTAGAAGATATCACAAAAAAATATGGTGCAGAACGTGAAAAAGCCTTAAAAGATGCGCTTGATCTCATCGAAAAGGATTTTGGTAAAGGTTCTTTGATGCGTTTGGGTGAAGCAGCAAGTCAAAAAGTTCAAGTCACAAGCTCAGGAAGTTTGGCTTTGGATATTGCACTTGGTGCCGGTGGTTATCCTAAAGGTCGTATCATCGAAATCTACGGTCCAGAAAGTTCTGGTAAGACTACGGTTGCGCTACATGCGGTTGCTCAAGTGCAAGCTGAAGGTGGTATTGCTGCCTTTATCGATGCGGAGCACGCTTTGGATCCCGTCTATGCTGCAGCGATTGGTGTCGACATTGACCAACTTCTTTTGTCACAACCTGACTATGGTGAGCAAGGCTTGCAAATTGCTGAGAAATTGATTGAATCTGGTGCAGTGGACCTTGTTGTTGTCGACTCTGTTGCTGCTTTGACACCACGTGCCGAAATTGACGGTGAAATCGGAGATTCGACAGTTGGTTTGCAAGCACGTATGATGAGTCAAGCCATGCGTAAGCTTGCTGCAGGCATCAACAAAACAAAAACAACGGCGATTTTTATCAACCAATTGCGTGAAAAAGTCGGTGTTATGTTTGGTAGCCCAGAAACAACGCCTGGTGGTCGTGCTTTGAAATTCTATGCTTCTGTACGTTTAGACGTTCGTGGTAGCACAAAAATCGAAGAAGGCTCTGGTGACAACAAAACAGCCATTGGTAAGTTGACGAAGATTAAAGTTGTTAAAAACAAAGTTGCGCCACCATTTAAAGTTGCTTTAGTAGATATCATGTTTGGTGAAGGTATTTCTAAAACAGGTGAACTCTTAACAATTGCCGTTGAAGAAGGCATTGTGAAGAAAGCAGGTGCTTGGTTCTCCTATAATGACGAAAAGATCGGTCAAGGTGCGGAGAAAGCGAAAGCCTTCCTTAAAGATAATCCTGAAATTTTCAATGAAATCGACCGTAAAGTACGTCAAAATCACGGTTTGATTGAAAGTGATGAAGAAAATGAAAAAGAAGATGCTAAACCAGCAAAAGCAGATGAAAAAGTAAAGGTTGAAGCAGCTGGAGTAGAAGAAATCGAGCTTGAATTAGAATAAATAAAAAAAACTTCTGTATTCAGAAGTTTTTTTTATTTATAAGTCAACTGTTTTTTCTTTACGGAGATAAGAAATAATCCCGAAGACGACGATCCAGATTGCTGAACCAATCGCTGGTATACGTGTATCTTTGAAGAAGAAGAGGGAAATAAAGATTAAGCCAAATGCGACGATAGTCACTGGAACTAATACGTTCGGCATTGGAACCTTAAAGCCGTCTTCGAGATACTCACTTGATTTTCTATATTTTGTATAAGCAATCAAGGTCATGATATAAACGATCAAGAAGAGATTAGTCGCAACACTTGTGATAAAGACAAAGCCGTTAGACACACCAGGAATAAGTGAGATAAATGGGGCTAAGAAGATTAGTGCTGCTGTGAAGAAAAGGGCATTTGTTGGGATACCATTTTTCGAAAGTTTTGTGAAGGGCTGTAATGCTTTGTCTCCGTGTAATTTTGAAAGAGAGAAAAGATTACGTGTAGTTGAGAAGAGTGCTGAATTAAGCGCTGAAGCTGCAGAAGTCAAGACGACAAAGTTAATCACTGCTGCTGCCCACTTGAAACCAATAAGGTCAAAGACCATAACGAATGGAGATTGATCTGCAGGAATATCTGTCCAATGATAGATAGACATAATCGCAGTGAGTGCTCCGATATAGAAGATTAAAATACGAATCGGAATTTGATTAATCGCTTTTTTAAGTGTTGGACGTGGATCCAAGGTTTCAGCAGCGGTCATTCCGATAAATTCCATCGCAACAAAGGCAAACATTACCATTTGGAAGCTCCCGATGAAGTTTGTGATGCCATTAGGGAAGAAGGAGAAGTCCTTCGTCACATTGCTAAGACTAACTGTTGTACCATCTGCTTGGAAGCCACTGAAGGCCATGATGATGGCAGTAACAATCAACCCAACGATAGCAACGATTTTTATCATCCCAAACCAAAACTCTGTTTCACCGAAGAATTTAGCGTTGAGTGTGTTTAAAGCAGTTAAGGCCAAGAGGATAACGGTTTCGGTAAGCCAGACAGGAACACTTGGTAACCAGAACTGGATGTAGACCCCTACAGCGGTTAACTCAGCCATAGCCATAAAGATAACAACAAGCCAATAAGACCATTGAATAAAATATCCGGCCTTGTTGCCTAGATAGTGACTGACGAAGTTAAGGAAAGAGTGTTGCTCAGGATCCATATAGAGCATTTCACCGATTGCACGGAGCAAGATGAACATTAAGGCACCAATAATGATATAAATCAAAAGAATGGAAGGCCCGGTCATACTGATAGATTGACCTGCTCCTAAGAAAAGACCTGTTCCGATAGTTCCTGCTATTGCAATAAGCTGGATGTGACGATTTTTCAGACCTCTCTGGGTCTGATTGTTTTCATTATTCATAAAAACCTTTCTGTAATTTTATGTACAATTATAGACATTATCAGTTAATTATATCTTTTTTGAATTAATTTGGCAAGATGATGTGCTACATGTTTAGAACAGACTTATAAAAAATGTCATTTATGGTAAATGAAAAAACAGAGAAAGTTTACGGAAGAGGGTTGAGAAAAAGCGGTAAAGTTGGTTTTCTGGTATAATAAGGTTATGTTAATCATAAATGAACAGTTGTTTGAAATTGATGATTTAATCGATGAAGTGGTTAAAGATTTTTTGGAATTACCCGAAGTCGCTACTTATCGTGCTTTAAAAAAGGCTTTTGAAGAAGATGAAGACTTACAATCTAAGCTCCGACTTCTTACGGACAATCAGGAGTATATCGCTTTTAGGCCAGAACTGGCTCAGCTCCGAAAAGAAATCCTGCTCAATGAGAAGGTTTATCAGCTTCGCGTAGCTGAAAATGATTTGCAGGAGCTGTTATCCGAGCTAACAAAAGACATCAGTTCAGCAATTTCAGAACACATTTTTGTAGATGAAAATTTACCTTTGAAAGGAGGAAGCCGTCATGGACGCCATCATTGATAAAGAAATATTGACAAAGAAATCGGAAGATAAGACAGTTCGTCCGCTTGAAATGCAAGGGAGAATTGCGCTTTTTGTCTATTGCAACTCTTACAAAGGGAACAGACAACTTAGTCACTATGGGGATCTTGGCTATACAAGCCGCAAAGCGCATTATAGCTTGCTTTATGTGAATGAAGAAGATGTTTCCGAGACAATCAAGAAACTTAAAGCACTTAAATTTGTGAAACGAGTACGTCCAAGTCATCTGAAAGATCTCAACCAGAATTTCTCTGAAGCTTTTGCGGAGACAAATGAAGTGATCAAAGGACAACTGGAAGCTGCTTTAGGTAAATTGTAATGGAGACAAGACATTATAGACAGAGCCTTTAAGGCTGTGTCTACAAAAAAACTGCCCTTAGGCAGTTTTTTCAATGTGACGAAGATAATTTTGAATAAGGGCTTGTGAGCAATTTTCGATGTGTAAACATTCAGTATCGGTATAAATTAAAGTAGAGGGTACTTGGGTAAACTCATTTTTATAAAATTCCTGAGCATTCTTAATCATTTGTTTTTTAGCGAACTGACGATGAGTAATAAAGTCAGCGGTTGTGAGCTTTATTTCGCAGAGAATTTCATGGCGCATTTGATTGTTATAATCTAGTATGCTGAGGTTGTCCAGTCTCTCCTGTAAAGCTAAGATGAATTTTCGCCCATACTTTCGTCCGTGTAGATTTATCGTCAAGAAATCGGAAGAAATTTTTTGGAGGCGGTCAAAGCTCGCGTTGAGATTTTCAATATTTTTGGGAAGTTCACTGTTGTCACGTAATTCTTTAGCTGCAGCAAGTGTAGCTATTGGATAGAGGTACCAGCTGTGCGCATCAAATTCGGAAAATTGATTGAGAATAGGCGTGAAAAAATGATGAATATCATACATGAGAGTTATTGTTTTCCTTGTTAAAATCTTTAATATTATTGTTTATCAGTTGTGTATCCACGTTGTATAGTGTACCAAATTTTATATAGGAGACCAAATTATATGCAAAAAAGTGCTGAAACAGCACTTTTATTGTTTTTTCAGGTGGCGTAAACAGTCCAAGAAGCGTACAACTTTTGATTTTGAAAAACGAAATTCAATATGGTTTTTCTTCAAGAAAGCAAGGAAATCTTTTTTACCTTGTTCACTATCAGTCACTTCTAGCTCCAACTCATAATCAGTATGACCCAGATAGTCATTCTTATCCAGAGCAGCAAGCCCAATAGGGAGATGTTGTTCGTAGCGGATCGTTGTTAAACTACCAATCAGAGTAATACTCTCCAAATCTACTCCGCGCTCAACTAAGATGTCGCAAATTTCACTCAGGTCAGTTTTACCGCAAGTGATACTTTTTTGTGCGAGTAGATATTGTGCTTCTTCAAGTGTAAGGTCGATATTATGTTCGATATTGCCTACTTGTTGAGGGACCTTGAGTGTCATTTCTGCTGAACGATCAAAGGTACGGATACGCAGAGCTAACTTTTTCTTACGCAGTGTAAAATCTTGAGAATCAAGATAGTGATTTGTCTGTCGGACTGGAGTGACGTGTGAAAAAAGTGTTTTCAATCGGTCATACTCCGGCATAGAGAGCATCGTCTTATGCTCAATTTCTAAATTTGTTGACATTTTTATGTATAAAAAGATGCTCTGTTTAGATTACTCTTTACAAGATCTCCAAGAGAGGCATCCTCCCTTCTTATTAAAATGATGATTGATCTATTATCTAAAAGTATATCAAAAGCCTGTATCTAAGTAAAGCCAGAAAAGAAGAGGGAGCTCCTTTCTTACGGTCTACAGTGCTATTAAAACAGAATTTTGCTTCTTTTTCGTAGATGTAAATTAGTCAAGCTGTCTAGTGAATGGGGGCGATATATGGTATAATTGAGAAAGACCTGTAATAAAATACAAAGGAGAATTGACCGAGCGTCAATTTGGATAAACATATGACTGAAAGTACAACAACTGAATTTAACTGGGAAGAATTTCTTGATCCTTATGTCCAAACGGTTGGGGAACTGAAAATCAAACTTCGTGGTGTGCGTAAGCAATTTTTAAAGAAAAAACTTTACTCACCGATTGAGTTTGTCACGGGGCGCGTGAAGCGACGTGATTCGATTCGGAAGAAGGCAGCCATGCGAGGATACACCCAAGAAACAATCCGAGAAATGGAAGATATTGCTGGAGTTCGTGTCATGGTGCAGTTTGTTGATGACGTCTGGGATGTGTTAGAGCTTTTACGAAAACGTAAAGACTTAAAAATTATCGAAGAGCGGGATTATATTCATAACCAAAAAGCAAGTGGTTATCGTTCATATCACGTGGTTATTGAGTATCCGATTGATATGATTGAGGGTGCCCAAGTTGTGCTTGCCGAAATTCAAATTCGGACCTTGGCGATGAATTTTTGGGCAACGATCGAACATTCCTTAAGTTACAAATATGGTGGTGTGATCCCCGAGGAAGTTCGAGAACGCTTGACTGCTGCGGCGCATATGGCTGCGCAGTTGGATAAAGAAATGGGTGCGATTCGCGAAGATATTCAAGAAGCCCAATTGCTTTTCGATGACCCGCAAGCAAGACTGGACTACAAGAAAGAAAACGGAGAAGACAATGAGCTCTGGTAAAAAGATCTGGTTGGTAGGGAATTCAAGTGAAAAATCACAAAAGACGCTGTTAGAATTAACAGCGCTTTTGCAGTCCAAAAATTTCAGGTTTGAAAAGGAAAACCCAGAAATTGTTATTTCAGTCGGGGGAGATGGCACGCTCCTCAAAGCTATGCACCTCTATGAGGACAAGCTGGATAAAATTCGCTTTGTCGGTGTTCATACGGGACATCTGGGCTTTTATACCGACTTTATGAATACAGATCTTGATAAGGTGGCGCTTGCCCTAGAGTCTGAAACTGCTGAGCATGCTGTTCATTATCCCCTTTTACGGATACGTGTGAAATTTCAAGATGGTTCAGAAATGCTGCACTACGCACTGAACGAATCAACGATTCGCCGAACGTCTAAGACTTTAGTTGCGGATATCAGGATTTCGGATTTTCTCTTTGAAAAATTTCGAGGCGATGGCTTATCTGTATCCACACCAACAGGTTCAACAGCTTATAATAAATCTATCGGCGGTGCTGTTTTACACCCTCGTGTGGAAGCTATGCAGATGGCCGAAATAGCTAGTCTTAATAATATTGTTTATCGGACATTAGGGGCACCAATGGTTGTTGCTAAGAAAGACAGTATCATTATCTGTCCAGAAGATGTTGAGGATTACAGTGTTACTGTTGACCAGCTGACTTTCAACTACGAAAAAATTGAAGCGATAGAGTACAGCATGGATGGTAAAACTATCGCTTTTGCAAATTGTGCCCATACAAGCTTTTGGGAACGCGTGAAAAATGCGTTTATCGGTGAAGTCGAATAGCGCTGCTCACACTTTTCATTTGTGTGTAGAGTGTTTCTTGACCTAATTATATTTACAGAGCGAGCAAATATGTTATAATAAAGTTCTGTTCTAGGCAAACTCCGACATATGTTGGAGTTTTTAGATGGAGAAAATTCAGCCATAGAGTTGGAGAACATTTCAGCAGTAAGGTACTCAATGTCAAGAGCAGGCTTAAAAGGAGAAGTTAAACAGTGGAATTTTCATTTACAAATACAATTGATGGGAGTACGGTAAAGGCCTTACTTAAACGTCATGGCGTTTCCAAACGCTTCCTTTCACATATCAAATTTGACGGTGGTGAAATTTTAGTGAATGGCATGGAGCGTAATGTTCTCTTTCCTTTACAAGTCGATGATGTTGTTACGATAATCACACCTATCGAGCAAGGTACCGATTTATTGATTCCTGAAGATATTGACCCAGAAGTCGTCTTTGAAGACGATCATTATTTGATTGTGAATAAACCTGCAGGACGGACTTCAATTACTGGACGTTTACATCCGACAGGAGCTATGTCTAATATTGTAAAGGGTTATATCGTACGAAAGAAATATGAGGACCAAACGGTACATATCATTACACGCTTGGACCGTGATACGAGTGGCTTGATGATCTTTGCTAAACATAGCTTGGCTCACTCGCTCATCGTGCATCCTAAATATAAGGACAGTGTGACCAAACGCTATTATGCCATTATCCATGCAGACGAGAACTTACCCAAAACAGGTGAAATTAATTTACCTATCGGTCGAGTGGAGACTTCAATCATTGAGCGGCGTGTGCATCCTGAAGGGAAGGAAGCCAGAACAAGTTATGAAGTTGTTGCAGAGAAAAATGGCTTGATGCAGTTAGATGTCGTTTTACATACCGGACGTACACACCAAATTCGTGTTCATTTTTCACATCTAGGGCATATTCTTGTTGGCGACGAACTTTATGGAGGTAATCATGACCTTATTGATCGCCAAGCGCTCCACTGTCATCATTTACAATTTGTCCATCCCTTTACAGACGAATTGATTGATATTGAATTAGAAATGCCTGAAGACATGCAAAAATTGATGCGTGAGTAAAAGCTATGTGCCATTATTGGCCGCACAACAATTTCAAGCTCAAAAGTACGCTATAGAGCCATTTTTCCTAAAAAAACAATAAAATAAAGCTGAATCTTGTAGGGACACAGCTTTTTCTTTTAGATTCATTTTGAGTTTGGACATGTTATAATAACGGAGTAGAAGTTAAAGGACGGTAGCCTAACTGGGAGGTGATGCTTATGACGTTTTGTAGGCTATAACCTCAAAATACAGAAAGGCGCCATTTTTTGTCGGTTTATGAAGCTTTGTCACTCATGCTTGCTTTTGCAATGCTGGTGTTGACATTGAATAATAACAACAATAAAAAATAACTGTCCAACTTTAGCCGAGTAATGACAGTTACTTAAACAATAATATTTGGCTACCGTTCTTCATACGGCTACAAAGGGCTTGTTTGCGCAAGCCTTTTTACTTATTTTCATTATATCATCAACATCAGAGGATAGCAAGGCAGATGAAGTTGGGACTAGCTCTAAAAAATCTTCTGCCTACACAGAAGATTTTTTTATTTTTTAAAGTCCCAACCTTTGATAATTTTAACGCCGGTAATTTTTTCTGGATTTACAGGAGATGATTCTTCTTGTGGATTATTTGGGTTAGCTTCCACTTTGCCTGCAGCAATTTTATCAACAACATCCATGCCTGAAATCACTTGTCCAAAGACCGTATATTGTCCATCAAGGAAAGGTGAGCCACCTTTTTTATAAGCATCGATAATCTTTTGAGGATATTTGCTTGTACTTAAACCTTGCTCAGCTGCTTGTGGATTTTGGACAATAAAGAATTGCGAACTTCTTGTCTCGCCAGGACCACTGTTTGCTAAAGAAACTGCACCGCGAATATGATAAAGCTGATTAGAAATCTCAGTCGCAAATGGTTTGTTGTTATTTACTACGGATTTGCTTCCGGTTCCTTTATTACTTGGGTCACCCGTTTGAATCATGAAATCATTAATCACACGGAAGAATTCATTGTTTTTATAGTAACCTTGCTTGGCCAAAGTCAAGAAGTTTTCGACAGCCATTGGTGCCAGTTTAGGGAAGAGCTTAATATTGATGTTCCCAGCTGTTGTTTGAATTTGAACTTCAGCTTCATCCTTGCCCACTTCACTCGACAACTGAGGGAGTTCAACACTTTGCAAATCATTTTTTGCATCTGTCTTGCTGTCAGAACTGTTCGCAAAGTAAAGAAGACCACCAACGATAACAATGATGAGGACTAATAATCCTCCAAAGATAATATTCGTATTTTTTTTGTTTTCCATTCCTATATTTTAACATAAAAGTTTCGAAGACTAAACGACGACAAAAAGTTTATACTTGCAAATTTTAAAATAAAGGACTATACTAAATAAAAAATATCAGGAAGGAGAATCACATATGTTTAAGTTTGACCTACAATCTCAACATCATCATGCGCATAGATAAGAGTTGTGTCATACTTTGGTATAGATGCAACTTTAGAGTACGCTCGAAAGACATCTATGCCGGTGATTCTCAGAAAGACCGGATGGCTAGGCTATACGGTCTTTTCTTTTGGGCAAAATTATGCTGTAAATGAACGAAGAAGTATTAGAGAAAGAAAAAATATGAAAAATGAAAATCAAGTAAAGCGCAATTTAAAACAAAGACACATCACCATGATTGCGCTTGGTGGCACGATAGGAACAGGCTTGTTCCTAACCTCAGGAGCGACGATTAGTCAGGCTGGTCCTTTCGGATCGGTATTGGCTTATATCTTTGTCGGGATTATGGTTTATTTTGTAATGACCTCTTTAGGAGAGATGGCCACTTATTTACCCACATCGGGCTCCTTTACAGATTATGGGGCACGTTTTGTGGATCCAGCCTTTGGCTTTGCTTTGGGCTGGAACTATTGGATAAACGGTGCGATTACGATTGCAGTTGATTTGACAACAGCAGGATTAATTACTCAATTTTGGTTCCCTCAGGTTCCTTCTTGGATATTCTCTGGTGTAGCTACAGTCCTTATTTTTGCAATTAATATCATGGCGGTACGCGCGTTTGGGGAAACAGAATATTGGCTCTCCATTATCAAGCTGATTACAATTATTGTTTTTTTGGTTGTTGGGGTATTAACCATTATTGGAATTTTTGGAAATAATATTGATGTTGTTGGTAATCTCACAGCAGGTAATCATGGCTTTACTGGTGGAGTGACAGGATTTGTTGGTGTTTTACTCATCGCTGGCTTTTCTTTTCAAGGCACAGAACTTCTAGGAGTTACAGCAGGAGAATCAGAAAATCCTGAGAAAAGTATTCCTAAAGCGATGAATTCTATTTTTTGGCGCATTCTTCTTTTCTACATCTTTACGATTATTGTTATTGCAGCTATTATCAATTACCAAGATCCTCGCTTGCTTAACCCTGATTCGACAGCGGTTATGAGTCCTTTTACTATCGTTTTTAAGAATATTGGTTTGGCAGTAGCAGCGAGCTTAATGAATGCCGTGATTTTGACCTCGGTTATCTCGTCAGCAAACTCTGTCATGTATGCTTCAACACGTATCCTCTACTCTTTAGGTAAAAAAGAAGGCGCACCACGCCAGTTCTCCAAAATAGCCAAAAACGGTATTCCTATCAATGCTTTATTGGCAACGACAGCGGTGTGTGTGGTCGCATTTTTAACAGGAATTTTCGGCACACAAATTTATCTTTTGCTTGTGGACCTGTCAAGTTTGACTGGATTTATTGCATGGCTTGGGATATCGATTAGTCACATTCGTTTTCGTCGAGCCTTTTTGGCTCAAGGCGGTGATTTGAGCAGTTTGCCTTACCAAGCAAAATGGTTCCCCTTTGGACCAATCTTGTCCCTGATCATGACGGCAATGATTGTTGTTAATTTAGACCCAGCCATGCTTTTCAGCAGTCACTGGGGCGAAGGCTTAGCCATGTATGCCGCAATACCACTTTTCTTGGCTCTATACTTTGGCTATAAATGGAAGTACAATACAAAATTAGTGCCACTCAAAGCGGTAGATTTGAGCCGAGAGAAATGATAAAATGAAAGCATGAAGAAAATCAAATTCTACCTGCTTCCCTTCCTTCTATTATTTATTTTTATGACTTTGACGGCTTGCGGAGTAAACACGAAGAAAAATACATGGCAAAAGATTGAAGAAAGCAAGACGATTACTATCGGTTATGAGGCAGACTTTGCGCCCCTAACTTCAAAGCAAGAGAGTGGAAAACCTGAAGGTTTCAATATAGCTCTAGCAGAGGCAATCTTTGCTTCTTATAATATAAAGATTGACTGGAAACCATTGGATTGGTCGGCCAAAGAAAAAGCCTTGAAAGAAGGAGAGGTTGATCTGATTTGGGGGCCTTATACAGCAAATAAGACTAGGGAAAAAACTATTTTATTTAGTCAACCTTATCACACGGGAAATTTAGTGTTGCTTGTTCCCAAAGAAGCAGAAATTTATAATATTGGCGATATGCATAATCAAGCAGTAGGCGGGCAAAAAGCTTCAGCAGCTTATGATTTGTTTAGCGATTATCCGCAGATTTTAAAAAATATTGTCAAAGAAAATCTGATGTTTCTCTATAACCAACCGAGCGATGCAATCGCTGCCTTGCAAGCAGGAAAAATTCAAGCTGCTCTTTTAGATAAGGACTATACTAAAACTTATCTTCGTAATCATCAGCTTGAAGGCTTATATAATATGCTGGATACTCCTTACCCACAAGTTGAATATGCCGTAGCAGCACGAAAGAAAGATACTGAATTAATGGATAAAGTCAACCAAGGCTTACAAGTCCTTCAGCATTCTAGTGAATTTAGCAAGCTCTCTAAGCAGTGGTTTCTATCTTAAGGTGTTAAAATAAAAAGAGCGAAAGCTCTTTTTATTTATAGTGAAGAGGAATAAAGATGAAATTTATTGCAATAGTAGGAACCAATGCCAGCTTTTCTTACAATAGAAAGTTGCTTTGGTATATGAAGAAACATTTTATTAATGAAGCTGAGATTGAAGTTATTGAGATTGCAGGCTTACCCTTGTTTTCGGAAGACAGTATGGACTTGCCTGAGAGAGTTCGCGAAATCGCTGAAGCCATTGAAGCCGCAGATGGTTTGATTATCTCTACTCCGGAGTACGATCATGCCATCACTGCAGCCTTGAAGTCTTTGCTAGAATGGCTCTCTTGGGGAGCTTTGCAACCCATTATCAATACGCCAGTTATGATTGTAGGCGCTTCTCTAGGAAAGCAGGGTTCCGTTTTTGCACAGGAAAACCTTAGACAAATCCTCCAATCACCAGGATTGGAAGCCTTCGTCTTACCGGCTAATCAATTTTTATTGAGTCATGCTGCTGATGCTTTTGATATTTCAGGCAATCTAATAGATAGACAAACAATTTCTTGGTTGGAACATTGCTTCAGAAACTTTTGTCGTTACAGTGCGCATTTGCAACCTCTACGAACATTGATAGAAACGGATGCCGATACTGGAGCTTCAGAGTATGAGTGATTTTTTGTCTAAAAAATATCGAGGTTTAGGCACATTTATTGAGCTGAGTTTACTTGATGTGGAGAAGTCAAAAACTACAGAAAAAATTGAGCAAGGCTATAGAAAAATTGCTCATTATGAAGATTTGTTTACAGTCAACAGGGCGTTCTCGGAGTTAATAGCAGTCAACCAAGCTGCGGGTGTAAAAGTCGTTGCCTTGTCGGAAGAAGTCTATGCTTTAACGAAAAAAGCTGTACAGGTCAGTCAGGAGCATTTTGGTTTTAATGCAAGTATCGGACCCTTGGTTAGGCTTTGGCATATTGGTTTTGCTGATGCCCGTGTTCCTTCCGAGCAAGAAATTCAAAAAATACTTGGTATGGTGAGTCCAGATGATATCGTTCTGGATGACCAGCAAAAGACCGTTTTTCTCCCTCGAAAAGGAATGTCCTTAGACTTAGGAGGCATCGCCAAAGGTTATATTGCCGATAAAGTTGTAGATTTTTGGAAAGAAACAGGTTTTTCCACAGGCATTGTTAACCTTGGAGGAAATATTCGGTTTCTGGGCTTGCCCCTCAAAGGTTATTGGCGTGTCGGAATTCGTAATCCACTTACGCATGGGTCATCTTTGTTACTTCAAGTGCTTACCGCATCCACATCTGTCGTGACTTCTGGAATTGATCAGCGTTATTTAGAGCGAGACGGAAAGAGCTATCATCACATTCTCAATCCTGAAACAGGTTATCCTCATGTGAACAACTTAGCCAGCGTGACAATATTTTCTGAAAAGTCATTAGATGGGGAGATTGAGGCGAAGAGGCTGTTCTTTTCGGAAGAACCTGAAAAAGTCTTTGCGAAAAGACAACACGTGATTCAAGCTGCAGTGCTTATTACCAAAGATAAGGAAATAAAAATCCTTGGACTTAAGCCCAAGGATGTACGTTTGATGGATAAACATTTTAAGATTATAAACTGAGCATTGCTCAGTTTTTTCTTTATTCAGGTCGTGCAAAGGAGGCAATCATTTGCTCGGCACATTTAAGCCCATCAATGGCGGCGGATACAATCCCGCCAGCAAATCCTGCTCCTTCACCAGATGGATAAATACCTTGTGTAGAAATAGATTGGAAACTTTCTTCGTCACGATTGATTCGAACAGGAGAAGAAGAACGTGATTCAACACCGGTCATAATCGCATCGTTCATGGCAAAGCCTTGAATTTTTTTGTCGAATCCAAGAAGAGCCTCCTTCATAGAAGAAGTAATATATTCAGGGAAGAGCTGGCTTAAGTCTGTTGGAGTGACACCCAAAGCATAAGAAGGTTTAACTTCACCGATATCAGTAGATGGACGATCTGCAAGAAAATCTCCAACTAATTGCGCAGGGGCTTGATAAGTTTTACCACCGAGGACAAATGCTTTTTCTTCAAGTTTTCGTTGGAATTCAACCCCAGCAAGAGGATGATCTTGGCCAAAATCTTCTGGGAAGACTTGAACCAGTAAACCACTATTGGCATTTTCTTCAGAACGGGCGTGCTCACTCATGCCGTTGGTTACCAAGCGACCTTCTTCCGATGCAGCAGGCACGACAAGTCCTCCAGGGCACATACAGAACGTATAAACACCTCGTCCAGAACTGGCCTTGTGTGTCAAACGATACTCTGCTGCTCCTAAACGAGGATGCTCAGCAAATTCTTTATACTGTGCTTGATTAATCAAGCTCTGAGGATGTTCGATGCGCACTCCAACAGCAAAAGGCTTGGCGGTCATGTTAATTCCCTTGTCGTACAGCTCAGCAAAGGTATCGCGTGCGCTGTGTCCGATGGCTAAAACGGCATGATTGGAGAGGATTTCTTGACCATTTTTGAGAACAATCCCTTGAAGTTTATTTTTGTCGATGATAAATGAAGCGACTTGACTGTCAAAAAGAACTTCTCCGCCCAAAGCAATAATCTGCTCACGAATATTCTTGACAATATCGCGAAGTAAATCTGTTCCTACGTGCGGATGTGCTTTGTAGAGGATATCTTCAGGTGCACCGGCTTTTACAAATTCTTCTAAAACTTTGCGTCCGCGCAAGTCGCGTACACGGGAAGTAAGTTTTCCATCTGAGAAAGTACCTGCACCGCCTTCACCAAACTGGACGTTTGAAGCAGGATTGAGTTTTCCTTTCTTCCAGAAATCATCAATGGATTTCACACGTTCTTCAACTTTTTGGCCACGTTCTAAAACGATAGGACGATAACCCATTTGTGCTAAGAGCAAAGCAGAAAACATGCCAGCAGGACCAAAACCGATGACTAAAGGACGATGTTTCATGGCTTCTGTTCCGATTTGTGGTTCTTTATATTTCAAGTCTGGTGAGAGTGAAACATTTTTTATTTTTTTCTTGAGGAGCTTGGCTTCATTTTTGACTTGGGCATCAACTGTGTAGATAAAGTTGATTTCTCCCCGATGGCGCGCATCAATTGATTCCTTATAAATACGATAGTCAATCAAGTCGGACTCTTGAATTTTTAATTTTTTCAAAAGTAAGCTTTTAACTTTTTCCACAGGCTCATCAATTGAAGTTTTTATTTGAGATATTCTTAACATAGTTTGTTCTCTTATCTAGATAAAGTGTTGCAGATAAAAAATATCGCACACTTCTTGATTGTAAAAACCCAGCCCTGAGAACTGGATTTTTGCTTTTATTTCATTGTTGGGAAGAGCAAGACGTCACGGATAGAAGTTGTACCAGTGAAGAGCATGACTAAGCGGTCGATACCGATACCCAGACCACCAGTTGGTGGCATACCGTGTTCCAATGCTTCAACGTAATCGTAATCTACACCAGTAGCTTCATCATCACCGAGTTCTTTCGCTTTAGCTTGGGCTTCGAAACGTTCGAGCTGATCGATTGGATCATTTAACTCTGAGAAGGCATTGGCATATTCTTTACCATTGATGAAGAGTTCGAAACGGTCAGTAAAACGTGGATCTTCAGCATTCATCTTCGCAAGAGGAGAGATTTCTTTTGGATGTCCAAAAACAAATGTTGGTTGGATCAATGTATCTTCTACGTATTTCTCAAAGAATTCATTGATGATGTGGCCAACGCTTGTGAAGTGGTTTTCCACATAAATATCATGTTCTTTCGCCAAAGCAGCAGCTTCTTCAAAATCCATTTCTTTCCAGAAATCTACGCCTGTTTGCTCTTTAATCGCATCAACCATGTGGATGCGAGCGAACTTACCGCCCACATTGATTTCTTTACCATCGTATTCAACAACATCTTTGCCAAGGACAGAGTGTGCCACGTGTTGGAAAATTCCTTCAGTCAAATCCATGATATCGTCAAAATCAGCATAAGCTTCATAAGATTCCATAGTTGTAAACTCAGGATTGTGTGTCATATCCATTCCTTCGTTACGGAAGACACGGCCAAGTTCATAAACTTTTTCCATACCACCGACGATTAAGCGTTTCAAGTGCAATTCTGTTGCAATACGCAGGGCCATGTCGATGTCTAATGAGTTATGGTGTGTATAGAATGGACGTGCTGCTGCACCACCGGCTTCGTTGTTCAAAACAGGAGTTTCAACTTCAAGATATCCGCGGCCATCCATATAACGACGGATCTCGCTAATAATTTTAGAACGTGTCACGAAACGATTGAAGCTTTCTTTGTTTGAAATCAAATCCAAGTAACGTTTACGATAACGTGTTTCAGTATCTGTCAGGCCGTGGAATTTTTCTGGCAATGGACGAAGTGCTTTAGACAAGAAAGTCAATTTGCTTGCTTTAATAGAAAGCTCGCCCATATCTGTCTTCATGATTTGTCCTTCAACACCAAGGAAATCACCGAGATCAGCCTGTTTGAAAATTTGATAGTTTTCTTCGCCAACTTCGTCTTTACGCACGTAAATCTGAATTTGCCCTTCGCGGTCTTGGATATGCGCAAAACCAACTTTACCCTTACCGCGTTTTGTCATCAGACGTCCCGCGATTGTTGCATGCAAGTCTTTTTCGTGTAATTCTTCTTTAGTATTTTCATCGTATTCCGCATGTAATTCTGCAGAGTTGTGTGTACGAGTAAATTTATGTCCGAATGGATCAATGCCTGATTCACGCAGTGTTTCCATTTTTTCACGACGGACTTTCATTTGGTCATTAAGTTCTTCGATAATTTCAGCCAAAATGTTTTTCTCCTATAAAAAAGTTTATATCAACCATATTTTAGCATAATTTTACGGCTTTTGACAGCTTATAATCATGTTTTTGAAAAATCTTATGAAAGAAAAGTTGAACTTTATTTTTAGAAAAATGAAATGACATCATTTACTCTCGTGAAATATTACATTTAACACAAAAAAAGAGAAATATTGGCGAAATATGGAGCTCAGGAAAGCTTATTTTAAAAGACTTTCAAGCACTTTGTCTTTCTGTTGCATTTGTTACTGAAACCAAACATAAAAATACTACTAAAATTAATAAAAAAATGCTACAATAGTTGAGTTATCTTGGAGAGGCCTCTTTATGCTAGGAAAGTCAAGCCTAGACTGAATTAAGCCGGATAAATCCAACTTAAAGATTTTATGATACAGGAGTTACGTTTTGAAAAAAGTCAAAGAGCTTTTAATTGGTAAATCTTTAAAGTCAACAGTAGGAGATTCACACCTGCTGACTAAATTACAGGCCTTAGCCATGTTATCGTCAGATGCCTTGTCATCAATTGCTTATGGACCTGAACAAATTCTTTTGGTATTGGTTGCAGTAGGTGCGGGCGCTTCATGGTATTCGATACCTATTGCCTTAATTATTTTGGTTTTACTGTTTGCGCTGATTGGAAGTTATACACAGGTTATTCATGCCTATCCATCAGGAGGCGGAGCTTATCTGGTTTCAACAGAAAATCTCGGTACAATTCCAGGATTAATATCCGGTGGATCGCTTTTGGTCGACTATATGTTGACGGTTGCTGTATCTACAGCTTCAGGAGCTGATGCTATAACCTCAGCTTTACCTGAACTTCATCAGTACAATTTAGAAATCGCAGTTGCTCTTGCTTTACTGCTTATGCTGATGAATCTCCGAGGTTTGCGAGAATCAGCAGCCTTCCTCATGATTCCTGTCTATACATTTATTGTGACGACAGTTGCCCTCTTAGGTGTCGGGGTATTCCGTATTTTATCTGGAAGTTTACCCTACCAAGCGCCGGCTCATATCGGTACAACCGTAGGAGGAGTTTCACTTATCCTCTTGCTCAAAGCCTTTTCAACAGGTTCTTCATCTCTGACAGGGGTAGAAGCCATTTCGAATGCTGTACCATTCTTTAAACAACCGAAAGAAAAAAATGCAGCCAAGACTTTGGTAATGATGGGGATTATTTTAGCAGTGTTCTTCAGTGGTGTTATCTTCTTTGCTTATTGGCTTGGGTTAACACCACGCGGTGATGTGACCATTATCGCCCAAATGGCGCAACAGATTTTTGGAGACAGTGTTTTTGGGCACGCATTCTTCTTTATCTTCCAAATTGCTACAGCTCTCATTTTGGCAGTAGCAGCTAATACAGGTTATTCCGCCTTTCCAATGCTTGCTTTTAATATGGCGAAGAAGAAATACATGCCTCACTTGTTTACTGCTCGTGGGACACGTTTGAGTTATTCGAATGGGATTATCAGTTTGGCTATTGGTGCGGTCATTCTCTTGTTTATCTTTGATGGACAAACAGATCGCCTTATCCCCCTCTATGCTATTGGTGTCTTTACACCATTTACGTTGGCTCAAATCGGTATGGTTGTACATTGGCGCAAGAAGCTGGGCAGTAAGTTCCTCTTACGTTCTATCCCTAATATTATTGGGGCAATCATTTCTTTTGTCGTGGTGATGATTTTGCTCATTTTCCGCACAGCTGAAATTTGGCCATTCTTTATTGTTTTACCTATTTTGATTTTCTGCTTTATCCGTATCCACAGTCATTATATGAATGTGGCGGAACAATTGCGCTTGCGCAAAGAAACTGCAGAGCATAAGTTTGATGGTAATACAGTTATCGTCTTGGTCGGAAATGTAACAAATGTCGATGTTGGGGCGATTAACTATGCCCGGTCTGTAGGAGACTATCTTATTGCACTTCACGTGTCTACAAAAGAAGATACGGAAAAAGAAGCCGAAATCGAACGTGATTTCAATGAAACCTTCCCAGATATTAAGTTGACCGTTGTACATACCAGCTATCGTAGTATCATCACGCCAGCTGTTCGCTTTATTAATCTCGCTGCAAAACAAGCAAAAGCGCACAACTATACAACTACTGTTTTGATTCCGACTTTCATTCCGTCGAAACCATGGCAAAATATCTTCCACAATCAGACCGGTTTACGCCTCCGTTATTACCTGAACGCTCATGAAGATATCATCCTTTCAAGCTACAACTATCATTTGAAAAAATAAATAATATAAAGTGTTCACCCTAGTAACTTTTGGCTAGTCGGAGCACTTTTTTCTTTGGAGTCAAGAGAATACTTAAAGAAACAGAGCAAGAAGAGAAGACCAAGGCAGACTGATGCTATATAACCATAATCATAGAAAAGCCAGAAAAATTCACTAAATCCTCGAAGTTGATGGGGCTGAACATGATTGTCAATGGCCATAACTAGGGGGAAGTATATAATGAAGTAACAAGCATATAAGATGAGACAAGCTAGAACTATGAAATGTGTCCCTCTTTCTTTTTTAAAGGAGAGAAAGAAAGCGAGGGATAGAAGTAGAAGGAGGGCAATACCTACAGCCATTTCTTGATGAAAGAGCAGGTAAAAGAAATTTTCATATACTTGTTCCAAGCTTAAAGTTTCAGAAAACTTTACTCTGTTGAGTGTGCTTGGTAAAAACATGGAAGCAAACCAAGCGAGGAACAAGAAGATGAGGTGTCCAGGCTTTATTTTAATATTATTCATGGTTTATTCTCACTTTTTGGATTAATAGGCACTGTTGATTGTAGAAAAGCTCCATGTTGAGTTTCCACGCCGTAAAGTTGCACTATAAGTTGCTCGGATTTGAGTGGAGCTAGACAAAATTTTCACATAAGAATAGTTTCGATTGACAGCCCAAGAACGGCTTGAACCAAGATTAGTCGTATTTATCTGTTGTATGAATCCACCTGTAGCTGCTCCTCTCGGCCCATTATTTGCAGTCATGACGCTAGAACGAGTGACTAAGGTTCTATTATCATAATTTGTATAACCGCCTGTAACTCGTGTAAGTCGAACATTCCCCCCTGAAACTACCCAAGTTATTGTCACATGAAATCTTACAGCCGCAGTTCGATCCCACATCACTCTATTTTGACTAGCGGCAGAGACTTTTTTGCCAAAAATATTTGGTAAAGTAGAGGTAAAGGAGAAGTTGTCTATTGACTGGCTTGTATCTTGTTCAGCTTTATTTAACTCTGAGGTATAAGTAGTGGTTCCTTCTGTGACCTCCTCATCATCATTAGTAATTTCAGATTCAACAACAACAGGTACAGTAAAAGTCTCTGCTTGATTTGTCTCTGCGCTTAGAGTAGCCCCTTTTTTAACTTCATATTTAACTTTATCACTTTCATTAGTGAATACTTCATCTGCATCCTTTGGAATAAAAAGATGAACATCACCATCTTTATCTAACTTTATATCTGGGGCGATAGTATTCTCTGCTTTAGTCCTCACGCCACAGCCAAGCAAGACTGAAAAGAATAAAATTATAATCATAAATTTAATGTTTTTCATTAGCAAAGCCTCTTTTCTCTATTTGTTTACTGATAATATTGGCTACTTTCTATGCAAGCCAATATTTAAAAGTGTGAAGGGAAACTATATAACTCCTTTCTTGTATATTTATAACTCTCTTAATTATAAAAGCCATAAGACGTTTAAGTCAAAATTTATGCTACACTATGTGTACTTTTCTTAAGGTTGAAACCATAATTAGAAAAATGTAGAAAGCTAATTTTTCCTTGTATAGACTACATAGATGGCTATTTTAAAAATAGATTATAAGTGTGCCAAATATGCCCAGCTCTCTTTTAGATGCAAATGAATACACAAATTAATTTTTGTTTTTTGTTATAATAGTTGTCATGTTAAATAAGAAGATTATGCCAGGTTTAGGGCTCAGTTTTGTAGTTGCCGTAGTCAGTTACTTTTTAAATCTCTATGTTTTTAAAGGGATGGGTGCAGCCACGATTGCTATTTTATTGGGAATTATTTTGGGGAATGTTTACTTTAAACAACCAGTCCTCTTTGCAGGTACGGCTTGGTCAGAAAAGAAACTTCTTGAATTTTCAGTAATGTTTTTAGGAGCGACAGTTACCTTTCAAACGATACAAAAGCTAGGCTGGAGTGGTATAAGTTTTATTCTTCTACAAATGGTGCTTACAATTGTTTTTGTCATGTTTATTGGAAAGAAACTTGGATTTTCCTCGAAAGTTAATGCGCTAATGGCGTCAGGAAACGCCGTTTGTGGTTCTTCCGCCATTGCGGCAGTTGAGCCAGTCATTGGAGCAGAAGACAAAGACAAGCGAACAGCGATAACTATGGTTAACCTGATGGGGACAGTGTTAATGCTTCTATTACCCGTTTTAGGTACATGGTTCTTTGGAGCAAATGATTTCCTACGTGGTGCTTTGATTGGGGGAACCATTCAGTCTGTGGGACAGGTTGTCGCTTCAGCAACAATGGTGAATGCTGAAACAACAACAATGGCTACCTTGTTTAAAATCATGCGTATCATCATGCTTGTTTTTGTTGTCCTTTATTTTTCTTTCCACACACGTCGCATAGAGAAAGCACCGACAGGGCAGGAAGGTCAGCTCAAGATCAAGCGCCAATCCTTTCTTCCTTGGTATGTATTAGGATTTATTATTCTGTGTAGTCTGGATACAGTCTTTCAATTTCCAAAAGTAATTACTGAAACGGCACGTTTTATCAGTAGTTGGTGCGAAATTATCGCTTTAGCCGCTATCGGTTTAAGGCTTAATCTAGTAGAATTTGTCCGCGCGGGAAGAAAGTTAGCAATCTATGGCTTAGCTGTGCTTGTTTTCCAAGTGGGGCTTGCATTGGTTTTGATTCGTCTATTATTAACCTAGAAAAATAGCTAATGTGGTATAATAACCTGTACTGAAATTCTCTCAGGAATAAAAAGATAACCTTATATTAAGTAACAAAGGAAAATAAAATGACTATCGTATACGATGAAATTATGGTTCGCTATGGTGAACTTTCAACAAAAGGAAAAAATCGTGGCTTTTTTATCAATCGTTTGGCCAACAACATCAAAGAAGTTCTTGCTGATTTGACAGACTTGAAGATTACAGCGCAACGAGATCGTGCTCATATCCAGTTAAATGGTACAGACTACGAAGAGGTTTCTCAACGTTTAACTAAAGTTTTTGGGATTCAAAATTTTTCAGCGTCTATCAAAGTTGAAAAATCAATCGAAGGTCTGAAAGCAGCAGTTGTTGACTTGATGAAAGAAATTTATCATGAAGGAATGACTTTTAAAATTGCAACACGTCGGGCGGACCATAGCTTTGAACAAGATTCCACAGAGTTAAACATGACTTTAGGTGATGTTGTCTTTGACAATTTTGACTATGCCAAAGTACAAATGAAAAAGCCAGATATCACTCTCCGTGTCGAAATTCGTCTTGAAGGTGCTTATCTTAGTTTCGAAACACTTAAAGGTGCAGGAGGAATGCCTGTAGGAACAGCAGGCCGCGGTCACTTGATGCTTTCAGGTGGGATTGATTCTCCAGTTGCAGGTTACTTGGCTCTTAAACGAGGTGTAGAAATTGAGGCAGTTCACTTTGCTTCACCACCTTATACAAGCCCTGGTGCTTTGAAAAAAGCAAAAGATTTAACAGCAAAATTAACAGCGTTTGGCGGAACAATCACTTTTATTGAAGTTCCGTTTACTGAGATTCAAGAAGAAATCAAAGCCAAAGCGCCACAATCTTATTTGATGACTTTAACTCGCCGTTTTATGATGCGTGTAGTTGACCGCATTCGTGAAGAACGTGGGGGTAAAGTGATTATTAACGGTGAAAGTTTAGGACAAGTCGCTTCGCAAACATTAGGTTCTATGTCTGTGATTAATGAAGTTACAAATACTCCTGTTATTCGACCCGTAGTCACAATGGATAAGATCGAAATTATCGATATCGCCGAAAAGATTGATACCTTTAATCTTTCAATTCTACCATTTGAAGATTGCTGTACTGTATTTGCCCCACCATCACCAAAAACAAATCCTAAACTAGAAAATGTTTTAGCCTATGAAAAACGTTTGGACGTTGAAGGTATGGTTGATCGTGCCGTTGAAGGTATTATGATTAGCCGCATCACGGGCGAAAACTGGGACAAAGCAGAAACCAATGAATTTGACGATTTACTTTGATTTTTGAAAACTGTATCATTAGATGCAGTTTTTAGTCTCTTTGTAGGTAAATAGGAAGGAAATAAATGAAAAATAGAACAAAAGTGCTGCTCACCATTGGTTTATTTACACTCATGTCAACTTTAGACGGCTCGATTGTAAATATTGCCTTACCAACAATGGCGCGTGAGCTAAATGTGTCAACTTCACAGATTACGTGGGTGGTCACAATTTATTTGATCGTTATCAGTGCAATCATCCTTATTTTTGGACGACTTGCGGATTTGATTGGGAAAACAACTGTAACAAGATGGGGCTGGACGATTTTTATTGTCGGTTCGTTATTGGCTGGGCTAAACATCGGCTTAGGCTTACCATTCCTACTCTTTGCACGTGTCGTACAAGCTATCGGAGCTTCCATGTTTATGGCAACAAGTTTTGGGATTGTGGCGCAGGTTTTTCCTGTTGAAAGTCGAGCGCGTGCGATGTCTATCACTTCCATGTTTGTATCTGTCGGCTCGATCGCAGGACCAGCTTTGGGCGGCTTAATTTTACAAGTTGCCTCTTGGAATTATATCTTTTGGATTAATGTTCCGATAGGGATATTGGCCTGGATTTTTGGAAGTCGGGCTTTACCAGAAGATGAAGGGCAAGGCTCTATAAAAGAAGTTGACTTGTCAGGTGGTTTACAAATGACTGCTGTGATCGTTCTTTTATTCATGGCTTTGAATTTTGGCCAAACTTTAGGATGGAATAATCCGCTCTTACTTCTCGGCGTGGCTCTTGGCTTTATACTTTTTGTTAGCTTTATTTTTACGGAGCGCCGAAAGGAAAAACCTTTACTTGACTTGGGGATTTTTAAAAACAGACTCTTTTCTTTGAGTCTGCTGATGTCACTTTTAAACTTCACTGTTGCGATGTTTGCTAGCATCTTGCTTCCTTTCTATCTGCAAGATTATCGTGATTATGCGCCTGGTGCGGCTGGCTTTATCATGATGGCCTATCCAGCTGCCATGCTTATTGTGAGCCCAATAGCAGGTGCACTCGCAGATAAAATAGATAAGGAAGTAATTACCTTTGTGGGGATTTCAGGGATTGTTCTTTCTCAGATTGGTTATCTTTTGATTCGAGCAGATTCGCCACAATGGTGGGTGATTGCGATTCTCTTACTCCAAGGTGCCTCAATGGGGGCTTTCCAAAGTCCTAATAATGCTTTAATCATGGAGACAGTAGAACGTAAGTATTTAGGAATAGCAGGCTCTGTGAATTCTTTGATTCGTAACATGGCTTTTGTTTTAGGAACTTCTGTAGCAACCATTATTTTGTTCCTTTCCATGTCCAGTCAACTTGGTTATACGGTAAGGACTTATTTGCCAGAACATCCAGATACCTTTTTACAGGGAATGCATATGGCTTTCGTATGCTCACTTGTCCTGACAAGTATTTCTTGGATCTTGGCGGGCGTTCGTCTTTTAGGGCGTAAAAAAATAAAAGAACACCTGAGCGAAGGATAAAGCTCGGTGTTTTTTTATTTTCATTTATTTGTTGAAAGTTCATTGTTTGTTGTCTTTTGAACTTTTTTACGTCTCTTTTCAATAAAGTCGTAGAGTAAGGTATGATGATTACTTGCAAGGGAATAATCCTCTAAAGTATTTACATTTTGACGTAAGACTTTTGCCTCGCCGATCGTTAACTCACCACGGGATTCATACTCAAAGATGGTTTTGCGTTCAAGATAGTAAGCACGCATCATCTCTTTCAGATTATTAGGCTGCGCACGATGTAAAATACCAGTAATATAGCCACCGCGGGCAACAAACTCTGCAGAGCGTAAACGTTCTGCTTGTAGGTAATGGATTAAACGCTCATCGTAAACTGATTCCAGATTGTCCAAAGCTTGAAGGACTAACTCCGTATTAGAAAAGTAAAGCTCGGTAATTTCACGATGTGCTGTAGCATTATCTGGTCGTGTTTTACGGAAACTGAAATCTAGACGGATAATTCTTGAGAAGAAAAAATGAAGCACACGGATGGAAATGGCCGAAGCGAACTGGATACTTGAAACCAAATTATGCGCAACGGATTGTTCCATCGAATGAAGGTATCGCTGATAAGTCCGATAGGTGTACATGGAAATCTCATTTTGTCTCAAGGCATTTTCCAGTCCCTCAGCTTCAAGACGGACGATAAGCAATTGCAATTCATTAAAGTCAATCGAAGTATTTGAACTTTCTTGCTCGATGATGAGTTTTTGAATGCGGTCTTGATAGCTGTCGATAGCAATATTATAACCAAGGCGCGCTTTTTCTTTTGTAACTTGTTTTAAATCATTTTCCAATTCTCTAACGACATCGGCTAAGATAGAAATTTTTACCATGTTGTCAACTTTGACAACTTTTTTGGCAGCGATTAAAGGTAAAACAAATAGTCCAGTTAAAAAACTGAGCGCAGTAACTGCCGCACAGAGAAAGATGATTAAGCTATGCGGGATATCTACTGTCCGTGGCAACAAAAGGACAGTGGCAATGCTGACGGTACCTTTGGAGCCAGCAAAAGTCAGTAACAAGATATCGTTCCAGTAAGCAGAAAAGCTTTGATTGCGACGCAGAGATACATAACGATAATAAACAGCCAACAAGGAAAAGCGAAGGGCAAAAAGACCAATGGTTAAAAGTAAAACCATGAATAAAAGAGAAGTCGTAGAGTAAAGTGGATCAGCAATGAGCGGAAAAACAAGCTGATGTAACTCTATCCCGAGGAAAAGGAAGACTGTTGAATTTAAAACAAAGGTCAGCAAATTCCAGATAGTATTTTTCACTTTTGTGACTTGGGCATCAAAAAGCGTGGTCCTTTTAAGACCGTTGGCTTGCATGACTCCAGCGACAACGACAGCGATGATTCCAGAAACTTCAAGCATATCAGCAATTAAAAATGCAGATAAAGGAAGCATAAGCTCCAAAATAAGGTAACCTGTAACATCTCGGGCATCGACATCCTCAAGAATTCTGAGAATAAAGGACTTCATCCAAACTAGAATGAAACCGACCAGTGCGCCCCCGATTGCAGAGACTACAAGGTCAGCAGAAGCATGAGTTAGGGAAAATTCGCCAGTGACCAGCGCAAGAACCGCAATCTGGAAGGAAATGATACCAGAAGCATCATTCAGCAGGCCTTCACCCGTAAGGATACTCATGACCCGCTTGGGGAAACTAAAGCGTTCAGATAAGGCAGCAACAGCGATTGCATCTGTTGGTGCTAATGAAGCCCCTAAGGCAAAACAAGCAGCCAAAGGTACAGATAAATAAAAGAAATGCGTTAAGTAGCCTAAACCAATAGTTGTAATGAAAACTAAGGGAAAGATAAGCATTAATATCGTTCGAGTATGTTTAAAGATATGTTTGACATCTGCCTCTTCACTCTCACGGAAAAGCAAAGGAGCAATGATGAAGCCCAAGAAGAATTCTGGGTCAACCTGCAAAAGTTTTGACGCACCTAAAAAGCCCAAACATAGCCCAATCACGACTTGAATCAGCGGGAGAGCCAACTTTGGGAAAACTTTATTGATGATATTTGAAATAACTAGAGCAAGAAGAAAAATGATGACATAAAAAATAGTATGGAGCACAAATTTTCCTTTCTTTTGTCTATTTTAGAGCAAGAAGCTGCATTAAAAGTACAGCATATTGGTTATAAGGCTAAAAGGCTACTTTATCTTTTTGAAAAGGTCCTTTTTTTGATTAATCTTCTGATCGATTTTGGCACAGCTCTTTTTATTTAAGAGAGCGCGACAGCGTTTGATCTCAAGCTCTGTTAATTGACGTTTAAGTTTCTCTTTTTTAGTGAAGTCTGATTCACCGCTGTCGATATATTCAAGCCTTTGCTGCAGAAGAGATTGTTTATACTTGAGAGCCTCAATTTCATGTTTCAGCTTTGATATTTGTTCATAACTAGCATCTTGCTGATGGAAATCCTTAAGTTTTTGAGACAAGAAAAGTTTCTTCTCTTCGAGAAGATGAAGTGATTCAAGTATTTTGTGTCTTTTTTCCTCTTGTGAAACTGGAGTATAAATCTCACTTTTTTCAGAATCAGAGGGTTCTTCTGTAATTTCTTCTTTTTCTAAATACTGTTCACGTAAATCTCTCAGCATTTGTTCAAAATCTTTATCAGGCATGCTATTATCCTTATAATCTTGTTCTTAAACTCTATTATATCATGATTCAATTAGAAAAATAATGCGTTTGGATTAAAAAAGCAACAGAGAATTCCCTGTTGCTACTTAAATATTAGACTTTAACTTAATAAGTCAAGATGAAATTTTTCTTTTTACCACGGCGAACAACAGTAAGTTGATTGTCGATTTTATCTCCATCAGAGAAGGTGTAATCCAAATCTTGGATACGTTCACCATTGATGTAAATCGCACCGTTTGTTACATCTTCACGTGCTTGACGTTTTGAATTTTCGATTCCGGCAGAAATCAAGAGTTCAATAATATTGAGATTATCGTCTGCTTTCACTTGATATGTTGGTACATCTTTTAAGCCAGAAAGGATTGACTTGGCATCAAGAGCTTTCAAATCACCGCCACCAAATAAAGTTTCCGTGATTTTTACAGCTTGCTCGTAAGCGGCTTGTCCATGAACAAGAGTTACAACTTCGCGTGCAAGTACTTTTTGTGCTAAGCGTTCGTGACGTGCAGCCTCAAATTTCTCACCGATTTCAGCAATTTCTTCAAGAGATAAGAAAGTGAAAATTTTGAGCATTTTTACAGCATCATCATCGTTAACATTCAGCCAAAATTGATACATTTCAAACGGAGACGTTTTATCTGCATCGAGCCAAATGGCATTTCCTTCAGATTTACCAAATTTTTTACCTGTTGAGTCTGTAATCAATGGAATAGTGATGACATGTCCAGTTTTTCCAGCCTTACGACGGAGCAGTTCTGTGCCGGCAGTCATATTGCCCCATTGGTCAGAACCACCGAGTTGTAATGTAATACCATGACGTTGGTTGAGCTCGTAGAAATCGTAACCTTGCATAATTTGGTAAGCAAACTCGGTGTAAGAGATACCTGATTCGATACGACTCTTCACTGAATCTTTACTCATCATGTAGTTAATCGTGTAATATTTACCGACATCACGAAGGAAATCAATAAAAGATAAATTTTCGAACCAATTGTAGTTGTTTTCCATCTGAGCTTTATTTTCGCCATTTTCAAAGTCAAGGAAACGTTCCAACTGAGCACGAATTTTATCAGCCCAAGCTACAACAGTATCTTTCGTTTGTAAGCCACGTTCGGCATCTTTAAAAGATGGATCGCCAACAAGTCCAGTAGCGCCCCCAACCAATGGATAAGGTTTGTGCCCAGCCATTTGTAGACGCTTCATTGTAAGAATTAAGACCAGATTACCAAGGTGTAAACTATCAGCAGTAGGATCGTAACCAACATAATAACTTACCATGCCCTCAGTTAAAGCTTCGCGAAGAGCTTTTTCATCAGTGGTTTGGAAAATCAGACCACGTTCTTTTAGTTCGTCAAAAATATTCATGTTACCTCCTAAATTTAGTTAATACTGACAGTTTTGTTATAGTTTCTCTCAGTAATTAGATTAACGTTCTCATTATATCAAAAAAAAAGGAAAAATAGGGGCGAAAAAAGAGCCTAAGTTTGGTATAATATGTATTATGAAAAAAGATCAAGAACAGTCGAAGGAACGTGCACAGGCACGTTTGCAGGCTAAAATGGAGAAAAAGCGTGCCAGCAAAACGCAGGAAAGTCGTAAAAATTCTCCGAAAAAGCCTCAAAAACCTAAAAAAGTTCAAGCAGATGTAGAAGAAGGGAAAACAACACTTCAGACTATTTTTTCAGTCGTGCGTGGAGTAGTTGTCATTTTTGGTGTGCTTTTTCTTTTAGTTGGTGTATTTGGCGCTGCGGCAGGTGTGGGATATTTTGCTCGCCTTGTTGAAAATACCAAAGTTCCAAGCAAGGAGCAACTTCTCGAGCAGGTTAATAATATTCACGGTGTTTCAGTCATGAAATACAGTAATGGTGAAAATATTTCTGATATTTCCAGTGATTTGGTAAGGATTAATGTAGCAAGCAACCAAATTTCAGAAAATGTGAAAAAAGCTCTGATTGCGACAGAAGATGAAACCTTTAAGACGAACAGTGGTGTTGTGCCCAAAGCAGTAATTCGAGGCGTTCTGGGTGCCGTAGGTGGCGGTACAAGCTCTGGTGGTTCAACGATTACGCAACAGTTGGTAAAACAGCAGTCTCTTGGAGACAGTGTCACTTTCCAACGCAAGGCCAGCGAGATTGTTTATGCACTGCAGCTTAATCAATATTTAAGTAAAGATGAAATTTTAACGGATTATCTCAATGTCTCACCATTTGGGCGAAATAATCAAGGGAAAAATATTGCGGGTGTCCAAGCCGCTGCCCAAGGGATTTTTGGTAAGTCTGCTAAAGATTTAACCGTGCCAGAAGCAGCTTTTATTGCTGGATTACCACAAAGTCCAATTGTTTACTCTCCTTATAATGTGGATGGTTCGCTCAAATCAAAAGAGCTACTCTCTTATGGCTTAGCTCGTCAACAAAATGTCCTGTTTAACATGTATCGTGCAGGATATTTGACTCAAAAAGATTACGAAAAATATAGTGCTGTGGATATCTCGCAAGCATTTCTGCCTTCACAACCACAAGATTCTGTAGCACATGGTTATCTTTATAATGTTGTGTACAGTGAAGCCCTTAATCACGTCTATGATTATCTGATTAAGAGGGACAAGGTTTCGGCAACAGAACAAGGAAATGATAGCACCAAGCAAAAATATCGTGAATTAGCCGCGCAAGCCTTACAAACTGGTGGTTATACTATCACAACAACAATTAATCGTGGTGTGTATGATGCCATGCAAAATGCTGTAGCGCAGTATGGCGGTATTTTACAGGACGGTACAGGTGAAGTTCAAGCCGGAAATGTACTCATGGATAATAAAACAGGAGCAGTACTTGGCTTTATTGGTGGTTTAGACTATGCAACCAATCAAAACAATCATGCCTTTGATACGAAGCGTAGTCCAGGTTCTTCGATTAAACCAATCTTAGCTTATGCACCAGCAATTGATTTGGGATTGATTGGGTCAGCAAGTATGCTGAGTAACTATCCAACAAGTTTCTCTGACGGTACTCCAATCTTGCACGTTGGCGAAACAGGAACCGGAATGGTAAGTCTTAATGAAGCTTTAGGCGTGTCATGGAATATCCCTGCGCATTGGACCTATCAAGCCATTCTTGATTCTGGCAATAGCGTGGAACCTTACATGAAGAAGATGGGCTATTATGTGCCAGACTACAGTGTGGAATCTCTTCCACTCGGTGGTGGTATTGAGCCAACTGTGGTGCAACATACCAATGGCTACCAAGCCTTAGCTAATGGCGGGGTTTATGAGCCACACTATGTTGTCCAAAGCATAAAAGACGACTCCGGTAAAGATATCTACGAACATAAGAGTCAAGCAGAGAGAGTCTTTTCACAAGCAACATCAACAATTACTGAGGATCTTTTACGTAATGTTTTGACCTATGATGTCAGTCGTCGTACAACAAACTTTTTACAAGATTTACAAGCCATTAATCCAACACTTGCAAGTAGCGTGGATTGGACAGGCAAGACAGGTACTTCCAATGATTATGTAGACGGTTGGCTCATGCTTTCAACGCCCAAAGTATCCCTTGGAGGTTGGATTGGTCATGATAATAATACGCCGATGGGCAGCAAGACAGCTGCGGTCAATAATGGTACATATATGGCAAACTTGGTCAATGCAATCGCAGCAGCGGATCCAAATGTGTTTGGTCCTGGTGAAAAGTTCCCAGAACCAAGTAAAGATCCAGATGTGATTCAGAGCACTGTTCTTAAGTCGACCGGTCAAAAACCAGGCACTGTAACCGGAGGGAATCTTAAAAATGTTAAAGTCTCCGGTGAAACAACCACAAGTTATTGGGCTAAAAACGGAGCACCTGTGACACAATTCAAGTTTGGAATTGGTGGTACAGAGGCGAATTATAATGACGCGTGGAACAGAATTTTAGGAACTAGAAAATAGTAAAAAAGAGAGGGTATTCGCTCTCTTTTTTTGCTCTGAGGTAGTTTCTGGGTGAGAGAACTATGTTATAATAAGGACATGAAGAAGCGCCTCTATAAAAACTATATTGACACACCTATTGGTCAAATGATAAGTATCAGTGATGCGCAGTTTCTTTATCGCTTAGGCTTTACAGAGCATAAGAATTTACAGGCGAAGATTGCAAGATTGAATGCTATTATATTGGAACATCCAACTCCGATTTCATGTCAACTTGAAGAAGAGTTGCAAGAGTATTTTGCAAGAAAAAGAAAAAGTTTTAAACTCCCTTTAGCTGTGCAAGGTACAGAGTTTCAGCAAAAAGTCTGGAAAAAAGTTGAAGATATTCCGTTTGGGCAAACAAGAACCTATAAAGAAATCGCACAAGGACTCGCGCATCCGCAAGCCAGTATTGCAGTAGGGGCAGCAAATGCAGCCAATCCCTTTGCAATCGTGATTCCATGTCATCGATTGAAAAAAAGCTCCGGGCAGCTGGCAGGTTATGCTGGAGGACTATGGCGTAAAGAATGGCTGTTGGATTTTGAGGAGAATAATACCTATGTTGAATGAGAATATTTCACTCTCTGTAGAGCGCAATGCTAAGGGGGAGATTACCCAGGTTTTTTTCGATGACCAACATGAAAAGACGACTTACGAAGCACTTAATAAGAACCAGAACTTTATATTGACCACAGGAACAGCATTTCAACAAGCTGTTTGGTTAGAACTTCCCAAAATTCCAGCGGGAACGACTATAAGTTATCAGGAAATGGCTGCGCGTGTCGGAAGTCCTAAAGCACAACAAGCTGTGGGGCAGGCATTAGCACGTAATCCTTTGCCTGTCATTTTACCATGTCATCGTGTCACGCGTAAAGATGGCAGCTTGGGCGGTTTTATGGGTCAAGAAGCAGCAGTAGATATTAAGCAAAAGATACTCAACTATGAAAAAAAGCTTGACATATAGTCAAAGCTTTTTAGCTTTAATCAGCTTTTCTCATTCTTTTAGGTATATAAGGTTGAGGTTTTTCTGAATTTTTATAATGAAGATAAGTTGGATAAGTGAGGCAGATGACTGAAAGCCCCCAAAGTAAGCCGCCTAAAGTATCCGAAGGATAATGTACCCCAAGAAGTACACGTGAAAATATTGTTAAAAAAATTAACCCCACAGCGACAAAACCAACTAATCTTTTGCTCCATACAGAAGAGAGATAGTGTAAGAGGATAAAAAAGAGACAGCCAAAGAGTACTACAGCAAAAGTTGTATGTCCACTGGCAAAACTTTTTCCTGGCTCATCTGTAAAGGCGGCAACACGATGAATGTCAGGGCGATCACGGCCGATAACTAATTTAATCAAGGTATTTCCCCCCACAGCAATTCCGGCTACAAGAGCTAACCATATTGCTGAAACCTTATCTTTGATAAAAATAATAGCAGCAATAACAAGACCAATTATAGCGCCCATTGTGTCGCCTAGAAATTTAGCAATTATACTTGAAATTTGAACCAAAAATTCATTGTTTTGAAGATGCCAAGCAACTGTCTGTAAATGCGAATCAATGCTTGGAATAGGTGCGTGTGTATAAGAAAGTTTTACAATGGCAGTCAGTGTGATAAAACTTACCAGAGTAAGTAAACCAGTAGTATAGTATAGTTTTTTATTCATAAATTTCCCTAAAATTCATATTTGGTGCTTTATGATTTTACTTTTTCTTTCTGAAATAAAACTGAATGACTAAAAAAAGAGGCTCAGGACCTCTTTTTTTAACTTTTTTATTAGTAGTTTTTAATAGCTGCTACTTTTTCTTGGTTTAGACTCGTAACGATAGCCCGGATAAAGTTTTGCGCTTCTGTGAAATCATCCATGTTGAAGATGGTTTGGTGACTATGGATATAACGGGCACACACACCAATAGTTGTTGAAGGTACGCCTTCGTTTTGCAAGTGTGCTGCACCAGCATCAGTTCCACCTTTTGAGATATAAGCTTGTGTTTTGATACCATTAACTTCTGCTGTATTGAGGAGGAAGTCCTTCATACCAGGCAGCATGATATGACCTGGGTCGTAATAACGAAGAAGCGAGCCTTCGCCAAGACGACCATTGTCGTTTCCAAAAGTATCCGTTGCAGGAGAGCAGTCAACAGCAAAGAAAACTTCAGGTTTAAATTTAGTTGTTGAAACATGGGCACCGCGAAGGCCAACTTCTTCCTGAACATTTGCACCGATAATCAAGGTTACTGGCAATTCTTTGTCTTTAAGGTAGTCCAAAAGTTCTAAGACCATAAGACACCCGTAGCGATTATCCCAAGCTTTACTGATGACATTTTTACCATTAGCAGTTAAAATTGTTTCAGATTCAGGAACGATGACGTCACCTTGACGAATCCCAAATTCTAAAACTTCTTCTTTGCTCATAAAACCACCGTCAAAGATGATATCTTCCACTTGTGGCATAGCAGGTGCGCCCGCTGCTCCACGTAAAAGATGTGGTGGTAGGCCACCAGTCACAACAGGTATTTTTTTACCATCACGTGTGAATAGCGTAAAGCGTTGTGCACTAACAACTAAAGGATTCCAACCACCCAGAGTGACTACACGTAAAGTACCATCTGCCTTAATTGACGACACCATGAAGCCGACTTCATCCATGTGAGCTGCAACCATAACACGAGGCGCATTTTCTGTTTTACTTTCTTTAGTGACAAAGATTCCGCCCAGACCATCAGTTTCAGGTGTGTAGCCGAGGTCCACCATACGGGCACGAAGATAGTCACGCATTGGTGCTTCGTAACCACTTGTTGCTTGAATTTCAGTTATTTCTTTAATTTTGTTAAATAGAGTCATCTCGTCTCCTTTGATTTTTTATACTCCCTTATTGTAGCATTTAAAAGCCGTATATAATAGTATTGTCCTAATGCTATTTAATAACTATAATTTTTAAAGACGGATAAGTTTTAGGGGATTTATAGAAAAGCGGAACTGATCTGAGGGGAAACAGTAATTATAAGTACTAATATACTCAAATTTATGTTAAAATTTTTTATATGAAAAAATATTTGAAAGTTGGTTTAGGGCTGCTGGCTGGTGTAGCAGGTGCGCGAGTGCTCTATCAGAGTTATAAGCACGTTGAAGAAAATTTGCGGGCAGAGGTTATTCAAGCAGTACGTGAAGCTTTTGCTGACCAAGATATTCAAACAGTATGGATCTTTGAGGAGGCAGATCGCGGAGCTATTTATAAAGGTGGCGTGATTGTTGGAGCAAACCAAAACATCAATTTTGAAATTGATGGAGAAACCTTAGAAATTACAGAATTAGGAGAGGAGTATTTATGATTATTCCAAAAAATTATGAGGAACTAGCTGAAATTGTAAAATCAGAAGGTAAACATGTCTTGTTTTTCACTGCAGGATGGTGCCCAGACTGTACTTTTATCAAACCAAAAATGCCAGAATTAGAAGCTGAATTTTCAGACTTTAACTTTGTAGAAGTTGACCGTGACGAATTCATGGACTTGGCTATTGAATGGGGAATCATGGGTATTCCTAGCTTTGTGACACTTGAAAATGGTAAAGAAACAGGACGCTTAGTGAATAAGCTACGTAAAACTAAAGAAGAAGTTAGTGAATTTTTGAAGGGTGTAGATAAATAAAATGATTGCAACGTATAATAAAAATGTTGGTGATGTCCTCATGCTGATTGTGGCAAACAATGAGGGAGCAGAAGTAACTTACGAACGTAAGGCGGATGTTGCGCGTATCTTCCGTGAAGATACAGGACAAACAGTGGGCTGGAACATTTTCGATATAAAAAAAGACTGGCCAGATTTGGCTCAAGGACAGAATGATTTATCTGAGCATCAAGTAACGGAACTTAATGTAAAACTTAAGGCAGCTGGCTTTGACGAGCAGCTTACATATGATGGCCAACCTAAATTTGTAGTCGCTGAGATTTTAACGATGGAGGATCATGCAGACAGCGATCATTTACATGTGTGCCAAGTAGAAGTTGGTCTAGATGCACCAGTTCAAATCGTTTGTGGTGCTCCTAATGCCGTTGTTGGTATGAAAACAGTAGCGGCTTTACCTGGTGCAATGATGCCTTCTGGTTCTTTAATCTGGCCAGGCGCTTTGCGTGGCGTACCTTCTTATGGCATGCTGTGCTCGGCACGAGAGCTTGACTTACCAAATGCACCACAAGTTCGTGGTATCATCGAATTGAATGCAGATTTAGAAGCTGGATCAGCTTTTGATGCAACAAGCATGTGGCAAGCCTAAATATAAAATAATAAAGACCTTAGTGAAAGCTGAGGTCTTTTTTCGTACAAAAAGTAAGGAGGTGTCAAAATGAATAAAACGTTACTTGTTGGCCGACTCGTTGCAGATCCAGAACTCACTAAAACATCTAATGGGAAAAGCCTATTGAGAATAAATCTTGCTGTCAAACGACGCTATAAAAATGCTTCAGGTGAAAAAAATACAGACTTTGTCGCTTTGGTCTTTTGGGAGAAACAGGCGGAACACTGTACATCCTATGCTAAAAAAGGCGCCCTACTTGCTGTGGAAGGGGAGATACGAACCAGAAATTATGTGGACAAGCAGGAACAAAAACGCTATGTGACAGAAGTGTTGGTAAAAACTTTTGACCTTTTGGAAAGTCGCGCGACAGTTGCCATGCGACAAGATTCTATAGAAAATAGTGCTCTTAATTTAAAAGAAGATGAATTACCGTTTTAAATTGAAAAAAGCGTTTTCTTTTGATAGGATGAGAACAGGAAAGTGAGGAGGGAAAAATGGTAAAGGCAAAAACGAAAAAAGAGTTGATTTCCTTTTCAGAAGAAAACTGGAAAAAGCTGTGTCATTTGGTTGACACACTACCTTTAGAAGCACAAACGGCAACTTTTGCCTTTGGCCAAGAGAAGGGAAAAGAGGCACATTGGGGGCGAGATAAGAATATCCGTGATGTGTATGCCCATCTTTATGAGTGGCAAGTACTTTTACAAAATTTTGTAAAAAGTAATGTTTCAGGAAACTTTCAAAGCTTTTTACCCACACCCTATACTTGGAAAAACTATGCGACAATGAATCAAGAAATCTGGGAAAAGCATCAAGCTACTCCTTATGAAGAAATAAAGGAAAAACTTGCTACAAGCCACCTAAGAACTATCCAGTTATTGCAACATTTTTCAGATGAAGAGCTTTATACGAAGCAATTTTATCCTTGGACTGGGACAACATCTTTAGCGCAGTATTTTCAGTCATCATTGGCTTCACATTACGAGTGGGCCTTGAAGAAACTCAGGCTTCATAAGAAAACGATTTAAAAAAATAAAAAAAGAAGTTTTTTTCTTGACTAATTTTGACCTTCGCGGTAAAATAAGATATATAAATTAGCACTCCAACTTAAAGAGTGCTAAAATAACATAAAATGGAGGAATAACATGTTGAAACCCTTAGCGGATCGCGTTGTATTGCGTATAAAAGAGGAAGAAGAAAAATCTTTAGGTGGGATCGTCTTGGCCTCAGCAGCACAAGAGAAACCACAAGTTGCAGAAGTTGTGGCAGTAGGCCCAGGTAAAACAACTCCTCATGGTACAGTTATTACACCAACAGTGCAAGTTGGTGATGCAGTTCTCTTTGAAAAGTTTGCCGGTACAAATGTAAAATTTGAAGGCGAAGATTTCTTGATTATCAAAGAATCTGAAATTCTTGCGATTGTTTAAGGAAAATAAAGACAGGAGATAATAAAAAAATGGCAAAAGATATTAAATTTTCATCAGATGCTCGTTCAGCAATGGTTCGTGGTATTGATATTTTAGCAGATACAGTAAAAACAACACTTGGTCCTAAAGGTCGCAATGTTGTTCTGGAAAAATCATATGGTAGTCCACTTATCACGAATGATGGTGTAACCATCGCAAAAGAAATTGAATTAGAAGATCACTTTGAAAATATGGGGGCAAAATTAGTCAGTGAAGTGGCCTCAAAAACAAATGATGTTGCGGGTGATGGTACTACAACAGCGACTGTTTTAACACAAGCGATTGTTCGTGAAGGTTTGAAGAACGTAACTGCTGGAGCTAATCCAGTGGGCATTCGTCGTGGTATTGAGTTGGCAACTGAAACAGCAGTAAAAGCACTCAAGGAATTATCTATTCCAGTATCTGGTAAAGAAGCTATTGCACAAGTTGCCTCTGTTTCTTCTCGTTCAGAAAAGGTTGGAGAGTATATCTCAAATGCCATGGAAAAAGTTGGTAACGATGGTGTTATTACTATTGAAGAATCAAAAGGTATGCAAACTGAACTTGAAGTTGTAGAAGGTATGCAGTTTGACCGTGGTTACTTGTCACAATATATGGTGACAGACAATGAAAAAATGGTGGCCAACCTTGATAACCCATATATCTTGATCACAGATAAGAAGATTTCAAATATTCAAGAAATCTTACCATTACTTGAACAAATTTTGAAAACAAATCGTCCTTTACTTATTGTGGCAGATGATGTTGATGGTGAGGCATTACCAACCCTCGTGTTGAACAAAATCCGTGGTACTTTCAATGTTGTAGCGGTTAAGGCTCCAGGCTTTGGCGACCGCCGCAAGGCCCAACTTGAAGACTTAGCAATCCTCACAGGCGGTACAGTAATTACGGAAGAGCTTGGTTTAGAACTTAAAGATGCAAGCTTAGATGCACTTGGTCAAGCCAATAAAGTAACTGTTGATAAAGAACATACGACAATCGTTGAAGGTGCTGGTTCAGCAGATGCTATTGCTACTCGTGTAGCAACAATTAAAGCTCAAGTTGAACAAACTACTTCAGAATTTGATCGTGAAAAACTTCAAGAACGTTTAGCTAAACTTTCTGGTGGAGTCGCTGTGATTAAAGTCGGTGCCGCTACAGAAACTGAACTTAAAGCGCAAAAACTTTTGATTGAAGACGCACTTAATGCAACACGCGCAGCCGTCGAAGAAGGTATCGTTGCTGGTGGAGGTACTGCCCTTGTTACAGTTATCTCTGCCCTTGACAGTCTTGAAGAAGAAGGGGACGTGCAAACAGGTATCACAATTGTACGTCGCGCATTAGAAGAACCAGTACGACAAATCGCGGCTAATGCAGGTTACGAAGGTTCAATCATTATTGATAAACTTAAATCAGCAGAAAAAGGTATTGGTTTCAATGCCGCAACTGGTGAATGGGTTGAAATGATTGAGACAGGTATTGTGGATCCGGCTAAAGTAACACGTTCAGCCCTCCAAAATGCGGCCTCAGTAGCAGGACTTATCTTGACGACTGAAGCAGTCGTTGCTGATAAACCAGAACCAGCTGCACCAGCAGCTCCAGCTATGGATCCATCAATGATGGGTGGTATGATGTAACAATAAAAAGACACGAATTCGTGTCTTTTTTTATTGCTATAAATACTGTCTAAATATCATAGAGTTTACTTGCATGCTCATGGCTAGTGTCAATAATATGAACGTCACGTTTGGTATCAACATCATGTTGCGCTAGAAAACCGTCCATGGTCATATGTGCAAGCTCTTGAATATTGTTATTCAGGCTAAGGTGACCGAGGAAGATGCGTTTTGTTTTATTTCCTAAAACATTAAAAGCAGCTTCGGCACCATCTTCGTTAGATAAATGGCCTTGGTCGCTGAGAATACGTTGTTTTGTTTTCCAAGGGTAGCCCCCCATGCGGAGGATCTCAATATCGTGATTACTTTCCATAAGATAGCCGTCGGCATTTTCGATTGTACCACGCATACGGTCACTTACATAACCTGTATCTGTAAGTAATACGAAGGATTTATTATCTTTCATAAAACGATAAAATTGGGGCGCGATAGCATCATGACTCACACCAAAACTTTCGACATCGATATCGCCAAAAGTTTTAGTTTTGCCCATTTCAAAGACATGTTTTTGCTCACTCGCAATTTTTCCTAGTGAGTTTTTACTTTCCAGTTCTTGCCAGGTTAATTCATTGGCGTAAAGCTGAATACCGTGTTTTCGGGCAAGAACACCAATTCCTTTGATATGGTCGCTATGCTCATGAGTAATCAGGAGTGCATCGACATCTTTGATGTCTCGGTCAATCTCTCCTAATAAACTCTCGATTTTTTTTCCAGATAATCCAGCATCTACCAGAATTTTCTTTTCAGGTGTTTCCAAGTAAAAAGAATTTCCAGTACTTCCTGATGCTAAAATTGAATATTTAAATGCTGATTCAGTGCTCATTCAGCAAAATCCTCCCAGTCGTTATTTTCTTGATTAATTTCATCACTGTAAGGGAAAGACAGGGTGAAAGTTGAACCAGTTTTACCATCAGAAGTGACTACTATATCACCTTTGTGGAGTTTCATAATATCATAGGCAATAGATAAGCCTAAGCCTGTACCACCGATTTGGCTATTTCTTGAAGCATTGTCGACACGATAAAAACGGTCAAAAACTTTGGCTAAAGCAGGTTTTGGGATTCCCATACCTTGGTCGGCAATAGAAGTAAATGCTTTGTTGCTTTCACACCAGACGCTTACGGTAATTGTTCCGCCTTTTGGAGAATACTTAAAGGCATTATTGATGATATTGTCAATAACCTGCGAAAGCTTATCGGTATCGATTTCAAGCCAAATCTCTTGTTGAGGTATTTGACGAATAATCTTAAAGTTATTGTAATTTTTTTCGATAATTTGATCAAAACGATCCAGGATATAGTTGATAAAATCGACATAGTTGATAATTTCAGTATGAAGTTTAACTTTATCTTGGTCCATACGAGAGAGTTCTAAAAGCTCCCCAATCATCCGAATCATTCGGTCTGTTTCGTTAAGGGAAACATCCACGAAGTGACTAGCAACCTCGGGATCAGCTAGGGCCCCATCATTGAGCGCTTCTAAGTAAGCTTTGACAGAAGTCAAAGGGGTGCGCAACTCATGCGAGACATTGGACACAAAAAGTCGGCGATCTCTTTCTGTTTTTTCTTGTTCCGTTGTATCCTGAAGAACAGCAATAATCCCAGAAATGTACCCTGATTCGCTACGGAAGAGCATAAAGTTTACGCGGAGGATAACAGCTGCACCTTCACAATTGATGGCATTGAGTGTGAGTTCGGGCTCTTTTTGTAGTAAATCATGAAAAGAATATTTGTCGGAGATATTTAGAATATCAATCAAATCTTTACCAATGATTAACTCGTTTGACTGATCAAGAAGAGTCAGTGCTGCGTGATTAGCAAGATTAATCTTACCATGCCTATCTGTAGTGATGACACCATCGGCAAGGTAGGTTAAAATACTCTCCAGTTGGTTGCGCTGATTCTCTAAATGTTCTTGCCGATCTTCGATTTCATGTCCAAGTAATAACAATTTATTGTAAGCTACTGAGAGCTCATTATTTTCTTTAGAAATTTGGCGATTTTCATAGTTATCATGCAAAAAATTATCCACTTGATGAGATATTTTATTTGCCGTTTGCGCCAAGCGACTGAGATACCAAATAAGAAGACTTAAGGTGACCAGATAAAAGATGAAAAACTGTAAGAGTGCAGTAGTGTGTGTGAGGAAGTATGGACTATTTACTATCTCAAAAATGCCAAAAAGAAGTAGATGAATCACTACTCCTTTAAGTACTATTGAATTAAAAAATTTATTCATGAGGTTCGCTCATATAGTATCCAACGCCACGACGTGTAGATACGTATTGAGGACGGCTTGGAGTATCTTCAACTTTTTCGCGAAGGCGACGAACAGTTACGTCAACAGTACGAACATCACCGAAGTAATCGTAGCCCCAAACAGTTTCAAGCAAAGTTTCACGTGTGATAACTTCACCGAGATGTTGTGCAAGATAATAGAGTAATTCAAATTCGCGGTGTGTCAAGTCAAGCTGTGTTTCATTTTTATATGCGGCATAATGTGTTGGGTTGATACGTAAGTTACCAATTACCAATTCTTTTTTAGAATCTTTTGGTTGTTCAACAGGAACGTTTGTCATGCGGCGTAGGTTTGATTTAATACGAGCAAGTAGTTCACGGTTTGAAAATGGTTTTGTGATGTAATCATCTGCACCAAGTTCAAGGCCGATAACTTTATCAAACTCTGTATCTTTAGCAGAAACCATCAAAATAGGGACTTCAGAAGTTTTACGGATTTGACGTGTAACTTCAAGGCCATCAATTTTTGGAAGCATCAAATCAAGATAGATAAGATCGGGTTTTTCTGATTCAAAGAGTTCAAGAGCTTCTTCACCATCAAAAGCAGTGACTACTTCATACCCTTCTTTGACGAGATTAAATTTTACAATATCTGAAATTGGTTTTTCGTCGTCAACAACAAGAATTTTTTTCATGATAATCCTTTCGCTTAGATGTATATAATATTAATTGCTTTTCTCATTATACAATTATTACAGTAGTATAGCAAGGTAAAGCCTTCCATAATATAGAATTTTTACAAAAGTGAAATCATTTGTAAAATAAGAAACTTATATAGTAAACAATATTTATAAAAGAACATTTTTCCCATATTTTTTCTTTTTATTTTTGCTATAATATAAGATATGAATGGAATATTAATTAGTTTGGAAGGGCCAGATGGGGCCGGTAAAACAACCGTTTTACAAAATATTCTTCCCGAACTAGAAAAATCGTCTTATAAAGTCCTTCCGACACGTGAACCTGGAGGTGTACGTGTGGCAGAAGAGATTCGAAATATAATTTTAAGTACAGAAAATACAGAAATTGACAGTAAGACAGAGCTGATGCTGTTTGCTGCGGCACGTCGTCTACACATGCAAACAAAAATGCTTCCAGCGCTAGCTGCAGGCGAGATGGTAATTGTTGACCGTTTTATTGATTCATCGGTTGCTTATCAAGGTTACGGACGTGAACTTGGTGTTGAACCTGTAAACTGGCTTAATGAATTTGCAACAGATGGTCTTAAACCGGATTTGACATTATATTTCGATATTGATACAGATGTTGCACTTGAACGAATTATGAAAAATAGAGCAGATGAAGTCAATAGACTTGATCTCGAACGTGCTGAGATGCATCGTAAAGTCAGACAAGGTTACTTAGAAATTGTTAAGAATGAGCCTGAGCGCTTTGTCACGATTGATGCCAGTCAAGAACTTGACAAAGTTGTTGCAGACACGTTAACAGTCATCAAAAAGAAATTTTGTTTGTAATAAAATTTCAAACTAAGGAGTTTTCATGAAAATTGCAGATATTCAACCAGCACTTTTTGAACGCTTTAAGCATATCTTACGTGTGAATAAACTGAGCCATGCTTATCTCTTTAGTGGGGGTTTTGGTAGTTTGGATATGGCTATTTGGCTGAGTCAGGCTATTTTTTGTGAAAATTTACAGGACAATTTACCTTGTGAGAACTGTCGTCACTGTCGTTTAGTTGCTAGGGATGAATTTAGCGATTTACACATTATTCGTCCGGAAGGTCAAACTATAAAAACAGGACAAATTCGGGATTTGTCGGAAGTTTTTAGTCAGTCAGGATTTGAAGGCGCTCAGAAAGTGGTCATTATCACTGAAGCTGAAAAAATGCACAGCAATGCGGCAAATGCTTTACTTAAGTCCATTGAAGAACCTGATAATGCAACACATGTTTTTTTGATCACAGAAAATGATAATCTCATGTTACCCACCATTAAATCACGGACACAAGTTTTTAGCTTCCCCAAAAATAGTGCCTACATGCAAGAAACGTTGGAACAAAATGGTGTCTTAAAAACACAGGCAGAATTACTGAGTCGGGTTTGTAACTCGGTAGAAGAAGCCCAGGATTTAAGTGGAGCCACTTGGTTTAATGATACATTGAAGAAACTCCAACAATTGCTGAAATTAGTTAAGACGGATCGACGGGAAGCATTTCTTTATCTAACAAATGTTGCAGAAAATATTGAGGATAAGGAGAAACAAACTTTAGTATTTTCTCTGCTCTTGGAGCTTTTTAATCAAGAAAAGATGTCCAAATGGGTTCAAAAAACCTTTCAAGCAGAAAAAATGTGGAAAAGTAATGTGCGCTTTGGATCTTGTTTGGAATATATAGTGCTGAAATAGGAAGAAGATAATATGATTTACGAAGTAGAGTTTACACATGGAGAACAAAATACCTTTGTAAGTGGTCATGAAACATTTGCACCAAGAACGCAAGTCATTATTCAAAACGAAAAAGGCAAGACTTATGGTCGAGTAATGAAGCAACTCCCACAAGATAAAAATGTTGATACATCCGGAGAAATTGTTCGTGCAGCAACAGAAGCAGATGAAGAGTTGATTTATACGACAGAGCAGCTCTCGCAACAAGCCTGCACGAAGATTCGCCAAATTGTTGCAGATTGTGGGATTGACATGAAGGTTACAAATGCAGCTTATAATTTAAACCAAAGTCAGCTTTTTGTGTCCTTTACATCGGAAAATAGAGTGGATTTTCGAGCTTTACTTAAAGAATTAGCTGCGACTTTTCGTACGCGAATTGAGCTTCGTCAGATTGGAGCGCGTGATGCAGCAAAAATGTATGGCGGTGTTGGTCCTTGTGGACGACCGCTTTGTTGTTCGGAGTTTATTTACGAATTTCCGAATGTCTCTATTAAGATGGCAAAAAATCAGTCGCTCTCTTTAAAACAAAGCAAACTGAATGGTCTTTGTGGTCGTTTAATGTGCTGTTTGTCTTATGAAGATGAGTTTTATAGGGAAGCACGTAAAAATTTTCCTGATTTTGGTGAACATATTACGACTGCAGATGGTGAGGGGAAAGTTATTGGACTTAACATTTTGAATAACAAAATTAAGCTTCGCTTAGAGCATACAATAAAAGAGTTTGATATTTCAGAGGTAAATCTTTAAGAAGAATTGACATAGAGGTAAGTTATGGGGGAAATAATGATCGATAAAAATGAGATTTATGTGCAACTGGGGCTGTTGGAGGAAAGTTTGGCTTATACACTGGGCCAAATTTCAACGGTGCGTGATGCACTGGATGAATCCTTAAAAGAAAATGCAACGATTCGCATGGAAAATGAAAAATTACGCGAACGTTTGGCGCATATTGAGAAAAAAGAAGAAAAAGCTAGCTCAAAGTCAAAAGATGAACCTAATCCAAATCTGATTCAAATTTTTAATGAAGGCTTTCATGTGTGTCATTTACATTATGCAGAGCGTTTGCAAGATGGTGAAAATTGCTTGGACTGCTTGGAGCTTTTGTACAGATGATGAATATACAACGAAGCTTTAAAGGTGAAAAAAGCGCAGGTAAGCTTTACTTAGTGCCAACACCTATCGGCAACATGCAGGATATGACACTACGTGCTTTGGAAACCCTAAGAACCGTGGATTTGGTAGCAAGTGAAGATACACGCAACACTCAAAAATTACTTAATCATTTTGAAATCAAGGTGGCTCAAGAGTCTTTTCATGAGCATAACTCCTTTGATAAAATTCCGAAGCTTTTAGATTTTCTTATGGCAGGAAAATCGTTAGCACAAGTCTCAGATGCAGGTATGCCTTCAATTTCTGATCCAGGTCATGATTTAGTTGTGGAAGCCATTAAGCGAAATATCGATGTAGTAGCCTTACCAGGCGCTTCAGCTGGAATAACAGGTCTTATCGCTTCTGGATTAGTCCCTCAGCCTCATATTTTTTACGGCTTTTTACCTCGTAAAAAAGGTGAACAGAAGAAGTTTTTGGAAACTAAAATGACCTATCCTGAAACGCAGATTTTTTATGAGTCTCCTTATCGTGTAGCAGAAACTTTAGAAAATATGGCTCAGATCTATGGGGATCGAGACGTTACCTTAATACGCGAATTAACCAAAATTTATGAAGAATATCGTCGAGGTAAAATTTCAGAAGTTTTACTTTCTTTAAAAGAGCAACCGATTAAGGGAGAATGTTTGATTATCGTTGCTGGCTTCAATGGAGAAGTTGAGGATAATGCAGAGGATGAGACTACAGCATTAGAAGCTGTTCAACTTCTGGTTGCATCGGGAATAAAGCCTAACGTAGCCATCAAGCAAGTGGCGAAAGAGCGTGAGCTGGTGCGGCAGGATCTTTATGCACAGTATCATGATTTATAAAATAGAAAGAGCAACTTAGGTTGTTTTTTTTATATTATCAATATAGCACTTATTTATAAGCGTAGAAAAAAGGAAATTGTTTAGTTTATGTTAAAATCAAAACGTAAGTAAAAAGGAAGTGGAGATATAATGAAAAGAAATAAAGTTATAACCTTATTGGCTTTGAGTGTAGCTGGTGTTACTCTACTAGCAGCGTGCTCGAATTCGAATAAAAGTACAACCGCCGGTCAAGAAAAAACGACCACAGTCAATGTGGCAATCTCTGGATCATCAAATCCTTACGAGTATACGAAGGATGGGCAGCTGACAGGTTATGAATATGATATTCTCAAAAAAGCAGATGAAAATTTGCCTCAATATAAATTTGACTTTAAAACATACGATGACAGTGCTATTCTTGCAGCTCTAGATGCAGGACGTGCAGATATCGGTGTGAATATTTATGGTAAAACAAAGGCGCGTGAGGAAAAGTATCTCTTTAGTTTCCCCACAACGCAAGGCATTAATGCGATTTTCTCTAATGATAAAGATAAAATCACAACCATTGAAGAGCTTGTAGGGAAGAAAACCGAGATTCCAACAGGGACCAACTATGGTGACATTATGGATCAGTGGAATAGTGCACATCCTGATAAAAAAATTACCGTAGATTATTCAAAACGCGGGTTGGCAGAACGTTTACAAGCTCTTTCTGATGGACAAATGGACTTTATCTTTGCTTCAAAATCTGCTGCGGAAAATCTTGTTAAAGAACATGCTGTAACAGGTGTATCTGATACAGTACCTACAGATCTTGAAAAATATCCTGAATTCAAGACCTATACTTACTATATCCTTGACAATAGTCAAACACAACTTCAAAAAGATCTTAATCAAGAGATTAAAAAAATGGCTGAAGATGGATATTTGAAAGAACTTTCTCAAAAATATTTTGGGGGAGATCAGGTACCCGGAATGGAGCAATACAAATAAAAAGTGCTAGAAGCACTTTTTATTTGTATTTAACAATGTCCATCAACATTTCATTAACCCAATGTTGCTCTTGTTCATCAAAGATTCTTAGATGAGGATTTTCATGGATAAAATCAAGTATCACTTTTCTGCTTAACCCACTATATTTAACTGCAGCATCGACAGTGACAATATCCATTTTTTCAATTGCTTTGCGTAAATTGTCCATGTTTTTATTATAACTTTTTTGACACAATACCAGAAGAGAAAGGACAGATTTATCCTATTTATCTAGATATTATGGGCAAAAAAAGAATTGCTACTTGATTTTCACTCTCAAATTTTATAAAATTGTCAAGTACCTTTGCGTACTTTAATGGAGAATTTATAGTTATGACTACAAATAAAATGGGCACAGGAACCGCTCATTCCAAATTAATTTTGATTGGAGAGCATTCGGTTGTTTATGGGCAGCCTGCAATTGCGTTACCTGTTACTATTCTGAAGACAACCGTTACAATTTCTTCTATCAAATACGGACAATATATTGAAAATAATGAATCACGGCGCAGATTGGATGTGTTAGGAGACGAATTTGAGGGGGTACGCCAACTCATCCTACGTCTTTTAGAAAAATTCCATTCCGTAAAACTTCCATTTTCTCTGGAAATTGATTCGAATATTCCTTTGGGACGGGGATTGGGAGCATCAGCAGCTCTAGCAACAGCAATCACACGTGCCTTTTATGATTTTTTTGATGCAGAGCTAACAGATGAAATGCTCTTATCTTTTGCTAACTTCTCGGAGAATATCACGCATGGTCGCTCATCAGGAATTGATGTCGCAACCGTTAATTCGGAGTTACCGCTTTGGTTTATTAAAGGTCAAACTGCCGAATCTTTTGATATCAATCTATCTGGTTATCTGGTTATTGGAGATTCAGGTGTACACGGCTTTACTAGTCAAGCGATTAGCATAGTCAGGGAAAAATTATCAGAGAATAAGGCCAAAGCACAAGGCCATATTGAAAAGTTAGGTCAACTCTCAAAAGCTTCAAAAGATTTTCTCATGACAAATAAATTAAAAGATTTGGGGCAAGTGATGAACCAAGCGCATGAAAATCTTTCTTCACTTGGAGTTTCACACCCACGCTTAGATACCTTAGTGGACACAGCGCTGAGAAATGGTGCTCTGGGAGCCAAGCTTACAGGCTCAGGTCTAGGTGGGGTAATGGTCGCTCTAGCAGCTAATGAAAAAGATGCGATTCGCATTAGTCAAAAGCTTTTGAAAAATGGCGCCAAGAATACCTGGATTTACTCTGTTTAAAAATGAAGTATAAGGAAACCTTAAGTGTATAAGCCACTTAAGGTTTTTTGTTTTACGAAGTCATCTTTGACTGCTTATTTTTAATGCATGCTGCTTTTATTTATTATTAGAAAGCATTATAATATAGGCAAGGAAGGAGAAATCTTGATGAATTACAAAAATATTTTGGTTCCCATTGACGGTTCAGACAACTCATACAAAGCACTCCGAGAGGCAATGGAAATCGCTCGTTTAAACGATATAGAACTTTCGGTCCTAACGGTCCAAGATGACGGAAAATTATATGGTCATGCCCTGCCGATTCTTAAGCACAATTATACAAAAGCTTCCGAGATGATCTTGCAAGAAGCAGTAACTATTGTAAAAGACAATGTCAAAGTTCAAACCTTTGTGGTAGTAGGTATTCCTAAGAAGCAAATTGTTGAATTTGCAACGGAGCAGAAGTGTGATCTCATCGTGATGGGAGCCACAGGTTCTAATTACTTTGAGCGTATGACTTTGGGTTCTACAACAGCCTATGTTGTAAACCATGCACCTTGCAATGTTACCGTTGTGAAGTAAGTAGTGTATGGAGCTTCTCTTTTCTTCTTTCAGGAAATATGTATAAAAGTAACCACCTTTTCAGGTGGTTTTTTGTGAGACCTTAACGATATGGAGGAATAAATTTCAAAAACGACAAATGGCTAAATTACGCCACCTTTGTTATAATAGGAGAGATTAATCGACAAGAGGAAAAAATATAAATGAATGAATTTACTGTTAGAGCACATACGAATATTGCCTTGATTAAATATTGGGGGAAGGCGGATGTGGCGCTGAATATTCCTACGACAAGCTCCTTATCAATGACTTTGGATCAATTTTATACAACGACATCTGTTGCTTTTACTGACCAGGATCAACTGATTTTAAATGGGGTGAACACCGATACTACTCGTGTGCATCAATTTTTAGAAATGCTTCGTGCAAAGCATGGTTCTTTTCCAGGTGTTTTAGTCACTTCTGAAAATCATGTGCCAACTGCTGCCGGACTGGCTTCCTCAGCCTCAAGCTTTGCCGCATTGACAGGTGCCATGTTTGGACTCCTCGAATTACCAGCCGATTTGACAGAAATGTCAAGAATTGCACGGCGTGGCTCTGGTTCAGCTTCGCGTTCAGTCTTTGGTAACTTTGCTGTTTGGAACAAGGGTGAAGACGACGTTTCCTCTTATGCTGAGAGCTTTTATGATGAGGATATCCACTTGTCCATGATTGTTGCTGAAATATCAAGTGCCCAAAAGAAAATGTCTTCAACACGGGGGATGCAACTTGCTCAAACTGCTCCGACCTACAGCGCTTGGGTAGAAAAGTCAGCACGTCAGCTTGAAGAAATGAAAAGTGCGATTCGTCAGGCAGATATTGAAAAGATTGGTTTACTCGCAGAAAATAATGCTTTGGGTATGCATGAACAGAATCGCCTCTGTGTGGAACCTTTTGATTACTTTACTGAAGATACTCAACGGATTATTGCCTTTACGCAAGAATGCTATAAAGCAGGACTCTTGGCTTTTGTTACCATCGATGCTGGGCCAAACGTTAAAATTATTACAGACAGAGCGACAGAGAAAGTACTTCTAACAAAACTACGGGAAAATTTTCCAAATATTAATTTTGATATTGCACATGCGGGGGGCGGACTTGAGTACTTATAAAATAGATGTTCCTGCAAAACTTTTTATTGCAGGAGAATATGCGGTTACTCGTCTAGGAGGTTTAGCTCTGGTAACGAGTCTTGAGAGTGATTTCCAAGTGGTTATTTCAGAAGTAGAGGGCCACAGTCTTTTAGAAACGAATGTGGCAATGCCTGCTCATGCCTTCTCAGTAAAGGAAATTAAACCTGAGCAGAGCGGGCCTTGGAATTTTGTCATGACGGCTATCAAGTATATGAGTAAAGAAGTTGAATTGACCCGGGAATTTCACTTGGAAATCAAGAGTGGACTGGGTTTTGGCGAAAACAAGAAGGGTTATGGCTCATCAGCTTGTGTCGTTGTCGGCGTTGTGAATGCACTCAATCTTTTTTTTCAGCTCAATCTTCCCTTGAAAAAACGCTTTGAAATTGCGGCCCAAGCACATTATGATGTGCAAGGGAGCGGTTCTCGTGGCGATGTTGCTGCAATTATGTATGGTGGCAGTATTTTCTATGAAAATCATCAGCGAGTCCTTCCGCTAACGATTCCTTGGCAGCCTTATGTTGTCCAAACTGCTCAATCTGCGAAGACAGTAGAAAAATTGAAACATCAACTTTCTGAGGCATTTTATGTTAAAAGTGATGAACTTGTTATTGAAATAAGTACAGCTATTGATATGCAGGATTTCGCTCTTTTTAAAGAGAAACTCCTCGAAAATCAACTTTTACTTATTGAGCACCAAGCAAAAGGCTATATGACTGATCAACTGGCTTTAGCTCTGAATATTGTGAATAGCCAACCCGAATTTGCTGGAAAGATTTCAGGTGCGGGGTTTGGTGAAAATATTATTCTTTTTGCAGAGCGTGAAGACAAGATAGTCGAGTTAAGGAGCGCTCTTGAAGCAGAAGGAATGAAGCTTGAGAAAATAAGAATAGGAAAACAAAATGAGTAAAGAAATCCACGGACATCGGAAGGATGAACACTTATCACTTGGCTTAAAGTACTGGCGCGAAGGCCGAAATCGCTCAGAGTTTTCTGCTGCATTACGGGTTGTTCCCAATGGCTTGCCAGAAATTTCTACACAAGAAGTTGACTTATCGGTTACTCTTTTGGAACATAAGTTTGATTTTCCTTTTTACATAGAAGCGATGACTGGGGGATCTAAAAAAGGTGATAAGGTTAATTTAGAGTTAGCGGAGATTGCGGCCCACCATCATATAGCAATGGCCGTCGGCTCGCAGTCGATTGCTTTGAAATATCCCGAATTGGCGGAAGGTTTCCGTCAAGTGCGTCAACATAATCCAAAGGGTTTCATTTTTGCAAATATGGGAGCAGGTCACTCTTTAGAAAATGCACAAAAGGCTGTCGAAATGCTCTCTGCTGATGCTTTAGAAATTCATATTAATACCGGACAAGAGTTGGTCATGAAGGATAGTGAAGGGGATCGTTCTTTTTACTGGCTTGAAAATATTAATCGTATCGCTGAAAATTTAGATGTTCCTGTTGTAGTCAAAGAAGTCGGCTTTGGTATGAGTCAAAAAATGTTTAAACAGCTTAGCCAAACAGCCATCGCTGGCATTAATGTTGGCGGTAAAGGTGGCACAAATTTTGCATGGATTGAGAGTGGACGGGGGCACAGCACCTTAAACTTAAATGATTATGGCTTTACAGGACCCGAGAGCCTCATTGAAGCTCAATTGGCGCAAAATACTAAACCTCTGATTGCTACGGGAGGTATTGCATCAGCTACAGATATCTTGCATGCTCAACTTTTGGGTGCGCCTTTAGCCAGCTCGGCGGGGCATGTTTTATCCATCCTACATACCCAAGGACCTCAAGCCTTGGATGAAATGTTTAGCCACTGGAAAGATGATTTAACAAAGCTCTATACTTTGGTTGGTGCACGGGAGTATGATGATTTAACAGGGGTTGAATTTATCTATGACCGAGATTTGAAGTATTTTCGTGAAGAACGAAAAGATAAGCAGATAATTTTGTAAACGGTTCTTATTTCTTTATAATAATAGTATATTAAAATTTAAGGAGAATACTATGGCTTATACACTTCCAGAATTACCTTATGCATACGACGCTTTGGAACCTTTCTTTGATGAAGAAACAATGCATTTGCACCATGATAAACATCACCAAACCTATGTAAATAATCTTAATGCAGCGATTGAAAAACACCCAGAATTCTTTGATAAAACTGTTGAAGAATTAGTGGCTTATTTGGACCGTTTGCCAGAAGATATCCGCGTTGCGGTACGTAACAACGGTGGCGGACATTTGAACCACACAATGTTCTGGGAATGGCTTGCTCCAAACGCAGGTGGTGCACCAACAGGTGACATCGCTGCAGCCATCGATGAAGCTTTTGGTTCATTTGACGACTTCAAAGCTGAGTTTAAAGCAGCTGCTACAGGACGTTTTGGTTCAGGTTGGGCTTGGTTAGTTCTCGATTACGGTAAACTTAAAGTTGTTTCTACAGCCAACCAAGATAACCCAATTTCTGATGGACAAATTCCAGTACTTGGTCTTGACGTTTGGGAACATGCTTATTATTTGAAATATCGCAATGTTCGTCCAGATTACATCGAAGCTTTCTTTAGCTTGATTAACTGGGATAAAGTAAACGAACTTTACGCTAAAGCTAAATAACATAAAAAAAGAGCACCTTGGAGGTGCTTTTTTTGCTTTTCTGCTTTTTTCAATAAGAATTGGAATTAAAAAGGCGAACCCTGTTTTATAAATGCACTATTCATGCTATAATAGGAGCTATGAAATTTACAGAATTTAACTTTAAGAATTATATCAATGAAACGCTTGAGGCAATCAAGTTCGTTTCGCCAACCCCCGTTCAGGAAAAACTGATTCCTGTCGTATTATCAGGCCGTGATTTGGTAGGGGAATCAAAAACAGGTTCAGGAAAGACACATACTTTCTTGCTCCCTATTTTCCAACAATTGAACACAGAGCTTGATGAAGTCCAAGCCGTAATCACTGCACCATCTCGTGAGCTTGCCACACAGATTTATCATGCAGCTCAAGAATTTGTTAAATTTAATGATGCAATCCGCGTGGTCAACTATGTGGGTGGAACAGATAAAGCGCGTCAAATTAAGAAACTTGAGTCTTCACAACCTCATATCGTGATTGGGACACCAGGGCGTATCCAAGATTTACTTAAATCGGGAGCTTTGATTATTCATACGGCATCCATTTTTGTTGTAGATGAAGCGGACATGACTTTGGATATGGGCTTCTTGACAGATGTGGATAAAATTGCAGCCAGCTTTGGTAAAAAAGTACAGATGTTGGTCTTCTCTGCAACTATTCCACAAAAGTTACAGCCTTTCCTTAAAAAATATTTGAATAATCCTGTCATGGAAAAAATTGCGAATAAGACTGTGATTTCAGACACGATTGAAAACTGGCTGATCTCAACTAAAGGCGCATCACATAACCAAATTTTACTGCAACTTTCGAAGGCAACCAATCCTTATATGGCAATGATTTTTGCCAATACAAAGGGACGCGTTGATGATATTCATCATTTCTTAGTCAACAATGGTGTCAAAGCAGCGAAAATTCATGGTGATATCCCACCACGTGAACGGAAACGTATCATGGCAAGCATCAAGAACTTAGATTATCAGTTTGTTGTAGCAACGGATATTGCAGCACGTGGGATTGATATCGAAGGTGTAAGTCATGTTATCAATGATGAACTTCCTCGTGATCTTTCCTTCTTTGTACACCGTGTAGGACGCTCAGGACGTAATGGTTTGTCGGGAACGGCGATTACACTTTACAGTCCTTCTGATGATTCAGCCATTCGTGAAATTGAAAAAATGGGTGTAACATTCCAACCTAAAGCTGTGAAAAATGGTGAGATTGTTGATTCTTATGATCGTGATCGCCGTGAAAAACGTACAGCCAAGACTGGAGAGTTGTCTAACAAAATGCGTGGTCAGTTGGCTAAGAGTAAGAAAAAAGTCAAACCAGGCTATAAACGTGCCTTGAAATGGGCGATTGAAGAAGAAAATACGAAAAAACGTCGTGCAGAGCACAATAAAAATGCACGTAAGCAACGTGAAGCCCGCAAACAAAAATTCTAATGAAAAAATTCTTTCGAGTTTTAGGGTTAATCTTTGCTTTGGGAACGGCCTATGGCCTTTTCTGTTTCTTTTTGATACGGAGTGATGTCGCTCATCAAGGAGATACAGCACAAGATTTTAAGACGATACTAGTTTTAGGCAGTAAGATTGAGCCAGATGGTCAGCCTGCATCTACTACGAAGAGCCGTCTTGATACTGCTTTAACACTTGCTAAGAGCAATCCTCAAGCTAGAGTTATTGTCACAGGTTATCGAAGTTCCGCTTCTCCTGTATCTGAAGCTGAGGGAATGGCCACATACCTCAAAGCACATGGTTTAAACTCTAGCCGAATCATTGAAGAAAAGAAAGCGCGAAATACTGTCGAGAATTTCGCGCTTTCTCAAAAGTATGTGCAAGGGAAGACACTACTTGTGACGAGCGACTTTCATCTTTATCGTAGCCTTTATTTGGCTTCCAAATTAGGCTATAAAAATGTGCAAGGTTATGCAGCGGAAAGTAAAACCCCTGCTTGGCAGACTATGAGCAATTACGCTAGAGAGTGTTTAGCTCTGGGTTACTATTTGATCAAATATACACTATTTTAAGCTAGATAAAGGAGTTTTTATGTTTCAACCTGAACAAATAAGCAAGCTTAATGAGCTCGAAACCTTGGTCCTTGATTTTATCATCAAATCTCCAGATAAGGTTCAAAAAGCAACGATTCGGAGCTTAGCTAGCCAGCTTCATGTTTCTACTACAACAATCGTAAGAATGAGTACAAAGTTGGGCTTTAATGGTTGGGCAGAATTAAAATTTTTTCTAAAAAATCAAAGCAAACCTAAAACGGCGGAAGAGCAGCATTATGACAATATGCTAGAATTTGATATGTTTTTACGCCGTATGAATTCTGAAAGTTATCAAAAGCGACTGACTGAAGCTGCCAAGATGATTGCTAAAGCAGATTATACCGTTTTTATGGGAATTGGGAACTCAGGTTCTTTAGCTGATTATGCATGTAAATACTTTGTGAATGCAGGTTTACGTGCCTTTGTTATTAATGATCCTTTCCAAGCTATCCAAATCAATGGCACAGGTAATGTCATTGCATTGATTTTATCGGCCTCAGGAGAAACGATTCAAATCATTAATAAGGAGTTGGAATTCAAACAAGAAGGCGCACAAATTATTTCATTGACAAATAATGAAGACAGTACAGTTGGCCGGCTGGCTGACTTGCAACTCTTTTACAATCTCACGCCGGAATGGTCTAAACTTTATCCGCTAGGAAATTTAACGACACAACTTCCTGTTGTTGCAGTTCTTGAAGTTCTGGCTCATAAAACGCTCCATTTTTTAGAGGAATAGTGTTCGATTTGTTCCAAAATGCGAAACATGTTTTAAAAAACTTGCAATTTTTGCAAGTTTTTTTGTATTTATTGCAAAAAATTAAGCCACAAATCCTTAATTTAAACCATTTTCTCTTTGTTTCAATACAGGAAAGGTGTTTCATATTATCGTTTGAAAGCCTTTTCAGAAAACGCTATAATATTCTTGAGCTCAAAAGAATAAGGAGAAAAAAATGGCAGAAAAGGTTATTGCACTGGCATGTGCAGCAGGTATGTCAACATCATTGCTGGTAACGAAGATGCAACAAGCAGCAAAAGAAGCTGGAAAAGATTATGAAATTTTTGCTAAGTCAGTAGCAGAGATCGATAATATGTTAGCAGGCTCTGGTTCGAACAAACCAGATGTGCTCTTATTAGGTCCTCAAGTTTCTTATATGAAAGCAGAAGTTACTAAGAAAGCGAATGCTGCAGGAGTTCCTTGTGATGTGATTAAGATGCAAGACTATGGCATGATGAATGGCAAAAATGTAGTTGCAGCTGCAGATGCCCTAATGAATTAAAAATAAAATTTTTGGAGTAAAAATATGAATAAATTTATCAACGAGAAATTAATGCCTCCGATGATGAAATTTTTGAACACAAAAGCCGTTACAGCAATTAAAAACGGTATGTTGTATCCAATACCTTTCATTATTATTGGAGCAATCTTCCTCATCTTAGCAAACTTCCCTCAACAAAATGTTGCGGACTGGATTGCACAAATTGGTTGGGCCCCTATTTTTAATCAAGCCTATGCTGCTTCATTTGGTATTATGGCCCTCTTTGCAGCTTTTGGTATTGCTTATTCTTGGGTGAAGAGCGAAGGCTATGAAGGCGCCTCTGCTGGTTTGACTTCTATTATTGTCATGGTTATGCTTCAACCAAGCACTATTTCAACAGTGACTAAAATTGCTGATGGTTCTGCTGTCGTGGGAGAGTATCAAGTAAGTGGTGTTATCGATGCAGCTTGGCTTGGTGGGAAAGGAATGATTCTTGCTATGCTTGCTGGTTTATTGGTCGGTTGGTCTTACTCATGGTTCATGAAAAAAGATATCCGTATCAAACTTCCTGAACAAGTGCCTGCAAATGTATCAGATTCCTTTGGTGCTCTAGTGCCAGCTTTCGTTATTACTTTTGTAGCAATGCTTATCTATGCCCTATCTGTATTGACAACGGATCAAACACCGATTGAATGGATTTATACTTTAATTCAAACACCTTTGCAACATGCTACAGACGGCCCACTTGGTGTCTTCTTAATTGCATTCTTACCTGTATTTATCTGGTGGTTTGGGGTACATGGTGCCACAGTTATTGGCGGTATCATGACACCGTTGCTCTTGGCTAACAATGCCGATAACCTCAAATTGTTCCAAGAGGGTAACTTATCACTTGATCATGGGGCACATATTGTTACGCAAGCCTTTATGGATCAGTTTATTACGGTTACAGGTTCAGGAATGACTTTCGGTTTCGTTATCTTTATGATTTACCGTGCGCGTTCTGTTCAAATGAAAACCATTGGTAAATTAACATTAGCACCAGCCTTCTTCAATATCAATGAGCCTGTACTCTTTGGTATGCCGATTGTCTTAAACCCAATCTTGGCTTTCCCATTCTTGATTGCTCCTCTCGTTTCAGGATTTGGAACTTATGCAGCTATTGCGCTGGGAATTATCCCACCGTTTAATGGTATCTTCGTCCCATGGACAACACCGCCAATCCTTTCAGGTTTGATTGTCGGAGGTTGGCAAGGTGCAGCATGGCAAGCCTTGATGATTTTTGTGACAGGTGCCATATACTGGCCATTTGCTAAAAAATATGATGCGATTCTTGTACAACAAGAAAAAGAAGCATATGAAGCAGAGCAAGCTGAACAAGCATAACTGTGAGATGAGATTAAGCATTGACTTAATCTCTCTTCTATAAATGTAAACTCATCAAGAGCTGGGAGAGTTTACATTTATAGAGGGGAACTGAGCGTCTAAAAAAGGGGAGGATGTTAAGAACTGAAGTATACGCAAGTTCAAACCTTGTAAAAGATTTAAAGTTAAATCAACAGAATTAGAGGAAAGAGAGAAGAAAAATGACTTTAAGAAAAGATTTCCTATGGGGCGGTGCAGTTGCTGCTCATCAACTTGAAGGCGGCTGGAATGCAGGAGGCAAAGGGGTTTCTGTGGCTGACGTTATGACTGCTGGAGCAAATGGTGTTGAGCGCCGAATTACAGATGGTGTCTTACCTGGTGAAAATTATCCTAACCATGAAGCCATTGACTTCTACCATCGCTATAAAGATGATGTCAGACTTTTTGCAGAGTTAGGTGTGAACTGTTTCCGTACATCCATTGCTTGGACACGTATTTTTCCAAATGGAGATGAAAGTGAGCCTAATGAAGAAGGTCTTCAATTTTACGATGATTTGTTTGATGAATGTTTGAAAAACGGTATTGAGCCAGTCATCACGCTTTCCCACTTTGAAATGCCTTATCACTTGGTTACCGAGTATGGTGGCTGGCGTAATCGCCGCTTGATTGACTTTTTTGTAAGATTTGCTGAAGTAGTAATGACCCGCTATAAAGATAAAGTTAAATACTGGATGACATTTAACGAGATAAATAATCAAGCAAATTTTGATCTGGATTTTGCACCCTTCACTAACTCTGGTTTGAAGTTCGTGGAAGGCGAGAACCGTGAAAAGATTATGTACCAAGCAGCCCACTATGAATTAGTGGCTTCTGCTAAAGTTGTAGATCTAGGACATAAGATTAACCCTGATTTCCAAATTGGTTGCATGATTGCGATGTGTCCTATTTATCCTGCAACATGTAAACCCGAAGATATGATGGCAGCACAGGTTGCCATGCAACGGCGTTTATGGTTTACCGATGTCCATGCGCGTGGTCACTATCCAAGCTATATGCTCAAATATTTTGAACGTAAAGCCTTTGATTTGGACATTACTCCTGAAGATATTGAAGATTTATCCAAAGGTGAAGTAGATTATATCGGCTTTAGTTATTATATGAGTTTTGCTATTAAAGATCAGGCTGAAAAGATTGATCCAAGTCTTAAGCTAAATTATATGCCAAGTACAGCTGAAAAAATGGAGAATCAAGAGCATCTGGGAGCGCCAACTTTTGATTACATCGAAAACCGAGATTTGGTAAAAAATCAATATGTCGAAGCATCAGAATGGGGTTGGCAAATTGATCCATTAGGTCTGCGTTATAGCATGAATTGGTTCAATGAGCGTTATGAAAAACCACTCTTTATTGTAGAAAATGGTTTTGGTGCTGTGGATAAAGTAGAAGAAGATGGTAGCATTCATGATCCATACCGTGTGGAATATCTAAAAGCACATATTGAAGCAATGAAAGATGCTGTCGAATACGATGGGGTAGACTTAATGGGTTATACACCATGGGGCTTTATTGATCTTGTTTCTGCAGGAACTGGGGAGATGAAAAAACGCTATGGTTTTATCTATGTAGATAAAGACAATGAAGGAAATGGCAGCTTGGAACGCTCGAAGAAAGATTCCTTTGAGTGGTACAGTCAAGTTATAGCCTCAAATGGAGAAAAATTATAATGGAACATACAAAACTAAAAGCTTTCCCCGATAACTTTTTATGGGGCTCGGCTTCGGCAGCTTATCAGGTTGAAGGTGCGCATGACGAAGACGGAAAAGGTCCATCAGTTTGGGATAATTTTGTCCGCATACCAGGAAAAACTTTTAAGGAGACAACAGGAGACATTGCTGTTGATCACTACCATCGCTACAAAGAAGATGTAGCACTTATGGCTGAAATGGGATTAAAATCCTATCGTTTTTCGATTGCTTGGACACGTATTTTTCCTGAAGGTCGGGGCGAAATTAATCAACAAGGCTTACAATTTTATATGGATTTGGTTGATGAATTGATTGCTAATCATATCGAACCTGTAGTTACGCTCTATCATTGGGATTTACCGCAAGCTCTTGAAGAAGAATATCAAGGTTGGGAAAGTCGCCAGATTATTGAGGATTTTGTGCATTATGCGCAAACACTATTTACAGCTTTTAAAGGAAAAGTGAAGTATTGGGTATCCTTGAATGAACAAAACATCTTTACACAACATGGTTGGATATTGGCAACACATCCACCAGGAAAAGTCGATATGAAGCTGTTTTATCAAGTCAATCACCATGCAAATTTGGCTAATGCAGCTGTAATCAATGCTTTTCATGAAATGGATATGCCCGGTCAAATCGGTCCTTCCTTTGCTTATACACCAAACTACGCGATCAATTCCAATCCCCTTAATGTCTTGGCAGCTGAAAACGCAGAGGAAATGTTTGCTCATTTTTGGATGGATGTCTATTGCTATGGCGAATATCCTATTGTGGCTTTGAATTATCTTAAAGAAAATGATCTGATGTTTGAAACCGAAGAGGGTGATTTTGAACTCTTAAAATCAGCCCGACCAGACTTTTTAGGGATTAATTATTATCAAACTGCTGCCAATGCTTGGAATCCGCGCGAAGGTGGAGTCACACTTGGTAAAATGAATACTACCGGAGTTAAGGGCTCAGGAGGCGACCAAGGCATTCCGGGCTTGTACAAACGTGTAACTAATCCTGCTGTTGAACGTACAAACTGGGATTGGGAAATTGATCCAATGGGATTGCGTATCGCCTTACGTCGAATTACCAGTCGCTACCGCATACCTGTGATGATTACCGAAAATGGTCTAGGAGAGTATGACAAGCTTGAGGCAGGGCAAATTCACGATGATTACCGCATTAGATATCTGGAAAGTCATGTTAAAGCTATAAAAGAAGCCTTAACCGATGGTGTTCAAGTGATTGGCTATCATACATGGTCTTACACTGACTTACTCAGTTGGTTGAACGGTTATCAGAAGCGCTATGGCTTTGTCTACGTGGATCAGGACGAAAGTATGGAAGGAAGTCTCAAGCGAATACCCAAGGATTCTTACTATTGGTATCAAGCGCTCATTAAAGAGAATGGGGATAGTATCTAAAGTCGTTCTCTGTCAGTATGAAAACACTTGCAAAAAATCAATGAAAGCGGTATACTTAAGACTATAAAAAGAAAAAGAAGGAAAAATAATTATGGCTGATAAAATAATCGCTTTAGCTTGCGCAGCAGGCATGTCAACATCACTTTTAGTTTCTAAAATGCAAAAAGCAGCAGCAGATAAAGGATTGGACTACGAAATTTTCGCAAAATCAACAGCAGACATCGATAACATGCTTGCTGCTACCCCTAAACCTGATGTCCTTCTCTTAGGCCCTCAAGTAGGCTTCATGAAGGCAGAGGTACAAAAGAAAGCACAAGCTGCTGATGTACCAATGGATGTGATAAAAATGCAAGACTACGGTATGATGCGTGGCGATAAAGTCCTTGAAGCAGCAGAAGCTTTAATGAAGTAAAAGAACTCAAGACGACGAAATAAAAGGGGATGTAATGAACGAAGAAAGAATGGAAATTGTGATGGGAATCATCATGCATGGTGGAAATGCCAAAGGTTTAGCCTTTCAAGCAATCCAACAAGCAAAAGAAGGAGATTTTGAAGCAGCAGAAAAATCACTTCAGGAGTCGAACCAAGAGTTGCTCCAAGCCCATGATGTTCAAACAGATATGCTGACAAAAGAAGCACAAGGTATTCATACAGAAATCGATCTCTATATGGTACATGCGCAAGACCATCTGATGAACGCAATTACCTTCAAAGATTTGGCTACAGAAATTATTAGCCAGGAAAAACGTATTCAAGCTTTAGAAAAAGCGGCAAATTAATATTGATAACACTTTGAGAAAAAAGAAAAGTTCTAAGAGAAATTGCTTAGGGCTTTTTCTTAACCCTTGAGGGGTGAAATCTGAGAAGCTGTAAAAGTTCTTGCTTTTATCCTTAAATTTCGATATAATGGTTAATGTTGTGGCGGCATAGCCAAGTGGTAAGGCATGGCTCTGCAAAAGCTTGATCGTCGGTTCAAATCCGTCTGCCGCCTTTCGCAATAGATTGTATAATATAAAAAACTGCTGAATTCAGCAGTTTTTTTGTTTTTACCTGAAACAATTTAAAATTAGGGCTTACAATTATAAATGTGATCAGCGATAAAGCAAAACTTGGTCGCCATCTTCAAGCAGAAAAATTAGCTTTATAGAGATCGGTTTTCCAACCTGGAATAAATGAAAATTCGGTCATATAATTAAATCAGGCTTCAAAATGGCAAGTCCATAAGAGACTGTTGGTTCGATTCCAACTTGAAGTCATTCCTAAAAAATGCAGCTGTATGTTAGGTAGAACAATCGGTAAGTCGACGGGTTTATTAGAATTGTATAAAAAAAGGAGGAAAATAAACTGGGACAACAAGAAACAGCAAAACAAATCTGGGACTATCTTACGTCACGCGGATGGACAAAACAGTCAGTATCAGCTCTCCTAGGTAATATGCAGAGTGAGAGCGGTATTATTGCCGATCGCTGGGAAAGTGATAGAGTTGGTAATATGAATGGTGGTTATGGTCTTGTTCAATGGACACCAGCGACAAAATATATTGACTGGGCAAAATCAAATGGTTTAGCTTATCAAGATGTTTTCTCTCAATGCAAGCGTATTGAGTGGGAAGTTGCAAACAATCAACAGTTTTATCACCCAAGTATGACTTTTGCACAATTTACTAAGAGTACGGCATCTCCTGAAACATTGGCGGATATTTTTATTCGATATTATGAACGGCCGTTAAATCCAAATCAACCTGCTCGAGGTACACAGGCACGTTATTGGTATAACCTTTTCCAAGGTTCAACTCCAAGTAATCGTAGAAAAGTAGTTGATTGGTTCAATACACATCGTAATCAAATTACCTACTCCATGACAGGCTCTCGTATTGGTACAGATGGAACAGCAGACTGTTCGGGCAGTATTGTTATAGCCCTTAAAGAAGCGACAGGAGTTGCTTATGATTATGTTTATAATACCGTAACCTTAGGTGGTTATCTCTCAAAATGTGGCTATACGAGAATTCTAACAGGAAATATGTCAGGTTCTAATCTGAATCAAATGCAGGATGAAGATATTATTCTACTATCTGCTGGAAATTCAATGGCGGAATCAGGAGGCGCAGGAGGCCATACAGGTGTAATTACTGGAGGTGGCAAAATTATTACCTCGACTTGCTATTATACTAATGGTCAAGCTAATACAGCAATACAAGATTTACCAATTAATAGTACATATTTAAGTAGCAACAGTTTTAAGTACTATGAAGTATGGCGCAAAGCCGGTGAATCAGAAATAGATGAAGGAGAAATTGAAATGATTTTATATAAAGTAAACGACAAAAATTCTAAAATGAATGGTTCAATCTGGATGTTCAATGGTGAACAACTCACACGCTTAGATGGTGTATCAGCAGCGAAGTTTGCAAAAAACTTTAAGACTACAGATGTCAATCAAGCCGAAATGAGTTCATTTAAAAATATTGGATTCCGTACTGTAGGTGAATTTAAATATTAAAAATTATTCCAACCTTATGGGTTGGTTTTTTATCCCAAAATAATTAGTTTTATTGTTGACAAAACTAATTAAAAGTTTTATAATCGATTTTGTTAGTTTGGTTAAAATAAAAACTAATTAATTAAAGGAGATAAAAATGGAAAAAGAAATAAAAGCCAATAAAATAAAAAGTAAGGATTTTTTGAAACTCATTGCCAAGAGTAAACCAAAATACTCCTATTTTGCCATTGGGATGTTGTCAGGGATTGTGGGAGCGGTACTACAGCTTATTGTACCTCAAATGATACAGCCACTTATTTCAGGATTTGCACAAGGGATTAATTATGGTCTTTTAGGAAATGTAGTTCTGGTTTACATCCTTTCGGCCTTACTTGGTGCAATTGGCGCCTCAGTGCTTGGATTTTTTGGAGAAAATGTAGTAAAAAGATTACGTTTAACAGTGTGGAATAAGATGGTTCACCTACCTGTAAAGTACTTTGATGAAGTCAAAACAGGAGAAATTGGAAGCCGCTTGGTCAACGATACAACACAAGTGAAAGATCTTTTAGCTAATACTGTACCTCAAACCTTAACAAGCCTTTTGCTTCTTGTGGGTTCAATTTTTATGATGTTTCGTATGGATTGGCAGATGACTGTAGCAATGGTGATAGCTGTTCCTATTGCGACATTGATTATTATGCCCTTGGCCACTTTTGGCCGAAAATTTGGAATCCAGCGTCAAGATGCTCTTGCAGGGTTTTCTGGCACAGCAAGTGAAGTGCTTAGCGAAATTCGTTTGGTCAAATCTTCCAATGCGGAGGTACAAGCGACACATTCAGCTGAAAAAAACATCAATAAGCTTTATAAAATCGGGCTTCGTGAAGCAATTTTTGATGGTTCCATGCAACCAATTATGATGTTGTTAATGATGTCAACAATCTTTGGATTGCTGCTTTATGGAATTCATCGTGTTGCCGTAGGAGCAATGACGATGGCCACTTTGATGAGCTTCTTGATGTATCTTATGAACATGATTGGTTCTGTTCCTACTCTAGCACTTTTCTTTACCGCAAGTTCTAAAGCCTCAGGAGCCACAGCCCGTCTGAATGAAGTTTTAGAAGAAGAACAAGAGCAGTTAAGTCTTGGAGAAAACCTAGATATTGAAGGCCAAGTTTTACGTGCAGAAAATATTAGTTTTTCATATGATGACTCTGAAGAAATATTGAAAAATATTACTTTCGAAGCGAAACCAAATACTATTGTTGCCTTTGCAGGTCCTTCTGGGGGCGGAAAATCAACTATTTTCTCTATTTTGGAACGCTTCTACAAACCAACAGGAGGAAAACTAACAATGGGGAATCATGATATTGAAAACTTAGCCCTCAAAGATTGGCGTAGCCAAATTGGGTTTGTTTCACAAGATTCAGCGATTATGGCAGGAACAATTCGTGACAACTTGACTTATGGTTTAGACGGTACATACAGTGATGCACAATTATGGGAAGTGCTAGACTTAGCCTTTGCACGCGGTTTTGTCGAAAATATGCCCGACCAATTGGACACACAAGTAGGGGAACGTGGAGTGAAGATATCAGGTGGGCAACGTCAGCGTTTAGCTATTGCACGTGCCTTCTTGCGTAATCCGAAAATTCTCATGCTCGATGAAGCCACAGCTAGTCTAGATTCAGAGTCAGAAGCAATGGTTCAAAAAGCTTTGGATAGCCTGATGAAAGGTAGAACAACATTAGTCATTGCTCATCGTTTATCCACAATTGTTGATGCAGATAACATTTACTTTATTGAAAAGGGAGCAATTACAGGAGCAGGTAAACACAGTAATCTTGTAAAATCACACCCACTTTATGCACAGTATGTTCAAGAACAACTGACCGTTGCATCATAAATAAAAAAGCTGCTTGCAAGCAGCTTTTTTATTATAAAGAACTTAGTTCTTAGCACCATATATGGAGTCAGCATCTAAGAGCTTGTCTTGACGGTGCATTTGATAAAATTCTTCTAAACCGGGAGTAACACTTGGAGCAACAGCATCAAAGGCTTTAGCTTGCTGGATAGCTTGGGTCGTTGGTGGCTCAGTAAGCTGGGGCAGCTCTGGTAAGAGAGGTTCATGGGACATCGCTGTGCCTGAGTAACTAAATGGCGGCACATTTCTGCCTTGATTCATATATCTGATGGTGTTGTTCAAAAGATAGACACGCATATTGTTTTCTTGTTCAATAGGCGCAGCTGGCACATAATATTTCCCACTCATATCTGGGCTTCCGACCCATACAGCGGTTGAAACACCTGTAGAGGTAGCAGCCATCCAAGCATCAGGAGCACCTTGACTACGGGCCGGTTCTGTGGCAGTATCGGGGAAATTAGAGAGCCCGGACTTAGTGGCGAAAGCATTCGGCCATTGCGGCTGAGCAGCTAAAGGCTCGGAACCATTGGGCTGTGTAACATTTTGCATGAGATTAACAAGCGAGCGAGCTGTTGAAGAACTCATAGCGCGTTGTGATTCAGGCTGAGTAAGTGGCAGTTCTTGACCATTTACCGTGACAGAAGCCACAGCAGTAGGGGTAACGCGAACGCCATCATTACCAATCGCAGAATATGCAGATGCAGACTGTAAAGGAGACAAATTATAGTCAATAGACATGGATTCTTGGTCATATTTGACAGAAGCAATACCAAGTGGCTGCATAATACTGTTTTTTTGCTCATTATTGGTCATGTTAAAGGTTTGCAGGGCTGCAGAGTTCAAAGAGTTACCAAGGGCAAAACCGACAGGAACAGGGCCATAATTATTCCCACCGTAATTCATCAGCGGTGTGCCATCAGCGTAAGTTGTAGCATTACCATTCAAGGTGCTGTTTTCATTGATATAGCCATATTCAAGAGCGGGCGCATAATCGAGTAATGGTTTAATCGTTGAACCTGAAGAACGGCCAGAGGAAATTGGCAATTGTGGATTGTCCGAATTTGTATTTAAAGCTAAGATATGACCTGTTTGGGTATCAACCACAGATATTGCAGTTAAAGTACCTTCTGGCAGATTATTACGTGGAATATTTGAGACATCAGGTGCGGTATGATTTGCAACGCTCTCTAGATAATCCAAGTGTGCTTTCGTAGCATATGTTTTGACAACAACCTTAGCGTTTCTTGGTAAAGCAATCTGGCCAAGCTCTTTTTGTACTTGTGCAATATAGGCTTGATAAGCATGGGGAATGCCTTGTGTATAACTTGGCTTAAGTGCGAGTTCTTTTTTCACAGCTTCGGCGCTGTCTTTGTATTCTTGGTCAGAGATAATTTTGTTGGACTTCATCACCGAAAGAACAGTCAAGGCGCGTTGTTTCCCTGCGCCTTCAAAATCTTGAACATAGGTTGAAGGTGCTTGACCCAGCCCCGCTAAATAAGCAATTTGAGCAATATAGAGTGGTGTTTTCTCTGAGGTAATCATCGGTGTAGAGAAAAGATTGTTCCAAGCAGCCCCAGGGCCAATGGTTTCAGGTGTCAAACGCAAGGTGTCGAGATAACTGGTGAGAATTTCTTCTCGAGAATAGCGTTCAGCAAGGCTATGCGCATCAATCAATTCGACGATTTTGCGGGACAATGATTTATCGGCAGTAAAACCTCCATGCGCAAGATTTTTTGCTAATTGTTGATCAAGGGTTGAGCCACCACGTGCACCGTTTGCGAGATGTAATTTCGTAAGTACTTCTGATAAGACGGCATTAGTTACTCCTTTGATAGAATAACCTTTAGTTTTACGGGAATAGAAGTCACTATCCTCAACTGCGACTAAAGCTTTTGTGTATAGTTCAGGAATATTTTTATCTTTGCCTGAGAGCTGTGCTGGAATGTACTTATAGATATTTGAGGAATCCTGAAGTGCTTCCCCATTAATATCCGTAATAGTAAAGGATTGGGAGATGGCTTGTGGGGAAGGCTTAAGCTCGATCGTATGTGCCTGATGTGATTCTTTATCCAGGAGATAGACTGCACCAACAGCACCAACAGCGCCTACAAACAAGAAGAGCAGAAAAAGAACGGCAAGGGTGCGGAGAATTATTTTTTTAGCCATTATTCATCTCCTTTCTTTTTAGCTTTAGTGTCCTCTTTTTTGGAGGCTTCTGTTTTTTCTTTGTCTTTTTTGGCAGAATCAGAAGAAGTTTTCTTTTCTTCAACTTTTTTCTGTGTTTGAACCGTAATTGTTTGACCTTTTAGAATACGAGTATACTGAGAGGGCTCAGGTTTTTGTTGAGTTACAATCGCTGTATCTTTCTCCTCATAGTTTGGCTCCACTTCAATTTTATAATCGATGCCTGCTTGTTTTCTTATGGCCGCAAGTGTTTGACCTTTGAGATTAGGCATTTCTATGCTTGAACTTTTTAACTGTTCTGATTTTTCGACTTTTTGTTGGAAATCTGTTAATTCTTTGATACGAGCTTCTACAGTTTCCTTCTGGCTGAGATAAGCATTTACCTTGTTAAATACAGGGAGAAAGTCTGCCATGAGTGAATTATTGGTAGAAATTTTATCAAATTGAAGTTGTGTGATAGCTGTGTAATTATTGGTATAGTTTACAAACTGTGTAAAGTTACTAAGGAGAGAGTTTGCATCATTGAGGGCTTGAACCGAAGCAGAAATCGTCGATTTAGAAACAGCATTATTATCTTCAATATAAGATTGAATGCTCTTCTCAGTCTGTTGTGCCAATTGGTTTGCATCTTGAATAAACTGAGACAACTGCTCAGCTTTTAAAGTTTTTGTTTCTGCTTGGAGCTGATCAATGGAACGATTAAGGCGGGCATTCTCATAAGTTTGAGCAAGTTGCGTCATTTGCTCATCGCTTGCGCCCAGCGCTTGTTGTAATTCGTCCTGATTTTGTGAAAACTGTTGTTCGGGAAGTTCGCCATTGACAATACTGTTGACGCGTTTTTCGTTCTCCTCTAACTTTTCCGCAAGTTCACTGGAAGCATTACTTAGGTAAACGTCAAGCGCATTATTTTTTAATTTTTTGATATAGTCGTTATCCTCAGGTAGGATATTCGTTGTTTCGACAATCTCTTTTTGGGACATTGACTGGAAAACAGGATAATCACGAAAAAGTATCTGTCGACCAAGAATACCAGCTGTTATGATGATGATACCGAGCAAGGCCGCCAGTATAATCACAATCTTATTAAAAATCTTTTTCTTCATTAAAAACCTCATAAAAATTAAGCTTAACATAAGCTATTGAACTTCTCCATTATAACAACTTTCTTACTCCGAGGAAACCGAAAAATATGATAAAATTATTAGTATGAATATCGAGTCAAAGATCAAAGATTTAACGGAGTTATTAAATAAGTACGCTCACGAATACTATACCTTGGATATGCCATCGGTTGAAGATGCGGAGTATGATCGCCTTTATCGTGAGTTAGAAACTCTAGAACACGATAACCCACATTTGATACGCGCTGATTCACCGACCCATCGTACAGGCGATGTTGTGCTATCAGGATTTGAAAAATATACTCATGAATACAATCTCTACAGCCTAGCAGATGCTTTTTCACGTGAAGAGCTGGAAGACTTTGATGAACGTGTACGTAAAGTCATTCCAAAGCCTGAGTACATTTGTGAGTTAAAAATTGATGGTCTCTCACTTTCTCTTAAATATACAGCAGGTAAACTTGTCGTAGCTGCGACACGTGGAGATGGCAGTGTAGGGGAAAACATTACAGAAAATGTTAAACGCATCAAAGACGTCCCACTGGTATTAAAAGAACCTATTGACATTGTGGTGCGAGGTGAAGCTTATTTGCCACGCAAAAATTTCGTCAAACTCAATAAGGAACGCGAACTTGAAGGTAAACCTTCCTTTGCCAACCCGCGTAATGCAGCAGCCGGAACTTTACGACAGTTAGATACGAAAGAGGTGACCAAGCGTGGCTTGGCAACCTTCCTTTATCAAGAAGCGAGTCCTGCGACAAATGACACTCAAGAAGAAGTTTTGGAGTACTTAGAAAAGCTTGGACTTGTCGTCAACAAAGAACGTGTTTTTGCGCGAAATATTGATGAAGTCTGTGCCTTCATTGAGCGCGTGGCTTCTCTTCGGGATGACTTAGACTATGATATTGATGGTGTTGTCATCAAAGTTAATAATCTAGCTGAACAAGAAGAGTTAGGCTTTACAGTCAAGGCTCCACGTTGGGCCATCGCTTATAAATTTCCAGCTGAGCTGGCAGAAACGGAAATCCTGTCTGTGGATTGGACAGTAGGGCGTACAGGGGTCGTTACACCAACAGCAAATATGGTTCCTGTGACCTTAGCGCAGACGACAGTATCACGCGCCACACTGCATAATGTTGACTACATTAAGGAGAAGGATATCCGTCTTAAAGACAAAGTCATGATCTATAAGGCAGGGGATATCATTCCAGCAGTTCAACGTGTTTTGTTTGAGAAACGTCCAGCAGATTCTGTAGAAATGGCAATCCCTCAATATTGTCCGGAATGTTCATCTGAACTTTTGCATTTCGAAGATGAAGTAGCCTTACGCTGTATCAATCCGCTTTGTCCAGCACAAAATCGTGAAAAACTTATTCACTTTGCCAGTCGTGGTGCAATGAATATTTCTGGTTTGGGGCAATCGATAGTTACGCAACTTTTCAAAAATAACTTAATCAAAGATGTGGCAGATATCTATAAGTTGCAGCTTGACGAATTAGTGGCACTGGATAAGATTCAAGAAAAATCAGCAACCAAGTTATTAAATGCCATTGAAGCCTCAAAAGAAAACTCCGCAGAAAAGCTCCTTTTTGGCTTGGGTATTCGTCATGTAGGATCGAAAGCTGCCAAACTATTAATGGAGCGTTTTGGTAATCTTCGGGCCTTGTCGCAAGCAAGCTTAGAAGAAATTGCTGAAATTCCAAGCTTAGGTTCAGTTATTGCCAAAGCTGTAACCAGCTACTTTGCCACAGAAGGTGCGCAAGTCTTGCTTCAAGAATTGGCAGAAGCGGGAGTCAACTTCGACTATCTTGGTCTTAAGCCCAAGACAGACAGTGTGTTGTCAGGGAAAACCGTTGTTTTAACAGGGAAATTAATAGCTATGACACGAACAGAGGCAAAAGAAAAATTAGAAGCTTTAGGTGCAAATGTCTCAGGTTCAGTTTCTAAAAAGACAGATTTAGTTATAGCTGGAGCAGATGCTGGGTCAAAACTGGCTAAAGCACAGGATTTGGGCATTGAAGTTTGGTCAGAAGAGGAGTTGCTGAAATTATGAAAGCAAGATTGATTTACAACCCAAGTAGTGGTCAAGAAATCATTAAAAAAAATGTCGCGGATATTTTGGATAAGTTAGAAAGTTTCGGCTATGAAGCCTCTGCTTTTCAGACAACACCAGAACCACAGTCTGCCCAAAAAGAAGCTGCACGTGCTACTGAAGCAGGTTTTGATCTCATTGTAGCAGCTGGCGGTGATGGCACTATCAACGAAATAGTAAGTGGAATGTCTCCATTTGATAAAAGGCCGAAGTTAGCCATTATCCCCACAGGGACAACTAATGATTTTGCGCGTGCACTTAAAATCCCACGCAATAAGCCCTTAGCAGCTGTTGAAATGATTGGGAAAAATCAGACTTTGAATATTGATGTGGGTCAAGTGAATGATGCCGAGTATTTTATCAATATTGCTGCTGGTGGAAGCTTAACAGAGCTGACTTATAGTGTACCAAGTCGTTTGAAAACAGCTTTTGGCTACTTGGCTTATCTTGCCAAAGGTGTTGATTTACTGCCCCAAATTCGTAAACGCAAAGTCAAGGTTACGCATGATGATGGCGTGTTTGAAGGTGAGATTTCCATGTTTTTTGCGGCCTTAACTAACTCTGTTGGAGGATTTGAAAAAATCGCACCAGATGCCAAACTAGATGATGGTCTGTTTACTCTTATCTTGGTGAAGACAGATAATTTATTCGAGTTACTGGCTTTGATTTCCATGGTGATTAAAGGTAGTCACGTGGATGATGTCAATATTGAATACCTAAAATCAAGCCAAATCAAAGTCGAGCCCCTCACAGATAAAAAAATGATGATTAATGTGGATGGCGAGTATGGAGGCGATGCACCAGTAACTTTCAGAAATCTCCATGGTCACATCGAAATTTTTGTCAACCTCGATGAAATCAATAATGACCATTATCTGGGAGATGAGGAAGAAGAAGATCTCGAAGCCGTTGCTCAGAAATTTGCTGAGGAAGCCGAACAACTCAAAGAAGAAGTAAAATAAATGCTAAAACATCTCTAAAGTTCTAAAATCGTAAAAATACCTCTATTGGATAACAGCCAATAGAGGTATTTTTATAATGTGGATATTACTTTGAAATGAATAAGAAAAATATTACAATATAGTTAAATAAATTACTTGAAGTTAACAAAAAACTTGAAGAAGGAGCACCTATGTTGTATAATCCTTTAGCAGAGCAGAGCAGAGCAGAGCAGAGCAGAGCAGAGCAGAGCAGAGCAGAGCAGAGCAGAGCAGAGCAGAGCAGAATTTTCTGTGTTCTAAGTTTCCTATGTCTTAAGGGGGTGAGTCACAGATGAGCCCAGAAAAGAAACGTAAACTGCGGAATATTGCGCTCTTAGCCATTCTTGGTTTAATCGGAGGCACATTCGCCTTTACAGCATTCAACCAACAAGCCATCAATGACCGAGAATTCGAAAACCGTGCTGACGTTGGCGGACGTGTACATGACTATTTTGATGGTGATGAAAATAAAGATGTCTTTGTCGAAAACTTTGGTCAAAAACCTATCCTTGTAAGGCTTCAACTTTCTGAGTTCGGGGAGTTTCAAGAGCGTGGAAGTGATGTTTGGCAACCGATAATATCTGGGGAACGTGAAGAGTTAGACAGCTGGACGACCTACATTCCAGAAGCAACCGATGTTTCACAGCGTAGAAGTGACAGTCTTTCAGCTGCCTTTAATGAGCTATCTAACCTAACATTTGGTTATAGCCGTGGAGACGTCAGCCCACCATGGTACTTACCAACTTTTAATACAGCATATAATAGTCCTATTACCGCAGCAGCAGGACACGCCCGTGACCTGAGCTATCGAGGAGAGGATGGAGAACTCTATCAAAGAGCGACGCATCCCGGAGCCGGTACTACTAATTACTGGAGTCAAGGTGATACTTATACTAACACTGGCCAATGGCCGGGACAAACCATCACGCGTGAAACAGCGCAAAACCTGTATCAAGACCGGGCACCGATAACACTCCATCAGTGGAATGAACGTTATACTGCTTTTCGAGAGGGAAACTCTGATGGTGATGATTTACTTGGCAATTACTGGGTGATGGATGAAGCGAACGGATGGGCCTACTATGCACGAGCCCTTCAAGCAGGGGAAGCTACATCTTATCTCCTAGATGCCTCTCATATGACAGAGGTCGTCCATAACTTTCAAGGTTCTTATTATTATGGTGTGCATGTGAAGAGTGAGTTGATTGGTATGCCGCCACCTATGGAACAGGTGAATACTCTAAGCCCTGATATACCACGTTTTCAGGATGAACCAGCATATAATGGATTTGACGGTGCATTAGGAGACTTCCTTCATCTTATCAGAGGGGGTGAAGTTTTAGATCCTTATGCAGACATTCCTGACTCTGAGCTTGATCGTTTATTACCCTCATTAAGAGCTGGTGCCCGCTTCACAACAGATGGGGAGCAATTTATGTATCTTGGAAATTTAAGACATGGTGAGCATATGATTATCCGTAATCGTACAATTAAAGGCTCTTCATGGAATGAGCAACCTATGGTAATAGAGAATTGGTACGCTGATCGTGGTGATGATTTAAAAGCAAGGGTACAACCAGTAGTCATACCAGCCCGAGATGATGTATCAGGTGTGATTTCCCCTGTCGAATGGTTGGGAGGTACAGATTATGAAGGTTGGGTTCCGACAAATCTTCCGGAGCCTGTAGTCGAAGATTTGACGCGTGTTAATCCACAAGGAACACCACAAGCCTTTGCCTTATCGATGGCAGATGTAATACACTTTTCATCACCTTCACCTGGAGCAGCTGTAAAAGATACACCTTTCCATAGCTTCCAAAGCCGTATCGCTGGTGATGGGGAGTGGTGGTTTACACGTACACCTGAGAGAGGCGAAGGTGTCCACCCTGGCCCCATGGCTTGGGGGATAAGTAGTGGAACTGGTCAGATGCCCTATTTCCCGGGAGGGCTTGTTCCCGGGCCACGTGGATTACAGGGGAATAATGGTGGTGTGCGCCCTGCTCTTATCGTTCAAGCTGGGGTTGTAAAAATGCGCTGAAAGATTAATAGTTTGAGCCTCATAACAAAGAAATAAAGCTGTGCATTTTGTACAGTTTTTTTGTGCATCTTAGATATTGTTTAAAGGAAGCGTTTGCATTAAAATGAAGATAGCTTAAATACAACAAGATGAAGGAGAAGCAATGACAACACTTAAATTAGACAAGGTTTATAAAAAATATCCGAATGCTACACAATATTCGGTGGAAGATTTTAATTTAGATGTCAAAGATAAAGAATTTATCGTCTTTGTTGGACCATCAGGTTGTGGGAAATCAACAACTTTGCGTATGATTGCAGGTCTAGAAGATATTACAGAAGGCGAATTTACTATCGATGGTAAACTGATGAATGACGTTGCACCTAAAGATCGTGATATAGCCATGGTTTTCCAAAACTATGCCCTATATCCTCATATGACGGTTTTTGACAATATGGCTTTTGGACTTAAACTGCGTAAGCATAAAAAAGATGATATCAAGCAACGTGTAGAAAATGCAGCGAAGATTCTTGGACTGACTGATCTACTTGATCGTAAACCTGCCGATATGTCTGGTGGACAACGTCAACGTGTAGCTATGGGACGTGCCATTGTTCGTGATGCTAAAGTTTTCCTTATGGATGAGCCTTTGTCAAACTTGGATGCCAAGCTTCGTGTTTCTATGCGTACAGAAATCGCTAAAATTCACCGTCGCATTGGAGCTACAACCATTTATGTCACTCATGACCAAACTGAAGCGATGACTCTCGCAGATCGTATTGTCATTATGAGTTCAACACCGAACGCGGACAAATCAGGTACTGTCGGACGCATTGAGCAGATCGGCACACCTCAAGAACTTTATAATGAACCAGCGACAAAATTCGTTGCTGGCTTCATCGGTAGCCCAGCGATGAACTTCTTAAGTCTCAAAATTGAAGGCAACAAACTCATCGGTGAAGGCATCAGCTTAACGCTTCCAGAAGGCCAACACAAGCTCCTTAAAGAAAAAGGTTATTCTTCAAAAGAAGTCATCATGGGGATACGTCCAGAAGATATCTCCGCCTCAATTCTTGCAGAGGAAGCTTATCCTGAAGCACAAATTGAAGCTGAAGTCACTGTCTCAGAACTTTTGGGTGCTGAAACAATGCTCTATCTGAAGGCAGGAGATGCAGAACTCGTGTCTCGTGTAGAAGCAAGAGACTTCCGTCAGCCTGGCGAAAAAATCACTGTCACACTTAATCTTAATAAAGCACATTTCTTTGATAAAGATACCGAAGTACGTATTAAGGAAGGTTAAATCAAATTCTGATAATATTAAATATTATATCCATAAAAGCAGAGATTTATAATAAGTTTCTGTTTTTTTTATATTTTTTGTCAAAAGTGTTTGACACTCATCACTCATGGAGCCTATAATTAAAAGTGCTAAAATAGAAGTAGTCAAAAATTTAAGCGTAAGAGCTCTTGGATTTTCAGGAATATTTCCACAGAAAAAACAAATGACACCGTTTTTTCTGATGAAAAACCAAATAAATGCTTTTACATAAGGACTTTATCATGAAAAAAACTATGGATGGGAATATGGCAGCCGCACATGTTGCGTATGCTTTCTCTGAAATTGCAATGATTTACCCCATTACGCCAAGTTCACCAATGGCTGATTATACAGATGCTTGGTCGATTTCGGGCCGCAAAAATATTTGGGGACAACCTGTTAAACTGAGCGAGATGCAATCAGAAGCAGGTGCTGCTGGAGCTTTGCATGGTGCCATAAAAGCTGGAGCTCTAGCAACAACATTTACCTCGTCTCAGGGGCTTTTACTGATGTTGCCCAATATGTATAAGATGGCAGGCGAACTTCTTCCTGGGGTTATCCACGTGGCAGCACGTGCTATTGCAACAGGTGCACTGAATATCTCAGGCGATCATTCGGATGTTATGGCAGCGCGTTCCACAGGTTTTGCCATGTTAGCAGCATCTAGCGTCCAAGAAGTTATGGACTTGTCAGCTGTATCCCACCTGACAACAATTGAAGCATCGGTGCCCTTTTTAAACTTCTTTGATGGTTTTCGCACCTCACATGAAATCCAAAAAATTGATGTTCTGGATTACGAAGACCTAGCAAAATTGATTAATCAAGAGAAATTAAGTGCTTTCCGTCAACGTGCGATGAATCCAGACCATCCAACTGTGTCAGGAACCAATCAGAATGCTGATATTTATTTCCAACAGCGTGAAACGGTCAATCCATATTATGAGGAACTTCCTCAACTCGTGCAAAAATACATGCGGGAAATAAATCACTTGCGTGGGACGGACTATGATCTGGTAGATTACTATGGAGCACCAGATGCCGAAGAAGTTATTGTAAGTATGGGATCTGTTGCCGGAACAGTTAAACAAACTGTTGATTACCTGAATCATCAAGGGCGCAAAGTAGGCTTTTTGAATATCCATCTTTACCGTCCATTTCCCTCAGAAAACTTTCTTGAAAAATTACCTAAAACGGTGACTTCACTTGCCGTACTTGACCGGACAAAAGAAGCAGGAAGTAATGCTGAGCCTCTTTTACTCGATATTAAAGATTTGCTGTTTGAGCAAAATATTTCTGTTATTGGTGGACGTTACGGTATAGGTGGTAAAGATACGCGACCAGAGCACATCGTGGCAGTTTTCGAGCAGCTGAAAAATAAATCTGTGAAGAAAAGCTTTACTATCGGTATAGATGATGATCAGACTCATCTTTCCTTACCGCTTGCAGGGAACTTGGATCTCACTTCAGCAGATACTTATCAAGCAAAATTTTGGGGCTTTGGTTCAGATGGGACCGTGGGTGCAAATAAAGCTGCTATCAAAATCATTGGTGACCATACGGACAAATATGTTCAAGGTGCCTTTGAGTACGATTCGAAAAAATCAGGTGGACTGACCGTAAGTCATTTGCGCTTTGGTGATAGTCCTATTCAGTCGGAGTATATGATTTCGCATCCTGACTTTGTAGCCTGCCATAATACAACTTATGTGCGCCAATATGATTTAACAAAAGGCTTGCGCCCTGGAGGGATTTTCCTCCTCAATACAAGCTGGACAGATGAACAACTTGATCGAAATTTACCTGCCCAGCTTAAAAAGTATATTGCGAAAAATGCGATTCGTTTCTACACAATCGATGCTGCTAAAATTGCACAAACCACTGGTTTGGGACGACGCATTAATACCATCATGCAAGTTGCTTTCTTTAAGTTGACCAACATTATGCCCTTTGATAATGTCTATGCGATTCTTAAAGAGGATGCACAGAAGTATGCCCGTAAATCGCCAAAGATTGTAGAGCAAAATTTACAAGCTATGGAAGCAGCTCTGCATCATTTACATGAAGTAAAAGTACCTACCTCATGGGCTGACACAGAAGAAAAAGTTACCAAAGCCGCTCCGGCAGATACAGCACGTAAACGCTATGTTTTCAACTTTTTAGATAAGGTCAATGCCTTTGAAGGTGATCAATTAACTGTTCAGGATGTGGCTACCAATGTAGCAGCAGGAAGTAGTCCGCTAGGGATTTCTGCCTTTGAAAAACGCGGCATTGCTTTGGAAGTTCCCGAATGGAATGGTGCTGCTTGTACGCAATGTAACGAATGTTCTTTTGTCTGTCCACATGCTGCCATTCGTCCTTTCCTCGCAGATGAAGATGAATGGAATGTGGCGCCAGAAGGCTTCAGTGTGATGGATTACCGTGGCAAAGACGGTCTGAAGTACCGGATTCAAGTTTCCGTAGAGGATTGTACAGGCTGTGGACTCTGCGTGGAAGCTTGTCCGAAAAAAGGGCAAGCCCTAAAAATGGTACCTTATGAAAGTCAAAAAACTCAAGCCATCAACTGGGCTTTTGGGATGACACTTAAGCAAAAAGAAAATCCAGCACGCTCTGGTACAGTCGCTGCTACACAGTTTAACCAACCACTCTTTGAGTTTTCTGGTGCGTGTTCTGGCTGTGGGGAAACGCCTTATATCAAACTGCTTACACAGATGTTTGGTGATCGTATGATGATCTCCAATGCCACAGGATGTTCTTCTATTTATGGGGGGACACAGGCTGCCCCTTATGCCACAAATAATGTTGGGCAAGGTCCAGCATGGTCAAATTCGCTCTTTGAAGATAATGCTGAATACGGTTATGGTATGTGGTTTGCGAGTCAAACAAGACGGCAAAAACTTGCAGCACAGGTTAAGGTAGCCCTACCTGAAATGTCGGCTACCTTAGCACAGTTAGCTGAGGATTGGCTGGAGCACCTGGAAGATTCTGAAGGTACAAGAGCACGTGCTGAAAAGTTCAAAGCCGTGCTTAAAGAGGAAAAAGAAAATTCAGCTCTGCTACAAGAAATATATAATGAAAAAGACCAATTTGTAAAACCTACACAGTGGATTTTTGGTGGCGATGGCTGGGCCTATGATATTGGATTTGGTGGATTGGATCACGTTATTGCCAGCGGTGCAGATGTAAATATCCTCGTTATGGATAACGAAGTTTATGCCAATACAGGTGGACAGGTTTCCAAAGGTACACCGGCAAGTGCGATTGCGCAGTTTGCTTCTGGCGGAAAGGTTGCTGCGAAGAAAGATCTTGGCTTTATGGCTATGACTTACGGCAATGTTTATGTCGCTCAAATCGCAAGTGGTGCAAACATGATGCAAACAATCAAAGCCTTTGATGAAGCGGAAAAACATAAGGGCCCTTCTCTAATTATTGCCTATACACCATGTATTACACATGGAAACTATGAGGGAATGAGCAAGGTGCTTGATGAAGCAAAAGCTGCAGTAAACAGTGGATATTGGCAACTTTACCGCTACAATCCAGCACTTGAAGAAGTTGGAAAAAATCCTCTGACATTAGATTTTAAACGTCCAGATTTTGGACAAGTCAGAGAATTGTTGGTGAAACAGTCTCGCTTTGCCAATCTTATGAAGGTCAATGCAGAGCAAGCAGAATTGCTTTATGCAAAAGCTGCGGCAGATGCGAAGAAAAAATTCTTACGGTATGCCCGAATGTCAGGGGATTACGAAAAATTTATTGCTCGTGAAGCAAAAGCTTCGGATAAAAAAGCTGCGCAGCCAGTTCGTGAAAAAAGAGAAAGAAAAGAACACCCAGTAGATCCTGAGCGTGAGGCAAGACGAGCTGCACGAAAAGCTGCACGTCAAGCAAAATAAAAAAGAGAAAAGCGGCAACTTAGTGTAGGTCGCTTTTTCTTTATGTGGGAGATAACATAAAGAAATGTATTTTTGGTATAATAGTAAAGAATAAGTCAGTGAGGAGGGCAGTATGTGAGTGATTTTAGTCAAATTTTTAATCTTGACTTCTGGCAAAAAATATTGGAGTTAAACCAATCGCCTTGGCGTGTGTTCATTTCAATCATCGATATCGCTATTGTAAGCTTTTTTCTTTATTTAGCTATGCGTTTTGTACAAGGCACAAAGCTGGTCAGCTTAGTACGTGGTGTTATTATTTTTGTTCTCATAAGAATAGTTGCTGGTTTGATCGGTTTGACCACTTTAGAGTGGCTACTCAATCAAGTAATTACCTATGGTGCGATTGCCGGTGTTATTATCTTTCAACCAGAAATACGTAGAGCTTTGGAAGGATTAGGTCGGACGACCAATCGGTTATCCGGTGGACGCAACCGGTCTATCAATAGCTATATTGAGGCATATGAAAAATCTTTTGCCTATATGTCTGAGCGTAAAATTGGAGCACTCATTGCTATTGAGCGAACACAAACTCTGAGTGAGTATGCTTCCACAGGGATAAGGTTAGATGCAGATATCTCCAGTGAATTAATCATCAATATCTTTATCCCGAATACGCCTTTACATGATGGGGCAGTGATTATTCAAGATGATAAAATTGCTGTAACCAGTGCCTACCTTCCTTTAACTGAGAAAACGGGAATATCCAAAGAGTTTGGGACACGGCATCGTGCAGCTATTGGTTTATCAGAATCTTCAGATGCTTTAGTTCTTGTTGTTTCGGAAGAAACAGGAGGAATATCTATCGCTTATAATGGTGAGTTGTACGCGGATATTTCAAAAGAAGTGTTCCATGAAAAACTTATCGCTATTTTGGGACCAGAAGAAACAGGAGGCAAAAAATAATGAGAAATAATTTTTTCGCTTCAAAACTTTTTACAATCTTAGCTTCCATTTTCTTTGCAGTAATTTTATTCTTTAATGCAAGCTCTGCTGCGTTGAGAAATCAAGGTAACTCAACAACTGGAGAAGTTTATACGACAACTATTTCCAATGTACCAATTGAAATTAAGTATAATTCAGATGAATATTTTGCCAGTGGTTATAATAATACTGCTAATGTCTACCTGACAAGTTACAATCGCGTTCAGATTAATACAGAAGAAAACCCGGATTCTCGGAACTTTTATCTTGTGGTGGATTTATCCAATGCAAAAGAAGGAACAGTGACGATGCCCGTACGTATCCAACAACTTCCTAATGGCATAAATGCACAAATTGAACCTACAACCTTGACCGTTCGCTTAGAAAAGAAAGCCAGTGCTGAATTCAATGTAACACCCTTGATTGAACAAGCGCAGCTACCAGATGGTTTCAAAGTTAATGACATCAAGCTGAGTCAAGAAAAAGTCAAAGTAACAGCAGGGGAAACAAGCATCAAACAAATCCATGCCATCCAAGCGGCCTTACCAAGTGATGCATACTTAAATGATGATTACTCTGGTACGGTTACCTTGCATGCAGTTGATGCTGACGGAAAATTACTTCCCGCACAAATCAGTCCGGCGACAGTGCAAATGAAAGTGAGCGTAGAAAAGCCGTCAAAAACAGTCCCAGTTAATGTGAAGAAAACGGGAACACTTGACCAAAGTCTTTCAGACATGAAGACGTCTCTCTCTCAGAAGACAGTCACCATTTCAGGAGAACAAAGTGCTCTAGATAAGATTAATAGTGTTGATGCGACGGTAAACATATCTAATATTACGGAAAAAGAGACTGTAAATGTCGATATACAGGCAGATGGAGCAAGTGTGAAACCTAGTCAAGTAGAAGTAACAATGACTCCAGTAAAAAAATAAATAAGTAAAAAAAGAAAAGAGAAGAATAAAATGGGTAAATATTTTGGAACAGATGGCGTTCGTGGAGAGGCAAATGTAGAGTTAACGCCAGAAATGGCCTTTAAACTTGGGCGCTTTGGTGGCTATGTTCTTAGCCAACATGAAATCGGAACACCAAAAGTGTATGTAGCACGTGATCCACGTATTTCGGGTCAGATGCTTTCAACAAGCCTTATTTCAGGTCTGTTATCAGTAGGGATTGAGGTTTATGACTTGGGTGTTATTGCTACACCAGGAGTGGCTTATTTGGTACGTAAAGAAGAAGCCTCTGCAGGGGTTATGATTTCTGCCAGCCATAATCCAGCCTTGGATAACGGAATTAAGTTCTTCGGAGCAGATGGTTTTAAACTTGACGATGATAAAGAGTTAGAAATCGAAGCTTTGATTGATGCTGAAGAAGATAAATTACCACGACCTTCTGCTGAAGGTTTGGGAATTTTACACGATTATAATGAAGCTGTACGTAAATATCAAGCATTTTTGAAAACAACAGCTGAAGGCGATTTTGAAGGTTACAAAATTGTACTCGATACAGCTAATGGTGCTTCATATACATCTGCGCGTGCTGTGTTTGCTGATTTAAATGCCGAACTCACAGTGATTGGTGAAAATCCAAATGGACTTAATATTAATGACGGTGTTGGTTCAACACACCCAGAGAAAACAGCAGATACGGTTGTAGAAACTGGAAGCGACATTGGTCTGGCTTTTGATGGTGATGCGGATCGTCTTATCGCAGTAGATGAAAATGGCAATATCGTTGATGGTGACAAAATTATGTTCATAGTTGGGAAGTATCTCCTTGAGCAAGGGAAATTAGCAAAAGATACCGTAGTTACAACTGTTATGTCTAATCTTGGTTTTCATTTAGCATTGGAAGAAGCAGGTATGAATTCCGTTGTAACGGCTGTAGGTGACCGCTATGTTGTGGAAGAAATGCGTAAAAATAATTACAATTTTGGCGGTGAACAGTCAGGTCATATGGTCTTCTTGGATTACAATACGACTGGTGATGGACAACTCTCAGCTATCCAACTTGTAAAAGTCATGCGTGAAACAGGTAAAAAATTATCAGAACTAGCAGCTGAAGTCACAATTTATCCTCAAAAACTTGTAAATGTTCGTGTAGCAAATAACGCTGCTAAAGAAGGGGCAATGGATATTCCAGCTATTCGCGAAGTTATTATGGCCATGGAAGAAAAAATGAACGGTAAAGGCCGTATTCTTGTCCGCCCAAGTGGAACAGAACCCCTTCTCCGTGTTATGGCTGAAGCACCAACAGATGAAGAAGTAAATGAAGTTGTTGACACAATAGTTGACGTAGTCAAAGAAGAAATTGGCGTAAAACTATAAAAGAAAAAGATTCGTAAGGAATCTTTTTTTGTTCCCAGACATACTGCATGAAAGAGGAAAGGAGTCAATGGCCAAAGACAAGACTCCTTTAGACTTTGCTAGAGTCACACAAGACTTAGCGAAAAACAATCACTTCCGTTTTCCGGGATTTAATTACTAAATTTCACGTGTTGAGTTGTGCTATAATAAGGCTATGAAATTAAAAGTTAATGAAGAAAAGATGCTCGCATTTGCAGAGCGTTTAGGTGGCCTTCTTCAGGCACAAGATATTATTGTTTTGACAGGAGAGCTTGGTGCAGGTAAAACAACCTTTGTGAAGGGTTTAGCTGTGGGCTTAGGAATTTCGCAGATGATTAAGAGCCCAACTTACACCATTGTACGAGAATACGAGGAAGGAAAGCTCCCTTTATATCATATGGATGTATACCGTGCAGGAGATGATCCTGACAGCTTTGACCTTGACGATTATCTTTTTGGTGAAGGCGTTTCTGTTATTGAATGGGGCGAGCTACTGGGAGAAAGTCTACCTGAAGCCTACTTAGAAGTGAAATTTGATAAATACGCAGACGGCTTTGCAACGGATGCTGAACGTGTCTTAGAACTTCTTCCACATGGACAACGCTATGAGGCACTACTAGGAGAATTATGAGCACAGAGTTACTGATTCGTGAAGCAACTCCTGAAGATAGCATAAAGCTTATTGCTTTTCTTAATCAGGTAGGAAAAGAAAGTCATTTTTTGACTTTAGATGAGGCGGGGATTCTTATGTCGCCCACGCAGATGCAAGATTACTTGACACAGATTCTTACGAAGGACAATAACGCTTATTTTCTAGCCTTTATTGGTCAAGAAATTGCTGGCGTTCTACATATTACGGCAGATTTTCACTATCGCATACGCCATATTGGGGATATTTTTATTGCTGTAAGTTCACAATTTCAAGGTTATGGTATTGCTTCTTTTTTATTTGAGGATGCCCTTGAATGGATTGAGGAGATGGACGTGATAAAGCGACTTGAATTAACTGTTCAAAAACGCAACAAAGCAGCTATCCATTTATATGAAAAGTTTGGTTTTGAGCTTGAAACAGTCCAAAAATATGGCGCACGCGATGAACATGGACAATTGATAGATGTGTATCAAATGGTCAAATTTTTCTAAGTGAAATAAGAGTGATCAGATAGGAAAAAAGAAGCCTATCTGGTTGCTTTTTTCATTTCCTGTTGTTTATTTGTAGAAATTTGATATAATTTTACTATGAAACTTTGGAAAAAATCGCTGTTGATGATCGTTGGGATCATCGCCTTAACGGCTGGAGCAGCCACTGTCTATGTTTCGACAGTTTTAGATAGCACAACAAAAGCATTTTCGAAAACCTATGCGGAAGTTGGAAGCACAGATGCGGGAAAAATTATCAAAGCGACTGAGCCATTAACAATTTTACTCATGGGTGTCGATACTGGAGGAGCTGACCGCGGAGGATCAACCAGCTGGGATGGTAACTCTGACTCACAGATCGTTATGACCCTTAATCCCAAAACGAACACAACAACGATGGTTTCTCTTGAGCGAGATGTCATGTCAAACATTTTGGATAATAAGGGTAATACTGTTTCGACACAGAAGATGAATGCCGCTTATCCGATGGGGTATAATGCAGGAGGGCTGGAAACAGGTGTCCAATATGCCATGAAGACAATCGGAGAACAGGCTGGTATTAATGTTGATAACTTCCTCATGATTAACTTTGATGGCTTGGTTAACTTGGTCAATGATGTGGGTGGTATTGATATTGACAATACAACTGGGCAGACTCTTTATATCTCTGACACAGAGCCGGAGTACACTGCGAAAGTTCCACCAGGTAAACAACACATTAATGGAGACCAAGCGCTGGTTTATTCGCGTGATCGCCATCACTTACCTAATGGAGACTATGGTCGTGCAGCACACCAGCGTGAAGTTATTTCAGCAGTTGTGACGAAGCTCTTGGCATTGAACAATATCACTCAATATCAAAAATTCTTGGACGATATTAGTGAAGACATCAAAACAAATATTCCAATCAATGGCTCAACTTTAACTTCTTTATTAGGTTATAGAGATTGTTTTAATAAAGTAGTTTCGATTCAATATCAAGGGATTGATTATATGAATCCAGGAGATGGTGGTTCTTATCAGCTGTTGTCTACAAATACGACTTTAGCCGTTCAAAACGCTTTACGAAACTCTCTGAAAAAAGAGACAGGCAATAGTTTAAGTAATAATTTAATTACATACGAAACATTAACTGGTAATATACCTGATGCCTATTTCATGCCTTCAGCAACAGTAACAGAAAATGGCAAGTCAACTGTTTATGGTATTGATGTCAATGGTTCTTTTGTAAATCTTGACAGCAGCAATTCTGCTACCTATGTTGCGACAGATGGTAGCGCAGCGACAAGTGATAAGCCAACTTCATCGGATAAAACAAAATCTTCTGAAGAAAGTCAGGCTGATGCAACTACCCCAGATCCTTATGGGGCTTCTGTAGACGATGGCGCAGCATATGGAACGACTGACCCAGGAATGGGAGGTGCGAGTGCAGATGGTACAACCACTTATGTTGATCCTTATACAGGACAATAATTGCTTCAATTAGAAAAATATGATAGACTAGACAAGTAGTGTAAAAATCTACTTGTCTATTTTGGTCCGATAGCTCAGCTGGATAGAGCATTCGCCTTCTAAGCGAACGGTCGAGGGTTCGAATCCCCCTCGGATCATGGTGCCAAACCTCGCTCCGCCTTCGTGGCGGGGCATTTTTTGTTCTAAAAGTAAAGCTTAAAAGATGGCTTTTTAAATTAAAAAAATAAAGCACTTCATGGGAAGTGCTTTATTTTATACTATATATCGAAAGGCGTACTCCGCATTAGTTCAAAGTTAGCACGCGTAATCCAACTTTAAAATCTTTTTAAAAATTTCGACGGCAGCATCATAATCCTCATAAGGCAAATTATAGGCTTCAAGAAATTGATAAGTATTGATTTGCTCAACAACATCAAAGTGTGAGATGTAGTCAATCACACATTCTTTGAGCGACATCGTGCTAAAATCTTTCGTTCGGCTGTCTGATTTGTTTAATGCGTGTATCACTTCCTCGTTCACTTTACAGAGTAGCGCAAAAGAAGTGTCACATGGACAACCAGAAATTTCGATAAATTTTTGGAAGAGTTCAAAATTTCCGCCTTCGGACACAAAGATATCCCAGAGGAAGAGGATAGCTTCTTTATTTGTTCGTTTCTCCTGAGGGCTGGTTGTATCACATTCTCCAAGACGATAGCGATCATTATTCTTAATGTGCATTAACTCATGGCACAACTTAAAGGCCTTGACCGTTTTCGGATTAAAAATAGTAATCTTTTTTCTGTTATGTGTGACAGCATCCAATGGAAAATAGTTGTCCCCGATAACTTCAATTCCATATTTTTCTATCTCAAGGATTATACGCTCTATTAGTTCCTGTTCGTTCATAGAGCCCCCACTTAGTCTTCAAGACGCTTACCTAAAATAAGTTTTAATGCCGTTTTGACTTCATCAGTAAGTGGTTTGCCATCAAAAGACACCCATTCGTCCCAGTCAACCTTACTCTCGTCTACTAAAGGAGCAAGGTCGATAGGTTCTTGATGATTGCTTTTTTCTTGGTGACCAAGGAGATAATCAACACTGACATTAAAGTATTTGGCGACTGCTGTTACTTTATCAACACCAGGTGTTTGTTTACTCCAGCGGCGTATTGTTCCATTACCATAGCCCAGATGTTCTTCAATTTGTCTGATGGATACATGCTTTTGGGCCGCTAACTCTTTTATTTTTTCGTATAAATCCAAATTTATTAACCTTTCAGAATAGCTTTATCTGTTTGTAGCATATTAGTATATTTTTCACTTGACATTTTATACCAATATGCTATAATGTTTCTTGTAAAGAAGATTTGCAACTTTTATAAAGAAGTCCTATAAGGTATGTGTGAGTGAGAATATACACACCAATCAATAGGTTTTTCATTCTACATTAATTGTAGCTTATTAGTATACAAAAGTCAAATTGAGATAGACAAAAGTTCTATAAAAGATGTGAGTTGAAAAAAGGTATAGAAAGGAAGAAGATATGACAATAATCCAGACAAAAGTTTCTAGGGCTAAAGAAAGAGTTAAAATATCGCAAAGGAAAAGCAAGCAGGAAGAATTAGTCTTTGAGGAGGAACTGCTCAAGCTAGAAATAGAGCGACGCAAGCATGAAAGTAAGGAGAAACGTAGAATGCGGCGTAAGATGCAAAGAGAAAAAATGCTTGCCAACTTGCATCAAAATGATTAAGGAGGAAGACGATGAAAAAGTTATATGCGGTTTATAGAGGAGAAGCATTTTTAGATTGTGGAACAGCCAGTGAACTTGCAGCGCGTTTTGATACTAATCTAGAAAATGTCTATTCAAAAGTTAGTAAAGAACGCAAAGCAAGAAGTAGGGGCCAGTCTTTTTCAGACAATACTTTGCATTGGTATAGCTTTGATGATGGTAATGATGAGAACATCTGGCTTTCTTAGCAAAAGGTTCCTTTGGGTGACTCCAAAACGTATGTGGGCATTTCTGGCTTCTATATTGACATATAGCATTGTTGTGTAAAAGAGCTTCTAACCTAAATAATGCAAGGTTGGTCGCATTAAAGGGCTTTCAAAATAGAGTAGAAAGTTTGCAGAATAAGGGAAACTCTAAATTAGGTTAGACAAATCTATACTTGATTTTGCTATAATATAAACATGACTAGATATATGGCAACGATTGCTTATGATGGCACAAATTTTGCAGGTTTTCAAACCCAAAATAATCAACGGACTGTACAAGAAGAGATTGAAAAAGTTTTGACAAAATTAAATTCTCACCAGACTGTGATATTGCATGGCTCAGGACGTACAGATTCGGGAGTGCATGCGCATGCTCAACGTATTCATTTTGACTTAAAAGGGCAGCGAGATGAGGAACGTTTACGTTTCGCTTTGGACACGCAAACCCCATCAGATATTGCCTTTCGTGAAGTCATACAAGTTGAAGAGGATTTTCATGTTCGCTTTAACAAGCATGAAAAGATTTATGAGTATTTTCTGGAAAACAGTAAAGTTCGGAGTCCTTTTCACCGTTTGTATCGTGCACATTTTCGCTATCAACTTGATGAAGATTTGATGCGACAAGCTCTAGCAGATTTGGTTGGTACACATGACTTTACTGGCTTTACAGCAGCTGGTGCTACAGTTGAAGATAAGATACGAACGATAACTCAAGCTGAGCTTGTAAAACTAGACGATGAAAACTATAAATTTATTTTTCGGGGCAATGGGTTTCTTTATAAACAAGTTCGTAATATGATGGGAACTGTGATTAAAATAGGAAATGGGCGGATGCCTGTCTCGCAAATTAAAAAGATTTTAGAAAGTAAAAATCGCGACCTAGCAGGTCCGACTGCTGCCCCAGAAGGGCTCTATCTCAAGGAGGTAATTTATTTTGACTAAAAATATTGTTGCTGTACATGACATTTCTTGCGTAGGTCGTTGTTCCTCAACAGTGGCGCTTCCGATTATTAGTGCTTACGGCATAGAGTGTCGACTATTGCCCACAGCGCTTTTATCAACACATACAGGTGGTTTTACCAACTTTACTTATCTTGACCTTACAGATGAAATGCGCAACATTATTCAAGCCTGGCAAGAATTAAATCTCCATATGGATGGAATTTATAGTGGCTTTATGGCTTCTGCGGAACAAATTGACGTGCTCAAAGACTTGATTGACATATATAAAGATGCGAACAATCTGGCTATCATTGATCCAGTCATGGCTGATCATGGGGAACTTTATAGTGTTTTCGATATGCACTTTGTAGAAAAAATGGGTGAACTTTTGCCTTATGCAGATGTTCTTTTGCCTAATATCACAGAAGCGTGCCTTTTAACAGGAACACCTTACCAAGAAGGTGTGCAGTCAGAAGCATTTATTGAAATGCTCATTGAAAAATTACAAGCACGTGGGGCAAAAAATGTTGTTTTGACGGGTGTTATGCTTGATGAAAAATATATTGGAGCCGCGGCTGCAAGAAGTACCGGACAGATTGACTATGTTTTGGCAGAAAAATTGCCAGGTGCATATCATGGCACTGGAGATATCTTCGGTTCTGTTTTATCTGCAGAGTTAACTAATGGTAAAACTTTAGCCGCAGCAACACGAGAAGCTGTTGACTTTGTAGTTAAATCAATAAAAAATACACCAAAGTCTGCTGACAAACGTTATGGAGTAGAATTCGAGCAAACTTTGAAAAGTAAAAGAAAGCAGGAGCAATGAAGTACTCAACTAAAAAATTAACCCTGTTGGCTTTGTTAGCTGCCTTGACATTTGTCTTAGGCTATTTCACCAAAATACCTATTCCTGGTGGTTATTTTACCTTGCTTGATGCGGGTATTTTCACGACAGCAATGCTTCTTGGAAAACGTGAAGGTCTAATTGTTGGTGCACTAGCAGGATTTCTCAATGATTTTATTGCAGGATATGCGGCATACATGTTCTTTACTTTAGTCATTCATGGACTCCAAGGTTATTTAGGTGTTATAACAAAAAATAAAGCACTTAATTACGTGTTGGCTACTGTGGTTATGGTCGGCGGTTATTTTATAGCAGATATGTTTATTGTTGGAAGTTTAGCCGTGGCATTACCAGACATGGCAATCAATGCCGTGCAAACCAGTGTCGGTTTTGTCGTTGCTTTGCTTCTTACAGAAATTCTTAAGAAATCAGGTGCTCTTCATGGACTTAAAACAAATTAAAGAAGAAACAAAAACAATTATTGAAGATGTTATTGCAAAAACAGAGATAAAAGCTGGACAGATTTTTGTCTTGGGCCTATCTAGTTCCGAAGTCAATGGCGGTACAATTGGTAAGAACTCCTCAGCTGAGATTGGCGAAGTAATTGTCGGAACGATTTACGAAGCACTCAAGGCGCGGGATATTTATTTAGCTGTCCAGGCTTGTGAACACCTTAACCGTGCTTTACTTATAGAGCAAGAATTGGCGGACAAAAAAGATTTGGAAATCGTTTCTGTTGTTCCACAGCTTCATGCAGGAGGGAGTGGACAAGTCGCAGCTTATAAGCTATTTAAGGCACCAGTAGAAGTTGAGCATATCACGGCATATGCTGGACTCGATATTGGCGATACAGCTATTGGAATGCACGTAAAGCATGTCCAAATCCCTGTGCGACCTGTCTTGAAAGAACTTGGCGGAGCGCATGTCACAGCTCTCAAATCACGTCCTAAGCTTATTGGTGGGGAACGTGCAAGTTATGAGTAAGTAAAAGTCTGGATAAGTACCTCACTGGAAATTTTGCATATCAGTTGGTAATAAGGACAAAGTGTGAGAAAATGTATTTAACAATAAAGAGGGAGGTGCAGATGACATTTAAAGTCGAAGTAGATGACCTCAGAGGGAAACCAGTTGCTCGCGAGTCCTACTGATATTCACTAATTTCTAAAAGGAGGATAGATGTTCTTATCCTCTTTTTTACTCCAGATAAAATCTAGGACCTTGACAAAAAAATCAAAATCATATAGAATAATATTCGGGCACCGCTTTTTGCGGTAAAGTCAGAAGCTCCCTTACAAAAGGGAGCTTATTTTTTTGTTTCGCTACCAACATTTGTGGCTAAAACCACTAATTGATGGATGGCAAGCTCTACGGAGCTTTGCCTAAGCGCCTCATTAGGAAAAATAAAAAAGCAACTATTTTTCCATTATATTTTCCCAGGCTTAATATAGAAAACAGAGGAGATTTCGCATTGGCAACTAAGTATATTTTCGTCACAGGTGGTGGTACATCATCAATGGGTAAGGGTATTGTTGCAGCGTCTTTGGGACGTTTGCTCAAAAACCGTGGCCTTAAAGTAACTGTACAAAAATTTGATCCGTATCTTAATATTGACCCAGGGACAATGAGTCCTTATCAACACGGTGAGGTTTTTGTTACAGACGATGGTGCTGAAACAGACCTTGACCTTGGACACTACGAGCGTTTTATTGATATCAATCTTAATAAATACTCAAATGTAACTTCAGGTAAAGTTTACTCTGAAATTTTACGCAAAGAGCGTAAAGGGGAGTACCTTGGAGCCACAGTTCAAATGGTACCTCACGTTACGGATACATTAAAAGAAAAAATTAAGCGTGCAGCAACTATGACTGATGCGGATGTTATCATCACTGAGGTGGGTGGTACAGTAGGTGATATGGAATCCCTTCCGTTTATTGAGGCTCTACGTCAAATGAAAGCCGAAGTTGGTTCAGATAATGTGATGTACATTCACACTGTGCCAATCCTCCACTTGCGTGCAGCTGGGGAGTTGAAAACAAAAATTGCACAAAATGCAACAAAAACATTACGTGAGTATGGTATCCAAGCGAATATGTTGGTGCTTCGTACAGAAGTTCCAATCACACGGGAAATGCGTGATAAAGTAGCTATGTACTGTGACGTTGATCCTGAAGCAGTTATCCAGTCTCTAGATGTGGAACATCTTTACCAAATTCCGTTAAACTTGCAAGAGCAAAACATGGATCAAATCGTTTGTGATCACTTGAAACTTGATGCACCTGCAGCTGATATGACAGAGTGGGCAGCAATGGTTAACCATGTGATGAACCTCAAGAAAAAAGTCAAGATTGCCTTGGTTGGGAAATACGTAGAATTACCAGATGCATATATCTCAGTGACAGAAGCATTGAAACATGCCGGATACCCAGCAGACAGCGATATCGAATTGGACTGGGTAAATGCCAATGACTTGGACGATAGCAATGCTGCTGCACGTTTGAAAGATGCACATGGTATTATCGTTCCTGGTGGGTTTGGTGAACGTGGATCAGAAGGTAAAATTTCGGCTATCCGTTATGCACGTGAAAACGACGTTCCAATGTTGGGGATCTGTCTGGGTATGCAAATGACATGCGTGGAGTTTGCGCGCAATGTTCTCGGCATGGAAGGGGCACATTCTTACGAATTAAACCCAGAAACACCATATCCAATTATCGATATCATGCGTGACCAAGTTGATGTTGAAGACATGGGAGGAACCTTGCGCTTAGGACTCTACCCATCAAAACTAAAAGCAAACACTAAAGCACGTGCGGCATATAACGATGCGGATGTCGTTCAACGTCGTCACCGTCACCGCTATGAATTTAATAATAAATATCGTGAACAATTTGAAGCGGCAGGCTTTACATTCTCTGGTGTTTCCCCAGACAACCGTTTGGTCGAAATCGTTGAGTTAACCGATAAGAAATTCTTCGTTGCTTGTCAATATCACCCAGAATTACAATCACGTCCAAACCGTCCAGAAGAGCTTTATCAAGCCTTTGTTAAAGCTGCAGTGGAAAACATGTAAAAATAAAAATCCCTACTTAAGTTGGGGATTTTTTTAGTGCTTACTTTTTAATATTTTTTCCTATCATAATTTGATATACTGGATGCAATATTGAGAGGAGAAGCCATGTCAGAGTATCAACGTATGATTTCAGGACAACTTTATAGAGCATCTAAGATTGAAAAAGAGTATGATCCACAACCAGGAAGAGTACTTGCCCAAAAGATAAATCAAACCAGCCTAATGGATCAAAAAGAAATTATTGCTTTAGAGAAACAATTGTTTGGGAGTACAGGAAAATCTATTTATGTGAATCCGCCACTTCAAGTCGATTATGGTTTTAACACACACATTGGTGAAAATTTTTATGCCAATGTGGATTGTATTTTTTTGGATGTTGCACCAATCACTATTGGAGACGATGTGATGTTTGGACCTCGCGTAAGCCTGATTACACCATTGCATCCTATCGATGCAGCTGTTCGGGTTCGAGGGCTTGAATATGCAAAACCAATCACTATTGGTGATCGTGTATGGCTCGGTGCAGGTGTGATTGTGAATCCAGGTGTTAGTATTGGCGAAGGAACGATTGTAGGGTCAGGAGCAGTAGTTACTAAAGATCTGCCCGCACATGTCATCGCTGTGGGAAATCCGGCACGTATTTTAAGAGAAATTAGTGAGACAGATCAAGAGTATTGGGAGCTACAAGAAAAGGATTATTATGACACAAAAAAAGCAGATTAAAAACCTGCTTTTTTTGATCGGTCTTTGAAAGAGAGATTAATGCTTTGGTTCCACAACTCCGACTTTACTAATGAGTAAAACAAAAAGTCCGAATACCAGTGAGACAACCAAAGTGCTAAACGGCTTGTCAGCTACCCCAGCGAGTGCGGTCATGATGTAACCTACAACTTCGCCGATAACGGCTGACCAGAAAAGAGTTACAAGTACTTTCATAATAATTCTTCTTTCGATTTTTCTTCAAAATAAAGTATAATACTATTAGAGCTAAAATTCAAGAATTATGCGAAAAAAGTATAAAAACAAAGGAGAAAGGGGCCAAATGTTTGCACAACTCAACACCAAAACAGAGTACAGTTTTTTAGATAGTGTTGTCCGAGTAGATGATTATCTGAATGTGGCAGAAAAAATGGGCTATAAACAGCTCGGCATTTGTGATGTCGGAAATTTACATGGTGCTTATCACTTTGCTATTGAAGCACAAAAGAGAAACATACAGCCCATTATTGGGGTTGAGCTTGTTTTTGAGCTGGACAGTTTACCTGTATCCTTTAGTTTTATTGCTAAAAATACTGAGGGGTATAAAAATCTTTTAAAAATCTCTTCCAGTCATAATTACGGTCGTCACCGTTTTTCTGATATTGAGAGTTTTTTAAATGATGTCGTTTTAGTGGTACCAGAGTCTTATGCGAATCTCTCAGCCCTTTCACAGATTCAAGCAGAAGTATATATTGGCATCTTGCCTACAGGTGTCGGAGGAACTTCGCTTCAGTTTCCGTACCTTCCTTTTCAGCCTGTGCGCTACTTGTCACAGGTCGATAATGAAAGCCTTGAAGTTCTACATGCGATTCGTGATTTAATACCTTACAATCAAGAGTTGACTTTGTCAAATGACCAACTTTTGCAGAGACCAGAAATTTACGAAAAATTATATGCTAAGAATTATCCTCAAGCCTTAGATAATCTTGAAAACTTAGTTGCAAATATTGCGTATGACTTTAGTGAGAAGTTAGGCTTGCCTCAGTTTGATAAACAAAGAAATGCAGCAGAGCTTCTTCGTGAAAGAGCAGAAGTCAATCTGCCTGCAGGAGAAGACTATCGTGCACGTCTCAATCATGAACTATCGGTCATCCATCAAATGGGCTTCGATGACTATTTTCTTATTGTTGCCGACTTATTACGCTATGCAAGTGAAAACGACATCTATTGCGGCATGGGGCGTGGCTCTGCTGCTGGTTCATTGGTGGCTTATACCTTAGGTATCACTCATGTTGATCCGGTGGCAAATAATCTCTTCTTTGAACGTTTCCTTAATCCTGAACGTGTAGCAATGCCCGATATCGATATTGATATGCCTGATACCAAACGGTCCGAGTTGCTTGCTTATATGAAGCGGCGTTATGGTAGCGACCATGTGGCGCAGATCGTGACTTTCTCGACCTTAGGTAAACGACAAGCTTTACGTGATGTCGGAAAGGCTTTTGGGATGAACGAAGCTGAGCTTTCTTCTCTCACACGCATGTTGAGACAACGGTTTGGTTCGCTTCGTGATGAGTACGAGGAAAATCCTAAACTTAAGGCTGAAATTTTACGCGACAGTCGATTGCAGAAGGTGTATGAGATAGCTACTCGTATTGAAGGCTTACCGCGTCAAACATCGACACACGCTTCGGGCGTGGTGTTAAGCCAAGAATCCTTGGTCAATTACGTGCCTCTAAAACCATCCGATGATTTGGCCTTGACACAATATGAGGCACCGGATGTTGAAGCAATTGGTCTGTTGAAAATCGACTTTTTGGGTTTACGAAATTTAACGATAATTGAGCGATTATGTGAATTAGTACAAAAACGAAAAAATGTTCACATCGATCCTTTGCACATAGATTTAGAAGATGACAAAACGTTAGCACTTTTCCGGGCTGGAAATACTCTAGGTATTTTTCAATTTGAGAATCCACAGATGAGACGTTTTTTGCGTAATTTAGCTCCAACAAAGTTTGAGGATATTGTTGATGCGACATCTATTTTCCGTCCAGGCCCTTCACAGTTTATTCCCCAATTCGTTGCCCGCCGACATGGACAGGAAAAAGTAGAAGTTATTGACGAGACACTGACAGAAATATTAGCGCCAACCTATGGTATTATGATTTATCAGGAACAGATCATGCAAGTTGCACAACGCTTTGCTGGCTTCTCTTTGGGTAAGGCTGACTTGCTCCGCCGTGCAATCTCAAAGAAAAAAGGAAAAGAATTTGAAGAACTCCAAGCTGAATTTTTAGCAGGAAGCTTAAAGTTGGGGCACACCGAAGCACAAGCGATGGAGATATATCGTCTGATTGAACGTTTTGCTAATTATGGTTTTAATCGTTCTCATGCCTATGCTTATGCTGCTCTAGCTTTTCAAATCGCTTATTTCAAGGCGAATTATCCCGATGAATTTTATGAGGTTCAGCTGCGAGACCGTAAAAGAGAGAGCATGATGCAAGACGCTTTGGATAATGATTTTCAAATGGAGCAACCTTCCATCAATCGGATGCCTTATCATGACAGAGTAGAAAATGGTAAAATCGCCTTGGGCTTAGCAAATGTACGGAGCATTCCACGAGATATGGCATTTTGGATTGTTGAACATAGGCCCTTTAGTGATTTAGCAGATTTGGTGAAAAGTTTACCTCAAAATTTCCAGAAAGAAGATTATTTGCTACCACTTGTACAGATTGGAGCTTTTGATGATCAAGACATGAACAGAGGGAAGCTGGCTCAAAACTTATCAACTCTCATTGATTATAGTCAAAATATTCAACTGGATCTCTTCGGTGCATCTGCCTTAAAATTCTCTTTTCAAGATGCAGAAGATTATCTGCAATCCGAGAAATACGAGTATGAAAAGCAGTTTTTAGGTGTAGGGATTACGCCACACCCCTTGCAAACTTTAGCACTTAAACTGAAAACAAATTTTACAGCACTGACTGATTTGCAAAAAAATAAGCGAGCGACTGTTTTAGTCGAGCTGCTTGCTGTGCGTACCCATCGTACAAAGACAGGAGAGACAATGGCTTTCCTATCCACAACTGACAGTAAAGAAAATTTTGATATTACACTTTTCCCAGAAAATTATCGGCGGTTTATGGCAAATCTCGAAAAAGGAAAATTTTATTTAATTTCTGGCAAAGTTTCTGAAAGAAACGATGCTTTACAGATGCTAGCTGATCGTGTCATCGAAGTAGAAGAGACAGACCGTAAACTTTGGTTGAATCTTGAAGATGCAAGTCATAATACGCATATTTCTCGAATTTTACGGGAGTTTCCTGGAGGAATACAAGTCATTTTGCATTTTGCTGACACAAAAAAAACCACACAGACTCAAGTCTATGTGGAAGAAAATGATTTACTTTTGAACAAGTTGAAAACCTATGTCTTAAACGCTGTTTATAAATAGCGTTTTTTCTTATGATCCCACATAACCATAGATGGAGAACCACATCAGCATTGCAGCACCAAGAACAAAAAGATGCCAGACCACGTGAGCGAAAGGGAATTTATAACGGTATATAATTGCACCGACAGAGTAAATTACGCCTCCTCCAACGAGAAACCAGAAGCCATAGGCAGGCAGAAGCTGCCAGAGAGGGTAAATGGCAAAGAGGATGACCCATCCCATAACAATATAAAGGACAGTTGAACCTCTAGGCACGGTATTCCATCGTGGGAGGTAGATAGCTGTAACGACTATTCCCAAGATCGCACAAAGCCAAACAAGTGCTAACATTCCCCAGCCTAGCCAATTTCCTAATGTAACGAGGCAATAAGGGGTATAAGTTCCTGCGATGAGTAAAAAGATACCGCTATGATCAAAAACTTGAAAAACTTTTTGAGCGCGTGTAAAGTGTAGGCTGTGTGCCAAAGTTGAAAAGAGAAAAAGTAGTACAAGAGAGGCTCCATAAATTGAGAAAGCAACAATCTGTATCGGTGAATGATTGGCTACTCCTTTAAGTATGAGTAAAACAAGTCCTGTAATAGCAAGACCAGTTCCGACTCCGTGTGTGATGGCATTAAAGACCTGGTCGACAATTTGATAAGCGCGAGAAGCTGGCTTTTCCATTGATCTCCTTCTTTCCATAATAATTTCGCTTTCTAAAATCAAAATATTTATAAATTTGAAAAAGAGGATTAGCGAAATTGCAGTTCATTTGGTATAATATTAATATATATTAACATAGATTGTTTAGAAAAGAAATCGAAGTCTTTTTATTTTGATTTGGAGAAAATATGACAATTAAAATTGTGACAGATTCATCAATAACTATTGAACCAGAATTAGTAGAAGAACTTGATATTACTGTAGTTCCATTGTCGGTAACTATTGACGGGACAACTTACCTTGATTCAGACTTACCCTTGGACTCATTTATGGAAAAAATGAAGGCTTCTAAGGCATTGCCTAAAACAAGCCAACCTCCTGTAGGGGTCTTTGCAGAAAAATATGAAGAAATTGCCAGTGAAGAAGATGCGATTATTTCCATCCACATCACTGAAAGTTTAAGCGGTACAGTACAAGCAGCACGTCAAGGGGCAATGCTATCTGGCCGTGATGTAACAGTTCTTGATAGTGATTTTACGGACCAAGGTTTGAAATTCCAAGTAGTGGAAGCCGCACGATTGGCTAAAGAAGGTCTTGGAAAAGAAGAAATCTTGAAGAGAATTAATCACGTACGTGAAAATACAGAACTGTTTATTGGGATTTCGACGCTCGAAAACCTGGTTAAAGGCGGACGTATCAGTCGTACAACCGGAATCGTGGGAAGTCTCTTGCATGTACGTATCGTGATGGAACTAAAAAACCGTGAGCTAGGTGTAATGACACGAGGACGTGGGAATAAGACATTTACCAAATGGTTAGATGAAACGGTAGAACACATCGCAAACTCTGGACGTAAAATTCGTGAGATTGGCATTTCACATGTAGAAGGACTTGATTTTTCTAATAAAGCGAAGGAAGCTTTGCAAAAATTTGTTGAAAAACCAATTTCTATCCTCGATACTAACTCTACTATTGCTACTCATACAGGACCGGGTGCTTGGGCTGTAATGATTGATTATGAATAAAAAACTGAAAATTATTCTTGAACTTGCTGGCTTTTTGCTAGCAAGTTTACTTGTATTCTGTTTGCTTTCCTTGATGAGTACTCCAGCTGGCAACCGTTTAAAAGAAGAAGTACAGGATCAAGATAAAATCGTGAATTACGTGGCATTGGGAGACTCATTAACAGAAGGTGTTGGTGATGCAACAGGCCAAGGTGGCTTCGTCCCTCTTTTAGCAAAAGAGGTAGAAAACCAAACCACAGGAAAAGTAGAGTCACAAAACTTTGGTCATGCAGGTGATACAAGTACCCAAATCTATGAAAAAATGCAGGACAGAGAAATCCAAACTGCTATAAAAAATGCAGATTTTATCACTTTGACTGTTGGTGGGAATGATGTTATGAAAGTTATCCGAGATAATGTTGCTCGTCTTTCAAAACTTAAAGAAAAAGACTTTGAACAACCTGCGCGTAATTATCAAAATGAGCTGAAAAAAATCTTTGAGACTATTCGGCTAAATAATCCTAAGGCTCATGTCTATGTTTTAGGGATTTATAATCCTTTCTATATGAATTTTCCTAATATAACAGCCTTGCAAACAATCATTAATAATTGGAATATCGCAACAGAGGAGACGGTAAAAGAAGAAAAAAATACGAGTTTTATTGCCATTAACGATTTGCTTTACAAAGGAATCGGAGGGGAGAAAGGGATTTCTGAAAGTCAGTCTCAAATCAATGATCTCCTTTATACAGCAGATAGTTTCCACCCCAACAATATTGGCTATCAAATCATGGCTGATGCAGTATTCAAAGAATATCAGGTGATCAATGAAAAATAAAAAAACAATCTGGAAATGGCTCTTTCTTGCTCTATTAGCAATTAATCTTGGAACTTTTGCTTTTATTTCGAGTCGCGTATTTAATGTGCGGGACCAACAATCTTTGAGACAAGTAAGTAAGCCTAAAGAGACGACAGAAGTCGCTAAAATAACGACTAATCGGGACCAGTTAAACCAGCTTATTAATACTTATCTGCAAGATTTTCAGACTTCAGACATGAGTTATAAATTCTATCTATCAAATAGTCAAGCTGTTTTAGAAGCTTCTTACCAACTTTTTGGCCAAAAAATTCCACTCTATATTTACTTTGAACCTTTGGCTTTAAATGATGGTTCTGTTGCACTTCAGGTGAAGAATGTTTCGGCAGGGACATTGAACTTACCAACAAGTGCTGTTCTTGCTTATGTGAAGTCAAGCATTAAGCTTCCAGCCTTTGTAGAAGTCTTACCGACGAAGGATCAAGTCATATTACATCTGCCACAACTTACTTTAGCAGATAATTTATATTTAAAAGCAAATCAGCTAGATTTAGTCAGTGGAAACTTTACTTTTAATTTGATGATTCAACCTTAAAATCAGCTAAAAACCGCAGAAAAACGCTGTTTAGGCTTGCAAAGGTTCACAACATTTGATAAAATGAAAAGTGCCTAATAAGAACAGGTAAAACAAAATATGGAGGACATTTTTAAAATGGCTAACAAACAAGATCTTATTGCTGAAGTTGCAGCAAAAGCTGGATTGACTAAAAAAGATGCTGAAAAAGCAGTTAACGCTTTCGGTGAATCAGTAACTGAATTCCTCGCAAAAGGAGAAAAAGTTCAACTTATCGGTTTCGGTACTTTCGAAACTCGTGAACGTGCAGCTCGCGAAGGACGCAACCCACAAACTGGTGCAGCTATCCAAATCGCAGCAACTACAGTTCCTGCATTTAAAGCTGGTAAAGCTTTGAAAGACGCTGTTAAATAATCTAGCGTAGAAATACTGATACCGTGGTTAACCATGGTATTTTTTATTGTCTTTGATTATAAAAATTTGTAGCTCTTGCATGTTTACTTACAGTAAAACAGAATGAAGATAACAGTTGAGTACATAATGATTTTCAAGCTGTAAAAAGCGAGAAAAAAGTGATAGAATGTAAGGATGAAAAAATGCTTCCGCTGCTTAAGCTAAGGAAGCTGCTAAATGTTATTCAGAAATGGGGAAACTAAAATCATTTACTTTGATAATTCAGCCACTACCGCTATAAATCCAGAAGTTTTACGCACATATACAGATGTAGCCACTAAAATCATGGGAAATCCCTCGAGCTTGCACAGTTTAGGAACAACTGCAACACGTCTTTTGGAGGCTTCACGCCGTCAAATCGCGGATCTACTTCATGTTAATGCAGAGGAAATTTTCTTCACGAGTGGTGGAACAGAAGGCGATAACTGGGTCTTAAAAGGTGTGGCATATGAAAAAGAAAGATTTGGTAAGCACATCATTATCTCAGCCATAGAACATGCTGCAGTTAAAAATACTGCAGCATGGTTAGCTACGCAAGGATTTGAAATTGATGAAGCACCAGTTGATGAACGGGGATTTGTTAAAGTTTCAGAGCTTGAGGCATTAATCCGCGAAGATACAATTTTGGTATCTGTCATGGCCGTAAATAACGAGATAGGCTCTATTCAACCGATCAAAGAAATCGCTAAACTCTTGGAAAATCGTCCTACCATTTCTTTCCACATCGATGCTGTCCAAGCCATTGGTAAAATAGCTGTTGAGGACTTTATGTTGGAACGTGTGGACTTTGCAACATTTTCAGCGCACAAATTCCACGGGCCACGTGGTGTCGGTTTTCTTTATATTAAATCAGGGAAACGCTTAGCCCCTCTTTTACATGGCGGTGGTCAGGAAAATAACAAGCGTTCGACGACTGAAAATGTTGCTGGTATCGCTGCTACAGCTAAGGCCCTTCGTCTTGCACTATCTGATTTTGATCATAAAGTTGAGAAAATTCGTCAAATGAAAGCAATCATCTTTGAGGAACTCTCTAAGCAAGAAAAAATTATCCTTTTTTCAGAAATGGATGACTTTGCTCCCAATATATTGACCTTTGGAATTCGTGGAGTTAGAGGAGAAGTTGTTGTTCATGCTTTTGAAAAACATGAGATTTTCATCTCAACAACATCTGCATGTTCTTCGAAGAAAAATGCTGCTGCCGGCACACTCATGGCTATGCATGTCAAACCTGATCTTGCAACCAGCGCTGTACGTGTTAGTCTGGACCATACAAATAATATGTTAGAGATTGAAGCCTTTCTTACAATCTTCCGCAATATTTATCAAGAAATGCTTAAAGTAGCGAATTGATAAAAGAATAAAAGCCCGATTAAGTGTCGGAGCTTTTTTATCTGTTGTTTAAGTAAAGACGTGGCTAAATTACAACTATTGATGTTTCTCTTAAGTTAAGAGTTTAAGAATTAAAAATCATAGAGTTCTGTAGAGAGGTAGCGCTCGCCATTGTCGGCAGACAAGGTCAATACTTTCTTTCCTTTACCTAATTTTTTCGCAACTTCAAGAGCAGCCCAAATTGCTGCACCACTTGAAATCCCTACAAGGAAGCCCTGGCTAAAACCAATTTCGCGAGCAGTAGTAAAAGCTTCTTCCACAGGGACATCAATTACTTCATCATAAGAAGAAGTGTCCAAAGCTTTAGGGATAAAAGGAACACCAATCCCTTGAAGTTTATGGGGCTGTGGTTGCCCGCCTGTTAAGACAGGAGAACTTGCAGGTTCTACCGCATAACTTTTGAGATTAGGATTTGCTTTTTTCAGTACATGGGAAACCCCAGAAATAGTTCCACCGGTTCCCGCACCAGCCACAAAAGCATCCAAACCTGTTTCACCAAAAACGTCCAGTATTTCTACAGCTGTTGTGGCTTCGTGAGCAGCTGGGTTAGCCGGGTTGTCAAATTGAAGTGGAAGGAACCATCCTTTTTCTTCTGCAAGATGCTCTGCTGTAGCAATAGCTTCATTCATTCCTCCAGCAGCTGGAGTTAAAATAAGTTCAGCACCGTAAGCTTGAATTAATTTACGGCGTTCAAGTGAGAAGGTTTCAGGCATGACAATCACAACTTTGTAGCCTAAAGCAGCTCCGACAAAAGCAAGTCCGATTCCAGTATTTCCAGAAGTTGGTTCAATAATAGTCCCACCTTCTTTTAGTAGTCCATCCCGCTCTGCTTGCCGAATCATATTGAGGGCAATACGGTCTTTTACTGATCCTCCAGGATTAAATGCCTCAAGTTTAACGTAAACCTCAGCACTGTCTTCAGGAAGATTGCGAAGCTTGATAATGGGTGTTTGCCCAATGAGTTCAGTAATGTTTTCATAAATTTTAGACATAGAAATCTCCTTTTATCTTTGATGATCCTGCTTCTTATTATAAAACCTACTTTATCAGTTTTACATAAAAAAAGCGAATAAGCGCTATAAAAATATAATATCAAGGATTATATAGTTTTACATTAGATAATAAATAGTATATACTTAGAAATAATGAATATTTTATTTATGGAGTTTTTATAAGATGAATACAAAACACAAATTTTTATTTGGCGCAGCTGCTGTAGCCCTTACAAGTCTTGGGGCTGTGAAAGCACAAGCAATGTCAGTACAAGAGTTGGCTGAAGCAGCAACTCCAGTCGCAAACGAATATGGTCTTTACCCCTCTGTTATGATTGCCCAAGGTATTTTGGAAAGCAGTGCTGGACAAAGTGCACTAGCTGTAAATTATAATAATATTTTCGGTGTGAAATACACTTCAGGAAATCCAGTTTATTTGCCTACACAAGAATTTCTTGACGGACAAATGCATAATGTCGTGGAACCTTTCCAAGCTTATGCTTCAGTTGCAGAGGCTTGTGCTGCACAAGCACGTTTATTACGTGGCTCTTTCTTGTATTCAGGTGTTTGGCGTGAAAATACAAGCTCTTATCAAGATGCAACCGCTTGGTTGCAAGGACGCTATGCTACAGATCCAAATTATGCCTCAAAATTAAATGCTGTTATTGCGCAATATGGTTTAACAGCTTATGATGGCGGAGAAGTCGCTACAACTTCAACAACAAGCTATGTGACAACTACAACTTCTACAGATACAAGTTCATACGGTACACAAACTTATACTGTTCAAGAAGGTGATACAGTCTATGATATTGCAGCACACTATGGTGTATCAATGGATGCAATTCTTTCCCAAAATGGTCTCTCAGCTACAGAACACATCATGCAAGGCCAAGTTCTCCAGATACCAACAGCTGGGACTAGTGCAACGACGACAACTTCAACTACAAGTGCTTCAACGATGGCAACAAGCACCGTTTCTAGTTCTTATACTGTTCAATCAGGTGATACTTTAACGTCAATTGCCTCTGTTTATGGAAGAACAGCAGATGAACTTGCCGCAATGAACGGTATTACAGGAAATATCTATCCTGGCCAAACATTATCTGTATAATAAAAAACATCTCTATATTAATATAGAGATGTTTTTTTTTTGAGGGAAATTTCTGGAAGCTTACTAAGCTGAATATAAAAAAGCCCATTGGGGCTTTTTATATTAGAAAAATGGATTATAAAGTTTTTCTTTTCCAATCGTTGTGCTTGGACCGTGCCCTGGATAAACCGTATAATCATCGGGAAGGCTAAAAAGTTCTGCCTCAATGGACTGTAGTAATTGTGTGTGATTCCCACTTGGAAGATCTGTTCTTCCAATCGCACCAGCAAAAAGTGCATCACCGGAAAAAATAAGCCTCTCTTCTTCGAAAACAAGACTAATTCCTCCAATAGAATGTCCGGGTGTGTGGCGCACGTGGAATTTTAGCCCAGAGAGATTATAAGGTGTATCACAGACATAATATTCATCTATATTAGTCTTACAAGTGACAGGAAAGGGGAGCATTAAAGCTGAAGCATTAAGCTCGGGGTTTTTGAGCCACTCTTTTTCATTTTCATGTAGATAAACTTGAGCATTAGGATAGGCTTGCTTGAGGGTGTCAAGTCCCATAATATGGTCAAAATGTGCATGAGTCAAGAGAATAGCACTTAAAGGCTTGCCAATCTCTTGGAGTTTTGCAATAATTTTTTCTGGTTGACTGCCAGGATCAATAAGTATACTAAAAGCAGAATTGCTCAGGATATAAGCATTTTCCTGAGCAATTTCACTAACGATTTTCTCGATTTTCATAAATTAATTTCCTGTTACACTAAGGTCAGAACCTTGTTTTACGACATCGCTTGGCATTTGCCAGTCTGCAACAGATGTTGGATCAGGATATAAATCTGTCATCATTGCTTTGAAAACTTTAGCAGCGATATACATATTTTCGCCATAGACAGGTTGTAGTCTATTTTTGTAACCTGTCCATACAGCCATAGAATATTGTGGTGTGTAACCAACAAAGTTTTCGTCTGGTGCCATTGAACCACCTTGGAGCTGAGCTTGCGTGATTCCAGCTGTTTCAAGAGCTTTAGGATATTCAGCATCATCGTAGTTGGAAGTTCCTGTTTTCCCTGCTTCAGGAAGACCAGGAGTTTGTGCATAAAGCCCTGTAGAAAGAGCAGGTATTGTTCCGTCGTTTCCTTTGATAACATCTTTGAGAATATCAGTAATAAGATAAGCAGTTGAAGACTTCATCGCACGCGTGCGCTCTGGCTCATAAGTTTTTGTTGAGCCGTCAGGCATTACAATTTTCGAAACATAGTAAGGTTTTGTGTAAATACCATCGTTCGAAAAAGCAGCATATGCAGCAGCCATACGTTCAGAGCTTGCACCATATTGAGAATCACTACTTCTTGAGTTACTTGAAATCCCATTAGCGAAAGTCATAGTTCCTGGTTCAAAAATAGGGTTACCTTTGTCATCATATTTTCCTGTTTCTACAGGATACTTAAATCCGAGTTTGTTGGCAAAAGCAGTCGCATTGTCCAGTCCAACAGCATCCAAAGTTTTAATAGCCGGGATATTACGTGAAAGAGCTAAAGCCTGTCGTACGGAGATATTTCCTAGATACTGATTGTCCCAGTTGTTCAGTTGAATATTTTGAGCATCGGGATAGAAGTAAGGACCAGAGTCGGAAATAGTTTGGGCAGTGCTTGTATAAATGCCATTTTCAAAGGCAGGTGCGTAGTCGATGAGTGGCTTCATCGTTGAGCCCCAGTCACGAGTAGATTCTGTTGCAGGATTTGAACCAAACACCGCAATTTCTTGCTTACGTCCACCGATTTGGGCAGCAACGCCACCTGTCTGTGTATCAATCAAAGTTGAAGCAACTTGAAGTTCGTCATCAGTGAATGGTACAGAATCATTGGTATTGACAATATTGAACAGATCTTGCTGCGCTTTACTGTCAAGCGTAGTATAAATCTTTAAGCCAGCATTTGGCGCATCTGTTCCTGTTTCTTGATTGGCTTGCTTGATGGCTTCGGTGATGAAGTCATTGGCATATTCAGGAATGCTCACACCGCTCTTCAAGTCTTGAAGACCGTCATCGATTGGTGTATTGATGGCTTCATCTCTTTGTTTCTCCGTGATTTTACCATTGCGGTACATCGCATTGATTACCAAATCGCGACGATATTTCGCAGCTTCTGGGTTTTTATAAGGATTATAAGTATTTGGTGCTTGTGGCATACCCGCAAGTAGGGCTAACTGTGCGATAGACAAGTCTGTTAACGGTTTATTATAGTAAGCTTGAGAAGCTGTTCCCATACCGTAATAACCATTCGCCATATTGACTTTATTGACATAAGCAGTAAAGATTTGCTCTTTTGACCATTTTTGGTCCAGCTGTAAGGCAAGCCAAGCTTCTTGAATTTTGACTTTCATGTTTTGGTCAGCTGAGTCAGTAGAGAAGAAAGACAGTTTAATCAACTGCATATCTAAGGTAGAACCACCTTGCATATGTCCACCACGTAAGTTATTGACTAAAGAACCAGCAATACGTATTGGGTCAACACCACGTGTATTGAAAAAGCGACGGTCCTCAATTGAGGTTACAGCATTAACAAGCATGACAGGTATATTATCAGTCTGTACTAAATCACGTTGTTCCGCACCAAGAGTAGCAATTACTTTCTCATCCTTGTCATAAACGACCGTTGATGGGGGTGACTCTAATTTGCTCATATCTAATTTTGGTGCATCTTTTGCGTAATAAATAAAGAGCGCACCAGCAGCAACAAAAGTCAGAATAATTGTTGAAAAAATCAGAATTAAAGCCCATTTCAATGTTGAAATGAGAGATCTTTTAACTGCAGTGTTTTTATTTCGATTCATTTTTGATTTTTTTCGTTTGTTAGTAGGAATTTTAATTCACCTCGCAAAGTTGATTAACGATATCCAAGTAAGGGATTCTAGGAATCTGATTTGATGGGATTTGATAAGCATGTTGCTTAATATAATCAAGAGGAATAGACTTTAAGCCTTTTTTTTCTTGATAAAAACGAATCAAATTCTCAGATGGCAAGTAGTAAGTTTCGTCCAAAGAGGCAAAGTGTAAGAGCACAAAGGCAATGCCTTTTTGTTCAAGAACTTTGGACATATGGACGATTTGATGCTCATGAAAATTTTTCAGAGGAAAACTTGTCTTCTGATGGGTTTCCTTAGCTTCAAAATCAATATATCTTCCCTGATAGACGCCAGAATAATCTGTAGTTGAAGCCTGTCTAAAGTAGGCTTCGGTAATTTTAGCACGGCTACGTTGGGGATAGTCAACCTTTACAATTTGGATAGGAGTGGGTTTTTTATGAATCACAGCGATATCATGTGCAAGATAATAATCATTAGTCGCATTGATCTCTGCTTCAAAGTTCATACCACGTTTACCAAATTTTACTGCCGATTTAGATTTTACCATATTCGGAGTACTTTTCGCAGCGTTATGCACCACTTTTTTCTCTGTTTGTTTTCCTGAAAAATTTTTTCTTTGTTTATTTAATCCTTGAGGATATTTTAGCATTTGTGTTTTTCCATATATTAAATTGTTACTTCTATTGTATAATGTAATTATAGCAAATTATTTGTCTTTTGGATTATTACAGTTAAAATGGTATCTTATTGTAGAGTTTGCGATTAGTTTCTTTACTTTCAAATTTTAATAACAGCAATAAAAATAGCTCCTTTATTTTTGCTTAAGTCGTATAAAAAGTATAAACGAGGAGAAAAGATGTTTTTGGATAATCAAGAAAAGAAAAAATATGATGCCTTATATTGTGCAAGGAAGGATCCGTTATGAAAACATTGCTTATTACAGGTTACACAGCTTTTGATTTAGGGATTTTTGATGAGAAGGATATCAAAATTAAAATTATCAAAAAAGCCTTTAAAAGAAGATTGGAAGCGTATCTGGACAAAGGATTGAAATGGGTTATTTTCACGGGTAATTTAGGCTTTGAATATTGGGCATTACAAGTTTCTAAAGAATTACAAACAGAATACGAGTTCCATATTGCAAGTATTTTTCCCTTTGAAACGCAGGGAAAAAACTGGAACGAGGCGAATCAAGCAAAATTGCGTGAATTTAAAGATGTAGATTATGTTAAATATGCTTACGAAGATTACGAAAATCCAAGTCAATTTCGTCAGTATAACGATTTTTTGCTCGAAAATTCAGATGGTTCTTTAGTTTTATATGACGAAGAAAACGAAACTAAGCTCCATTTTATTACGGATAGGATGCAAAAGACATCAAATTATAATATGGAATTGATTAGATTTGAAGATTTACAAGAAATTTGTGACGATATGAACAATATGTAACATAGACACAAATTCTTACACAATAGTAAAAAAACGCACTTTTTTTAATCTATAATTTTTGGTATAATAAGTAACAAATAATAGCGCTGCTCAAGTTTAATAATTGGTTACAGCCTAGATAGAATGGGGAAAGAAAGTGGTTGATTTATACTTATCGCCTTCATGTACAAGTTGCCGTAAGGCACGTGCATGGTTGGACAAACACAGTGTCCCTTATACGGAGCACAACATTTTGACACAGCCGATGACAAATGATGACTTACGTAAAATTTTGTCAAAAACAGAAAACGGAACGGAAGATATTATTTCAATTCGGTCAAAAATATTTCAAAAGCTTGCTTTGGATCTTGATGAGTTGACCATTAACGAGTTGATTAATCTTGTAACAGAGTATCCAAACCTTTTACGTCGTCCGATTATCACAGATGATCGTTTGTTACAAATTGGTTTTAATGAAGACGAGATTCGTGCTTTCTTACCTCGTCATTATCGTCGTGCGGAAATGAAACGTGCCGTAAACGACTTCTAAATGAATAAGGGAGAGTGGAAATAATGAAAGCTAATTATCAATATCCACTTGATTTAAGTTGGAGTACTGCTGAAATGACTGCAGTGCTCTCTTTTTTCAATCAAGTGGAAAATTTTTATGAGAGTAAAGTGAACAAAGAAGAATTCTTGGAGGCTTATAAAACATTCAAGAAGATTGTACCTTCCAAGATGCAAGAAAAACAGCTGGGGCGAGAATTCGAAGAAAACAGTGGTTATTCGCTTTATCGTGCCGTCAAGGAGGTACAAGCGAGTGAAAGACAATTTGTTCGCTTTGAAAAAGCTTAAACAAGCAAAAACTTGGGTGAGAGAAGCCGGAGCTTTTCTTCGTGATAATATTCATCAAACTTTGGAAGTTTCGCAAAAAAGTAATTTTAGTGATTTGGTGACAAATTTTGATCAGCAGGTTCAAGAAATCATCATTGAAGAAATTAGGAAGAATTATCCTCAGGATAAAATTCTAGCCGAAGAAGCCGGACGAAATACAGCAGCTTTTGACCGTAGTCAAGACAATTTTTGGATTTTAGATCCTATTGATGGTACGATAAATTTCGTGGTGCAGCAGGATAACTTTGCTGTGATGCTGGCTTATTATGAAAAAGGTCAGCCCCAATTTGGATTAATTCTTGATGTAATGGCGGACAAACTTTATTGGAATAACGCGCAAGAAGTATTTTGCAATGATAGAAGGCTTTTCTATAAACCGCAAGCATTTGAAAAAAGTCTACTTTCAATCAATTCAATGATTTATCGTAAAAACTTATATAAACTAACGGACTTTAGTTTAACTACTTTAGGAGTAAGGATGTTAGGCAGTGCAGGAATGGCCTATGCGGACCTTCTTGAAGGAAAAACTGTCGCTTATTTTAGCCTTTTACAACCTTGGGATTATGCCGCAGGAGGTATTTTGACCGAAAAACTCGGTTTTGTGACCAAAACCTTTGAGGGAGCAAAACCCAATCTTATAGACCGTCAGTACGTTTATAGCCTGCCTGCACATTTAGTTGAACAACTAATACAAAGGACAGACATAATCCTGTAAAGTTGACGAAAAGATTCATTGTGCTATAATTTAGGGTGTCTTTCAGAATAAAGAAATTATAGGAATGTATAAATGGATAAAATAATTGTCAAGGGTGGAAATACCCGCCTTAAAGGAACTGTAGAAATTGAAGGAGCAAAAAATGCTGTTTTGCCTTTGCTTGCAGCGACACTTTTGCCAAGCGAGGGAGAAATTATTCTTCGTAATGTTCCTATCTTGAGCGATGTTTACATGATGAACAATTTAGTGGATCATCTTGGAGTTGACTTAGAGTTTTCAGAAGAAAGCAAGACGGTTCACGCACAAGCAGCTTCTAAAGTAAAAACAAAAGCACCCTACGAATTTGTAAGCAAAATGCGTGCCTCTATCGTTGTAATGGGTCCAATTTTAGCTCGAAACGGGCATGCTCGTGTCTCAATGCCCGGAGGTTGCTCAATTGGTTCACGTCCTATCGATCTCCACTTGCGTGGCTTTGAATTGATGGGGGCGGAAATTACTCAAGAAGCGGGTTACATTGAAGCTAAGGCTGAAAAGCTACGTGGTGCACATATCTATTTGGACTTCCCATCAGTAGGTGCCACACAAAACTTGATGATGGCTGCAACTCTTGCAGAAGGAACAACAACTTTAGAAAATGCAGCACGCGAGCCTGAAATTGTTGACCTTGCAAATTGGCTCAATAAGATGGGTGCAAATGTCAAAGGTGCTGGTACAGATACAATTATTATCAAAGGTGTTGAAAAAATGCATGGTGCTAACCACGCAGTCGTACAAGACCGTATCGAAGCTGGAACCTTCATGGTAGCAGCGGCAATGACACAAGGCGATGTGTTAATTAAAGATGCGGTTCGTGAGCACAACCGTCCCTTAATTTCTAAATTGATTGAGATGGGTGTGGAGTTTGTCCAAGAAGATGAAGGACTTCGTGTTCTAGGTCCTGAAATCTTAAAAGCAACAAATGTAAAAACTTTACCACATCCTGGTTTCCCAACAGACATGCAATCGCAAATGACTGCGGCTCAAGCTATCGCTAAGGGTGAATCAACAATGATTGAAACGGTTTTTGAAAATCGTTTCCAACATTTAGAAGAAATGCGTCGTATGGGCTTAACGGTCGATATTACACGTAACACAGCCATCATCCAAGGCACACGAAAATTACAAGGTGCACAAGTTAAATCAACAGATTTACGTGCAAGTGCAGCATTAATTTTGCTTGGTATGGTTGCGCAAGGTCAAACTACAGTACGTAAATTAAGTCACCTTGATCGTGGTTATTACCGCTTCCATGAAAAATTAAAATCACTTGGAGCAGATATTGAACGTGTTCCAGAACTTGAGGAAATTGATGATTAAAAAAACGATTAAAGTATTAGGCGTTCGCCTTTCATTAGTCTTTTTAGTTCTTGTACTTGTCCTTATAGCAGGTGCAGCGGGCTTGATGTTAGGCTATGGTGTGTTAGGCGGCGGACAAGCGTCCCGTGTTTTTAGTGGCGACCTATGGCAAGAAGTCATACAACGTTTAAATCCATAAAAGTTTGCTTTTGCAAGCTTTTTTTTTGACTTAAACTCAAAGAAAAGCGCGAAAAATAATTGTTCAAAAAGTTGAATTCACTCAGTTTTTATGCTATTCTAGAAAGGTATGAAATTTCTGAGCTCAAGGCTCATAAATAAGGAGAAATAATTAATGACTGCAAGTTTTGAAAAAACTGGTGTTAACACTGGTACACTCTCATTTTCAATCGACCAAGAAACAATCAAAAACGGTCTTGACAAAGCTTTCAATAAAGTAAAAGGTAATATCTCAGTGCCTGGTTTCCGTAAAGGTAAAATCAGCCGTCAAATGTTTAACCGCATGTATGGTGAAGAAGCTCTTTTCGAAGAAGCTTTGAATGCCGTATTGCCAACTGCTTATGATGCAGCTGTAAAAGAAGCAGGTATCGAACCTGTTGCTCAACCAAAAATTGATGTCACTAAAATGGAAAAAGGTTCTGACTGGGAATTGACAGCTGAAGTAACTGTTAAACCTGAAGTAGAACTTGGTGACTACAAAAACTTGGAAGTTTCAGTAGAAGCAACTAAAGATGTTGCTGATGAAGAAGTTGAAGCACGTTTGACACAAGAACAAAACAACCTTGCTGAATTAACTGTTAAAGAAGGTAAAGCTGAAAACGGAGATACAGTAGTTATCGACTTTGTTGGTTCTATCGATGGTGTTGAATTTGAAGGCGGAAAAGGTGCAAACCACAGTTTAGAACTTGGTTCAGGTCAATTTATTCCTGGTTTTGAAGAACAACTTGTTGGCACTTCAGCTGGCGAAGAAATCGATGTGAAAGTGACTTTCCCAGAAGACTACCAAGCTACAGATCTTGCAGGTAAAGAAGCAGTTTTCGCAACTAAAGTTAACGAAGTTAAAGCAAAAGAAGTTCCAGAACTTGATGATGAATTAGCAAAAGATATTGACGAAGAAGTTGAAACTTTGGATGAGCTCAAAGCTAAATTCCGTAAAGAACTTGAAGATGCTAAAGCTGAAGCTTATAACGATGCTGTTGAAACTGCAGCTATCGAAACAGCTGTAGCAAATGCTGAAATCAAAGAAATTCCTGAAGAAATGATTCACGAAGAAGTTCACCGCGCAATGAACGAATTCCTTGGTGGAATGCAACAACAAGGTATCTCTCCAGAAATGTACTTCCAAATCACAGGTACTACTGAAGAGCAATTGCACGAACAATACCAAGAAGATGCTGGTAAACGTGTGCGTACAAACCTTGTTATTGAAGCAATTGCTAAAGCAGAAAACTTCGAAACTACAGATGAAGAAGTTAAAGCTGAGATTGCTGACTTGGCTGCACAATATAACATGCCTGTTGAACAAGTTGAAAAACTTCTTCCAGTTGACATGCTCCAACACGATATCGCAATGAAGAAGGCTGTTGAAGCAATCACAGATTCAGTTAAAGTTAAATAATTGTTTTATATAAAAATAAAAACTCATAGCCTTTGGTGCTGTGAGTTTTTTTATTTTCTTTTTAAAAAAAACAAATAGGTTGTCAATCCAATTTTTTGACATTAAGGTTAGATAATGGTTTAATGGTTTAAAAATATAAACTAACAAGGAGTAATAATGAAATTTGAACATTTAAAACATGAACTAAGTGAAGTCAGCGACTTTTTAATTGCCTTAGGTGATGAAAAGAGACAAGCAATTATTATTAAGTTACTGGAGAAGAGTGATTGCAAAGGCATACAAGTTGGAGATTTAATCGAAGCTACAGGTTTATCGCGCCCCGCTATTTCACATCATTTGAAAATCTTAAGACAAGCAAAGATAGTTAATTATCGTTCAGAAGGAACAAGAAACTTTTACTATCTTGAACATGATACATCAGAAATTATGAAATTACAACATTTTCTGGATGAAGTAACAAGGATAATGAAAGGAAAGCAAGAAAAATGAATAAAGTTTTGATTGTCGAAACAAATATTAAGCGTTATAAGAATACCGATGAAGCGACGGGGCTTTGGCTGGGCGAAAGTGCAGAATTTGTTGATGAACTCCAAAAACATGGTATTGCTTATGACTTTGTTAGCCCAAATGGTGGCTATGTTCCACTTGACCCACGGAGTATGAAATATATGGATGAAGCCATTTGGAACATTTATGAGCGGCAAGACTTTGTCGAAAGAGCTTTAAAAAAGACTTTGAAACCTGAGGAAGTAATCTCGCAAGACTATCGTGCCATATATTTCACAGGTGGCCACGGTGTGATGTGGGATTTTCCAGATAATCCAGAAATAAAAGGTATCGCCCAAGCTATTTATGCGCATGGTGGTTATCTCACTTCCGTTTGTCATGGTATCGCCGGTTTACTTAATCTTAAGAACCAAGAAGGTCAATACATCATTTCAGGGAAAAAGATAACGGGTTTTACAACAGCTGAAGAAGTTCTTGCAGGCAAGAAAAAAATCGTTCCTTTTCTCAATGAAGAGGTAGCCAAAAGCCGTGGGGCAACATGGTGTAAAAAAAGATTCTATAAAGATTTTGCTCTCCAAGATGGGCAACTTATCACGGGACAAAATCCGTTTTCTGTAAGGTCAGTCGCTAAAATGCTTATAAAGGAGATTGCATAATGCAAACAATACTAGGAAGTAATGGACAGATTGGTCAAGAGCTGGCCAAGGAACTTTTTAAAAAATATACAAAAGACATCAGGCTTGTGAGCAGAAAACCTCGCAAAGTAAACCCAACAGATAGCTTGTTTTCGGCTGACTTACTGAAGGCTGAGGAAGCGCATGCAGCGATTGCTGGCAGTGAGATTGTTTATTTTACAGCCGGTTTACCGATGGATTCTGAGCTTTGGGAAGAACAATTTCCTCTGATGATGAAAAATGTCATTGACGCATGTAAGCTGCACCAAAGTAAGTTGGTTTTCTTTGATAATACCTATATGTACCCTAAAAATGCGGAAATACAATATGAAGACACTAAATTTGAACCGAGGGGAAGAAAATCCACGGTACGTGCCCGATTAGCAGAAATGGTAATTGAGGAGATAGAGAACCATTCGCTCGAAGCTGTAATCTGTCGCGCGCCGGAGTTTTATGGCCCAGGTCAGACGCAGAGTATAACAAATACAATGGTCTTCAATGCAATTAAAGAGAATAGAAAAATAAAAATTCCCTTGAGTGCTACTCGTTTGAGAACCTTGATTTGGACACCCGATGCTAGCCGTGCAATGGCTCTCATAGGGAATGATGCGGATGCTTATGGTCAAACTTGGCATTTGCCATGCGCACCAAGCTTGACTTACCAAGACATCATTACACTTTCAGAAGAAATCACAGGAAAAAAACTTCAATACACAATAATTAAGATGTGGCAATTCAAATTGGCGGCCCTTTTCAGCCAAAAAGCGAAAGAATTGCAAGAGCTTCTTCCGCGTTATGCAGAGGACAATGTATTTAATTCAGACAATTTTAAAAAACATTTTCCAGAGTTTGAAGTAACAAGCTTTGAAGCAGGTGTAAAACAGGTGCTTTTAGAGAAATAGCCTTATGAAAAACTTCCTGATGGCTCGTCTTAATTCATTTGATATCCAGAAGGCAAAATGATAAACTTTTAAAGAAAGAGGAAAGGGATTAAGAAACATGAAAGAGATAAAAAATATTATTTTTGACTGGGACAATACACTCTTTCCTTTTAAAAAATATTGGGAAACAGCACACCGAAAAGTTTTTTTGGACTTGATTGATTTTCAGGATGAATTTTCTATAGATGATTTTATGGCAAAGTATCGTGAAGTGGATGAGCAACTCTGGCCTTTAGTTCACGAAGGGAAAATGACGATTGAGCAGCTGCGCGAAGAGCGTGTTCGCCAAGTCTTGGATTACTACGCAATTCACTATAAAGAAAACTTTGTGCGCCTGTTCTTTGACATTTTTTTGACAGCTTTACTTGAAGAGATAGAAGTTGATCAGAATTTATTGTCTAAAATGCAGGAGCTCTCCCAAAATTATAATATTGCTATTTTAAGCAATGGGGAGAGTGGAGAGCAAAGAGAAAAGATTAAACGTTTTGGCTTTGAAAATCTGTTTCCAGTTTATATTTCGGCCGAAACTGGCTTAATCAAACCTGATCAAGCAGCTTTTTATAATATTTTAGATAAGGAAGGCTTTGATCGTGAAGCAACACTTATGGTTGGAGATCTCCTTGAACATGACATTCTTCCAGCACAAAAACTTGGTTTAGCCACTGCTTATATAGGACATGACAATAAGGAAATCGCAGATAAAACCTATGAAAGCATCGAAGATTTCCTTGAAGATTTTTTGAAATAAAGAAACTTGAAATTTCCTTTATTTTCCTGTAAAATGATAGAGTTATCAGTGCCGTCTGTAGTGTAATGGATATCACGCAAGATTCCGGTTCTTGCGATGGGGGTTCGATTCCCTCCAGACGGATAAATTTTTTATTTTGAGCGCTGTAAGACATTGTGAGAAGCACAATGTTTTTTACATTTTGATATTCTCTTTTCTGACTTAATGAACAGGTGGAAACGATGAGAGACAAGCATCAAAGTAGAAAATGTTTTTTATTTGATTCCAATAATGGATAGGAAAGAACATAATTAGAATATTGAGGAAGATATGGATATTCAATTTTTAGGGACGGGCGCGGGCCAGCCATCACGAACGCGAAAAACACAGGCTATCGCTTTGAAGTTACTCGATGAACGTAACGAAATATGGCTATTCGATTGTGGCGAAGCGACCCAACATCAAATTTTAGAAACATCAATTAAACCAAGAAAAATCACCAAGATTTTTATTACACATTTGCATGGCGATCATATTTTTGGTCTACCGGGTTTTCTATCTAGTCGTTCTTTCCAAGGTTCAAGTAAAGATGAGGAACATACGGACTTGGAATTATATGGACCAAAAGGTCTGAAAGACTTTGTGATGACGGCTCTGCGCATGTCGGGTTCGCGTCTTGGATACAAGATTCACTTTCATGAAATTGAAACGCCTGGTAAGATATTTGAAGATCAAACCTTTGAAGTATATGCTGATACCTTAGATCATACAATTTTTTGTCTCGGCTACCGTGTAGTCGAAAAAGATCGTCCTGGAGAACTAGATGCAGCGGCTTTGAAAGCATCAGGTCTACCTTTCGGTCCCCTCTTTGGCAAAATAAAGAATGGTGAAACAGTAGAGCATGATGGGAAAGTTTTTCATCCAGAGGACTATATTGGCGCAGATAAGCAGGGGAAAGTGGTCACCATTCTTGGAGATACCCGACGTACACCAAGCGCTGTTCGTTTAGCGGTTGGGGCAGATCTTTTAGTTCATGAAGCAACTTATGAAGCAAAAGAAGCAAAAATGGCCCGCCGACACGGACATTCGACCTCAAAACAAGCAGCAGATGTTGCTCAGGAAGCAGGTGCAAAACGTTTGGTGCTCACGCATATTAGTGCACGCTATGTTGGCCCACTTGTAGCTCAGCTTGCGCAAGAAGCACGAGATGTTCATCCTAATTCGTATGTGGCGAAAGATTTTTATGAAGAAAAAGTTGAGTAAAAAGAATATTGTAATTACAGGCGCTAGCGGTGATATAGCACAAGCACTTGTTCAGCGTTTAGAGGATCATAACCTTATCTTGATCAGTCGCTCGCTTCCTCAGCCAGACATGCCTGAAAAAGTAGATATCCTCATTAATAATGCAGGTTTTGGAGAGTTTACAGAGTTAAGTAACTTATCGGATGAGCAAATTGATGAAATGTTCAAGGTGAATACGTTAGATCTGATTAAACGGACGCGTGATTTGCAACCACAGTTGCAAGTAATTAATATTGCATCCATAGCAGGGAAGTTACCTACAGCGAAATCGACAGTATATGCAGCTTCCAAAGCCGCTGTTCTCGCTTTTTCTGATGCTTTACGTTTAGAAAAACCCGATCTTATCGTGACAACAGTCAACACAGGGCCGGTCCGCACAAAATTTCACAAAGACAATATGGACTATTTGGAAAAAGTGGGCGAAAATGCGGTCAGTGCAGAATATGTTGCGGATAAGATTGAGCAGGTTTTAGGGAAAAATAAAAGAGAATTGAACTTACCTGTCCAGCTGGCTTTCGTTGCGAAAGTTCGTGCACTTTTCCCAAGTCTTGTAGATAATATAGGAAATAGGTTTTTTAATTATAAATAAATCTTCAAATAAGCAGTCGAAGTGGAGGAAACTTGATTAAATCAAAATATATATGGAAGTTAACTGAGTCAGACTTACCGGATGAGTTTCTTAAGTTAAGTAAAAAATATAAATTAGATACACTGGTAGCGCAAATTTTGTGGCAACGCGGCATAAGGGCAGAAGAGGAGATTCAAGCTTACTTGAATCCTGACCTTCAGCAATTACATGATCCGTTTTTGTTGCACGATATGGAAAAAGCCGTTCAAAGAATTTTGACTGCAATTGAAAATGGGCAAAATATCTTAATATACGGTGATTATGATGCGGATGGTATGACGGCAAGTTCCGTAATGAAATCAGCTTTAGATGAATTAGGAGCGGAAGTTCAGGTCTATCTTCCTAACCGCTTTACTGATGGTTACGGGCCAAATCTTGATGTCTATAAATATTTCATTCAAAATGAAGACATTGATTTGATTATTACTGTGGATAATGGTGTGGCTGGCCATGAAGCCATCGCCTATGCACAAAGTCAAAATGTTGATGTTATTGTAACTGACCATCACAGCATGCCAGAAGTACTGCCAGAAGCTTTTGCAATTGTACATCCTGAACACCCAGAATCAAACTATCCTTTTAGGTATTTGGCTGGAGTAGGAGTAGCTTTTAAAGTCGCAACAGCTCTTTTAGACTATATTCCTTCAGATATGCTTGATTTGGTGGCAATCGGAACAATTGCGGATATGGTTAGTCTTACTGATGAAAATCGTATCTTGGTGAGTCATGGACTAAAAGTATTAGCGAATACTGAGCGTGCAGGCTTGATGGAACTCATGCGTCTCTCAGGAACTGATTTTGAAAAGGTGAATGAGGAAACGGTTGGTTTTCAAATTGCCCCTCGTTTGAATGCTCTGGGGCGCTTAGATGATCCAAACCCAGCGATTGAACTATTAACAGGCTGGGATGAAGAAGTGGCTGCCGAAATTGCGCAGATGATTGATGAAAAAAATAGCGAGCGTAAAGTAATCGTAGAAAATATCTTCAATCAAGCCCTCACAATGATAACGGACGAGCCCGTACAAATTCTGTATCATAAGGATTGGCATAAAGGTGTTTTAGGTATCGTTGCCGGACGTTTACTTGAGCAATTTCACAAACCTATTATTATGTTGGCAGAAGAAGAGGGGGTTCTTCGAGGATCAGCACGTTCGATTGAAAACTTTAATATATTTGAAGCACTCAACGAACACCGTGAACTTTTTATGGCTTTTGGTGGCCACAAACAGGCTGCTGGGATGACTTTTGCCTTGGAGAATGTGGAAGTAATCAAGCAAGTGATGCTCGACTTTATTCAAGAAAACGATATCGATATGTCAGGAAAAAGTTCACTAGAAGTTCAGGGCAGTTTGCAGTTTGACGAGATTAGCTTAGAGACGATTAGAAGTTTAGAAAAGTTATCTCCTTATGGTATGGACAATCCGAAGCCTCATTTTCTCCTTACGGATTATCAGGTTGAGCAAGCACGTAGTATGGGAAAAGACAACAGTCATCTCAAACTTAAATTAGTACAAAATGGACAAGCTTTAGATGCGGTTTACTTTGGGCATGGAGCTGAAAGCCTAGAATTTGAACAAAGTGATACAGAACTTGTCGGTACCTTATCTAGCAATACTTGGAATGGTACAACAACTGTTCAGCTTATGGTGGCTGATGCTAGAGTAAATGGTGTTGAGCTTCTGGATATTCGAAGTCGACAAGTTGAATTGCCTAAAAATACAATACGTTTTGTCCATAATGAAGTGAAAAATGGTACAATAGAAGAAGTGCTTATTATTGAGGAAGCCCCAACTGATAAGGAAGCCTTATCTGCTTTGGCGGAATTAATACATGAGCAGGAATTTGAATTGATTTATTTCAAAAATACAATCAAGAAAAATTATTATTTGACGGGAGCGGGGACGCGTGAGCAGTTTGCGCGCTTCTATAAAGCAATTTATCAGTATCCTGAGTTTGATATACGTTTTAAATTGAAAGACTTAGCAAATTATTTGAAGATACCCGATATTTTACTGATAAAGATGATTCAAATATTTGAAGAACTGAATTTTGTCACTATTGACAATGGCATGATGAGTGTGAATAAAGCCGCCGAAAAGCGTGATATTTCTGAAAGTAATATTTACCGAGAGCTTCAAGAAATTGTTGCTTTTCAAGAACTTTTCGCCTTATCCCCTGTCAAAGAAATTTATAAAAAATTAAAAGAGGAAGATGCACATGCAACTTAAAGATTACATTGCAACGATTGAAAATTACCCAACAGAAGGTATCGTTTTCCGCGATATCTCACCACTTATGGCTGATGGAAATGCCTACAACTATGCAGTTACTGAAATTGTGCAATATGCACGCGATAAAGAAATTGATGTAATTGTTGGCCCAGAAGCGCGTGGATTCATCGTTGGATGTCCTGTTGCTTTTGCACTTGGTGTTGGTTTTGCTCCTGTGCGTAAACCAGGAAAATTACCACGTGAAGTTATTTCAGCAGACTATGAAAAAGAGTATGGTACAGATACATTGACAATGCATGCTGACTCTATTAAGCCAGGACAACGTGTTCTGATTGTAGATGATCTCTTGGCAACAGGTGGAACAGTAAAAGCTACTATTGAGATGATTGAGCGTTTGGGTGGTATCGTTGTTGGGTGTGCCTTCTTTATTGAACTTGATGACCTTAAAGGGCGTGAAAAACTCGGTAACTATGATTATAAGGTATTGATGCATTATTAATTTCATCCTACCAAGCAAGACGGAAAACGACATATAATGAAACAGTTTAAATCCGTTTACATATTGACAATGAAGCGAATTTAATATAATATAGAAAAAGAAAATCTGAAAGAGAGCAAAAAAGTTTGAAAATTGAAGCATTAGAAGGACAAAATATCGAAGAACTTTCAATGATTGAAGTTGCTCATGCAATTTTGGAACAAAATGGTAAGGAAATGGCTTTTGCAGAAATCTTGAACGCCGTTCAAGACTACTTGAAAAAGTCGGACAATGAAATCAAAGCCACAATTGCACGTTTTTACACAGAAATGAATACAGATGGAAGCTTTATTCCATTAGGAAATAACATTTGGGCACTGCGCTCATGGTACGCGATCGACGAAATCGATGAGGAAGTAATTGCTCTTGATGAAATTGACGACGAAGAAGAAAAAACAACTAAAAAACGTACAAAAGTTAATGCATTCGGTATCGAAGATGAAGTGGATCCTGAAGATGAACACATCGACAAAGGAAACGATGCAGATGACATGACTTATGATGATGAGAATCCAGATGATGAAAAAGATGAGGTTCAAGCTTATGATGCTGAACTTGCTGAAGTTGAACTGGATAACGTGGATGAAGACGTTGAACTCGATGAAGAGGACGACGATGATGACGACAGCGACTCAGAAGAGAATTAAAATCTAAAAGAGTGAGGTCCCTGACCTCGCTTTTGTGAATATTACCCAACAAACTTACGCTTCACTGTTTAAAAAAAGAGGGTGGCGTGATAAGGAGGATTAACCTTGGTAGAAAAAGATACGGAGAAGTTTTCGAGAGAAAGTTTCAAAGATAAAATCTTGCGTGAACTTGAAGAAGGAAATCGAGCCAACACGGATGGGACTTTTGAAAACTATGCCCGTGAATCCAACAAAGAACTTTCTTCAACCCCGAGTAGACATACTCGGCGAGAACGTGCTGATTTTTCGGATATTCAACGTCCAACTCCATTTAAGTTGACAGAAGAACTGGAAAATCCAGAAGTAGAGGGACAAGCTAAAATTTCCGAAGATGTAGAATTTCCTGAAAAAGCTGTTTCTGATCAAGTGAAAACAGAAGCATCAGCACATGAAGAACGTCCAGACTTTGCAAGTGTTCGCGAGCAAATGCTCCAAGCGAGCCAAGGACAAAGTTATTCACGACTTAGACGCAAGACAAAAGAGTCTGATAAAGAAGTTGTTGATGAATATGAGCAACCTGAAGCACAAGCAAGTGATGCTGCAGAGCCTCTTGGCGAAGAGACGACTCACAGACAAAGAAGTCGTCGTGCAGCAGTAAAATCGGATGCGGAAGCTGAAGAAATGCAGCCCAAGTCGAAAGCGAAAAAATCGAAGAAGAAAGTTTCTTCTGGAAAGATTATTGCTGTTATCGTAGCTGTTTTAATTCTGGCTGCGGCAGGGACTGGTTTTTACGGTTATAATTTCATCAAAGAAGGTGTACAACCGCTCAATACTGCAAATACAACCAAACGCGCCATTAACATTCCAGCGGGAGCAAGCAGTAAACAAATCGGAGATATCTTACAACGAGAAGGTATTATCAAAAATGGTATGGTTTTCCAATACTATACTAAATTTAAAAATTTCAGTGGCTTTAAGAGCGGCTACTACAACTTGGCGCCTAGCATGAACTTGTCGGATATTGCAAGTCTTTTGGAGCAAGGAGGAACCGAACATCCTGTGGAACCAACTCTGGGCAAAATTTTGATTCCTGAAGGTTATACATTGGAACAAATTGCTCAAGCTGTTACAGTGAATTCTGCGGATAAAGATGAAAAAACACCTTTTACTAAAGATGAGTTTATGAAGACTGTACAGGATCAAGCGTTCATCGAAAAAATGAAAGAGAAGTTTCCAAAACTTCTTGCAAGCTTACCAAGTAAAGACAGTGGTGTGAAGTATCAACTTGAAGGTTACCTCTTCCCAGCAACTTATGAGTATACGAAAAAGACAACTGTTGAAAGCTTAATTGAGACCATGCTTTCAACAACTAATACACAGCTGGAACCTTTGTATGAACAAATACAAGCGAACGGACTTACGGTCAATGAAACCTTGAGTTTGGCTGCCATTGTCGAAAAAGAAGCGAATAGCGATGATGATCGCCGTAACGTTGCACAGGTCTTCTTTAACCGTAAAGATTTAGGGATGACGATGGATTCTAATACAGGAATCTTTTATGCTGAAGGTAAGCTAGGTAAGGATACGTCGCTTGATCAGCAAGCTGCAATTAATACACAATTAGACTCACCTTTCAATACTTATTTGTACCCAGGTTTTGGTCCTGGACCAATCGTGAGTCCAAGCTTGTCGTCAATCAAAGCAGTGCTTAACCCGACTGCGAATGATTATCTTTATTTCGTAGCAGACGTTGAAGGTAAGATTTACTTTGCGCAAACACTTGAAGAACAAAACATCAATGTTCAAAAGTATGTCAATGATGCGATTGCGTCGGGTAATTAATTAGAAATTTAAAAAGGATAAAAAATGGTAGAAAAAACTTTCCCCATGACCAAAGAAGGTCTGGAAAAATTAGAACAAGAATTAGATAACCTTAAATTGGTTAAACGCCCTGAAGTTATTGAACGCATCAAAATTGCACGTAGCTACGGTGACCTTTCAGAAAACTCAGAATACGAAGCAGCAAAAGATGAACAAGCCTTTATTGAAGGTCGTATCTCAACTGTGGAAACAATGATTCGTTATGCTGAAATCGTAGACAATGCTAATATTGACAAAAATGAAGTTGCTCTTGGTAAATCAGTTGTTTTCCAAGAAGTTGGAGATGACGAAGAAGAAGAGTACGAAATCGTCGGTACTGCTGAAGCTGATCCATTTTCAGGCAAAATTTCAAATGAATCTCCAATCGCTCAAGCCTTGATTGGCCGTAAAGTTGGCGATGTTGTGAAAATTCCGTTGCCTATGGGTGAAATCGAAGTTAAGATTGTTGATGTAAAATAAAATAAAAAAATCTGCTTTTAGCGGATTTTTTTATTTTAGAGACGTTTCAGCCACTATTTTTGGTAAAAAATTAAAATTTTCGATATAATAGTCAATAAAGGTCAAAGATTGGAGGTTCTATGTCTGCCCAAAATACTTCAGATATTATCGAAGCTTATTTGCGAAAACTGCTAGAAGAGGCACGTGAGATTGAGATTAAACGTGCAGATTTAGCCAGTCAATTTGACGTGGTTCCTTCGCAAATTAACTATGTGATTAAAACCCGTTTCACCCCATCTAAAGGCTTTGATGTTGAGTCAAAGCGTGGTGGTGGCGGCTATATTAAAATATTCAAATACCATTATTCGGCAAAGCATGAATTCTTGCTTGATTTAGCACAGAAGTTGCCTGCCAACTTGACCGAAAGTATGGCACAAGATGTCTTGCAACTTTTATTTGATGAAAACATTTTGACTGAACGAGAAGGAAATCTTCTCCTTTTGCTTTTAGCTGATAGTGATATTTCTAACAGTTGTCGAGCACAAATGATGATAAAAATACTACAGAGATTGGATCGTGATGATGAAATTTAATGAAAAGGACTTTACACCACAAGTCATAAAAGTGCTTGAGAAGTCTGTCGACTATGCGCACAAGTTTAACTACGCTTGGGTTGAAAGCTCGCACTTATTGGCTGCCTTGGCTGAGGTCCCGGCTTCATTGGCATTTACGCTACTTAATTCAGAAAAGATTGATTTGGAAGAAATGTTAATCGACATCGAAGATTTTTCAAGTCAAGTGAAGACAAAAAAATCAGAAATAAAGCTTAGTCCAAGAGTGGAAACGATTATTGAGCAAGCACGAGCACTGGCTCAAAATAATGATAAAAACCGCATCGGGACCGAGCATCTCTTATATATGCTGTTGGCAAATGAAGCCAGCTTTGCAGGACAACTTTTACGTGAGCAAGACATCAATATCGTTAACCTCCGCAAAAAGCTAGAGCAAAAAGCATATCTACGTGTACCAGAGCGCCGTAAAGCGGTGACACCAGCTTCGAAAAGAAACCTGTCGGGGAAAGTGTCCGAAACAACGACAACGCCTACTTTAGACACGGTATCAACAGATTTGACAAAAGCAGCCCGTGAAGGCAAGCTTGATCCCATGATTGGAAGAGAGCGTGAAGTTGAACGTCTTATCCACATTTTGAGCCGTCGAACAAAAAATAATCCCGTTCTTGTTGGTGAGCCAGGTGTTGGTAAGTCAGCGATTATTGAAGGTTTTGCGACACGTGTGGCTGCAGGAAATGTTCCTGTAGGTTTACGCGGCAGCCGCATTATGGCTTTAAATATGGCGATGGTCGTAGCGGGGACAAAATTCCGTGGTGAATTTGAAGATCGTTTGACGGCTATTGTTGATGAAGTGACACATGATAAAGATGTTATCGTCTTTATCGATGAACTCCATACCATTATTGGTGCTGGTGGCGGCATGGACTCGGTCAACGATGCCTCAAACATTTTAAAACCAGCATTAGCACGGGGCGAGTTCCAACTCATTGGTGCTACCACTTATCAAGAATATCAAAAATATATTGAAAAAGATGAAGCCCTAGAACGCCGTTTTGCCCGTGTCAATGTCGAAGAACCCTCAGAAGAGGAAACGGTTGCGATTTTACAAGGCTTGAAAGAAAAATTTGAGGCTTACCATACAGTCAAATTTGAAGAAGGGGCTTTGGAGCGTGCTGTCAGCTTGAGTAATCGCTATATGCCTAGTCGTCGTCTCCCAGACAAAGCTATTGATCTTCTTGATGAAGCAGCAGCCAAAGTTAAAATCACGAGTAAAACAAATTATACCAAGTTAGACGAGTTAAAAGCAGAATTAAAAGCGGAAGAACTGAGATTACAAAAAGCAGTTGTTGCTCTTGATATTGTTGAAGCGCAAGGGATTGAAAAAGATATTGAAAAATTAACGCACAAGATTGATAATTTTACAGTATCGGAAAATGATAATCCTTTGGTGGAGGAAAGCGATGTTTATGCTGTCGTTTCTAACCTTACAGGAATCCCACTCCAACAGATGACGAAGACAGAAAGTGAACGTCTGATTAACTTAGAAAAAGAGTTACATAAACGTGTGGTTGGACAGGAAGAAGCGATTTCTGCTGTTTCTCGTGCCATTAGACGTGCACGTTCAGGGATTGCCGATACGAGACGTCCTTTGGGCTCATTTATGTTCCTTGGTCCGACAGGAGTTGGGAAGACAGAGCTTGCTAAGGCTTTAGCGGAAAGTGTTTTTGGCAGTGAAGAAAATATGATTCGTGTAGACATGAGTGAATTTATGGAAAAATTCTCGACATCGCGTCTTATCGGAGCACCTCCTGGATATGTAGGTTACGATGAAGGTGGGCAATTGACAGAGCAAGTCCGTAATAAGCCTTATTCTGTTATTCTCCTTGATGAAGTCGAAAAGGCCCACCCTGATATTTTCAATATCATGTTACAAATTTTGGATGATGGTTTCGTTACAGATACCAAAGGACGTAAAGTTGATTTCAGAAATACGATCATCATTATGACATCTAACTTGGGTGCAACGGCTATTCGTGATGATAAAACGGTTGGTTTTGGGGCTAAATCAATTTCAACGGATTATCCAGCTATGAAAGCAAGAATCATGGAAGAGCTGAAGAAACAGTACCGTCCAGAATTTCTCAATCGTATCGATGAAACTATCGTTTTCCATTCACTGACAGAAAAAGAGATTGAACAAGTCGTGAAAATCATGAGTAAATCTCTTGTATCGCGTTTGAAAGATCAAAATATCAAAGTAAAATTTACACCTGCTGCTTTGAAAGTTATTGCTGATAAAGGATTTGATCCTGAATACGGTGCCCGCCCATTGCGTAAAGCTCTGCAACGTGAGGTTGAAGACACGCTCAGTGAACAATTGCTTGCCGGCGAAATTCATCCAGGGGATACGATTTCGATTGGTTCTTCTAATAAAAAGATTAGAATAAGTGTTATTGATTGACTTGTAAGCGATTATATATTATAATTAAATTAGAAATAAAGAAAGGACGGTTCTTAAAACTTGACTGTCCAGCGCCTGCAAAACAGTGAAGGTTCAATACAAGAGCCGTTAAGGTAGACTCTATGATCAAATATAATATCCGTGGTGAAAATTTTGAGTTAACAGATTCAATCCGCTCATATGTTGAAGATAAGGTTGGAAAACTTGAAAAATACTTTAACGATGGTCATGAAGTAACAGCCTATGTAAATCTTAAAGTTTACTCCGACAAACGTTACAAAGCAGAAGTTACCGTTCCTGCTAAAAATGTAACTTTGCGTGCAGAAGATACAGCAGCTGACATGTATGCAGCTATTGACTTTGTTGAAGAAAAACTAGAACGTCAAATTCGCAAGTATAAAACACGTGTAAACCGTAAATCTAAGATTAATGTTCCTACTGGACAAGCTTTCGGAGACGAGTTTGCACCACTTGATGAAGCTGAAGAAGTAAATGAAGATCAAGTAAAGATTGTTCGTACAAAACATGTTTCCTTGAAACCAATGGATGCTGAAGAAGCAGTCCTTCAAATGGACATGTTAGGACATGATTTCTATATCTTTACAGATGCAGATACAGACAGTACTAATGTCGTTTACCGTCGTGAAGATGGCAACATTGGTTTAATCGAAACCAAATAAGATTTAAGTACAGAAACTGTATCAAGAAAAAAGTCAAGCAAAAAAGCTTGGCTTTTTTTGTTATCTCTGTACTTCTGTGACATTTCATTTCTGTAATCGTTTACTAAAAATATAACAGTTTAACTTAAAAATCAAACTGTACTAGTAAAGAAAGTGCAAACATTCCCAGATATCCCTTGAAATTAGTAAACTGTATGATATAATAAAAGCGTAATCTGAAACAGAAAGACCAAAGGAGATTTTCTACATGAAAACAGAAACTAAAGAAATCTTTGAGCAAGCCTGGGAAGGTTTCAAAGGATCAGACTGGCAAGATAAAGCAAGCGTTACACGCTTTGTTCAAGCCAACTACAAACCTTATGATGGAGACGAAAGTTTCCTCGAAGGGCCAACAGAACGTACGCTTAAAGTAAAAGATATTATCGAAACAACAAAAGCGCACTATGAAGAAGTAGGATTCCCATTCGATACTGATCGTGTGACTTCTATTCACAAAATTCCTGCTGGCTACATCGATCCTGAAAACAAAGATCTCGAATTAATCTACGGTATGCAAAACAGCGAACTTTTCCGTTTGAACTTCATGCCAAAAGGTGGTCTTCGTGTAGCAGAAAAAATCTTGACAGAACACGGACTCAGCGTTGATCCTGAATTGCACGAAGTGTTGGATACAACAATGACTTCTGTAAATGATGGTATCTTCCGTGCCTATACATCAGCTATCCGTAAAGCACGTCACGCACACACAGTAACTGGTTTGCCAGATGCTTATTCACGTGGACGTATCATCGGTGTTTACGCACGTCTTGCACTTTACGGTGCAGACTACTTGATGAAAGAAAAAGCACGCGAATGGGATGCAATCACTGAAATTACAGAAGAAACTATCCGTCTTAAAGAAGAAATCAACATGCAATACCAAGCACTTGATCAAGTTGCTAAATTTGGTGATCTTTATGGACTTGACGTTCGTCGCCCAGCCCTGAACACTAAAGAAGCTATCCAATGGATCAACATTGCTTACATGGCTGTATGTCGTGTTATCAATGGTGCGGCTACATCACTTGGACGTGTGCCAATCGTTCTTGATATCTTTGCTGAACGTGACCTTGAACGTGGTACTTTCACTGAACAAGAAATTCAAGAATTCGTTGATGATTTCGTATTGAAACTTCGTACAATGAAATTCGCGCGTGCTGCTGCTTATGATGAACTTTACTCTGGTGACCCAACATTCATCACAACATCAATGGCAGGTATGGGTAATGACGGTCGTCACCGTGTTACAAAAATGGACTACCGTTTCCTTAACACATTGGATACAATCGGTAACGCTCCAGAACCAAACTTGACAGTACTTTGGTCTGATAAATTACCGCATGCCTTCAAACGTTATGCAATGTCAATGTCGCATAAACACTCTTCTATTCAATATGAAGGTGTAGAAACAATGGCTAAAGAAGGCTACGGCGAAATGTCTTGTATCTCATGTTGTGTATCACCACTTGACCCAGAAAATGAAAACGAACGTCACAACCTCCAATACTTCGGAGCGCGTGTTAACGTTCTGAAAGCTATGCTTACTGGTTTGAACGGTGGATATGACGATGTTCATAAAGACTACAAAGTGTTCGACATCGAACCTGTAACTGACGAAATTCTTGACTATGATACAGTTATGGAAAACTTTGACAAATCATTGACTTGGTTGACTGATACTTATGTGGATGCAATGAACATCATCCACTATATGACTGATAAATACAACTATGAAGCTGTACAAATGGCCTTCTTGCCAACACGTGTTCGTGCGAACATGGGCTTCGGTATCTGTGGTTTCGCCAATACAGTTGACTCACTTTCAGCAATCAAATATGCGAAAGTTAAAACTATTCGTGATGAAAACGGCTACATCTATGACTACGAAGTTGAAGGCGACTTCCCACGTTACGGTGAAGATGATGACCGTGTAGACGATATCGCTAAACTTTTGATGAAGATGTACTACGAAAAACTAGCTTCACACAAACTTTACAAAAATGCTGAAGCTACAGTTTCACTCTTGACAATCACTTCAAACGTGGCTTACTCTAAACAAACAGGTAACTCACCAGTTCATAAAGGTGTATTCCTCAATGAAGATGGTTCAGTGAACAAATCTAAAGTAGAATTCTTCTCACCAGGTGCTAACCCATCAAACAAAGCGCGCGGTGGATGGCTCCAAAACTTGAACTCTTTGGCGAAACTTGAATTTGCTCATGCAAATGACGGTATCTCATTGACAACTCAAGTTTCTCCACGTGCACTTGGTAAAACACGTGACGAACAAGTAGATAACTTGGTTCAAATCCTTGACGGTTACTTCGGACAAGGTGGACAACACGTTAACCTTAACGTTATGGACCTTAAAGATGTTTACAGCAAAATTATGGCTGGCGAAGACGTTATCGTACGTATCTCTGGTTACTGTGTAAACACTAAATACCTCACACCAGAACAAAAACAAGAATTGACTGAACGTGTGTTCCACGAAGTTCTTTCACAAGATGATGATGAAGTAATGCACACATCAAACATTTAATATCTATTGAAATGTAGAAACAATCTCTCCTTTGGGAAGGTTGTTTTTTGCTTATTTATATAAATTAAGCAAATTCTGTTTTTTTTTTAACGATAATACTTACTTTCTGCAGTGGAAGAGGTAGTGAATGGACAATTACAACAGTCCGAAGCCCTTTCTGGACTGGAAAAATATCGTTTTTGCTTCATGGGGGCGTAATTACTGAATATCGTATCATGAGTTGTGCTATAATAAAGCTATGAAGAAAGTAATCGGTTTGACAGGTGGAATAGCTTCTGGGAAATCAACGGCGGTTGATTTTTTGCGTTCTCAGGGCTATCCGATCATTGATGCGGATCAAGTGGTTCGTGAATTACAAGCCCCAGGTGGCTCCTTATATCAGGCGATTCTACAAGAATTTGGCCCTGCCTACTTTGATGAGAAAGGACTTTTGGTTCGGCGAAAGTTGGGCGACTTAATTTTCTCAAATGATGAAGCGCGAGAAAAACTAGCATTGCTCCAAAATCATATTATTCGCCAAGAACTCTATAAGAGACGTGAAGCACTTTTGAAGGATGATAAGGTTCAAAAGGCCATAATTATGGATATTCCCTTACTCATCGAACAGGCTTATGATGGTTTTGATGAAATATGGTTAGTCGCTGTTCCAGAAAGCATCCAAATTGAGCGTATCATGAGTCGGGATAATATGACAAAAGAAGAGGCAGAAGCGCGTATCAAAGCTCAAATGCCTTTGTCAGAAAAGAAGAAGTATGCCACACGTATTATTGACAGTTCAGGAACAATTCCTGAAACTTATGAAAAAATCACAGAACTGTTAAAAGCAGTAGAAAAGAGGGATTAAAACGAGTAAATCAACAAAAAACAGAAAAGTTAATTGGAAACAAAATTTGTGGATCACATGGATTGGCTGTTTTATTGTGGGCTCATCTTTTTCACTGGTGATGCCATTTTTGCCCCTTTATATTCAAAGCCTAGGAGTGACAGGTTCTAATGTAGAGCTGTTTTCTGGTATTGCTTTTGCTTCGACAGCTTTGGTCTCAGGCTTAGTTGCTCCTATGTGGGGAAAATTAGCGGACAAATACGGCCGGAAACCCATGATGGTCAGAGCTTCTTTTGCCATGACCTTTACCATGTCTGCGATTGCTTTTTCTCATCATATGGGTGGCTATTGGTGGCTACTGCTCATGCGCAGTCTTATGGGCTTCTTTTCAGGATTTATTCCCAACTCGACAGCAATGATCGCTTCTCAAGCACCGAAAGAACGTTCAGGTTATGCCCTGGGTGTCTTATCCACTGCAATGATTACGGGAACTTTGATTGGCCCTTCTATCGGTGGTTTATTGGCACAATGGTTTGGGATGGCGAATGTCTTCCTTATCGTTGGGAGTCTGCTAGCTCTTGCAACAATTCTAACTGTCTTTTTTGTCCATGAAAACTTTGAACCTGTAACGAAAGATAATATGTTATCTACAAAGGAAATTATCAATCGTGTAAGTAACAAGCATATCCTTTTTGGCTTACTTATTACCAGCTTCATTATCCAAGTCACCACACAATCAATAGAGCCATTTGTGACCCTTTACATCAAAACATTGACTACAAATACAAATAACTTAATGTTTATCTCAGGTCTTATTGTATCTGCAGTTGGCTTATCTGCAATGATGTCTTCTAGTACATTGGGTAAATTAGGAGACAAATATGGCGCACATCGGCTGATTTTAATCGGTTTAGCTTTTAGTTTCGCTATGTATTTACCGATGGCTTTTGTAGAAACCCCTCTTCAATTAGGAATCTTAAGATTTATGCTGGGGTTCGGCACGGGTGCTCTGATGCCTTCCGTCAATTCCCTTTTGGCTAAAATCACCCCTAAGGAAGGTGTGTCACGGATCTTCGCCTATAACCAAATGTTTTCTAACTTTGGTGTTGTTGTAGGTCCGATCGTTGGCTCAGCAATTGCAGGTTGGGTTTCCTATCGGATGGCGTTTATTGTGACAAGTCTTTTCGTAGTTGTTAATTTCTTTTGGTCCTTGGCTAATTTCCGGAAATATTTAAGAAAACGGAGCATCGTAGAATGAGAGTGAAAATAACTTTAGCTTGCACAAGTTGTAAGAGTAAAAATTATATTAGCAGTAAGAATAAAAGCAGCAACCCTGATAAAGTCGAAACGATGAAGTTTTGTCCAAAAGAGCGCATGGTTACATTACACCGAGAAGTTTAAGTGCTATGAAGTATTTTTCATTCTAGAAAAACCATTTATTTTTAAAATAATTGCACATCTGTAAAAATGAAACTGAAAAAATGGTATAATAAAAAATGTTAAAAAATAATAGAAATGAAATGATAACATAAAATGAATGATGGATTGAAGAAAGCAAACTTCCTGAACTATTCTATTTTGATTCCCTACCTGATAATGTCAGCTGTAGGTATCGTGATGGTTTTTTCAGCAACAGTCCCATATCAGCTGGCGAAGGGACTTTCACCTTATAAAATGGCAATCAACCAAGGCGCGTTCATGTTGCTGAGTTTTGTTGCTATTGCAGTGATTTACCGGATGAAACTCCGGGCTCTTAAAAGTAAAAAAATGATTGGCTGGGTTTTATTTCTTTTGATCTCAGCCATGATTTATTCGCGTGTCGGGCCAAATACTTCCGCAAATGGCGCTCATGGCTGGATTCCCATCCCAGGTGTGGGAACGATTCAACCTGCTGAATATGCAAAATTTTTCGTTGTGTGGTATCTGGCTTCTGTCTTTTCCGAAAAGCAGGATGAAATATATGAAAAAGATATCGCAGCAATTTTCAAAGGGAAAACCATTTGGCAAAAACTATTTGGTGGATGGCGCTCTGCGATTCTCGTAATGTTAGGGATTTTGGTTATCATGCCAGACTTGGGTAATGCTTCTATTATGGCGATGATTACAGGAGTAATGATTGCTTCGAGTGGAATCTCTTGGCGTTGGTTTAGTGGCTATGGCAAGATAATTTTGGGAGCTATGGTTGCCTTTATTGCCTACCTTTATGCCGTAGGTGGCGATGTTATCCCGGGACACTATGTCAATGCACGTTTTAAGGCAATGGTTAATCCTTTCGGAGGCTTGTCAACATATGGTCACCAAATGGCCAACTCCTATTACGCCGTAAGTAATGGCGGATGGTTTGGTCGTGGACTCGGAAACTCTATTGAGAAAAACGGTTTTCTACCTGAAGCGCACACGGACTTTATCTTCTCGATTGTCATTGAGGAGCTGGGTCTAATCGGAGGGATTCTTGTTCTCGGCGTATTGTTCTTTATGATTGTTCGTATCTTAATGGTCGGTATCCGTGCAAAAAGTGCGTTTAATTCGATGATCTGTATCGGTATTGGTTCTACCCTTTTGATTTCAGTATTTATCAATATTGGGGGAGCCTTTGGGATTATTCCGGAAACAGGGGTAACATTCCCATTCCTATCGCAAGGAGGATCATCATTCCTTGTGTTGTCTTTGGGGATTGCTTTCGTACTCAATATTTCGGCAGATGAAAAACGTAGAGAAGTCAGAGAGCTTTCAAGTACATATGCTAGAAATGTTTAATATTAAATGCTAAAGTTAAGAAAAAGCTAATCAAATTAGCTTTTTTTATAAAGTTTGTATGTTGTGAAAATTCATAATTTGGTTGCTGATGCTTTCTAATACTCAATGTCTCTATCCTGCTAAAGCAAGGAGAGCCAAACGCAAACTCTTATGAAGAGTTGCTAGAGTCTTACTACTTCCTTCGCAAAAAATGTTTTTACTGTGTCAGGTCGTAATACTCAATGCCTCTATCTTGCTAAAGCAAGGAGAGCCAAACGCAAACTCTTATGAAGAGTTGCTAGAGTCTCACTACTTTCTCCGTAAAAAATGTTTTTACTGCGTCAGGTCGTAATACTCATGCCTCTATATTGCTAAAGTAAGAAGGGAATTGAATTATAAGGTATCGTCAACCATATTACACAACATATTTAGGGAATAAAGATAGGGGATTGTATGAAAAAACTGCTCGTTGCCAACCGTGGTGAAATTGCCATTCGTGTTTTTCGTGCCTGTAATGAATTGGGTTTGTCCACTGTAGCCATCTATGCAAAAGAAGATGAGTACTCAGTACACCGTTTCAAAGCAGACGAAGCATACTTAGTCGGACAAGGTAAAAAACCGATAGATGCTTACCTTGATGCGGATGATATTATTCGTATTGCTCTAGATGCAGGAGCGGATGCAATTCACCCGGGATATGGTTTGCTTTCTGAAAACTTAGAATTTGCGACTAAGGTCCGTGAAGCTGGCTTAGTTTTTGTAGGGCCAGATTTAAAACATTTGGATATTTTTGGCGATAAAATTAAAGCTAAGAAAGCAGCGGATTTAGCGCAAATTCAAGGTATTCCAGGAACGGATGGAGCTGTCGATTTGGATGGGGCTCTTGCCTTTGCTGAAACTTATGGTTACCCTGTTATGATAAAAGCAGCTCTCGGTGGCGGCGGACGTGGAATGCGTGTTGCTCGCAATGACGAAGAGATGCGTGATGGTTATGCGCGTGCCAAGTCTGAAGCACAAACAGCTTTTGGTTCAGCAGAAATTTACGTTGAAAAATATATTGAAAATCCAAAACATATCGAAGTACAGATTTTGGGAGATACACATGGCAATATTGTTCATCTTCATGAGCGAGATTGTTCTGTGCAACGCCGTAATCAAAAAGTCATCGAAATTGCACCAGCTGTAGGCTTAGAACCAGAATTTAGAAATGAAATCTGTCAAGCAGCTGTCCAACTTTGCCAAGCTGTGGGTTATGTTAATGCAGGGACAGTTGAGTTTTTAGTTAAAGATAACCAATTTTACTTTATTGAAGTTAACCCACGGGTCCAAGTAGAACATACGATTACGGAGATGATTACTGGTGTAGATATTGTTACAGCACAAATTCTTATTGCTCAAGGCAAGGATTTGCATCAAGATATCAAAATTCCTGCACAGGATGAAATTCCATGTCTAGGTGCAGCCATCCAGTGCCGTATCACGACTGAAGATCCCGAAAATAATTTCCTTCCAGATACAGGAAAAATTAACACATACCGCTCACCAGGCGGATTTGGTGTACGTCTTGATGTAGGTAATGCTTATGCAGGATATGAAGTGACGCCTTATTTCGACAGTCTTTTAGTCAAGGTTTGTACTCATGCGACAGATTTTGAAGAGGCGGTGCATAAGATGCAGCGTGTCTTACGTGAATTCCGCATTCGTGGGGTAAAAACGAATATCCCGTTTTTGGAAAATGTTATTGAGGACGAGCAGTTTACTAGTGGTCAAGCAACGACAACCTTTATTGACAATACACCACAACTCTTCAAGTTTTCTCGCAAACGTAATCGCGGTACAAAAATCTTGAAATATATTTCGAATATTACCGTGAATGGATTCCCAGGGATTGACAAAACAGAGAAGCGTTATTTTGAACCTGCTCGTCAACCTGAAATTGAGCTTCTCCAGAAAACAACAACAAAGAATATCCTTGATCAAGAAGGTGCTGCAGCCGTAGTAGACTTTGTTAAAGGTTCACATGAAGTTTTGCTCACAGATACAACTTTTCGTGATGCACACCAAAGTCTTTTAGCCACACGCTTGCGTCTACAAGATATGAAGGGGATTGCAACCTCTGTAGATCAAGGTCTTTCTGATCTATTCTCTGTAGAGATGTGGGGCGGGGCAACTTTCGATGTCGCCTACCGTTTCTTAAATGAATCACCTTGGTATCGCTTAAGAAAATTGCGTGAACAGATGCCCAATACGCTTTTTCAAATGCTGTTCCGCGGCTCAAATGCAGTAGGTTATCAAAATTATCCTGATAATGTTATTCAGGAGTTTATTCAAAAAGCAGCAGCTGAGGGAATCGATGTTTTCCGTATTTTTGATAGTCTTAACTGGCTGCCGCAAATGGAAAAATCTATCCAAACTGTACGTGACACGGGTAAAATTGCTGAAGCAACGATTTGTTATACTGGCGATATCTTAGATAAAACACGTCAAAAATATGACTTGAAGTATTATAAAGACCTAGCTAAAGAATTGGAAGCTAGCGGTGCTCATATTCTTGCAATTAAGGATATGGCTGGTCTTCTGAAGCCACAAGCTGCCTATGTACTGATAACAGCACTGAAAGAAACAGTTGATTTGCCGATTCATTTGCATACACATGATACGGCAGGTAATGGTATTATTACCTATTCAGGTGCGATTAAGGCAGGTGTAGATATCGTCGATGTGGCGACCGCATCACTTGCTGGTGGCACATCGCAGCCTTCTATGCAGTCACTCTATTATGCCTTGGAGCATGGTGGACGTCATGCGGCTTTGAATATTGCTAACGCGGAACAAATTGACCATTATTGGGAAGATACGCGTCGTTATTATGCACCTTTTGAAGCTGGAATTACGAGCCCGCAAACAGAAGTTTACAGGCATGAGATGCCAGGGGGGCAATATACCAATCTTAAAGCACAATCTGCTGCAGTTGGCTTAGATGCTCGTTTTGATGAAGTCAAAGCTATGTATAGCAAAGTGAACATGATGTTTGGTGACATTATTAAAGTGACTCCAAGTTCGAAAGTTGTGGGCGACATGGCACTCTTTATGGTGCAAAATGATCTCACAGAAGAAGATGTTTATGCAAAAGGCGCAGAATTAAACTTCCCAGAGTCAGTTGTTTCCTTCTTCCAAGGAGATTTAGGTCAACCTGTAGGTGGTTTCCCAGAGAAACTTCAATCGCTGGTTCTCAAAGGTAAACAAGCATTAACAGATCGTCCTGGTCTTCACGCGCCAGCCGTTGACTTTGCACAAGTGGAAAAGGAACTCTCAGACATATTAGGTTACCCAGCTGAAGAACATGAAGTTTTAAGCTACATTATGTACCCACAAGTCTTCTTGGATTATCAAAAAATGCAAGATGCTTTTGGCTCAGTAACCTTGCTTGATACGGAAACCTTCCTTCATGGTATGCGTATGGGTGAGCAAATCGAGGTGCAGATTGAGAAAGGTAAAACTCTGATTATTCGTCTGGATGAGATCGGTGAGCCAGATGTTTTAGGAAATCGTGTGCTCTTCTTTAACCTTAATGGTCAAAGACGTGAAATTAGTGTAAATGACCAATCGATCAAAACACAAATTGTTGCGAAGCGTAAGGCTGACAGCACGGATCCACAACAAATTGGTGCAACCATGCCGGGATCTGTTTTGGATATCCTAGTGAAAAAAGGAGATCAGGTCAAAAAAGGACAAGCACTGATGGTTACAGAAGCAATGAAGATGGAGACGACCATCGAAGCACCGTTTGATGCTACGATTGAAGAAATTCATGCCGTAGCAGGAGAAGCGATTCAGACGAAAGATCTTCTTATCGAACTACGTGAGCAATAAAAGAAAAACGTTCAACTCTTAGGTTGAACGTTTTTTTGTTTTACTTTACTTTAAGCTGTTGGCTTCCATGATTTCGTCAATGAAACCATAATCCAATGTTTCTTGGGCTGTCATCCAGTTGTCACGTTCTGCATCAGCATGTACTTTTTCCATAGACTGACCAGAGTTTTCGGCCAAAATCTTTTCTAAAGTACGACGTGTTTTGAGCAAGTGTTCTGCTGCGATAGCCATATCGGTTTGTTGTGTACCACCACCAGTACCGCCCATAGGTTGGTGGATCATGTATTCAGCATGCGGCAACATGAAACGTTTGCCCTTGGTACCACTAGAAGCAATGATTGTACCCATAGATGCAGCAATACCCATAACAATTGTTTGAACGTCAGATTTGATGAAGTTCATAGTATCAACAATTGCAAGTCCAGCAGAAACAGAACCACCAGGTGTGTTAATGTAGAGGTAAATATCCTTTGTGCTGTCTTGGGCATCCAAGAAGAGGAGTTGTGCGATGATTGAGTTGGCCATACCATCCTCAACTTGGCCTGTCAACATGATGATACGGTCTTTCAGTAGACGGCTATAAATGTCATATGCGCGTTCACCACGGCTTGATTGCTCGATGACAGTAGGTACTAAATATCCCATAGATAAGTCTCCTTTTTCAATGTTTTATTCTATTATAAATCAAAGGTCAAAAAATAAGTACGATTAAAAAGGAGGAAATGAAGATATCTTTTCAAAAGTAAAATGTTTCAAAGAAAGGAACACTTTTATCTGTCGGAGTATATTATAATAGAGTCAAGGAGATAAAAAGATGAAAGTTGAACATATCGGAATTTGGGTAAGAGACTTAGGGAAGATGAGGAATTTTTATGAAACCTTTTTTTCTGCAAGGGCGGGTCAGCAATATCACAACTCTAAAACAGGCTTTACTTCATATTTTATGAGTTTTGAAGAAGGGGCACGTGTAGAGCTCATGCATCGTGCAGATATTGAAAAGATAATGCCTGAAGGTCTGGGTTTTGCTCATCTTGCTTTACAGGTGGGAGATGAAGCCGAGGTAGACAAGCGGGCTCAAGAATTTTTAGAACAAGGTTTTGAAGTTTTATCTGGACCACGGAGAACTGGCGATGGCTATTATGAAGCCGTTATTCTCGATCCTGAGGGAAATAAGATCGAAATAACAGCTTAGCTATATAAATTCTGGAGAAATGAGTTTTAAAACATTAGTCATTTTGTTATAATAATAGTATGAATTCAGAACTTATTATTTCTATGATTATTGCTATGATTGCGGGTGCTTGGCTTTTTATTGCGGGCATGTATATCTACAAACGTTTTGACGAAAATCGCTATAAGAAGCGCTTAGCCATTGAGAAACTCTTACGCGAAATTGAAGTCAGAAACACCTTGAATCAAAAAATTATCGAAATCTTGAACCGTCCGATTATTGGAGATGATGAAGAAATCGTTAATCCCCGTAGTGATGTAAAAGTGCCGTTTTACGACTATAATTTTTTGAAAAATTATACTTCAATGTATAATTTGTACATCCCCGCTTATTTCTTAAGTACTTTCTTTAAAAATCTATCCCACCATTTGGCTGTTTTCGAAGATGAACAAGATTTGAAAAATGGCGGCTATATTTTCAAAGAAGCACGTCCTATTTTTGAAAATTTTTCGGTCGAAATTACGGAAGATATTGAGAATAAGAAAAAAGAACTGGAAGAAGCAAAGAACATTTATCCATCTATGTTAAAACGCCAGTATTATAACATTTAAATACTTTTTTTAATCTGTCCAATAGGACAGATTTTTTTAGAATAAAAAGGGAAAGGGTCTTTTTTTTGTCTGTCAATTGTGCTATAATAGCAAATGCTAATACCGCTAGGTATTATAAATAAGATCATGGATTGTTCCATATTAATATAAAGGAGAGAGGGATGCTTACTATTTATACGGCCCCATCTTGTACGAGTTGTAAAAAAGCTAAAACTTGGCTTACTTATCACAATATTCCATTTCAAGAACGTAACCTCATTGGCGACCCACTTTCAGCAGAAGAAATTAGTCGTATTCTTGAAAAGTGTGATGATGGTGTGGAAGGGCTTATTTCTAGCCGTAATCGCTTTGTGAAGACCTTAGGCGTTGATTTTGAAGACTTGTCGCTTTCAGCAGCCATCAAAATCATTTCAGAAAATCCGCAAATCATGCGCCGTCCAATCATTATGGATGAAAAACGTCTACATGTGGGATACAACGAAGAAGAAATCCGTGCTTTTTTACCGCGTACAGTACGTATTTTAGAAAATGGCGGCGCTCGTTTGCGCAATGCCATCTAAAAGCAAATGCAATTATTATAAACACCCCGAGCGGGTGTTTTTTGCTGCATGCTTTTAGTAAAGGAAAATTTTCTTTTTAAAATAGAGCGGTTTTTCTAAGATAAGATTTGCTTTATTTTGGGTTATAATAGAAGAATGGATATTTTTGACACGCACACACACCTCAATTCAGATGAATTTATTGGTAGAGAAAAGGAAATTATTACTCAGGCACATGAGCTAGGGGTTCATCGCATGAATATTGTCGGAGTGGATCGTAAAACAAATGATTGGGCGATAAAGCTTGCTACAGAACATGAAGAATGCTATGCTACGATTGGTTGGCATCCAGATGAATGTGGAAGCTTTGATCAAGCTGCAGAGCAGTATCTGCTGGAAAATTTGCAAAAAAATAAGGTGCTTGCAGTGGGCGAAATTGGCTTAGATTATCATTGGATGGTCGAATCAAAAGAACTGCAAGAACAAAGTTTTCGGCGCCAAATTCAAATTTCAAAAGAAGCAGATGTTCCTTTTGTGGTACACACACGTGATGCTTTAGCTGATACTTATGAAATTATAAAGTCTGAAGGCGTTGGCTCTCGTGGAGGAATCATGCACAGCTTTTCTGGTACCTATGAAGAGGCCCGACAGTTTCTGGAGCTTGGTCTAATGCTTTCTTTCTCAGGTGTTGTGACATTTAAAAAGGCTCTTGATGTCCAAGAAGCAGCTACAAAGCTTCCTTTAGATCGCATACTTGTGGAAACTGATGCCCCTTATCTTTCACCAATGCCTTATCGCGGTAAGGAAAATCAGCCAGGCTACACACGTTATACAGCAGAGAAAATTGCGGAACTTCGTGGACTTAGCTTGGAAGAAGTGGCTGAGCAAACCTATGCAAATGCACTGAAAGTTTTTGGTTTGACCTCATGAAAGAAAAAATCGAAAAAGTTATCGTCGTTGAAGGGCGAGATGACACAAGAAACCTGAAGCGCTTTTATGATCTGGATACCTATGAAACTGGTGGAAGTAGTATAGACGCGACTGATATCGAGCGGTTAAAGGTCCTCCAAGAGAAACGAGGGCTTGTTGTTTTTACTGATCCAGATTTTCAAGGGGAACGCATCCGTAAGATTATTATGCAAGCTATTCCTGAGGCGCAGCATGCCTTTTTGAAACGTGAAGAAGCACGACCTAAAGGTAAAGGTTCTCTCGGAGTAGAACATGCCAAGTATGAAGATTTGCAAAAAGCTTTGGGACACTTGACAGGAGGCGCGAATATCGAGCCGACTGTGGTTCAAGCAGATCTTATTAACTTTGGTCTTGTCCTCCGCTCTGATAGTCGCCAACGTCGGGAATATCTCTGTGAAGAACTCCGCATAGGTTATGCTAATGGCAAGCAAATCCTCAAAAGACTTAACATGTTTGGGATTGAGCTTCAACAAATAGAAGAAATAATGAAGGGCTATAAATGAAAAAAGCACTTGAAATAAAAAACTTAAGAAAAGTATATGATTCCGGTACGGAAGCCTTAAAAGGTATTGATTTAGCAGTTGAAGAAGGAGATTTTTATGCCTTGCTTGGTCCTAATGGGGCAGGGAAATCAACTACTATCGGTATTATTACTTCACTCGTGAATAAAACGTCTGGAACAGTTAAAGTCTTTGACTATGATATTGATAAAAATCTAGTGCAGGCTAAGCAACAACTCGGACTTGTGCCCCAAGAGTTTAACTTTAATCAGTTTGAAACGGTTCAACAAATCTTAGTCAATCAAGCCGGATACTATGGTGTACCTCGTAAGGAAGCGCTCAAACGCTCAGAAAAATATCTCACACAGTTGGAACTTTGGGAAAAGCGTAATGATCGTGCAGGACGTCTTTCTGGTGGGATGAAACGTCGTTTGATGATTGCGCGTGCCTTGATGCATGAGCCTAAGCTCTTGATTTTGGATGAGCCAACAGCGGGTGTTGATATTGATGTTCGCCGCTCAATGTGGGAATTTCTCGCACAACTCAATGCTTCAGGTACAACAATTATTCTGACGACACACTATTTGGAAGAAGCAGAAATGCTTTGCCGAAATATTGGAATTATCCAATCTGGACAAGTAATTGAAGATACAAGTATGAAAAACTTACTATCGAAATTACAGTCGGAAACATTTATTCTCGATATTAAAGCGGAAGGGCAAGCACCAGAGCTTATTGGATATGAGATGAAATTGGTGGATTCCCAGACCTTGGAGCTTAAGATTGAACGCAACCAGGGCATCAATGTTGCTTTTGAGCAACTAACTGCACAAGGTGTTCAGGTCCTCTCCATGCGCAATAAATCAAACCGTCTAGAAGAGCTTTTTGTTAAGCTTACCCATGAAGAGGAGGGAAAAAATGTTTAAACTCTACTGGACTGCAGGAAAATCTCTTGCTATCAAGGAAGTCACACGTTTTATGCGTATTTGGGTGCAAACTCTTGTGCCACCAGTGATTACGACCACACTTTATTTTATTATCTTTGGTAAAATGATTGGTTCACGAATCGGTGATATGCATGGTTTTTCTTATATGCAATTTATCGTGCCCGGACTTATCATGATGTCTGTTATTACTAGCTCTTATGCGAACGTTTCTTCGAGTTTCTTTTCGCAAAAATTTCAAAAAAATATTGAAGAATTACTCGTCGCTCCAGTGCCTACACATGTGATTATTTTAGGCTTTGTGGCCGGCGGAAGTCTTCGAGGTATTTTCGTTGGGACGTTAGTGACTATCATTTCGTTGCTTTTTGTTCCTTTAGTTGTGAAGTCTTGGCTCGTAATTATTGTAACTCTGTTGTTGACGGCTTTCCTCTTTTCCTTGGCTGGGCTTCTTAATGGTGTCTTTGCGCGTTCTTTTGATGATGTTTCGATCGTGCCAACATTTGTCTTACAACCTTTGACTTATCTCGGTGGTGTCTTCTATGCTATCTCTATGTTACCCCCAATTTGGCAGGACATTTCGAAAGTCAACCCGATCGTATATATGATTTCAGGTTTCCGTTATGGCTTTTTAGGTGTGCAAGATGTTGCCCTGTGGATTAGCTTGCTTGTGCTACTTGGTTTTGTCATTGCTCTCTATGCCGTTTGCTATTACTTTATTGAACGTGGTCGTGGTTTGAGATCTTGAAAGTAAGATAAAGAAAGTTAGAATAAAAAAAAGCGAAAACCAGTTGGTTTTCGCTTTTTTTTATTCTTCGAAAGGCTTCTGACCTTGATGTAAAGTTATAGGAAGTTTATAGGATTTTTCAACAGTTTCTCCCTGAATTTTACGAATAACTAAGTCGACTAAAAGCTCCGCCAAATCTGTAATAGGTTGCTTCACTGTCGTCAAGTCTGGATGATATTCCCTGATAAACTCTGTGCCGTCAAAGCCAATGATACTTATATCTTTGTTCATTGCCGCCGCTAGATTTTTCACAAGAAGTGCTGTTAAGTCATCTGTGCAGAAAATCCCGTCAAAGTCAGATTTTTTTAAAATTCTCTTGATTTCTTCTTTTTTATTCAGAAAAGTTAAACTTGTTGGGATTTTAATCACATGAGGTTCTAAGTCATGCTTTTTCATCACAGAGAGATAGCCTTCACGTCTGAGGCGCGTGGGCGAATTAGTATTGTCACTGCCGGTAAAAATAGCAATTTTTTTGTTCCCGTTTTTTATCAAAGTTTCTGTTGCTAAACGACCGCCTTGCAAATTATCTGAACTAACGATAGTAGTTTGTGCAGTGAGGATGCGGTCAAAAGATACGATAGGTGCGTGGATTGCAGTATAATCGTTAGTACTTAAATTATGACTTCCATAAATGATGCCATCCACTTGGTTAGAAAGAAGTAAAGTTAAATAATCTCTTTCTTTCCTTTCGTCGTGCTCAGTTGTTGCCAGCATGGCTTTATAGCCTCTTCGAAAGAGTGCCTGTTCAATTTTTTCGATTAATTCTGCATAGAATACATTCTGGATATTAGGAAAAACGAGACCAATTAATTTTAAAGATTTCCCTTGTAAAGAGCGGGCTGCAGCATTTGGGACATAATGTAAGTCACGCATTGCGGCCTCAACCTTAGCAATAGTTGTGTCGCTTAAGTACCCTTTGTTATTAATCACACGCGAAGCGGTTGTCAAACTTACACCCGCTTTTTTTGCAACATCTTCAAGTTTAACCACTAATTCAGTTCCCACATTTTAATATTTATCGGTTTTTCACTTTGTATAAAATACTGTTCTTTGTTAGGAAATACACGCCCCGATAAGACTTTCTCTCCATCATTAATAAAAATTTCAAAAATAGATTTATCTATAAATAGATTAACTTTTTCTATTTTAACATTTACTGTCCTTTTTTCATAATTTCTTTTAACCGTGAAACAATCATTTTCCTTGTCAATGTGTATTTCCAGTGCACTTTCATGAGAAGCGTTTGCCATGATATTCAAATGGTGTGATTCTTCAGACTTGAGGTCAATTTCCATTTCAAAAGCATTATGTGTAGGAATAAGCTCTTCTTTGAGTAAAAACTCTTTTTCTTTCTTGCGTAAATTTTTCATTTCATCTACAGGAGTTTGATAAAGCTTTCCGTCTTTAATACTTAGTTTTTTGACCATAGACAAGGCGCCTTGCACGCCAAACTGATCTGTCGGATAAGTTGTATCTGGTAAACCTAACCAAGAAATAGCATAAGCAGAGCCGTCAGGAGCATTAAAAGCCTGTGTGGCATAACAGTCAAAGCCATAATCAAGATTTTCTATCCTATTGTCGCCCATTAACCAGACTTCTTTATCAACAGAAAAAGAATCGGCAATAAGATAGGTATTGGGGTAAATATTGCCATAAGAGCAGATTGATTGATCCAAGCCTTGGGGGCAGAAGATGAGGACCGGTGTGTTATTTATAAAGATAAGATTGGGACATTCAATCATATAGCCCATCTTTTCTGAAGTAAAATTCAAAAAACCTAAGTCTTCCCAAGCTGTTAATTGCTCATTTTTAGAGCGATAAATCTTTATTTTTCCTTCTTCGGCGACAGATTGTGCACCAATCAGCATATAGTGTTTCTTTTGGTGTTGAAAAATTTGTGGATCTCGAAAGTGATCAGTTGTTTCTGAGAAATTGGGATAGATTATAGGCTCTGGCAACTTTTCTAGCTGATTTTCTTTATCCAACTTAGCACCAAGTTGATAAGGTATGCGTGTCCAATCCTCTTTACGATGATTTCCTGTGTACATGATAAAAAGTGCATCATCAAGAGGAAAAGCAGAACCAGAAAAAGCACCAGCGTTCTCAAATTTCGTATCAGGGTAGAGAATGAGTCCTGATTTTTCAAAGTGCACCAAATCTGTAGAAGTCAAATGTACCCATGACTTCAAACCATGCACAGCGCCAAATGGAAAATGTTGGTAAAAGAGATGCCATTGGCCATTAAAAAATGAAAAACCATTGGGGTCATTGAGAAGACCGGTTTCTGGCTCAATATGAAAAGTTGAGTGCCAAGGTGATTGAGCAACACGTTCGCGTAAGGTCTTTAATTCATTCTCAGAATAGCTTTCATAAGCACGGTATCGTTCAGTGGTAGTCCATGTCATTTCTTGTATTTCCTTATCGTCATATTTTATTTTTATGATAAACGTTTTTCATGCAAAAGTCAATTTATAAACTTGATTAATTTAAATAATATTTTATTTTATGTTAAACGCTTGACATATTTTTTGTAAAGTGATTAAATGTGTTATGTAAGCGACACCAAAATAAATTTTAGGAGAAAACTATGAACCACAAACAAGTTGCTGAACGGATTATTTCTGCTGTGGGAGAAGAGAATATTCAAGCAGCAGCACATTGCGCAACCCGCTTGCGCCTTGTACTGAAAGACAGCTCATTGATTCATCAAGAAGCCTTAGACAATGACCCAGATCTCAAAGGAACTTTTGAGACGGCGGGACAATATCAAATCATTGTGGGACCTGGTGATGTCAATAAAGTCTATGAGGAATTTGTCAAACTTACAGGAGTAAAAGAGGCGTCGACAGCTGATTTAAAAGAGATTGTAAACAGCCAAAGCAAACCAAATCCTGTGATGGTATTAGTCAAACTTCTTTCAGATATCTTTGTTCCTTTGATTCCCGCTCTTGTTGCAGGTGGTTTATTGATGGCACTCAATAACGCTCTTACCGCTGAGAATCTTTTTGCAGCAAAATCAGTTGTTGAAATGTTTCCAGCTTGGAAAGGATTTGCAGACATTGTCAATGCTATGAGTGCAGCACCATTTGCCTTTATGCCTGTTCTTATAGGATTTTCGGCTACCAAACGTTTCGGAGGAAATCCCTATCTTGGTGCTGTTATCGGGATGATTATGGTGATGCCATCGCTTGTCAATGGTTATGCGGTGGCCACAGCTATTGCAAACAATGAAATGACCTACTGGAATATATTTGGTTTAAATGTTGCTCAGGCAGGTTATCAAGGTCAAGTACTTCCTGTTATTGGGGTATCTTTTGTCCTTGCAAAGCTGGAAAACTTTTTCCATAAACATTTGAACAACGCAGTTGACTTCACTTTCACACCATTGCTTTCGGTAATTATTACAGGATTTCTCACTTTTACCATAATTGGTCCTGCACTTCGTTTTGTATCAAATGGTTTAACAGATGGCTTGGTTGGCCTTTATGACACCTTAGGTGCCTTAGGAATGTTCATATTTGGCGGCTTTTACTCACTGATTGTTTTGACAGGTTTACACCAAAGCTTTTCAGCAATTGAAACCATGCTTATCACTAACTATCAGCATTCGGGTATTGGTGGGGATTTTATTTTTCCGGTTGCAGCCGCAGCCAATATGGCACAAGCAGGTGCAACCTTCGCGATCTTCTTCCTGACAAAAAATATTAAAACAAAGGCGCTCGCAGCTCCAGCTGGTTTTTCCGCCCTTTTAGGGATAACTGAGCCTGCCCTCTTTGGGGTCAACCTAAAACTTAAATATCCATTCTTTATTGCACTTGGTGCTTCCGCTGTTGGTTCATTATTTATGGGGCTTTTCCATGTGCTGGGTGTAAGCTTAGGTTCTGCCGGTTTGATTGGCTTTATCTCCATTAAAGCAGGCTACAATCTGCAGTTTATGTTCGCTATTTTGATTAGCTTTATCCTTGCATTCATTGTTACTTTGATTTACGGACGACAAGTTGAAAACAAAAAAATTAAGGAGCCTCAGGTAGAGAAGCCCACTTCTGAAATGCAAGATATAGAAAACTCTGAAAAGGAAGCAATTTTCGTACCAATCAATGGCACAGCTTTTCCACTCTTGCAGGTCAATGATCCTGTCTTCTCCACAGAAAAAATGGGCAAAGGTGTCGCTATCCAACCTGTAGATGATTATGTCTTTGCACCAGCAGATGGAGAAATTGTGATTGCTTACGAAACGGGTCATGCCTATGGTATGAAAACCGAAAGTGGAGCAGAAATCTTGATTCACATTGGTATTGATACGGTCACGATGAAGGGGAAAGGCTTTAGCCAAAATGTGAAGGCAGGCCAAAAAGTTAAAAAAGGAGACTTGCTTGGAACATTTAACAGGAAGGCTATCAAGGAAGCTGGGTTAGAGGATATGGTAATGATGATGATTACAAATTCGTCTGACTATAACGATGTTTTAGTATTAAAGCAACATGTAAAAGTAGTAAAACATGAAAAAATTCTTTCATTAATTTGAAGAAAAGGAGTAGAAGTTGACAATGTATTATGGATCTATAGAAGCTGGTGGGACAAAGTTTGTGCTCGCCGTTGCGGATGAGCAGTTCGAGCTTGTAGATAAAATTAGAATATCTACCACAACACCCGAGGAAACAATTGCTGCTACCGTAGATTACTTTAAATCAAAAAATGTTGCGGCAATTGGCTTAGGATCGTTTGGTCCTATCGATATTAACAGTAAAAGTAAAACTTACGGCTTTATTACTTCAACACCGAAGGCAGGTTGGGCAAATACGGATTTGGTTGGACTTTTAGAAGAGGCACTTCATGTTCCCATAGCTTTTACTACTGACGTAAATGCATCGGCTTATGGTGAAATGATGAATACTGCTCTTGAAAATCTAGTCTACTTTACTATTGGTACAGGGATTGGCGGCGGCGCTATTCAAGGCGGTCACTTTATTGGTGCTACAAGCCATGCTGAAATGGGCCATCAAATGGTTAAACGTCATCCAAACGATCTTTATTTTAAAGGTATTTGTCCGTTTCATGGTGATTGTTTGGAAGGACTGGCTTCAGGTCCAAGTCTTGAAGCCAGAACAGGGATTTCGGGTGAAGAACTTCCTGCAGACAGCCCTGAGTGGGAAATCTTGGCCTACTATATCGCGCAAGGCGTGCTTAATGCAACTTTAACATTAGCACCTGATGCTATTATACTAGGCGGTGGGATTATGGAGCAGCCCAATATGCTCGCATATGTTCAAAAAGAATTTGTGAAACTTCTGAATCATTACGTTGCTCTCCCATGTCCGATAGATGAATATTTGCGACTGCCGAGTGTTTCGGAAAATGGCTCCGCAACCCTTGGGAATTTTGCTTTAGGTAAAGTAGCCTTAGAGCTTGTGGAGTGAGATGTTGGGCTTCCTAAAATATTATTCGTGGCTCACAAGCTAAAGTTAAGGAGAAAAAGTATGTTTTGCTTAGCTTATTTGCATTTACGGTTATAAAAAGAAAAAAACGGAAATTCTTTGATTTCTGTTTTTTCTTTAAAAGCAGTTCGTCGGCTTTTCTGCTATAATAAAGCTATGACAACTTCAAATATAGATCGTATCTCAAATGTCATTCGCACACAGGATATTCTTCGTCGGCATGACTTTAACTTTAAGAAAAAATTTGGTCAAAACTTTTTGACGGACCATAATATTTTGACAAAAATTACGGCAACTGCTGACCTTTCAGATCAAGTAAACGTGATTGAGATTGGACCAGGTATTGGTTCACTCACACAGTATTTACTTGAAGAGGCAGCAGAAGTAATGGCTTTTGAAATTGACAAAACTTTGATTCCAATTTTGGAAGAAACTTTGGCGCCGTATGATAACTTTCAACTTGTAAATGCTGATGTTTTGAAAGTTGATATGCGTGAGCACATCAAGAATTTCAAAAATCCTGACTTGCCTATAAAAGTCGTAGCAAATCTTCCTTATTACATTACAACACCAATTCTCATGCACTTGATTGAATCTAAGATTCCCTTTACTGAGTTTGTAGTGATGATGCAAAAAGAGGTTGCGGATCGTATTGCAGCTAAACCAAGCACAAAGGCTTATGGCTCGCTTTCGATAGCGGTGCAATATTATATGGAAGCACAAGTCGCTTTCACTGTGCCGCGCACAGTTTTTGTTCCAGCGCCTAATGTAGATTCAGCTATATTGAAGATGACACGCCGCGAGCAGCCTTTGGTTGCTGTGAAGGATGAAGATTTCTTCTTTAAAACCATGCACTCAACCTTTGTTCACCGTCGTAAAACCTTGATGAACAACTTACAATCTGCTTTTGGTAAGGATAAAAAACCAGAAATAACTGAACTTTTGGCCCAGGCGGATATTTCGCCTACCATTCGTGCCGAAGCACTTTCAATACCAGAATTCGCACGATTAGCTGATGCTCTACTTCCTCTCAAAGAAGGAGAATAAATGGATAAGCTGTCAAAAATTTTTCAAGCCATAAAAGAAGATCCGCAAAATACTTTGTATACTGCACAAGGTATTGACCCGCTCTACTCTGCACACCAGGAAGCAAAAATCCTTATCGTAGGTCAGGCACCGGGGATTCGAGCACAGGAGAGTCGTCTTTTTTGGAATGATCCTTCCGGGGATCGTCTTCGTGAATGGCTAGGGATTTCTTATGAAGAATTTTACAGCTCATCTAAGCTCGCCATCTTGCCTATGGACTTTTACTTTCCAGGTAAAGGAAAATCTGGTGATTTACCGCCCCGTAAAGGCTTTGCGGAAAAATGGCATCCTTTATTGATTAAAGAAATGCCGCAGTTGGAGCTTATTGTCCTCATTGGTTCTTACGCGATTCCTTACTATCTTAATGTGCCGAAGAAAACACGTATTACTGATGTTGTACGTGATTTTGAGAATTATCTACCGGAATATTTTCCACTTGTGCATCCTTCACCACGTAATAATATTTGGTTACGGAAAAATCCATGGTTTGAGGCACAGGTCTTGCCGGAGTTAAAAATAAGAGTAAAAAATCTCCTTGCTTGAAGCAAGGAGGTTTAGTTTTGTTTAAGGAATTGCTAATATAATGCATATAAATAAAGGAAAGCGCTCTCCAACGGTGAATAGGTGAGTGCTTATTTTTTTATTTAATTTCAAAAGACATGGTAACATGTTCGATTCCAGCTTCTGTAAAGGTTTTGCCTTGCGCTTGAAAGCCGAATTTTTCATAGAGGCCTTTGGCGCTAAGTTGTGCATGCAAAGTTAAAAGGGTAATTCCTGCTTGATTGCAAAAATCAAGAAGACTTTGTAATAGGACATTTGCATAACCTTTGCCACGTTCCTCTTTTAGAACGGCCATTCGTTGGACCACAGCATGTTTCTTATCTTCGCTATCCACCAAAAGACGAACAGTCGCTAAGGCTTTACCATCCTCGTAACCTACAAAGTGCACGGAATGTGCCTCATCAATAGGACTGCCAACTTCTAAATCAAAAGGAACACCTTGCTCCTTTACAAAAACCGTATTACGAATACGTAATGCATCACAGTATATTTCCGACATGGTGTCACGGGTTTGCTTGATTTGCATAAATTTCCTCCCGAAATCTTGAATTTGCGTAAAAATCTTATTTCAATTATAATATAAATAGCTTTAAAAAAAAAGAAAGGGCTTCGTTTGCCCTTATTAGTAGGATATTATGTTTAAAAACAGTAAATTATTTTTTTGGACAGTAGAAATTTTAGCAGCGACCCTGCTTATTTTTATGCTCATGCAACTGGAATTTCTCTTCCAACCGGTCAAAACTCTTTTGGCCCTGCTCTTTATTCCCTTCATCATCGCGGGTTTTCTTTACTACATCTTCAAACCTGTAGTGACTTATATGGAAACCCGTTGGAAAATTAAACGTTTCTTTGCGATTTTGATTGTTTTGATTACTTTGCTTGGACTTGTGGTTTGGAGTATTGCATCCATCATCCCTAATGTCGTTTCGCAGTTAAGTAGCTTGATTGATGCCAGTACGAAAGCATTTCCTGAGTTTCGTCATTGGATTGAATCTTTACAAAATGATCCACGATTTGCTCACATTTACCGTCAGCTGGACATTAATGGCATGATTAGTAATATTAATTTATCTTATACTGATATTCTGAATAATTTGCTTAAAAATTTAACGGACAGTGTTGGAAGTATCGTAAGTATCATTTCCTCTGTGGTTATGGTTGCTATCTTAGTTCCTATCCTACTTTACTATATGCTAAAAGATGGTGAAAAATTACTTCCTTCTTTAAAACGTACAATTTTTCGTGAAGATCCACTTGGTTTTGTTGAGCTCCTTGAGAAGATGAATGCGACAATTTCTCGTTATATTTCGGGCGTGGCTTTGGACTCGCTTTTGGTTTTCATCTTTGTCTTTGTAGGTTACATGTTGTTCGGCATTCCTTACGCCTTCTTGTTTGCCAGCTTTTCGGCTATTACCAACTTAATTCCTTATGCAGGACCCTATATCGGAGTTTTGCCGGTAATTTTTACTTTGGCATTTACTCAACCTTGGACAGCTGTACTCGCTGTCGCTTATGTTTTAATCCTACAACAGATTGACGGGAACCTTGTTTATCCTAAAATCGTGGGGAATGCTGTGCGCGTTCACCCTGTGACGGTTATGGTTTTGATGTTGGTTTCAGGAAGTTTATATGGGATTCTAGGTATGATTATTGCCGTACCTGTCTACTCATTAGTTAAAGAAATTGTGAAGTTCCTTGCTGGCTTATGGCATAATCATCGTGAGCAAGAAAAGAAAAAAATATTTCAAAACGATTAAACTATGATATAATAGTTTTCATATTACTAAAAAATAGGAGTAAAAATGGCACACCCTGACCCCGAGAGCACCTCGATAATTTTACAGATTTTATTACTTGTTTTTCTTACTGCTTTGAATGCATTCTTCTCAGCAAGTGAGATGGCACTCGTTTCTCTATCGCGATCGCGTGTAGAGCAAAAGGCGAGTGAAGGCGATGAGCAGTATCAATATTTGCTTAGTGTAATCGATAATCCGACACACTTCCTGTCCACCGTTCAAGTTGGGATTACCTTCTTGAATATCGTAGCGGGGGCAAGTTTGGCTGATACATTAGCTGCACAGCTGGCACCGTTGTTTGGTGATACAAGCTTTGCCCAAACCTTAAGTAAAATCATTATCTTGGTTATTTTGACTTTCTTTACGATTGTATTTGGTGAGCTTTTCCCTAAACGTATCGCTCAGGCTCTTAAAGAAAAAGCAGCTTTGAAAATGGTTCGTCCCTTGATGGCGATTGGTGTAGTTTTAAAACCTTTCATTTGGTTGTTGACCATTACGATTAATGGGCTGGCAAGAATTTTCCCAATCAAGTTTGACAGCAGTGATGATGACATGACACGTGATGAGATTGAGTATCTCGTGCACACGGATGAAACGGCCTTAGATGATTCTGAACGTGAAATGATTACAGGTGTTTTCAGTCTTGATGAACTTGTAGCACGTGAAATTATGGTTCCACGTACGGATGCCTTCATGATTGATATCAATGATGATCCGCGTGAAAATATTGAGAAAATGCTCAGCGAGTCATACTCTCGTGTGCCTGTTTATGATGATGATAAAGACAACATCTTAGGGATTATTCACACCAAACGTATCTTAGCTCGAGGCTTTGCTGACGGTTTTGATAACATTGATTTCCGTGAGATGTTGCAAGAACCACTCTTTGTTCCTGAAACAGTCTTTGTGGATGACTTGATGCTCCAGATGCGTAATACCCAAAATCAAATGGCTATTTTGCTGAATGAATATGGGGGCGTTGAAGGTATCGTCACACTTGAAGATTTGATTGAAGAAATCGTCGGAGAGATTGAAGACGAAACGGATATTGCAGAAGCAGAAGTTCATAAGATCGGTGAGAACATGTATGTGGTTCAAGGTAAAATGACCATCAATGACTTTAATGACGAGTTTGGCACACATTTGGTCAACAAGGATGTAGACACAATGGCTGGTTTCTTCCTCTCAGAAACAGGACAAATTCCAGAAAAAGGACAACAAGTGATGTGTAAGATTGACAACTTAGAAGATCATTTCTCACTCACAAGTCTGGAAGTAGATGGAAATCGTATATTAAAACTTCGTGTGGAGTTCGATGTAGAGCTTCCTGAATAAAAGTAAAAGATAGATTAAAATTAATCTATCTTTTTATTTTACTGTCCTGACTTTCTGAAAAAAACTATGATAAAATGTAAAAGAAATGAAGATATAGAACAGAGGAGGGAATATGAAAAGAAAAGAACATTTGGCTATTGTTATAGCTATTTTTATTGCAACATTTATGACATCTGTTGAGGTTACGATTGTGACCACAGCTATGCCAACCATCATTTCTCAGTTGAAAGGACTAGAACTCCAAAGCTGGGTATTTGCTATTTATTTACTTATTTCGGCTATTGCAACACCAATCTATGGAAAACTTGCGGATAATCTGGGGCGAAAAAATATTTTTATCTTTGGACTTGTCTCTTTTGTGATTGGTTCGATACTTTGTGGTATTGCCCCCAACATGCTGTTCCTCATTATTTTTCGAGCGATTCAAGGTATCGGTGCAGGAGCTGTGATGCCTTTAACCTTCACAATTATTGCTGATTTATTTGATTTTGAAGAGCGTGCAAAAATTATGGCGCTGAATAATACAGCTTGGGCGATTTCGGCTTTAGTAGGACCGTTGCTTGGCGGATGGATTGTTGATACGTTGGGTTGGCACTGGGTTTTCTTCATTAATGTGCCCTTGGGATTGATCACACTTTTACTTACAATTTTTGGTTATAAGGATGTACATGAAAAAACAGCAAAACAACCGATGGACTGGTCAGGTATTGTCTCTCTATCTGTACTTTTAGTTTCATTATTACTGATGTTTCAAGAAATGTCAGCTTCCACAATCAATTGGCTATTAGAAGTTGTGCTCCTCTTCTTGATTGTTACGGCCAGCATCATTTTTATTCGTACAGAGAAAAAAGCAGTCGATCCTTTATTTAATTTAGAAATGTTTAAAACAAGGACTTTCAGTATTCAGATTATTATTTCAATGCTTTTAAGTGGCTGCTTGATTGCTTTCAATATTTATTTTCCTATTTGGCTACAAGCCATTTACCGCGTTCCAGCCTTTGTTGCAGGTCTTGCATTAACACCTACATCATTGTTTTGGATGGTAACCAGTTTCTTTGTTGGTTTTCTTTTACGACGTTTTGCGCCGAAGAGACTTTATGCCGTTTTAGTGGGTATTCTTATCCTGGTCTACATTCCCTTGGTTCTTTCAAGTGTTGCTTTCCCAATTGAAGGTTTTTACATTATTTCAGCTTTCACAGGAAGTGTGATGGGGGTTATACTTTCAACAACGACACTTTTGGCACAAAAAATGGTTCCTGCTGAAATGGTTGGTCAAGCAAGTTCTCTCGTTGTGCTAGGGCGAACTTTGGGTCAAGCAATGATGACCGGGATATTGGGGCTAGCTTTTTCCTTAGGTATCAATGCGGGGCTCAGTAAATTTCCAGAAGTCAGCTTTAAGAATGTCAACGAATTTATTAGTACAGCTTCCAACGTAGTCGTTCCCGAGAAAATTCATGGTCAATTAGAACAAATCGTTCTTGGAGCTTTGCATAATGTTTTCTTCTTGGCCTTGCTTCTCTGCGTGATTACTTTTGTGGTTAACCTGTTTGATGATGGAAAATTAAGAGCCTAGAAAAGGATTTGATAATAAGAGAGATTTGAGGTATGATAAAAGCATATTGAAGAAGAGGAAAAGCTTATGACTGATACATATATTGAAGAAGCCAAAAAAGTAACCGGCCTGATTCACTCTACCGAATCCTTTGGATCTGTAGATGGTCCAGGAGTACGTTTCATTGTTTTTATGCAAGGTTGTCAAATGCGCTGCAAATATTGTCATAACCCAGATACTTGGGCGTTGAAAAACGAAAAAGCAACGACACGTACGGTAGAAGATGTGATGGACGAAGCACTTCGTTTCCGTGGTTTTTGGGGCGAAAAAGGAGGTATCACTGTATCTGGTGGGGAAGCCATGTTGCAAATTGACTTCGTCATCGCTCTTTTCCAATACGCTAAAAGCTTGGGAATCCATACCACATTAGACACTTCAGCACGGCCATTTAGAACGGATGAATATATCACCTCTCGTATTGATGAACTTCTTGAAGTCACAGATCTTGTCTTGCTGGACTTGAAAGAAATTGATTCAAAACGTCACAAGGCCTTGACGGGACACCCTAATGAAAATATTTTAGAATTTGCCCGCTACCTTTCTGACAAGGGGCAAGCCATGTGGATCCGTCACGTGCTTGTACCAGGTGAAACGGATATTGATGAAGATTTAGAAAAGCTAGGGGAATTTGTTAAAACCTTGGATAATGTTCTGAAATTTGAAATCTTACCTTATCATACGATGGGGGAATTCAAATGGCGCGAACTAGGCTGGAAATATCCACTTGCTGGTGTTAAACCACCGACAAAAGAACGTGTGTCCAATGCAAAAACAATCATGGGTACAGAAACTTATCAAGAATATTTAGAGAGAATTAGATAAAACTTGAAGGCCGCATTTGGCTTTCAAGTTTTTTCAGTGCCAAGATTAAGGCAAGAACACTTCCAGTAATAGATTGAAAGCGTGCGTAAATCCTCTTTTTTTGATATAATGAAGCGAATATAAATATATAAATGAGGTAAAAGAAATGTCAGATAAAATTTTTGTCTTTGGTCATCAAAAACCAGATACAGACGCAATCGCATCATCTTATGGTTTCTCATATTTGAGCAACCATCGTCCAGTTGGCGCTTTGAATACAGAGTGTGTTGCATTAGGTACACCTAATGAAGAAACGCAATTTGCGTTGGACTATTTTGGTGTAGAAGCACCACGTGTTGTAACATCAGCAGCAGCTGAAGGCGTGGATACAGTTATCTTGACGGATCACAATGAGTTCCAACAATCAATCGCAGATATTGCTTCATTAAATATCTTTGGTGTGGTGGACCACCACCGTGTGGCTAACTTCAATACTGCTTCTCCTTTGTTCATGACAATTGAACCTGTTGGCTCAGCTTCTTCAATTGTTTACCGCAAATTCCTTGAAGCGGGTGTTGAGATTCCCCGTGAAGTAGCAGGTCTCTTGCTTTCAGGTTTGATTTCAGATACCTTGCTTTTGAAATCACCAACAACACATGCAACTGACCATAAAGTTGCAGAAGAATTGGCAAAAATTGCTGGTGTTGATCTCCAAGAATATGGTATGGCTATGCTTAAAGCTGGCACAAACTTGGACAACAAGTCAGCAGATGAACTCATTGATATTGATGCAAAAACATTTGAACTTAATGGCAGTCGTATCCGTATCGCTCAGGTAAATACAGTTGAAATTCAAGATGTACTTTCACGCTTACACGATGTCAAAGTAGCCATCAAGAAAGCAATGGAAGTTGAACATTATGATGACTTTGTCTTCATGATTACAGATATCGTAAATTCTAACTCAGAAATTGTCGAAATCGGTAGCCACAAAGATAAAGTTGAAGCAGCTTTCCACTTTACGTTAGAAGACGACCATGCTTTCTTAGCTGGTGCCGTTTCACGTAAAAAGCAAGTTGTACCACAACTTACTGAAGAGTTTAACAAATAATGCCTATTCGCGTTTTTAATGAAAATAGGCTGACTTGTCAGCCTTTTTTCTTAAAACTGATTAATTACCTGCACGTGCATGAAGATGTAACCTTACGCCAAATTCATAAAGTTTTTGAACAAGAGAAAAACTTAGATCGCCAGCTTGATAGCTTTATCGCTGCTGGTTTTATCTGGCGCAAGGATAAACGTTATGGCAATAATTTTAAAGTTTTTACTGATGCTGACTTTGATCTTTCTTCAAAAACAATGCCTGTAGCTGTTAATATCTATGAGGAACCATTTTTTGTGGCAGCTGGAAGTCAAGTGGAGCAGAGACTGGAGCAGTCTATTGTCCAGCAAAAACTTCAAAATAAAACCAATACAATCACGCTACATTTTTCAAGTCGGTATGATTTGACCACAGATAGCTTATTTAACTATTTTTACAAGGTGGCGCATCACTTACCGCTTACTATACTTGAACAAGAAGTATATCAGCTTATGGGCGATGTTGATCCAGAGTATGCTCTGAAATACATGACCAGTTTTTTACTCAAATTTACGCGTAAAGATATTGTCAAAGCACGTCCAGATATTTTCATCAGAGCCTTAGAAAAATATGGCTACATCTCCGCAGTAGGTGAACGAGAGTTTACGTCAAATCTTGCGTTTGACGATACACTTCAACTTGGAGAAATTCATTTTGATTCTCCTCAAGACTTCATCTCTGCCCAAATCCAACAAACAAAGGTATTAAAGAACTTCATTTCCATAGGAGGATAAAAATGAAATACGAAAAATTGTTACCCCGTTTCCTTGATTATGTTAAAGTAAACACACGTTCAGATGAAAATTCAACAACTGTACCATCTGTTCCTGCTCTTGTTGATTTTGCTCATAAAATGGCAGATGAGATGCGCGAAATTGGTATTCAAGATGTACACTATCTTGAATCAAACGGTTATGTTGTAGGGACTATCCCAGCAACTACAGACAAAAATGTCCGTAAAATCGGTCTGATTTCTCACATGGATACAGCAGACTTTAATGCAGAAGGTATCAAACCGCAAATTCTTGAAAACTATGATGGAGAGTCTGTGATTAAACTTGGTGATTCTGGTTTCAGTCTTGATCCAGCAGAATTCCCAAACTTGAAAAACTACAAAGGTCAAACTTTGATTCATACAGATGGTACAACACTTTTAGGTGCTGATGACAAGTCGGGGATTGCTGAAATCATGACTTTGGCTGATTATTTAATCAATATCAATCCTGATTTTGAACATGGTGAAATCCGTATTGGTTTTGGTCCAGACGAAGAAATCGGTACAGGGGCTGACCGTTTTGATGTTGAAGATTTCAATGTTGACTTTGCTTATACAGTTGACGGTGGACCCCTTGGTGAATTGGAATACGAAACATTCTCAGCTGCCGGTGCTGTTTTAGAGTTTCAAGGTAAAAATGTTCACCCAGGTACAGCCAAAAATACAATGGTTAACGCTCTGCAATTAGCAATGGATTACCATGCGCAATTGCCAGAATTTGATCGTCCCGAAAAAACAGAAGGACGTGAAGGTTTCTTCCACCTTTTGAAATTAGATGGAACTGTCGAAGAAGCACGCGCACAATATATTATTCGTGACCATGCAGAAGATAAATTTAATGAGCGCAAAGCCTTGATGCAAGAAATTGCTGATAAAATGAATGCTGAACTTGGCTCTGAACGCGTAAAAGCCACAATCAAAGATCAATATTACAACATGGCTCAAGTTATTGAGAAAGACATGTCAATCATTGATTTAGCCGAAGAAGCAATGAAAAACTTGGATATCGAGCCAAAAATCGAACCTGTTCGCGGTGGGACAGATGGTTCTAAGATTTCATTTATGGGCTTGCCAACACCGAACATCTTTGCTGGTGGTGAAAACATGCACGGTCGTTTTGAGTTTGTAAGCTTACAAACTATGGAAAAAGCGGTAGATGTACTGCTCGAAATGCTTAAACTCAATAATAAAGTTGAAAAATAAAGCATAATAAGCTAAAATAGTTCTTAAGGTTGGGAGGAGTGGCTTTCCAACAGTGAATTTTTCGAGAGAATTTACTTTTCTTATAAATAAACCAATAAACAAGTCGCCTTCTGGCGGCCTGTTTTAGGTTTTTCTTAAAATTGTCGCACAATTATAACGAATTCTAGTTATGATTGTTCTATTCTATCTTTTATAAAAGACAATATAATTCACTGTTGAGAGTTCTGGTCAAACTACCCGCTCGCCTTTACTTATGGTAATTATACAAGTACTTTAAGTTACTTGATTTACAAATATTTTCGATCAGTCAATCTGATTATAAAAAAAGGAGGACATTTGATGTCTGATAAAGCAAAAGGGAAACTTTCTCTTGTCGGCTTATGCCTGATGATCTTCACGTCAGTATATGGATTTAACAACATCCCACGTGCATTCTACATGATGGGTTATGCTGCAATTCCATGGTATATCGTGGGTGGATTATTCTTCTTCCTGCCCTTTGCCTTCATGGTAACTGAACTTGGTTCAGCTTTCAAAGAAGAAAAAGGTGGGATCTATTCTTGGATGGAGAAAGCAGTTGGTCCAACTTTCGCCTTCGTCGGAACATTTATGTGGTACGCTTCATATTTGGTATGGATGGTCAACGTTTCAAATGGTATCATGGTACCCATCACAAACATGATTTTTGGTAACTCGCTTCATGTGCCAGATCCATGGATTCTCTCAATCATTGCTATGATTTGGGTTGCTGCAATCACTTTCTTTGCACTTCGTGGTTTGGATGCAGTCAAAAAATTCGCTACACTTGGTGGTATTGCTGTTCTTTCATTGAATGCGATTCTCTTGATTTGCGCACTCTTAGTCCTTATTCTTAATGGACATCCAACAACGCCAATTACTGCTGAAGCTTTTGTAACCAGCCTTAATCCTAACTTCAATAACAGTTCTGCAATTGGCTTTATTGCCTTCATGGTATTTGCTATCTTTGCTTATGGTGGTGTTGAAGCTGTTGGTGGTTTGGTTGATGAAACAGACCAACCTGAGAAAAACTTTCCTCGTGGTGTTGTAACGTCAGCGCTTATCATTGCAATCGGTTATTCTGTAATGATTCTCTGTGTTGGTTTCTTCATGAATTACCAAACAGGCGGTGCATTTTACGAAGGCGTAAAAGCTGGAACAATTAACCTTGGTAATGCAGGTTATGTAACAATGCAATACCTTGGTGAAGCGCTTGGTGCTGCTTTTGGTATGAGTCATTCAGGTGCGGTAGTTATCGGTTCAATTCTTGCCCGTTACATGGGTCTTGCAATGTTGCTTTCATTAATGGGTGCTTTCTTTACATTGATCTACAGCCCAGTTAAACAAATTATTTCTGGTACACCAGATAAACTTTGGCCTGGTCGCTATGGACAACTTGATAAAGAATCAGGTATGCCAAAATTTGCCATGGTTATCCAATTCGTAATTGTCTTTGTTATCATCTTGCTGAACATGCTCATCAACCTTGGTGGTGGTGCAGAAGCAGCAGCGAAATTCTTTGCAATCTTGACAAACATGGCCAACGTTGCGATGACATTGCCTTACCTCTTTATCGTTATTGCCTATGCAAAATTCAAACTCAATGATAATATTGAAAAACCATTTACGCTTTATAAATCTAAAGGTGTAGCGATGGCGGCTGTAACGGTAACATTTCTTGTTGTTGCTTTTGCAAATGCCTTCACAGTAATCCAACCTATCACAGATTACTTTGCTTTGCCAGTTGCTGAACGCTCTGCAGTCCTTGGAGATACAATCCAAACAGTTGTATCAATGATTGCTGGTCCAGTTATCTTTGGTTTGGTAGCCTTCTTTATGATGAATCGCTACAAAAAACGTTACCCTGCAGAATATGCCTCATTAACAGAACTTTCTGAAGATGAATTACATAATGCTAAATAAAAAAGAGCAGCTTAGGCTGCTTTTTTTATTCCAAAACATAAAATGCCGATGAGGCAATTTTTAAATAAATTTTTCTGCTACGGCTCTATCACCAGGATAAGGTTCACGTTTATCATTGACTAACTGGAACTTGTCTGCACCCTTTCCAGCAATAATAACAGCATCATTTTGATCTGTCACACGTTGAATGGCTTGTTTTATAGCCTCTGCACGATCTGTTTCAAAATCACAGGAGCGTGAAACATAACTTGCGATTTCATCAGCAATAGCTTTAGGATCTTCGTGGTTAGAATCATCTTGAGTGAGAATGACTTCTAAGCGTTCGTGTGCTTCGATAACTTGGCCAAAATCCTTACGACGACTTTCACCTTTATTACCCGTAGCTCCTAAAACCAAGACGATTTTACCGTTATGATGAGGTTCAACAACAGACACTAAGTTTTGCAAACTAATACCGTTATGGGCGTAATCGACATAAATTCTTGCACCTTTTTTTGTAGTTAACATCTCCATGCGTCCAGGTACTACGGCTTTTGCTAAGCCGTTTTTAATTTGTTCGATTGTGGCTCCTAGATGTTGGGTTGCTAAAGCTGTTGCTAAGGCGTTTTCTTGGTTAAATTTTCCAAGTAAACGAATGTCAAAATGGTCAGCTATTTTACCGCTTGTTGTAAAATCGTGTGCATGAGATTCAATGATTTGATTGTCAGATTTTTCACCGTAAAAATCATGCGGGATTTTAAGATCTGCTAACTCTTGCTTAATGACATTAAAATGGGTCATTTCGCTGTTGGCTACAAAGTAACCGGAATGATGTAAAAGTTGTCGCTTGCAGTAAAAATAATCTTCAAGTGTAGGATGTTCTACAGGTCCGATGTGATCGGGAGAGATATTAAGGAAGACGCCAACATCGAAGTTAATAGCATAGACACGTTCAGTCTTATAAGCTTGTGAGCTTACTTCCATCACAAGGTGTGTCATTTCATTATCCACAGCTTGGCGCATCATTTTGAGTAAGTCAAGACTTTCGGGTGTAGTTAACTCAGATTTGAAGAAATTTTTCCCATCAAGAGTTGTTTCTGCTGTAGAAAGCAAAGCTGTTTTTTGTCCGTTCATTTCATCTAAGATTGATTTAGCGAAGTAAGCAGAAGTTGTTTTTCCTTTTGTTCCGGTCAAAGCTAATATTTGGAGTTCATTTTGTGGATAATCATAAAATGATTGAGCTAAGAGACTCATTGCACGCTTAACATTTGAAACAATGATTGCAGGTATTTCCACTTCATAATCTATTTCAGAAATGTAGAAAGGTGCTGCTATGTTTTCTAGATATTCTGCTTTAAAATTTAGACCTTTCGCAAAAAATAGGGTTGATGCAGAAGTGTTTCGGCTATCATAGCTTAATTGATCGAAGGTGAAATCTTCTTCCCAGTTATAGTAATATTCCTTTTTAAAGACAATCTCGTGAAAGTTTTCGTCTTTTTTCAGAATTTCTAAAACATCTTGTATTTTGAGCATGGGTTTTCTGCCTCCTTTATTTATACCATTTAACTCCGGAAGAGAGCTAAATTATAAGGCACTTCACTTAAATGTGGATAGGTGCTTTTTTCTTATACGTAGGCTTAATTATACCATTTTCACCTATATTTTTGTAACTTGATAACCGCTTCATGTTTTCGTGAACAAGAGACGATAGTGTTATAAGAAGTGTTTATCTTGCTTTTACTACAGTCTCTAAGCTTTTAATTTCCTGTTCAAGTTTCAGAGCAATTTGATAGGATTCACATCGTTCAAAAATATATTGACATTTTTTCATTGTTTCTATAGCGCTCGTATCTCCAAAAACCACTTCAAAATGCGCTTTTTGGTATATGAAATTTACTCTTTCAAAAAGATCGATTTCTGGAATGTTTAAAGAAGCAATAAAATCAAGTAACTCTTCTGCTAAATATTTCTGTCTATTTTTAATAAAAATCTTGAGGAAGGTTATTCCAGTTTTTATTTGAGCTTTTTGGGTAAGAGGATGAATGTTTCTGCATCGTGCTGTTTTGAGTATTTTATGGCTAAACTTTGATAAGCTACCTAAGTCTAGAAATCCAGCTATGTCACTCAACAAATCAAATTCATATTCGCCCCATATTTTGATGTTAATTAAGTAGTGTTTAATGACAGTAAGACTTTTAGAAGAGAGGTGATAATGGGGATCTATCTGCTTCATGGTTGCCTCTAAGCGAAATTTATCCAAGTTTAATCTTTGAGTGGAAGATGAGCTTTGTATAAGTGATTTTTCATATTTTTGGATAATTTTTTGAAGATGGAGCGTATTACTGTTTAGATGAGCCATATCACGTTCTTCAAACCAGTCCAAAGGATTGAGTTGGGTATTAAGATGATGGAAAAATTCGTGAGGTGCTACATTTATATTATTCAAGAGATAGAGCAAAACAATGCAAGAAACATAACTGCGTCCATTTTCAAAATTAGAAAGTTGGGAAGTGGAGATGCAGTCCTTCGCCGCTTCCTTAAGGGCGAAATTTTTAGAGGTACGAAAATAACGATATATTTCTCCGATGGGCAGTGTTTTTTTCATAAAAGACTCCTATATTTTTAATATCTTTATGCTTTGAAACTGTGGTAAAAGAGCAAGAAAAAGCTTGTTTATGGCAATTTTTCTATTAACTAAGTCGACAAAGAACTGTCAATATATAGTAATTTAAGCCTAAGTTATAACTGTTTTTAGCTGTAATGTTGTTATAGACTAACTATAAGCGATATAAAGGGATAGGGTTAATCAAGTTCTTCAAGTATTATTCGTATCTTTGCTGAAAAATTCACACATAAAAAATCATAATCACAGGAAGGAAAATTTAATGAAAAGACAAACTAAAAAAGGGATAGTTGGTATGATTGCGCTCACTCTCTTATTTTCGACAGTTGGGCCGTCTGTGACAGGGCTAGTACAAGCGAATGATATTCAAGTAAATCAACAACAAAGTGAAAATTGGGATTCGCTTGAACAGGTTACATTTGATGAATCTGACTTGGCTTTTTTACAACAAAAAGAAAAAGAATTGATGGCAAGTCAAAACGTGCCATTATTGGCACCGCGTGCTTTTTCTATCCGAATGGTCGGAATGAATTTGGAAGGCTTGTGGCATCGTTCAGCAGGGATGCGCAGGGCTTTAACTGCGGTAGGGTTTGGTTGACACAAATTAAGGCTATCGCGCGTGGCGTATATGTCTATAGCTATAGAGTCATTGCGGCTAAAATAGCAACAGTTGCAGCTTGGAACTGGGCCGTTGGCGCTGTTATTGGTGTTTCAGCAGGAGCAGCTATCTATACAATGGGAAATTTCCGGCTTTTTTATTAATCATCCTTATGAATAAAAATAACCAAACTTATATTTTTAGCGCTCTGATTTTCCTTGGTGGTAGTTTTCTTATCTTTGTTTCAGAGGAAAGTGTATTCACGGATTTTGATTCACTTTTAGGGTTTCTTGCGGTAATTCAGAGCAGTTTCATTCTGAATTACATTGGTATATTCATCTTCCAAGACGTGGCATTCATGGAAAGAACAGTGGAGCTGAGCTATTACAAAAAACAACTGCCAAAAATTCAGGCTCTTTCTTACCTGATGGCCCTATCTTGTTTTACTGTAGCTTCGTCCATGGATTTAACCGTAGTCTTGGCAATAGTCTTCTTAATGATGACGAATACGGTAATCCGGGCTTATTTTATCAGTATACGCATGTTAAAGTTAATGTATATCCAACGACAGATAAAGGAGTATTTTTTTAGAGGACTTCTGGGCTTAGCTTTTATCCTGCTTATAACTTATTTTAATTTTTATACCGTGACATTTTTTTCTGTGCTACTTTTATGTCAAACGTTCTGGAATTTCAAGTTAATTATATCTCACGGTTCTAGTAAATAAAGGAACTAAACTTATCCATCTAGAATTTGTAGTTCGAAATAGAACTTATTTTGTCCAAGGAGTGTTATAAACTTTTATTGTCAAAAATCCCTACTTCATGGTAAAATAGAAAAATGAATAGTACAGAAATGACTGATAATCTCAGCATGGAAGAAAAGCTCCAGCAAATGGATGCGGAAACCAAGCGTAAAGAGATTCGAGACAATAAAGCAGCACAGCAGGATACAATGATGCGCGGGACCTTGTGGTTTACTTTAGCGGATATTTTATCACGTCTTCTGGGTGCGATTTACATCATTCCGTGGTTTGCGTGGATGGGAGAACACAATAATGAAGCCAATGCCCTTTTTTCAATGGGGTATAATATTTATGCGCTCTTTCTCTTGATTTCAACTGCAGGGCTTCCTGTAGCTATTGCGCGTGAGGTAGCCCATTATAATGCGATGGGAGATGAAAATCTAAGCAATCGTTTAGTTCGTCATATCTTTATTTTTATGGTTGGGCTTGGTATTGTAGCAGCTGGTGTGATGTATATCGGTGCACCAGCATTAGCAGCTATGTCAGGTGGAGGAGAAAACCTAACAGAGGTGATGCGCTCGCTTTCGCTCGCCATTCTAATTTTCCCGGCCATGTCAGTCATTCGAGGATATTTCCAAGGGCTTAATGATATGAAGCCGATAGCTTTGAGCCAAATTTATGAACAGGTTGTCCGTGTAATTTGGATGTTAGTATTTACGTTTATGATTATGAAGCTTGGCTTCTCAGGTGGAGATTGGACACAAGCAGTTGTCCAATCCACAACAGCAGCCTTTATCGGTATGTTGGGCTCATGTGCTGTCTTGCTCTGGTATTTGATCAAAAACAATATGCTTGGCAAGATTATTAACCCAGGCCCAAGTATTACAAAAATTAGTGCTTGGCGCCTGCTTTCACAAACCATCTATCAAGCTATCCCGTTTGTCGTTATTGGCTCAGCTATTCAAATTTTTAAAATTGTGGACCAAGCGACCTTTGTTACGGTCATGCGGTGGGTATCTGACTATAGTGATACACAGCTTTTAGTTTTCTTCTCATACTTTTCTGCTAATACCGACAAGTTGACAATGATTCTCATTGGTGAAGCGATGACTTTAGGAGCTGTGGCTCTGCCACTTATTGCCTCTAACTTTGTTAAGAAGAATTATAAAGAAACAGCGCATTTGATTTCTTACGATTTTCAACTGTTTGTGGCCTTTATGTTGCCTGCGGTCCTAGGCATGACAATTTTAGCTGCACCAATCTATACACTGTTTTATGGTTCAGTAAATAGCTTGCAGCTTGCACTGTTTATCTGGGCTGTCCTCCAAAGCTTCTTGCTGGCTTTGTACACGATGGTTGCCCCAATCTTGCAAGCTTTGCATTATTCTAAAGTAGCGATGCGTTACTTCATTATTACTTTAGTGATCAAATTGATTTTGCAAGTGCCGTCAATTATGATTTTCCACTCTTATGGTCCGCTTGTGGCAACGACTATTGCTTTTGGATATGGCACATGGATTATTATTCGCAAGATTCATGAAGTTACGGGTTTCCGAGTTAAAAGTACTTTGAAAGGAATTATTGGAATCTCAATTATTACGGCTATTATGGCCGTTGTGACTCTGGTTCTTTATGGGTTGATTTCGTTGATTTTGATGCCACTTTCTCCAGGTCATTTCAAAGCCTTGCTCGTGGTAGCTGTAGCTGGTGGCGGTGGATTCTTCACCTACATTTATATTGCAGCCAAAGCTGGCTTACTTGAAAAATTAATGGGGAGCCGAGGAACAAGACTTCGTCAAAAACTTCATATTTAAAAAAATAAATAAAGCGAATTTCAGAATGCAGAGCTGTTCGGAAGTTTGCTTTTTCTTTTATGTTATAATATAAAAAACGTTTTCAGGAGGTTATAATGACACGAATACAAGATGATTTATTTGCAACAGTAAATGCCGAATGGCTTGAACAGGTACAGATACCAGCTGATAAACCTCGTATCTCTGCTTTTGACGAATTGGTATTGGAAAATGAAAAAAACTTAACAGCCGATTTGCAGCGCATGTCTGTGGAACTTCCAGAAGATAATCCTGAACTGCTAGAGGCTATAAAGTTTTACAATAAGGCAGGAGATTGGAAGAGTCGTAATAAAAACGATTTCTCGGCCGTTATTAGAGAGATGGATAAGGTAACAAATCTTAACTCATTCGAAGATTTTCGTACGCATTTACTTGATTTGATTTTTCATTCTCAAGCCCCATTACCTTTCTCAATCAGCGTTGATGCAGATATGAAAGATGCAGTGCACCACTCTCTGGGCTTCACTGGTCCTGGACTTATTTTGCCTGATACTACTTACTATGAGGAAAGTCATCCTCGTAAAGCTGAACTTTTGAGTTTTTGGCAGGAAAACTCCAAGGAAATATTAGAGCATTTTGGACAAAAAGATGCCCAAGAAATCGCGGCTAAAGCAGTGGCTTTTGATGGCCTTTTGGTGGAATCAGCAAATACTGCGGAAGAGTGGGCTAAATATGCGGAGCTTTATAATCCGGTTCCTTTTAAGGAGTTTGTAGGACATTTTAAAAATATAGATTTTGACTCATTTATTAAGGGCTTGGTTAGCACTGAACCGGAGAAAATCGTTGTCTTTGAAAGTCGTTTTTATGACTCTTTTGACCATATCATCAACGAAGAAAATTGGCCTTTAATTAAAGCGTGGATGTTGGTGAAAATCGCGCGTAAGGCAACCGGCTTACTTTCAGATGAATTACGACTTTTAGGGTCTGCATATGGACGTTTTTTATCGAATGTATCAGAGGCAAGGAGTCAAGAAAAACATCAGCTCGATATAACGGAGAGTTATTTCAGTCAAGTGATTGGCCTTTATTACGGTCTAAAATATTTTGGAGAAGAAGCTAAATCAGACGTTAAGCACATGACTTCTGAGATGATTAAAGTTTATCAAGAACGCTTAGATAAAAATGAATGGCTCAGTCGTGCAACGATTGATAAGGCTATTGAAAAATTGAGTGCAATTACTGTGTTCATAGGCTACCCGGACAAACTTCCAGAAATATATAGTCGTTTTAAAGTTGGAAATGGGAGTCTCTACGAAGATGCCTGTCATTTTGATGAATTGCTCACTGCACGTCACTATGAAAAATTTAGTAAAGAAGTTGATAAGAGCTTGTGGCATATGCCGGCTCATATGGTTAATGCTTATTATAGTCCCGACAGCAATACGATTGTTTTTCCGGCAGCTATCTTACAGGCACCTTTCTACAGTCTTGAACAGTCAGCTAGTCAAAATTACGGTGGTATTGGTGCAGTAATTGCCCATGAAATTTCACATGCTTTTGACAATAATGGAGCACAGTTTGACAAGTATGGCAATCTCAATAAATGGTGGACAGACGAAGACTATGAAGCTTTTGAGAAGAAACAAGAAGAAATGATTGCAGCTTTTGATGGACGAGCAACTGAAGCTGGTCCAGCAAACGGCAAGTTGATTGTTTCGGAAAATATTGCCGACCAAGGAGGAATCACGGCAGCGATGACTGCTGCGCAAAAAGAAGAGGATGTTAATCTTACAGATTTCTTTAGCCAATGGGGGAAAATTTGGCGTATGAAAGCCAGCATGGAATTCCAGCAAATGCTTCTTTCAATGGATGTTCATGCCCCAGCAAAATTGCGCGCCAATATTCCACCGACAAACTTAGAAGAATTTTATCAGACTTTTGAGGTGGAAGAAAGCGACGGGATGTATCGCGCGCCTGAGCAACGTGTCAAAATATGGTAAAGGACTTTGAAGACCTTAAGCCGGAAACGCAGCGGATACTTAAAGAAATCAAAGCGGTACCCTATGGACAAGTGAGTTCATACAGAGATATTGCACTACGGGCAGGCCTTATAAATGGTGCGCGGCAAGTTGCCAGAGCGCTTCACGGTCTATCGGAAAGCCATCACTTACCTTGGTGGCGAATCATCAGATCAGATGGCACTATAGGGATGCACGGTGAAGGGCGTCTAGAACAAATTCGTTTGTTAAAATTAGAAGGTGTTGAGGTGACGGATAGAGGTAAAGTTAAGCTGAAAGAAAAGTAATTCAAGGGTATTTAGACCTTGTAAAGACAGTCGATAAATGATATAATATAGGGTAATGGTTTGTCGACAAATTCTGTGGGAAATATTGTCCCCACGGGTTTTGTAAGCAACGAAACGTCAAGTTTTCGTTGCTTTTTTGCCGTTTCTGAACTGTAAAAAATCTAAAAAGTAATGAAAAAGACAAACTACTGACTTTTCAGAATTTTTCATAAGAAACTTAAAATCGACAAATCTTGTATAACACATCCAGAAAAACTGGAAAAATAGAATGAGGAGAATCAACTTGGCAGGACATGACGTAAAATACGGTAAACACCGTACAAGACGCAGTTTTTCACGAATCAAAGAAGTAATTGGTTTGCCGAACTTGATCGAAGTTCAAACAGCAAGTTATCAAAACTTCCTTGACGAAGGTTTGGCTAACGTCTTCAAAGAAATGTTTCCAATTGACAACTTTGCGGGCACAATGGAGCTTGAATTTGTTGGATATGAAATGAAAGCCCCTAAATACACTGTGGATGAAGCCCGTGCTCACGATGCAAACTATTCTGCACCGATTCATGTGACTTTCCGCCTTGTAAATAAAGAAACAGGCGAATTGAAAACACAAGAAGTTTTCTTCGGTGATTTCCCACTTATGACTGAAATGGGTACATTCATCAACAACGGTTCTGAACGTTTGATCGTCAGCCAGTTGGTACGTAGCCCGGGTTCATACTTCCACCTTAAAACAGATAAAAATGGTTTGGAATCTTATGGTCATACAACTATTCCTAACCGTGGTGCGTGGTTTGAATTAGATACAGACGCTAAAGGTGTTGGTTATGTACGTATTGACCGTACACGTAAGTTAACATTTACAACAATGTTGCGTGCTCTTGGTTTTGGTAGTGACGATGAAATCCTTGAACTTATGGGACCAAGTGAACTCCTCAATACAACATTGGGCAAAGACGTTCACAAAAACCCATCAGACACACGTGTTGAAGAAGCACTTAAAGACATCTATGACCGCCTCCGTCCTGGTGAACCTAAAACAGCGGACAGCTCTCGTGGACTTTTAATTGCACGTTTCTTCGACCCACGTCGTTACGACTTTGCACCTGTAGGTCGTTATAAATTTAATAAAAAGCTTGCGCTTAAAAACCGTATTCTCGGTTTGACTTTGGCAGAGCCAATCGTTGATCCTGAAACAGGTGAAATTCTCGTTGAATCTGATACTCTTGTAACACGTGATGTTTTAGATTCTATCGAAAACCTTTTGGATAATGGTCTCAATACAACAGTTTATCAACCATCTGACGATGCTGTTATTCCTGAGCCAATTGAACTTCAAACATTGAAAGTTTACTCTCCAAAAGATCCAGAACGTGTCGTGACATTGATTTCTAATGGTCAAATTCCTGCAGAAAATCGTGTGTTGATGCCAGCTGATGTGATTGCTAACATCAACTACTGGTTAGGTCTTTCTGAAGGTATTGGTAAAGTAGACGATATTGACCACTTAGGAAACCGTCGTATCCGTTCAGTTGGTGAATTGCTTCAAAACCAAGTCCGTATCGGTCTTTCACGTATGGAACGTGTTATCCGTGAACGTATGTCATCTTCTGAAAATGAAAATATGACACCTCAAGGATTGATTAACATCCGTCCTGTAACTGCTGCAATCAAAGAATTCTTTGGTTCTTCACAGTTGTCACAATTTATGGACCAACACAATCCTTTGTCAGAGCTTTCACACAAACGTCGTTTCTCTGCCTTAGGTCCTGGTGGTATCTCACGTGACCGTGCTTCATATGAAGTACGTGACGTTCACTACACTCACTATGGCCGTATGTGTCCGATTGAAACACCTGAGGGTCCAAATATCGGGTTGATCAATAACTTGTCTTCTTATGCCAAAATCAATGAATATGGTTTCATCATGTCACCATACCGTCGTATTGATCGTGCAACGGGAACAGTTACGGATGAAGTAGAGTATTTAACAGCTGACGAAGAGGACAACTACACTGTTGCCCAAGCTAACTCACCATTGACTGATGACAACAAATTTGTCAACGAAACAGTAATGGCCCGTCACGTTGGTAACAATATTGAAGTTGATGCTTCAACTGCAGACTATATGGACGTTTCTCCTAAACAGGTTATCGCCGTAGCAGCTGCTTGTATTCCTTTCTTGGAAAACGATGACTCCAACCGTGCCCTTATGGGTGCCAACATGCAACGTCAAGCCGTTCCATTGATTGATCCACATGCACCTTGGATTGGTACAGGTATGGAACATCAAACAGCACGTGATTCAGGTGCTGCTGTGATCGCTAAACATGATGGTACCGTTGAATATGTAGATGCTGACGAAATCCGTGTACGTCGAACATCAGGTGAACTTGATATCTATAACATTATGAAGTACCGTCGTTCAAACTCAGGAACTTCATATAACCAACGTCCACTTGCTGAACTTGGTGATAAAGTTGAAGCCGGCGACATCATTGGTGATGGACCATCAATGGAAAATGGGGAAATGGCGCTTGGCCAAAACCCACTCGTTGCTTATATGACTTGGGAAGGTTATAACTTCGAGGATGCCATTATCATGTCTGAACGTTTGATTAAAGATGACGTTTATACATCTATTGCTATCGAAGAGTATGAATCAGAAACACGCGATACAAAGCTTGGCCCTGAAGAAATTACACGCGAAATTCCAAATATTGGTGATGAAGCCCTCAAAAACTTGGACGAAGACGGTATTATCCGTATTGGTGCTGAGGTTGAAGATGGGGACTTGCTCGTTGGTAAAGTAACACCAAAAGGTGAAACTGATCCTACACCTGAAGAACGTCTTCTTCGTGCTATCTTTGGTGAAAAAGCACGTGAAGTTCGTGATACATCACTCCGTGTTCCTCACGGTGGTGGCGGTATCGTTCACGATGTACGTGTATTCACACGTGAAAATGGTGATGAATTGCCATCAGGTGTGAACAAGTTGGTTCGTGTCTTCATCTCACAAAAACGTAAAATCCACGTTGGGGATAAGATGGCCGGACGTCACGGTAACAAAGGTGTCGTTTCAAATATCGTTCCTGTAGAGGATATGCCTTACTTGCCGGATGGTACACCAATCGATATCATGTTGAATCCATTGGGTGTCCCTTCTCGTATGAATATCGGACAAGTTATGGAACTTCACTTAGGTATGGCTGCACGTACATTGGGTATTCACATTGCATCACCGGTCTTCGATGGTGCAAGTGATGAAGATATCTGGGATACCGTTAAGGAAGCTGGAATGGCTGATGATGCCAAAACAGTACTTTATGATGGACGTACAGGTGAAGCTTTTGATAACCGTATTTCTGTCGGTGTCATGTATATGATCAAACTTCACCACATGGTTGATGATAAACTTCACGCACGTAGTGTTGGTCCTTACTCACTCGTTACACAACAACCGCTCGGTGGTAAAGCGCAGTTCGGTGGACAACGTTTCGGGGAAATGGAAGTTTGGGCCCTTGAAGCTTATGGTGCGGCAAATGTTCTCCAAGAAATTTTGACTTACAAGTCAGATGATGTTATTGGACGTACACGTGCTTATGAAGCTATCGTTAAGGGTGAACGTATTCCTAAACCAGGTCTTCCTGAATCATTCCGTGTCCTTGTAAAAGAATTGCAAGCACTTGGTATGGATCTTAAAGTCCTTGATGGTGAGAAAAATGTCCTTGATCTTCGTGAACTTGATGATGAAATCGAAGTTCGTCAAGAAAATATTGACATTACGCCAGAAATGCTTGAAGCTCAGGAGCAAATTGTTACTGAAGCAGTGGAAACTGAACAAGCATTGATTAGCGAAGCAAAAGAAGAAAAATAATTGTTCTTTTCTGTGAACAAGAAGTTTATTAGGAATAAGAAATAGCTTTTCGTAATAAATTTAAGATAAAAACCTTTTAAGGTAAACCGCTGTGCAAGTGTGCTAGGCGGTAATGTAGAACTGTATTTGGATGGATAACTTCTATTTTAAAAATAAGTTCTACATTGCTGCCTAGCACATGAGCTTTGATCCGTTAGATTGAAGATTTTCGGGCAAGATTGTGTTTTAAAAGATACAGCTAGCGGTCTTCACAGAAATGTTTGTCAAGAGCCAAACATTCAACAGAAAAGAAATAAATACAAAGAAAGTGGAGAAAACATTGGTCGATGTAAATAAATTTGAGAGTATGCGAATTGGTATCGCATCTCCACAAAAAATTCGTTACTGGTCATTTGGTGAAGTCAAAAAACCAGAAACCATCAACTATCGTACGCAAAAACCTGAACGCGAAGGTCTCTTCGATGAGCGTATCTTTGGTCCACAAAAGGACTGGGAATGTGCTTGTGGTAAGCTTAAAGGCGTTTTCTACAAAAACCAAGTCTGCGAACTCTGTGGTGTTCAAGTAACGACAGCTAAATCACGTCGTGAACGTATGGGGCACATCGAGTTGGCAGCACCAACTTCACACATCTGGTATTTCAAAGGGATTCCATCACGTATGGGGCTTGCACTTGATATGAGCCCACGTGCTCTTGAAGAAGTTATTTACTTCGCAAGTTATGTCGTTATTGATCCTAAGGAAACAGATCTTGAAAAGAAACAACTTTTGACAGAGCGTGAATATCGTGAACAACTTTTGAAAAATGGTTTTGGTTCATTTGTTGCGAAAATGGGTGCTGAAGCTATCCAAGATTTGCTTAACGATGTTGATATTGATGCAGAAGTTGCTGAACTTAAAGAAGAATTGAAAAATGTTAGCGGACAACGTCGTGTGAAAATCATTCGTCGTTTAGACGTATTAACAGCCTTCAAAAAATCTGGTAACAAATTAGCTTGGATGGTGCTTAATGTGCTTCCAGTTATTCCACCAGATCTTCGTCCAATGGTTCAATTAGATGGTGGACGTTTTGCCACATCTGATTTGAATGACCTTTATCGTCGTGTTATCAACCGTAATAATCGTTTGAAACGTTTGATGGAGCTTAACGCCCCTAATATTATCGTCCAAAATGAAAAACGTATGTTGCAAGAAGCTGTTGATACATTGATTGACAACGGTCGTCGTGGTCGTCCAATCACAGGTGCCGGTAATCGTCCGCTTAAATCTCTTAGCCATATGCTGAAAGGTAAACAAGGGCGTTTCCGTCAAAACTTGTTGGGTAAACGTGTTGACTACTCAGGTCGTTCAGTTATTGCAGTTGGTCCAACACTTAAAATGTACCAATGTGGTGTCCCACGTGAAATGGCTATCGAACTCTTCAAACCATTCGTAATGTCCGAATTGGTTAAACGTGAAATGGCTGCTAACATCCGTGCGGCTAAACGTAAAGTTGAACGTCAAGATGCTGAAGTTTGGGATGTCCTTGAAGAAGTTGTTAAAGAACACCCTGTCCTTCTTAACCGCGCACCTACGCTTCACCGCTTAGGTATTCAAGCGTTCGAGCCAGTACTTATTGATGGACGTGCAATGCGTTTGCACCCATTGGCTTGTGAAGCCTACAATGCCGACTTTGACGGTGACCAAATGGCGATTCACGTGCCATTGTCAGAAGAAGCGCAAGCCGAAGCACGTTTGCTTATGCTTGCTGCTGAACACATCCTTAACCCTAAAGATGGTAAACCAGTCGTTACACCTTCTCAAGATATGGTCTTGGGTAACTACTACTTGACAATGGAAGCAAAAGGACGTGAAGGAGAAGGTATGATCTTCTCTAATCCTGAAGAAGTTGAAATTGCAATGCGTAACGGATATGTCCACTTGCATACACGTATCGGTATTGCAACACAATCAATGAATAAACCTTGGACAGAATTCCAAAAAGGTAAAATCTTGATTACAACTGTCGGTAAAGTAATGTTCAACTCAATCATGCCTGAAGGAAATGAAATTTATCCAGAAGGTATGCCTTACTTGAATGAAAATACCGATGAGAACATCACAACTCAAACAGATGATCGTTTCTTCATGGAACCTGGTGAAGATATCCATAAACGTTTAGCTGAAATTGATACAGTATTGCCATTCAAGAAAAAACACTTGGGTAATATTATCGCTGAAGTCTTCAAACGTTACCGTACAACAACAACTTCTGAGTTCCTTGACTTGCTCAAGAACTTAGGTTACCATCAATCAACATTGGCTGGTTTAACAGTTGGTATTGCGGATATCCCAGTGGTTCCTGAAAAAGCAGAAATCATTGGTGCAGCACACAAACGTGTAGAACAAATTACTAAACAATTCCGTCGTGGTTTGATTACTGATGATGAGCGCTACAATGCGGTTACTGATGTTTGGCGTGGTGCAAAAGATACACTTGAAAAACGCTTGATTGAAGAACAAGATTTGACTAACCCAATCGTTATGATGATGGACTCTGGTGCCCGTGGTAACATTTCCAACTTCTCGCAATTGGCCGGTATGCGTGGTTTGATGGCTGCTCCTAATGGTCGTATCATGGAATTGCCTATCATTTCTAACTTCCGTGAAGGTCTTTCTGTCTTGGAAATGTTCTTCTCAACTCACGGTGCGCGTAAAGGTATGACCGATACAGCCCTTAAGACTGCCGATTCTGGTTACCTTACACGTCGTTTGGTTGACGTCGCTCAAGATGTTATCATCCGTGAAGTGGATTGTGGTACAGACCGTGGACTCTTGATTTCTGATATTGCCACTGGTAAAGAAATGGTAGAACCGTTGGTTGAACGTCTCGAAGGACGTTACACACGTAAAACAGTTGTACATCCAGAAACTGGTGAAGTAATTATTGGCGATGATCAATTGATTACAGAAGATATCGCGAAGCAAATCGTTGCTGCAGGTATCAAAGAAGTTACAATCCGTTCAGTATTTACATGTAAAACACCACATGGTGTATGTAAACACTGTTACGGTAAAAACTTGGCAACAGGTGAAGCCGTTGAAGTTGGTGAAGCTGTTGGTACAATCGCCGCTCAATCAATCGGTGAACCAGGTACACAGTTGACAATGCGTACATTCCACACGGGTGGTGTTGCATCAAGCTCAGATATCACTCAAGGTTTGCCTCGTGTACAAGAAATCTTTGAAGCACGTAACCCTAAAGGGGAAGCAATCATTACTGAAGTTACTGGTACGGTTGAATCTATCGTTGAAGATGCTGCGACACGTACACGTGAAATCACAGTCAAAGGCAAAACAGATACACGTTCATATACAGTATCAATGGCTGATGTACTTATGGTTGAAGAAGGTGAATTTATCCACCGTGGTCACCAATTGATCCAAGGTTCAATTGAACCTAAGCACTTGCTCCAAGTACGTGATGCTTTATCTGTTGAAACTTACTTGCTCGGTGAAGTTCAAAAAACTTACCGTTCACAAGGGGTTGAAATCGGGGATAAACACATCGAGGTTATGGTTCGCCAAATGCTTCGTAAAGTCCGCGTAATGGATACTGGTGATGTGGATATCTTGCCTGGTGGACTTATGGATATTTCTGACTTTGAAAAAATCAATGAAGAAGCTCTCCTTTCTGGTAAAACACCAGCGACAGCACGACCTGTTCTTATGGGTATTACCAAAGCATCATTGGAAACAAATTCATTCTTGTCTGCTGCATCCTTCCAAGAAACAACACGTGTCTTGACCGATGCTGCAATCCATGGTAAAGAAGACCACTTACTTGGTCTTAAGGAAAATGTCATTATCGGTAAGATTATTCCTGCCGGTACAGGTATGTTCCGTTACCGTAATCTTGAGCCATTGTCAGATTTGTCAAATGCTCCTGAGGTCACTGTTTCAGAAACTGAAATTGAAGAAGTAAAATAAAATAAAAAATAGCGATGATTATATCGCTATTTTTTTGTAAAAGAAAAATGGAAGATGAACTCTTATTGAAAAGATAGTCTTCCGTTTTATTATTAACAAATAATCTTTCTTTTTTCAGAAGTTAGAGTCAAAGTGTCATTGGCTTGGATAGTAAAAGACTCTCCATCGATTTGAACGGGTTGAACGGACTGCGATGTTACTGCAGCTGCTGTGGAAACACTATGATGGAAAAGGTTATTGTCTAAATGTTTTCCTTTAAGCAGACTAGGAATTAACGAAAATATTTTCGGGATACTATATCTGTCCAACTCAACCAAATGAATTTCCTGGCTGAGATTAGTCGCTTCAGGTGCAATTTGAATACCACCGCCAAAATAGGGATGCTTAGTAAAGGTCAAGAGAAAGGCATTATCAAACTTAAAAGCATTTTTCATGTTATAAACGCTAAGCTCAAACGGTTTTTTGCTAAATAAAACATGAAGGGCAGTCAGAAAGTAAGAAAGCCTGCCTAACTTGAGTGCATTAAGTATGCTTTTCATACGTCCACTGTTAGTTGCTTTGACAATGGCTGCATCTAAACCGATTCCTACATTATTGAGCGCGTAGCCAGAAAACGATTGCGATTTATAATGGATAACATAAAAGTCTTTGGTCTTATCTTGGCGAATATTTTCGAAGGCTTGGATAGGATCAAAAGAAAGCCCCAAACTCCGGGCAAAATCATTACCTGAACCAGAAGGAATGTAACCAAAGGACAGATCATCCGGTAAAGCATTGAGAGTCAAAGAAATGGTACCGTCACCACCTAAGATGACAATCCGGTCCTCTGCTGATTTCTCTTCCAGGATTTTTTGGATAAAAGCTGCTTCTTGCCCAGTATGTTCGGTCGCAAAGAGTTTGTAAGAGAGGCCCTCTTTTTCAAGATAGGGCAGTAAAAGTTTCAATGAACGCTCCCCTTTGCGTGAACCGGCATTGGGATTGGCAAGAATGTAATAAATCATAGAACTATTTTATCAAAAAAATATATTTTAGAGGTAAATAACATAACAATTTCCAATGATACAAAAAATTTCGTAAGAGTAACAAAGTAAAAAAAGAAAGTTTTCGAGTGAATGGCAAAAAACGCGAACAGCCTTTTATATGTTATAATTAGAAGAAACAGTTAAATATAAGAAAAAATATTTCTGCAATGAAAACTAAAAGTTATGGTTCTCATGCAGGTTAATGAAGAATAATAGGTTAAAAATATGCAATACGAAGAAATAAACGAAAAAACGATAAAGATTAGCCTAACCTTTCAAGATTTGGTTGATCATGATGTCAAACTCTCTGATTTTTTTACAAATCAGTCAATGGTTGAAAATCTTTTTTATGAATTAGTAGAAGAACTAGGACTTGAGGAAAGGTTCTCATCAGGACTTTTAACTTTCCAAATTCAACCTTTCCCTAAAGGGGTGAATATTATTGTTACTGAAGAAAATATTGATATTGATCCCAATAATCTCCCAGATGATCCCGAAGAATTTGAGCAGCTTATGACGGATTTCTTTGGACGTGTGGAAGATTTAAAACAAAATGGCGGAACAATGGCAGATACAAGTACAACTGAAACAAAAGAAACAAAAGTAGAAAATAAACCAGATCCAGATTTTGTCTTCTATTCTCTAGAATTTGAAAACATGTCTCAACTTTTAACAGCAGTAAAAAATGTTAAAATTGATGCAGAGGAATCTGAACTTTATAGCTATGAAGATAAGTTTTATTTGATTATTTTGGACAATCAAAAGTCAAAAGGAAAGACAGCCGTAAGTTCGATGCGTGCCCGAATGTTAGAATACGGACAGGAAACGATCAACAGTCGCGAAACACTACAAGAATACGGCGAGATACTAATCAATACACGTGCTTTGGAAGTTCTCTCAAAAATTTAAGATATGATAGATACCATAAAAGAAATCCCAATTAAGGGGATTCCCTTCACAGTAGAGTTCTTCATTGTGCTCTTCGTGACATTTGGAATGTCCTTGATTTTCACCCCATTAATGACCTTTGTTTCACGCCGAATTGGAGCTGTAGATAAGCCTAACAAGCGACGTGTCAATACTAAAATAATGCCCTCGGCAGGGGGAGTAGCTATTTTTGCATCCTTTGCAATTGCGACACTTTTTATCCTCCCGATGATTGTTTATCCACAACTTCCCCTGATGAGCCCCAAACAGTTGGCGGAAGGAATTAAGCCACATTTTGTGACTTATATCAACTACATTGCACCTTTTATTGTAGCAGGTGGTATTGTTGTCCTTACGGGATTGATTGATGACATCAAAGAAATCTCCCCTAAGATGAAGATGGCTGGGTTGCTTCTCGCTGCTTCAATCACATGGTTTTTTACCCATGCACGTTTTGACAATCTTAAAATTCCTTTCGGTGGTCCTTTTCTTGAGTTTCCCGCTTGGTTATCCTTTATTTTTACCGTTTTTTGGATTGTGTCGATTACAAATGCGGTTAATCTGATCGATGGCCTAGATGGTTTAGCCAGTGGTGTCTCCGTGATTTCACTCTTTACCATGGGGATTGTGTCTTACTTCTTTTTACCAGGTTCAAGTATCTTCTTGCCTATTACCATTTTTACCTTAGTTGCCGCCATTATGGGCTTCTTCCCATATAACTATCATCCAGCAATTATCTATCTAGGAGATACTGGTGCACTGTTTTTGGGATTTATGATATCGGTTGTGTCCCTGCAAGGTTTAAAGAATGCAACGGCAGTAGCTGTTCTAACACCACTTTTGATTTTAGGTGTTCCATTAACAGATACAATCGTGGCAATGGTGCGGCGAAAACTGAATAATCAAAGAATTTCTAGTGCGGATAAAATGCACCTGCACCACCGTTTAATGTACATTGGCTTCACTCATCGAGGCGCTGTATTAGTTATTTATGGCATAGCTGGAATTTTTGCCTTTATTTCCTTGATCCTACAAGTTTCCAGCCGGATCGGTGGTATATTCTTAATTATTGCTTTGCTGCTTGGACTGGGGCTGTTTATTGACTTGGTCGGTATACTTGGTAAAGACCGCCAACCTTTCCTCAATGTTTTGAGGTTCATTGGCAGTTCGGAGTATCGAGAGCAAGTTATAAGTAAGAAACGTAAAAGAAAATATAAACACGACAAAACAGAACGGAAATGAGCTTTTCGTCTGTTTTTTTTGTTATAATGGAGGGTGAAGTGTAAAAGATATTTTACTTATGAATTGAAGGAGTTAGAATGGCAACTTTAGAAATTAAAAATCTTCATGTGAGCATTGAAGACAAAGAAATCCTTAAAGGTGTAAACCTTACTATTAATACCAATGAAGTACATGCAATCATGGGTCCAAACGGTACAGGGAAATCAACCTTGTCAGCAGCAATTATGGGAAATCCAAGTTACACAGTCACTGAAGGAGAAATTCTATTTGATGGTGAAAATGTCCTTGAATTAGAAGTCGATGAACGCGCTCGCCTTGGATTATTCCTTGCGATGCAGTACCCTTCTGAAATTCCAGGGATTACAAACGCTGAATTTATGCGTGCAGCCATTAATGCTAAACGTGCAGAAGATGATAAAATTTCTGTTATGGATTTCATCAAAAAATTGGATAAAAATATGGAATTACTTAACATGAAAGAAGAGATGGCAGAGCGTTACCTCAATGAAGGCTTCTCTGGTGGGGAGAAGAAACGTAATGAAATCCTCCAACTCTTGATGTTAGAACCAACTTTTGCTATTTTGGATGAAATTGACTCTGGGCTTGATATCGATGCGCTTAAAGTAGTCTCAAAAGGGGTGAACGCTATGCGTGGCGATAGTTTTGGTGCCCTTATCATTACCCACTATCAACGTTTACTCGACTATATTACCCCAGATGTCGTTCACATCATGATGGAAGGCCGCGTTGTTATGACAGGCGGAGCCGAACTTGCGAAACGTCTTGAAAAAGAAGGATATGCTAAAATCTCTGAAGAATTAGGGATTGAATATAAGGAAGAAGCATAGGTTGAGGTCGTATGAGGTGTTAAGGGACAGAAAGTCATACATCACCAAATACATCATGGAGATACAATTAAATGAATGAAAAAATAAAAAATTTCTCGCTCATGCATGCTGAACCAAACTGGTTATCAGAGCTTCGTCAAACCGCCTTTGAGGCTATGACAGAGTTAGAGATGCCCAATATTGAGCGTGTGAAATTCAATCGTTGGGGCTTGGATAATACAGAAATAGGGGATTCTGAGCCAAGTGGAAACGTTCCAAGCTTTACAGAACTACCAAATCACCCACTTTTGGTACAAGTAGGCAGCCAAAATGTTATGGAGCAAATGCGTCCAGATTTGGCTGAAAAAGGTGTTGTTTTCACTGATTTTGCTTCAGCGATGGAAGAAATTCCTGAGATAGTCGAAAATTATTTCGGCAAAGCTGTGAGCTATACAGAAGATCGTTTAGCAGCAAGCAATGTTGCCAGTTTCAACTCTGGCGCGGTTCTTTATATTCCGGACAATGTTGAAATTGACATGCCTGTAGAAGCAAAGTTCTATCAGGATTCTGAGTCAGATTTGCCTTTCAATAAACACATCTTAATTATTGCTGGTCGTAACAGTAAGCTTGATTATTTGGAACGTTTGGAAAGTATCGGTGATGGCAACGTTAAGGTCACAGGTAATCTTTCTATCGAAGTTATTGCCCTTGAAGGTGCGCAAGTGAAATTTGCGGCTATTGACCGTTTAGGAGAACATGTCACAGCTTATATCAGTCGTCGCGGGCATTTAGCAAATAATGCTACAATTGATTGGTCTATCGGAACAATGAATGATGGCAATGTTATTTGTGATTTTGACAGCGATTTAAAAGGTGATGGAAGCCACTCACAAATCAAAGTTGTTGGATTATCTATGGGTAAACAAATCCAAGGGATTGATACTCGTGTGACAAACTTTGGCCGTAATTCAGTAGGGCATATCTTGCAACATGGTGTTATTCTTGATCGAGGCACATTAACTTTTAATGGAATTGGTCAAATCATGCGCGGGGCTAAAGGGGCGGATGCGCAACAAGAAAGCCGAGTATTGATGCTTTCAGACCGTGCTCGTAGTGATGCCAATCCTATTTTGCTCATTGAGGAAAATGACGTAACTGCAGGACACGCAGCTTCTATTGGTCAGGTTGATCCTGAGGATATGTACTACCTTATGAGTCGAGGCTTAGATGAAACAACAGCCAAACGTCTTGTTATTCGAGGTTTCCTCGGTGCAGTTGTAACTGAAATTCCAATTAAAGCCGTTCGTGATGAATTTATCTCAATTATCGAGAGAAAGTTGGCAATCTAATGATTGACTTAACAAAAGACTTTAAAATTCTTAATCAAAAAGTTAATGACGAACCATTAGTCTACTTGGACAATGCAGCCACCACCCAAAAGCCACAGCAGGTGTTGGATGTTTTGACAAACTATTATGAGCATGATAATGCCAATGTTCATCGCGGGGTTCATACGCTTGCAGAGCGTGCAACTGCAGATTATGAGGCAGCACGTGAAAAGGTTCGAAAGTTTATTCATGCTGCGTCTACGAAAGAAGTATTGTTCACTCGTGGAACAACAACGAGTTTAAACTGGGTCTCAAAATTTGCGGAGCAAACCTTAACAGCAGGTGATGAGATTATTATTTCCGTTGCGGAGCACCACTCAAACTTTGTCCCTTGGCAACAAGTTGCTGAAAAAACGGGAGCAATTCTAAAAATTGTCTATCTGAAAGACGGTGCTTTAGACGTTGACGACTTAAAAGAAAAACTGACGACCAGAACAAAATTTGTAAGCTTAACACATGCCTCAAATGTCCTAGGTTCAATCACTCCGATTAAGGAAATTGCAGAGCTAGTTCATCATCACGGTGCCTATTTTGTCGTTGATGGTGCGCAGTCTGTTCCGCATATGAAAATTAATGTCCAAGAGTTGGATGTAGATTTCTTTGCTTTTTCGGGGCATAAAATGTGTGGTCCAACAGGAATTGGTGTTCTTTATGGAAAAGAGACTTTGCTTAATCAAATGAATCCTATCGAATTTGGTGGGGAAATGATTGACTTCGTTTATGAAAGTCACTCGACATGGACGGAGTTGCCATGGAAGTTTGAAGCGGGCACACCAAATATTGCGGGAGCTATCGCACTCGGGGCAGCTATTGACTACCTTGAGGCAATAGGAATGGACAATATTCATCGGTATGAGCAAGAGCTTGTAGCTTATGTGATGCCTAAACTAAAAGCGATTGAAGGTTTGGAAGTTTATGGTCCAGAAGCTGTTGAAGAGCGCAGTGGTGTGATTGCCTTTAATATCCGAGGACTTCATCCTCACGATTTGGCGACAGCTTTGGATATGGAAGGTGTGGCTGTACGCGCTGGGCATCATTGCGCACAGCCTTTGCTTAATTACCTTGGTCAAGCGTCAACAGCACGCGCAAGTTTTTATATTTATAATACAAAAGCAGACTGCGATAAACTGGTGGATGCTCTTTTGAAGACAAAAGAGTTTTTCGGCTTATAGTATTCAAAAAAACGGAGAAAAAGAATGGCACTTTCAAAATTAGATAATTTATACCGTGCAGTAATTCTTGATCACTCTTCTGCGCCACGTCATGCAGGTGAATTACAACAGGCTTGTGTTGTTGATTTAAATAATCCAACCTGTGGAGACGTCATTCGCTTGACTGTTGCGTTTACAGAAGATAAGATTAGCGATATTGCCTTTAGCGGGCACGGTTGTACAATTTCAACAGCATCTGCCTCAATGATGACGGAAGCTGTGATTGGCAAGACAAAAGCCGAAGCTTTGGAATTGGCAAAGATTTTTTCAGAAATGGTGACAGGACACGTAGAAGAAGCGCAGGAGCGTTTAGGAGATGCACAATTCCTTGCAGGAGTGTCGAAATTTCCGCAGCGAGTAAAATGTTCAACGTTAGCCTGGAATGCCTTGAAAAAAGCGATTGAGACAGATGGTACCGCGACTGTATCTGAATCTCACTAAAATGCAAATAAAGAGAGGAAAATAATGACAGAAGAAGTTCCAGTATTAGAAGAATATAAATTTGGTTTTCATGATAATGCTGAATTAGTCATGTCTACAGGAACAGGTCTGACAGAAGATGTGATACGTACAATGTCGGCCGCAAAAGAAGAACCAGAATGGATGCTGGATTTCCGCCTCAAGTCCTTCGAAGCCTTCAAAAAATTAGATCTCCCAGAATGGGGGCCTGATTTATCAGACATTGATTTTGATGATGTGGTGTATTACCAAAAACCCACCGATAAACCTGCCCGTACTTGGGAAGAAGTTCCTGATGAAATTAAGGAAACCTTTGAAAAAATTGGTATCCCAGAAGCAGAGCGTGCTTACCTAGCAGGAGCATCAGCACAGTATGAGTCAGAAGTTGTTTATCACAACATGAAGGAAGAATTTGAAAAACTTGGTATCGTCTTCACCGATACGGATTCTGCTCTGAAAGAATATCCGGAGCTTTTCAAAAAATACTTTGCAAAGCTCGTGCCACCAACAGACAATAAATTAGCTGCTTTGAATTCAGCAGTTTGGTCTGGAGGAAGCTTCGTTTATGTGCCTAAAGGGGTAAAATGTGAAATTCCTATCCAAGCCTATTTCCGTATTAATAACGAAAAGTCTGGTCAGTTTGAACGTACTTTAATCATTGTTGATGAAGGTGCTTCTATCCAATATGTGGAAGGTTGTACTGCACCAACATATTCATCAGCCAGCTTGCATGCTGCTGTTGTTGAAATCTTCTGTGAAGAAGGCGGATATATGCGTTATTCAACCATTCAAAACTGGTCAGATAATGTCTATAACTTGGTAACAAAACGAGCCAAAGCAGAGGCAAATGCAACTGTGGAATGGATTGATGGTAACTTAGGCTCACGTGTCTCTATGAAGTATCCAGCTGTCTATTTAGACGGTCCTGGCGCACGTGGTACAATGCTTTCAATCGCCTTTGCTAACGCAAATCAAGAGCAAGATACAGGTGCCAAAATGATTCATAATGCACCAAATACAAGCTCATCGATTATTTCTAAATCCATTTCTAAATCTGGTGGAGCTGTAAATTATCGTGGACAAGTAACCTTCAACAAAAACTCTGCACATTCTAAATCACATATTGAATGTGACACGATTATTATGGATGATATTTCAAAATCAGATACAATTCCATTTAATGAGATTCATAACTCACAAGTTGCCTTGGAACATGAAGCCAAAGTATCTAAAATCTCAGAAGAACAGTTATACTATTTGATGAGCCGTGGTTTAACAGAAAAAGAAGCCACAGATATGATTGTGATGGGCTTTATTGAACCCTTTACTAAAGAACTCCCAATGGAGTATGCAGTAGAACTCAACCGATTGATTTCTTACAGCATGGAGGGTTCAATCGGTTAAAGAAAAAGCACAGCTTTTTCCCGATTGAATCAGTGGATAGAGATTTTCGTAAGAAAATCATCACGCGTATCGGATAAAGAAAAAGCACAGCTTTTTCCCGATTGAAACAGCTCTCAGACACCTTGTCTGAAACAATCTCAATATCAAACTAAAAACTCCTTATATAAGGAGTTTTTTTAGAATTGTTATATAATTTCAATACAAAAACATCTCATATCAATAAAAATATATTGACAATCGATAATTAATCTTATAAAATAAGTCCATCAATATTTATGAAAATTAGGAGTAGAACTATGGAAGTAAAAAGCAAGGAGATAATAAAAGCACTAATTGGCTTCGGTCTTCTTTTTATCGGATTTTATCTTATGGGATCTGTAAATTTACATATCGGTCTTTTTCAAGAGTTGACATTGCTAGTATTTAGCCTTTTAGCTGCTGCACTTATCTTTAAAAACTCCGCACTGGAATGGTTTAGAAAGCCAGAAGGTAAGTATCTTAAAATAATTATTCTTTGCTTTTTTGCAAATGTTATTTGGTCATTTATTGGTGGAGCTTTGGTGCAGATAATCTTTGGCTTAGCCGGAAATCATGGCAACGAGGCCATTGGAAATCTAGCGCTCCTACCTTTTGTACCTTTTATGCTGATGGGAGAAGAACTTTTTTCGATAACTCTTCTGGAAACTTTTCGTAAAAAATTTGCTTGGCCGACATGGATTAGTACCTTGCTGACAGCTTTTATTTTCGGTATGGTTCATTTTCAAACTTATTTTGGCGGGGATGTACTAAGAACAATTGTTCAAATCTTACTCGTGCAGGGAGCTGCCCGTTTGATATTTAACTATGCTTATCTGAAAACAAAATCAATCTGGACTTCTTGGACAGTGCATCTTATCTTTGATATTGTTATGTTAACCGTACCTCTTTTTTTACAGAAATAGTAAGCTGATCCTCTGGATCAGTTTTTACTTATCTGAACAAAATAATAAATGAGGAATAATCTTTACTTAAGGGTATACTCAACTTCCTACTTTTAACTTTTTGTGTTAAACTATTAAACAGTATGTAAAAAAGAAAGAGCTGTAATATGAGTATTATCAATGTAAAAAATTTATCGCATGGCTTTGGTGAGCGCGTGATTTTTGAAAATGTGTCTTTCCGTCTTCTTAAAGGCGAACATGTCGGGCTGGTCGGTGCGAATGGTGAAGGTAAATCCACCTTTATGAATATCATCACAGGAGCTTTACAACCCGATGAAGGTAAAGTAGAATGGTCAAAAAAAGTTCGCGTGGGTTACTTAGATCAACATGCAGTCTTACAAAAAGGGCAAACAATCCGTGATGTTCTTTCAAGTGCCTTTCAGTATCTTTTTGATATTGAAGCGGAAATTAATGATCTGTATTTGAAAATGGGAGATGTGACTCCAGAAGAAATGGATCAACTTTTGGAAGAAGTCGGCGAACTACAAGATATTCTAGAGCAAAGTGACTTTTATCAAATTAACTCTAAAGTGGAGGAAATCGGACGCGGACTTGGTCTTCATGAAATCGGCTTTGAGCGAGATGTTGAAGATCTGTCTGGTGGCCAACGTACCAAGGTTCTTTTGGCAAAACTCTTGCTGACGAAACCCGAAATCCTGATGTTGGATGAGCCAACAAACTATTTGGATGAAGAGCATATTGCATGGCTTAAGCAGTATCTCTTAGATTATGAAAATGCCTTTATCTTAATCTCGCATGACATTCCTTTCTTAAGTTCTGTTATTAACATCATTTACCATATGGAAAATGGTTCCTTAGATCGTTATGTTGGCAATTACGAAGCCTTCCAGTCTGTCTATGAAATGAAGAAAAAACAAGAATTGGCCGCATATAAACGCCAGCAATCAGAAATTGCAGATCTTAAAGATTTTGTTGCACGAAATAAAGCACGTGTTGCGACACGAAATATGGCAATGTCCCGTCAGAAAAAACTAGATAAAATGGACATGATTGAATTAAGTGCAGAGCGACCAAAACCGCAATTTGATTTCAAAAAAGGTGCAACTTCAAGTAAACTTATTTTTGAGACTAAAGATTTAGTTATTGGATATACGGAGCCTTTGTCACGCCCACTCAACTTACGGGCTGAGCGCGGCCAGAAGATAGTTTTTACAGGGGCAAACGGGATTGGTAAAACAACTCTCTTGCGCAGCATTTTGGGAGAAATACAAGCCATTGACGGAGAAGTTCAACGTGGTGAAAAATTAGAAATTGGTTATTTTGAACAAGAAGTGAAAAGTGACAATGGGAAAACATGTTTGGAAGAGATTTGGGATACTTTCCCGGCAATGAACCAAGCGGAAGTTCGGGCTGCATTGGCACGTTGTGGCTTAACAAAAAAACATATTGAAAGTAAAGTTGCGGTTTTAAGTGGTGGTGAAAAAGCTAAAGTTCGCTTGTGTAAATTAATGAATGCTGAAAGTAACGTTCTTGTCCTTGATGAGCCAACCAATCATTTGGATGTGGATGCCAAGGATGAACTCAAACGTGCCTTACAAGAATATAAGGGAACAATTCTTTTAATTTCACATGAACCAGAATTCTACCAAGATGTTGCAACTGAGACTTGGAATTGTGAATCTTGGACGACAAAAGTACTGTAAACAGTACTTTTTATTTATTTAAAGTAACTTTTTTAGAACCGATAATCCTTGCTGTATTTTTTCTTCTAAAAAAAAATCCGTTTTTTTATAATCTTTTTCGTAATTTCATGGAAAAAAGTTGTATAATTGTAGGAGTGCAATTAATCAGTTTTTTAAGGAGAAAACATGGAACAGCAAATCACAAGAAAGCCAGACAATGCTTTCAAAAAGTTGACCCAGTTTTTTATTGTTGATAAGGTCTTTCTTGTATCGTTTATTATCGCCGTTATTTCAGTGAGTATGGGCGGAATACAGACTGAATTTTTTGATAACAAAGTCATTGTAACTGTTTTTGGTTTAATGTTAGTTATTGCTGGTTTTCGATCTACTGGTATTTTGTCCTATATGGGCCAAACATTGGTTAAAAGAAGTAAAACAACGCGTCAGCTTGTACGATTCACCACAATGCTGGCCTTCTTTTTTGCCGTATTTTTTACTAATGATCTCACCATATTGACGATTTTACCGCTTTACTTGACGATTACTCGAGAAATAAAAAATCGTAAGTCTGTTTACATTGGAGCCGCGATGATTGTACCTGCTTGTCATACAGGCTCAAGTCTTTTACCGCAAGGTAATCCTCACAATCTTTATTTATATTCTTTTTATCAAAACCCAGCACATCATTTGGGGCAGTCATTGACAAATTTAGAATTTTTTAAAGGAACAGGATTACTATGGCTCGCAGGCTTTCTGCTCTTGAACTTGGCTTGCCAATTTATTGACAACGAACCCTTGGTCATTGAAACAAAAGTAAACAAGTTTAATCGATTAGAAACCTCAATCTTTATTGCTTTAATGATTTTAATGGCCGCAGCTGTATTTGGTTATGTTAACTTTTATCTTGCTGTAGCTATTGTTGCTGTAATTGTTCTTTTCTATCGCCCCGAACTTTTTAAGGGTGTTGATTACCATTTACTTCTTACCTTTGTTTTCTTCTTCTTGATTGTAGGAAATATCGCAAATATTCAAGTACTTACGGACTTTATTAGCAATACCTTTGTTGGCCCACAGATGTCCTTCTTAGGCACAGTCTTTATGAGCCAGATTATCTCTAATATCGCAGCACCAATTCTTATATCACCTTTTACTCCTCATGCCGTTTCTGTCGTTATCGGAGCAGATATTGGTGGTATAGGGACGATGGTAGCTTCAATGGCAACGTTGATTGCCTATAAAATCATTCGCGTTCAAGCACGTGGTGAAACGGCAGGATTTGTAAAATACTTTGCCTTAGTAAATGCTGGTTTTCTTGCTGTTTTAGTAGTTGTAGGTCTGATTATCGTGAGTTTTGGAATTTAAAAAAATTTTTATAAAAACATGTAGTGAAAAACTACATGTTTTTTCGTATTTAGAACTATGAAAAAAATATCAGAATATGTAAAAGAAAATTGGAAAATCGTTGTTGGAATTGTTTTGGCAGTAACTATTTTAGGGGCTTTTTATTGGAATAAAAAAGTTTTAGATATTCCAAAGCAAGAAGAAAAGCAGTCCGAGTGGGCGGAGCTGAGCAAGGAAAAAGAAGCTACAGGAAAGAAAAAAGTAGAAAAAGACGAAGATGAGAATGAAATCGTCGTTGATGTCAAAGGTGCTGTCAAAAAGCCAGGCATCTACAAGTTATCCTCCAAAAAGCGTGTATCTGATGCAGTAGCAAGTGCTGGGGGCTTTACAGAAGAAGCAGAAAGGAAGGGAATAAATCTGGCAAAAAAATTACAAGATGAAGCAGAGGTCTATGTTCCAGTGAGAGGAGAAACAGATACAAATCACTTGTTAGAAACCAAAGATAATACCAGTAAAACAGCTGAAAAAACTAAAATTAATATTAATACAGCTGATTTAACTGAATTGCAGCAGCTTAGTGGTGTAGGAGCAAAAAAAGCGCAAGATATTCTGGATTACCGTTCTGAAAATGGTTCTTTTGAGTCAGTGGAAGAATTGACCAAGGTAAGTGGCTTTGGTCCTAAAACATTAGAAAAGTTAAAAGAAGCAATCACTGTAGATTAAGAAAGGCTCTGGCAGTTAGATGAAACAAAAATTTACGCTTATCTATTTAGTATATCTCTTAGTTTTTGTTTATTTTCTTATTTTCAGTTTTTCATGGCCTTTACTTATTCTTAGTTTGTTTAGTCTCTTCATCGCTTTTTATCGTCAATACTATAGTTTGTTAGCCCTTTTACTGTGCTTTAGTTTCTTCTTACTCATGGTAAAAAAAGAGACAGAAGTACAGGAAATACAACAACCAGAAAAAATTTCGAAGATTACCCCTTATATGGATACTCTTCAAGTGAATGGAAACAGACTCAGTTTCAGGGGAGAAGTGAACGGAAGAGATTTCCAAGCTTTTTACACATTGACTTCGGAAAAAGAAAAAGAATACTTTAAAAATCTTAGGATAAAGGGGATTTTTTACATTGAAGGCACATTAGAGATACCAGAAGAGCAAAGAAACTTTTCAGGTTTTGATTACAGAAAGTATTTAAGGACGCAAGGTATTTCCCGACTTCTTAAAATAGAAAAAATTGAAGGATTTGAAGAAAAACATGACTTTGATTTACGGCTGGTACGCCGAAAAGCTATTCTTTGGACACAAGAACATTTTCCTTCTCCCATGTCGTCCTATATGACAGGGCTTCTTTTTGGTTGGTTGGATAAAGACTTTGAAGAAATGGGGGAACTTTATACTAGCCTCGGTATTATCCATTTATTTGCCCTGTCAGGGATGCAGGTAAATTTTTTTATTGAACTTCTTCGAAATATTTTATTAAGGCTAGGTTTATCAAGAAAGTTGGTCTATTTTATCCAAATTCCCTTTTCGATATTTTATGCTTTTCTTACTGGCTTATCTCTCTCAATCTTACGTGCGCTTCTTCAAAAAAATATACCTATTAAAAATTCAAGCGATAGATTTTCTATCACTTTTCTTCTTTTAATGATATTCAGTCCATATTTCCTACTGACAACAGGAGGACAACTGACGATGCTCTATTCTTTCTTAATCACATTTTTTTCACAAAAATTCAATGAACTAAAAGGATTAAAAAGAGCATTACTTGATTCTACTGTTCTAGCTGTTGGGGTACTTCCGCTTTTGATTTTTCACTTCCATTCTTTCCAACCATTATCGATTATATTGACTTTATTATTTAGTCTGATTTTTGATTTTTTACTTTTGCCTGGTTTACTTTTTGTCTTTCTCCTTTCTTTATTCGGCATTGATCTTACATTACTTAATCCTTTTTTTATTATTTTAGAATCAATAGTAAGACTGGTTGGCAGTTTATTTGATAAACCGATTGTATTTGGCAAACCAAATCTTATTTTTTTACTTTTGCTTTTTATGCTAAGTGGACTTGCACTCGATTTTTACAGAAAAAGGAACTGGAACTTAGTTGTAATAATTGTCCTTTTCTTTCTTTTTTTCCTTGTTAAAAATCCTAAACACCCAAATATTACAATGGTAGATGTGGGCCAAGGAGACAGCATTCTCTTGCAAGACAGGTGGAACAGTCAAAATATCTTAATTGATACTGGCGGTAGATTAAAAATAAGAGCTGATGAGCAGTGGAAGGAGGGAATTTATAAGAGCAATGCTGAAAGTACACTTCTACCTTATCTGAGAGCGAGTGGAGTGAGCAAAGTAGATGTTCTGATTGTGACACATCCAGATGAGGATCATATTGGCGACTTGGAGAGTGTAGCTCAGAAAGTACCAATAAAAAATATTTATGTATCAGCTAGTGCATTAGAGAAGAAAAATTTTGTTAAAAAACTAAGCAGCTTAAAAAGTCAGATTCACATTGTGCAAGAGGGAGACAAGCTCCCCATATTTAACAGTTATCTCCGGTTTCTAACGACAGGAGGTGAAGGAAAAAGCGATAATGATAATTCTTTAGTGACGTTTGGTGAATTTTATGGGAAGAAATTTCTTTTTACAGGTGACTTAGAAGAAGAGGGAGAGGTTAAACTCCAGAAAGAATATCCACATTTAGAAGTTGATATCCTAAAAGTTGGACATCATGGCAGTAAGACTTCTACAAAGGAAGGTTTTTTAGAAGCGATTAAGCCTAAGGTTGCTCTTATTTCTGCTGGAAAGAATAATCGATATAAACATCCGAGTCAAGAAACGCTTCACCAATTAACTGCACGAGGAATAAAAATTTATCGGACAGACCAGCAAGGAGCAACCCGTTTCCTTTATAAAAAAGGCACTTGGCAAATTCAAACAGTAAAGTAAGTTTGGGTACAAAAAATGTTACATACTATATGACAAAACAGCGTTGCTTTTTGATTGAATAGCAATGAGAATAAGGCGATATGTAATAATTCTTATGTTATAATAGTAGGAAACGTTTACTTGAATCATAAAAGTAAACGGGATGGGAGGAAAAATGGCTATTATAAATATTGAATATTACTCCGAAGTACTGGGGATGAATCGTAAGTTTAATGTGATTTATCCAGAAGCTAGTAAAACAGGTGTAAAAGATGGAAAAGATATTCCAGTGCTTTATCTATTGCATGGGATGTCTGGAAATGAAGATTCATGGCTTATAAGAACGGGGATTGATCGTTTGATTCGTCATTCTCAACTTGCCATTGTCATGCCTTCAACTGATTTGGGCTTCTATACTAATACTAATTATGGTATGAGATATTTTGATGCAATTGCAAAGGAATTGCCACAAGTGGTACATAATTTCTTTCCTAACTTGAGCAGCAAGAGAGAAAAGAATTTTATCGCAGGTTTGTCGATGGGAGGTTATGGCGCATTCAAGCTGGCTTTGGCTACGAAAAACTTCAGTTATGCAGCAAGTTTATCAGGAGCGTTAGATATGACTGACCTAAAAGAACAAAGTGCTGAGAATGAAGCTTATTGGACCGGAATTTTTGGTGACCTTGATCACTTTAATGATAGTGAAAACAGCATTCTCTATCTTGCAGAACATCATGAAGGTGAAAAGCCCAAGCTTTACAGTTGGTGTGGGGAACAAGATTATCTTATCTCTGGAAATAATAGAGCGGCTCAACTTCTTGAGGAAAAAGGCTTTGACCTTCGTTATGAAAAATCGCCGGGTACACATGAATGGTACTATTGGACCAAACAAATCGAGACCGTTTTAAAATGGCTTCCTATTGATTATAAGGAAGAAGAACGTCTAAGTTAAACAGCTTAAAATAAAAATATAAAACCTTGAAACTTAAATAAATCCTAAAGAAAACGTTTGCTCAAAAAAGGCCGAACGATTTATAGAAAAATGTTTGATAATCTTAGGTTAAGTTTTGACAAACGGATTGAATAGGACTATAATTTCATAGTAATAAAAATTTGCGAAAAATCGCACATAGAAAGAGGTCATTAAATGACAACAATCTCAATTGAAGCTCTTAAAGCAGTAGCTATTGGTATTAGTGCACTTGGTGCCGCTATCGGTGATGGACTTATTGTTTCAGCATTTATTAATGCTGTTGCACGCCAACCAGAAATGGAAGGCAAACTCCGCGGAAGTATGTTCCTTGGTGTTGCCTTTGCCGAAGGTACATTCTTCATCGCCTTAGCTATGGCTTTCTTGTTCTAAAAATCGTTGATTTAACTTTTATACTCAACAATTATTTAGAAAGGAAGACTAGCTATGGAATCAACATGGACTTTTAATGTTGGACCAATAACTTTTGACGGAGTCATTCTATATATGACAGCTTTGACCGTTTTAATTGTCTTTGGTCTGATTTATTGGGCAAGTCGCAATATGCAACTGAAGCCTACAGGTAAGCAAAACGTCCTTGAGTGGGTAGTTGACTTTATTAACGGCATCGGACGTGAAAATCTAGGTGCTAAAGAGTCACCAAAGTATGCCCTCATGAGTTTTACACTCTTTTCTTTCCTTTTGATTTCGAATATTATTGGGCTAGTTACTAAAATCACTGCACCGGGTGACATCAGCTTATGGCGCTCTCCAACAGCAAACTCAACAGTTGACTTGACTTTAGCAGTCTTAGTCATTGTACTCGCCAATACCCTTGGTGTGAAACAGTTTGGCTTTAAAGGCTATATTAAAAATGCCTTTTGGAAAGAACCTAAAGCAATGCTTCCGATGACTATTATGGAAGAGTTTACAAATGCCCTTTCTATGGGACTTCGTCTTTACGGTAATATCTTTGCCGGAGAAGTTCTTCTAGGGATTATTGCTGGAATGATCGATTCTGGTTGGTTTATTCTTCCTGTGACATGGATTTTAGCAATGGCTTGGATAGCATTCTCAATCTTTATTTCATCTCTTCAGGCTTATGTATTTGTTCTTTTGACAAATCTTTACATTAGCCACAAAATTTTAGCAGAACACTAGGAAAGGAGTAGAAATGCTTACTACATTATTAGAAACTGCTCCGAATACAGTTCTTGGTAATATTATCGTTGTCAGCGGTGCATTCATCATCTTGCTGATCTTGGTTCGTAAATTTGCGTGGGGTGCTATTACAGGTATCTTTGAAGAACGTGCAAATAAAATCAACAACGATATTACAACTGCAGAACTGTCAAAAAAAGAAGCAGAAACATTATTAGCGCAACGTGAAAATGAACTTGCAGGTTCTAAAGAAGAAGCTGCCAACATTATCCAAACTGCCAATGATACAGCTAAACAAAATCGTGCAAATATCTTGGCAACAGCCAATGAAGAAGCTGCGAATGTGAAAAAACGTGCCCAAGAAGATATTGAGCAAGAACGCAAAGAAGCGCTCAGTTCAGTTAAAGGGGATGTTGCTGATATTTCAGTACAAATTGCTGAAAAACTCATCGGTCAATCTTTGGATTCACAAGCACAATCAGAACTTATTGACAGCTATATTGCTAAGCTTGGCGAATAGGGGGTTGGTTGAAAATGACAACAGTCAATTCTCAAAAATACAGTAAAGCCTTGCTTGAAGTTGCAGAGGAACAATCTCAATTAGAAGTTATTCTTTCTGAGGTTAACGAACTGACACAACTTTTTAAAGAAGATGATCTTGCTTCTTTCTTCGGAACGGAAGTATATTCTACAGCAGCAAAATCAGAAGTTATTGACAGTATCAAAGAAAATTCATCACCTTTGATGAAAAATTTCCTTGATACTGTTCGTGCAAACGGACGATTAGCTGATTTAGCAGAAATTCTTGCTGAAATTAAAAATACAGCAGATGATATGTTTAGAATTGCTGATGTAGAGGTCATTTCAAGCGTGAAATTAACCGAAACACAAATCGAAAAATTTGTTGCTCTCGCTAAATCGAAATTTGATTTGAACGAAGTAACAATCGTGAACACAGTAGATGAAAAGATTGTCGGTGGATTTATTGTAAATTCACGTGGAAAAATCATTGATGCTTCTGTCAAATCACAATTGGCAAAAATTGCCAAAGAGATTCTCTAAGAATCTCCTTTGAGAAAAAATTCTCAGCCATTTAACATGAAAACTCAGAAAGGAGCAAAATACATTTGGCAATCAAAGCGAATGAAATCAGCTCACTGATTAAACAACAAATTGAAAATTTTACACCAGATTTTGAAGTTGCTGAAACTGGTGTCGTCACTTATGTTGGTGACGGTATCGCCCGTGCTTACGGCCTTGAAAATGCGATGAGCGGTGAGCTTGTCGAGTTTGACAACGGCGTATATGGTATGGCGCAAAACTTAGACAGTACAGACGTTGGTATTATCGTACTTGGTGATTTCCTTAGCATCCGCGAAGGAGATACAGTAAAACGTACAGGTAAAATCATGGAAATTCAAGTCGGTGAAGAACTCATCGGCCGTGTTGTAAATGCACTTGGACAACCCGTTGATGGCTTAGGCGATATCAATACAGGTAAAACACGTCCTGTTGAGGCTCCAGCTTCAGGTGTTATGCAACGTAAATCTGTTTCAGAACCACTCCAAACTGGACTTAAAGCTATTGATGCACTTGTACCAATCGGTCGTGGTCAACGTGAGTTGATTATCGGTGACCGTCAAACAGGTAAAACATCTGTAGCTATCGATGCAATTCTTAACCAAAAAGGTAAAGACATTATCTGTATTTACGTTGCCATTGGTCAAAAAGAATCGACAGTTCGTACACAAGTTGAAGCACTCCGTAAACTTGGAGCAATGGATTATACAATCGTTGTAACAGCTTCAGCATCACAACCTTCACCATTACTTTATATTGCACCTTATGCGGGTGCAGCTATGGGTGAGGAATTCATGTACAATGGTAAACACGTTCTGGTTGTTTATGATGATTTATCTAAACAAGCCGTGGCTTACCGTGAACTTTCACTCTTGCTCCGTCGTCCACCAGGTCGTGAAGCTTACCCAGGGGATGTATTCTACCTCCACTCACGTCTTTTGGAACGTGCGGCACAATTGAGCGATGACTTAGGTGGTGGTTCAATGACAGCCTTGCCTTTCATTGAGACACAAGCCGGAGATATCTCTGCCTACATCGCTACAAACGTTATCTCAATCACAGATGGACAAATCTTCCTCGAAAACGACCTTTTCTATTCAGGTATTCGTCCAGCCATCGATGCCGGATCTTCTGTATCACGTGTTGGTGGTGCCGCTCAAATCAAGGCAATGAAAAAAGTTGCCGGAACACTCCGTTTGGACTTGGCATCATTCCGTGAACTTGAAGCATTTACACAGTTCGGTTCTGACCTTGATGAAGCAACACAAGCTAAATTGAACCGTGGTCGTCGTACAGTTGAAGTCTTGAAACAGCCGTTACACAAACCATTGGCTGTTGAAAAACAAGTTCTTATTCTTTATGCATTGACACATGGCCATCTTGATGATGTTCCCGTAGAAGATATTCTCGATTTTGAAGAAAAAATGTTTGATTTCTTCGATGTCAACTATGCTGAACTTTTACAAGTCATTACAGATACTAAAGATTTGCCAGATGAAGCAAAACTTGACGATGCAATCAAAGCCTTCAAGAAAACTACAAATTACGTTAAATAAGGAGGTTCATTATGGGCGCTTCACTTAGCGAAATTAAATCAAAAATTGCTTCAACCGAAAAAACAAGTCATATCACTGGTGCCATGCAAATGGTATCTGCAGCGAAATTGCAAAAATCAGAAAAGATTGCGAAAACTTATCAGGTTTATGCAGATAAGGTGCGTCAAGTGACAACCGACTTGGTTGCTGCAGATCGTGGCCCTTCTAAAAATCCGATGATGACTAAACGTCCCGTTAAGAAAACAGGATATTTAGTTATCACTTCAGATCGTGGCCTTGTAGGAGGTTACAACTCTAATATCTTGAAGTCAGTCATGAATAAATTACGTGAAAAACACCGGGGACCAGAAGAATATTGTATTCTTGCTTTAGGTGGAACAGGAGCAGATTTTTTCCGCTCTCGTAACGTAGAATTATCTTACGAATTACGTGGTTTGACTGACCAACCAAGTTTTGAAGAAGTTCGTGAAATTGTACGTCAAGCTGTATCTCGCTATCAAAATGAAGAGTTTGATCAACTCTATGTTTGCTACAATCACCATATCAATTCATTGACAAGTGAAGCACGCATGCAAAAAATGCTTCCGATTACATTTGATGAATCAGAGGAACCAGAAGATGAAGCACCAGTATCATTGGTGAGTTTCGAACTGGAACCAAGCCGCGAAGCTATTTTAGATCAACTTTTACCTCAATATGCTGAAAGCATGATCTATGGTGCGATTGTTGATGCTAAAACAGCTGAACATGCTGCTGGTATGTCCGCAATGCGTACAGCTACAGATAATGCTAAAACAGTGATTAACGATCTGACAATACAATATAACCGCGCGCGTCAAGCAGCAATTACACAAGAAATTACGGAAATTGTTGCAGGAGCCTCAGCGCTTTAAGCATGTGGTAACCTTTCTTAAAGAATTAAAGACAGAAAAATAAACTAGGAGGAAAAATATTGAGTTCTGGTAAAATTACTCAGGTCATTGGTCCCGTTGTCGACGTTGAATTTGCGTCAGGCGCGACTCTTCCTGAGATTAATAACGCACTCATCGTTTATAAAGATGTAGACGGCGTTAAAACTAAAATCGTCCTTGAAGTGGCGTTGGAACTTGGTGATGGTGCCGTACGTACCATCGCTATGGAATCAACTGATGGCTTAACACGTGGACTTGAAGTTCTCGATACAGGTAAAGCAATCAGCGTACCTGTCGGTCAAGAAACACTTGGACGTGTCTTCAATGTACTTGGAGATGCTATCGATGGTGGCGAAGCGTTTGCTGAAAATGCAGAACGCAGTCCTATCCATAAAAAAGCGCCATCTTTTGATGAACTTTCAACAGCAAATGAAATTCTTGTTACAGGGATTAAAGTTATTGACTTACTTGCCCCATACCTTAAAGGTGGTAAGATTGGCTTGTTCGGGGGTGCCGGAGTTGGTAAAACCGTTCTTATCCAAGAATTGATTCACAATATTGCCCAAGAACACGGTGGTATTTCCGTATTTACTGGTGTTGGGGAACGTACTCGTGAAGGGAATGACCTTTACTGGGAAATGAAAGAATCAGGCGTTATTGAAAAAACAGCCATGGTCTTCGGTCAAATGAATGAGCCACCTGGAGCACGTATGCGTGTTGCTCTTACTGGTTTGACAATTGCTGAATATTTCCGTGATGTAGAAAAACAAGACGTTTTGCTTTTCATTGATAATATCTTCCGTTTCACCCAAGCCGGTTCAGAAGTATCTGCCCTCTTAGGACGTATGCCATCAGCCGTTGGTTACCAACCTACGCTTGCAACTGAAATGGGTCAACTTCAAGAACGTATCACTTCAACAAAACAAGGTTCTGTAACTTCTATCCAAGCGATTTATGTCCCAGCCGATGACTATACTGACCCTGCGCCAGCAACAGCCTTCGCTCACTTGGATGCAACAACAAACTTGGAACGTCGTTTGACACAAATGGGTATCTACCCAGCCGTTGATCCATTGGCTTCTTCATCACGTGCGCTTACACCTGAAATTGTTGGTGAAGAACACTATGCAGTAGCTATGGAAGTACAACGTGTGCTCCAACGTTATAAAGAATTACAAGATATCATTGCTATTCTTGGTATGGATGAATTGTCTGATGATGAAAAAGTATTGGTTAACCGTGCACGTCGTATCCAATTCTTCCTCTCACAAAACTTTAACGTTGCCGAAACATTTACTGGTGTACCAGGATCATATGTACCAATTGAAAAAACTGTTGAAGATTTCAAAGCGATTCTTGACGGTAAATACGATTCAATCCCAGAAGATGCTTTCCGTGGTGTAGGTCCAATCGAAGACGTTCTTGAAAAAGCTAAAAAAATGGGTTATTAAGATAGGAGGTTGCTGAAATGAGTGAAAATGTCATGGCTATTCAAGTCATCACTCCTGCGGGTGTCGTTTATGATCACCATGCAACCTACATTCTTGCGCATACGATTGGTGGAGATATGGGGATTTTACCCAACATGATTTCCACAATCGCTGGTTTACAAATCAGTGAACTTAAGGTGCGCCGTCCTGATGATGTGAAGCACGTTGATTATATTGCTGTTAATGGCGGTATTATTGAAGTGAAGGATAGTATGATTACAGTGATCGCAGACTCTGCTGAGCGTAATCGTGATATCGATGTTCCACGTGCCGAACGTGCAAAACTTCGTGCTGAAAAAGAGCTTGAAGAAGCTAAAGCGGCACATAAGACTGATGAAGCTAAACGTGCCGAAGTTGCACTTCATCGCGCGATTAACCGATTGAATGTATCGAAACACAATTAATAAAAGAATAAAAAACATCCTTAGGATGTTTTTTTTGTTATTTAATATAAATGTAACAAAAAACAGCAAATTAAAATGTTAAAATGTAAATAATAAGTCTTTTTTACTGTTTGATGAATAAATAGTTACGGATGATGGATTTTTGGAACAATTTAGAAATGTAGTATTGAGAAGAGAGAGGGAATTATGGGAAAGGAGGAAAGTGTGGCATTGGATCATTGCCAAGAACTGATGGAAATAGTCGAAACAATAGAAGACAAACTCCATCAACTTGAAGTTATAAAGATCGAATTTCGTCAAGAAATTCAGTACAAAATTAATTACCGCTCGGCTTTACTTGCGTTCAGCTTTCCTGTCCTTATCTTAGCTTTTTATATTATAAACGATTTTTCTTTTATACATGGTCATGGGCAACTGGATCGTTCCGCTTTAGAAACCTTCTTAATCACGTTTATGTTGAGCTTTGCCTTATGGGCTCTGGGAATTTTTCTAAATGATATTTTCAAAAAGATATTTGGAAGTAATACACTTCCCATTGGGCGAAAAGCTCTTGTTAAGCAACTTTTTCCTAAATACAATCAAAAAAGTCAATGTCTGATTGATAGTCTAGAGGAATCGTTGGGATCTGAGACATTAATAAGTACTGAACTCCCTGAAAAGTATCTGAATGTCAAGAGCTTGAACTATATTATTGAGGTCTTAAGTGTAGAAGATGTTCAAACTTTGCATGAAGCAGTTGAACTATTAGAGCTAGAAATAAAAAATTCTCGTGTTGAGCAAAGTTTACTGGCTGAGCCAAGTATCCGTCGAGCGCAAGAAGCGATAGCAACCCAGCATACGTTCAAACAAGGTGTATAGTAGAAATAATGAGAAAGGAGGCAAAAAGCGAATGAGAAAGAAAAGATATTGTATAATTTTAGCAACCACCATAGTATTAGGGCAAACAATCATTCTGAACCCGAGCCAAGCTTATTCTGCATCAGTTTCACGTGTCCAAGCTGAAGAACTGCAGGACAAAAGTGCCAATAATTCGTTAACCGAGGAAGCAAATACAGGCGGTGGATCGACAACACCTGAAAACCCTCAGCCTATTACGCCGACAATGCCTCCGATCGTTCCAGAAACACCAGATATTACACTTCCGCCAGTAATCATAGGTGAACCTGTTCCTATCACACCAACAGTCCCTATAATTCCGGATAATACTCTTCCTTTGGTACCTGTAGGCGAACCTGTGCCGATTACACCTACAGCACCTCCAATTGTACCAGAGCAGCCGGATAATAGTTTACCTTCAATTTCACTAACAACACCAGAAAAAGTAGAGGTACAGAACCCGGAGTCGGATACAGAAAGAGATCAACCTCTTAAAAATCTGGGAGCACATAATCAAGATAAAAAGGATACAACAGAAGTTACCCCAGCAGAAACTATAAAGCCACAAGAAATAGAAAATAAGAATACAACTACTCAAGTTTCTACCAAAGGAGAACTTCCTTATATCTGGAGGGAAGCAAATATCCCACTGATATCACAACATACCTCTATCAATTCACTTGATGATGCGGATAAGGATGCTGTAACGCGTAAACATGCCATAGCTGTGCATGCAGCTGGGACAGGAGGAGTAGTTACAGGAATAGGGACCTCTGTACTCCTTCTCGGAATCCTCAAGAAAGCCAGTTGGATAAAACAAATCTTTGGTAAATAAAAGAAAAAATCTCTGAAAAAAGGGATTTTTTTTGATACAATGAAACAAACAATGAGGAGAAATCCTCTAAAATTTAAAGGAGATTCAGATGCGTAAAGTAGGTATAATTGGGTTAGGGAATGTCGGAGCAATGATTGCTCAAATGATTGTTCAAGCAGGCTATGTTGATGAATTAGTCCTTATTGATAAAAATACTGCGAAATCTAAAGCTGAAGCTTTTGATATGCTTGATGCAGCTAGCCTACTCAATAGTCATACAAAGATTACTGTCGGCGATTATCCAGATCTTTCTGATGCAGAAGTCGTTATTTCTGCTTTGGGCCATATCAAAGCTCTTGATGCCCAAGATCGTTTCCAAGAGTTGAAAATTAATACACCCATGGTCAAAGCAGTAGCAGATGAAATTAATGCTTCAGGCTTTAATGGTGTTTTCTTAATCGTAACCAACCCTAATGACGTGATTGCACAGCTTTATTCACAAGCTCTTAACCTTTCCAAAAACCAAGTTTTTGGAACAGGAACATATTTAGATTCGGCTCGTTTGCACCGTTATATTGCTGAAGAAGCAGGTGTAGATGCGAGAAGTGTGAGCGGCTATATGCTTGGTGAACATGGTGATTCGCAATTTGCAGCGTGGTCAACAGTAAATATTGGTGGCGTACCATTTGAAAAAACAGCAGTGACAAACAATTTTGATCTTGAAAAAATCGAAGATTCAGCACGCCATGGCGGTTTTGTCGTATATGAAGGAAAGGGCTATACGAACTTTGCTATTGCTGCAGCTTCAGTGAGTCTAATGAATCTCATTTTATCTGATGCCAAAGCAGCTGTGGTCTGCTCGCATTACGATGCTGAACTTGATGCGTATTTGTCAACACCAGCACTTGTTGGACGCGATGGTGCACAAGCTTATCCTGGATTTATCGAAAGCATCAGCAAAGAAGAAGCGGATAAATTGAAAGACTCAGCACGTGAGATTCAAGAAAAAATCAAAAAATTTAGCTAAAAATAGCCTATAGATAGAAAATCTCTTATATAAGAAGAGGTTTTTTTCTCTGTTCAATTGCTTTGAAATAAAGTATAATTAAAGATATATATAATAGAAGATAAGGTGAGTTCATGGTTGAGATTTATTTGGTAAGACACGGAAAAACAATGTTTAATACAATCGGCAGAGCCCAAGGTTGGTCGGACACACCGCTCACTGCTGAAGGTGAACGTGGAGCTATGGAGTTGGGGCTGGGCTTCAAAGCTAAAGGGTTGAAGTTTGATCGTGCTTATTCTTCTGACTCTGGCAGAACAATACAAACGATGGGCTTTATCTTGGAATACTCCGAGAATAAAGATATTCCTTATAAGATGGACAAGCGTATTCGTGAATGGTGTTTTGGTTCTTTTGATGGGGGATATGATGGCGAACTCTTTGATGGGGTTCTTCCTATTATCTTTGCTGAAAAAGGTATGCAAGAGACAGGGAAGTTCCCTTCAGATGAAGAACTAGCGCGTGCTATTTATGAAGTCGATACTGCAGGATGGGCGGAAACTTGGGAAGAACTCTCTGGACGTATTATGAATGGCTTTTCTGATATGGCAACTGAAGCAGAAGCAGCGGGAGCGAAAAATATCGTCATAGTTAGTCATGGGATGACGATTGCAAGCTATATCAAAATGCTTCGTCCAGATAAAGAACGTCCGCATAATTTGGATAATGGTTCCGTGACACATCTGACTTTTGAAAATGGAAAATTTGAAGTAGGAGATATCGGATCGATGGAGTATCGCAAACTTGGAGCAGAAATCATAAAAAATGCAAAGAAGAACTAAAAAAAGAAAACTCAAAAAAAGTAGAGTAATCGGAAGTTTCATTATTCTCTTGGTCTTCATTGGACTATGTGTATTTGCTGTAAGTAAACTCAAGACACAAGTCACGAAAAAAACGGCTGAACCAAAACAAACTTCATCTTCAAGTTCGCCAGCTGAAAGTAAGGCAACTGATTTACCGGAAGCTCATCGTTCTGACTGGAATCTTGTTCTGGTAAACAGGGAAAATCCAAAAGAGGAACTCTCCCCAGAGCTTACAACTGTTGGCGCTGTGCAGGTTGATCAACGTATCGCAGATGCTCTTGTTAAATTTTTAGCAGCAGCGCAAGCTATTGATCCCTCAGAACACTTGATTTCGGCATATCGCTCAGTGGCTTATCAAGAACAACTCTTCAATACTTATGTGGAAAATGAAATGGTTGGTGCTGCAGGATCAGTCAATAACACAGGGCAACCTATATCTCGTGAGCAAGCTGAAACTAATGTTAAGACTTATTCACAGCCTGCAGGTAGCTCAGAGCACCAAACAGGCTTAGCTGTTGATATGTCGACAGTAGATGCTTTGAACCAAAGCCCTGAAGATGTAGTCGCACAAGTGAAGAAAATTGCGCCTGAGTACGGTTTTGTACTTCGTTTCCCGGAAGGCGGAAAAGCATCCACTGGTGTGGATTATGAGGATTGGCATTTTCGTTATGTAGGTGTGGATAATGCCAAATATATGACAAAACACAACCTTACACTTGAAGAATATTTGAAGTTATTGCCCCAGTAAAATAAAGGGCGTTAAAAGGAGTCACACAACAATGTTGAATAAAGCCTACTTAATTTTATATGCTAATATTGCCTTATTTCTCTATACTTTAATGATTATTGCACAACGGCTTTTAGCATCACCCAATACCTTTACGACGGTTTTTCAAAATACAAGCCGCACAATAACGGGATTTATCAATAAAACTCTGGCTCCAGTAGCCCAATGGCAAAATATAATAGAAATACTCTTGGTTTTCCTTCTCATCTTACTCATACTCCGCTTTTTCAATGTGGGATTATGGATTTTAGAGATAGCGGCTGTGCTGGTAATTGTTGATTGGGGCTATCAATATCTTATGCATCAGCAAAATCTAGCGCTATTATTTCCACTAGCTGTCATGCTTGTTAGTCTCTTTAGCATCCGTTTCATTGCTAAAGAAGTAGGATTTATTTAAAAAACCAAAAATTAGCACTCTATAAAAAAGAGTGCTAATTTTTGGTTTTTTTGCTTGACAAGATAGGAGATAAGGGTTATAATAATATTGTTAGCACTTGAGGGTGGTGAGTGCTAAAAGCGAAGAAAGGAGATAAAGATGATTACAGAACGGCAACAACAGATTTTGGATTTGATTGTCTCACTTTACGCGAAAGAGCACACACCCGTTGGTTCTAAAGCTTTATTGGAACAGATTAAAGCATCAAGTGCGACAATCAGAAATGATATGAAAGCCTTGGAAAATCTTGGACTCATTCAAAAAGAACATACGTCAAGTGGACGTGTTCCTAGTATTTCAGGTTACAAATACTTTGTAGAAAATGTATTGCGCTTGGAAGAATTTACACAAAATGATCTTTTTCAAATTATGAAATCCTTTGATGGTGAGTTTTATCGCTTATCGGATTTATTTGAAAGAGCAAGTGAAGTTCTCTCAAGATTGACCGGCTTAACTTCTTTCGTACTTAATGTTCCTCAGAAAGAGCAAGTCTTACAGTCCTTTGAACTTGTCACTTTAGATAATCACTCGATGTTGACAGTGATGACCTTAGCGACAGGCGAACTTCGGACAAATCAGTTTGTACTCCCCAAAAGTATGAGTGAACATGACTTGCAAGTCTTTACACGGTTGATTAAAGAACGTTTAGTGGGTAAGAAAGTTCTTGATGTGCATTATGCGTTGAGGACGGATATCCCACAGATAGTACAGCGTTACTTTAAAACAACTGGTGATGTCTTGGAGCTCTTTGAATCCGTCTTTGCAGATTTGTTCACAGAGCATTTGACAAGTAGCGGACGTGAATATGTCTTTGATTTTGCCACAGACAATCTTTCTGAGCTTTATAAAATTTTAAGCGATGATACACGTATGGCTCAAGAAATACGAGAATTAACAAGTACAGATGAGATGCGTTCGGTTGTCATTGACAATATGTCTTATTTTGCTAACCTAACGTTGATCAGTCAAAAGTTTGTTATTCCATATCGTGGTTTAGGAACGCTGACAGTCATTGGTCCTGTAGAACAAGATTATCAGAAAACCTTGAGTACACTGGACTTACTTGCGAAAGTCTTAAGTATGAAACTCATGGACTACTATCGTTACCTTGATGGTAACCATTATGAGATAAGTTAATATATGAAATTATTTAAAAGAAAAGGAAACAATATGGCTGAAGAAAATAAAGAAGAATTAAAGAAAAAAGATCAGGAAGAAGAAGTTGTCGAAGAGATTACTGAAGAAGCACTTGAAGATATCGTCGAAGAAGAAGTTTCTGAGCTTGATGCAGCTGTAGCAAAGGCTGAAGAATGGGAAAATAAATTTCTCCGTATCAGTGCAGAAATCCAAAATATTCAACGCCGTGCCAACGAAGAACGTTCTAGTATCTTGAAATATCGCTCACAAGATTTGGCGAAAAAGATTTTGCCAAGCTTAGATAACTTGGAGCGTGCACTTGCTGTTGAAGGATTAACAGAAGATGTCAAAAAAGGTTTAGAAATGACACGAGAAAGCTTGATCAACGCACTTAAAGAAGAAGGCGTTACAGAGGTCAAAGCAGACGGAGCCTTTGATCCAAACTTCCATATGGCTGTGCAAACTGTCCCAGCTGATGATGAGCATCCTGCAGATCATGTCGTTCAAGTCTTCCAAAAAGGCTACCAAATCCATGATCGTATCCTTCGTCCAGCAATGGTCGTTGTTGCACAATAAGAAACAAGAAGTGACCGAAATGTCCTTAAACTATAAGAATAGATAAAAACAATAAAATAAAAAAAGAGGTAAAGCATATGTCTAAAATTATTGGTATTGACCTTGGTACAACAAACTCAGCAGTAGCAGTTCTCGAAGGAACTGAAGCAAAAATTATTCCAAATCCAGAAGGAAATCGCACAACACCATCTGTTGTTGCTTTTAAAAATGGTGAAATTCAAGTTGGTGATGCTGCAAAACGCCAAGCCGTAACAAACCCAGATACAATCATCTCAATCAAATCTAAAATGGGTACAAGTGAAAAAGTTTCTGCCGGTGGTAAAGAGTACACACCTCAAGAAATTTCAGCAATGATTCTTCAAAACTTGAAAGCAACAGCTGAAGCATACTTGGGCGAAAAAGTTGAAAAAGCAGTTATTACAGTCCCAGCATACTTCAACGATGCACAACGTCAAGCAACAAAAGATGCTGGTAAAATCGCTGGTCTTGAAGTAGAACGTATCGTTAACGAACCAACAGCAGCAGCTCTTGCTTACGGTATGGATAAACAAGACAAAGATGAAAAAATTCTTGTCTTTGACCTTGGTGGTGGTACATTTGACGTTTCAATCCTTGAACTAGGTGATGGTGTCTTCGATGTATTGTCAACAGCAGGTAACAACAAACTTGGTGGTGATGACTTTGACCAAGCCATCATTGATTACATGGTCGCAGAATTCAAGAAAGAAAACGGCATTGATCTTTCACAAGATAAAATGGCCCTTCAACGTTTGAAAGATGCAGCTGAAAAAGCGAAAAAAGACCTTTCAGGTGTAACTTCTACTCAAATTTCATTGCCGTTCATCACAGCTGGCGCTGCTGGCCCACTTCACTTGGAAATGACACTTACACGTGCTAAATTTGACGAATTGACTGCTTCATTGGTTGAAGCAACACGCGAACCTGTACGTCAAGCCCTTTCTGATGCTGGTCTTTCAACTTCTGATATCGATGAAGTTCTTCTTGTTGGTGGTTCAACTCGTATCCCAGCAGTTGTTGATCTTGTTCAAAAAGAAACAGGTAAAACACCAAACAAATCTGTTAACCCAGACGAAGTTGTTGCTATGGGTGCAGCAATCCAAGGTGGTGTCATCACTGGTGACGTTAAAGACGTTGTCCTTCTTGACGTAACTCCACTTTCACTTGGTATTGAAACAATGGGTTCTGTATTTACAAAACTTATCGAACGTAATACAACAATTCCAACATCTAAATCACAAGTCTTCTCAACTGCAGCAGATAATCAACCAGCAGTAGATATCCACGTCCTTCAAGGTGAACGTCCAATGGCAGCAGATAACAAATCATTGGGTCGCTTCCAATTGACAGATATTCCTGCCGCACCACGTGGTGTACCACAAATCGAAGTCACATTCGACATCGACAAAAACGGTATCGTATCTGTTAAAGCAAAAGATTTGGGTACGCAAAAAGAACAAACAATCGTTATCAAATCTAACTCAGGTCTTTCTGACGAAGAAATCGATAAAATGATGAAAGATGCTGAAGCAAATGCTGATGCTGACGCAAAACGTAAAGAAGAAGTTGATACACGTAACGAAGCGGATGCTCTTGTTTTCCAAACTGAAAAAACAATCAAAGAACTTGAAGGTAAAGTTGACGAAGCAGAAGTTAAAAAAGCAGAAGATGCTAAAGAAGAGTTGAAAAAAGCTCTTGAAGGTGAAGATATTGCCGATATCAAAGCTAAATCAGAAGCACTTAGCGAAATCGCTCAAAACCTTGCAGTAAAACTTTACGAACAAGCAAGTGCTGAACAAGCAGCAGCAGAAGGTCAAGAAGCTGGATCAGAAGAAGGTCCTAAAGATGACAATACTGTTGATGGCGACTTTGAAGAAGTTAAATAAAAAGTGAGTTCATAAAATAAAAAAGTTCGAGACTTTGTTTCTCGACTTTTTTTGTTTTTGTGAAAACCATTTTATTTGTTTTCAATATTATAAAATAGGATAATGAAAATAGGAAAGAGAACCTGGATGTGATAGAAAGGAGGTTGGCATGCTTAAGATTTATACCATCTCCTCTAATCAGGAGACGAAAGCAGTAGAGAGCTGGCTCTATGCCCATAAAGTCAAGTTTGTCGAAGTTGATCTTCTCAAAGAACTGGTTTCGACTGAGGAAATTCTCCGAATTGTTTCTTTAACTGAACATGGAGTTGAAGAGATTATCGCAACAGAAACACGGGCTTACACACGTTTGAACCTTAATTTCAATGACTTGAAGTTAGAAGATTTTATGGAGCTGTTAGAAGAAAATGCTACTCTATTGAAAGTTCCACTTATGTTGGATGAAAAACAACTTCAAATCGGTTTTGATGAAGATAAGATGCAAAGGTTTTTAGAAAAGCCAAGTAAAAAAGTTACTGACATAGAACAGCAAGAAATGCAAACAGGCTAGGTTCTCTAAAGAGCAAAGGAAGCGTAATTCCTGGCTCTTTTTTTTATTTAAGGATAGTATATGAAGGAAATCTATATAAATTTCTTTCTTTTTTTTGTAGTTTTTGGAAGTTTTTGATTGACTTTGAAAGAAAATGGTGTATAATGTAAATGTAAACGAATTCAGGAGGAGGATCATATGCTCGCGACAGAACGCAAGGAAAAAATAATGAGCTTGCTCAAAGAGCAAAGAACAGCGACTTTAGAAGAACTTTCAACAATAACTCAAGCTTCTGTCTCGACATTAAGGAGAGATCTCAATGAGCTTGAAGAAGAAAACGCCTTACGTCGTGTTCATGGAGGCGCAGAACTCCAACAAGATCTTTCAGAAGAGTTATCTATCTTTGAGAAATCTTCCAAAAACGTTCAAGAAAAAGAAAAAATCGCAGCTATAGCTTTTGAAAAGATAAAAGAAGGCGACATTATTTACTTGGATGCTGGAACTACAGTTGCGCCACTTTGCCATTTGCTTAATCAGTCGGGCAAGCGTGTCACTATCGTGACCAATTCGATTAGCCATTTACCAAAATTAACCAGTGAAAACCTCATTGTTTATTTGCTTGGTGGTCGAGTGAAACGTCAAACTGATGCCATCATTGGCAGTTCGGCCATCGCTCAACTTAGTACTTACCGTTTTAATCTTGCATTTATCGGAGCCAATGCTTTTGATGAAGAACTGGGGGCTATGACACCGGACAGTGAAGAAGCAGCGATTAAGACACAGGCCATTCGTCAAAGCCGGACAAGCTATCTCCTCCTGGACAGTAGTAAAATCGGTCAAACAAGCTTTGTTAAGTTTGCAGAAAGTGACCAAATAAAACTTATAACGGAGAAATTATGATATACACAGTAACACTAAATCCAGCATTAGATTATTTCATGGATTTTGATCAGGCTAAACTTGGACAAGTCAACCGAGCGACAGAAACGCGTATGCTTCCTGGTGGTAAAGGGATTGTTGAAAGTCGCATGATGTCCCTTTTAAAGGTAGAAAATACGGCTCTTGGTTTTCTTGGTGGCTTCCCTGGGAAATTCATTCAAGATTATCTTGAAAATATCGGAAGTCAGTCCGATTTTACTCCAATTGCAGGAACAACACGTATTAATACAAAAATCAAAGTCAATGCGCAAGAGGAAACCTCCTTTGATGCTGCTGGACCAGACTTATCAGATGCTGAAATTCAGGCCTTCCTAAGTAAATTTGACGATCTACAAAGTGATGACATTGTCGTTTTTGCTGGTACTATCCCTAAAGCTTTAGGGGAAGACTTCTATGAAGTTTTGATTGAGAAAGTAAAAGCCAGAGGCGCACAGTTTGCTATTGATGTTGACGGACAAAAGTTGCTGAAAACATTGAAATATGAGCCACTCGTCATCAAACCTAATCGTGAAGAGTTGGAAGAAATCTATTCTGTTAAGTTTAAATCCAAAGAAGATATTATCCCTTATGGTCAAAAACTTTTAGCAGAAGGGGCACAAAATGTCATGATTTCTATGGCAGGTGATGGTGCTTTACTCTTCACAGGTAAGGAAACTTATTTTGCCGCTCCAATCAAAGGAGAGTTGAAAAACTCTATCGGTGCAGGAGATTCAACAGTTGCAGGTTTCCTGGCCGAGTGGAGCCGAAGTCAGGATACTTTAGCAGCCTTTAAACAAGGTGTTGCCTGTGGTACAGCTAAGGTCTTCTCAGAAGACATGCCGAGTGAAAGCTTCTTAAAAGAATGCTTTGAAAAAGTAACAATCGAAAAAATAAACGAAGATTAGAAAAGAGGAAGATTATGGAAATCAAAGATTTACTCAAAACAGAAGTCATGATTTTGGACCTTCAAGCAACGACTAAAGAAGCTGCCGTGGATGAGATGGTAAACAAGTTAGTCGCAGAAGGTTACGTCAGTGATTTTGATACATTTAAAGCTGGAATTATGGCTCGTGAAGCGCAAACTTCAACTGGTTTGGGCGATGGTATTGCCATGCCACACAGCAAGAATAAAGCGGTTGACGAAGCTGTTGTCCTGTTTGCAAAATCAAATGCAGGTGTGGATTATGCAGCCCTAGACGGACAACCTGTTAATCTTTTCTTCATGATTGCAGCACCAGAAGGCGCAAATGACACACACTTGGAAGCTTTAGCACAACTTTCTAAGTTCCTCTTGCAAGCTGGATTTACAGACAAAGTAAAAGAAGCAAAATATCCGCGTCAAGTGTTAGAGCTTTTCTCTGAAGATACAGAAGAAATTGAGCAAGTCACTGATAGTGAGCATTATGTTTTAGCCGTAACAGCATGTACGACAGGTATTGCACACACTTATATGGCTGAAGAAGCACTTAAAAAACAAGCTGCTGAAATGGGCATCGCCATCAAAGTTGAAACAAATGGGGCGCGTGGGATTGACCACAAGCTGACTGCTGAAGATATTCAAAAAGCTGACGGTATCATCGTTGCAGCGGATAAGAAAGTGGAAATGAATCGCTTTGCAGGGAAACCGATGGTGCAAGTTCCTGTCGCTGCCGCTATTCGTCAACCCGAAGAACTCATTAATAAGGCAGTTTCTGGTAATGCACCAAAATTTGAAGCTGATGCCGCTGATGAGGCAAAAGAAGAAAGCTCTGGCGGTATTGGTAAAGCCTTCTACAAACACCTTATGGGTGGTGTATCTGCAATGTTACCATTCGTTGTTGGTGGTGGTATCTTGATTGCTCTTGCCTTCTTGATAGACCAATCAATGGGTGTGCCTAAAGATCAATTGGCCAACCTTGGTTCTTATCATCCGATTGCGGCTTACTTTAAAAATATCGGGGGCGCAGCCTTTGCCTTTATGCTCCCAGTCCTAGCTGGTTTTATCGCCAACTCAATTGCAGATAAACCTGGTTTAGTTGCAGGTTTCGTTGCGGGTTCAATGGCTGCCTCTGGTCTTGCCTTTGGCAAACTTGATCCAGCTACAATGATTCCATCAGGTTTCCTTGGCGCTTTAGTTGGTGGTTTCATTGCTGGTGGTGTCATTATCCTCTTGCGTAAGCTCTTGACTGTCTTGCCTAAATCGTTAGATGGGATTAAAGCAATCTTGATTTTCCCACTTTTAGGGACATTCATCACAGGATTGCTCATGCTTTTCATCAATATTCCGATGGCAGCAATCAATACAGGCCTTTCAAACTTCTTGAACAGCCTTAATGGAGCATCAGCTTTAGTTCTTGGTATTATCGTTGGTGGTATGATGGCAGTTGACCTTGGTGGACCAATTAACAAAGCTGCTTATATCTTCGGTACAGGAACATTGGCCGCAAGTGTTGCTACTGGTGGCTCAGTCGTTATGGCAGCAGTTATGGCTGGTGGTATGGTTCCACCTCTTGCAACTACAGTTGCCGTCCTCTTCTTCAAAAATAAATTTACAAAAGAAGAACGTCAATCAGGTTTAACAAATATTGTTATGGGACTTTCATTTATTACAGAAGGTTCCATCCCATTTGGTGCTGCTGACCCAGCACGTGCTATTCCTTCATTTGTTGTTGGTTCAGCCTTAGCAGGTGGACTCGTTGGTGCGGCAGGTCTTAAATTGATGGCACCACACGGGGGTATCTTCGTCTTAGCTCTAACAAATGGCCCACTTTTATACCTTCTCTTTGTTTTGATTGGTGCTCTTGTTTCTGGTTTGATGTTCGGTTATTTGAAAAAAGAAAAATAGTATTTTAAATAACAAAAAAGCTTGAATTTCAGCAACAAATCTGTTAGAATATTAAGGTCTAACAAACTTTGGTCTGGCAAACAGTCCAAGGCAGAAAGGAAATTTTGCAAAATGAAAAAAGACATCCATCCTAATTACCAACCTGTTGTGTTCTTGGATACAACTACTGGTTTTAAATTCTTGAGCGGTTCAACTAAAGGTTCGAAAGAAACTGTTGAATGGGAAGACGGAAACACTTATCCATTGATTCGTGTGGAAATCTCTTCTGACTCACATCCATTCTACACTGGCCGTCAAAAATTCCAAGCAGCGGACGGACGTATCGCTCGTTTCAACAAGAAATATGGAAAATAAAAAAGTGCTTCGGCGCTTTTTTATTATCGCTCTAATTTGCTATGGTAAATCAAGTCCAACTGTAAGCAAATTCTGAACATCTTTTAGTTCATTGGGCTATAAAAATTAAAAAAAATATCATATAATAGAAACAGATAGTATACACATATAAAATTAAAGGCATGCGTGAATATGCCTTCTTTTAAACTCACTATAAAGATAAAGGAAAAATAAAATATGAAATGGTCTATTTTAGAAGTATCAAAAAAGAAAATAATTAAATTCGAAGACGCGCTTGATTTAACGCAAGAACTTAAGCAACGCTCAGAAGAAATCCTTGATGCAAAACCTGTAAATGTTCAAGGACAAATCGCCTATGACGATGGCATCTATTACTTGGATTATACACTTGAAGTGGATTTGACTTTACCATCATCACGGAGCTTGAAGCCAGTAGAGTATCTTATGTCAATCGCTGTGAATGAAGCCTTCACCACAGATGAGTTTCTTAAAAAGAATGAAGATTTACTGGACAGTGACATAATATTTACATTGGAAGCAGATTGGATTAGTCTATCAGAATCGGTAGCTGATAATATTCTTTTAGAAATTCCCTTGCAAATTTTAGCAGAAGATGAGAAAGCTGGAGCCACAAGTTTACCTTCTGGCAAGAACTGGTCTGTCTTGTCTGAAGCAGACTATCAGAAACAAAAAGAAGAAGAAGCAGATAAAGAAAATAAATCACCTTTTGCAGGATTGGCAGATTTCTTTTCCGAAGAAAAAAATTAAGAAAAATCTCATAAAACACTTGCAACAAAATTACAATTATATTATAATTTCATTATAGAGGAAATAAAATTAAAAAGAAAAGATATTAATGAGGCTAAACTATGAATTCATCTAAACGTATTTTGATTATCGAAGACGATAAAAACATTGCGAGATTTGTTTCACTTGAGCTTGAACACGAAGGATATCAAACTGCGGTTCAAGACAATGGTCGTAAAGGTCTTGAAGAAGCAATGTCAAAAGATTATGATTTGATTTTGCTCGACTTAATGCTCCCAGAGCTGGATGGCTTTGAAGTTGCACGACGCTTACGCCGTGAAAAAGATACACATATTATTATGATGACTGCACGTGATTCAACTATGGACCGTGTAGCAGGTCTTGATATTGGAGCGGATGACTATATTACAAAACCATTCGCAATTGAAGAATTGTTAGCGCGTGTCCGTTCACTCTTCCGTCGTGAAGACCATATCCACACGATTGAAAAATCAGACAATACTTCATTCCGTGATTTGGTAATTGATAAAACAAACCGCACTGTACATCGCGGAAAAAAAGTTATTGACCTTACACGTCGTGAATACGATTTGCTTTTGACCCTGATGCAAAATGTGGGTGATGTCGTAACACGCGAATACTTGGTTTCTGAAGTATGGGGTTACGAAGAAGGTACAGAAACAAACGTTGTTGACGTTTATATCCGCTATTTGCGTAACAAAATTGACGTGGAAGGCCGCGAAAGTTATATTCAAACGGTTCGTGGTATGGGATATGTCATGCGTGACCGCAAATAATATAGGGAATATATAAGAAGATTTCTAGTGGTTTTGCCACTAGATTTATTCCTTTTATGGCGATGTAAAGAAATAGAAAAATGCGACATGGTAAAATTTTTTGATTCGAAGAAGAAAAAAGCAGAAAATCTGCCCGAGCGTAAGCGAAGCATCATGCTACGTTGGGCCTTTGCAAATACGATTTTTTGTTTTATAACCTTCACTATTTTTACAGTATTAGTTTATCAACTGACCATAACAACCTTCATCAATTCTGAAAAAGAGGACATGATGAAAGCTCTGGACAATGTTGAGCAAAGTTTGTCCCAATCGGAAAGCAAACTGTCGGAGGACAATCTTGCGAATTATTTGGCTTATGCCAAAGACTACACAGCATCCAGTCAGGGAAAAGAAAATGAGCTAGAAACACTTGGAAGTATGATTGGTTCTAGGAAGTCTTTTTATGTCTTTGATGTCGGTGAAAATTTGATTTATTCGACCAATTCGTATGGTTTCCCGCTAAGGAAAGATGTGGGGGATTCTACTCATGCTGTACGTACATTTGGTGAATATTCTGGTTATTTGGTTGAACGACCCGTTCATTCTAAGAAAACAGGGAAACTGATTGGCTATGTGCAGGCTTTCTATGATATGAGTTATTATTACAGCGTGCGAACAAAGCTGCTGATTGCCCTGATTATCTTAGAAATTATTGCTCTCTTTATTGCTCAGTTTGTCGGTTATTTTATGGCAAGTCGCTATATCAAGCCTCTAGAGCGTTTGCACGATGCGATTACTACACGTGCCAATAATTTGAAGGCGGATTTCAAACCTGTAGTGATTCAAACAGGCGATGAAATTGAAGAACTGGCGACTGTTTATAACGACATGATGATTAAGCTTAACGATTACGTTGATCAGCAGAAACGTTTTGTTTCTGATGTCAGTCACGAGCTACGTACGCCACTTGCAGTTTTAGATGGTCATTTGAATCTCTTGAATCGATGGGGGAAAAATGATCCTGAAGTGCTTGAGGAGTCTTTACAGGCCAGTATAGAAGAAGTTAGCACGATGAGAACGATGTTAGAGGAGATGCTTGCATTGGCCCGTCTTGAAAGCATTGATTTTCAAGATGAAGATCTGATCTGTGATCCAACAGAAGTTTCTAATTTTCTTAAGAAAAACTTTCTCCTTATTCATCCTGATTTAAATTTAACTGTTGAGAATTACTTGACGCCGGGTAGTTTGGCTCATATTTATCCCAACCATTATGAACAAGGCTTAAAAATTTTGATTGATAATGCGATAAAATACTCGCCTAAAGATCGCCAAGAAGTGAAAATCCATCTAGAAGAAGATGACAAATACATTATTACAACAGTTGAGGATCGTGGCTATGGCATTAGTCAAGAAGATTTAAAACATGTCTTTGAGCGCTTTTTCCGTGCCGATAAAGCACGAAATCGAGATATAGGTGGAACAGGTCTTGGTCTGTCTATTATCCAACGCATAGTGGAAAACTATGACGGGGATGTCAGTGTGACTTCCATTGTAGGCGAAGGATCGAAATTTACTTTAAAAATTCCTAAGATTAAATAAACATAAAAAATCTAGTGATTATATAAAAGTACTTATTGGGCTTTTAATCTTAATCTTATTTCTTGAGTTTTTTGATAATTCGAGAAAATTGTTGACATTCGTTTAAAAAAAGGTTAAGATTTAAAATACAATATACAAATAAAATGATAGAGGTCGCAATGAATAGGAAGTTTTACTGAGCTGGACAAGCGTTGAAGTAAAACGGAGGAGACATTGCCGAAATGAATTCACTCGTCCAAGTGAGTTTGTTGGGGCAGCAAGGGATACTTGCTGAACTGTCGCAGTTTTGCGGAGTGCTATTCGTTACTTACTGATAATATGAATCACGTACAACGTTTAGCAACCTCTCTGTGTAAAGGTTGCTTTTTATTTGGAAAAATGAAAGAGAGAGTATTATGAGAAGAACAAACTTATTCTTACTTGTCGCGACGTTGTTTACGGTATTATTTATCGGTAGTTCAAAAGTGAGTGCAGAACAGTTCCGTGTCGGAATGGAAGCTGCATATGCCCCTTTTAACTGGACACAATATGATGATAGCAACGGTGCTGTCCCTATTGATGGTGTAGATGGTCAATGGGCTAATGGTTACGATGTACAAGTTGCAAAAAAACTTGCTGATAAGTTAAATAAAGAATTAGTAATCGTCAAATCAAGTTGGGATGGCTTGCTGCCAGCTCTAAAATCCGGAAAAATCGATGGCATTATTGCAGGAATGTCGCCAACTGCGGAACGTAGAGAACAAATCGCCTTTTCAGAACCGTATTACACATCTAACCTTGTAATGATGGTCAAAAGTGGCGGTCCCTTTGCTCAAGCATCGAGTTTAGCAGACTTCTCTGGTGCAAAAATCACTGCTCAGCTGGGAACTTTTCACTATAACATGATTGACCAGATTGAAAGTGTTAACAAGCAAACAGCAATGAAAGATTTTTCAAGCATGCGTGTGGCTTTACAAAGTGAAGCCATCGATGGTTATGTAGCTGAACGTCCCGAAGGAGTGACAGCAGAGAAAGCAAATCCAGACTTCAAAATGATTGAATTTGGCGAAGGAAAAGGTTTTGTCACAAACTCTGATGATACAACAGTCGCAGTAGGTTTACGTAAAAATGATCCCAACTTACCTGTAATTAATAGCTTTTTGACAGGTTTTACACCTCAAGACCAAAAAGAACTGATGGATGAAATGATTGCTGCTCAACCAGAAGCTAAAACACAAGGCGCTTGGTATGATCAAATTATCAGTATTGTAAGAGATAACGGCAAACAGTTTCTTAATGGTACAGGGATGACCTTATTCATCTCTTTGATTGGTACGATTATTGGTACGGTTTTAGGTCTTCTTATTGGCGTTTATCGTACTATTCCAGAAATTAGTAATAAATTTTTAGCCTTTTTACATAAAGTATTTGGCTGGCTTATTTCAGCTTATATTGAAATTTTCCGTGGTACACCAATGATTGTTCAAGCAATGGTGCTTTACTATGGAACAGCTCTAGCTTTTGGCTTGAGTTTGGATCGGACCTTAGCTGCGCTAATTATTGTGTCCATCAATACAGGTGCTTATATGTCGGAGATTGTACGTGGCGGTATTTTCTCTGTGGATCAAGGGCAATTTGAAGCCGCGCAAGCTATCGGAATGACGCATGGGCAAACTATGCGCAAGGTTGTTTTACCACAAGTCTTGCGAAATATTCTTCCAGCAACAGGAAATGAATTTGTCATTAATATCAAAGATACATCAGTCTTATCTGTAATTTCAGTAACTGAGCTCTTTTTCCAAGGAACAACAGTGGCGCAACAAAACTTTATGTATTTCCAAACCTTTGCTGTCATCTGTGCAATTTACTTTGTCTTAACATTTACAGTAACACGTATTCTACGCTTTGTAGAAAGAAAAATGGATGGACCAGACGCTTACGTCCCAATCCAAAATCAAATGCAAGTACAAGAACCGGGGGACGCTTAAATGACAGCAATCTTAGAAATCAATCATTTAAAAAAATCATTTGGCAGTAATGAAGTGTTAAAAGACATTCACTTAACGGTAAATCAAGGCGAAGTTATTTCGATTATTGGTTCATCTGGAAGTGGTAAATCGACATTACTTCGTTCAATCAATTTATTGGAGAAGCCATCTGGTGGAGAAATAATTTATAAAGGTGAAAATGTTTTAGCAAAAGGCTTCGATATTCCTAAATATCGCACGCATCTGGGCATGGTTTTCCAAAGCTTCAACTTGTTTAACAATATGAATGTTATCGAAAATGTTATGGCTGGGCAAGTTACAGTATTGAAAAAAAGCCAAGAAGAAGCTCGGACTATTGCGCTCGAGAATCTGGAAAAAGTGGGCATGGCAAGCTTTGCTAATGCCAAACCTGCACAACTCTCCGGCGGACAAAAACAACGTGTGGCGATTGCTCGTGCAATTTCTATGAATCCAGATGTGATATTATTTGACGAGCCGACTTCAGCGCTTGATCCCGAAATGGTAGGCGAAGTCTTACAGACAATGAAAGGACTGGCTGAAACAGGCTTAACAATGGTTATCGTTACACATGAAATGGAATTCGCGCGTGATGTAAGTGATCGTGTAATTTTCATGGATAAAGGGGTTATTGCTGAAGAAGGACGGCCAGCGGAAATCTTCGGAGCTCCGAAAGAAGAACGGACGCGCGCTTTCCTTTCACGCTTCTTGAAAGCTTAAATAAAAAGAGCAAGCTTATGCTCTTTTTTTCTTTGCAAAAGACCTCTTATTTTCACAGTAAAACTTTCAAATACAAACTCTATATTGAAAAAATAGGTAAATAGCGGTAAAATAGAGGGAAGTAGAAAGAATAGGAACAATGAAAAAAATCAAAACTTTTGAAGAAAAAAAAGTACTCATCCTCGGATTAGCAAAATCAGGAGAAGCTGCAGCACGCTTGCTTCATACTCTAGGTGCACACGTAACTGTAAATGACGGAAAGGCTTTTGAAGAAAACCCTGCCGCGCAAGCCCTCTTGGAAGAAGGCATTGAAGTTATCTGTGGTAGCCATCCCCTTGAACTTTTAGACGAAGATTTTGATTTTATGGTAAAAAATCCAGGTATTCGTTATGATAACCCAATGATAAAGAAAGCATTGGATAAAAAGATTCCAATTGTTACAGAAGTTGAACTTGCTTATCTTGTTTCGGAAGCTCCAATTATTGGGATTACTGGAACCAATGGTAAGACAACAACAACAACGCTGATAGCAGATATTTTAAATGCGGATGGTCAGTCTGCAAAATTAGCAGGAAATATTGGTTTTCCCGCCTCTGAAGTAGCTGCCCATGCGAGTGCTCAAGATACTTTGGTGATGGAACTCTCAAGTTTTCAACTGATGGGAATTGTAGATTTCAAGCCTCAAATCGCTCTCATTACCAATATCTTTTCATCGCATTTAGATTACCATGGCTCTCAAGAAGCTTATGAAGCTGCCAAATGGCGGATTCAAGAAAACTTAACTTCCGAGCAATACCTTATTCTCAACTTTAATCAGGAAAAATGTCGTGCTCTAGCAGAGCACACAGCAGCTCGAGTTGTGCCATTTGCAACTGAAAATAAAGTTGATGGTGCTTATGCGCTGGAAGGTAAACTTTATTTTCGTGATGAATTCATCATGGATGCAGATGACCTAGCTTTGCCTGGGGAACATAATTTAGAGAATGCTCTGGCAGCAATAGCTGTTGCCAAGCTTTCGGGTGCTAAAAATCATGCAATTATTGAAGTGCTGACAAGCTTTTCGGGTGTGAAACATCGCTTGCAGTATCTTGGTGAACTTGCAGGACGTAAAGTCTACAATGATAGCAAGGCCACAAATATACTGGCAACAGAAAAAGCTTTGTCAGGTTTTGAAAATAGTCGCTTATGGCTCTTAGCTGGCGGACTAGACCGTGGAAATGGCTTTGAAGACCTCGCGGATTCTGTAACAGGGATTAAAGGTATGGTTCTTTTTGGGGAGACTGCACCAAAGCTGCAAGAGCTTGCAGATCGCTTGCAGATTCCAACACTCCACAGTGAAAATGTCGCAACAGCTCTTAAAGCAATCTTTAATAAGACGGAAGAGGGGGACACTATTTTACTTAGTCCTGCTTGTGCCAGCTGGGATCAGTACAAGACCTTTGAAGAACGTGGGGATATGTTTATTAAAGCTTTCGAAGAATTGAAAGGTGAATGGAAATAGTATGAAAATTATTGTAACTGGAGGCGGAACGGGAGGTCATATCTATCCTGCGCTGGCCTTTATAAAGCATCTGAAAACTATAGAGCCAGACTCGGAGATCCTCTATGTAGGTACAGAACGCGGCTTGGAGAGTAAGATTGTGCCTGCCGCAGGCGTGCCCTTTAAAACTGTGGATGTACAAGGTTTTCGTCGTAGCCTTTCTTTAAATAACTTTAAGACAATCTACAAGTTCCTGAAATCTACATCAGATGCGAAGAAAATTGTTAAGGATTTTAAACCTGATGTGGTTATTGGAACAGGAGGCTATGTGGCTGGACCGGTACTTTACGCAGCAGCTAAGCTCAATGTGCCGACTATCGTTCATGAACAAAATTCAATTCCAGGAATTACAAATAAGTTCTTGAGTAAATATGTGGACAAAGTTGCGGTCGCCTTTGAAGCAGCCAAGCCCTTCTTCCCAGAATCCAAAACAGTTTTTGCTGGTAATCCACGTGCTCAGGAAGTTGCAACTTTAAAAGCTACCGATATTCTGGAAACAGAATATCAACTTCAAAAAAGTAAGAAAACGGTAGTTATTTTTGGAGGGTCACGAGGCGCTCAAACAATTAACGAGGCGGTAAAAGCTGCTCTACCAAAGTTTGCAGAAGCGGATTACCAAATCGTCTATGCCTCAGGACAAATCTACTTTGATGAAGATCATGAAGAGTTTGCAAAATATGCCGATGCTGCAAATATAGCTATCCGTCCATATATTTCAAATATGCTCGAAGTTCTTGCGTCATCAGATTTAATATTATGTCGAGCAGGTGCGACAACGATTGCTGAAATTACTGCACTTGGTTTGCCAACGATTTTTGTGCCTAGTCCAAATGTCACAGCAGACCATCAAACAAAGAATGCTCAAGCTCTTGTAGATATCGGTGCTGCTAAGATGATTAAAGATGTCAATCTTACAGCAGATACAATGCTTGCCAGCATTTCTGAAATCTTTTCTGACGAAGAGCTTTACCAAGCTATGTCTGTAGCCAGTGAAAAAGCAGGAGTACCTGATGCTAGCGATCGACTATATCAACTTGTGAAAGAAATTAAAAAATAATGAGTGAAGAAAACCTTACGCCTTGGCAAAAGAAACATCTTGAATATCAGCGCCGCAAAGCAGCTGAAAATCAAGAGAAGTCTGAAGAACCCAAAAAACGGAAGTTTTTTAAGAAAAAAGAAGATATTGAAGCAGATTCTCCTGAAGTTCAGGAAGAAATCGAGCAACAAGAATCTTTTGTAGAAGCAGAAGAGTCTGAGCAAGGATACTCAGATGATTTTGTTGAGGATTTTGAAGAACAAGAACCGGAACATTCTTTTTTTGAAGGAAGTTTCGAAGTGTTCAAAAAGATGTGGCCCGTCTTATTCTTGGCAATCTTATTGTTTTTAACTTCGATTTACGCGGTGTCCCCGATAAGCAAAATTGGGACGTTTACGGTTTCAGGTAATAAAAATGAGTCTTTTGAATCTATCGTACAGGCTTCACGTTTGAAGCCAACGGATAGGATTTATGGTGTGCTCAGAAATAAAAGAGCTATTGAAAACAGTATTGTTCAACAATTTCCACGTGTTAAATCTGTCAACTTACACGTAAGTTTTCCCAATAATATCGAGGCTAAAGTCACGGAGTTCGAAAAAGTTGCTTATGTAGAACAAAAGGGTAAAACTTACCAAGTGTTAGAAAGTGGTCATATCCTCAAGGATCAAGAAACAGCTAAGGATAAACTTTCGAAACTTCCGGTACTAAAAAACTTTTCCGATGAAGAAGTCGAAAAGTTTATTACAGCCTATATGAAATTGAAGCCTGAAATACGTGGTTTGATTACGACGGTTACGAAAACACCGACTAAAGCAACTAAAGACTTTATCGCTTTGGATATGTCAGATGGTAATCAAGTACGTGTTTCTCTCAGTCAAATTACCGAGAAGGTTCCTTACTATCCAAGTATTGCGAAGCAACTTCAAGCGCCACAAGTGATTGATATGGAAGCAGGAATTTATGCAAAGCCAAAAGAAGATTATCTGGCTGACCTAAAAAATCCTGAAGGAAATAAGAAGAACTCAGAAAATACAACTGAAATTACCGCAACTCAATAATAAAACTGAAAGGGGATATCCTTTCAGTTTTATTATATTATCTTGCAGAAAAAGAAAAACGTTTGTTTCTTTTAAAGAGACAAACGTTTTTGGCTTTACGCATTCAATACTTTAGATAAGAAGTCTTGTAAACGTGGATGCTGAGGGTTTTCAAAGAGGTCTTCTGGTTTACCATCTTCAAGGATAACACCAGCATCTGTAAACATGACACGGTTAGCAACTTTACGTGCAAAGCCCATCTCGTGTGTTACGATAAGCATTGTCATGCCATCGTCTGCGATACGACGCATCAGGTCAAGAACATCCCCAACCATCTCAGGGTCAAGTGCTGAAGTTGGCTCATCAAAGAGCATAACATCAGGGTCCATAGCCAAGGCACGGGCAATGGCTACACGTTGTTTTTGACCACCTGAAAGCATCTCAGGCATTGTATCTTTTTTCTCTTCTAGACCAACAGCTTCAAGCAAGCGCAGAGCTTTTTCTTTTGCTTCAGTTTTTGTAAGCTTTTTAAGCTCAACGGGCGCATACATAATATTTTCTAAAACGGTCATGTTAGGAAAGAGGTTGAAGTGTTGGAAAACCATTCCGACATGTTGGCGAACCAAGTTAATATCAGTGTTTTTATCTGTAAGGTTGTACCCATTGATAATAACATCGCCACTTGTTGCGTCTTCTAAACCATTTAGTGTACGAAGGAATGTTGATTTACCAGAACCTGAAGGACCAATAATACAAACAACATCTCCTTTGTTAAATTTTGCAGAGATTCCTTTGAGAACCTCGTTTTTACCATATGTTTTGTGAAGATCAGTAACTTCGATTTGTACAGACATATCTTTAATCTCCTTATTTCATTTTTTGTTCGATGCGACGTCCTGCCCACATTAAGAGAAGCAGCACAACCATGTAAATCAAACCAATCAAACCGTAGACACGGAAAGCTTGGAAGTTACGTGCAACGATAATTTGACCTGCTTGCAAGAGTTCAACCAATCCGATAACAGATACCAAGGTTGTATCTTTCAGCGTAATAATAAATTGGTTAATCAAGCTAGGAATGGTAATCTTAACAGCTTGTGGCAAGATTACTTTTCGCATTGTTTTCACATAAGGAATACCAAGAGAGCGGCTGGCCTCCATTTGGCCAGTTGGAACAGCAGCAATACCGCCTCGAACGATTTCAGCAATGTAGGCTGATTCGTTAAGAGTTAAGGCAATAACACCGGCTGTAAACTCATTCAAAGGACTTTGATGACCTGTGAGGAGTTGCAACATATTTGGGATACCATAGAAAATGAAAATTGTTAATACCAAAAGAGGAATTGAACGGTTAAGATCGACATAAATACGTGAAATTGTACGGAGAGCTGGTGATGGACTTGCTGAGAAAAGGCCGAAGATTACACCGACAATCATTGCTAAAACAAAGGAAACTAAAGCCAATTGGATAGTGATCCAGAGACCTTTACCTAACTGTTTCCAGTTGTTTTTCAAGATGCCAAGCATTGTACTTTCCGTATCTGACTCTGTTGCTGATTCAGTTTTTGAAGCTAAATATTTATCAACAATTTCTTGATATTGACCGCTAGCACGTAGTGAAGAAAGACCGTTGTTAAACATTTCGATAAGCTCTGGGTTCGTTCCTTTTTTCACAGCAAAACCGTACTGACCAGTTGGGATACCTTCAAAAGGAGTTTTAAATTCTTGTCCTTGTTTAATGGCATATTTTACTACAGGCTCATCGTCCATAAAGGCTTGAATTGAACCATTGTTCAATGAAGAATACATTGAAGTAGCATCAGTAAATGTTTTTAAAGTATAGCCGTATTTGCTTTCGTTTTTCGTTAAATAGTCATAAGAAGCTGTCCCGTTCTTGGCACCAACTTGTTTTCCTTTTAGGTCTTCCCATTTCTTGATGTCTTCATTTGACTTAGAAACAGCAAGTGTCAAATTCGAATCATAATAGGCATCACCAAAGTCAAAGACTTTTTTACGTGCATCAGTGATTGACATACCCGCCATCATAGCGTCAGCATGTCCTGCTTGAACTGCATCTACCGCAGGTTGGAAACCAACGTGGTTCCATTTGATTTTGAAGCCTTGTTGCTTAGCAATAGCATTAAGTAAGTCTACATCAATACCTGTGAATTTTTTATCTGTGTTTTGGAATTCAAATGGGGCGAAGCTATTATCTGAGGCAATAGTGTAAACATCTTTTTTAGGAGTTGCTTTCTTACCACCAGTATATTTTTGAACGATTTTGTCATACTCGCCATTGGCTTTCATTTGAGTCAAAGCTTTGTTGAAACCATCGATGAGTTTAGAATTTTCACCTTTCATTACAGCAAAACCGTAACCCCCAGGAAGTGAGAAGGAAGGAAGATTGATTGCCAAGTCTTGCCCTTGATTGATGGCATAAGAGATGACAGGAGCTTCATCCATCGCACCTACGATGTTTCCTGCAGCCAGTGAGGCAAACATGTGAACACCGTCAGAGTAAGTTTTGATTGTATAGCCGTATTTATCTTGGTTTTTTTGCAACCAGTCATATGAAGCTGTTCCTTTTTTAGCACCAACAGCTTTGCCTTTAAGTTCATCATAGCTCTTAAGTGTAGAAGACTTTGTTGTAGCTAAAGTAATGGCTGAAGTATAATAAGGATCTGAAACATCAAAAACTTGTTTACGTTCGTCTGTGATCGTCATCCCAGCGATGACCGCATCAGCTTTTCCAGCTTTTAAGTTTTGAAGAGCAGCATCAAATCCAGGGAAAGACATCTCAAGCTTCCAGTCATTGATTTTAGCGACTTCCTTCATGATATCGACATCGATACCTACCCAATTTTTATCTGAATCTTGGAATTCAAAAGGGGCATAAGCATTATCACTCGCGATACGTACGGTTTCCTGAGCGCTAACATTATGAGCAGTTGCAAAGGACATTCCAGTAATCGTGGCGAATATTAAAGATAATGTAAGGAATAATTTCTTCATTTCATTATTTCTCCTAAGTTTCATTAATTATATAAACAATTATATACTTGTCAGTATACCATAAAACAAGGCTGAAAAAAATAAATTGTGTCATAAAATGTGACATGAAAAACAGTCCGAATAAATAAAAATAATAATTTTGTCTAAAAAAATAGACGAATGAGAATTTGATAAAGGCAAGCTTTTAGTGTAAAATAAAAAATGCAGTAACAGCATAACAAAAGGAAAATATAAAAATATGTTTACAACACTTTCGATGTTTGGCTTCTTCAATGACTGGATTTCTGGTTTTTTGAATGCACCAGGCGCACACGTTTGGGTCTATGTTCTTTTAGGAGCTATCATCTTTATTGAAACAGGGCTGGTTATTTTTCCGTTCTTACCGGGGGATTCAATTCTCTTTTTTGTAGGATCGATGGCCGCCATGTATCCAGATAAATTATCAATGCCTCTTCTGATTTTGATTATGGGGAGTTTAGCTTTTCTGGCCAATCTTCTGAATTATGAAATTGGGCGTAAATTTGGAGATGTAATTCCAAAACATAAAACGCTATCTAAATTTTTAAAGCCAGAGTACATTGAAGAAGCAGAGCAGTTCTTTGCTAAATGGGGTTCGTGGGCTATCTTCCTCGGGCGCTTTATGCCAATCATTCGTACGGTTGTTCCTTTTACAGCAGGAACAAGCCGCATGCCGCATAAAAAATTCGTGCTTTATAATTTTTTAGGTGGTTTTGCTTGGGTTATCGTCGCTTTAGGGGCAGGTTTCCTCTTTGGACAAGTACCTTTCATCAAGAAAAACTTTGAACTCGTCATGCTAGCAATCGTTGCTGTATCCTTACTTCCAGCAGTGATTGGCGTTGCCAAACGGTATTTCGCAGGGCGCAAAGCCGCTTAAAATAAGTTATAATAGTATTAGGAAACTAATACTATTTTTTTTATGTCAAAAACAAAGGGAATACAGGTGAACGATGGAAATAAATGGATACACTCGGATGGCTGCTGTGTTAGCACATCCCATTAAGCACAGTCTTTCTCCTTTTATTCATAATCGCGCTTTTGAGCTGACCAATGAAAATGCTGTCTACTTGGCTTGGGATTTGGAAGATGAAAAAATGCTCGAACAGACAATTAACAATGTCAGAACATTGGACATGTATGGTTTGAATATTTCGATGCCTTACAAGCAAAAAGCGGTGGAATTTATTGATGAATTATCCGAAGAAGCACAGTTGATTGGAGCAGTCAACACGATTGTCAATCAGAAGGGGAAATTAATAGGTTACAATACGGATGGTCAAGGTTTCTTCAGGGCGTTAAAGTTTAAACCGTGTCATAAAAAAATCACGCTAATTGGTGGTGGTGGTGCTGCGATTTCCATAATTGTTCAGGCTGCTTTGCTTGAAATGCACGAAATCACGGTTTTTGCTAGACATTCAACCTCCTATGCACGTTTAGAACAGCGTTTGGAAAAATTGTCACATCAGACAAAAATTACCATAAAACTTTACGACCTAGCTGATCATTCACGATTGCAAAAAGAAATTATGACATCAGACTTACTCGTTAATGCAACACCAGTAGGGATGTCTGGCGAAGCAATGCCGCTCCCTACTTCGATTCTTTTGCCCCCAGGAATTCTGGTGGTAGACACGATTTACAAGGTACGTGAAACACCAATGATGAAATGGGCGAAAAGCCAAGGGAGATCAACGATGAATGGAGTTGGTATGCTTATTCATCAAGCTGCCGCTTCTTTTGAATTATGGACAGGAAAAAAAATGCCTGTTGAGCAGATTAGACAGGAATTGGAGGAAAAAGATGAGGTTAAATGTTAATCTTCCAGAGCACCCTTATGATATCATTATTAAGAAGGGAAGCTTGTCACAAGTGGGACTATGGGTTGCACAACTCTGGCAACAACAAAAAGTTGTGCTTGTCACCGATGACAATGTTGAACCTCTCTATGGAAGAGAGGCAGTTTCACAGTTAAGAAATGAAGGATTTGAAGTTTTTACTTTTACTTTTCCAGCAGGTGAAGCAAGTAAAAACTTGTCTACTGTAGAGAAACTATGGGAATTTTGTGCCTTACATGGTTTGACACGCTCCGATGGAGTGATTGCTTTAGGTGGAGGCGTTGTTGGGGATTTAGCAGCTTTTGCCGCCAGTACATATATGAGGGGCATTCACTTTCTCCAAATACCAACAAGTTTAACAGCTCAGGTCGACAGTTCCATCGGTGGAAAAACAGGAATCAATAGTGATTATGCTAAAAATATGATTGGAACTTTTGCTCAGCCAGATGGTGTTCTGATTGATCCTGAGGTATTGAAAACCTTAGAGAAACGTGATTTTCGTGAGGGGATTGGTGAAATCGTCAAGTGTGCCTTGATTGCCGATAAACAACTCTGGATCCGCTTAAATGAGATACAGGATGCCGATGAACTTTTGCAAGAAGCAGAGTATTTTATTCGGGCAGCTTGCGATGTGAAACGGAAACTTGTTGTGGAAGATGAGTTTGATCAGGGAACGCGACTTTATTTGAACTTTGGGCACACAATTGGTCATGCTGTCGAAGCTTTTGCTGGCTATGGGCAGGTCATGCATGGTGAGGCTGTAGCTATTGGAATGATTCAAATAAGTAAAGTGGCGGAAAGTAAGGGGCTGATGCCTAAAGGACTAACTGCTCAAATTAAAGCGGTACTCCAAAAGTTTCAACTTCCTCAAACTTATGAACCATGGGATGAGTCAGCTTTGTTTGAAATCCTAACCCATGATAAAAAAGCGCGAGGCAAGATGATTAAGGCCGTACTTGTTCCCGAAATTGGACAGGCCAAAATTCATGAGATAAGCCTTCAAGAAATGAAGGAATATTTGAAATGAGATACTGGGCATTTCTTCGTGGAATAAATGTGGGTGGTAGTAAACTCAAAATGACAGACTTAAAAAAAGAGTTTGAAGCAGCTGGTTTTACAGATGTTTCACTGTTTTAGCTACAGGGAATGTCATTTTTAGCAGCGAAACCTTGCCTGATCTATCTTTTTTACCTGTGCATAGTTTTATAAAAACCGAACAAGAAATAAGAAAGCTTGTTAAAAATAAACCTTTTCTCAAATTGCTCAAAGCGAGTTTAATGCTCTGAAAACAAGTAGGGAAGAAGGACTTGTCCAAGTGAATACTTTTTATTGGAAGGGGCCAAAGGACGCGACTCTATCAACATCTTTTGGTAAAGTCTTAGGTAAAACAGTCTATAAAGACCTTTTTACAAGTCGCAATATCAATACAATGGAGAGAATAATTAAAAAATTATAATGTTTGTCTATCTTGGAATAGCACTTTTTGCGGGTTTTTTACTAGCAAACCAAAACCCGATTAATGCCGATCTTCGCAAAAATGTTAATTCGCCTTTTTGGGCATCAACAATTTCTCAAATTATTGGGGTTGTTTTCTTAGGTACAATCTCATTACTTTTGACCGGTGATTTGTTCCCCTCTACTGAATTTGTCCAGTCTCATCCTGCTTGGATATGGATTGGTGGATTACTCGGTCCAGTATATGTTACATCGAATGTCTTTCTTTTTCCACGACTAGGTGCTGTGCAGACTGTTATCTTGCCTATTTTGGGACAAATTTTAACTGGAGTTGTTATTGACAGCTTTGGTTGGTTTTACGCGGTCCAAATTCCGATGAGTCCTATTCGTATATTGGGGATTATTGTTACTATACTTGGACTTTTCATTGCCGTTGTTTTACCTAGCTTACGTGAAAAAGCAGGACAAGTTGAAGCCGAGCCCAATTTGATGCTTTGGCGCCTTTGGGCGATAATATCAGGTTCATTCACTGCGGTTCAACAGGCTATTAATGGACATTTGGGCACCTTATTGCATCGGCCGTTTCAAGCTTCATTTATGTCTTTCTTCATTGGACTGATTGCCATTGTCTGTGTGACTTTAGTGATTGAACGTCGCTTAATTACAAAAGTTGAATTAGGTAAGATAAAAAAATGGAATATATTGGGAGGTATCTGGGGAGCCTTCTTTGTTCTTGGCGCCGTTTTAGCAGTGCCAAAAATAGGGGCTGGCTTAAATATAATGATGGCATTACTTGGACAAATCATTGGTTCAATGTTGGTGCAACAGTTTGGTTGGTGGCGTTCAGATCGCTATCCGATACGTCTTATCCAAGTTGCAGGTGTTGCAGTAATGTTGGTAGGGATTATTTGTATAAAATTTTTGTGAGGAAATATGTTTAAAAAAGAATCATTTGAAGTCTTTGATATAGAAGGATTGGAAATGCGTATGCAGGGAGTGCGTGCTGAAATTCAACCGATTTTTATGGAAATAGGAGAACAGCTAAAAGAAAGAATAAAGCAGTCGTTCCCTGAACAGGAGTTTTACCTGCATATTGCACAGCATCGTCGGCGGACAAGCAATGCACCTGAAAACACGTGGTCTGCTATTGGCACACAAAAGCGTGGTTATAAAATGGAGCCGCATTTCCAATTAGGGATTTGGCAAGATTACGTGTTCATCTACCTTTCAATTATTGATCAACCCAAAGGACAAGCAGATTACGCTCAGAGATTGAGTTCGGATCTCTCATTACCCAAGGATTTTGTTCTATCTAAAGATCATACCAAGTCTGATTTTTATGGAAGTAGCCATCTTGAAGAATTTGTTACTCGGTTGAAAAATTTAAAAAAATCAGAGTTAGAGATGGGTAGAGTTTGGAAAGCTGAGCGTTTTGATGGTCAACAAGATGATATGATATTACAGGAAATGCTCGAAACTATCGATGATTTACTACCAATTTACCAAAAAATAATGGAGGATTAAGATGCGCTTTTTTACAGCAGGTGAATCACATGGGCCACGTTTGACAGCAATCATTGAAGGTTTGCCAGCAGGACTTCCACTTCAAGCTTCTGACATCAATGTTGAATTGAAACGCCGTCAAGGAGGATACGGACGAGGTGGTCGCATGAAGATAGAATCTGATCAGGTCGAAATCACCAGTGGTTTGCGTCATGGTAAAACTTTGGGAAGTCCACTTACTCTTAATGTAACCAATCGTGACTTCTCACATTGGACGGAAATTATGGCTGCGGAAGAAGTTGATGATGCCGTCAAGAGACAACGTAAATTGACAAAACCTCGACCAGGACATGCTGACTTGGTAGGGGGGATGAAGTATGAATTTGAGGATTTGCGAAATACACTTGAGCGCTCCTCTGCTCGTGAAACAACGATGAGAGTAGCTGTGGGAGCAGTTGCCAAGGCTTTGCTCAAACAGCTTGATATGGAGCTGGCTTATCATGTGGTTAATTTTGGAGGCAAAGATGTTGTTGCTCAACTTCCAGAACTCACTGTCAGCGAAATCAAAGCCAAAGCTGGTACAAATGATTTGTCTATTGTGGATATTTCAAGAGCTGAGGAAATTCGTTCATATATTGATAAAATAAAGAAAGCTGGCGACACCATCGGTGGAATTGTAGAGGTACGTGCTACAAATGTTCCGGCTGGTTTAGGATCTTACGTACATTTTGATCGTAAATTAGATGCAAAAATCGCAGCAGCTGTCGTTTCTATCAATGCCTTTAAGGGCGTGGAGTTTGGTCTTGGTTTTGAGGCCGGGCGACGTCAAGGCAGTCAAGTTATGGATGAAATCCTTTGGGAAAAGCACACAGGCTATAGCCGAAAAAGTAATAATCTTGGTGGTTTTGAAGGTGGCATGACTAATGGTGAGGACCTTATTATTCGCGGTGTCATGAAACCGATACCGACCCTATATAAGCCTCTCATGTCTGTCAATACTGAAACGCATGAACCTTATAAAGCGAGCGTTGAACGTTCTGATCCAACCGCTCTTCCAGCGGCCGGAGTAGTAATGGAAAATGTTGTTGCTACAGTCCTAGCCCAAGAAATCTGTGATAAGTTTTCAAGCGATAGTTTTAGAGAGCTACAAGAAGCTTTTCAAAACTATAAGGAACGCTTAAAAAACTTCTGATGAAATAAAAACTAGTCTCAAAAATAAGGCTAGTTTTTTTATTACAAAAGTGTAAGTTTGCAGAAAATATAATTTGTTAGAATAAAAGTGTAGGGTTAAGAAAAACAAAACCTAGTAGGAAAGAGGCAACAATATGAAAAAAGTATTATTTGGCTTACTTGCTCTAGCAGTAGTGATTGGTGGTCTAGGATATGGCTGGTACAAATCAAGCTACGGGGGTACAGAACGTTACGTAAAAATTACACAAGATGGTTCGGAAAAAATTGGAAAAAGCGATTCAGGCGAACGCATGGTGTCTTATGAGTACAAGCTACCTTCTTATGATAAAAATGGCGAAGGAAAAGATATTTCCTTTACAGCTACACACAATTTACGTAAAGATGCTTATCTTAAAGTGACAGATAATAAAGCAAAAGGTGTAACAAACTGGGAAGAAGTTCAAAAAAATGACTTGCCAAGTAAAGCAAAAGATAAATTAAATTAATCATCTAAAGGTGACAAGGGAGAAAAAATGCTATTAGAAGTTAAACATATCAAAAAAGTTTTCAAAACACGCTTTTCAAAAGAAGAAACAACGGCTCTTGCTGACATTGATTTTTCTGTCGAAGAAGGTGAATACATTGCTATTATGGGTGAATCAGGTTCAGGTAAAACAACACTCTTGAATATCTTATCAACTTTGGAAAAACCTACAGCTGGTCAAGTTTTACTTTCAGGACGTGACATTACAGCCATTAAAGACAAGGATATCTCAGCATTCCGCCGTGAACATCTCGGATTTGTCTTCCAAGATTTCAACCTCTTGGATACTTTATCAGTAAGGGATAATATTTATCTTCCCATGGTACTTTCTAAAGCGCCAGTAAAGAAAATGAAAGCACGTCTAGAAAACTTAGCACCTAAGTTGAATATCGAGACACTTTTAGAAAAGCAACCTTTTGAATTATCAGGGGGGCAAAAACAGCGTGTGGCTGTTGCGCGTGCTCTGATTTCTCAACCGGATCTTGTTTTGGCAGATGAGCCAACAGCAGCTTTGGACTATAAAAACTCAGAGAGTCTGCTTGAACTTTTCGAAAATATCAATGATGCTGGTCAAACAATCATCATGGTTACTCACTCAAGCTTAGCTGCAAGTCACGCAAAACGTGTTCTCTTCATTAAAGACGGAATGCTCTATCATCAACTTTATCGTGGCGATAAGTCATCAACAGAGTTTGCAAAAGAAATTACCTTATCAATGACTTCATTCTTGGGAGCTTCAGCTGACCCAAGCGAAACGGAGGTAGCCGATAATGCTTAGTTTTAAACTGGCAGCACAAAATCTGAAAAAAGGGTTGAAATCATTTGCGCCTTTCATCGTAGCGAGTGTAACAATGTTTGTCTTGCTTTTTGTTACTGCTGCAATTGCACAATCTCCATCCCTTGAAAAAATGAAGGGTGGCGCAGCAGTTGGGCAAATGATGTCCTTTGCGATGTGGATTTTGGCTATCTTTGGTGGGATTATTCTCATTTATAGTTATCGTTTCCTACAGTTGCAACGCTCACGAGAATTTGGGCTTTATGACATTCTCGGACTAGGGAAAAAGAAAATCGCCCTTGTTTCTTTCTTTGAACTCGTAATGAGTTATATTGCGACTGTCATTATCGGTACAATCGTTGGGATTGCTTTTTCTAAGTTCCTTTTCCTGATCTTTATCAATATGATTGGTGAAAGTAACTTTAACTTAGCGATTACACCCGCTTCTATTCTAACAGTAGCAGTAATATTCTTGCTCTTCTTTACTTTGCTTCTTATTATTGGAACATTTATCATTTGGAAATCTTCAAGTCTTGATCTGTTAAGAGAAGCATCTAAAGGTGAAAAAGAGCCTAAGTCAAACATTTTCATGGCCTTGATTGGTATTGTTTTACTGGTAGTTGGCTATGGCTTAGCACTAAATGTTGATAATCCCGTTAAAGCACTCTCAACTTTCTTCCTTGCAGTTCTGGCAGTTATTTTGGGAACTTACTTTTTCTATATCAGTTTTACCGTTTGGTATTTGAAATGGCGTAAAAAACGTAATTCTTACTATAAATCGCAAAACTTTATTACGATCAGCTCAATGCTTTACCGAATGAAAGCAAATGCGGTTGGCTTGGCCAATATTACCATTCTCTTGTCGATGACTTTAGTAACTTTAGTAGTTACAATCGGTATCTTCTTAGGCTCAACCCAAACTGTTGAACGTGCTTTTCCAAAAGAAGGACAATACACTGTTTATTCACAAGAAAAAACAGGTAATCAGCTGGCCCAAGATTTACAAGAAAAAGCAGACCAAGCGGGTGTAAAAATATCAAATGTCACAACAGCTTTAAGTGTGGACTATTTGATGGGTAACGGTCAAAAAGAAGGAGAAAATACTTTAAATATTACTCCAACAGGCGACCAAAAAACCGCCATTCAATTTTCAATGACAACTTTGCAAACGTTGAAAAATTTGGATGAAAATGTTTCTGATATTTCGGACAACCAGGTTAATATCGTTGATTACTTTGGTGCCTATCCAAAACTTACAGATTTTAACTGGTTTGGAACAAAATATAAAGTGAATGACGTCATGGCTACACAGGATTTAAACAAATATCCTATCATGATAAATATCACAACGCCAATGCTTCTTATCTTCCCAAATGATGCAGCATTACATCAAGCTCTTGAGGTTTATAATAAAGCAAATAATGATGGTGAACAAGCTTATCAAGTGAGTCCATCTGTGACAGTTAACTTTGATATTGCAGAAAAAGATCAAGAAAGATTAACAAATGCGTTAGGTAATAATGATGGAGACCATATGCTCAGCTTCCGTTCAGCTGAGATGAAAGAAGTTAGAACTGGAATCGGTGCCTTTGTCTTTATCGGTTTGGTTCTTGGCATTAGCTTCATTTTAGGTGCTGCCTTGATTATCTATTACAAACAGTTGTCAGAAGGTGTGCAAGACAAACGTTCATTCAAGATTCTACAAGAAGTAGGTTTATCAAAAGAGCAAGTGTCTAAGACCATCAAGTCACAAGTAAGCATGATTTTCTTATTGCCAATCGCAATGACGATTGTACATTTCAGCTTTGCTTACATTATGATTAGTAAGCTTATTGGTATCTTTGGAATCATGGATAGCCAGTTAATTCTTTGGATTAGCTTAGGAACTATTGCTGCTTTAGCCTTTATTTATTGGTTAATCTATAAAGGAACAAGCCTTGTGTATTACAATATTGTGGAGAAAAAATAAATGGAAAAAATACCCTATTACTTACTGGTCCTTGGTGGCTCACTTACTGTTCTTACTTTCTGTGCCTGGTATGTTTGGGGCATCATTCAATTTGTTCAAAGAAAGATTAAGAACTGCAAGGATATCAAACTTTTACAGTCTTTAACGCTTAGTTTGCATATCCTTTCACTTCTCATTATTGTTGGTTTAGGCTATTATGGCTTTACAACATTTTTCTAAAAATCAGATGGAATCATCTGATTTTTTTATATGTTATAATAGGAGAAAGAAAAAATTGATAGTGAAAAAAGAACAAGTGATAACAGATCTGCAAGTTCGGGAGGAAAAAATGCCCAAAATTTTTATTGTTGAAGACGATAAAACGATTGTTAAAATGTTGACTAATGCCTTGAAAAGTGACTTTCAGGTCTATTCTGTTTTAAATTTTCGGGCAGTCAAGCAGGAAATATTGGAAGCAGATCCGGACTTAGTCTTAATGGATATTGGTTTACCCTTTTATAACGGTTTTTACTGGACAACAGAATTACGCAAAGTCTCACAAATTCCGATTATTTTTATCTCGTCGATGAGTGATGATATGAACCAAGTCACAGCCATGAATCAAGGAGCTGATGATTTTGTTACAAAACCTTTCTCCTTGGATATCTTGCAGGCCAAAATAAAGGCATTGCTTCGTCGTTCTTACAACTTTTCTGGCCCTGAGAAATTAGAATTTTCCGGCTTTATTTTATCTGACAACATGGTAAAATCAGGAGAAAGTCAGATTGATCTCACACCTTCCGAAAACAAAATCTTGAGTGTTCTTTTTAGAGCTAACGGAGCTGTTGTAAGCAAAGAAGCTATTCTTCAAGAACTTTGGCAAACAGATGAATTTATCGACAGTAATACTTTAAATGTAAAAATGACACGTTTACGTAAAAAACTAGCAGAAATTGGATTTGCACATTTGGTAACGAAACGAGGTGTAGGCTATGCCTTGGAGTAAAATAAAGCGGTTTTTGCAGACAAAAATTGCACAAATCGGAGTGTTTCTGGTGATGCTCTTTATCTTTGTGAGCAACTTTTTACTCTGGCATCTTCCGATTGAATCCCTTATCAATGCAACTATTCTTGCTTTGATTGTATTTGTGATTTACTTGGTTTCCTCATATTTTCGATGGGCGAATAGAGAAGCACTCTTATGTGACTTGAAACATGAGCTTTTGGATTTGGGAGAAAACCTGCGTGCAAAAGAAAAACACATTAAAGAAACAGAAGATATTATCAAAGTCTGGTCCCATCAAATGAAAATCCCTTTGGCCGCAATCGATTTAATGGCACAAACAGAAATTAATCCAATCGAATTAAAAAACCAAACTTTCGCTTTGGATAATTACTTAAAAATGTTATTGGAATACCAACGTATAGCCAATATTTCAACAGATTTTCATTTTGAGAAATTTTCTGTCGCTGCCCTTTTGCGAGAACTGCTCAAAAAATACAGCAGTTTTTTCATCCAGAAAAATTTATCCGTCACTATTTCAGGTGACTGGGAAATTACTACAGATCGCAAATGGTTCAGCTTGGCAATAGAGCAGTTACTCAATAATGCTATAAAATATACAAATGAAGGCAGTTTAACAATTAGTATCGAAGAAAATAAAATTATTTTAAGTGATACAGGAATAGGGATTTTACCCGAAGATTTGCCACGCATATTTGAGCATGGTTTCACAGGCTATAACGGTCGCAGCTATTATAAAGCATCGGGTTTAGGCTTGTACTTAACAAAACTCATTTTGGATCGACTTGACTTTTGTATTAAGATAAGCTCAGAGCTAGGCGAAGGAACAACCGTTGAGGTGAAAAAAAATGAACAATAAACAAGTAATACTTGCACAACATCAAAATTTTGAAACAGAACGTTTAATTTTTAGAAAAGTAGAACTTGCGGACAAAGAAGACCTTTTTGAATATGCAAGTGATCCAGAAGTTGTACGTTATGTTTCATTTCCCGCACATAAAGATTTAGCTATGACTGAAGAAAGTATTGTGGAGTATTTTATACCACAGCGCTTATTTTGCTGGGCAATTTTGGATAAGCAGAGCGAAAAAATGATTGGAACCATTGATCTAAGGCTCGACGGAGATCAAGCTGTATTTGGTTGGGTGCTTAATCGTAACTTTTGGGGGAGAGGACTAATGCCAGAGGCTGCCGCTTCCCTTAGAGATTTAGCTTTTAACCAACTTGATGTAAAAATTATTGTAGCAGAACATGATGCAGAAAATCCAAAGTCAGGACGTGTAATGGAAAAGATTGGCATGCGAAAAACGGGTCAAGTCTATACATATATGGCAAAAGAGGGACGTTCTGTCCTGTGTGACTATTGGATCTTGACGAAAGAAGAATATTTAAAAACGAAAAACTAAAAAACCACTTGCGCGTAGTGGTTTTTTTGATATAAGGTCAAGAAAAACAATACAATATTACAGCTCTTGACTTGTGCTATAATAGAAGATAAATCGTAGAGAAGAAAGTTTGAAACGCAATGAAACTCGAAATAAAGGCAAAATCACTCACAGGTAAACTTACTGTTCCTGGGGATAAATCAATTTCTCACCGCTCCATAATGTTTGGGGCGATTTCACATGGTCAAACGAGGGTTAAGCATATTTTGCGAGCTGAGGATGTCACAGCTACAATGCAAGCTTTCCAAGACTTGGGTGTTAAAATTGAAGATAAAGAGGAGATAATCTATATTCAAGGACAGGGCTTTGAGGGCTTACAGCCAGCGGATAAGCCCTTGGATATGGGAAATTCAGGAACATCGATGCGATTAATGTCGGGGATTCTCGCTGGTTTAGACTTTGATACAAAATTGATTGGTGATGCTTCGCTCTCGCGTCGCCCAATGGATCGTATTGCTCACCCATTAAAATTAATGGGAGCAAAAATCTCTGGTCAAGGAGAAACTTGCCTGCCACCTTTAGAAATTCAAGGAAGACAACTGCAGTCTATTAACTATCAACTGCCTGTAGCCTCTGCACAAGTAAAATCAGCTTTGATTTTTGCCGCACTACAAACAAAGAGTAATCAAATATCAGAAATTGTGGAAAAAGCGGTGACACGAAATCATACCGAAGAAATGCTTCAACAGTTTGGTGGAAAACTTACAGTATCGGGAAAGCATATCCGAATAAGAGGTGGACAAAAGTTAGAAGGCCAAGAAATTACAGTGCCTGGAGACATTTCCTCAGCAGCTTTTTGGATTGTTGCTGCTTTAATTATTCCAGGAAGCAATATTGAACTGCAAAATGTTGGTATCAATGCCACACGAACAGGAATAATTGATGTTGTTACTGCTATGGGAGGAAAAGTTGAAATCACCAACCAAACTGCGATAGCCGCTACACTCAAAATTCGTTATAGCACATTGACTGCAACCCAGATATCGGGCGATTTGATTCCAAGGTTGATTGATGAGCTGCCGATTATTGCTCTTTTAGCTACACAAGCTGAGGGTGAAACGGTTATTGCAGATGCGGAAGAGCTTCGTGTCAAAGAAACGGATCGTATCTCAGTTGTATCGGAAATCTTAAAAGCGATGGGAGCTGATGTTACACCCACAGCGGATGGGATGAAGATTAGAGGGAAGACAAACCTTCATGCGCCTCATAAAGACATCAATACGCACGGTGATCATCGTATCGGTATGATGACAGCAATTGCGGCGCTTCTTGTACAAGAAGGAGAAGTTGTTTTAGAAGGAAGTCAAGCCATTAAAACAAGTTATCCAACTTTCTTTGACGATCTGAAAGGTTTACTTGGGACAAGCAAGGAGGAACGAGAATGGCAGTAGTGTTGATTGGGTTTATGGGCGCAGGGAAATCAACGATTGCAAGGGCTCTAAATAAGGAAAACTTTATTGACCTTGATCAAGCCATTGAACAAGAGATTGGAATGCCCATTATACAATTTTTTCAGGAATATGGCGAAGCTAAATTTCGACAAATTGAAAGAGAAACACTTGAGGCAGCGGTGCTCTCAGGATTTAATGTTGCCACAGGTGGCGGCATTGTTCAACTTGTAGAAAATCGGGACTGTCTGAAAAAGCTGAAAAATGTCGTTTATCTCAAGGCAGATTTTGAAACGCTCTATGAACGTATTCTTACTGATCAAAAAAATAAAAGACCATTGGCTACACAACCCGTACAAGACGTAGAACAATTGTTTATGCAGCGTGAAAAATTCTACGAAGAAGTAGCGGATATTATTATTGAAACCAAGGACAAAAAACCAGAAGAAATAATTAAAGAAATTCAGGAATTAAAATGAAAATCTATTTTGTAAGACATGGTAAAACGCAATGGAACCTCGAAAAAAGGCTCCAAGGTCAAAAAGGGGACTCGCCTCTTTTGCCGGAATCCTATGAGGCGATAGCCCGAGTAAATGAAAGACTGGGACAAATTGTCCAATTTGATAAAGTGATTTCTAGTCCGCAGCCGCGTGCTGTGACAACCGCAAAATTGTTAACTGCTTTGCCAGTAAATACAGATATTCGCCTTTCCGAATGGAATTTTGGTCAGCTGGAAGGCCAGTTGGTCGCAAATGCACTCTTGAAGTATCCAGATGAAATGTTTGCTTCTCGGAATGAATTGCAAAATTTTGATGGGCGCCATTTTGGAGCGGAAACAGTAGCTAATGTTTTAGCACGTTTTGATAGTTTAGCAAATGACCTCAAAAAGCAAGAGGCTGAAAATATATTATTGGTCGGTCATGGTGCTTCAGGGACAGCGGGAATGCGACATTTAGCGGGCTTTCCGCTACAAGAGTTACGTACAGCTGGTGGCTTAGCCAATAATAGTGTAACTGTTTTAGAAACGAAAGGTCAACGTTTTGAGCTGTTGCACTGGAATAAAGTGTTATGACAGAAAAAATATATTTTACCGGAACAATTGAAGCGATTTTCTTTAGTAATCCTAGTAATTTTTATAAAGTACTTTTAGTAGAAGTGGATGATACCAATAGCGATTATGAAGATTATGAAATTGTTGTAACCGGAACAATTGGGGAGTTGATCGAAGGGGACAGTTATACCTTCTATGGTAAACTTACGACACATCCAAAATATGGGGAGCAGCTTCAAGTTGAAACTTATGAAAAAGCTGTACCGACCAGTGCTGCAGGACTAATTAAATACTTTTCTTCTGATAAATTTCCTGGGATTGGTAAAAAGACGGCAGAAAGAATCGTGGCTCTTTTTCCTGATGATACAGTTGACAGTATCTTAAGTAAGCCGGAAGAATTAGACGATATCCTTCCTTTAGCAAAGAAAAATTCCTTTATTAAAAGACTTCGTGACAATCATGGTGTGGAAAAGATTTTATCAAAGCTTGCAGAATATGGTATCCCCAGTAAGCTCCAATTTCAAATTCATGAGCTTTACAAAGATCAAACCTTGGATATTATCGCCAAGAATCCTTACCAGTTGGTTGAAGATATCAAAGGAATTGGCTTTAAAACAGCGGACCAAATTGCTCAAGAATTGGGAATTGCAGCAGATAGTAGTGACCGCTTTAGAGCGGGATTGATGCATGTGGTTAAAACACACCCTTTAATTACGGGCGATACTTATATTGAAGCGCGTGATCTTTTGCAACAAACAATCCAAGTTTTGGAAGAAGCACGCCAGATAGAAGTTAGCCCAGAGACTGTGGCTGAAGAAATCAACCATCTGCTTGAAGACGGTAAAATGCAACAAGAAGAAACTAAAATATTTGAAAATTCCCTTTATTTTGCTGAGCAAGGCATTAGTGAATACCTCAAAAAACTTATTGGACGTAGTACTCAGACCTACTCAGATGAAAAAATTTTGAAAAATATTGAGCAAGTGGAAACCAAGCTCGGCATTCGCTACGATAAACTGCAGAAAGAAGCTATTTTTCAAGCTTTAAATAGTCAGTTCTTCATTTTAACCGGTGGACCAGGAACAGGTAAAACAACGATTATCAACGGTTTTATCGAAACTTATGCACAGCTTCATGACATTGATTTAGATCCTGGGCATTATCATGATGATGTTTTCCCTATTCTTCTGGCAGCACCAACAGGAAGAGCAAGTCGCCGGATGAATGAACTTACTGGCTTACCGGCAGCAACGCTTCATCGCCATTTAGGTTTAAATACTGATGAAGCAATGGATATGGAAAGTAATGATCTTACGGGTTCACTTTTGATTGTTGATGAATTTTCAATGGTAGATACCTGGTTAGCAAATAAACTTTTACAAGCCATTCCTCCTTCCATGAAAGTACTCTTTGTAGGCGATGCAGATCAGCTGCCGTCAGTTGGTCCTGGGCAAGTCTTTGCAGACTTGCTGAAGCTTCCAGAGGTTCCTTCAGTTCGCTTGGATAAAATCTTCCGTCAAGGCGCCGAATCGACGATTATTGACCTTGCTCATGAGATTAAGGAAGGCCGTTTGCCACAAGATTTTACTAGCCGTCATCCCGATCGTTCTTATTTTGAAGCTGGAACAGGACAAGTTGCTCATCTTGTGAAACAAGTTGCGACTGCGTGGAAAAAAAGAGGAAATAATCCTTTTGAATTGCAGATTTTAGCACCGATGTATAAAGGTGTAGCTGGGATAAACACCTTAAATGGTTTGTTGCAAGAATTGTTCAACCCTCTTGATGAGCGACAAGAGTTTAATTATCAGGATATTCATTTTCGAGAGGATGATAAAGTTCTCCATTTAGTCAATGATGCAGAAAACAATGTTTTTAATGGCGATTTAGGGAGGATTGTTGAGCTTATTCCAGCAAAACATACAGAAAGCAAGCAAGACGAAATTGTGATGGATTTTGATGGTCAGGAAGTGAGCTATCCTCGCGCAGAGTGGTATAAAATTACCTTAGCTTACGCAATGTCTATTCATAAGTCGCAAGGGAGTGAGTTTTCAACAGTTGTTGTTCCAATGGTTTCGTCCTATTCAAGGATGCTGGAACGTAATCTCTTGTATACAGCAATTACGCGAGCCAAACAAAGTCTAATTCTTATTGGAGAACAAAAAGCCTTTGCCCAAGCTGTTCAAAAAGAAAGTGCCAATCGAAAAACTTTCTTAAAGGAGCGATTTACTGGCAAAGCAGAGCCTGTAGAAGAAATAAAGCAAACTTTGGATGATGATAAGAGTGAAACAACTGTGAAAGTTAGTCAACCTCAAACAGAGGAAATTTCGCTTTTTCCTGAAGAAAATTTTACTTCTGCATCATATCCGATTGAGCCTTTTTTAACAGCAGATTTGGTTAATTCGGGTGATTTTGATCCATTGATTGGGCTTACGGAAGCTGATTTTGCAATTTTTAAATAAAAAAAGACGGTTTAAAACCAGTCTTTTTTTATTTTAACTTTTAGCCTCAAAAAGTTAAATCATCAAAATCAGTGAGTTCATCTTGGAGCTTTTGTGTTAGTACTGTATAAGCTACAGCATATTTTTTAGGGTAAGCATCGCTGGCGGATAGTTCGTTTGCTTTCTCTAAAGCAGAGAACAAACCTTCAGTCATATTGACATTATTTAGTATGCACAAGGCCAAATCATGCACGCGTTGTTCTTTTGAAAGACTCATAATATTAAGCCCCTTTCCATAAAGTTGAGTAAAAAATTACGAACGATAAGCTTACCAATATTATAACATGGTAGCGGTTAAGAAAAGTTAAAATTGTTCTGATTTTTAAGGATTTAATAGCTTTCCCTTGTGATATTGAAGTCATTAATTTTTGGCCAAGGGACAACCAATACATAAGTGGCACATTCATCATCTTTTTTACTTCCGAAAATTTTTGGAAATATAAATATGAAGTAGAATTTATACGTTCTTTTAGTCTACAGTGATAAAATAACATTATAAATTTTATCTAGTACGCTTTATAATTTTCACATTTTTGTCAACTTAGGGCTAAAAAAGGTGTTAAACCTCTTGAATGTCTGAAAAATAAAAAAAGAAGCATCTAACCATTGGTTAGATACTTCTCATGAACTATTGTTATGCTAATAGTTCAAATTGGAAGGTGACGTTTAAAGTATTTGCGCGTTTTCCATTTGAAACGTGCAGTTTCTACGCCTTCAGTCATTGCGACATAATCGTCTGCTAAGGTAACAACCCAGCTTTCTTTATAACGTGGCGGTGCTATTGTAGCCCCCCACATATGTTTGACGATGCAGTCGTACTCAAGATCAGAAAGGGTAGTAATTTTTGCTGCATTACGGGCAGCGATACGAGGATGAACATAGGCATGACTTTTGTTAAATTTAGTGTCGCGCCAATCGTAGTAGAAAAGGTCGTGTAAGAGACCTGCACGGGCAGCAGATTTTGCATTCCAGCCCATCTTTTTACAAACTAAATAGCTCACATAACTTACCTTGATTGAATGAATCAAACGTGTTGAAGTATAGTGATGGGTGATTTCATCAAGCTGTTTCAGTTCCGGCATTTCAAGAAAGTGACCAACATAACTCATAAACTCGGCATCTGTCAACCATGGATTTTCATCTAATTTCATATTCATATTATAGCACCATTCTATAAAATGTAAATAGCGATATGCAATTTGACACAAGAAAAAAGAAAAATATTTCAATTTTCTTTTGACAAACAGTTGCTAAAAAGCTAAAAATCCTGTATAATTTATAGGTATTACAAAAATTTGGAGGAAATAATGGCTAATATCAAATCTGCAATCAAACGCGCTGAATTGAACGTTGTTGCTAACGAACGCAACTCACAACAAAAATCTGCAATGCGTACTGCAATCAAAAAATTTGAAACTGCACCAAGCGAAGACACATTCAAAGCTGCAAGCTCTGCAATCGACAAAGCTGCATCAAAAGGTCTTATCCACGCTAACAAAGCTTCACGTGACAAATCACGTTTGGCAGCTAAATTGGGCTAATTCTTAATTGCAAAAAAATATTCCTGTCTGCTGATAGGATTTTTTTTTACTCTAAAAATGGGAGAACTTTGGATGAAGCTGACGATAGAAATAAAACATGTAAGATAAATGTTATAATAATGTTATTAACAACGTTGAATTTATAGGTGGCATGGGCAGGGAGTCGCCAGCGACAAAGAAAGGAGAGGAAAGTAGAAAAAAGAAATAATTTTCTGCTTATTTCCGATACCAAACAATGACAGATTCTATAAAAGTAGATTTTAAAAAAACTGAAAAAGAGTTTTATTTTCCTAAAAAAATTGAAGTAATTACTGTACCTGAGATGTCTTATTTGACTGTTTCTGGTCAAGGTGCACCAGCTGGTACAGCTTTCCAAGAAGCGATTGCTTCACTTTATCCTATAGCATATGCTATTTCAATGTCCTACAAAAGAGAAGATGTGGTGATTCCACAGTTTTACCGTTTTGTTGTGCCGCCCTTGGAGGGTTTGTGGACAAGCCGGACGGCTCCAAAGGCTAATGAGCCTCTACGTAAAGAAGAACTGATTTGGAAAGTTATGATTCGGATGCCAGAATTTGTAACTGAAGAAATTGTTGAGTGGGCCAAAAAAGACACAGCTTCAAAGAAAAAACAAGATTTTTCTCAAGTAAAATATGAAAAGATTACAGACGGACTTTGTATTCAAGCCATGCATAAGGGGAGTTTTGACGATGAAGCTGAAACTTTTACTTTGATGGAGGAATTTGCCGCTGCAGAGGGCTATGAACTTATCCACAAAGAATTCCATCATCGTGAGATTTATCTTAGCGATTTCCGGAAAACTGCCCCAGAAAAGTTAAAAACCGTATTGCGCCAATATGCACAAATTAAAACGAAGGAGAAGGAAGGACAATGAAAAAAACGGATTGGAGTGAACCTTTAAGAGAACGATTGCCTCAGGAATACTTTTCAACCCTTGTTGATTTTATCAATGACGTTTATTCACAAGGCAATGTTTACCCGCCTGAGGATAAGATATTTCGAGCGATTGAATTGACTGCTTTAGCTGATGTCAAAGTTGTACTAGTTGGACAGGATCCTTATCCACAGCCGGGTAAAGCTCAGGGACTAAGTTTTTCCTATCCAGCTTCCTTCGTGGTGAATCGACCAGACTCTATTGTCAATATTCGGAAAGAACTTAAAAGCGAGGGCTTTGATAAAGAGGATTCAGATTTAACACATTGGGCTGAGCAAGGGGTTTTATTGCTCAATGCTGTACTTACCGTCCCTGAGATGAAGTCTAATGCTCATAAAGGAAAAATTTGGGAACCTTTGACAGATGAGATAATAAAAATTGCTTCGGATGATGATCGTCCAAAAGTCTTTCTCTTATGGGGTGGTGATGCACGTAAGAAAGCGAAGCTGATTGATTCTTCTAAGCATTTAATACTTGAATCTGCACATCCTTCACCTCTTTCTGCTTCTCGTGGCTTCTTTGGCTCACAGCCATTTTCGAAAGCCAATACCTTTTTAGAAAAAACAGGACAAAAAGGGATAGATTGGTCAAAATAAGAAAATTATGAAGAAAGAACCCCAAACTAGGACTCAAGTCTGATGACAGCATTGTAAATTTTTGGTAAAATAGTCTTAAAGGTATATTAGAAAAGGAGATACTATGGAAAATCCATTTATAAATAATAATAGAAGTCAAGTATCGCTGAATCAATTTTTTGCTCGCATTTATGGGATTGTCGGGATTGGAGTTGCTGTTTCAGCACTCACATCTTTTTTAACAATAAATTTCTTCTGGGAAGCAACTCAGAATTTTGTTAATCGTGCAGGTTTTGGAATGATTATCCTCTTATTCTTGCCACTGGTTCTCGTCTTCCCTATGCAAAATGCAGCCATGAAAAATAAACCCACAGCTTTGCCAATGTTTGTTGGTTTCTCAGTTTTAATGGGCTTTATCATGAGTTTTACAATTGCAGCTTATACGGCTTCTGATGTCACTTTGGCCTTTGTGTCAACTGCTGGAATGTTCTTTGGGCTTTCAGTTTATGGACGTACAACTAAACGTGATTTGACAGGTATGGGGCGTGCAATGATGGGGATGCTGATTGGTTTAATCATCGCAGGGGTTATTAACATCTTCTTAAGAAGCCCAATGGTCGTCTTTGTTTCTTCAATCATTAGTGTCCTCGTTTTTAGTGGGCTGATTGCTTGGGACAATCAAAAGATTGAGCATGTTTACCGCCAAAATAACGGTAATGTAAGTAACGGCTGGGCGATTAGCATGGCGTTATCACTCTATCTTGACTTTATCAACCTTTTCCTCTCACTCTTGAGAATCTTTGGATTTATGGGAAACAGTCGTGATTAATAAAAAACTTCATCAATTGATGAAGTTTTTTTATTTTTTGGGGGTTAGATAAGCAACTACTTCAAAAAGAGTTCTTCTAATTTATGGGCAACCCCGTCCTCATCATTTGTCCACGGAAGAATTTCAGTGGCATGTGGTGTGAGGCGAGTGGAGGCATTTTTCATAGCATAGGCTTCCTCAGCAAATTTAAACATTTCGATGTCGTTATGCTCGTCACCAAATGCTATAAGGTTTTCTTTTGGAATTTCGAGAACACGGAGAAGATGCTTGAGACCAGAAGCTTTGCTGACACCTTTGGGGACAATTTCTAAAACGCCATTAGGACCGCCCCAGCCACTTACACTGATTTTTCCGTTATAATGATCTTGGATTTGCTTGGCCAGACGAAATTTATCTTTTACTCGTGTAGAAAGGAGTACTGCATGCGGATTGTCATCGAGACGATCTGCGCGCAAACGATTGTAGGGATGGAACTGTTCGACACCAAAAAGTTTAGGGGTTACGTTCCTGAAGTTATTAAGGAAAAATTTACGGCGATATTCAACCGCAAAAAATTCTAAATCAAAGTTTTGTTGATGGCGTAAAAAGTCAAAGACGAATGAACGATCAATATAATGACCTTTGGTGTACTCCCAATTACGATTGTCTGGCTTGGAAATCAAAGCACCATTGAAGTTGATCATCGGACTTTTAAGTTCGAGTTCGCGATAAATATCAACAGCCATACGGAAAGGACGACCCGTGGAGATGCAGATGATGTGGCCTTGCTCCTCAATACGTTTAAAAATATATTTTGTATAGCGACTGATTGTACGCCCGTCGCTATGAAGCGTTGTGCCGTCAAGATCAATGGCAATCAATTTTCTATCTTTGTTTTCCATACTTAATCCTTTAAAATATTTCTTATTTTTTATTATACCAGAAAAGCAGTAAAGCTGCTTTTGGTCTAGGTTACTTTTTAAAAAATAAGATGTGGAGTGTTCATTATTAAGTAATCTACAAGACACTATGAAAAATAAAATTTATGTTTTTGACAACAATTATTAAAATGGACGAACTTTTATAAATATTTATAAGTCTTTAGTTCGGTATTTACGAACATATACGGACTTGTTTTTTTAAATGACTCGAAATTCCTTGTTTCAAACTTAAAATTTATTTATACTGAACATGTATCATTTTATGACGTGTGTCACGAAAAACGAATGTGGCATGCAACTTTTTATTAAAAGGAGAATTTATTCGTGAACAAGTTCTTTAAACTTGAAGAAAACGGCACTACTATGGGCCGTGAAATTATGGCAGGTATTACTACCTTCTTTGCTATGAGCTACATCTTGTTTGTCAATCCTGATGTTTTAGGATCAACAGGGATGCCCGTTCAGGCAGTTTTCTTAGCTACTATCTTAGCTTCAATTGTGGGTTCGGTAGCTATTGGTTTAATCGCCAATGTTCCTTATGCCCTTGCACCAGGTATGGGAATTAACGCCTTCTTTGCTTATACTGTTGTTCTTTCATTAGGCTACACTTGGCAAGAAGCTTTAGCAATGGTCTTCATTTGTGGTATTGTCAATATTATTATTACATTTACTTCAATTCGTAAAGCAATTGTTTTAGGAATTCCTGAGAGCTTACAACACGCTATTGGTGGTGGTATCGGTATTTTCATCGCTTATATTGGTATTAAAAACGCTGGTATTCTTGAATTTATTGCATCACCAGGTACTTATACGGATAACCACGGCACTATCACTGCAGATTCAACAATTGTTCCTGGCTTAGTTAAATTTGATGATCCTGGTGTTCTTGTTGCTTTAGTTGGTATTTTAGTAACAATGTTCTTTGTTCTCCGTAAATGGAAAGCAGGGATTCTCTTGTCAATCGCAGTAACGACTGTACTTGCACTTTTAACAGGTGTTACAAAAGTTGATATGTCTACACTTTTTGCAGACAACAATCTCGGGACAGCAATCAAAGAGATGGGAACAACTTTTGGTGCTGCTTTTGGTCCTAAAGGTTTTGGTAGTTTATTTTCTGATTCATCTCGAATTATTGAAGTTTTGATGACAATTTTGGCCTTCTCGTTAACCTCAATCTTTGATCCGATTGGTACGTTCATTGGTACAGGTCGTAGCACAGGAATCTTTACAGATCAAGATTTTGTGGATATGGCAAATAGCAAAGGTTTCTCATCTAAAATGGACAAAGCACTCTTTGCTGACATGATTGCTACACCAATTGGTGCGATTTTCGGAACTTCAAATACAACTGTTTATGTAGAATCAGCAGCTGGTATTGGAGCAGGCGGACGTACAGGATTGACTTCGATTGTCGTTGCTGTGATGTTTGCGATCTCAAGTCTTTTCTTACCATTACTTGCCATTGTTCCAACGCAAGCAACGGCTCCAATTTTGATCATTGTAGGTATGATGATGTTGTCATCATTCAAGGAAATCAACTGGTCTGAATTGAGTGAAGCTATTCCAGCCTTCTTTGCTTCAGTATTTATGGGTCTTGGCTACTCCATCTCATATGGTATTGCTGCTGGCTTTATCACTTATATCTTCTCAAAACTCTTTACAGGTAAGATTAAAGAAGTAAAACCAATTATTTGGGTTGTGGCAATCGCATTTGCATTAAACTTTGCAGTACTTGCTATTCTCTAAAAAACACCACTATAATTTGTACACTATCATGAGAGAAATCCGCTTTTATCAGCGGATTTTTATGTTAAAATAAAGACATGGAGACACCACTTATTATTGCATTTTCGGTGATTAGTTTTTTAGCTTTAATCCCGACCGTCATTTTTTACACAAAGTCGCATCGTTTGAAGGATATGAGAACTTTACGTTTAGGACGACTTACTATTGGTTTTTTAGCCAGTCTTTTTGTACTGTTTAACGGTATTATGGGGATTCTTTTTTCGGCTAATTATAATTCACATTCCAATATCATTTTAGCCATAATTATTATTGAGCTTGCCCTCTTTTTGATTCCTACTTTTATGATTAGTTTTGTCGTACCTGTGGGGATTGTGGTTTTAACGATTAAAATGTGGCGCCGTGAATCACATAGTTTAGCGAATTTGATTTTGCCGGCCATTATGTTTGTCTTTTTTCTAGTCGATTGGCTCTATATTCGCGTTTCTACTTTATCTGAAGGTTGGCTTTGGCTACAGCTCTTGAGCTACGTTTATCCTGTGTTGGCCTTTTATCTTGTCTGGCAATTCACGGTTTTCTTTTTTGCTAGCTGGACATATGGACGTCGTTTCCGTAAAAAGTCTTCAAAATATCACGTGGTTCTAGGCTCTGGACTGATTAATGGCCAGTTTGTTAGCCCCCTTTTAGCTAACCGTATCCGTGCAGGAATAAAGGCTGCAAATGATAAAACTATAATGGTTTTCTCTGGGGGACAAGGTAGTGATGAACAACTTGCGGAAGCACTAGCGATGCAAAAATACGCTGTCGAAGAACTGGGATTTCCCAAAGAACGAACCTTGGTTGAAGATCAATCAAAAACAACTTTTGAAAATTTAAAATTTTCATCTCAGTTGATTGAAAAAAATGAACAGAAAGCCAATGAAGAATTTCTCTTTTTCTCTTCAGACTATCACGTTTTCCGAGCGGCTCTCTTTGCTGCTCAACAAGGATTAAATGCGCAAGGAGGGATTGGAGGAAAAACACCTTTGTACTTCCGTCTTCCAGCATTTATTCGTGAGTTTATCGCAGTGATGAACAGTCAAAGACGTAAACATATTTTTTGGGTTGGCTTAATCACAGGTGTATTCATAGCATTTGCTCTTTTTATTCTTTTTATGGATCACTTTGTACTTAACCGTTAAGATATAAAGACTCGGATTTTCCGAGTTTTTTTGTTTGCCTTGTGACTTTTAGAGCTATTCTTCGTACTATTTGATATGTTAATAGCTTTGGATAAAGACGGAAAAACAATTAATCTCCTTGACAATTCTTCAATTAGTGGCCCTTTTTATTGCCCAGCCTGTAAGTCGCCCCTTCGTTTAAAAAAAGGGAAGATAAAAATTCCTCACTTTGCTCACATATCCGTAAAAAATTGTGACTCTTGGAGCGAAAATGAATCTGCACAACACTTGGGCTTAAAACTCAGTTTGTATCAATGGTTTAAGAAAAAAGAGAAAGTTGAGTTGGAAAAGTATGTGCCAGAAATTAAGCAAACGGCTGATTTGTTAGTAAATGATAAACTTGCTATTGAAATACAGTGTTCGCCGCTTTCTTTGCAACGTTTAGAAGAGAGAACGGTAAGTTACAAAGAAAAAGGATATTATGTCCTTTGGCTTCAAGGAAGGGACTTATGGCTTAAGAATAACCTATCATCTTTGCAGAAAAATTTGCTCTATTATTCAGCAGTGAGAGGTTTTTATTTTTGGGAATTAGACTGGAACAGAAAAAAACTACGGTTGAAATCATTGGTTTATCAAGATTTGAAAGGACGACCGATTTATCTTACTGAAGAGTTTGACTTCTTTCAAGAGAATCTCTTAGAGCTCTTACGCCAACCCTTTCGAGAAGGAGAAGATCTTAGTTTAGATGCTCCAAAACAGGAAGAGTTACAGTTGTTTGTTCAGAAACAACTGTATTATCAAGTGCCAAAATGGCTTAAAATGCAAGAAAAATATTATGAACAAGGAAAAAATTTGCTAGACCTCAATTGGAATAAGAGCTACTGGAGTCCTCCAGGCTTAAACTTATTGACCTTTGACTTTTCCGATGATACGCCAGAAAGCTTTTTTCAAGTAGATACTCCCTTGGAAAAATATTATCACAGCTTCTATGAAAGTTTTCAGTTACAAGAACACGAAAAACTGCATACACCAAGCTTCTATGCTATAATTAAAGATAAAAATAAAGTGAAAAACGGAGAATGGAATGGCAAAAAAACGTGATGAAATAGCTGAAAACTTAACTTGGGATTTGTCAACTGTGTTTGAAAACGATGCCGCCTGGGAACTAGAACTTAAAAGAGTTTCGGAAAGATTAGGGACGGTAAAGCACTACGAAGGACATCTTCTAGATAGCGCTCAAAGCTTATTAGAAATCACGGAAATTGAGCTGGAAATCTCGCGTGCTGTGGAGAAGGTTTATGTCTATGCCTCAATGAAACATGACCAAGATACGCAAGTGAGTCGTTACCAAGAATACGAAGCCAAAGCCACAAATTTATATGCCAAGCTTGGAGAAACCTTTGCTTTTTACGAGCCGGAATTCTTAGCTTTAACGCCAGAACGTTATGCAAGCTTTAGAAGAGAAGAACCCAAACTGGAGCAATATTCTCATATGTTTGACCGCCTTTTTGCTAAAAAGGAGCATATCTTAAGTCCAAAAGAGGAAAAACTCTTAGCCAGTGCTAGTGAGATTTTTGGTGCAGCCGCCGAAACTTTCGAAATTTTTGACAATGCTGATATTGAGCTTCCGATGATTAAAGATGAAAAAGGGCAGGAAGTACAGCTAACACACGGTAATTATATCTCGCTCATGGAAAGTAAGGAACGTCAGGTGCGAAAGGCAGCTTGTAAAGCCCTTTATAGCAACTATGAACAGTATCAGCACACTTATGCTAAAACGCTACAAACAAATGTAAAAGTCCATAATTTTAAGGCGAAGATGCGTGGCTACCATTCAGCCCGTCAAGCAGCTTTATCAAGTAATTTTATTCCGGAAGAAGTTTACGATAAGCTTTTGGAGTCGGTTAATAAATATTTGCATCTTTTACATCGTTATATTAAATTGCGTGAGCAAATTTTAGGGTTAGAGAACGATTTAAAGATGTATGATGTCTATACACCCTTATCGGACTTGGATTATAAGTTTAACTACTCCGAGGCAGTGGAGAAATCAGAAGAAGTTCTTCAAATTTTTGGACCTGAATATGCTAACCATGTTAAAAAAGCCTTTGAAGAGCGGTGGATTGATGTAGCTGAAAATAGCGGTAAACGTTCGGGTGCTTATTCAGGGGGATGCTATGATACAAATGCTTTCATGCTGTTAAACTGGCAAGAAACTTTGGATGATTTGTTCACCTTAGTACATGAAATGGGCCACAGTATGCATTCCACATTTACACGAGAAAATCAACCTTATGTTTATGGGGACTATCCAATCTTTCTTGCAGAAATTGCTTCAACAACCAATGAGAATATCTTGACTGAAAGTTTACTTGCGGAGTCGACAGATGAAAAAGTGCGGTTTGCTATTTTAAACCACTGGCTTGATGGTTTCCGTGGCACTGTTTTCCGTCAAAGCCAATTTGCTGAATTTGAACATGAGATTCATAAAGCTGATCAAGAAGGAAAAGTTCTGACTAGCGAATTCATGAACCAGCTTTATGCGGGGCTGAATGAAAAATACTACGGTTTAGCTGCTCAGGAAAATCCTGAAATTCAATATGAGTGGGCTCGCATTCCGCACTTCTATTATAATTTTTATGTCTTCCAATACGCAACAGGATTTGCCGCAGCAACTTATCTTGCTGAGGCTATCGTTAATGGTGGCCCAGATGCGCGTGAAAAATACCTCACTTATCTCAAAGCAGGATCAAGTGATTATCCGCTGGCTGTGATTGCTCAAGCAGGTGTGGATATGGAAGAAACAACATATTTAGAATCAGCATTTGCTGTTTTTGAAAAACGTTTAATTGAGCTAGAAAAATTAGTCGAAAAAGGAGCCCATTTATAATGGTTTTAACATACAAGAGAACAAGTAATCCGATGATGAATCGTCCCGTAGTCAAGGAGGAAATTGTTGACTTCATGCGCGAGCGTCAAACGCAAATTACTGGTCCACTAAAGAATGTTGAGACCTTTGCTCATGAGAACAATATCCCGATTATACCTCATGAAACAGTAGTGTATTTCCAAATGCTTTTGGATTTAATGAAGCCCCAAAGAGTTTTGGAGATAGGAACTGCTATTGGTTTTTCTGCACTTATGATGGCAGAAGCAGCACCAGATGCTGAAATAATTACTATCGATCGTAACCCAGAAATGATTGCCTTGGCTAAGGAAAATCTAGCTACCTATGATTCAAGAAAACAGATCACTCTCTTAGAAGGTGATGCTGCCGATCTTTTGGCAGATTTACAAGGGGAATTTGATTTTATCTTCATGGATTCAGCGAAATCAAAATATGTAGAATTTCTGCCTCGTGCCATGGAGTTGCTTTCGGAAAATGGTGTGATTATCATGGATGATATTTTCCAAGGCGGAGAAATACTTATTCCAATTATGGAAATTAAACGGACGCAGCGTGCACTTGAACGTGGGCTTCGTCGTCTCTTTGATGAAGTTTTAGACAACCCTAAATACCGCGCAAGTATGGTTCCTTTAGGAGATGGAATATTAATGATTAAGAAAGTTTGACATTGTAAATCAGTTTAGGTTTATTTAATGTTTTGTGTTATAATATTGTTACAAGAAACAAATGTATCAAGGGAATATACCCAACAAGGAGAAAACTTTGAAATTTAAAAAATTGAACATCTTACTCGCAACAGCTGTTGCGGCTTTAGGACTTGTCACACTTTCAGCTTGTGGAAATAATAACTCAACTGGAGCTAATATTATCACAATGAAGGGTGACACAATCAATGTAGGGGATTTCTACAGTGAAGCAAAAACTTTTCCAAATATGCCTGCCACATCTCTTTTACAAAATTTGACAATGTCAAAAATGTTTGAAAAAGACTTTGGCGATAAGGTTTCAGATAAAGATGTTCAAGCGAAGTTTGACGATACTAAAAAACAAATGGGTGAACAGTTTGCTGCAGCTTTGCAACAACAAGGATTTACTGAAAAGAGTTATAAATCTTACGTTCGTCTTCAACTCTTACAAGAATATGCCATTGAGAAAAAAATCTCAGATACACAATTTACAGATGCTAACTTGAAGGCAGCTTGGGCAGATTTCCATCCAGAAGTTGAAGCGATTGTTGTTCCAGAAACAACTAAAGATGCAGCAACTAAGGCAGTAAAATCTGCGAAATCAGATGCAGCTAAGTTTGAGAAAGACAATGCAAGTAACAAGCAAAAATTTGATTCAACAAGTACTACAATTCCAAAAGAAGTTCAAACTGCAGCCTTCAAATTGAAAAATGGTGAAGTTTCTGATGTTATCGAATCAGCAAATGCCTCAACTGGTGCAACAAGCTACTATGTTGTGAAAATGATTAAAACTTCAGATAAAGGTTCAGACATGAACAAGTATAAAGATAAACTTAAAGATGTAATCAAGGCAGAAAAAATGGCAGATACAACTTATGTTGCTGGTGTGATTGGTGAATACCTTAAAGCACATAATGTCACTGTGAAAGAAGAAGCCTTCTCAACAATCTTCTCACAATTTACATCAAGTTCATCATCTAAATAAATGAATGAAATGACTTTACAGAGAGTCGACATGTGGTGAAAGTCGATAAGTCAACGTGCTGAAAACCTCAAGGTTTTCAAATAGCAGGGAAACTGCTTTACCAAGCAAAAAGAGACGATGGATTCATCGTGAATGAGGGTGGTACCGCGTGAGTGACGCCCCTCGTTTACGATGAATTTTTTGTTTTTATATTGTGTTTTTATTCACAAATCGAAAGTAAATGAAAAATATTTTATTAGGAGAATAGCTATGAAAAAAATGACTTCAACAGAAGTACGTCAAATGTTCCTTGATTTCTTCAAATCAAAAGGGCATTCTATCGAACCTTCACAATCTTTAGTACCAGTGAACGACCCAACTTTACTCTGGATCAACTCTGGTGTTGCGACATTGAAACAATATTTTGACGGTTCAGTTGTGCCAGAAAATCCACGTATTACAAATGCGCAAAAATCGATTCGTACAAATGATATCGAGAACGTAGGTAAAACAGCGCGTCACCATACAATGTTTGAAATGCTTGGAAATTTCTCAATTGGTGATTATTTCCGTGAAGAAGCTCTAGCTTATGCGTGGGAGATGCTTACAAGTAGTGAATATTTTGATTTTCCAGCAGAAAAACTTTACATTACTTACTACCCTGATGATAAAGATACATTTAACCGTTGGGTGGAGCTCGGTGTTGATGCAAGTCATTTAGTTCCAATCGAAGACAACTTCTGGGAAATTGGTGCAGGACCTTCAGGACCAGATACAGAAATTTTCTTTGATCGTGGTGAAGCTTACGATCCTGAAAACATTGGTTTGAAACTCTTGGCTGAAGATATCGAGAACGACCGTTACATCGAGATCTACAATATCGTTTTGTCACAATTTAATGCTGATCCAGCTATTCCACGTAGCGAATATAAAGAGTTGCCACAGAAAAATATTGATACGGGAATGGGACTTGAACGTATGGTTTGTATCATCCAAGGTGGTAAAACAAACTTTGATACGGATCTTTTCCTCCCTATCATTCGTGAAATTGAACGTATTTCTGGTAAAACTTACAATCCAGATGGCGACAACATGAGTTTTAAAGTTATTGCGGATCATATCCGTGCACTTAGCTTTGCTATCGGTGACGGTGCTTTGCCAGGAAATGAAGGACGTGGCTATGTTCTTCGCCGTCTTCTTCGTCGTGCTGTTATGCACGGTAAAAAATTAGGCATTGAAGGTAAATTCTTGGCTCAATTTGTTCCCGTTGTTGGTAAAATCATGGAGTCATACTACCCAGAAGTCCTTGAAAAACAAGATTTTATCATGCAAATTATTGACCGTGAAGAAGAAGCTTTTGGCCGTACAATTGATGGTGGAAGCAAACTCTTAGATGAATTGCTTGCCAAACTTAAAGAAGAAGGCAAGACAATGCTTGAAGGACAAGATATCTTCCGTCTTTATGATACTTATGGTTTCCCAGTAGAGTTGACTGAAGAATTAGCTGAAGATGCAGGCTTCAAGATTGACCATGAAGGTTTCAAAGCAGCGATGAAAGAACAACAAGATCGTGCACGTGCTGCTGTCATTAAAGGTGGTTCAATGGGCGCACAAAACGAAACTCTTCAATCCATCAAAGAAGAATCTGAATTCCTTTATGATGTTGAAAAATATGATGGCAAACTTCTTGTGGCAGTTAAAGATGATGAAAAAGTGGATACCGTCAGCGGTGAAGCGCAACTTATTTTCGATAAAACACCATTCTACGCAGAAATGGGTGGACAAGTTTCTGACCACGGTGTAATCAAAAATGCTGCAGGCAAAGTTGTTGCAGAAGTTAAGGATGTTCAACATGCACCAAATGGTCAAAATCTTCATATGGTTGACATTCTCTCTACTCTTGTAGTCGGTGAAACTTACACACTTGAAATTGATGCAGAACGCCGTCATGGTATCATTAAAAACCACACAGCAACTCACTTGCTCCATGCAGCATTGCACAATATTGTAGGTGAACATGCACTTCAAGCAGGATCACTTAACGAAGTAGAGTTCCTTCGCTTTGACTTTACACACTTTGCTCCTGTAAGCAAGGAAGAATTGGCTGATATCGAACGTCAAGTTAACGAAGTGATTTGGCAATCATTAGCTGTGGAAACGGTAGAAACTGATATTGAAACTGCTAAAGAAATGGGTGCAATGGCTCTCTTTGGCGAAAAATATGGTAAAAATGTCCGTGTCGTTAAAATTGGTGATTACTCTGTCGAACTTTGTGGTGGTACACATACAGCAACAACAAGTGAAATTGGTCTCTTCAAGATTATCAAAGAAGAAGGTATCGGATCAGGCGTTCGCCGTATTGTTGCCGTAACAGGCCAAAAAGCTTATGAAGCATTTAAAGATGCTGAAAATACGCTCAATGAAGTCGCAGCAGTTGTGAAAGCACCACAAGCTGCTCAAGTTGTGTCGAAAGTAACAGCTATGCAAGAAGAGCTTAAAGCGGCTCAAAAAGAAAATGATGCATTAGCAGGTAAATTAGCTGCAAGTCAATCTGATGAAGTCTTTAAAAATGTTCTTAAAGCAGCAGGTACAAGTTATATTGCTAGTGAAGTTGCAGTACCAGATGTAAATGGTCTACGTAATCTTGCAGACATCTGGAAACAAAAAGAGTTGTCCGATGTTCTTGTCCTTGTTGCGAAGATTGGTGAAAAAGTGAGCCTGTTAGTGGCAAGTAAAACAGCTGATGTTAAAGCTGGAAACTTGATTAAAGAGCTTGCACCTTACATTGACGGCCGTGGAGGGGGTAAACCTGATATGGCTATGGCTGGTGGATCGAAAGCCGCTGGAATTCCAGAACTTATCGAAAATGTAGGTTCAAAACTTTCTTAATAATAAAATAAAAAAACTTTTAGTGGCTGATTAAGTCTAACTGGAAGTTTTTTTATATAGAGGTACATCTCAATATTACTATTTCGAAGAAATAAAAAAATGTAATGTGAAAAAGTGATCTGTATAGGAACTTTTTGATAAATTTAGTTTCCATTTTTCATTATCATCATGTTCTATTACATGAATGAGATGTTTTAAACATCCCGTCTAAATGCCTGATTATAAGGAGAAACGAGCTGTATTTATAGTTGATAGTTTTTATTTGCTCCTGTATTTTGTAATAAAAAATGTGCTATACTGGATGCAAGAGTAAGGAATACGGTAGAGGGAGAGAAAAAGATGCTTGAAGATAATAAGCTTAATGCGCTCAATGATTTGGAAAGTAAAATTTTTGAGGAAGTTGTTAAAGCACCAGAAATTATCATGAACATGACCATTCGTGAATTTGCTTCGACTGTCCATGCTTCGCCTACGACAATTGTACGTATGACACATAAGTTAGGTTTTTCAGGCTGGAATGAACTCAAGACTTATTTGCAAAAACAAAAACACCAAATTTCGCTGAAAGCAGAAGATCCAAAGTATGATAATCTTCTTGCCTTCGAGCTCTTTACTAAACGTTTATTGAGTCCTGAATATACTGCCCTTATTGATGAGGCTGCAAAGCTCCTAGAAGAAACCGAGTATACGGTTTTTATGGGTGTTGGAACTTCAGGTGCTTTAGCGGATTATGGCACAAAATATTTTAATAATGCCGGATTACCTGCTTTTGAAGTCATTGATCCTTATCAACCACTAATGACAAATAATGCCAAAACAATGACAGTTGTAGCGCTCTCTATTTCTGGGAAGACCAACTTTATTATTGCTCAGATTGTTGCCTATAAAAGAGATGGCGTTAAGGTTATTGCAATCACTAATGAAGTAAATAACACAATGGCTAATATGGCCGATATTTCTATCCCCTATAATGTGGCACATGAGGGTTCAAAGGTACACGCATTGGGGAATTTAACGACACAACTTCCTGTGATGGCTATTTTAGAACAATTAGCGCATAAGACACAGGAAATACGCCAAAATAAGAAAAATAAACTGATCGATGACACATTTAAAAGCAACTTTGTTTAAAGTTGCTTTTTATTTGTTTAATAAATCAGTTGCTTGAATAATAAAGCGGCCAGAACAGCGCCAACAAGAGGTGCAATTGCCGGAATCCAAGCATATGCCCAATCAGAAGTCCCCTTATGTTTAAGTGGTAAGAGTGTATGCACAAGACGAGGACCTAAATCTCGTGCAGGATTAACTGCAAAACCTGTTGTTGAACCTAAAGATAAGCCTAAAGACATGATAATAACGGCGATAAAACCAGTACTTACTCCTGAAGGAAGTTCGCTTTGTCCCACAGCTAATACAGCCAGAACAAGAAGTGCTGTCCCCTATCATTTTTATATCCTTAAAATTTTCTAGAAAGTTCAAAAGGCATCGGCTATGCTCGATGAGGAAGATACCTTTTATAACAATGAGATTGATTCGATAAAGGTAAAGATTCCTTCATCATAAGTAAAATGAAGGCAAGCCAAGTTACCGAGTGGCACAGGAGGTTGACTCTCAAAGTTAAAAACTTTCTCCTGGGTAAAAAAATGCATTGCTGCACCGTGAGAAAGGGCGAAAACCTTATCGTGCTTGTTTAAACATTCTGATAAACTTTGGTACATCCGCTCAGAGACCTGATGACTGCTTTCACCACCAAAATTTTTGAAGTATGTCGTTTTATCTATAGGCTCCAAGTAATCACTATGCCCCTCATAGGCTCCAAAATTCATTTCTTTAAGACCTTTCAGGCGGCTATATTCTTGATTGGGAAATAACAATTCTAGAGTGTCAGAAGCCCGCTCTTGTGTGGAAGAGTAGAAGGCATCAAAGCAAAGTCGTTTTGCTCGAAGTCGTTCTCTTGCCTTAAGCGTATCATCGATTCCTTTTGGTGTCAGTGGCGAATCACTCCAACCTTGCGTGCGCCCTTGCACATTAAATAGAGTTTGAGCGTGGCGCATTAAATACAATTCTTTCATTAAGAGCTCTCCAGTTGTTTATTTGTGCATTTATTATACCTTTTTCAAAAAATGGAAGCAAACGCTCTCAGGTACTCTTTCGTATTATTAAGGAATTGGTTGGAACAGCGTGATATGTATATTTAAGAGAAGTTAACAAAATAATATGGGTTGTTTTTTAGCCTTTTGTTTCGAGAAATAGTAACAGACTTTCCGTATTTCCGACAGATTGCTCTGATAATTTTTGCTATAATGAAAATATTGATAACGCATACATTACATTGATGTATCTACAATAATCTAAATTATACAAAGGAGCATATAATGCCATTATCTAAAGATTTTCTCTGGGGCGGTGCAACAGCTGCCAACCAATATGAAGGCGGCTGGGATCAAGGTGGCCGCGGACTTGCCAATGTGGATTTGGCCCCACATGGCTCACGCCGTGAAGCTATTATTTTAGGACTTGAAAAGCATTTGCAGCCAGAAGAAGGACTTTTCTATCCTGGACATGAAGCTATTGATTTTTACAATCACTGGCAAGAAGATATTGCCTTGTTTGCTCAAATGGGATTTAAAACTTTCCGTATGTCTATTGCTTGGTCGCGGATTTTCCCAAAAGGTGATGAAACTCAACCTAACGAAGAAGGATTAATGTTTTATGAAAAGGTCTTTAAAGAGCTACGTAAGTATGATATCGAGCCTTTAGTGACCATTACGCACTTTGATATTCCAATGCACTTGGTAACAGAATATGGGGGCTGGCGTAATCGTAAGCTGGTTGGTTTTTATGAAAACTTAGTCACTGTCCTCTTTACACGCTACAAAGGACTGGTCAAATATTGGCTTACCTTTAATGAAATCAATGTGCTCTTGCACGCTCCGTTTATGGGCGCAGGTGTTTATATTGAAGAAGGAGAGAATCGTGACCAAGTCCTCTTTACTGCGGCACACCATGAACTTGTTGCCTCAGCCTTGGCGACAAAAATTGGCCACCAAATAGATCCGGAAAATAAGATTGGCTGTATGGTAGCTGCTGGAGATTACTATCCTTGGGATTCTAAACCAGAAAATGTTCGTGAAGCGCTCGATAAAAATCGTGAAAACCTATTCTTGATTGATGTACAAGCACGTGGCAAATATCCAAATTATTTCTTGAAACAGCTGGAACGTGAGGGCCTTACTTTGCCTATACTGGAAGGTGATGAGGAACTTCTTGCTCAGAATACTGTTGATTTTGTATCCTTCTCTTACTATTCAAGCCGCGTTGCGAAAGTTCAGGAAGAAGGGGATGAAGAAACATCAGGTAATATCTTCGCCTCAGTTAAAAACCCTTATCTCAAAGCATCTGAATGGGGCTGGCAGATTGATCCTGTGGGGCTACGCACAACCATGAATACACTTTACGATCGCTACCAAAAACCACTTTTCATTGTTGAAAATGGTTTAGGAGCTATAGATAAACCAGATGAAACAGGTTATGTAGCAGATGATTATCGTATCGCTTATATGGCTGAACATATTTCAGAAATGATTAAAGCAGTCGAGTTGGACGGAATCGAGCTTCTGGGCTATACTTCATGGGGCTGTATTGACTTGGTATCTGCTGGAACAGGCGAGATGTCTAAACGTTATGGTTTTATCTATGTTGATCGTGATGACCAGGGAAATGGAACCCTAAAACGTACACCGAAGAAATCATTTGACTGGTATAAAAAAGTGATTGCTTCAAATGGGCAAGATTTAAGCAATAACTAATCGAAAAATTTGAAGCTAAACTTTTGAAAGAAAAGCAACATCCCTACTTTTTTGCTATAATAAAATTATGGTAAAAAATACAGTAGATAAGCCCCTGGCCCAAAATAAAAAGGCCCGGCATGATTATGAAATTTTTGAAACGTTTGAGGCAGGGATTGTTCTAACAGGAACAGAAATCAAATCGGTTCGTCAGGCAAAAATTCAACTTAAAGATGGTTTTGCTCGGGTACGAGATGGTGAAGTTTGGCTTTCAAATGTTCATATTGCACCTTTCGAGCAAGGAAACATCTTTAATGTGGATGAACTTCGCACGCGTAAACTTTTACTTAAGAAAAAAGAAATCGTGAAGATTGAGAAGGAGTTGACAGGAACCGGAATTACTTTTATTCCTTTAAAAGTTTATCTGAAGAATGGTTTTGCCAAGGTTTTAATGGGACTCGCACGAGGAAAAAAACAGTACGACAAGCGTGAAACACTCAAACGTAAAGAGCAAAATCGTGATATTGCTCGTCAAATCAAGGCCTACAATCGCTAAAAAGTAAGAGACAATTGTTTCTTGCTTTTTTTTGTAGCAATAATAAAAAGTAAAACCGTTTACTTAGCGTTTACCTAGTATTTACGAAGCATTTACAATTAGAGGTTGCCAACAGTGTTAAGATAGTATTGTAAGCGAAAGAGCTTACGGAGAACATAGAAAATTATTGGAGAAAATCTCATGAATAAAAAGTTACTTTCTGGAATTATCGCTGGTGCAGCTCTGTTGACGCTTGCAGCTTGTGGAAATGGCAATTCATCGTCTAATAGCAGCTCAGGAAGCTCAACGCCAGCTTCAGGTAAAATCATCGCTGGAGGTTCAACAGCCTTGCAACCTATGGCACAACAAGCTTCAACTGAGTACACAGCTAAAAAACCAGAAGTTCAAATCACTGTACAAGGTGGTGGATCCGGTGTAGGTTTGACTCAGGTCTCAACAGGAACCTTCCAAATCGGCAACTCTGACATCTTTGCAGAAGAAAAATCAGGAATTGATGCTTCTAAATTGAACGACCATAAAGTAGCTGTCGTTGGTTTTGCTCCAATTGTAAATAAAGATATTAACATTGATAATCTCTCAACACAACAACTTAAAGATGTCTTCACAGGTAAAGTGAAGAACTGGAAGGAAGTTGGAGGTCCGGATGAAAAAATCACAGTAATTGGGCGTGCAGCAGGTTCAGGAACACGTGTGAACTTTGATAATTTAGCTCTTGGTGGCGAAAAAGAAGTAGAGGGTCCAACGCAAGATGCCTCAGGTACGGCGGTAACTATGGTCTCTCAAACACCAGGTGCAATCTCCTACGTTGCCTTTTCTTACCTTGATAAGAGTAAAGATATCAAAGCAGTCAGTATTGATAATGTAAAACCAACAGATGAAAATGTTGCAGACAATAGCTACAAAGTTTGGTCATACGAACACATGTATACTAATAAAGAAAAAGAAACAGCAGCCGAAACAGATTTTATCAAATACGTGACTGAAGATACAAAAACAATCAAGGAACTTGGCTATATCCCGGTTTCTGATATGAAAGTTGAACGTGACGCTCAAGGAAAAATCACAAATAAATAAGAAATAAGAGTGAGCAGAGTAAAGCATTAAAATTTTCTTTTCATACCTTTGGTTTTACTTTACAAAAACTTATTCTTTTAGAAAATCCTTGTTCTTAATGATGATGCAAAGAGCAAGAGTACTTGGGCCGTGTCTCAGGTGCTCTCTTTGCCGTTCCATTTACAAACTGTTTACATTGTAAGCGGTAAGCTTTTGCTTATTTATGGTTGATTTATGCTAAAATAAGGATATGAAAAAGAAAATTTTAATGGCTTTATTTGCAGCAATGAGTCTTGTGACTTTAGCGGCATGTGCGCCCAACTCAAATCAAGTCACAGTAGGTGGCTCAACGGCAATGAAACCACTGGTTGAACAAGTTTCCTTGGACTATATGAAGAAATATCCAGAAGATATTATTATGGTTCAAGGTGGAGGCTCAGGTGTTGGACTTGCACAAGTGGTCGCAGGCTCTTTCCAAATTGGTAACTCAGATATCTTTGCAGAGGAAAAATCAGGAATTGATGCTTCTAAAATTACAGGAAATAAGGTTGCAGTTGTCGGTTTTGCACCAATCGTGAATCGAAATTTGGATTTATCAAATGTCACTCAAGATCAACTTATTGATATTTTCACCGGAAAAGTAAAAAACTGGAAAGAAGTTGGCGGTCCAGATCAAGAAATTACGGTTATCGGACGGACGGCAGGTTCAGGAACACGTGTCAATTTTGATAACCTTGCCTTGAATGGTGCGCGGGAAATTGACGGCCCTACTCAAGATGCTTCTGGTTCGGTTGTACAATTGGTTGGTCAAACACCAGGTGCAATTTCTTATGTTTCGTTCCCTTATATCCACAAGCCAGGGATTAAACCACTGAACTTAGATGGGGTTGAACCTACAGATACAAATGTAACAACTAATAAGTGGAAAATTTGGTCTTACGAACATATGTATACCAATAATAAAAATGAGAACTTTGTAGAAAATCGCTTTATCAACTATGTTAAAAATGACAAAGTAACACTGAGAAAACTCGGCTATATCCCTGTAACGGAGATGAAAATTGATCGTGATTATAAAGGTAAAGTTACACCAATTAAATAATTAGTAAGGTAGTTATGGAAAACTCAAAAATTAAAGAAAAATTACTTTCAAGTTCAAAAGATTCACGCTTGGAAAAATTTGGTAGGACATTGACATTCTTGTGTATCGCAATTATCGTTTTTGTCGTTGGACTTATTCTGGTCTTTGTCGCTCAAAAAGGTCTTTCAACTTTCTTTGTGGATGGTGTGAATCCGTTCCGTTTCCTCTTTGGAACACATTGGGAGCCTGGAGCAATCGGCCCTGACGGGAAACCTGCAGTTGGTGCTTTACCAATGTTTGCGGGCTCTTTAATCGTTACTGTGCTTTCAGCTTTGGTGGCAACTCCTTTTGCCATCGGAGCAGGAATCTATATGACAGAAATTTCGCCAAAATATGGTGCGAAAATTTTGCAACCGGTTATTGAACTTTTGGTAGGTATCCCTTCAGTTGTTTATGGATTTATCGGTTTGACTGTTGTTGTACCTATTATCCGTAATACATTTGGTGGAACAGGCCTTGGCTTGCTTGCGGGTGTGTTCGTACTCTTTGTTATGATTTTACCAACAGTTACTTCAATGACTGTCGATGCGCTTAAAGCCATCCCACCTCATTATCGTGAAGCTTCCCTTGGTTTAGGGGCAACACGTTGGCAAACCATTTGGCGTGTCTTACTGCGTGCCGCAGCACCTGGGATTTTAACTGCAGTAATCTTTGGTATGGCGCGTGCCTTTGGTGAAGCCTTGGCCATCCAAATGGTTGTTGGTAATGCCGTAACAATGCCACAAGATTTGGTTTCTCCGGCTTCAACTCTAACTTCAATTTTGACATCAGGTATTCCAAATGCGACACCAGGTATTCAATTGAATGCCCTTTGGTCACTTGGCCTCCTCCTTCTCCTTATGTCATTGGTATTTAATATTGCGATGCGTGCTATCGCTAAGAAAGGGAGCCTTAAATAATGAATGCAAAACGCACAGATAAAATTGCCACTGGCGTGCTCTATGCACTTTCAGGTATCATTGTTGCAATACTCGCTTTTCTCTTGATTTATATTTTAGTTAAAGGTTTACCTTTTGTATCTTGGGAATTCTTAACAACACCTTCAAATCCATTGACTGGCGGCGGTATCGCTATTCAACTTTTTAACTCAGTTTACTTATTAGTTGTGACTTTAATTATCTCAATTCCACTTTCATTGGGTGCGGGAATTTACCTTTCAGAATACGCCAATCAAAAACATTGGTTGACTGGTGCAGTTCGCTCAGCAATTGAGGTATTGTCATCACTTCCTTCAATCGTTGTGGGTCTCTTCGGTATGTTGCTCTTCGTTATTCAGTTTGGCCTTGGTTTCTCTGTCTTATCCGGTGCCCTTGCTCTTACAGTCTTCAACCTACCTTTGATGACACGTAATGTTGAGGAATCACTTCGTGCCATTCCGACAATGCAACGTGAAGGTGGCTTGGCTCTCGGTTTATCAAAATGGGAAACAGCCACTAAAGTCATTTTACCAGCAGCAGTACCGGGGATTTTAACAGGGGTTATCTTATCTTCAGGACGTGTATTCGGTGAAGCGGCAGCTTTGATTTATACTGCGGGTCAAACTAACTTGCCAATCAACTGGGCCAACTGGAATCCTATGTCATTGACAAGCCCATTGTCACTCTTCCGTCCTGCTGAAACATTGGCCGTACATATTTGGGCTTTGAACACTGAAGGAACAATCGCAACAGCAACTCAGATTTCTGCAGGAGCTTCTGCAGTACTTATTATCTTTGTATTGTTGTTCAACCTTGGGGCACGTTTCCTCGGAAATCGCCTCCACAAGAAACTCACATCTGGAAATTAGTAAGGAATATAGAAAAATATGGCAACTTATGATTGGAACGAACGTCACATTTTGACTTTCGACAAAAATATCGCTCTTTCAACAAACGATTTGCGGGTTTTCTATAATGGCACAAAAGAAGCAATTCATGGTGTCTCTATGCAATTTCCTAAAAATCAAGTGACGGCTTTAATTGGCCCTTCAGGTTCTGGTAAATCAACTTATCTCCGCGCTCTTAACCGTATGAATGATACGATTGATGGTGCACGAGTTACAGGTGAAATCATGTATGAAGGTGTCAATATCAGTGACCCTAAAGTCAATGTTTACGAAGTCCGCAAGCAAATCGGTATGGTTTTCCAAAGACCAAATCCTTTCCCAAAATCAATCTATGAAAATATCGCTTTTATCCATCGTCGTGAAGGCATAAAAGATAAGAAAAAATTAGATGAAATCGTGGAAACATCGCTTAAGCAAGCAGCTTTATGGGAGCAAGTCAAGGACAACTTGAACAAGTCAGCCTTGGCCCTTTCTGGTGGTCAAGCACAGCGTTTATGTATTGCACGTGCCCTTTCGGTTAAACCGGAAATTATCTTAATGGATGAGCCAGCTTCAGCTTTGGATCCTATCTCTACAATGCAAATTGAAGAAACAATGACCGAACTTAAGAAAGACTATACGATCATTATCGTTACGCACAACATGCAACAAGCCAGTCGTGTTTCTGACTATACAGCATTCTTCTATTCAGGCGACTTAATTGAATACGATGAGACAAGCAAAATCTTCACACAGCCAAATCTTAAAGCGACAGAAGATTATGTTTCAGGACACTTTGGATAATCGAGAGGACAATATGACAAAAGAAGCAATTTTAACAGTCAGCGACCTTTCGCTGTATTATAGTAAGAAAAAAGCGCTCAATCAAATCAATATGGAATTCTATCCTAATGAGATTACAGCACTTATTGGCCCTTCTGGATGTGGAAAATCAACGCTTTTGCGTTCAATTAACCGCATGAACGATTTAATTCCAACAGTAACAATTACGGGCGCAATTATGTATAAAGGACATAACATCTACAGTCCAAAAGTGGATACCGTAGATCTTCGTAAAGAAATCGGCATGGTTTTTCAACAACCAAATCCTTTTCCATTTTCGATTTATGAAAATGTTGTTTATGGTTTGCGTCTCAAAGGTGTAAAAGACAAAGCTTTGCTCGATGAGGTCGTTGAAAATTCACTTAAGGCTGCAAATATTTGGGATGAAGTAAAAGATATTCTTCATACTTCAGCGCTTGGGTTATCTGGCGGACAACAACAACGTGTGTGTATCGCCCGTGTGCTTGCTGTCAATCCTAAAATCATCTTGCTTGATGAACCAACGTCAGCTCTAGATCCAATTTCGGCAGGGCATGTAGAAGAGACACTTTTAGAACTTAAAGAAGATTATACTTTGGCTATTGTTACGCACAGCATGCAACAGGCTTCACGTATCTCTGATCGTACTGCCTTCATGCTTAATGGTGACTTGGTTGAAATGGACAATACGAAAAAAATCTTCCTTAACCCCGAAAAACAGGAAACAGAAGATTATATTGCTGGTAAGTTTGGATAATATGGTATGATGTAAGGAGCACCTATTGCTCTGAGCTTAGTTAAGAGGAGAAAAAATGTTACGTACACAATTCGAAGAAGAACTCAATAAACTTCACAACCAATTTTATTCAATGGGAACACAAGTATCTGCACAATTGAATAAAGCAGTTCGTGCCTTTGTGAGTCATGATCGTGAGTTGGCAGAAGATGTCATTACAAGTGATGAAATGATTAACCAATTGGAAACAAAATTAGAAACAAAATCACTGGAAATGATTGCTTTACAACAACCAGTGTCAGGAGACTTACGTACGATTATCACAGTGCTTAAAGCCTCAAGTGACTTGGAACGTATGGGCGATCATGTAACTTCAATCGCTAAGGCGGCAATCAACCTTAAAGGTGAAGAGCGTATCCATGAAGTCGAAGAAGACATTTCCCTGTTAGGTGAAAAAGTGAAATCAGTCGTTGATGCTTCCTTGAATGCTTATATTCAAGGTAATGATAAACGTGCGCGTGAAATCGCAGATCAATACCAAACAGTTAAAAATATGAGCGGTGAAATCCAAGAAAAAATCTTGGAAGCGATGAAAGAAAATACAGAAACAATCACGACAGGTAAAGATTACTTGATGACTCTTGTTTTCTTAGAACGTATCACTGGCTATGCGGTCAATCTTTGTGAATGGATTGTTTACTTGAAATCTGGGAATATCGTTGAGTTGTAAAATAAAAAAACTTGCTTTTGCAAGTTTTTTTTATTTAATAACTTCTAAACCACCCATGTATGGACGAAGGACTTCAGGGACAGTTACTGAGCCGTCTTCGTTTTGATAGTTTTCAAGGATTGCAGCAACTGTACGACCAACAGCAAGTCCAGAACCATTTAAAGTGTGAAGCAGGTTAACTTTGCCGTCTTCATCACGATAGCGGATTTGGGCGCGACGTGCTTGGAAATCTTCACAGTTTGAACAACTTGAAATTTCACGGTAAGTATTTTGGGCAGGGATCCAAACTTCCAAGTCATAAGTTTTAGCGGCAGAGAAGCCCATATCGCCTGTAGAAAGTGCGATTACACGATAAGCTAAACCAAGTTTTTGGAGAATGTTTTCGGCATTGACAACCATTTTTTCTAGTTCATCGTAAGATTCCTCAGGGCGAGCAAATTTGACCATTTCAACTTTATGGAATTGATGCAAACGAATCAAGCCACGTGTATCACGGCCAGCTGAACCAGCTTCAGAACGGAATGAAGGAGACATTGCTGTGAAGTAGATTGGGAGTTCAGCATTATCCAAGATTTCACCACGGTAGTAGTTGGTCAAAGGTACTTCAGCAGTAGGAATGAGCACAAAACCACGGTCATCATTTACTTCAAAAGTATCTTCTTTGAATTTTGGATATTGACCTGTACCGAACATAGAATCTTGATTGACCATATAAGGCGTAATCATTTCAGTATAACCTTCTTTAGCATGTTCGTCCAACATAAAGTTATACAAGGCGCGCTCTAAACGCGCACCAGCGCCTTTATAAAAGAGGAAACGAGAACCTGTAACTTTACCGCCACGTTCCCAATCAAGGATACCAAGAGACTCACCTAAGTCCCAATGAGGTTTGGGTTCAAAGCTGAATTCAGGCGTTTGACCATGACGACGAATTTCAACATTATCATCTTCATCAGCACCTACAGGCACATCATCATGTGGCAAGTTGGGAAGCGTTGTTGTGTAAGTGGTCAACTTTTCTTCAATATCAGCAAGTTCAGCATCAATAACTTTAATATCAGCAGAAACTTGTTTCATGGCAGTTATTTTTTCAGATGCATCGCCTTTTTCACGTTTAACCAACGCGATTTCATCAGATACGGCATTACGTTCTTTTTTTAAGTTCTCAGATTGTACGATTAGTTCACGACGGCGTACATCAAGTTCATGGAGTTCTTGCAGTGTTTCTTTTTTAACACCACGTGTTTCCAATTTTGCGGCTACTCCGTCAAAGTCTGCACGGATTTTTTTGATATCAAGCATAAAATCTCCTTTTAATATAAAATAAAAAGCCCTAATTCTCCTGAAAGAAGAATTAGGGCGCTATAAGCACGGTTCCACCTAAATTTCCTATCATAAGGATAGGACTTTAGTTCCCTTATCGCGAGAAACACGTTCCTATTTTCATAGGATAAAATCAAACAAGAAGCAGAATGTTTAAAGAATCTTTACTTGTTTTCACCACCCACAAGCTCTCTTGAAAAAGATAGTCTCAAAACTGACTTCTAATGTCATTCTATCAGAAAATTTAAAACTTTGCAAGCGCCTCATAAATCATTAGTTCTTTAAATTCCTAAATGGTATTATAGAATAAAGGGGGTTCTATGTCGATCATTGGAGTAAAGATAGATAAGCAGTTTATAAAAGATTTAATTGTTCTTATTGTAGGAGTGGGTTTTTATATTTTATCGGTAAGACTTTTTGTTATTCCTAATTACTTAGCAAGTAATGGGATTGCAGGTTTTTCAGTATTTGTTGATTTTGTTTTTGGAATCAACCCAGCACTGACTTTCTTTGTAGTTAATATTCCCTTGTTTCTCTTTGGGTGGAAATTGTTGAGCCGAAGAGAGCTTTTGCTGAGTGTTCCTGGTGCAGCTGCGATGAGTTTATGGATGCTGGCTTATGAGGCGATGGGAATTAACGGTTTTCAATTTAATCAAATTATTTTCGCTGGTATTTCTGACGGTATTTTATCAGGAATAGGTGCAGGACTTGTTGTAGTATCCAACGGGACTTTTGGTGGTTCAATCCTCTTGAGTCGAATTATGGAAGATCGCTGGCAATTTACGATTGACCGTGTCTTGTTTGGGATTGATATCGTCGTTATGGGACTATCTTTAGCGACTTATCTAGCCTTTCCAAACTTTGCTGTCACACTCTTGTCATGTTATATTTTCAGCAAAGTCACACGCTTTATTGGACGAAAGGACTACCGTGACAAGATTTTAGATCGTCTATATTTTAATTTATTTAGACGTGAACGAAATGGAACAGATACTTAATCTAGAAAATCATGGTGCATGTGCAGTATGTTTTTTTTGTAAAAAAATAGCCCCCGATGGAGGCTATTTTTTATTTCTTTTTACGGCGGAAGAGGCTAAAGAATTTATCAAAGAATCCTTTTTGACGGACGACTTTTTCATTTCCAATATATTGTCGGATGTATTTTAAGACAGTTCCAGACTCTTTGGCAGCAAAACGAACTTTTTGCTCATTACGAAAGACGATGATAAACTGACGTCCAATTTTTACTTTTCCGTTTTTGGAAACAGAAACATCACCTTCCACACGTTTAATAGAGGCCCAAGGGAATTGCATGTTCTTTTCAACATTAGTATCATTGAAAAACTCGAAAGCTCGGTCTCCAATCATAATTTTACCATATTCAGCAAAGCCAAGATAAGCAATACCAGCAGTGGTAAAGTCGACTTTAGTATTCAGTGATTGTGCCAATTTAGTGCTCCTAACGATATTATAATATATTTATTATAGCAAAAATAATCTTAATAAAAAATCGCCGCGAGTACACGACGATTTTGTTCTTGTTTTAAAATCTTATTAAGCAAGACCTGCAACGTGAAGTACGATACCAAGAACGAACATACCAATGATGATGAACAATGGTGCATTTTTGTTTTTCCATTTGCGCAAGATCCAAAGCACAAGGAAAGTCAAGAGCAATGCGATAAATCCAGGAATTAATGAATTGAACACGTCTTGAAGTGATTGTGTTTGTTCTGGGCTCAAGCCAAGACCAGATGATACTTGACCTAAGATGTTGTGCAATGTAGAACCGTCAACTGTGTTAAGTTGATCAACAGTTACGTAATGTGCGAAACCGTCTTGACCAGCAACACCGTTACCAACAACGTTACCTGCTTGGTCTAACCAATCAAACTTAGCAACACCGTCGCCTGTAGTACCTGTTTGGGCACCTTGAACAACGACTTTACCTGCTTTGTCGATCCATTCACCAACGTAAGCACCATCTGCCAAAGGTTTAGATGGGAGCATAGCGTTAGGACCAGTGAAGCTGATGTTAACCCAACGTTGGATCAATACACCAAGGATGAACATACCAAGGATAGATGCACCTTTAGTAATTTGTTGAAGCATTCCTCCACCGAGGTCGCTTGTAATTGCAGTACCTTGTTTGTAACCAAACTCTTGTGTATACCACAAGAAAGCGATACGGATTGCATTCCAAACAACGAAGAAGAAGATTGGAGCGATAATAGAACCACCAGTTGCAAGTGAGGCAGCGATGGCACCAACGATAGGACGTACTGTGAACCAGAAGACTGGGTCACCGATACCAGCGAGAGGTCCCATCATACCGACTTTCACACCTTGGATAGCTGCTTCATCGATTTCAACACCGTTAGCGATTTCTTCTTCAAGGGCCAATGTAACACCGACGATAGGTGCGGCTACATATGGGTGAGTATTGAAGAACTCCATGTGGCGTTTCAAAGCTTCTTTAGCTTCTTCAGAACCTGGTTTGTAGAACTGTTTCAATGCAGGGATGATTGAATAGAGGAAACCAAGGTTTTGCATACGTTCGTAGTTCCAAGAACCTTGAAGGAACATTGAACGGAACATAACGCTCAAGCGTGTGTTTTTAGAAAGGCTAAACTTTTTATTTGTATTTTCCATTTTTATAAAATCTCCTTCCTAATTAATAATCGTTGAGAATATCGCCGATTGGGTCACCACTTGAAGAAGCAGTTCCACCGTTACCAGCAGTATTAGAAAGATTGAGGTAGATAAGAGCGATAACAACACCAAGGATACCCATACCAATCAAAGTGATTGAAGAAAGTGGTGCGAGTACAAATCCGAGGAAGAAGAATGGCCATAGCTCTTTAGTTGCCATGAGGTTGATAACCATTGCGTAACCAACAACAACAACCATACCACCACCAACAGCAAGACCTTTAGAAACCCAATCAGGAATTGAGTTCAAGGCAGCAGTTACTGTTTCAGCAGGGATAGCAAGGATGATTGCAGCAGGGATAGCAATACGCAAACCTTGAAGAAGGAGTGCGAACATGTGCCAACCAGCAACACCTGAGTAAGAACCTTTTTCAGCAGCAGCATCAGCTAAGTGAACGATACCAACTGAAAGGAAACGAACCAATGTAGTAAGTACGAGACCAGCAGTTGCCAACAAGATAGCGGCAGGTACGATAACACCAGTGATGTGTGTCAAGTCAAAGTTACCACCTTGAACCATCAAGATAGCAGAAGCGACAGAAGCAAGTGCAGCGTCAGGTGCGACAGCGGCACCAACGTTAGCCCAACCAAGGGCGATCATTTGCAATGAACCACCCAAGATAATCCCTGCAGCCATGTGACCAGTAGCGATACCGATCAATGAGCAGGCGATAATTGGTTGGTGAAATTGCCATTGGTCCAAGATACCTTCAAGTCCAGCTAAGAACGCGAAGATAAGAACTAAAATGATTGAAATAATACTCATTTTATAAATTTCTCCTAATAATATTTAATTTTACTTAACGTCTGCTTTGTTAATCAAAGCAAACAAGTCAGATTTAGAATCGTTAGGGACTTTACGAACGTCAAATTTAACGCCGAGATCACGTAACTTTTCAAAAGCGGCAACATCATCTTTGTTTACAGACAATACTGAGTTAAGCATTGTTTTACCTGTACTGTGTGCCATAGAACCCACGTTAAGTGTTTCTACAGGTACGCCACCTTCAATAGCAGCAAGTGCGTCTTGAGGAGTTTCAAACAAGAGAAGAGCTTTAGTTTCACCAAAACGTGGATCTTTAGCAACTTCAATCATTTTCTTGATAGGGACAACGTTGGCTTTAACACCTGGAGGTGCAGCTTGTGTGATAAGTGTTTTACGCATCTCATCTTTGGCAACAGCGTCAGAAACAACGATGATACGGTTTGCTTTTGAATCTGGAGTCCAAGCAGTAGCAACTTGACCGTGGAGAAGACGTGAGTCGATACGTGCAAGATTAATTTTAATCTTACCATCACCAACAACAGTACCTTCTGGGATAGCGGCAGCGTTTACGCCAGCTTCAGCTGGTGTAGCGCTTTCTTCAGCAGGATTAAGCTCTTCTGGCAATGCTTTGATACCAGCTTTAGCTTCCTTAATAATGTTTGCAGCAACTTGTTCAACACCAGCAGAAGCATCCATCATACGTTCTGTGTAGGCTTGAATAAGCATTGGCAAGTTGAGGCCTGTGATGATAGCTACCTTGCGTTCTGGATTGGCACCCATAACAGCACTTGCTTGGTTAAATGGAGAACCGCTCCACAAGTCAGCAAGGACAAGGACTTCATCTTCAGCATCAAATGTTGCGATAGCGGCTTCGATTTTGGCGCGTAAGTCGTCTGGTCCTTCGTTAGGCATGAAAGTAACAGCTTGTACTTTCTCTTGCTCACCGAAGATCATTGAACCAGATTGCTTGATGCCCGCAGCGAATTCACCGTGGCTCGCAATAACAATTCCGATACTCAATTGAGTAACCTCCTTATAAATTTTTATATAATATAATTATTACTGTCCTAGTATACTACAAATTGAAAACATTTGCAAAAATTTGTGAAACTGGTTTCATAAATCTGATTTTTTAATTTAACTGACGAAAATAAAAACAACTTGTCAATCAAAAACAAGCTGTATATATAATGAAAATACCTAATTAAAAATCACGAAATAGTTAGATAAAGAAGTAATTTTATGGTAAAATAAATATCAGAGTTTAAGGTTTTAAGATTTGGTAATCTTTATCGCAGCTGTTGGGCAAGCCTTGGCTGCACTTATTATTTTATCATCAGAAAAATATTCTTTTTCCAGTTTATCGGAATTATTAAATTTAACGATACCGTTATCATGGTAATCGAAGACATCTGGAGCATGTAAATAACAAAGGCCACATGCAATACAATTTTCTGGTATTATGTTTACTTTCATACAATGATGATAATATAAAAAAATAAAAAAGGAAAGGAAAAAGATGTGGCAGAAAAAGAACCGTGGGATAAAGAAATCTATAAGGCCATGAAAGCAGATTCCGAAAAAAGTCGTTCGGGCAGCAAGCCAAGAAAAAAACACAATAACAAGTCATTAACTTCACGTGCTTTAACCTTTACTGTCGTGACGATGTTTTTACTGGTTGGTTTCATGATTGCCTTTATTCTTTGGAATAATCAAACGCAACATAGCGGTGGATTTGCTCAGGAAAATCCAGAAAAAACTGTAGAGCAAACCACGGAGCAACAAACAGAACAGACTACTGAAGAAGTGAAACCAGAAGAAAGTACTGTAGCTCCACCGCCAACCACTGAAGAATCTTCCACTGAAGAGGGTGGAACTTATGTTATTGTAGCTGGAGACGATCCAAGTAAGATATCAGCGAAGACAGGCGTTGCATGGTCTGTAATTGCCAGCCTTAATAATATCTCCGCAACAGGATACAATGCCGATGGTTCACCAATATCACCTGGGCAAGTATTAAAATTAAAATAATAAAAAGTATTCATATATAGGAAAGAAACATGATAAAGTTACAAATTGCTGTTGATGGTCCCGCCTCAAGCGGAAAATCAACTGTCGCTAAAATCGTTGCACAAAATCTTGGGATTATCTATTTAGATACAGGTGCGATGTACCGTGCTGCAACTTTGGTTGCCCTCCAAAACAAAACGGAGGATCCTCAAAAAATTATTGATGTGATCAAGAAAAAACCAATTTTCTTTAAAAATACGGCTGATGGACAACTTGTATTTTTAGGAACAGAGGATATTACTAAGATTATTCGTACAAACGAAGTAACACAGAATGTTTCAAAAATCTCTGCTTTAGCTCCAGTACGGGAATTTTTAGTTGCTGAGCAACAGCGCATTGCTGACGAAGGTGGCATTATCATGGATGGACGTGATATTGGTACGGTTGTCCTACCTCATGCAGATTTGAAGATTTTCCTCGTGGCTTCTGTGGATGAACGAGCAGAGCGACGTTATAAAGAAAATTTACAAAAAAATATTCCTACTGATTTGGAAAAACTCAAAGTGGAAATCGCCGAACGAGATCGTAAGGATAGTACACGAGCAGTTTCCCCTCTAAAACAAGCAGAGGATGCTATTTTACTAGATAGTACAGGAAAAACGATTGATCAAGTGGCAGGTTTCATCGAAGAAAAAGCACGAGAACTCTTATAATCAATCAATTTTTAAAGGAACAAACGGAGTAAAGGTATTCCGTTTGTTTTTCTATAAATGAAGGAGGTCAACATTGGAAATAAGAAGTATTGGGCGAAAAGACTATAAAGAAGTTGAGCAGTTAATTCGTCAATCATTTAGCAGGTCCGAACATGGTTATGGTAATGAAGCAGAGCTTGTGGAAAAGATTCGGACAGATTGCAGCTATGTCGATGGTTTAGAAGTTGTCGCCGCTGAAGGAGCAAAAATTATTGGTTATGGTTTACTAAGTGAAGTCGAGATTATCAACGATAAAGAAAGTTTTACAGGGCTGGTTCTTGCGCCATTAGCTGTTTTACCTTCTTGGCAAGGTAAAAAAGTGGGAGAAAATTTGCTGAAAGAGTTGGAAAAGCGTGCCGTTCAACAAGATTTCCCTTTTATAAGTATTCTGGGGCATCCCCAATATTATTCTCGTTTTGGCTATGTATCTGCTGAAAAATATAAGGTCACGGCACCATTGGACGTTCCAGCAGAAGCTTTTATGATTCGTCCTTTACACCCCAATGCACTAAAAAATATTTCGGGGTGTATCAAATATGCGCAAGCCTTTGATGTATAAACAGGGTGTGAGCAGCAGTAATAATATCAACTTCCACTTGATTTAAGCTATTTCTTTAAACTGGCTCACAATCTCCATTTATAAATTTTGTTATAATAAAGATAAAATTTTAAAAAAGGATTTCTATGCTTACTTATCTCCATGCTATTCAAATAGGTGTATTGCTCTTCTTTGTTTTTTTCTTGCTTAGCCTTATTCCTTATATGATTGTTCAATATCGTAAATATGGACGTGTTAACCCTTGGCGGTTTATTGTCAATTTTTCTTTTGTCCTTTATATAGTTTGTGCTTATGCGATGACTATTTTTCCTTTGCCTGATGTGGCACAGGTTGCACAGATGACAGGTCCTAAGCAAAATCTTGTTCCCTTTGAATTTGTACGTCAGTTCATCGCTTATAACCCGCTGGTACTTAACGAGCCTTCTACATGGCTAATGGCCTTGAAAGCACCAAGTTTCATCCAACCTTTTTTTAATCTTCTTTTGACGTTGCCATTTGGGATATATTTGCGTTACCTCTTTAAGCGTAATTTTTCGCAAACCTTAATGTGGAGTTTCATGCTCACCTTATCGTTTGAACTTTTACAGCGTTCGGCTCTTTTTGGTCTTTATCCTCGTCCTTATCGTCTTTTTGATGTTGATGATTTAATGATTAATACGCTAGGAAGTTTGCTTGGTTTTGGGATTGCTTGCCTACTTGTTAAGGTTTTACCAGATTTGGATGCCAAACAAGCCATTCCTGCTCAGATTGGGATGATACGTCGTAGTATTGCCTTTGGCGTAGATTTTGTTTTAGCAAATATTATTGCAAACATTGTACCTCATTTCTATATAGCAATGCTTATTACATTTGTGGGGATTCCAGTCATTTTTGGTGTCACTTTTGGCCAAAAACTTCTTAAGATAAGGATAGAAGGAAGTCGTTGGAAGATTTTAAGTCGACAACTCTTATCTTTCGTTAATTTTGGGATGATTGGTCTCTTGTCTTATTTCTTACAACGTTCAGCCTATATTCCACAAAAAGAACTGGGACAAAATTTCTTAATGGTAGTCCTTTCTTTCATTCTTCTTCTGTTACCTCTATTAGATATTCTCTTTGCCACACTTTCCCGTACACGAAAGTTGTGGTATGAACGCTTGAGTCAAACAGAGTTAAGTGCAAAAGAAATTTGAAATAAAAAAACGTTAGTAGGTCTAACGTTTTTTTTACTAAAAAGATGATTATTTATAAACGATGCCCGACACCGCGGCCAAATAAACCCGAAGTGGATATTTTGTTATAAAATTCGGTTGTCATAGGCGTTAAATTATAGCGAAGAGCTAGTGGACGTAATTGAGCCTCTAATTGGGTTAAGGCTTCTTCAAGATTACCCTGACTTTCAATGCGATTTTTAGCTTCTAATATTAAAGCACGTTCCCACTCACGAATATGTTTACTCAAGATTAAATTATACATTTCGTTCAATATTTCAGTCTGATTTAACGGTTTTTTCATAGTTAAATTATAGCATGCAAGCCTTTTCGTTGTGCTATAATGTGCTTGGAGGAAGAGCTATGAGTAAAGAAATTGCAGTTTTTGCGGGTGGATGTTTTTGGTGTATGGTTGAACCTTTTGAAACTCGTCCAGGTATACTGTCTGTTACCAGCGGTTATACCGGGGGGCATGTCGATGACCCGACATATGATGAGGTATCGGGTAAATATACGGGACACGCTGAAGCTGTGGAGATAATTTTTGAAAATACCGTTATTTCTTACGAGACCTTGCTGGGAATTTACTGGAGTCTTATTGATCCGACGGATGGAGAAGGTCAATTTTACGATCGAGGCAGTAATTATAGACCAGTTATCTACGTTGAGAATGATGAGCAACGTCAAACTGCTGAGAAAAGCAAGCAGGAATTGTCGGAGTCGGGGCTTTGGGATAAACCAATCATAGTCCCTATAGAAAATGCGCAAACATTTTGGCCAGCTGAAGATTATCACCAAGATTTTTATAAAAAGAACCCTAAAAGATATAAACAGATGCACAAGGCACGTGAACAGTTTCTGAAAGTTAAACGCTTCAGAAATAAATTTTTTGGCAAAAAAGCTTAAGAAAAGGATCTGTATTTTGCTGAGAATTATGAAAGGCTTTTATCAAAAATAAAAAATCATGATATAATAGACAGATAATGAAAGATAATAAACAAAAACGTTTTGAATACTTAAGAGCAAATAAAGCTTACTTAAGTGAACGCGAAAAGCAAGAATATTATGAACTAGTAGAAGAAATAGAAGGGTGGCAGGCCCTTGAAGAAGAATATGCGGCTGACATAGAAGAAGAGCGCGCACAGTCTGAAAGTTCTTCTTCTGAGAGACGGAGTAGATCCAGCCGTTCTTTAGATTCAGCACCAGCGCCCTTTTTATCCAAACGTGGGAAAAAGAAAGATAACCGTCGTGCGGAAGAGAGCATTGATGATGAAAGGTCTGAGGAAGCAGCAAGTAAAAAGCCAAAGAAAAAGAAAAGTTGGATAAAACGGATTTTCTTTATCTTAATCGCCTTGATTTTGATTATGATTGGTTTCTTCATTTATGGTTATCAGCGTGGGATTAGTCGAGAAGGTGGCGCGATCAAAGCCGAACAATTCAATGGTGCTGCCAATGCGGATGGCTCAGTCAATATCCTTCTCTTAGGTGCTGATCAACGACCAGGACAAAGCTCAGGAGTGGCCCATTCAGACAGTATTATGGTTTTGAATATTGGCAAAAGCGGCAAAATGCAATTGGTGAGCTTTATGCGTGATACTTTGGTCAACATTCCAGGAGTTGGTGATGTAAGCCAAGGACCTAACATGAAGCTTAATGCAGCCTTCACGATTGGTGAGCAAAATGAGAATCAAGGTGTTGAACTTGTGCGTCAAACCTTGCAACAAAATTTTGGTATAAATGCTAAATATTACGCTGTGGTTGATTTCTCAAGTTTTGCAACAGTGATTGACTCAATGTTCCCTGGTGGAGTAAAGATTGATGCCAAATTCGCCACAATTAATGGTCAAAAGTTTGATGAAGTCCCTGTACCGGATGATTTAGCAGAAACTGAAGGGATGGCTAAAAACGATAAGGAATTGAGTGCAGAAGAAGCCGCGGCCTTGGGCTATCCTGATGGTGGTGGAATCTTTATGATGATTAAGCAAGGCCCACAACGAATGGATGGACGTACACTTTTGAACTATGCACGTTTCCGCCACGATGATCAAGGAGACTTTGGACGTGTGCAACGTCAACAACAAGTGATGCAAACTCTCACATCGAAAGTTAAAAATCCGTTGACACTCTTTACTGGTGCAAGTGCCTTGGGTACAGCTCGAGCTGTTACAATGACTAATCTTTCTAACACATTCCTGATCACAAAAGCTTTACCGGCAATGTTTGGCGGTATAGAAAACACAACCATCCCATCCGACAATGATTGGCAATCTGCCTATGATATGTACGGAGGTTCAGGTATCCTCATTGATATGGACAAGTATAGTGCAAAAGCACAAGAACTTTTAGGACAATAAAAAAAGCATTCAACTATAGGTTGAGTGCTTTTTTAGTTTGTTATCCTTTATCTGCACCAGCAGTGATTCCTTTAACATAGAATTTTTGCATAACAATGAAGAGAATAGTGATAGGAATGGCGATAATCACACATCCTGCAACAAATTGGGTAAAGTTTGTTGCAGAGGAACCTCTGGAGTTGGTCATCATGTTTTGCAAGCCATAGGCAATGGTCCTTGATTTAGGATCGCCACCACCTAAGATGACACTCGCAAAGAGGAAATCAAGCCAAGGTGCAATAAAAGCAGTTAGGGATGTGTAAACAATCATTGGTTTTGACAAAGGCAAGGTAATTTTGGTGAAAATTTGCCATTTGGTTGCACCGTCAATCACAGCGGCTTCATCAATTGAAGCAGGGATTGTATCAAGGAAACCTTTAAAGATATAGAATCCTAGACCAGAGCCACCTATATAAATCAAAGTCAGTCCCACTAAGTTGGTCATATTGAATGATTTGAGGATGTAATAGAGAGCAATCATCGCCATGATACCTGGGAACATTCCAATGATAAGTGCTAACTGTAGGAAAGGTTTGCGTAATTTGAAGCGTAAACGTGACAATACATAAGACATAACAGTAGTAATCAGCGTGTTAACAACTGCACAGATAACAGCGATGACAAAAGTATTAAGGAGCCAATGTCCGTAAGGATAAACTGGGTTATTGAAAATACCAGTAAAATTATCCAGGGTCCACTGCTGGGGAATGAATGTCGAAACAAAACCAGTGTTATTTTTAGAAAAGCTGGTAAGGATAATCCATACAATTGGGAAAATCCAGATGATTGCAAGTAAGGTCAAGAGCAAGTATCTGAGTACTAATGAAGCTTGACGTTGGCGTTTATATGATTTCATTTTAGCCCTCCTTAAAAGCATTTGTACGGCGGTAAGCAAACAATGAAGCTGTAGCTGAGATGATAAAGATAACGATACCAATAGCTGAAGCGATGTTATAACTTGGAATCGACTTCATGGTTAAGCTATAAAGCCAGGTAATTAATAAGTCAGTGGAACCCGCTTGGAAGTATTCGGCGTTCAGTGGTCCACCACCAGTCAAAAGGAAAATAACGTTGAAGTTGTTAATATTCCCGATAAATTGTTGAATCAAGGCAGGTGTCATAACGAACAAAATTTGAGGGAAGGTAATAGAGCGGAAAATATCAAAACTGTTGGCACCATCAATTTTAGCTGCTTCAATCTGATCTGATGGCAAGTTTTGGATAATCGCTGTTGAAATTAACATAGAGACAGGAATACCAATCCACATATTAACGCCGATAACAGAAAACTTCGCTAACAAAGGATCCATTAAAAATGGAATAGGATGATCAATAAGACCGATACTTTGGAGCCAACTGTTGAGCGGCCCATTGTTGTCTAGGAACATATTCATCATTAAGAGTGAAACAAAAGAAGGAACAGCCATAACGATAACAAAGAGTGTCCGCCAGAAAGCTTTAAATTTAATTCCAGATGATTCAATCAAAAGAGCAAGTAAGACACCAAAGAAGAAAGTTGTCGCTGTTGCAGCCACAGCCCAAACGAGAGTCCAGCCTAAGACAGGGAAGAAAGTTCCAGCAATATTACCAGTCAGAATCTCACCAAATGAAGCGAACCCCGTCCAAGAAAATCCAATAGGATGATCTTGATTAAAATTGGTAAAAGCAATGGTAATCATGAAAAGCAAAGGAGCAATCGTGAAAACTAAAATGCCGAGTAAGGGAATCGCCATTAGTGTGTAATGGAGGCGACTGTCTAAGAGTGTAGCCAAATCCTCCATAGTCGTAGGGATATGTTCTCCGTCACGATTCAAGACATAGAGATGACGTGTGGAACGAAGGCTTGTAATATAGATAACTGCAACCATTGCAATGAGCACTAAGGACATGACACCAAAAAGGAGGATGAGCATGGAGTTGTCAGGTTGTTGAGTGACATAAATTTGTCGTGCTTCATCAAAAACGACTTGCTTAGTCTTGACATTTCCAAGGCTACTCAAAAGACTGATGGAGCTAATGCCATTGAAGATGAGCCAGAAAAGGAAGACAATTTCGATAATGAGGAAGCTAAGGCCCTTGAGCCATTGTTTATTTTTTAGTTGCGCTAAACCCATGATAAAGAAGCTGAGTTTTGTGAAAATATCACCTTCATGCCACACCTCTTTGTATGTTGCTTCAGGAGATGGTTTAATTTTCTTTTTAAACATATATTTTACCCTTTTGTATATAAAAAATAAGAGGATTAGGATGAGCCCAATCCCCTTAAGTTAATCAAAAATTATTCAGTAGCTGATGAGATTGATTTTACGAAATTATCAAGTTGTGCTTGGTATTGTGTAGCCGGAGTCTTACCTGTGTAGGCATTCTCAATAAGTGGGGCAGCCAAGTTCCAGAATGTTGCCATTTGTGGCATCTTAGGCATCAATGTATCGTTTTCTACTTGTTTGATAACTGCAAGAGCTACGGGATCTTTTGCAACTTCAGAATCTTTCTGGGCTTCTTTTGAAACTGGAATTGCATTATTGGCTTTATAGAGTGCTAATTGTGATTCAGTATTTGATAGATACTGAGCTAAAGCAGAAGCAGCAACAGGATCTTCTGATTGTGAATTCACAGCCAGTGTACCGACACCGGAGAAAGCTTGCATTTGTTTAGATCCTGATCCAAAATCAGCAGTTGGTAAGGTTGTTGCACCAAAGTTGTCGCCAAGGATTTCCTTCACTGTGCTACCGTCCCATGGGCCATCGAGGATTGCTTGTGTTTTACCAGATTTGAGGTCGGCCAGAAGGGCTGTACCTGACTGTTTAACACCAGGATTTGCTTTTTGTTGCGCAAACCAAGTCATAGCTTGAACGCCAGCTTTAGTATTTGCATCTGTACCGTCAACCGTTTCACCATCTTTACCGAAGAGCTGTGTTCCATTAGCTAGGAATACAGGATACCAGTTGTAGGAGTTTGTAAAATCTGTTCCAATTGGTGTTTCTGCTGTAAAGTCAGCCCAATCTTTTGGAGCTTCACTAAATTTTGCCTTGTTGTAGTAAACAATATTTGACTGTTCATCTTGTGGATAAGCGTAGAGTTTACCTTTCCAAGAGACAGCATCAACAGCGATAGAAATATCATTTGATTTCACCCAATCTGTTGCTGATGGTGAAAGAGGATTGATGTAGCCCGCTTCAGCCATGGCCCCCAACTGGTCGTTGGGTACTTTAAAGACATCTGCGGCTTGTCCGGGGTCTTTACTCACATCTTGTTTTGCATTTGCAGAACCATTTGGAGACTGTGTGACTGTAACTTTAATGTTTGGATATTCTTTGTTGAAGTTTTTAATTAAATCTTTATAAGAAGCAACATTTGCTGGATCGACCCAGAGAGTAACGGCTCCTTTATGATCTTTAGCATCTGAAGATGAAGAAGTTGTGCTTTCACTACCCTTACTATTCCCACAAGCAGCGAGGCTAGCAAGAGCAATCAGAGAAACGCTACTCAGAGCGATTTTTTTCCATGTGTTCATAAAATATTTCCTCCTAATGAAAATAATTATTCTAATTTGTAATTCTATTTTATGCAAACGCTTCCGTTTTGTCAAGTGCAAACTTATTACAATTTGATTACTGTATATGTTGGTATATACATGTTATGGCTGCATATAATAGAAAGTTTTACATTGGTTTTTATTTTTGATAAAAAAATATACTGCAAACGGTTGCGCAAAAGATGAGCTTGTGCTAAAATGAAAAAAACAAGAAAAAAAGAGGTATTTATTCATGAATAAAGCAGCCATTTATCACCGTCCAGAATCAGAATTTGCTTATCTCTATACAGAGGAAACAATTCATATCCGTTTACGTGTTGCACGTGACGACATTCAAAGTGTTGCATTGATCTATGGTGACCCTTATATGTTTGTAAAACGCGATGATGAATCAGAAATGGTTTGGGATTATCAAGAAGTAGAAATGAAACATGGTTTATCCACAGCAGAAAGTGATTTCTATGTGACAGAGGTCGGCGTTCCACATAAACGTATGGACTACTTGTTCGTGATTACGGATTACGATGGGGAAAAGGTTGTCTATAGCGACTCTGGTATTCTTCCTTACGAAGTAAAATTACTCACAAAAAAATATGCAGCATTTCGTATGCCATTCTTCCATGAGGTTGATCGTTTTAAGGCTCCTGAATGGGTTAAAAATACAGTTTGGTATCAAATATTCCCAGAACGCTTTGCTAATGGAAATCCAGCCATTAATCCAGTTGGAGCGAAAGAATGGGATCCAACTGAATCTCCCAATCGTCAAGACTTGTATGGCGGCGATCTCCAAGGAGTAATTAATCATTTGGATCATCTGACAGACTTAGGCGTAAATGGCATTTACTTTACTCCTGTTTTCCAAGCCTATTCTAACCATAAGTATGATACGGAAGATTATTTGAAAATTGATCAGTATTTTGGTGATTTAGAAGTTTTCAAAACATTAGTGAAAGAGGCACACCAACGAGGGATTAAAGTAATGCTTGATGCTGTCTTTAATCATATCGGTGATACTAGCCCGCAGTGGCAAGACGTTCTCAAGCATCAAGAAAATTCAAAATATGCAGATTGGTTCCATGTTAACGAATGGCCAGCAACCTACACACCAACCGAGGATTTTGAAGTTTCTGAAACAGCAACTTACGATACATTTGCTTTTACACCACATATGCCGAAACTAAATACTGCCAATCCAGAAGTTCAAGAGTATTTGCTCAATATTGCAGAATACTGGATCAAGGAATGTGATATTGATGCGTGGCGTTTAGATGTAGCAGACGAGGTCGATCATGCCTTCTGGAAGAAATTCCGTACAACATGTGATGCAGCGAAAGAAGATTTTTACATCTTAGGAGAAGTTTGGCACTCAGCACAACCTTGGCTCGTTGGCGATGAATTTTCGGCAGTGATGAACTATGTTTATACAAATGCGATTATTGATACTTTTGTGAAAGAAGAGTTAAGCTTAGAACAAATGGTTTCGGCGATTAATGCTCAACTTATGCTTTATCGTAAACAGACGAATCAAGTTATGTTTAACATCTTAGATTCCCACGACACACCTCGTCTTTTAACACAAGCTAAAGGAAGTAAGGACTTGGTCAAACAAGTCCAAGCTTTCATGTATCTCCAACCAGGTGTCCCTTGTATCTATTATGGTGACGAATATGGGCTAGATGGTGGCGCTGATCCAGATTGCCGTAAATGTATGCCTTGGACCGAAGAACATCAAGATTTAGAAATGTTTGCTTTCTTCAAAGCCTTAGTAGCTTTCCGTAGAGAATACGCGGAGACACTAAGCCAAACAGATTTAGACTGGCAGTGTGTTGATGATACTCAAGGAGTGGTGAAACTGGAACGTGGCGCACTTAAGGCAGTCTTTAACAAAGGTGAACAGCCAGTTAGTGTTGAAGAGGGAGAAATAGTCTTGGCCCATTTGGCTGAAGACAATCATGTTCAGAAAAACGGATTTATAATCTATAAATAGTAGAAATTAAACAAGAGATAGAGATGAAACGTTAGCTCATTCTTCTAAAAGATAACTTTGCCCAGATATTGCTTCTTATATGGAAAAATTTTGACATAATAGAGAAAAAGCCCCTCGGTTTCGAGTGAGTGGATGCAGAGACACCTAGAGTAAAATATTTAAGCAGAATTATAGACAAATGTCTTTCTGACTCTATTTATTGTTTGCGAAGGACTGGCTTTAATTTCAAGAGAGATAATCAAAAGGAAAAAAATGAAAAAAGACAATTTTGCGAATTGGACAGGTTACCAGATTTATCCCAAGTCTTTTAAAGACAGTAATGGTGATGGTATGGGGGATTTACAGGGAATTATCGAAAAGCTGCCTTACTTGAAAGATTTGGGGATAGATTTTATTTGGCTTAACCCCATTTACACAAGTCCACAAGTGGATGGCGGCTACGATATAGCTGATTTTTATAGTATTGATGCTCGCTTTGGTAGCTTGGAAGATTTAAAAGAACTTCTGCAAAAAGCGCATGATAACGGCTTGAAAGTGATTATGGATTTGGTTGTGAATCATACTTCCGATCAGCATCCTTGGTTTATTGAAAGTCAAAAATCAAAGGATAATCCCTATCGAGATTACTATCACTGGGCAGATGCAACACCCGAAAAAATGCCGAATGAGTGGCAATCTTTCTTTGGTGGCTCTACTTGGACTTATGATGAGCAGACGCAACAAGCTTATTTTCATGTCTTTGCGAAAGAACAACCTGACTTGAACTGGAAGAATCCCCAAGTGCGTCAGGAAATCTATACGATGATTAAATGGTGGTTGGAATTAGGTATAGATGGTTTTCGTTTGGATGCGATTTCTCATATTCAAAAGGAAGACTGGTCTTTTAATATCAAGTCTCTAAGAGGAAATGACCCTTGGCAGCCTTTTATGAATGTGTCAGGTATTGAAAATTATATGGCTGATTTAAAAGAAATATTTGACCAATATGATGCTTTAACAGTTGGGGAAGCTTCAGGTGTGACTTCAACTGAGGCGCCTGATTGGACGGATGCAAGGTCTGGCTACCTTAAGATGATTTTTGAATTGGAACACAATGTACGTCAGAAGAATTACGCAGGACGTGGCTGGATGTATGGTTACAAAAAGACAATTATACGTTGGCAAAAGGATATGCTTGCACGAGGTTGGAATGCACTTTATTTAGAAAATCATGACCAACCACGAGCAATCAGTTGTTTTGGTGATGGCAGCATCGCGTCGGCTAAAGCTTTAGCCGTATCTTATATGCTTCTTCGAGGGACTCCATTTATCTATCAGGGACAAGAAATTGGAATGAGTAATTTTCCTTTTACAGATATCACCCAGACAGATGCAACTGAAATCAAGCAGGTTTATGAAGCGTTAATTTTTCAGGGGATGACTAAAAGTGAAGCTTTGGATACAGTGATGGCAAACAGCAGAGATCACTCTCGTACACCGATGCAATGGGACACGAGCCCAAACGCAGGATTTACCAGTGGCAAACCTTGGATGCCTATTCATCCAGATTATAAGGAAGTAAACACAGAAAAATCACAGGAGCTTATCGATCTTTATAAAGTCTTAATTCATCTTCGCCATGAGGAAGAAGACATTGCGCGTGGGTCAATAAAGTTTTGGTTTGAGCAACATCTGACAGCCTTTGTTTACGAACGTGACTCATTTTTGATTATTACGAATTTAGGTACTAAAAAAGCACATCTGGACTTTAACCAAGTAGAAATAGAAGATTACCAGCATATTTTAGGAAGCCGCCCAAGAAAGTTGGAAAAGAAGATGACTTTCCTTCCTTGGGAATATCAAGTGTTTAAGAAAAAGTAAGAAAAGAAAAAGATAGGAAAAAAGATGAAAAAAATCAGCAGAATTATGGAAATTGATCCTTGGCATATCCAATCCAGTAAATTAGAAAAGGAAGAACGCCGTCTTCAGGAATCTTTAACCTCAATCGGGAATGGTTACATGGGAATGCGCGGTAATTTTTCAGAAAAGTACTCAGGCGATCACCATCAAGGTACATATATTGCAGGTGTCTGGTTTCCAGATAAAACGCGTGTGGGGTGGTGGAAAAATGGTTACCCAGATTATTTTGGTAAGGCAATCAATGCTTTGAACTTCTCGGGAGTTTCACTTTTTATCGATGATGAAGAAGTTGACCTTTATACTGATAGTACCACTAATTTCCACCTTTCCTTAGATATGCAAAAAGCAGTTCTCTCTTATTCTTATGAAAAAGCTGGCGTTGCTGTTTCCGTTGAGCGTTTTATGTCGATCGTTCATCCAGAATTAGCTGTCTTCTCCTTCAAATTCTCTAGTGTGGATGGTCAATCGCACAAAGTACGTACTGCTTCATTTATTGATGCTGATGTGCACAATGAAGATTCCAATTATGAAGAAAAATTCTGGACTGTTTTAGATAAAGGAGGCGACAAAGAAGGAACTTACATTGCCAATCAAACGATTGCTAACCCCTTTGGTGTAGAGCAATTTACCGTACTGGCAGGGCAAAGTTTTAAGGGAGATTTTCAAGCTCAAGGGCAAGAAACTCAAGAAGAAAAAGTTATTAATTACCATGAAGCAACTGTGGAACAGGAAACACTACATTTTGAAAAACGTGTGCTTGTTCTGACGAGTCGTGATTATAGTAATTTAGCTGCAATGCATGAAGCCTTAGCAAGCCTAGAAGAAGTAATTCAAGTGAAATCTTATACACAACTTTTACAAGAGCATGCAGAAGCTTGGGGCGAACGTTGGGAACTTGCGGATGTGGAAATTAAAGGTTCTGATCAAGCACAACAAGGTATTCGTTTCAATCTCTTCCAACTTTTTGCAACTTATTATGGTGAAGACGAGCGCCTCAATATTGGTCCTAAGGGCTTTACTGGGGAGAAATATGGCGGAGCAACTTATTGGGATACTGAAGCCTATGCAGTTCCGCTTTATCTTTCTTTAGCAGATCAGCAAGTGACGCAAAACTTATTACGCTACCGTCATAAACAATTGCCCCAAGCACAACACAATGCAAGACAGCAAGGTTTGGCTGGAGCACTTTATCCAATGGTGACTTTTACAGGTATTGAGTGCCATAATGAATGGGAAATCACTTTTGAGGAAATTCATCGTAACGGTGCTATAGCTTATGCTATTTATAATTACAGCAATTATACTGGCGATGAAACCTATTTGGCTCAGGAAGGTCTTGAAGTACTTGTAGAAATTTCACGCTTCTGGGCAGACCGTGTTCACTATTCGGAGAGACAAAAAGCTTACATGATTCATGGGGTTACAGGACCAAATGAATATGAAAATAATATCAATAATAACTGGTATACCAACACATTGGCAACTTGGGTTTTGAATTATACAATGGAAGGTTTGAAAAAATACCCTCGGCCAGATTTACAGGTTTCGACAGAAGAATTATCGCAGTGGACTGATATCACAACCCATATGTATTATCCGACAGATGAAGAGTTAGGGATTTTTGTCCAGCATGATGGCTTTTTAGACAAGGATTTGACGCCAGTTGCGGATTTAGATCCCAAGCACTTGCCTTTGAATCAAAACTGGTCATGGGATCGTATTTTGCGCTCACCATATATTAAGCAGGCAGATGTTTTGCAAGGGATTTATTTCTTTGGCAACCAATATAGCTTGGAAGAAAAACGTCGTAATTTTAACTTTTATGAGCCATTAACTGTTCATGAAAGTTCACTTTCTCCATCCATTCACGCAATTTTAGCTGCCGAACTTGGAATGGAAGATAAAGCAGTTGAAATGTATGAACGGACTGCACGTTTGGACCTTGACAACTACAATAATGATACAGAAGACGGTTTACATATTACCTCAATGACAGGTTCTTGGTTGGCGATTGTGCAAGGTTTTGCCCAAATGAAAACGTGGAACGGTCAGTTAAGTTTTGCGCCTTTCATTCCAAATGCTTGGGATGCTTATAGCTTCCGTATTAATTATCGTGGGCGTCTGCTCAAAGTCAGTGTAGGAGAAAAGCTTCAGATAAAATTGCTCAAAGGTGAACCGATTGCCTTAGAAGTTTATGGTGAATCAGTCCAATTGGAAGGTACTTATGAAGCAGAGGTGAAGCATGTTTAAAGCAGTATTATTTGATCTTGACGGAGTAATTACCGATACCGCAGAGTATCATTTTCAAGCCTGGAAAGCTTTGGCTGAAGAATTAGGAATAGCTGGAGTAGATAGAACTTTTAATGAACAGCTCAAAGGTGTATCCCGCGAAGATTCTTTGAAAAAAATATTGGAGCTTGGTGGAAAGAGTGAAACATATGATGCCGAAAGTTTTGCTCAGCTTGCTAAGCAAAAAAATGATAACTATGTCCAAATGATTCAAAAGGTAGGACCAGAGGATATTTATCCTGGCATATTAGATTTGCTGAAAGATTTACGCGCCCAAAATATCAAGATTGCTTTGGCTTCTGCCTCAAAAAATGGTCCATTCCTTCTTGAAGCGATGGAGTTGAGCACGTATTTTGATGGCATTGCTGATCCGGCAAAAGTTGCAGCTTCAAAACCTGCACCAGATATCTTTTTGGCTGCTGCAGCCGGTGTTGATGTTCCTATTACTTCATGTATAGGAATTGAAGACGCCCAGGCTGGTATTGCAGCGATAAAAGCAGCAGGCGCATTACCTTTAGGTGTGGGTTCTGCTGAAGACTTAGGAACGGATATTGCTTTAGTTTCAAATACAAACAGTCTGTCTCTTGAATTATTAACAAAAGTTTGGGAAAATAAGTAGAAGAGAGTAGAATCAGGAGATAGTATATGGCCGTTACGATAAAAGATGTAGCAAAAAAAGCGGGTGTGAATGCTTCAACAGTTAGCCGTGTTCTCAAAGATAGTTCGGAAATCAGTGAGAAGACAAAAGTTAAAGTAAGAAAAGCAATGCAAGAACTCGGCTACACGCGCAATGTAGCGGCTCAGATTCTAGCATCAGGGAAATCTAATACGATTGGAGTCGTCTTTCCTCCTGTCGAAGACAAATCAAACCAACCTTTTTATATGAAAGTTTTGACTTCGATTAATGAAACAGCACGCAAATACGATGTTTCAATTGCTGTTGTGACTGGTTATCAAGAGAGTGAGCTGAAACAACAAGTTGAGTTGATGTATTCCGAGAAGCGCGTGGATGGTTTTATTGTCCTTTATGCGGGGAAAGCAGATAGTGTTCGCAATTACCTTTTTGATAACAAGATCCCTTTCGTCCTTTTAGGCACGCCAACAGAAAAGCAAAATGAAATTACACATGTGGATAACGACAATGTCTTGATGGGGCATGAGGCGACCAGATATTTGATGGATTTGGGGCATTCGGAGATTTCTTTTGTGACCGATACGAAAGATGGTGAAGTCTTTGAGGAACGCTATCAAGGCTATCAAGATGAAATGCTGAAAAAACAAGGTAAGCCGAATTTACTCGTTTTTGAAGAAAACATGACCTTGAAAGATGAAACAGGCCTTGTTGTTATGGATGAAGTCTTAGCTTTGAAAGTAATCTCTCGCTTGTCAGAGCAAGGTGTGAAAGTACCAGAAGATGTCAGTGTGATTACTTACAACAACTCTGCCTTCTCAACACTTGTTCACCCTTATCTGACAACCTTTGACATCAATATCGTACGTCTTGGAGCAGCAACCGTAGAGAAGTTTCTTGGGCTGACGCAAAATAAGGAAGCCTTCCATGATAAAACAATTATTCCTTTTGAGCTTATCTTAAGAGAAACGACAGCGCCTAAAGAAAAAGAGTAAAGAAAAACAGTGAAGAAACCCCTTCACTGTTTTGTAATGAGTAAATTTCAAAAAAGATTGGCTTTCACCTTCTTTTAGCTTTAAATAAGAAAAAAAGGTCATAATAGTGTAAAATAAAGGGAAGGATGGGTAAATTTCTCGTGTAAATTTTCCCGTTAGTGTAAGAAAGATGGATGCGATGATTAAAATATTATTAGTTGAAGATGACCTCTCTTTGTCAAAATCAGTTTACGATTTCTTGAAATCTTTTGCTGAGGTAAAGCAAGTTTTTGATGGCGAAGAAGGGCTTTATGAAGCAGAAATGGGGATTTATGATTTAATCCTCTTAGACTTAATGTTGCCTGAGAAAAACGGATTCGAAGTACTCAAAGAATTACGTGATCAGAATATTGATACACCAGTTTTAATTATGACTGCAAAAGAGTCTTTAGATGATAAGATGCACGGTTTTGATGTTGGAGCAGATGATTATTTGACGAAACCTTTCTATCTTGATGAGTTGAAAGCGCGTATTCAGGCGCTCTTAAAACGTACAGGAAAACTGGAAGATGCTAACGGTCTTTCTTATGGCAAAGTGCGCTTGAATTTGACCAATAAGTCAGCATTTGTGAATGACACACCAGTGGAATTAATCGGTAAAGAGTTTGATCTTGTAGTTTATTTGATGCAAAACCAAAATGTCATCTTGCCTAAAGAACAAATCTTTGACCGCATTTGGGGCTTTGACAGTGACACGACAGTAACTGTAGTTGAAGTTTATATGAGTAAAATCCGTAAAAAACTTAAAGATACAGACTTTGCCCAAAATCTAGCTACATTGCGTAATGTCGGCTATATTTTACGGTAAGTTTTATGAAAAAGATAATTGAAAAAATAAAATCGATGCCAATTGTGAAAAATGATGGGAAAAATTTCCTTCATTTTTTTCTAGATTTCACGATCATCTTCTTTGCACTCACAGTAATTATTTTGCAAGTGCTCACAAGCGGGGTCTATAAGTCTACTGACCAAAATTTACGAGATTTAGCAGCTAATCCAGATATTTTAAGAGCGCTGGCACTTGATCAGGCGGGAGTCAATCAAGGGACATTTGAAATTAATCAAGGCAATTACAGTCCAACAAACAGTATCGTCATGTACGATGAAAAGGGCAATGTCTTAGGACCAACAGGCAGTGTTGATGCAACAACGAAACCAGGAAGCAGCAGTCAGCAACAAATCATACGTGTCGACCTCGTACGTTATCAACTTGAGAAGACAGCCAAGTTAGACAAGGACGCCCTTGGACAAATCAAGTCGATTTCTATTCGGAATCCTTATGGTCCTGATTGGCATTATCGATATGTTACCTTGGCGATGCCACAATCAAACCTGGACACAACCTATGGTGCAAGTAACATTGCTTATATTCAAGTTTTTAGTAACGTGGATCAACTTCAAGATAGCTTGAGCCGGAGTAATTTTATCATCATTACAACAATGGTTATGTTCTGGTTTATTTCCGTGATTATTAGCTTGTATCTTGCCAACTGGACGCTGCGTCCTGTTATGGTTGCCTATGAAAAGCAGAAAGCTTTTGTTGAAAATGCAAGCCATGAGCTAAGAACGCCTCTCGCTATTTTACAAAATCGCTTAGAATTACTTTTCCAAAATCCGAATGCAACAATAATTGAAGAATCTGAAAATATCTCAGAGAGTCTTTCGGAAGTACGTAATATGCGACTTTTGACGACTAATCTGTTGAACATGGCGCGACAGGACAATAACATTAAAACAAATCCTGAGCCAACAGATAAGGAATTCTTTGAAGCCATCTTTAGCAATTACCAGCTCTTGGCAGAAAGTTCTGATAAGTCTTTAAAAACTACCTTAAAATTTGAAGGAGCTTTAAGTTTAGATCAAAGCTTAGTGAAGCAACTTTTAACGATTTTGTTTGATAATGCCATGAAATATACAGGCGAAGATGGTGAAATTCAAGTTGATGTTCAAAAAAATGGAGCAACCCTTCTACTGAGTGTGTCTGATAATGGAGAAGGAATTACAGCAGCTGATAAGAAAAAAATATTTGACCGATTTTACCGTGTGGATAAAGCAAGAACACGACAAAAAGGTGGATTAGGTCTTGGCTTATCCCTTGCACAGCAAATAGCTGAGGCACATAATGGCCGAATCACGGTTGAAGATAATCAACCGCGTGGTACAAAATTTACTGTCCGTTTACGGACAAGTCCATCTCCCAAATCAGCAAAAGTGAACAAAAAGTAATAGAATAGATTGTAAACTTATGCACTATGAATAAAAGTGAAAAATGAGTGGAAAGAGGCAAAGATGACTATTTTAGATAAAGTAAATGCGCCAGCAGATTTAAAAAAGCTAAGCGCTACTGAATTAACCGAACTTGCTCAAGATGTTCGAGGAGCAGTGCTCAATAAAGTCAGTCAGATTGGGGGACATACAGGACCAAATCTGGGTGTCGTAGAATTAACCATTGCCTTGCACAAAGTCTTTCAATCGCCTGTGGATAAATTCGTTTGGGATGTTAGCCACCAAACTTATCCACATAAAATTCTAACAGGACGTAAACACGGTTTTCAAGATGGGCATTTTCATGACATCACGGGTTATACAAGTCAACATGAATCAGAACATGATTTTTTCACTGTTGGACACACCTCAACGTCTGTTGCAAATGCGATGGGACTGGCTAAAGCACGTGATTTAACAGCGCAAAAAGGTAATATTATTGCTATTTTAGGTGATGGTTCACTTTCTGGTGGCTTAGCATTGGAGGCAATCAGCAATGCTGGTGCTTATGATAAAAATTTCATCCTGATTCTCAATGATAACCAAATGTCAATCGCTGAAAATCATGGTGGGATTTATAAAGGATTAGCTGAATTACGCGCAACAGATGGTCAATCACCCAATAATCTGTTTAAAGCATTTGGATTAGATTATAAGTATTTAGCAGATGGTAATAATCTTGAGGCGCTCATTTCTCTTTTTGAAGAAGTAAAGGATATTGACCATCCGATTGTTTTACATGTCAATACCGAAAAAGGACATGGTTATCAACCTGCTGTTGACATGAAGGAAGCCTTCCACTGGCGCTCTCCCTTCAATTTAGCAGACGGTTCTTTGAAAAATATAAGTTCAGCGAAAAATTATTCCCGTATTATTCTTGATTATATGGAAGAAAAAGTTGCTGAGGGTATGCCTTTAGTCGCAGTCAATGGTGGAATTCCAATGGTGAATAACCTAAAGGAATTTGCTGAAAAGCATCCAGAAAACTATGTTGATGCTGGGATTGCTGAACAATATGTGACGACCTTTGGCGGAGCGGTTGCAGCAGGTGGAGCACGTGCAATGATTTTTCACAATTCGACCTTCATGCAACGTGCTTATGATCAATTTTTACATGACTTGGCAATCAACAAGGAACCAGCGGTCGTTATTGTAAAATCAGCCTCTATCTCGGGTTCGGATAAAACTCACCAAGGGAGCTTTGCAATAGGTATGCTCTCTAACATTCCGGATTTGGTCTACTTGGCGCCAACGAGTGAAGAAGAGCTTGTAGCGATGTTGGATTGGGCACTGACACAAAAAGACCGTCCAGTGGTACTACAAATTCCTGAGCATGGTGTTGAAAATCGTTCAACCGTGTTGACTGATTTCAGTAAAGCACAGTATGGAATTGTGCGTAAAGGTGAAGAAGTTGCCATTCTGGCCTTGGGCGGTCTTTTTAGTCACGGTCAAAAAGTAGCAGAAGAACTGGAGAAATTACAGATCAATGCTACGCTAGTTAATCCAATGTTCGTTGCAGAACTTGATAAGAAAACCTTGAAAGAATTGACTGGGGACCATAAAGTCTTTGTGACCATCGAGGATGGTATTCTTGATGGCGGTTTTGGTCAAAAAGTTGCTGGTTATCTTGGACAATTTGGTGTGAAAACATTAAATTATGGTGCAGATAAAGAGTTTAATGACTCCGTTGCTGTGGATGAACTTTATGATCGTTATCATTTGACGCCAGAACTGATGATTGCAGATATTCTAGAAGCCCTAAAATAAAAGGAAAAAATGAAAAAAGTTTTAGTCAAAACTGTACATGGTTATCAGAGATTTATTTCCCCTCTGTTACCGCCGGCTTGTCGTTATTATCCAACTTGTTCGAATTATATGATTCAAGCTATTGAGAAGCACGGAGCGACCAAGGGAATTGCAATGGGAACCTCAAGGCTTTTACGATGTCATCCATTTTGTAAACCAGGTTATGACTTGGTACCTGATAAGTTTTCCCTGCGAAGAAATTACGAGACACCTGAGGACAAAAAGAAGAAATCTTGAAAAATTTGTTATAATCATAGGGGAGGATGAATTTCCAAGACAGATTTAAACAAATCCATAATTAAAATAAGTAAACAGGACAACCTTCAAGTCATTGGGCTTGGGGGTTTTACTCTTGTAATTCTTACATTATAAGTAAAATGATAAAAGGTTAAGATAGGGAAAATATCTGACTTAAAATAATTTAGAAAGTACTTGTTAACTTTTATAAAGTATGCTTTAATTAAATATGTAAAAAGTATTTGACATTATTGGCATCTTCGAGTGACTAGAGCTAAAAAGGAAGAACTCATGTATTTTGGGGCAAAAAATTTAAATGTATATTACGGTAAAAAGCAGGTTCTAAGAGATGTATCTTTGGAAATTGAGCAGGGAAAAACGACAGCGATTATCGGAATAAATGGCTCAGGGAAGTCGACATTACTCAAAGCCCTGGGACGTTTAATCAAGTATGAAGGGGAAGTTATCTATAAAGATGAACGTCTTTCTAATCGTAAAAATCTAGAAATCGCTAAAATATTGACCTTGCTCCCACAAGCCATGCAAGCCCCGAGTGATATAACTGTGTATGAGCTAGTCAGTCTTGGCCGCTTTCCACATCAAAAGCTCACTCAACAGAACTTATCTGAAGCAGACAAGAGCTTTGTGGAGCAAGTCATGAAGGAAACTGAGATTTGGGATCTACGTAACCAAAGAGTTGCCCAACTTTCTGGCGGACAGCGTCAGCGTGCTTTTATCACGATGATTTTAGCGCAAGACAGTGAAATTATTCTTTTGGATGAGCCGACAACGTATCTCGATCTTTTGCACCAACTTGATATTTTAAAACTGTTAAAAACTTTTGCGAAAAAGATGAACAAAACAGTAGTTTATGTCATCCACGATTTAAACCACGCTGCGCGTTTTGCGGATAATTTAGTTATTGTAAAAGAGGGTGAAATCTTTGCTTCAGGCCCGGTGGAAGAATTATTTACAGAGGAAATTATTCATGAGAGCTTTGGATTACATGTTCGATTAGGTCGTGATCTTTTCTGCCAAACTCTTATGATTACAGGGGTTAAAAATGAAGATTAGGAAGTTTTCTTATCAAGTTGCACTGGCTTTGGTGACAATTATGGTCTTGTCTTTCCTATATCTCATGCTCGGTGATCAAAACTATAGCTTCAGCCAGATTTGGCACGAGAGTGTCGTCTTGCACTTGCGTTTACCGCGCTTATTGGCCTTAATGTTTGTAGGAATTCTCCTCTCCAGTAGCGGACTTCTGGTTCAAAGTATGACAGGTAATCCTATTGCCGAGATATCCACATTGGGGATATCAGGTGGTGCAAGTTTTGCACTTGCTTTGCTTTTAGTGTTCAATCTTTCCACAGGTGGTTGGTTGGGCACTGCTGTAGCAAGCTTAGGAGCATTTATTGCTCTCGTTACTGTAGCTGTCCTTACCGTGAAAAGTAAATTTCAACCGATGAAAGTTGTTCTTGTGGGAACTTCTGTTGGCCTTTTTGCGACAAGTCTTGCAAGTATTTTGACCTTTTATAGTAAAAATATGCAGTCTTATTTTTTATGGATTGTGGGTTCCTTTTCTGGAATCACTCCACTAAAATTGGAAATTTTAATGGTTGTGACTGTACTGTTTGTATCAATGGTTCTCTTATTTGCAAATCAGATAAAAGTGTTATCCTTTGGTGAAGAGATGGCAACCAGTCTAGGTATTTCTGTAAATCGTCTCAGATTGTTGATTATGGCTATGGTGGCTCTGGCAAGTGGGGTGACAGTTTCGAGTGTCGGTGTGATTAGTTTTGTCGGACTCATGGCGCCACATTTGGCAAGGCGACTGGTAGGAGGACATTTTTTAAAAAGGTTCTTTATGAGCAATTTATTAGGCGTGATGCTATTACTTGTAGCAGATGTGTTGGCCCGTAATTTGTTCAAGCCTTATGAATTCCCAGCAGGCAGCTTAACTCTTTTATTTGGCGCAATTTTCTTCATTTATATGATGAGTAAGGAGGAAAAATGAAAAAGAAATTTTTATTTTTAATATTCCTCTTGGTTGCCTTTATTATTATCGACTTGACGCACTTTTCGACAGATTGGGATTTACTATCCATATTGATTCCTCAGTTTAGAATGCCAAGGACACTTGTGGTACTTATTGCAGGAACTGCTTTGGCTATGGCTGGCTATATTATTCAGACAGTAGTGGATAATCCTTTAGCAGATGCGGGTACACTTGGAATTACAAGTGGGGCCAGTGCAGGTGCAGTACTGTTCCTTTTTCTTAGTCAGTGGTTGAAACTTTCGGGCTCTTGGATCTTTATGTATCCTTTATTTGCCTTGTTAGGAGGACTCTTTTCCTTTACCTTGCTCTATCATCTTGCGCTAAAGAAAAATGTAAGTAATATCCAAGTCCTTCTGATTGGGTTAGGAATTACCGCTCTATTTCAGGCCTTGATTACCTTAGCTCAACTTTCCATTAATCGGTTTGATTTTCAGCAAGTAGCGGTTTGGTTATCCGGAGACATCTGGCAAACAGATAAAACCTTTATTAGTGTGAATCTGGTCCTGTTGATAATTGGTCTGTTTATTTTCATTTTTTTCCGAAAAGAGCTAGACTTACTAAGTTTGGGTCAAGAAATGGCAACAAGCCTTGGATTAAATGTGAAAAAGAGTAAAATGCAATTTTATATATTGACACTACTTTTTGCATCAATTGGCGTTTTATTAGTTGGCGGTCTTGCCTTTATTGGCTTGATTGCACCACACATAGCCCGCGAACTGGTGGGATTTGAAAGTAAAAAACGAGCTTTGATGACTGCTTTGGTCTCAATGATTATTTTACTTTTAGCAGATAGTTTATCGCAAATTATTATTGCACCGTCAAGCTTACCGCTTGGTTTTATGGTTGCTCTTATAGGTGCGCCTTACTATATATACTTAATACAAAAAATTTGAAAGAGGATTTCATGAAACACCTTAAATTATATTCTATAGCTTTAGCAGCAGTTGGCCTTTTGGGTCTTTCTGCATGTTCAAACTCAGATGTATCACAATCCCAAAAAGAGGAAAAAGTAACCTTCACTGCCTTAAATGGTGAAGTAGAAGTTCCTGCGCATCCGGAACGTATTGCAGTACAGAATTATCCGGATGATGTTGCAACCTTAGGTGGAAATGTAATTGGGACGGATTCTTGGGCTTTTCCTAATCCTTATTTGTCAGATAAACAAAAGGAAAATATGGTTGATCTTGGTTCGCCAAGCTTTAATATTGAAAAACTTATTGGTCAAAAGCCTGATTTGATTGTGACAGTGGATAAAACTCAAGTTTCTGATTATGAAAAAGTAGCACCTACTGTACTTGTTAACTATCAAGATTTGAATGATATGGATAAATCTTTGGATTTCTTTGCCAAATTGTTGAATCGTGAAGATGAAAAGAAAGAGTTTCTCAAAACTTTTGACAAAAAAGCTGAAGAGCAAAAAACAAAGCTAAAAGCTCAAGGCATAGATACTGCACAATCAAGCATTTCCTTGCTAGAGCTCCAAGGCGATAAAATTTACGCTTATGGCGATAACTTTGCGCGTGGTGGTCAAGCACTTACGCGTGGTCTCGGATTCCAAGAATCGCCAAAAATGTCGGAACTATCCGAAGGAACAGGATATGCAGAAGTCAACGCTGAAAGCCTCAAAGATTTTGATGCAGACTATATTTTTATCGATTTTAAAAATGCAGATAAAGCACAATATGAGGCACTTCAAAAAAATCCCGTGTGGAAAAATCTCAAGGCAGTTAAAGAAGGGCATGTCATCACAATGGATTATGAGAAGGTCTATTTCTTTGGCGGTCCCACAGCTTCAATGGCGCAGTTGACTGATTATACAGATGCACTATTAAAACAAACGAAATAAAAATTTGGATACATAAACTCTTGGAAGCTTTTTCGAGAGTTTTTTTAGACAAAAAGGGGGATAGTGTTATTTAAAACTCCTTTTTTGAGCCAAATTCACAAGAAAACAAGAAAAACAGAAAATTTTAGACTTTTATTTTGCTATAATGAAAATAAGCATATAGTAGATGTGTTAAAGTCTCAAATGTTAAAAATAAAAAGGATTTTGCGATCCTTTTTAAAAAGGAATTTTTTCATAAAAAAAAAGATGAAATACCATGATTTCATCTTTTTGCTGTCGACTACATTTGGAAATTTTCTTTATGAAGCAGGATAAAGAGGTTATCCAAGCCATCAGAGGCATTTTTCAAATCTACTTAGCACTTGCAAATTATTTTTATTATGGTACAATTTTGTATTGTAAATGGTTTGTATCATCAAAATATCAGGAAGTACAAATGAAAACAGATTTTGACAAAATTAATGAATGGTTGATTCAACTTTTCCACGACTGCATGAACTTAGAAGAACAGTTCTTGAAGGATTCTGATTACCCAGATGTAACTGTGAAAGAACTTCAACAAATGACACTTATCCATACTTTGGGAACTTGCCGCGCTACAGACATTGCAAGGAATCAAAAATTAGCCCTTTCAACAATCACCATTACACTCAATCGCTTGGAAACTAAGGGATATATCAAGCGCGAACGATCAGATCGTGACCGTCGTGTGGCTTATATCGTATTGACTGAAAAAGGTATGGCTCTCTGTGCATCGCACAGCGAATTTTTCCGTAGCATTTCAGAAAAACTTATGTTAAGTGTTTACGGGACTACCGAAAACAAACTTGCAGGCGAACTTGAAGAATTACATAAGTCATTGGAGAATATGAAATAATGCCTTTCGCTAAAATTACCCAGGTGGCACACTATGTGCCCGAAAATATTGTGTCAAACGATGATTTGGCAAAAATCATGGACACGAGTGACGAGTGGATTTATTCACGGACGGGTATTAAGCAGCGACACATTACAGTTGACGAAAATACCAGTGATCTGGCTGCTAAGGTTGGTGAACAACTCTTAGCTCAAGCTGATTTGTCAGCAGACCAGATTGATTTTATTATCGTGGCGACTATCTCACCTGATAGCAGTATGCCAAGTACGGCAGCCTTGGTCCAAGCAAAAATTGGCGCACATCGTGCCTTTGCTTATGATTTAACAGCTGCTTGTTCTGGTTTTGTTTTCGCTTTATCAACGGCTGAGAAGCTGATTGCCGGTGGCTACAAACGTGGTATGGTTATTGGTGCAGAAGTTTTGTCTAAATCTTTGGATTGGTCGGATCGTTCTACCGCTGTTCTTTTTGGAGATGGTGCAGGTGGTGTTCTTTTGGAAGACACAGGTACACAACCTTTGATTATCGCAGAAAATCTAAGAACAGATGGCTCTCGAGGCGATTCCCTTACCTCAAATTATTTGGCACTTAATCCTGAACTTAGTGGTCAAGTTAACCATGTTACAGAGTTCATAAAAATGGACGGACGGGCGGTCTTTGACTTTGCGACACGTGACGTTCCAAAAAATATCCAAGAAACCTTGGAAAAAGCAAATCTGAAACCTGAAGATATTGACTATTTTTTATTGCATCAAGCAAATTCTCGAATACTTGATAAAATGGCCAAGAAATTAGGTGCTGTACGCAGTAAATTCCTGCAAAATATGCAAGAATATGGCAATACAAGTGCAGCTTCGATACCTATTCTCTTGTCAGAATCGATAAAAAATGGTAAACTTTCTTTGGACGAAAATTATAAAATTGTCCAGACAGGTTTCGGTGGCGGCCTCACATGGGGTACGCTCATTATTAATCTTTGATAAGATTGATAACATTTAAATTTGGTTATATGAGTGATTTATCACGCTATAATATATATACTTTCTACACATTAAAGGAGAAATAACATGGCAGTATTTGAAAAAGTACAAGACATCATCGCTGACGAACTCGGCAAAGAAAAAGAAGAAGTAACACTCGAAACTTCATTTGAAGAACTCGATGCTGACTCACTTGACCTTTTCCAAATCATTAACGATATCGAAGACGAATTCGATGTTGAAGTAGATACAGAAGCGGACATGAAAACTGTTTCTGATCTCGTTAAATATGTTGAAGCTCAACAATAAGAGAATTAATGGGGTGAAAGCCCCGTTTTTCACTTATAATAAATTTTGAAAATTAGGAAAGTGTCACAAAAATCTAAATTTTGTGAAATCTTAAAAATATGAAAACAGCATTTCTTTTTTCTGGTCAAGGCGCTCAAAAATTGGGTATGGCTAAAGACCTTTATGATGAATTTGACATTGTCAGAGAAACTTTTGATCAAGCAAGTCAAGTCTTGGGTTATAATCTTCGGGAGTTAATCGATAATGATGAAACAAAACTCAACGAGACACAATATACACAACCAGCTATTTTAACAACATCTGTAGCAATCCTTCGTTTGCTTTCAGAACAAGGTATTAAGCCAGATCTTGTGGCTGGACTTTCTTTAGGCGAGTACTCTGCATTGGTAGCCAGTGGTGCACTTGATTTTGCGGAAGCTGTTGCTTTAGTAGCAAAACGTGGTCAATACATGACTGAAGCTGCACCAACAGGATCAGGTAAAATGGTTGCTGTGATGAATACAGAAGCTGCTTTGATCGAAGAAATTTGTGAACAAGCAGCGGAACGTGGAATTGTAAGCCCAGCAAACTATAATACTCCGGCTCAAATTGTTATTGGTGGTCAAGCTGAAGCCGTTGATTACGCCGTTGAACTTCTAAAAGAAGCTGGCGTAAAACGTCTGATTGAGCTGAAAGTATCTGGTCCTTTCCATACAGCCATCTTAAAACCCGCGAGCGAAAAGTTAGCCAAAGAACTTGAACAGGTTAATTTTAATAGCTTTAAGTTGGAGCTGATTTCAAATACGACAGCGAAAGTTATGAAAGACTCAGAAGTAAAAGAACTCCTCACGCGTCAAGTTATGGAGCCAGTACGTTTCTACGAATCCATTGAAACAATGAAAGCACTTGGTGTACAGCGCTTTATTGAAGTTGGACCTGGTAAAGTTCTTTCTGGTTTTATAAAAAAAATCGACAAAGAAGCAACCTTTACGAATGTTGAAGATCTTACTTCATTCAAGGCTTTGGTGACAGAAGAAGCTTAAACTTATTCAATGAGTAAAAGTTGTCACTGTAGAACTTGGTTTGAGAGCAATTAAAAATCATAAGAACAGGAAAAAATAATGGAAATTAAAAATAAAAATGTCTTTGTGACGGGCTCAACACGTGGTATTGGTAAGGCGATTGCTTTACAGTTTGCTCAAGCTGGGGCAAACGTAGTTATCAATGGACGTTCTGCCATTTCTGAAGAACTTTTGTCAGAGTTCACTTCTTTTGGTGTTAAGGCTGTTGGCGTATCTGGTGATATTTCCCAGTCGGAAGATGCTAAACGTATGGTTGCTGAGGCAGTAGATGCTTTGGGGTCGGTTGATGTTTTGGTTAATAATGCGGGAATAACTCGTGATGGTTTATCATTGAAAATGAGCGAAGAAGATTTCGAAGCTGTTTTAAAAATAAATCTCACAGGTGCCTTCAATATGACACAGGCAGTTCTAAAACCAATGACGCGTGCGAGAGAAGGGGCAATTATTAATATTACTTCTGTTGTCGGTTTAATTGGGAATGCCGGCCAAGCTAATTATGCAGCTTCCAAAGCGGGATTGATTGGTTTGACAAAATCAATTGCACGTGAAGTTGCTGGGCGCAATGTCCGCGTCAACGCTGTTGCTCCCGGCTTTATTGATTCTGACATGACTGAAGTTCTTTCGGATAAAGTCAAGGATACAATGAAGGGTCAAATCCCAATGAAACGATTTGGTCAACCAGAAGAAGTTGCCACAGTTGTGAAATTCCTTGCAGAGCAAGAATACATGACAGGGCAAGTATTGTCTGTTGACGGTGGTATGGCAATGTAGCCTTATATCAGATTAGACTAAAAAGAAGTTTGTAACAAACTCCAAAGGAGAAAAAATATGAATCGTGTAGTCATTACAGGTTACGGTGTAACCAGTGCTATCGGTAATACACCAGAAGAATTTTGGAATGGCCTAAAATCTGGTCAAACAGGTATCGGTCCAATTACGCGCTTTGATGCTGAAGCGACAGGAATCAGTGTAGCAGCTGAAGTTAAAGATTTTCCATTTGAGAAGCATTTCGAGAAAAAAGATGCCCGTCGTATGGATACTTTCTCACTTTATGCTGTTTATGCGGCTCTTGAAGCTATGGAAATGTCAGGCATAACTCCAGAGAACACAAATTACGATCGCTTAGGTTGTATCATGGCTTCAGGTATCGGTGGCTTGGAGCAAACACAAAAGAACTCACAAGCACTTCTTAAAGGTCCACGTAAAGTAACACCACTTTATGTACCACTGGCAATTGCCAACATGGCGACAGGTAATGTTGCCTTGCGCACAGGTGCTCGTGGTGTATCGCGTGCTGAAGTAACAGCATGTGCAGCAGGTGCAAATTCTATTGGTTCAGCTTTCCGTGAAATCAAACACGGTTATGCAGATGCTATTATCGCTGGTGGTGCTGAAGCTGCAATTTGTGAACTTGGTATTGCTGGGTTTGCCAACTTGACTGCTTTGACAAAAGAGGCAGATCCTTCAATTGCTTGTCGTCCATTCGATAAAGACCGTTCGGGCTTTGTGATGGGTGAAGGTGCAGGTGTCTTGATTTTGGAAAGTCTTGAACATGCTCAAGCACGTGGTGCAAATATCTTAGCTGAAATTGTTGGTTATGGTAACACAAACGATGCTTACCATATGACAACTCCATCAGGTGTTGGTGCTGAAAATGCGATGAAGCTTGCTTTAGAAGAAGCAGGGATTTCTGGAGCAGATGTTGATTATATCAATGCACATGGTACATCAACACATGCTAATGAAGAGACGGAAGCAAAAGCTATCCACAATGTTATTGGGGATAAAGCTCTGGTTTCATCAACAAAAGCTTTGCACGGGCATGCTCTCGGAGCGACAGGAGCTATCGAAGCAGTAGCAACTGTACAAGCCATTTTAAATCAGTTTGCACCAGTTAATGCTGGAACAAAAGAATTGGACGAAGGCATGACAATTAATGTCGTTCTTGGCCAAGGTCAAGATGCTGAAATCAATTATGCATTGTCACAAGACTTTGGGTTTGGTGGACACAATGCCGTATTGGCCTTTAAAAAATTCACAGATTAGTTTAAAAGAAAGATAAGCACTCTGCTTTCTTTCTCAGAGTCTAAGTGCACTTTAACTTAGATTGTGGAAAAGAAAGCGAGCGGGATATAAAAATGAATATTAATGAAGTAAAAGATTTGATGACACAGTTTGACGGTTCGAGCTTGCGTGAATTTTCTTGGCGCACAGCAGAAGGAGAACTGTCTTTCTCAAAAAACGAAAATAAAATTCTTGCAGCGCCCACAGGAACAGCACTTCCAGAAACAAAAGTAAGTGCACCAATGCCTGTAAGCGAAAGCTCTACAGAACTTGCAGTAGAAACAGAACTTGTAGAAGAAGTTGCTACAGTAGAAGGTGAAGCAGTAACAAGTCCTTTAGTTGGTGTAGCTTACTTGCAACCAGCTCCAGGTAAACCTGAGTTCGTTAGTGTAGGAGATTCAGTTAAAAAAGGTCAAACCTTACTCATCATTGAAGCAATGAAAGTTATGAACGAAATTCCAGCACCTAAAGACGGTGTTATCACTGAAATCATGGTTAATGCTGAAGATGTAGTTGAATTCGGTCAAGAATTAGTACGCATTAAGTAAAGGAGCGGTAAAAATGGCAGAAGTAAATATTGACGTCACAAAAATTATGGAGGCATTGCCTCACCGTTATCCTTTCCTTTTAGTGGATCGTGTTATTGATATCGCGGATGATGAAATTACCGCCATTAAGAATGTGACGATTAACGAGGAATTTTTCCAAGGGCATTTTCCTCAATATCCAGTAATGCCGGGTGTTTTGATTATGGAAGCCTTGGCGCAAGCTGCAGGTGTTTTGGAACTTTCAAAACCTGAAAACAAAGGAAAACTCGTATTTTATGCAGGAATGGACAATGTAAAGTATAAAAAACAAGTTGTACCTGGCGATCAATTGATCTTGCATGCAAAGTTTATCAAGCGTCGTGGTCCAATTGCTGTTGTTGAAGCGGAAGCTAAGGTTGATGGTAAATTAGCTGCAAAAGGCACACTAACTTTTGCTTTAGGAAAATAAAAAAATAATCAATGCCACAGTTAGTCTGTGGCAACTTTTAAAAGTAAGTATACTTTGAAGTTTAAAAGCTTTGAGTTTACTGATCGTGGCTTTTGCCACTATAATCCCAAATAATGCACCGAGCTCAAGGCCTGGTGACACTCTTTTATACCAGAAACAGAGGATAAAAGAGAAATTGGTAGGAGTTATCAATCTATGTTTAATAAAATTTTAATCGCCAATCGTGGTGAAATTGCTGTACGTATTATTCGTGCGGCACGCGAACTCGGTGTCGCTACTGTTGCCGTATATTCAGAAGCTGATCGTGATGCATTACATGTAGCACTGGCAGATGAAGCTATTTGTATTGGCCCAGCCCGTGCAACAGAGTCTTATCTGAATATGAATAATATTCTAGAAGCCGCTGTTGCTACTGGAGCCCAAGCTATTCATCCAGGTTTTGGTTTTTTGAGTGAAAATTCAAAGTTTGCACGTCTTTGTGAAGAAATGAATATCAAATTTATCGGTCCCTCAGCCCAGGTCATGGATATGATGGGAGATAAAATTAACGCGCGTGCAGAAATGGTCAAAGCAGGCGTTCCTGTTACGCCAGGTTCTGAAGGTGAAGTGTATACGAGTGAAGAAGCACTGGATTTAGCCAATAAGATTGGTTATCCTGTCATGCTGAAAGCATCAGCCGGTGGTGGCGGAAAAGGTATCCGTAAAGTCAGCAATGCTGAAGAACTCGTCCCCGCTTTCGAAGCAGCTACCGCTGAAGCCAAAGCAGCTTTTGGCAATGGTGCAATGTTTATCGAACGAATGATTTTCCCTGCACGTCATATTGAGGTCCAAATCTTAGCAGACCAACATGGTAATGTTATTCACTTAGGAGAACGTGATTGTTCCCTCCAACGTAATAACCAGAAAGTTCTTGAAGAAAGCCCATCTGTCGCGATTGGACATACTTTACGCGAACGTATCTGCCAAGCAGCTGTCAAAGCAGCAGCGCATGTGAACTATGAAAACGCAGGAACAATTGAGTTTCTCTTGGACGAAGCTTCAGGCGATTTCTTCTTCATGGAAATGAATACACGTGTACAAGTTGAACATCCCGTAACCGAGTTTGTTTCAGGTGTGGATATTGTTAAGGAACAAATTCGAATTGCAGATGGTCAAGAACTGTCTGTGAAACAAGAAGATATTGAGTTCAAAGGACATGCTATTGAGTGCCGTATCAATGCAGAAAATCCAAAATTTAACTTTGCCCCAAGCCCAGGTAAAATCACCAATCTGTTTCTACCAAGTGGTGGTGTAGGCCTACGTGTGGATTCCGCTATGTATACGGGATATACTATTCCACCTTATTATGATTCAATGATTGCAAAAGTCATCGTTCATGGCGAAAATCGTTTTGAAGCCTTGATGAAAATGCAGCGTGCCTTGATGGAATTCGATGTGGAAGGTTTAACAACCAATATTGACTTCCAGCTGGAATTAATTTCAGATGATAATGTTATTGCCGGGGATTATGATACTAGCTTTTTAGCCAATACATTTTTGCCGGAGTATTTGGAAAAATAAAAGCATGAAGTAACTTGATGAGTAAATCATCAAGTTTTTCTATCCTTGTAAGGTTATGTTGACTGCTAGGGAATACATATCTCGCAGTTTTAAGGCTCTTGCTATTACCATGGTGTGATGTTATAATAAGAGTAAATAAAAATGACTTGCGCTAACAAGTCCCAAGTAGCCGTATTAAGAACGGTAGCCGATTTTTTTGTTATAAATAACGTCAACGGGCTAAAGTTGGACGTTATTTTTTATTGTCTTTATCATAAACTTTGAGCACTAATAATGCAAATGCAATCATGAGTGTCAAGGTTTCATAAGTTGACAAGAAAAATTGTCGCCTTTCTGCATTGTGAGGTTATCACCTACAATTTTTCATAAGTATCACCTCCCAGTTGGGCTACCGTCTATAAACTTCTGCTTTCATTATTATATCACACGAAAACCAACTAAAATAGGCCATAAATGGCTTACAATACTCACAAAGACTTAGTAAAATTTGAGAGCAAACTCCTATCCTTCATCAGCAACCCTAAATCCATTTTTCATCGAGAAGTACAAAAAAAATAGAAAGCTCCCACTTTCTGTTTTTTTTTATTTATCAATATTATCCTCTTTCACAAAGTAATTTGGACGTTGTTTGGTTTCGAGGAAGACCTTAGAAAGATATTTTCCAATGATACCGAGAGATAAAAGTTGTAATCCACCAAGCATAAGAATAAGAATAATCAGAGTAGGAAAGCCTTGTACAATTTCGCCCCAGATGATGGTTTTCAAAGCATAAAAAAGGCTCATACAAAGTGAGATAAGGAAGCTAATAAAACCGATAAAGGTAGCTAGGCTAAGTGGGGCATCTGAAAAGTTAATGATACCGTCAATCGAGTAGTGCAACAAGCCCCAAAAGCTCCAAGAGGTTTTGCCAGCTACCCGCTCGACATTATTGTATTCCAAATAGAAAACATCGTAACCCACCCAAGAAAAGAGACCCTTAGAAAAACGATTGTGTTCAGGGAGGTCGAGGATACTATCAACGACTTGCCGTGTCATCAAGCGATAGTCTCGCGCTCCATCCACCATTTGAGTGCTTGAGATTGTGTTCATAATCTTATAAAAAGCTCGAGCAAAAATTGAACGAATAAAGGGCTCATCTTTCCGTGAAACTCTTCGTGTTCCCACAATATCGTAACCTTCTTGAAGCTTATCATACATCTCGTTGAGCATATTTGGTGGATCTTGAAGGTCAGCGTCCATAACAGTTACAAAATCACCTGAAGCGGCACGAAGACCAGCCAAAAGTGCTGCCTCTTTACCGAAATTTCTCGAAAAGCTAATATATTTAACATTGGAATGCTTTTGACTCAGCGTTTTTATCACATCAAGTGTACGATCAGAAGAACCATCATTAATAAAATAAAAGGTTTTATCAAGTGGTAAGTCTAAAGTTTGGGCATTAACTTCATCAAAAAAGAGTTCAATCGTTTCTTCCTCGTTATAAGCAGGAACGATAATCGATAAAGTTTTATTTTTCATGAAAAACTCCCTTCTTCTTGATGAGAAATATATACATAAACCTTGTATTTTAATAGAATTAAACTCTTCATATTATAACATAGTTTGAAAGAGGTAAAGGAAGTTATGACGAAGTTTCGGCGAAATAAATATGTGTGTGTTCTTATATAATTCCGCCATTTTTGGACACTTATCTAGTTCTTGACGAATTTAATTTTTGCGTGTATAATTATATAATTAGACAATTAAAATAAAAAGAACGTAAGCAGATAAAAATCTGCTTAAAGACGTTCGTTATCAAGATGTAAAAATTTTTGATACAAAGGAGAAATAATTGGCTCTCTTTCAAAAGAAAAAATATATTAAAATTAACCCTAATCGTTCAACTGTTCAGGGAGAAATGACGAAGCCTGAAGTGCCTGACGAGCTTTTTGCTAAATGCCCGGCCTGCAAACACAGTATTTACAGCCAAGACCTTGGTGCAAGTAAAATCTGTCCACATTGTAGCTATAACTTCAGAATTACTGCGCCAGAACGTTTGAAGCTTTTAGTTGATTCAGACTCATTTACAGAAATGTTCACTGGAATTGAAAGCAAAAATCCGTTAAACTTTCCGAACTATGCTGAAAAGCTTACGGCGACAAAGGAGAAGACCGGACTGGATGAAGCTGTAATGACTGGTACAGCTATGATTAAAGGCCAGAAAGTGGCTTTAGCAATCATGGATTCAACTTTTATTATGGCTTCTATGGGGACTGTTGTCGGTGAAAAAATCACACGACTTTTTGAAATGGCAACTGCTGAAAAACTTCCAGTGGTTATTTTTACGGCTTCTGGTGGTGCACGGATGCAAGAAGGAATTATGTCTTTGATGCAGATGGCGAAAATCTCAGCAGCTGTCAAGAAACATTCTAATGCAGGTTTGCTCTACATTACAGTGTTAACTGATCCGACAACAGGCGGGGTAACAGCTTCTTTTGCCATGCTTGGCGATATTATCTTGGCTGAGCCACAATCTTTGGTTGGTTTTGCGGGACGTCGTGTGATTGAACAGACAGTGCGTCAAACGCTACCTGATGACTTCCAAAAAGCAGAATTTCTGTTGAAACATGGCTTTGTCGATGCGATTGTTAAACGTCAAGAAATGCGTGAGAAATTAGCCTTACTCTTGAAATTTCACGGAGGTGTAAAAAATGTCTGATATAGCAGAAATTATTAACAAAGCACGTGCTAACGATCGCGTTTCAGTACGGGAAATTATTTCAGAAATTTTTACGGACTTTTTTGAACTTCATGGCGATCGTCAGTTTACAGATGACGAAGCCATTGTTGGAGGGATTGCAACTTTTCAAGACAGAGCTGTCACCGTCATTGGTATTCAAAAAGGAAAAAATCTCGAAGAAAATTTAGCAACAAATTTTGGTCAACCTAGTCCTAATGGTTATCGAAAAGCCTTGCGATTAATGAAGCAAGCAGAGAAGTTTAAGCGTCCAATCATTACTTTTGTCAACACTGCCGGGGCTTATCCAGGGATTGAAGCAGAAGAACGTGGGCAGGGTGAAGCGATTGCGCGCAACCTTTTTGAGATGTCTGATTTGAAAGTCCCTGTTTTAACTTTTATCACTGGTGAGGGTGGTTCTGGTGGAGCCTTAGCTTTAGCAGTCGCAAACAAGGTTTATATGTTGGAAAATGCCATGTATTCGGTTCTTTCTCCAGAAGGTTTTGCAACAATCTTGTGGAAAGATGGCTCACGTCGTGATGAAGCAGCCGATTTGATGAAAATAAAAGCTGAAGATCAGCTTGAAATGGGGATCGTTGAGGGTGTTGTTCAAGAAGAAAACCTTATGGAAAACTTGAAAACGATTATTGAAAAAGATCTCAACAGCTTGGTACAACTTTCAGAAGAAGAACTTCAAGAAAGCCGCTACCAACGTTTTAGAAAATATTAATTTTATACAAGCAAGAGATAATTGCTTGTTTTTTTGTAAAAAAAAAACGCTCTATGAACGTTTTAATTATCCTTTTTACCGAATAAAGCGGAAGCTACAAGTACGACAATAATTGCACCAACGATTGAAGGGATGAGTGACATTCCAGCCAATTGTGGTCCCCAGTTTCCTAAAAGCTTTTGTCCAACAAATGAGCCTAAAAGACCCGCCACAATATTTGCAATACAGCCCATACTTGAGCCTTTTGATGTGATTGCTCCAGCAGCCATACCAATGAGAGCACCAACTATAAGTGACCAAATCATAAAATAATCTCCTTAATTTATATTCTTATCTTATTTTAACATAATCTTTATTTTCTTTAAAATTGCATCCCCCTGTAAAAGTAATAAAAACGAGCAGCTTTGCCCTAGTTTTTGTTAAAATAGAGAACAAGGGAGGATGACAAATGTACGACTTTTATGAATATCCTAAATGTTCAACTTGCCGTAAGGCAAAGGCGACTTTGGATAATCTAGATATTGATTATAATGCTATCGATATTAAGCTAACCCCACCAACAGCTGAGCAATTTGAAAAATGGTTTGCAGAGGTTCCTGTTAAAAAGTTTTTCAACACCAGTGGCTTGGTTTATCGTGAGATGGGCTTAAAAGACAAGTTAGCAGACTTGAGCGAGCACGAAGCAGCGAAACTCTTAGCTTCCAATGGGATGTTGGTTAAGCGCCCACTGATTGTTAAAGATGATAAAATTATTTTGATAGGTTTTAAAGAAGAAGCGTATCAAGAGCTTGCACAATAAGAAAGAAAAGCACGACAAAAGTCGTGCTTTTTAGATATTGATTTCTAAAACGATGGGAACATGATCTTGACGAGCACCTGAATCTAGGGGTTCTGCGCGTGTAATCTGCTCGGCAATGCGGTCAGAAACCAGCCAATAATCGATTCTCCAGCCAGAATTATTGATTTTAGCTGTACGAGAGCGTTGAGCAAACCATGTGTAGATACTACGTTCTGGCGCATAGTAACTTTCTACATTGCCATGAATTTTACGGAAGCTGTCTGTAAATCCAGCAGCTAATAAAAGTCCAAACTTTTCACGTTCTTGATCAGTAAATCCGGCAGAATTACGGTTTCCTTTAGGATTGGCAAGGTCGATTTCTGTGTAAGCAGCATTAAAATCACCACATGCTAAGACAGGTTTTTGGAGGTCAAGCATTTGTAAGTAGGCGCGATATTGATCATCCCATTGTCCACGTAAGTCCAAACGGTTAAGACCATCACCCGCATTTGGTGTGTAAACTGTTGTGATGAAAAACTCGGGGAATTCTAAGGTGATGATACGACCTTCGCTATCCATGGGCTCTGGCGCTCCAATCTCAGGCATGGTGATGATTGGTTCAGGCAAACTTTTCTTATAAAGAAACATCGTTCCCGAGTAACCTTTACGTGCAGGTGGTGTACTGATACGGTGAACAATTTCATATTCTGGGAAATGGCTGGCTAAAACATCAAATACTTTGTTTGTTTTTTTGAGGTCACCATTGAGCTTTGTTTCTTGAATAGCGATAACATCGGCTTCAGATGTGGCAAGTTGGTCAACCACAGCCATTGATAGAGCTGCACGATCACTCGTACCGGTCAATGCTGCGTTTAACGAATCAATATTCCATGAGATAAATTTGTAAGTCATAATAAAATCCTTTTGTCTTTATTAGGTTAATTATAACATACCTTATCGGTTGGCAAATAACACGGGAAACTGAGAGTAAATTTATTTTAGCGAAAAATCAGTAAAACTTATTTAGAATAAGATTTACTTGAAAAGGATATGCTATAATAGAAACAAGGCTTTTTTCAATCTACAATTGGAAAAATACTAATCAAGTGGCTTTCATTAGGGCACGAATTAGGAGAAAAAAATGACTGAAAACAAAAACTTTTATATCACAACGCCGATTTATTATCCCTCAGGGAAATTACATCTCGGTTCAAGCTACACAACGATTGCTTGTGATGTTCTCGCACGTTACAAACGTTTGATGGGCTTTGATACGTTTTATTTAACAGGCCTTGATGAACACGGCATGAAAATTCAACGTAAGGCTGAAGAGTTGGGAATGACACCTAAAGAATATTTGGACCCAATGGCGGAAGATGTTAAAGAACTGTGGAAAATGCTGGATATTTCTTATGACAAATTTATCCGTACTACAGATAAATATCATGAAGAAGCCGTTCAAAAGGCATTTGAACAACTTCTAGCACAAGACGATATCTACTTGGATAAATATGCGGGTTGGTATTCTGTTTCTGATGAAGAGTTCTTTACGGAGACACAGTTGGAAGAAGTTTACCATGATGCAGATGGTAAAGTCATTGGTGGTAAAGCACCATCAGGGCACGAAGTAGAATGGGTCGAAGAAGAGTCATATTTCTTCCGTATGAGCAAGTATGCGGACTGGCTCTTAAGTTATTATGAATCACATCCAGATTTTATCCAACCTGAGATTCGCAAAAATGAGATGATCAACAATTTCATTAAACCGGGCTTGGAAGACTTGGCTGTGAGTCGTACGACCTTCACTTGGGGGATTCCTGTAAAATCCAATCCGAAACACGTGGTTTATGTTTGGCTTGATGCCTTGCTTAACTATGTAACTGCTTTAGGTTATGGTTCAGATGATACCAGCAAACTGGATAAATTCTGGCCCGGTGTGAATATGGTCGGAAAAGAAATCGTACGTTTCCACACTATTTACTGGCCAATCATGCTTCATGCTTTAGGTATGCAACCACCAAAACAAGTCTTTGGTCATGGATGGTTGGTGATGAAAGACGGTAAAATGTCAAAATCTAAAGGAAATGTCGTTTATCCTGATATGTTGGTGAATCGCTATGGTTTAGACCCAGTGCGTTATTATCTCATGCGCGCATTACCTTTTGGTTCTGATGGTGTCTTTTCACCAGAAGACTTTATTGACCGTATCAACTATGATTTGGCAAATGATCTTGGAAACTTACTCAATCGTACAGTTGCTATGGTCAACAAATATAATGGTGGTGTTTTGGTTAAGAATGACGCAACAACAGAATTTGATGCTGCCTTGGAAACAGTCCTTGCTGAAACTTTGGAAAAATTCCACACAGCTATGGATAAGTTTGAATTCAATGTTGCTTTAAATGAAGTTTGGGTTCTTATCTCACGTACAAACAAATATATCGATGAAACAGCGCCTTGGGTCCTTGCGAAATCTGAAGATGACAAAGATAAACTTAACAATGTGCTTTATCATTTAGCAGAAAATCTTCGTATTGTTGCGGCACTCTTGCAACCTTTCATGCGTGCAACAAGCAAGAAGATTTTTGGTCAATTAGGTTTAACTGAAGAAGAGTTCTCTTTAGAAGATTTAGCTTTTGGTTACGAATTTACGCATAAAGTTGTAGAAAAAGGTGAACCTGTCTTCCCTCGTTTGGATAAGGAAGAAGAAGTAGAATACATCAAGTTACAAATGGCTGGTGGAAAACTTCCTGAAAAAGAATGGGTGCCAGAGGATGTTAAACTCAATCTTACTTTACCAGAAATTAAGTTTGATGATTTTGAAAAGATTGAGTTGAAAGTCGCTGAAGTTCTGGAAGTCAGCCGTGTTGAAGGTTCAGATCGTTTGCTTCGCTTTAAGTTAGATGCAGGTGATGAAGAACCACGTCAAATCTTGTCAGGAATTGCCGAATTTTATCCTAACGAACAAGACTTTGTCGGTAAAAAATTACAAATCGTGGCGAACTTAAAACCACGTAAAATGATGAAGAAATATGTCAGTCAAGGGATGATTCTCTCTGCTGAATTTGATGGTAAGTTGCGTGTGCTTGAAGCACCTGCTGACGTACCTGCCGGATCATTAATCGGGTAATAAAAATAGAGAGCAAGAAGTGCTCTCTATTTTTATTTTTTACGCTTACCCATTTGTTTCAATCCGAGATTAAAAAATTTAATATAAAGTTTAGGATGTGCACGCGCTGTATGTACCATCATACGGTCCAAAAAGGAGTTGTAATAACGAGCTTGAGCTTTCTTATCTGTTGCTGCTTTATAAAAAACTTGTGCCAAATCCGCAGAAGTCGCTGAACTCCCAAAGTTACCACTAAGTGCTGCGCGTACAGTTTGAACTAAAGGCTGGTAAGGGCTATCTGGATGAAGATTTTTTTCGGCATTTTCCATAGCGATGGTACTCCAGTTGGAAGCAGTACCGCCTGGTTGTACAACGATTGATCGAATGCCAAAAGCTTTAACTTCCGTATCAAGAACATCAGACCATTGTTGCATTGCAGCTTTTGTCGCATGATAAAAAGCACCTAGCGGCATGTAGACATCACCACCGATACTTGAAATGTTAACGATTCGTCCAAAGTGTTGTTGACGCATGATGGGAAGGACCAGTTGTGTCAATTCTACAGCTCCAAAGAAATTTGTCTCAAATTGTTTGCGAACATTTTCCATGGGAATTTCTTCAGCGGGACCATACTCACCGTAGCCGGCATTATTGATTAACACATCAATTCGTCCTGCATGATTAATGATATGTTGGATAAAGTTTTGGTTACTTTTGCTGTCTGTAACATCAAGTTTTAGTGGGATAATTCCCTCAGCAGTGGGGATTTTTTCAACACGACGTGCGCCAGCATAAACCTGCCAACCGCGTTGAGCAAAAGTTTTGGCAGCTTCATAACCCATGCCGTTTGATGCACCGGTGATGATAACAATTTTTTGATTATTTTCTGTATTTTTCATAGCTTCATTCTAGTTGAAGCAAATCATCTTGTCAAGCTGAAACAAAAAATGACAAAATAAAGCACAAAATGTTAAAATTAAAACACTAATTAAAACACTACTAATATAAGAAGAGTGATGCAGTTTCAGAAAGGAATTAAAGATGACATTTGAAGAAATTCTTCCAGAACTTAAAGCTGGGAAAAAAATAGTACGCACAGGCTGGGGAGGCGCAGAAAACTATGTTGCCTTATATGACAGTATTACACTTGATAATGGTGAAAAACTGCAAGTTACACCTTACTTTCTGATTAATGTCACAGGAGAAGGTGAAGGTTTTAGCATGTGGGCGCCTACACCTTGTGACGTATTGGCGACAGACTGGATTTTAGTGAATGACTAATCAAAAATTTAAAGGGAAAAAGGTTCTAGTAACAGGAGCAGCCAGCGGAATTGGTCAAGCCCAAGCGCAGGCTTTTATACAAGCAGGTGCAGAAGTTATTGGCGTGGACTTACAAGAATTCACTGCAGATTTTAGGACTATCGTCTGTGATGTTTCCTCTCCTGAAAAGGTAGCACAATTAGCCGCACAGGTAGGTGAAATTGATATCTTGCTCAATACAGCAGGTCAGCTCGATGACTATCGGACGATGGAAGATACGGACTTTTCACTTTGGAAAAAAATCCTAGCAACTAATCTTGACAGTATGTTTCTCGTGACCTCTGCCTTTTTGCCTCAAATGAAAAAGCAAAAGTCTGGTGTAATCATCAATATGGCTTCAGTTGCTGGTCTAGTTGCCGGTGGTGGAGGTATTGCCTATACTGCAAGTAAGCATGCTATTGTTGGTTTTACAAAGCAACTTGCCTTAGATGAAGCGCAGCATGGTATCCAAGTTGCCGGTATTGCTCCTGGCGCCATCGATACACCGATGAACGCTAAGGACTTTACTGAAAACAATGGAGAAATGGCAAAATGGGTAGCAAAAGAAACTCCTGCAAAACGCTGGGCAAAACCTCAAGAAGTTGCAGATTTGACCCTATTTCTAGCCAGTCCAGAAAGTTCCTATTTGACGGGGGCAGTGGTTCCTATCGATGGCGGCTGGACAATCAAATAAAAACTCAGTCTTTAAGGCTGAGCTTTTTTATACCTCAGAGAAGTCTTTTCATTTTTCAAGAAAATTGATATAATATAAAAGTTGCAAATTATCAGCAATCCTCAGGACTTTTAACCTTTGCCTGAGCATATTATAGGCGGTATTCAGCCGCTAAAGGAGAAAAAATTGAAAAAATCTACTGTTTACGACATGGTGACGATTGCCATTGTTGCTGCTCTTTACGTTGTCCTTACGATGACACCACCACTCAATGCTATTTCTTATGGTCCTATGCAATTTAGGATTTCAGAAATGCTCAACTTTACAGCTTTCTTTAATAAAAAATATATTATTGCTGTGACTATTGGATGTATGATTTCAAATTTCCTCAGCTTTACTTGGGTTGATGTTATCGTGGGTGGTCTGTCAACGCTTATCTTCTTGACTTTAGGAGTGCTACTTTTTGAACGTTATATGAAACAGTACTTTTTCAATGGTCAGCTCAATAAAGCCTTTTTCTACTTTGCAATATTTTTCTCAATCAGTATGGTAACTATCGCTTTGGAAATGCATTTTCTTTTCGGAATGCCTTTCTTCTGGACCTGGTTTACATTAGCTGTGGGTGAATTTGCAAGTTTGCTTATTGGTGCAATTATTATGGATAAACTGGGCAAGCGGATTGATTTGACCAGATAAAATAAGAGAATAAAAAAAGCAGTGTGTCTAGAGGACGCTCTGCTTTTTGGGTGTCTAAATAAAGTTCCAATGTTTAAAGGCATTCACAATACCTTTTTCTGTATTTTTACTGCTTATAAAATCAGCGATTTCTTTGAGTTCAGGTACCGCGTTACCCATAGCTGTACCATGGTCTGCAGCAGCTAAAAGATGGAGATCATTTCGTCCATCACCGAAAGCATAGGTTTCCCCCTTAAAGTTGAGGACGTCCTTCACATGTGTAATCCCAGTACCTTTATTGGTCGAGATGTTTGTAATATCGATAGAAGTAGGAGCATTCATAAAGAAATTAAGTTCGGGCATCTGTGCTTTGTAATAATCCACTTGTGACAGTTTATCAGTCAATAACAAGAGCATATTGACTTCTTCTGATTTGTAACCTTCGGGGTCAATCTCGGGAAGTGGCATATGTGTATAAGCATAAGCTTGACGGACAAAATCCGTATGACGATCTACCCAATAGCCCTCTTTACCATAAAAGGCAAGTGCTTCGTCTTGCTCGATAGCTAACGTGTGTAATTTTTCGATGTTTTCAATTGAAATAGGATCTTTATATATCGTTTGGCCATCTAAAACGATATATTGTCCATTCATAGCAACAGCACCGGTGATGCCAGTGGCTGCCATAATATTGTCAAGCTCAAAATGTCCACGTCCTGTGGCAATAAAGGGAAGGACACCATTACGGCGAATTTCGTGAATAGCATCGATGACATCAGGGTCTAGCTGACTCTGTCCGTTAAGTAAAGTTCCGTCAAGGTCAAAAAAGGCTAAAGCCTTGTAAGCGTTTATATTTTCCATAAGTTCATTGTATCACAATAGTTTATTTTATGGTTAATAATCTTCTTTTAGTATTATCTATCCTGGATTATTTCAAAACCACTCTAAAAGTTATAAGTCAGAATTTTTTAAATAATATACGATAAATGTTAAGATGAACTTATAGCATAGAATGAAACGAAAGGATGTGGTTGCTTTGAGGAAATATCTGATTCTCTCTGGACTAGCCTTTGTTCTTTTAGTAGGTTGTTCCAAACAAGATAATCAAAGTTCTCATGAAGGCGAAGCTAAACAAAGCACTACGATTTCGACTTCACAAAAGGCAGCATCCACCAACGAAAAGGCAACTTCGAAAAAAGAGGAGGTCAAATCGATGAAAGTTTTAGAGGCTGTAACAGAAAAGAAGAGCTTATCTGAAATTGAAAAAAGTATCAAAGCTAATCAGTCAGATATTAATGAGAGAAATGCACAAGGAGAATCACCTTTACTTATCGCGACTCATGAAAATAATGTTGCCCTAGCTCAGCTATTGATAGATAATGGGGCAGATGTTAATTTACAAGATCACATTCAAGACTCGCCTTACCTTTACGCAGCGGCTCAAGGTAAAACCGAAATCCTGCGATATATTTTGCAACACAGTAAACCTAACCAAAAAGTCTATAACCGCTTTGGAGGAAATGCTTTGATTCCAGCAGCTGAAAAAGGACATTTAGAAAATGTAAAAATGTTACTGGAAGACGGTCAAGTGGATATTGATCATCAAAATAATTATGGATATACAGCATTGATTGAAGCAGTGGCATTGAGAGATGGTTCAGCACACTATCAAGAAATCGTGAAGACCCTCTTGCAATATAAAGCAAACACTGAATTACGTGACAACAATAATTTAACAGCCTTAGATTATGCCAAACAGCTCGGATATTCAGGTATGATTAATTTATTAAGTTAAATAACATGGATATAAACCAGTTCAATGAGAAAAAAGTGATAAAAAACAAAAATTTTAAACTTTTTATTGGACTTTGATATGAAAATATCTTATAATAAAGAAAAAGGAGGCGTTTACAATGAGAGAAAATTACAAAAATATTTTAGTCGCAGTAGATGGATCTGATCAAGCAAATCAAGCTATCCAAGAAGCTATTGAGATTTCTAAAAGAAACCAAGCATCTTTATTTGTAGTACATGCTAAAGATGTTGCGCAACTTTATGGCACAGCTTACATCATGCCAGCTGTTTTGGAAGAAGCGGAAAAACAATCAACAGAAATTCTTGATGAAGCAGGAAAACTTATTGGTGACAAAGTTGAGTACAAAGCTTTTCAAGTAAGTGGTTCTCCTAAAAAAGAAATCGTTGATTTTGCTGAGGAAAATGATATTGACTTGATTGTTATGGGTTCAACAGGTAAAGGTGCTATTGACCGTGTACTTGTGGGATCAACTGCAAGTTATGTTGTTAACCATGCACCATGTAATGTTATGGTTGTAAAATAATGAAGCAAGATAAAAGTCGAAAGCACAAGCTTTCGGCTTTTTAATGTCTTAAAAGCCAGTATTGAAAGATAAGCCTGTAAAATGTTACAATAAAGAGTAATATTAAGTTTTAGAACAGAGAAATAACATGCCCGCAAAAAGAACAACAAAAAGTAAATCAAAACCAAAAGCGAAGCGTTCAACAGCAAAGAAACCATCGACTAAAAAGTCAAATACTAAATTTTGGACGGCTAATAAAAAAATGGCGGCTTTTTTTGGGAGCTTTATTATCATTTTATTTGCTTTAGCACGTTTGGGCTTATTTGGTGTCTTTTTATATAATGTCACCCGACTGGCTGTAGGATCATTAGCAATCACTTTCTTATTAATCGTTTTATTCGTCATGTTTATGACGGTTTTCAAAAAGGATTTCTTTCGTGAAAACAAACGCTTTTTACCAGGGTTAGCTCTCTTTTTCTTTGGACTTCTTCTTGTTTTTCATGCGAGATATGATGTCCTGTCTCCCAATAAAAATGCTTTAGTTTTAGCAATGTCTGATCTGAAAAAAGGACAGGTGACGCATTTTCTTGGCGGTGGTTTTTTAGGAGACTTGTTTTTTGGTCCAGCTAAAGCCCTTTTTTCCGTAATAGGTGTTTATATTATTGTGGGAATTCTGTGGCTTGTCGCATTGTATCTTATGGCACCCGCTTTGATTGCACGGCTACGTATTTTTCTTAAAAGAAATATAAGCGAAACACGTACGCGTATGGCAGATCGTGCTGAAGCAAAACGTGCAGCAGCACTCTTAGAAGAAAAAGCCAAAGCTCAAGAAGAAGCTGAAAGAAACTTACGGGCGATGGAAGCAGAAGAACTTCCTCTCCCAAGCGAGCCCATGTTTGAAGAAAATACAACTTCCGACTTTTCCGAAATTCCTATAGCTATTCCTGATACGCCAGTATCACCTACAAAAGAAATGGGGGCTATACAACCGCAAGAGGAAGTAGAGGATGACCAAGAGCCAATCAGTTTTGAACGTTCTGTTGACAACGAGTTTTATCAACTTCCGACAATTGATTTATTGGAAGAAATTCCAACAAAAAATCAAGCGGGAGAACGAGAAAATGTCCGCAAAAATATTCAAATCTTAGAGCGAACATTAGAATCCTTCAAGATTTCGGCATCAGTTGAATCTGCTGTTGTAGGCCCATCCGTCACCAAGTACGAAATTAAATTAGCTACCGGGGTGAAAGTTTCGCGTGTTGTCAACTTATCAGATGATCTAGCTTTAGCTCTGGCAGCAAAGGATGTACGGATTGAGGCACCAATACCTGGGAAATCCCTTATCGGTATCGAAATTCCTAACAGTGAAGTTGCAACCGTTGGTTTCCGAGAACTTTGGGAAAATGCTCAACCCAAAACGAACAGTTTGCTTGAGTTGCCTTTAGGAAAAGCTTTAGACGGTACGATTCGCACCTTTGATATGACACGTATGCCTCACTTACTTGTAGCAGGTTCTACAGGTTCAGGTAAGTCGGTTGCTGTGAACGGTATTATCACGTCTATCCTGATGAAAGCCTTGCCTAGTGAGGTTAAATTCTTGATGGTCGATCCTAAAATGGTTGAACTTTCTGTTTATAACGATATTCCTCATCTTCTTATTCCTGTGGTAACGAACCCTCGTAAAGCATCACGTGCCTTACAAAAGGTGGTAGATGAAATGGAAAACCGCTATGAACTCTTTAGTCAAGCAGGGGTACGTAATATTGCAGGTTATAATGAAAAAATAGAAAAATACAATGCACAGTCGAATGAAAAATATCAAACCTTACCATTAATCGTCGTTATTGTCGATGAGCTCTCTGACTTGATGATGGTAGCTAGTAAGGAAGTTGAAGACGCGATTATCCGTCTTGGACAAAAAGCGCGTGCAGCTGGTATCCATATGATTTTAGCAACGCAACGTCCATCCGTTGATGTCATCTCTGGCTTGATTAAGGCAAATGTTCCTTCACGTGTCGCTTTTGCTGTATCCAGCGGGACGGATTCTCGCACAATCATTGATACAAATGGTGCAGAGAAACTTTTAGGACGGGGGGATATGCTTTTTAAACCCATTGATGAAAATCATCCTGTACGTTTACAAGGCGCCTTCTTATCAGATTATGATGTTGAGTCAGTCGTGAACTTTATTAAAAATCAATCCCAAGCTGACTATGATGAAAGCTTTGATCCTGGTGAAGCTGAAGAAGACAGCAGCCGTGGCACAGCAGCACCATCAAATTCAGCTGATCCCTTGTTTGAAGAAGCGCGCAATATGGTTATTTCTGCTCAAAAAGCCTCGACGGCCCAGTTGCAACGTGCGCTTAAAGTCGGTTTCAACCGCGCTTCCGATCTGATGAATGAACTGGAGGCAGCAGGTATTGTCGGCCCAGCCAAAGGTACAACACCACGAAAAGTTCTCGTTACAAAAGATGGAGAGTTTTTAGAAGGACAGGAGTTTGACGAAGCATGAGCGCTTTTGAAGAATTAGAAAAAATAAAAAAAGCAGGTCTGCCTCAAATATTGGTACTTTACGGAGAGGAAGAAGATCTTGTTCAAGAACTAAAAAGTCGGCTTTTAGAGTATGTCCATTTTGACAGTACGGACTTAGGGCAAGCATATTTTGACCTGAATAATGCCAATGCAAATCTTGCCTTAGAAGAGCTAGAGAGTTTGCCTTTCTTTGTTGAGCAAAAGCTGGTTATTTTAGAAAATCTCACAAATCTTACAACAGTAAAAAAAGCGGTTTTTGATGAAAAACAGACAGTGCGTTTTGAAAATTTTTTGAATGATCCAGTCGAAACTACACAGCTGATTCTTATTTTACATGGTAAGTTAGACAGTCGACTGAAACTCACGAAAAAACTAAAGACGCAGGCCACTCTGCTCGAAGCACAAGAACTAAAACCTCAAGAGTTAAGTCGAGTTTTTGCAGAAACAGGCCTTTCTGCAAATATTCTCCAAAGGATATTTGAAAAATCAAATTTTTCTTTTCCAGTAATCAAACAAAACATCTCCTTGTTAAAAACATATGTGGGAGAACGAACAATTACTCTGGCGGATGTCGAAAAAGTTGTTCCTAAATCTCTCCAAGATAATATTTTTTTGTTGACCGACTTGATTTTGAAGGGTGATGTGAATCAAGCACGTGATTTAGTTCATGATTTGACTTTGCAAGGTGAGGAGTTAATCAAAATATTGGTTATTTTGACAAATTCCTTCCGGCTTTATTATCAGGTAAAACTGATGCAAAATAAAGGTTGGAATGAACAGAAACAAACTTCTTATCTTAAAATTCACCCCTATCGTGTCAAGTTAGCAAACCAGCAAGTACGTAATATGCAGGAAAACTTTCTGGCACAAGCTACATTGTCCCTCATTGAACTTGATTATAAAATAAAAAGCTCAGGAGTAGATGCAAATTATTTGTTTGATTTAGCCTTGATTAAGTTAGCTTTGAAAGACTTATAACAAGCCATTTATCCGGATATTTGCCAGTGGATAATTGACTTGAAAAATTAAAAAATTTCTGCTATGATTAAAGATGATAAAACTTTGATATGAAATGATAAAAGAGGACGATATGGCAACATTTAAATTTACACCTAAAGATATCTATGAAGCTGACTTTGGAACAAAAATGCGTGGTTATGATAAAGAAGAAGTTGACGAGCTCCTCGATGACGTCATTCAAGATTACGAAGCTTTTCAAGCAGAAGTATTGCGCTTGCAAGAAGAAAACGAGTTTTTGAAGAAAAAAATCGTAGAACTTGAATCTCAAGCAAGTCGTCCTAACCAAGCAAATTTGGAAGAAACACAACGTTTGGATAACATGAGCCGCGTGGTTTCAAGCCGAATCAATAAACCAAAAACAGAAATTGGTCAACCAAGTAACTTTGAGCTTCTTAAACGTATTAACCGTTTGGAACAAGCTGTTTTTGGTCCAGGAAGTACTTCAAGTGAAGAAGCATAAAGCTGACTTCATAATTTAATGAAAAAGAAAAAACAGTTTTTGGATAACTGCGTGATACCTTTGGTATCATGAGGAAAGTCCATGCTCGCACGGGCTGCGATGCCCGTAGTGTTTGTGCTTGGTGAAACAATAAACCAAGGTAGGAGTGTCATGCCTAACGGCTGAAGAAAGTGCTAAGTCTTTTGATATGCATGAGTATTCTGTAAAAGTGCCAAAGAGACGAGGCTTGCTGGAAACGGTAAGATTGGAACGTGGTAAACCCCTCAAGCGAGCAACCCAAACTTATGGTCGGGGCACTTGACTAGCCGAATTGAAGGCGTGGTCGAGGGGGAAGACTATCTTCCCCAGACAGATGGTTATCGACGGTCGCAAGACCTGAACAAAACATGGCTTATAGAAAACTGTATGACACGCTGGGCTAGTCCCAGCTTTTTTTAGAAAGAAACAAAGGAACAAATGAAAAATAATTTTAAGCTGATAGCGACTGCTGCAGCAGGTCTTGAGAGTTTAGTGGCTCGTGAATTACGCAATATGGAAGTCGAAAATGTTACGATTGACGATCGTTCTCGTGTTTTTTTTACAGGAGATACAAGAACAATTGCTCAAGCAAATACTTGGCTTCGTACAGCAGATCGTGTAAAGATTGTTGTGGGTGAATTTAAGGCACGTACTTTTGATGAACTCTTTGAAAATGTATATGCGCTTGATTGGGAAGATTATATTCCTTTTGGTTCAGCCTTTCCTGTAAGTAAAGCAAAGTCTGTGAAATCAACTTTACATAATGAGCCAAGTGTTCAAGGGATTACTAAAAAAGCTATTGTGAAGAAATTGCAAAAAGCCTATCATCGTCCAGAGGGCGTACCTATCCCAGAAAATGGTGCGGGCTTTTCCATCGAGATTGCGATTCATAAAGATAATGCGACGGTAATGATTGATACCACCGGCGATTCACTCTTCAAACGTGGCTATCGTGTTGAAAAAGGTGATGCTCCATTAAAGGAAAACATGGCAGCAGCGATTATTATGTTGACAAACTGGCTGGCAAATCCAAAACGTATGTTTGTTGACCCGACATGTGGTTCAGGAACATTTACGATTGAAGCTGCGATGTTGGCACTTAATATGGCACCCGGTCTTAATCGCAAGTTTGCCTGTGAAGCATGGTCATGGATGAAGCCAGATGTTTTTGAAGAAGTACGCCAAGCCGCAAAACAAGCTATACGTAAAGATTTAGAGCTTGATATTCAAGGCTTCGATATCGATGGTCGAATGATTGAAATTGCAAAAGGAAATGCACTTGCAGCTGGACTTGACCATGTGATAAAATATAAACAGATGCGTCTGCAAGATTTTCATACAGATGCCCTTGATGGGGTTATTGTATCGAACCCGCCATACGGAGAACGTTTGGGAGATGAAGATTCAGTTGCAGGGCTCTATAAAGAGATGGGTGCAACTTTTGCGCCCCTCGAAACTTGGAGCAAATATATTCTGACAAGTGATATTGCTTTTGAAACACATTACGGAGCTAAAGCAACGAAAAAGCGTAAGCTCTATAACGGAACATTGCGTACAGACTTGTATCAATATTTTGGAAAAAGAATAAAAAAATAAGCAAATGCTATGGAGATCTAAATGACAGAAGAAAAAGATAAAGATATCAAAAATTCTGGCGAAAAAGTCTTAAAACTGGGCGATGTCTCAGATTTCACTGTAGGCGAAATTGTAAAAAAAGCGCAAAGGGTAGATAAAGAAAATAGTGAAAGCGAAAGCGTACTTGACAAATACATTCGTCAACATCGTGGAGAGATTGAAGCTGTTAAAAATCAAGCCTTAGAAAAATATATCCAAACTGAGCGTAAGAAAATGGATCAAGAAGAAACTGTTGATCCTAATGAAGAAGTGATTGTGGCTAAAGAAGAAGCTGAAGAAAAGTTAGCTGAGGCGCCAGAGACACAAGATTCAGAAACTGGCACTCAAGAAGCAGAAACAGTTACTCCATCTAAGGAACCAAACTTCAAAGAAAAAAATAAGTCAGAGTTTGATGAAGTAAAAATTGCTGATGATGTACCTCCTGTTGTTCCTGTACCGGTAGAACTTGTCGATAAGGAAAGTGCAGCTGAACAAGCGGAAGAAACAGAAAGTACAGCACAAGATTTCCCAGAGCTTTCCAATCAAGTTCCTGACTCAAAAGAAGAAGTTGCGGAAACAAGCCCTACAGAAGAGTCAGTTTCGACTGTAGACGAGGAGCTGGAAAACTCAATAGAAGCAAAAGAAAATGTACAAGATGAGGAAAAAGAAAGTGCACCTATCGAAGAGGCACAGCTTCCACAAGAAGAAGTTGTTGTGCCTCTAGAAAAAGCACCGGTTGCCGGTGAAACTGTGCCAACACCCTTACCTGTTACACCCGTAGTTGAGTCGGAAGCTTCTGCGCAAGAAGAGCAATCAGAGAAAAAGAAAAATAAGAAACCTTTGATTATTGGACTTTGTGCATTGGTCCTTTTGGCTGCAGGAGGCGCTGGTTATGCACTCTATAATCATAATAATAATGAAAAAGCAGTCAATCAAGCAGCTGTGGAAAACAAAGCTAACTTAAATGCTTTTAATAAAGCTTACGATGAATTTTTTACTGACTCAGATCATCAAGTACTGAAGAATTCTAATTTTGATCAATTGTCAGCTTTGAAAAATAAGCTCAAAACTTTAAAAGGAAGCGATTTTGATACCGCAGAAACAAAGGTAAATGCGCTTGAAGCACAAATAAAAGCAGTTGAAAAAGTTAACGCTCTCTTTAATAAATCAGCTATTGTAGATGGTGAACTTAATAAGGAAGCTCAAGTAAAAGCGGCAGTAAGTATACCAGCGGTTCCAAAGACTGAAAATGAGAAACTGAATAAAGTATTGGCTCAAGCAATTAACTTAGCAAAAACACAGCAATCAGAGGCTAAAGCTAAAGAAGAGCAAGCAGCGACGGCTACGCAAAATAATGCAGCTACTCAACCTGGAAATCAAACCTCAGATCAAACTGCAGGAACATCAGCTTCTACTGATACATCAAATGGAACAACAGGAGCCCCAACACAACCGCAAACAGATAAAAATACAGCACAAGGTGGAGCTTCATCTGCCACAGCTGTAGCGGCTGATGGTGCCCAAAATCCGACAGGTGCTACGCCAGATAATTCCAATGCGCGTGTTCAACCCCAAGCTAATCTTAATCCACAAGATCCAGCTTTCACTTGGAATCCTGGAATCAGAGATAAAGTATTGAATATTGCGCGTCAGCGTGGTTATATCTCAGGTAATGATTTTATTCTTTTACCAGTCGCTATTCATACAATGACTTCCGGTTTCATGGCTGGTCAAGTTGCAGGTTATTTCAACTTGTATCGTCCAGACGGCAGTTACCTATTAACAATAAATAATAAAACGGGATATTTCTTCGGAAATGGTAAAGGTTTACCTACCGACTTTGGATAAAATAAAAACTTCTTTGTGGATAACAAAGAAGTTTTTTTATGTCTAAAATTATATCTATTGCTTTTCAAGATTTTGCACAATTCTGGATAGAATTAAATCAATAACTGCGACCTGAAAAGTTCGAGGGGTAACATCATAGTTGTGGTAGCTAGCAGTCGAAGTATTAGTAGAGATATTTATTTTGCTTAAACGCCCTAGGGGACTACTTTTAGCATTTGTTAGAGAAAGAACTGTGGCACCAGTATGATTGGCTTTTTGCGCAGAATTCGTCAGCCGTTTCGTCTGTCCTGATATGGAGACGTAAATAACCAGACTATGGCGATTAAGAATATTAGGCAATAAATCTAGGAGGGTATCATCCGAAACATGAACGGCAGCATAGTCAAATTGATTTAACTTATGGCTGAAGTAAGCAGCAAGAGATTTAGAAGCTTCAACCCCGGCGATATAAATGGTTTTCGATTTAGATATTTCTTGCGCAAATAACCGCACTTTGTCTGTGGTAATATCTGTGGATAAAAAATTGCAAAAGTTTGTAAGCTCCTCTAAAAAGGAAATCTCGTACTTATTACTTGTCAAACTGAGCAGTTTCTGTGTTTCAAATTTAAACTCCGAAAATCCTGAAAATCCTAATTTTTGGCAAAGTCGTATGATTGAAGTTCCTGAAGAATGGAGCTCTAGTGCAAGTTGTGTTAGATTATTATCTAAAAGCTCTGGCTGGCTATCCAGCTTTAACAATATGGATTGTTCTGTGTTGGAGAGCTGTGTACTCTGATAATTGTCAATAAATATTCCCATAAAATTATTATAACATGATTGTGGAGAATTCTCCGTTTTTTGGAGAAAGCGTTTACTTTTTCCGTGTTATAATATTTAAGAAGTAAGGAAGATAAATATAATGTTTTTCTTATAATAGCCATATCAAATAGGAGAGAATATGAATTTTGGACTTATCGGGCTTGGTAAAATGGGACTTAACCTTGTAAAAAATGCAGTTGATAAGGGTATGAAAGTGACTGTCTTAGACAACGACGAAGCACAAATCAGAAAAGCAGAACTATATTCTGAGCAAGTGATAAGCTGCTCTACTTTAGAAGAATTCATTGAAGTCATACCACAGCCACGGATTGTTTGGCTTATGTTACCTGCAGGAAGTATAACAAATAGTATCGTTGAGGAGTTGACTCAAAAGTTATCCGCTGGAGACATCCTTATTGATGGAGGAAATTCATATTATAAAGATAATCTCCAACAAAATGAAAAGCTAAAAGCTAAGAAAATTGATTTCTTTGATGTTGGTACTTCAGGGGGAATGGCTGGTGCACGTTCGGGGGGGAACTTTATGATTGGTGGTGATAGCAAAAAATCTTGGGAAAAATTGGAACCCCTCTTTCAAAAATTGGCCCAAAAAGATGGCTATCTTTATACAGGTCCGCTTGGAAGTGGCCATTATCTTAAAATGATTCATAATGGCATTGAGTATGGCATGATGCAAGCTATTGCAGAAGGCTTTGAGATTTTAGAAGCTTCTGCCTTTGAATACGACTATGAAGCAGTAGCCAAATTATGGAATCATGGGTCAGTTATCCGTTCGTGGCTTATGGAGCTTGCGGAAGAACAATTTGCAAAGGATGCAAAATTAGATCAAATTATAGGGCGAGTCCAAGCCTCGGGAGAAGGAAAGTGGACAGTCGAAGAGAGTCTAGACTTAGAAGTTCCTGCACCTGTAATTGCCATGTCTTTAATGATGCGTAATCGTTCCTTACAGGAAGATAGCATGAGTGGAAAAGTAGTCGCAGCCCTCAGAAATGGTTTTGGTGGACATGCTGTGGAAAATAAAACTAAGGAGTAAGAGAAAATGGCGCAAGATTTTAATATAATGGCGGAGACTATTCTGCAAGCAATAGGTGGAGTCGAAAATGTTGAAAATTTAACACATTGTATGACACGACTACGTTTTATCTTAAAAGACGAAAGCAAAGCAGATGATGATAAAGTAAAAAACATCAATGGGGTAATGGGGCTTGTCAAGCAAGGCGGGCAATACCAAATTATTGTTGGCAACAATGTAGCCGCAGCTTACGCAGCTATCTTAAAAAAAGGTGTTGCTGGCGGTGCTGTGGCGAACGAGTCAGGTAAACCGAAAGAAAAATTAACCTTGAAAAAAATAGGAACAAACATCCTTGATGCCATTATTGGAACTATGTCTCCTTTGATACCAGCTATTATTGGCGGTTCAATGATTAAGTTGCTCGCGATGCTTTTGGAAATGACGGGGATTCTAAGTATTGATGGTTCAACCTATAACATCTTGAATACCATTGGGGATGCTTCATTTTTCTTTTTACCACTATTAGTCGCTGTTTCTGCTTCTAAAAAATTTGGCTCAAACACTTACTTAGCGATGGCTATCGCTGGTCTAATGGTACATCCGGTCTTTATGGAATGGATGGCAAAGGCTGCTGAGGGTACTACTGTAACTTTTGCGATGATCCCTATGACATCTGTAAAGTACACTTATACTATTATTCCCGCTATCGTGATGACATGGCTCCTTAAATATATTGAAAATTATGTTGATAAAATCACGCCTGTGGTAACGAAAAACTTTTTGAAGCCAATGCTTATCCTACTTGTAGCAGCACCAATCGCTATACTTTTAGTAGGTCCAGCAGGAGTTTGGTTAGGGACAGCTATTTCTAATGGTGTGTTCTTTATTCATGATAAACTAGGGTGGTTAGCAGTAGCCATTGTTGGCGCACTGTGGCCGTTGCTTGTCATGACAGGAATGCACCGCGTCTTCACACCGACAATTGTACAGACTATTGCGGATACAGGTGTTGAGGGAATGGTTATGCCATCAGAAATTGGTGCCAACCTCTCATTAGGCGGTGTTTCTCTAGCAGTTGCTTTGAAAACAAAAAATAGAGAATTACGGCAAACAGCTTTAGCTGCAGCATCTTCAGCTATCATTGCAGGGATTACTGAGCCCGCACTTTATGGTGTAGCTGTACGTTTGAAACGACCGATGATTGCCTCAGTGATTACAGGTTTTGTTGCCGGAGCTGTAGCTGGAATGGCAGGACTTGCCAGCCACTCAATGGCCGCTCCAGGTTTGTTTACGAGTGTTCAATTTATTGACCGTGATAATCCAATGACCATCGCTTGGGTAGCTATCGTGATGATTCTCTCCATTGTATTGTCATTTGTCTTAACCTTGGTTATCGGGTTTGATGATTTGCCTGTGGAAGAAGAAAACTTAAAAGAAATCCATCTGGATCAAGTTGCTCAGACTGTAAGTATTAAATCTCCAGTAACTGGAAAAGTTAAAAAACTTTCAGAAGTTGCAGATGAGGTCTTTTCAAAAGAAGTATTGGGTAAAGGCTTTGCGGTTGTACCAAGTAATGGACAAATTGTTTCACCAATCACAGGGACGGTTACAGCTGTTTTTCCAACAAAACATGCCATTGGAATTACCAGTGATAAAGGATTAGAAGTTTTGGTCCATATTGGTATCGATACAGTAACTTTAGAAGGCAAAGGTTTTACTTCAAACATCAAAATGGGCGATAAAATTTACCAAGGAACTCCAATAGTAGAAGTTGATTTAGCACTGATTGAAGCAGCAGGACTTGCCACAGATACGATAGTTGTTGTGACAAATTCTGCTGAATATGCGAATTTTACGCTTTTAGAAAAGGATGAAGTCAGTGAGGGAGAGGTAATTTTAGACGTTGAAAAATAAAAAAGAAGCAGGAAAATTTCCTAAAGATTTTCTTTGGGGTGGAGCCATTGCGGCCAACCAAGCTGAAGGAGCATGGTTAGAAGGGGGGAGAGGAGCCAGTAATATTGATATGCTGCCTTTAGGTGAAAAACGCTTGCCCGTTAAATTAGGTGAAATTTCTCATCCAATCTTAGAGGAATCAGAATTTTACCCCAGTCATCAAGGCATTGATTTTTATCACCGCTATAAACAAGATATTGCACTGCTCGCAGAAATGGGATTAAAAATATTCCGCACATCAATCTCTTGGTCTCGTCTTTTTCCCAATGGTGATGAAAGTGAGCCTAACAAAGAGGGGATAGCCTACTATCGTCAAATGTTTGCAGAGTGTAAAAAGTATGACATGGAACTTTTGGTAACCTTAGGACATTTTGACGTTCCGATGGGATTAGTTGAAAAATATGGCTCTTGGCGCGACCGTAAAATGATTAGCTTTTTCGAAAGATATGCTCGGACATGTTTTGATGAGTTTGGAGACGATGTAAAGTACTGGATTACTTTTAATGAAATAAATATCATTCTACATAGCCCCTTTTCAGGAGCAGGATTGGCCTTTCAAACAGGTGAAAATAAAGCGCAAGTAATCTATCAGGCTGCCCATCATATGCTCCTTGCAAGTAGTTTGGCTGTGAAAGCTGCACATAAATTGGATAAGGATTTACAAATCGGGTGTATGATTGCTGGAGGTGCTTTTTATCCCTATTCCTGTAAACCTGAGGATGTCTGGCAAGCCTTGCAAGATGAACAGATGAATACATTTTTTACGGATATTCAAGCTCGAGGGTATTATCCTTCTTACACACAGAGGATTTTCCGCGAAAAAAATATCGAGTTAAAGATGGAAGTTGGTGACGAAGACATCTTGAAGCACACTGTGGACTTCGTTTCTTTTAGTTACTACGCTTCGCGTTGTTCAGTTGCAAGTTTTGATGATTTAGAAGTTAATGTAGGAAATGTGGTCAAGTCGGTGAAAAATCCATATCTAAAAACAAGTCAGTGGGGGTGGGCTGTTGATCCACTTGGGTTAAGGATTACCATGAATCAAATTTATGATCGCTATCAAAAACCTATTTTTATAGTTGAAAATGGATTGGGAGCGTCGGATAAGATTGTTGATGGAAAAATCAATGATGATTACCGTATTGCGTATTTAAAAGAGCATATCAAAGCGATGGCAGACGGTATTTCCGATGGAATCCCCTTGATGGGTTATATCGTTTGGGGAGTCATTGACTTAGTTGCAGCTTCCACAGGCGAGATGAGTAAAAGATATGGTATGATTTATGTGGATAGAAAAAATGATGGATCAGGCTCGCTTGCACGGATGAAGAAAAAGTCGTTTGATTGGTATAAGTCTGTTATTGCATCAAATGGAAATGATTTATAAAATAAAAAGGCAATGGAGACTTGCCTTTTTTTGAAAGGAAACACATGGATTATTTAATAGGTATAGATTTAGGTACCACTGCGACAAAAGCAGTTCTCTTTGATCAATCAGGGATTCAGATCGCCACAAGTTCTCAGTCTTACCCACTTTATCGTGATGCCCAAGGAATGGCAGAAGAAGATTTAGAGGAGATATTTACTGCGATGATAAGTGTTGTTGAAAAAATAACACGCCAAATAAAAACAGGAGATTCTATTTTAGCATGTTCTTTCAGCACCCAAATGCATGCCTTGATTGCCTTTGATCAGGAATGGCAGCCTTTAACGCGTGTCTTAACTTGGGCAGATACTAGAGCTGAAAAATACAGTAACGATTTAAAAAGTGAAGATACTTCAAATGCTATATATCATAAAACAGGAACACCTTTACATCCGATGTCGCCTCTTGCTAAACTATTATGGCTCAAGAATGAAAGAAAAGAGATTTTCAAAAATGCAGCGCATTTTATGGATCTCAAAGGCGCAATCTTTCAACGCATTTTCCAAAGTAATACGATGGATCTATCAATTGCTACAGGTACAGGTTTTTTTAACAATCAGAAAATGACCTGGGACGATGATATTTTAAATCTGTTAGGTATTTCAAAAACACAACTTCCTAAAATCGTATCACCTTATGCAATAGAGAAAGGTTTACCAGAAAAATGGATACGAAAGATGGGGCTTTCACCAGATACCGTTTTTGTATATGGCGCTGGCGATGGTCCTATGTCAAACTTAGGTGTTGGGGCAATTAAAAAAGGTGAATTGGCAATTACAGTAGGTACTTCAGGCGCCCTTCGCATGGTAAGTGATGTACCTCAGCTAGATGAAGCAGCGAGAACTTTTAGTTACGCACTTGATGAAGACCATTGGGTAAATGGTGGAGCGGTAAATTCTGGAGGCGATGTTTTTCGGTGGTTAAAAGACAACGTACTTGAGAAGTCTTATGACTTTGCAGCGATTACTGACTTAGCAAGAGGTGTGTCTCCAGGTTCGGATGGATTAATCTTTCATCCTTATCTAGGTGGAGAACGAGCACCATTGTGGAATGCAACAGCTAGGGCTTCTTTTTTTGGACTTAGCTATCGTCATACAACAAGCCACATGGCGCGTGCAGTTCTTGAGGGCATTTCCTTTAACTTACGTATGTTAGAAGAGACACTCACAGAAAATTCAGCATGCCCTAAAATAATAAAAGTTACGGGAGGTTTTTCTCAGTCGGAGCTTTGGTTGCAAATTCTTGCGGACATTTTTGAGTTACCAATAACGGTTCAAAAAGACCATGAGGCGGGATGCTTTGCAGCACAGATCATGGCTCAAAAAGCTTTGGGGATGATTGATAGTATTGAAGATGTTGCTAGTGGAACGATGGAAATAGTTTATAAGCCTCAGCCAGAAAATTTTAAATACTACCGCGCTTTATACCTTCTCTTCAAAAATTTAACACAAGAGTTTGCGAAAAGCTATGCCGAAATAGCTAAATACCAGCAAGAATTTTCATAAGCTCCGTACAGTTTGAGCGAGTACCGGGGGAAAATAGTGTATAATATGTAAAAATAGTTGAGGAGAGTTACTATGCTCAAAATCGCATTTATCTGTGTGCATAATTCTTGCCGTTCACAAATTGCAGAAGCTTTGGGGAAAAAATTAGCTGGGGATAAGTTTGAGTTTTACTCTGCGGGTACTGAGATAAAGCCACAAATTAATCAAGATGCTGTCCGTTTGATGAAAGAAATCTATGACATAAACATGGAAAAAACACAAAGTTCAAAGCTCTTACAAGATATTCCACCTGTGGATATTGTGATTACGATGGGATGTAACGTTGGCTGTCCTTATCTTCCTTGTCAATATAGGGAAGACTGGGGCTTAGAAGATCCAACAGGACAAAGTGATGCAGTCTTTAAGGATATCATCCAGCAAATTGAAACGAAAGTACTTGCTTTAAGAAAACGAGACTTTGGTTAATAAAAAAAGCACTGATTCAGTGCTTTTTCATTTCTGATGATTTTAGAAAATCATCAATTCTTTATTTGTTTTAGTTAAAGGCTCACATCCTGTTTCAGTGACATAGAGACAGTCCTCGATACGTACGCCAACTTTACCTGGGATATAAATTCCTGGTTCATCAGAGAAGCACATGCCTTCTTCGATGATGATGTCCTCAGAACCACCAATAGATGGGAATTCATGGACATCCATACCGATACCGTGTCCAAGGCGGTGGACAAAGTATTCGCCATAACCAGCTTTAGTAATCACATCGCGGGCTACTTTATCAATTTCAAGTGCAGATACACCAGGTTTTACGAAGTCCATAGCAGCCATTTGTGCTTCAAGTACGATTTTGTGGATATCGGCATCAAAATCAGAAGGTTTACCGATTGAGATAGTACGTGTAGCATCAGAAGCGTAGCCATTTTTCATCACACCGAGGTCAAAGAGCAAGAGTTTATTATCTTGAATTTTGACATCTTCTGGCATACCGTGAGGATTAGCTGCACGAGCGCCTGAGAGTACGATTGTTTCAAAACTCATTTGAGGTACGCCCATACGCTTCATTTCGTATTCGATTTTTGCAACAACATCTGTTTCTGTACGATCTGAATTTGCATATTCAAAACCAATTTCGAAACATTTATCTGCGTAATCCCCAGAAATTTTCATTTTTTCGATTTCATCGGCAGATTTGATCAAACGCATACGTTCTACCAATGGTGTCAAGTTGACAAATTCAACACCAGAAAATTGAGATTTGAGCCCTTCAGTTTTTGACAGAGGGATGTCAGAAAATTCGACTGCAATTTTTTGGATATTTTTTGATCCCAAATGTTCTTTTACAACAGCCCACGGATTTTGTGAATCTTCATAGCCAAAAATATCAAAGCCAGTAGTGTTTGCTTTGGCTTTTTCTACCTCCAAAGCTGGAGTGAAGAGAGATGGCGCTTTATCCGGGAAAACCATCAAACCAGCAATACGTTCATGCGGGTCAATGGCAAGACCTGTTAAATAATTCAAGGTCGTAGGATTGGTGATGAAAGTCATGTCGACTTCATTTTCGTTCAGAAAATTAGAGATACGTTCGAGTTTGCTCATAGTATCCACCTTTCTATAATTATTATCTCTATTGTACGCTAAATTCTGAAAAAAATCATGTGCGACAATATCTACAATATACTACCAAAAATTATTGAAACGGTTTTCAAAAAGTGATATAATTAAATTTGGAAAAACTTTTCATAAATATTAAAAGATATAAAAAACAGACAAAGATTATTATAATTGAGGTTTAAAAAGAATGGAAGAATCAACAACAACAATTTATGACGTTGCTCGAGTTGCGGGCGTGTCAATGGCTACCGTAAGTCGTGTAGTCAATGGTAACGCCAACGTCAAAGAGAAAACACGTCAAAAAGTCCTTGATGCAATTGAAGAATTGGACTACCGTCCAAATGCGGTTGCACGTGGATTGGCAAGCAAACGTACAACGACAGTTGGGGTTGTTCTCCCAACAATCACGTCGCCATATTTTGCTGAAATCGCTCGAGGCATTGATGATATTGCTTCAATGTACAAGTATAATGTCATTCTCGCAAATAGTGATGGTGATGAAGAAAAAGAACTTAAAGTTATTGAAAGTCTCTTTTCTAAGCAAGTTGATGGTATTGTTTATATGGGCAGCTTCATGACAGAAAAAGTTCGTAAACAGCTTAAATCAACACGTACACCGATTGTTCTTGCTGGAATGATTGATGTTGACAAACAAATGTCATCTGTGAATATCGATTATCATCTTGCAGCACACCAAACAACTGCTGAACTGGCAAAAAACAATAAACGTATTGCTTTCGTATCAGGTTCTTTAGAAGAAGTTGAAAATACAGAACGTATGGTTGGCTATCAAGAAGCTTTGAATGAAGCAGGCATTGATTTTGACGAGTCACTTGTGTTTGAAGGTAATTACACTTTTGAAAATGGACAAGCTTTAGCAGAACAAATGCTTGCCAAGAAAATTAATGCTGCCATCGTGTCTTATGATACTGTAGCAGTTGGCTTACTCAATGCTTTGCTCTCAAAAGGTATCAAAGTACCTGAAGATTTCGAAATTATCGCAGGTTCAAACAGCCCGATTACAGCATACACTTACCCAGGTTTGACTTCTGTCAATCAACCGCTTTATGACTTGGGAGCAGTTTCAATGCGTTTGTTGACAAAACTTATGCACAAGGAAGAAGTTGAGGAAAACCAATTGATCCTCGCTCATCAAATCATTAATCGTGGTTCGACAAAATAAAAAACAAAAGATACAGTGATGTATCTTTTGTTTTGGTCTCTAAGAGTAAGTTATAGCTTGGTTTTAACCATGAAGAGGAGAAGCGATTTGACTTTCTGGACAAAGCATGATACTATTAAGAGGTAAATTTAGTCTAAGTTATATATTTTTAATGTTTTCTTTCACATAATGATTTACAAATATGACGAAAGGAAAATATATACTATGACAAAAGGAACTGTAAAATGGTTTAACGACTCTAAAGGTTTTGGTTTCATCACTGCTGAAGATGGTACTGATGTGTTTGCACACTTCACTCAAATTCAAAGCGATGGCTTCCGTAAACTTGAAGAAGGCGAAAAAGTTACATTTGATATTGAACAAGGTCAACGTGGCCCTCAAGCATCAAACATTACTAAAGCATAATGATAAGGCACTCTTGGGAGTGCTTTTTTTATTTTAAAGTGCAAGATTAGGACTTTAGCTAAAAGTGTGTTACAATAGGTGTACCATTTGGATACATCCATAATGGAAGATCTCGTCCACTCAGTTATAGCGTGACTTTGGGATAGTTCAAATTTCTTCCATTTTTATTAGCGCGGGATGGAGCAGCTAGGTAGCTCGTCGGGCTCATAACCCGAAGGTCGTAGGTTCAAATCCTGCTCCCGCAATTGAGATATAGATTCCTGTTTTTCAGGGATTTTTTATTTATTTCAATTGAAAAAATATCTTCAGTGACGTTCAGGATTATGTTTGGTACGCATGCAAATGTGTGCTAAACTTAAAATATGAGGAAAACGAAAATTGTAGTACCCGTTCTTCCGACAACAGTGGCGGAAGTACAGGAATTAAACGTAGAAAAGTACAGAAAGGCTGACATTATTGAATGGCGGGCGGATTTTTTGGGAGATATAGAAAGTATTCTTCAGGCTGCGCCTTTTATCTTTGAGAAATTTAAAGATTTTTCCCTTCTTTTTACTGTACGCACAGCCAATGAAGGCGGCAATATCTCCATTTCTAAAAAAGATTATGTCACTCTTTTAAAAAAAGTAGCCAAATTTGACCCAGATTATATTGATATTGAATATTTTTCCTATCGAAAAGCCTTACCACAGCTACTTGAATTTAAAGAAAAAATTGTCTTGTCTTATCATAACTTTTTCGAGTCACCTACAGATTTAACTGCTCGAATGATGAAAATGCAAAGAGAAGAAACAGGCTTTGTAAAAGTGGCGATTATGGCACAACGCGAGTGTGATGTTTTGGATTTGCTACAGATTACACGTGATTTTACGATGGAATATGGACCAAAATTTATCGGTATTGCAATGGGAGAACTGGGTAAAATTTCCCGCGTTGCCGGAGGTTTGACCGGATCTGTATGGACTTTTGTGGCACTCGATAAGGAAGAAGGAAGTGCTCCCGGGCAATTGACATTACCTCAGATGCTGGATGTTCTTGATGCCTTAGAAGCTTAACATTCGTCTTTTCCACATATTCCGTCAATAAATTGAGAATATTAGAGAAATTCCCGAAAAAATTTCTCCAAAATGGTATAATTTATAGTAAGTTAGAAATTTGGAGGAACTATGGTTATCAATCGTTACAGTCGCCCAGAAATGGCGGCAATCTGGTCGGATGAAAACAAGTATAAGGCGTGGCTTGAAGTCGAAATTCTTGCGGATGAAGCTTGGGCTGAACTCGGAGAAATTCCAGCAGAAGATGTAAAAAAAATTCGTGAAAAAGCAAGTTTTGATGTTGATCGTATCTTGGAGATTGAAAAAGAAACGCGCCACGATGTGGTTGCCTTTACGCGTGCTGTTTCTGAAACACTTGGCGAGGAAAGTAAGTGGGTACACTATGGACTTACTTCAACCGATGTTGTAGATACAGCTTATGGCTATCTCTACAAGCAGGCTAATGATATTATCCGCCGTGATTTGGCTAACTTTTTGGAAATTATTGCTGATAAAGCGCGTGAGCACAAGTACACTGTATGTATGGGACGTACGCACGGTGTCCATGCAGAACCAACAACTTTTGGCCTTAAATTAGCAACTTGGTATTCTGAAATGAAGCGTAATATCGAGCGTTTCGAACATGCAGCTAAAGGGGTTGAAGCGGGTAAAATTTCTGGTGCTGTAGGTACATTTGCCAATATCCCGCCTTTTGTTGAAGAATATGTATGTGGCAAACTTGGAATTCGTCCACAAGAGATTTCGACACAAGTATTACCCCGTGATTTACATGCAGAATACTTTAGTACACTGGCACTGATTGCGACTTCGATTGAGCGTATGGCGACAGAGATTCGTGGTCTTCAAAAATCAGAACAACGTGAAGTAGAAGAGTTCTTCGCTAAAGGTCAAAAAGGTAGCTCAGCAATGCCACACAAACGTAATCCAATTGGTTCTGAAAATATGACTGGCTTGGCGCGTGTTATTCGTGGACATGTTGTGACAGCCATGGAAGATGTTGTTTTGTGGCATGAACGTGACATTTCACACAGCTCGGCAGAGCGTATCATTACCCCAGATACAACTGAATTAATCAACTATATGTTAAACCGTTTTGGTAATATTGTTAAAAATCTGACTGTATTCCCAGAAAATATGAAGCGTAATATGGATGCAACTTTTGGATTGATCTATAGTCAACATGTTATGCTTATGCTTATTGAAAAAGGAATGACACGTGAAGAAGCTTACGATTTGGTTCAACCATTGACAGCAAAAGCTTGGGATGAACAAATCATGTTCCGCCTACTGGTAGAAAGCAATGAAAAAATCCGTGAAAAACTGACAGATGAAGATATTGATGCAGCTTTTGATTATAATTATCATTTGTCACGTGTAGATGTCATCTTTGAACGTCTTGGTTTGTAAAAATAATAAGATCCTAACACTTTCGTTTAGGATTTTTTTGTACAAAAAATTTAGATTTGAATAGATTTAAACAATTCAGTATTGACTAATATGAGTAAGTTTGATAACATATTATTACAAACTAATATAAAGAGATGAATAATGAATTTAACCGAAAAACGTCAAAAAGTGATTCATGCCTTGTCTAATACGACAAGGCTTAATGTCCTTGAAGCATTACGTGAAAAGGAAATGACAGTCACAGAACTACTTAATAAAACTAAATCAGGACAATCTAATCTCTCGCAACATTTATCATGTTTGCGTGATTGTGGGTTAATCACAAGTCGCAAAGAAGGAAAATATATTTATTATTCCTTGACAACCCCTGAGCTTAACCATTTACTAGAAGTCATTGATGCTACAGTTGAGTCAATGCACTGGTCCCCAACAGAAGATATCCATTGTGATACATATATAAAATAAAAGGAGTTTCATATGTTTAAATCTACTCAAAACAAGGCAACACATGATGCACGCTGTGTAAAAGGTACATGTAATTGCCTCAATCACAAAGCCAAAGCAGCTCTTACTACTGCTGAAGAGAGTGAGGGCTCAAGTAGCTCAGAAGTCACAGGGAGTTCTGACGATTCAGACCCTGCCTGTTGCAACACAACAATACATCTAAATACGAGTTTAGATGAAGGTGAAGAAGAGGGTAAATATGAGCTGTTGATTATTATCATCACCGCTTTATTATTGGCCGCCTTAAGTTTTTTAGACTTTACACCACAGTTTAAAACCCCACTTTTCATTTTAACCTATTTGTTGATTGGGCACAGTGTTTTGCTCAAAGCAATCAAACAATTGCTTAAAGGAGATATTTTTAACGAATTCTTCCTCATGAGTATTGCGACTGTCGGGGCATTTGCTTTAGGAGAATATGCTGAAGCAGTTGCTGTTATGCTTTTTTATCAAGTCGGAGAATATTTCCAAGATCGTGCGATTGGGAACAGTAAAAAGTCAATCACCGCTTTGATGGACCTTCGACCAGAAGTTGCGACTGTTAAGCGACAAGGAAAACTTATTGATATGTCTCCAGAAGAAGTCAATATCGGTGAAGTTATACAAGTGAAGCCTGGAGAAAAAGTACCACTTGATGGTCTTGTATTATCGGGAAAATCAAGCGTTAATACAGCAGCTTTGACTGGTGAATCACTGCCACGTGAGGTGAGCAAGGGAGAAGAAGTTCTTTCAGGTTTTTTGAATATTAATAGTCTGCTGGAGATCAAAGTTGAAAAAACGTTTGGGGAATCATCAGTATCTAAAATTTTAAATCTCGTTGAGAATGCTCAAGAAAATAAAGCACCGACTGAACAATTCATTTCAAAATTTGCACGTTACTATACTCCAGTTGTGGTATTTGCAGCAGCGATAATCGCTCTAGTACCCCCACTTTTCTTCCAGCAAGATTGGTCAGACTGGTTAACACGCGCCTTTACGTTTTTAATTATTTCGTGTCCTTGTGCGATGGTAGTTTCCATTCCCCTTGGATTCTTTGCTGGGATTGGCACCGCATCCAAAAACGGTATTTTAGTTAAAGGGGGTAATCACCTTGAAGCTATGACCAAGATAAAACATGTGCTCTTTGATAAAACAGGTACGTTGACACAAGGGAACTTTAAAGTTACTCAAGTTTTTCCAGCAGAAGATGTTGCACGAGAAGATTTACTCTATCTGGGAGCTATCGGTGAACTTAACTCCACCCATCCCTTGGGACTTGCGCTTAAAGAAAACCAAAACTTAGATACAGTAAATGTAACAGAGTCGGAAGAAATTTCAGGTCATGGTACACGTACATTCTATGAGAGTGATGAGATTCTTGTCGGAAATGCAAAACTGATGAAAATGTACAACGTTAACTTTACCGAAAGCAACGCCTTAGGTTCTTTGATTTATGTTGCTAAAAATGGTATATATCAAGGCGTTATCCTTGTAGCGGATGTCCTTAAAGAAGATGCTGAAGAAGCAATTGCGGCTTTGAACCAGCTTCACATTTCCCAAACGATGCTGACAGGCGATAGTGAAAAAGTTGCCGCTCAGGTTGCTGGGAAACTGAACATCACGGATTATCATGCCAATCTTTTACCGGAGGATAAAGTTGCTTTGTTAGAGCAAGTAATTGCAAAAGGTGATGGTCTTACCGCTTTTGTTGGTGATGGAATTAACGATGCACCAGTTATTGCGCGTGCTGATATCGGTTTTGCGATGGGGGGATTAGGCTCTGATGCTGCGATTGAAACAGCTGACGTGGTTTTAATGACAGATAAACCATCAAGTATCGCGAAGTCTGTTAAAATCGCCAAGAAAACTAAACGACTTGTGGTCCAAAATATCGTTTTAGCTCTTGGTGTAAAAGCCGTTTTCCTGATCCTTGCGGTCTTTGGTATTGCCACGATGTGGGAAGCAGTTATCGCAGATGTTGGAGTAACACTCATCGCTATATTGAATGTTTTAAGACTCTTAAAATAAGACGAAACTCCCAAGATGGGAGTTTTTTTGCGCTTGCTTTTATCAGATGAAAATATGCTAAAATAAGGACATGAATGGTTTAAAAAACGGTGTGATCTTGCTTTTCAACTTTGCAAAAATCCAAGCCGCTTGTTGTCTCTTTCCACTTGCCGTTTTTGCTACCTTAGCAATAACACGTGGATTGACTTTTCCCAATATCCCACGTTATGATTTAATCTTTGTGATTTTACTTGTGTTTCAAGTTTTGATGGTTAAATTAAAATTTGAAACACTTGAAGAGTTAAAAATTATTTGCTTGTTTCATATCTTAGGGTTAATTTTAGAGATTTTTAAAGTCAATATCAGCCACAGTTGGACCTACCCTGAGCCGGCTTACTTAAAAATTTGGAATGTCCCTTTTTACTCGGGGTTTATGTATGCCAGTGTCGGGAGTTATGTTGTTCAATCGTGGAAAAAGTTGCAGCTAAATGTGGAATATTGGCCGCCATTAGGGCTTAGTTTTGGCTTATCCACAGTTTTGTATCTGAACTTTTTTACCAATTATTTCTTCCATGATTTACGGTATTTTATTATTCTGGCTATTGTCTTAATCTTTTGGCGCACTCAGTTCACTTTTTGTATTAATGGAAGAAAAAGATATAAAATGAAGGCACTCTTCTCTTTTGCTCTGATTGGCTTCTTTATCTACATAGCTGAAAATATTGCTTCATTTTTTAATGCTTACCGGTATCCTAATCAAGCAGAAACCTGGCATCTCGTAGGATTTGGGAAAATGTCTTCATGGTTTTTACTGGTCATTGTCAGTATTGTTTTAGTCGTTAATCTCAAATTAAAGCAGTCATCGAGAGAAAATAAGTTAATAAAAAAGACAAGGTAAAACTTGTCTTTTTTTGTTTAAGTAGGAAGGTTTATAAAACATTGCACAATGCCGCAATCATAAAAAGAAACAATTCCCTTCACGACAGATAGTTCCAATTCATGATTAGCCCCTCCAGAATATGCTATAATAAGACCATGAATAACACGATTAAAGCAAAGCTGGAGCTCTTACCGGATAGTCCAGGATGCTACTTACATAAAGATAAAAATGGGACAGTTATCTATGTAGGGAAGGCGAAAAATCTGAAAAACCGCGTACGCTCCTATTTTCATGGCTCCCACAATACAAAAACTGAGCTTTTAGTCAGTGAGATAGAAGATTTAGAATGGATTGTTGTTGAATCAAACATTGAGTCTTTGGTTCTTGAAATTAACTTAATTCAACGTTACAAGCCCAAATATAATATCATGCTTAAGGATGATAAATATTATCCTTTTCTCATGATTACAAATGAAAAATATCCACGTTTGATGATTACACGTCGTGTCAAAAAAGATGGGGCAATGTATTTTGGACCTTATCCCGATGTTAAAGCAGCCAATGAAGTTAAGCGCCTCTTAGACCGCATCTTTCCTTTTAGAAAATGTGGTTTGCATGAAAAGAAAGTTTGTTTCTACTATCATATCCATCAGTGTCTTTGTCCAGTCGTTAATCATGTAGACCCTCAAGTTTATAAAGATATGGCTCAGGAAGTGAAGCATTTTTTAACGGGTGATGATAAAAAAATCATCAATGAACTTAAAGCAAGAATGTTTGCAGCTTCGGAAAAAATGGAATTCGAGCAAGCTGCAGAATACCGTGATGTGATTAATTCTATCGGTACTTTGAGAACAAAACAACGTGTCATGAACCACGATTTAAAAGATCGTGATGTTTTTGGTTACTATGTAGATAAAGGTTGGATGTGTGTGCAGGTTTTCTTTGTACGACAAGGTAAAATGATTCAACGTGATGTCAATATGTTCCCTTATTACAATGATGCAGAAGATGATTTCTTAACTTATATCGGACAGTTTTATCAAGAAGCTGAACACATGGTACCTAAAGAAATTTTAGTACCCTCAGGAATTGATGTAGAGGCTGTTGAAGCGGTAACTCAAACAAAAGTTCTCAAACCAAGTCGTGGGGAGAAGAAGCAACTTGTAGCAATGGCGACTAAGAATGCACGCACACAATTACAATTAAAATTTGACCTCCTTGAAAAAGACCTGATTAAAACTCAAGGTGCTATCGAAAATCTCGGTAAAATTCTCAACATTCCTACACCAGTTAGAATCGAATCGTTCGATAACTCTAACATAATGGGGACCTCACCTGTCTCGGCAATGGTTGTCTTTATTAATGGCAAGCCCTCAAAGAAAGATTATCGGAAATATAAGATCAAAACTGTCGAAGGTGCCGATGATTACGCATCAATGCGTGAAGTGATTACAAGACGTTATAGTCGAGCCATGCGTGAAGGGACTGCTTTACCTGACTTGATTGCAATGGATGGTGGTGCAGGTCAAGTCAATGCAGCCAAGGCCATTCTGCAAGAGATAGGGTTAGATATTCCTGTTGCAGGTATGGCTAAAAATGATAAACACCAAACCAGTGAGTTACTTTTTGGTGATCCTTTGGAAGTTGTGCCATTGAGTCGACAATCGCAAGAATTCTTTCTCCTTCAACGCATTCAAGATGAAGTTCACCGATTTGCGATTACTTTCCATCGGCAAGTACGTGGGAAAAATACCTTTTCTTCAAAACTGGATGGTATTACAGGTCTTGGACCAAAACGTAAGCAAAAATTAATGACGACCTTCAAGTCACTTAAAGCCATTTCTGAGGCTGATGTTGCTCAAGTCGCTGAAGCAGGTGTACCTTATGAGGTCGCTGAAAGGGTAAAGGAAGTTTTGGGAAAAGAAAATTATTAATTCTTTCAGAAAAAATTCTCTCAACGAGGGATTTTTTTATTACAAAAGTGTAAGAAATTTGCTTTAAATTAGGAGTAAAATAGTTTTGAAAATAAAAATTGAGGTATAAATAAATGAAAAAAATATTGGTGACTCTTATTGCTGGAGCATTGTTGATTATTGGTGGCGGCTATACTTGGTATAATTACGAATATGGCGGTCAAGAATATTATGTTCAGATACACACAGATGGGGATAAAATTTCGAGCAAAACTACTGATGGTGGAACTTGGCAGGGATTTAACTATAAACAAAAAGGTTATGCAGATTCTGGCAAAGAAAAGGATCTAGAATTTACTTCAATTCATAATCTCAAGCATGATGCTTATTTGAAAGTTACTTATAATAATAAGAATGGTGTGACTAAATGGGAAGAAGTTCAAAGAAAAGATGTGCCCCAAAAAGCATTGAATAATATTTAATTAGCAAGCCTGTTTAGGACAGGTTTTTTTGTTCCCCAGATAAAGTCCTCTTTAAGAGCTTACTATTTGACTTTGTTTTATATAAATTTAATAATAGAGCTTATGAATAAAACCGAAATAGAAAAGTTCCAGCAGGATTTATTAGGATGGTACAATATTCACAAAAAGCCTTTGCCGTGGCGTAAAAATACAGAGGCTTATTCTGTTTGGATTTCTGAAATCATGTCTCAACAAACACAGGTTGAAACAGTAATGCCCTATTATCTGCGCTTCATGGAGAAGTATCCTCAGATTGAGGATTTGGCAGCCGCAGATGATGATGAGCTGCTGAAACTTTGGGAAGGGTTGGGTTATTACTCGCGCGCTCGTAATTTAAAAATTGCAGCTCAGCAAGTCATGACAGAATTTGATGGGCAATTTCCTAAACAGCTAAAAGACATTCAAAGTTTGCAGGGGATTGGTCCTTACACAGCAGCGGCTATTGCTTCGATTTCTTTTGGCTTACCTGAACCGGCCATTGATGGAAATTTGATGCGCGTGACCAGTCGATTATTTGAGATTGAATCAGATATTTCTAAGGCTGCTTCGCGGAAAATATTTGATGAAAAGCTGAGAGAGCTAATCTCGGAAGAAAATCCCGGAGATTTTAACCAAGCACTCATGGACATAGGTTCCATGGTTTGTACGCCCAAAATTGCCAAGTGTGAGATTTGCCCCTTAGCTGCGTATTGCCAAGCCAGACCTAAAGGTACGCAACTGAAGTATCCTGTCAAAAGTAAAAAGATTAAGCAGCAGCATATTTACTACAATGCTTATGCATTAAAAAATTCGCAAGGCGAATACTATCTACAAAGACGTCCTAGCACAGGTTTACTTGCTAATATGTGGACTTTCCCTATGCAGGAGATATCTAAAGAAGAATTCAATAATGATAGGTTAGCGCCGCCAACAAATGTGCCAGATAGCATCTCACGCATGACAAAAGTTGGAGAAATCACACATGTTTTTTCTCACTTGAAGTGGTTTGTTCAAATTATTGAATGTATCCCTGAGGAAAATTTTATTGTTCAAGAAGAAAAACTGGATGAAAATCAACTTTGGGTAAAATTGACGGACCTTTCAAAAGTCGCTCTGCCTACACCACAAGTCAAAATGTTTAAGTTTTTTAAAGACTAGTTTTCACTTTATAAATGCAAACGTTTTACTTTTTTGGTATAATTATAGGAGTTTAGAAAACCGACTTTTTGTGAATATATTATCAAGAAGTCAAAATAATGGAGGCAATCATGACAACTATTGATTTTACTGCAGAAGTAGAAAAGCGCAAAGACGCAATGCTCGAAGATTTGTTTGAACTTCTTCGTATCGATTCAGCAATGGACATGGACAATGCGGACAAAGAAAACCCATTTGGCCCTGGACCTCGTAAAGCCCTTGACAAATTTTTGGAATTGGCTGAACGTGATGGCTACCAAACTAAAAACTATGATAACTATGTTGGTCACTTTGAATACGGAGAAGGTGATGAAGTTTTAGGCATCTTCGGTCACTTGGATGTTGTACCTGCCGGTTCTGGTTGGGATTCAAACCCATTTGAGCCTGAAATCCGTAATGGAAACCTTTACGCACGTGGAGCTTCAGACGATAAAGGCCCAACTATGGCTTGTTACTATGGTTTGAAAATCTTGAAAGACCTTGGTGTGCCATTATCTAAAAAAATCCGCTTCATCGTTGGTACAAACGAAGAAACAGGTTGGAAAGATATGGATTACTACTTTGAACACTGTGAATTGCCATTGCCAGATTTCGGATTCTCTCCAGATGCTGAGTTCCCAATCATCAATGGTGAAAAAGGTAACGTTACAGAGTACCTTCACTTTGACGGAAAAAATGCTGGTGCTGTAGTACTCCACTCTTTCAAAGCTGGTTTGGCTGAAAATATGGTCCCTGAATCTGCAACTGCAGTAATCTCAGGTGCGACAGACCTCCAAGCAAAATTGGAAGCATTTGTTGCTGAAAATGCAGACAAAAACTTACGCTTTGACCTTGAAGAATCTGACGGTAAAGCAACAGTAACGGTCTATGGTAAATCTGCACACGGTGCAATGCCATTTAAAGGTATTAACGGTGCAACTTACCTTGCTAAATTCCTTAACCAATTTGACTTTGAAGCAGGTGCAGCTGCATACATCAAACTTGCTGCTGAAACATTGATTGATGACCATGAAGGTGAAAAATTAGGTACAGCCTACAATGATGACCTTATGGGTGCAACTTCAATGAACGCTGGTGTTTGGAACTTTGACGAAAACGGTGAAGGTACAATTGCATTGAACTTCCGTTTCCCACAAGGTACTGACCAACACAAAATCAAAGCAGTTCTTGAAGCTCTTGAAGGCGTAAAAGAAGTGACTATGAACGATCACGTGATGGAACCTCACTACGTACCAATGGAAGATGAACTTGTTTCTACATTGATCAGTGTTTATGAAAAACACACTGGCCTTAAAGGTTACGAAACAGTAATCGGTGGTGGTACATTTGGTCGTCTCCTTAAACGTGGTGTTGCTTATGGCGCAATGTTTGAAGGTGAAGAAGATACAATGCACCAAGCAAATGAATACAAACCATTGGATGCTCTCTTCAAATCAGCAGTTATCTATGCTGAAGCAATTTACGAATTGGCTAAATAATATGAGAAAATTAAAATCCCCCTTATCGGGGATTTTTTTATTATTTTTTACATGAAATTTCATTCCATTATTTAAAAAACGATTCAAGATAAATTCAGTTAAACAACGGTTTTACAGGATTTATCTTTTTTATTTAAAAATAATGTGGAAAAATTTAAGTAAATTGTTGAAATAAAGTTTTGGATATGTTAAAATGAATGCGTTAACAAAAGAAATAAAGTTTCAGAGATAGAGAGGTGTTTATGTTTGGCTTTTCAATTTTTATGAATGAAGATCTTTCTACAAAAGATATTCATTATATAAAAAGTATGAAACAAGCAGGATTCAAGGGGATATTTACTTCAATGCATATTCCTGAAGATGATGCTCAAGCGTATAAAATGCGCTTAGAAAAATTAGGAGCTTGTGCTAAAGCAAACCAATTGGAGCTGATGGTAGATATTTCAGGTGAAGCTCTAGAACGTGCAGGTTACTCATTTGATCATTTAGAAGAACTTACTCACCATGGTGTCGCAGGTTTACGGATGGATTATCATATTGACAATAAACAGATTGCCAAAGCCAGCCATAAAATGAAGATTAGTTTAAATGCCAGCACGTTGGTAGAAGATGAGATAGAGGAACTAAGAAGATTAGGAGCTAACTTCTCTAATTTAGAAGCTTGGCACAACTATTATCCTCGCCCTGAAACTGGGCTGGATACGGAATATTTGCTCAAGCAGAATCAATGGTTGCAAAAATATGGTCTTAAGCGAGTTGGTTTTGTTGCTGGCGATGCTCAGAAACGTTTACCTTTAAGACTTGGACTTCCGACACTCGAAAAGCATCGGGATAGACATCCGCTGGCTGCGGCTCTTGATTTATTAAAGTATGAGACGGATGAAGTTTATATTGGCGATGGAGATTTAGCAGCAACAACGATTGATCAGTTTGAAAATTATATGCAGTGGGATAAAATAGTTTTACATGTAGAAAACCATGATTCAGCTTATTTTACGTCAGTTTTAGGAGAACATGACAATAGAAATGATCAATCTCCTGACTTGATAAGAAGTGCAAATGCCCGCTTTAAGAAGGTTGAACAAATTCAAAAAGAACATACAGAAAAGCGCAACAAAGGGGCGGTAACACTGGATAATGAACTTTATGGACGCTACATGGGTGAAACACAAGTGTGTAAAAAATCACTACCAGCTCACCCTAATATTAACGTTGTAGCGTATGTTATCGAAAAAGACAGAGATTTACTCGATGTAATTTACTCGAAGCAAAAGTTTGAATTAAAAGAAAAGGAAAGAAAATGAATTTAGAAAATTTGACAACAGAACGACGTAATGAAGAAACTTTTGGATTGGACGAAATGTCGGTCTCAACTGCTCTAGAAAAGATGAATAAGGAGGATAAAAAAGTTGCAGAAGCTGTAGAAAAAGCACTTCCGATGATTGAACCAGTTATTGAAAAAACGATTGAAAGTTTCAATCATGGGGGGCGACTTATTTATCTCGGTGCAGGGACGAGTGGACGTCTAGGTGTGCTTGATGCTGCAGAGTGTGTGCCTACTTTTGGTGTTGAAGCAAGCATGGTTGTGGGACTTATTGCAGGTGGAGAAAAAGCAATGACTCTTGCTGTGGAAGGCGCAGAGGATGACCTTGAGCTTGGAAAACAAGACTTGATTGACCTTCAGCTAACCAAAAATGACATGGTGATTGGAATTGCCGCAAGTGGACGTACCCCTTATGTGATTGGTGCGCTTGATTATGCGAAGAGTATTGGTGCACATACAGGTTCTCTAGCATGTAATATGAATGCCGAAATTAGCCAACATGCTGAATTTCCTATTGAAGTAGACTGTGGCGCTGAATTTTTGACAGGATCAACCCGCCTCAAATCAGGTACAGCACAAAAATTAATTTTGAATATGATTTCGACAATAGCGATGATTGGTATTGGAAAAGTATACAACAACTTAATGGTTGATGTGCGTCCAACAAATGAGAAATTAGTGGAGCGCAGCAAACGTATCATTATGGAGGCAACAGATTGTGATTATGAAACAGCAGAAAAAACCTTTATCCAAGCGGGAGAAGATGTTAAGCTGGCGATTGTCATGATTTTAACCAATAGTGCAAAAGATGAGGCGCAGGAAAAACTCGTACAGGCAAAAGGATTCATTAAAAATACATTGAGCTAATAAATAAAAATTAGGAGATGAAGATGGCAGAAGATAAAGTAACACGTATTGCACGGCAAATTTACGAAGAAATTGGTGGACCAGAAAACGTTCAAAGTTTAGTTCATTGTATGACGCGCGTTCGACTTTCAATGATTGACGAAACAAAAGTAGATCTTGAAAAACTTAAAGCTATTGATGGTGTTATGGGAGTTGTTGAAGGTGAAACTCTACAAGTTATCGTTGGACCAGGGACAGTAAACAAGGTAGCCCAAAAAATGGTTGATACTGTGGGTGTTAAGCTTGGCGAACCGTTTCCATACTCAGCAGGACTCAGCCTTGAAGATCGGGCAGCTCAAACCAAAAAGGCAGCCAAGGAAAAATACAATAAACCTTCAAAGATAAAAGAAGTACTGAACTCGATTTCACGTATTTTTACACCGTTGATTCCTGCCTTTGTAGGTGCCGGACTTATTGGTGGTATTGCTTCTATCCTTGCAAACTTAATCACCGCTGGCACGATTGATGGTGCGACTTTTGCACAGATTGTTGCTGTCTTAGGTGTGATTCAAAAGGGTATCTTCGCTTATTTGGTAATCTATGTGGGGATTAATGCAGCGACCGAGTTTGGGGCAACACCTTCACTTGGGGGTGTTATTGGTGCTGTGACTATGTTAACTGGGATTACACCAGAAGCACCAATTAACAATATCTTTACAGGGCAGCCATTATCTGCACAACAAGGCGGGATTATTGGCGTAATCTTTGCTGTATGGCTTTTATCTCTAGTGGAAAAGAATTTACGGAAAGTTATTCCAGATTCGATTGACATTATCGTGACGCCTACACTTTCTCTCCTTGCTATCGGACTTTTGACGATTTTCTTCATCATGCCTGTTGCGGGAACAATTTCGACATCTTTAGTAGGCGGGATTAACGCTGTACTTAATGTTGGTGGTGGATTTGCTGGCTTCCTCTTAGGTGCTCTCTTCCTGCCAATGGTTATGTTTGGCTTGCATCAAATTCTTACACCGATTCATATTGAAATGATTGACAAAACGGGTTCAACTACCTTGCTTCCAATTCTTGCCATGGCCGGAGCTGGTCAAGTCGGTGCGGCTTTGGCACTCTGGGTACGTTTACGTAAAAATAAAGAATTTGCCGAAATTGTTAAAGGTGCTTTACCTGTAGGTTTCTTAGGCATTGGTGAACCTCTTATTTATGGTGTTACACTTCCGATGGGGCGTCCATTTATTACAGCTTGTATTGGTGGAGGTATTGGCGGTGCTATTATCGGGTCACTCGGTCATGTCGGTGCCATTGCTATTGGTCCAAGTGGGATTGCTTTAATACCTTTAATTGCAGATAACCGCTGGTTGATTTACGTATTTGGTTTAATTGGTGGTTACGTTGGTGGTTTTGTTGCTACCTACTTCTTCGGCATTCCTCAATCTGAAAAAGATAAAGCAGACAACTATGGAGATGAAGAAACAGTAGTACCATCTATTGTTGCAAATCTTGATAAAACAGTTGCTTCACCGATGTCAGGGAAAATTATTCCTTTAGCGAAAGTAGAAGATGAAGTTTTTTCTAAAGGGATGCTTGGGCAAGGTTTTGGTATTCAGCCTCGTGATGGGAAAGTTTTTGCACCATTTGATGGTACAGTGACGACAGTTTTCCCTACAAAACATGCAATTGGGTTACTTAGTGACTCCGGTGTAGAAATACTTATTCATGTGGGATTAGATACAGTGTCATTAGAGGGTAAACCCTTCATCACTAAAGTAACGGACGGAAGCAAGGTTACTAAAGGCGACTTGCTTTTAGAAGCAGACTTAAAGATGATTGAAGATGCTAACTTGTCACCAGTAACTTTAGTTGTTGTTACAAATTCTGATGAATTTAAGCACATCTATATCGAAGCTCCTGAAGAAGTGGCTTCTGGTGAGCAAGTCATCATTGCAGAATAAAAAAAATAGGTTGAGTGTAAGCTCAGCCTATTTTTAATTCTTTAAGCTTAGAATAAGAAGAATGATTTTAAATAAAGTATCTGAAAATTTGGTATAATAGAAAAATGATCTACGGTATAGGAACAGATAATGTCGAGATATCGCGCATTGTCCAAGCATTGGAACGCAATGATAAATTTGCACAGCGCGTTTTGACAATAAATGAGTTTGCTCATTTTTCAAGTTTTACTTCAAAAAAACGTCAAGCTGAATTTTTAGCGGGACGTTGGGCGGCAAAAGAAGCCTTTTCAAAAGCCTTAGGAACAGGTTTTGACAGCCAGCTTTCCTTTCATCATATAGAAATTTCTAAAAATGAAAAAGGGAAACCATATTTTCTAGAACATCCCTTTGCTGGCCAAGCGCATTTGAGTATTTCACATAGCAATCTAGAAGCAGTTGCTATGGTTGTTCTTGAAAGCAAAGATTGAGTATAAAAAGAAGGTAAATAATATGAAAGCAGCACCACATCGCCATACACCAGCGATTATTAAATTATCCGCAATTGAAAATAATGTCAAAAAAATGCGCGAACATATCGGTGATAAACCAGAACTTTGGGCTGTTGTAAAAGCTAATGCTTACGGTCACGGAGCAGTTGCTGTTGCGCAGCATATTGATGGTCTTGTGGATGGTTTTTGTGTGTCCAACTTTGATGAAGCCATCGAGTTGCGTCAACAGTTGATTATTAAACCAATACTTGTACTGTCTGGTATTGTACCTGACCATGCAGAAATTGCAGCCAGTCAGCATATTACTTTAACAGCACCAAGTTTAAAGTGGCTCCAACAAGTCATTGATTCAAATAAAAATAAACACTTTTCACGTTTGCGTATCCATATCGCTGTCGATACAGGTATGGGCCGAATCGGTGTGACAACAGCCGAGGAAGCTAATCAAATTATCGAGCTAGCAGACCAATATAATATTAGTGTGCGAGGTATTTTTACACACTATGCCACTGCTGATGAAGAAGATACGACACAGTTTAAAGAACAAAAGGCAAAATTTGATGCCTTAGTTAGTCAATTGAGTCGTCGTCCAAAATATGTCCATTCGACAAATTCAGCGGCTGGCTTGTGGCAAAATCAAGAAGTGCAAGATATTGAACGTATTGGTTTAGCAATGTATGGTTTAAACCCAAGTGGTGATGAACTTGCTCTCCCTTATGAGTTGGAACCTGCTTTGAGCTTGCATTCTGAGTTGACGCATGTTAAAAAGATCCACAAGGGAGACACTGTGGGTTATGGGGCAACTTTCCGTGCAGAAGAAGATACTTATGTAGGGACTGTGTCTATTGGCTATGCGGATGGTTGGACTCGTGATATGCAAGGCTTTAAGGTCATTGTAGATGGGCAATACTGTGAAATTATTGGTCGGATTTCGATGGACCAGATGACGATACGTTTGCCGAAAAACTATGAGATGGGTACACAGGTCACACTGATTGGAAAAAATGGTGATAAAGAGATTACTGTTCAAGATATTGCCAACTGGCGTCATACGATTGGCTACGAAGTTATCTGTCTTTTATCAGATAGAATTTACCGTGTCTATGAAGAATAAAAGCTGCTTTTGTGCGGCTTTTTTTCATTACATTTTCATTTAAAAATAAGTCCTAAGTTGAGTAATTTGACAATGACTTTAAAAATGATATAATTATATTAAATACATATGAGATAAAATTAAGAAAAGTGAGGGAAGGGATATGATTAAAGTATATACTGTCATGGCTTGCAGTTCTTGCAAAAAAGCCAAAGAATGGCTAACGAATCACGAACTAGAATTCGAAGAAATCAACTTGATAACTGACAAAATAGATCCCGAAGACTTTCTTAAGATTTTCTCTTTAACGGAAAATGGAACAGAGGAGATTATTTCCACAAGAAGTCGTGCTTACAAACGCTTATCTTTGGATTTTGAACGCCTTTCCCTTCATGAGCTGGTTAAGATAATCGAGGAAAATCGTACATTATTGCGTCGCCCTTTGATCCTTGATGATAAAAGGTTGCAAGTGGGCTACAATGAAGATGACATTAGGAAGTTTTTACCACGTTCAGTACGTCGTGTCGAAATGCTTGAGGCGACCCATAATATTCGTCAGTTAGACATAGAACGAGCACTAGAAGAACAAGCATAAGAGAAAAATGGAACAGAAATTGTTTCATTTTTTTTGTGTATTTCGTAAAAGAAATTCGTTTTTTCATTCCCGTCCGTGTTATAATTTAATAATCAAATTAAAAAGAGGAAACAATGAAAAACTATATTATTTGGTTGAAACATGAACTCAAATCTATCAATACAGCTGGCAGCGTAATGCTGGCTTTTATCATAGGCGTACAGCTTGCTTTTTTTCTTACGGCGCCAATAACTTTATTGTCTGTGATTACACTTTTTGCGACTCTTGTAGGCTCGGCTTGTACGGTCTATATGATGATTGGGCGGCCGATTAATGGTTTACTCGGATTAATTAGCGCTTTCGGCTTTATTTATATTAATTGGACTGCAGGACATTATGCTTCTGTTTTAGATCAAATCGTCTTTATCGCCTTTATTGATATTCCTTTAATCCTGACTTGGAAAACCTGGGGACATCGTATTGAAAACGGTGTGAAGTTTATGACGGTCAAAGGTTGGTTTATTGCAATAGCTTTAATGCTAATCGCTTGGTGGCCAATGATGCAAGTTTATGCACATTTGGGGGATACGAACCCTTTATGGGATTCTATTACGCTGATTATTGGCGCAACAGCTTCATTACTCGTTTTCAAAGGGTATGGTGACAGTTACTCTTTATGGTTACTTTCTAATATTGTAACCATTGTATTATGGGCTACAGCATTTGCACAAGGCTACTCTGCTAGTGCATTGCCGATGCTTCTCACCATCATCTTCTATTTGGCGACAGCGCTCTATGGGAAATATTTTTCAGTATGGAAAAGAGCAAACAAAAAAGCCTAATTTAAAGCTAGGTTTTTTGTTTTCCTCTAGAAAGCCGAGACAAATCAATGACCACTTGTAACTTTTATCCCGATTAGTCCAACAACAAGCATCAGAACAAAGACCCAAGTCAGTGAAGGGACCTTGTCCTTAAAGATAAGGGCACCCACTAAGATAGCCCCGACAGCTCCAATTCCTGTCCAGATGGGATAAGCAATTCCTAAAGGAAGTTTCTTCATAGCTAAGGTCAAAAATCCAAAACTAACAAGCATTCCGATAATCGTTAAAATATCATACTTGATGATAGAAAAACCTTGACTTAACTTCATTGTTGAAGCCCAAACAACTTCAAAGATTCCCGCTAGAAATAAAAAAATCCACGACATATTACACCTCTTTCGAAAAGATTATTGAGCTAGCGTTAAAGGACCAGAAAAGAGCTAGCAAGTGATAAATAAAAAGAGTCATGTCAACTAACCACAAGGCCTAAGGTTAGTTGGCATGACTCTGATAAGCATCGCTCCGGCGAGTGATACTTTAGTCCTTCTTTATTATATTATCATTATTTCACATTTGCTACCTAAGGTCAAGTTCTAGACTTGCGAGATATGAAATGAGCAGCAAAGAGATAAGCATCGAAGCTGATTTTTATCAGCCATCATGAAAGGGATAGTAAGATAAAAGTTAGAGGAGAGATTTAACTCAAATAATAAAACTGCTATAATAAAAACAGATAAATTTAAACAAAAAAGGAGTCCATGGTAAATGTACTATGGACTCCGGGTTGATTTATACTTTTATTCTATCACTAAATCAGAGGTTTAGCTGACAATTTGATTATTATTTTGAAAAGTTTATGTAATGGAGGATGATAATGAATCTTTTTATGACCTTTATAATCTATTCGGTCATTGGCTGGCTTTGGGAGACAGTCTATTGTTTAGTTAAATATAAACGTTTTGTTTTCTGCGGTGTACTCTTGGGTCCGTATTGCCCAGTCTATGGCTGCAGTATCGCTACGATTCTTCTTTTAACAAGAGATATTCAAAATTCCCATCATCTTTTTCTACTCTATTTATTTATCGTCTTAATTGTTACGCTTATTGAATATATCGGCAGCTGGATATTGGAAAAGTTATTTAACATGAAGTTATGGGATTATTCAAATCTTCCCTTAAATTTTCAAGGAAGGGTAGCTCTTCCTATTTCTTTATTTTGGGGTATAGGTGGTTTGGTATTGATCAAGCTTATTAATCCAGTCATCCAAGATTTTTTGAGGGGATTACTAACAGTAACAGGCGATACACTTGTATTTATACTAGTGCTTATTTTTCTAGCCGATGTTGTTTCCACATTTAGCTTTACACTATCAGCTAAAAAGGATTTCATGCCGCTTGTTGATTCTTCGGACAATCAAAATCCTAACTTGAAAGAATTGAGGTTCCAGCATATTTTTGTTGCTGATAAACCCTCAACTAATCGTCAAAAAATATTGGAATGGCTTAGCAATAAACCGACCAAGTTTAAGTATTATAACTTAAAAAGGATTATCAAAAATCATCCTAATATCAAAATTATCAAAAAATAATAGCCAGATTCTGGTACTTTAGCTGAAAACGAACGTTCCCGAAAAATTTTTTCGAATCACGAAACACCTATTGGCACATATTTATGGAGTCTGATATAATAAATAGTATGAAAATAATTGATGGAAAAGCCCTTGCTGAAAAGATGCAAGAAGAACTCAAAAATAGAGTTATCAAACTGAAAGAACAAGGCATTCAGCCAGGACTCGCTGTCATTTTGATTGGAGAAAATCCAGCCAGTCAAGTTTATGTGCGAAATAAAGAGCGTGTAGCTGCAAAGCTTGGATTTAAGTCAGAAGTGATTCGGCTTCCTGAAACAACGTCTGAAGCGGAGCTGTTAGAGCTTATTGAAAGCTTTAACGAGGATCACTCTTGGCACGGAATTCTTGTGCAGTTGCCGCTGCCTTCACATATATCAGAAGAAAAAGTCTTACTCGCGATTTCTCCTGAAAAAGATGTAGATGGCTTTCATCCAATAAACATGGGTAAATTGTGGAGCGGAGCGCCATTAATGATTCCTTCAACACCAGCAGGAATCATGGAAATGTTCCGTGCTTATAATGTTGAACTTGCAGGAAAAAAAGCTGTTGTTGTGGGACGCTCTAATATCGTTGGAAAACCGATGGCACAACTGATGATGATGGCTAATGCTACTGTTACTATTGCACATTCACGTACAGAAAATCTTTCTGAACTTACACGTTCTGCTGATATTTTAGTCGTAGCCATTGGCCAAGACCGTTTTATCAAAGCAGAAGATGTAAAAGAAGGGGCAACAGTTATTGATGTCGGTATGAACCGTGATGAGAATGGAAAACTTCATGGAGATGTTGACTTTGAACAGGTGAAAGAAATTGCTGGATTAATCACGCCAGTACCTGGAGGCGTGGGTCCGATGACAATCACTATGTTGATGGAACAGACTGTACGTGCAGCAGAAGCCTCTGTAAAATAAAAAAGAAAATTTCGTCCAGATTTATTTACAAGTCAGTACATGTAGATAAGCAGTGGATTTAGAAAGATTAAGGCATGACAGAGTATTTAACCGTATCAACTCTAACAAAATACTTAAAAGCAAAGTTTGACCGCGATCCATATTTGGAACGCGTTTATTTGACCGGAGAAATTTCTAACTTTCGCCAACGACCTAATCATCAATATTTTGCAATTAAAGACGAAAAGTCTGTCATACAAGCAACGATGTGGGCAGGTCAATTTAAAAAGCTCGATTTTAAACTTGAAGATGGAATGAAGGTGCTTGTAACAGGGCGTATCAGTCTTTATGCTCCATCAGGTTCTTATTCTATTAATATTGAAAATATTGTACCTGATGGTATCGGCGCTTTGGCAGTTAAGTTTGAACAGTTGAAGAAAAAGCTAACAGCGGAGGGATTATTTAATCCACAATGGAAGCAAGAGTTGCCGCTTTTTTCCAAAAAAATTGCAGTAATTACTAGTCCTTCTGGAGCTGTTATTCGAGACATTATTACTACCGTAAATCGCCGCTTTCCGATGAGTCAGATATTACTCTATCCGACAAAAGTTCAAGGCGCTGGCGCTGCGGAAGAAATCGCCGCAAATATTGAAGCAGTGAATAATCGATCTGATATCGATATTCTTATCGTTGGACGTGGAGGAGGATCGATCGAAGACCTTTGGTGTTTTAATGAAGAGATTGTCGTTCGTGCTATCTTTGAGTCTCGTATTCCCGTTATTTCTTCGGTTGGTCACGAGACGGATACGACCTTGGCGGATTTTGTTGCAGATCGCAGAGCAGCTACACCAACAGCCGCAGCTGAACTTGCAACTCCTAATACAAAACTAGATTTGCTTGCTTGGTCAAATGACCAAGAACTTCGTATGAGAAATCGTGTAACACACCTCATCAAGGTCCAAAGAGAACGGGTGGAAAAGTTATCAAATTCGGTTGTTTTTCGTCAGCCAGAACGTCTCTATGATGGCCATATTCAGAAAATCGATCACCTCACGAGCCGTTTACAAAATCTAACTGAAACTAAGCTGAGTCGTGAGAAACACCGTTATGAACTAATATCAGGAAAACTAGTACCTGCTTTTGCAAAAAGCTATGAACAAAAGAAAAATCAAGTTGATAACTTGGTACAGGCGCTTCTGTTGATGGATATTAGTAAAATCAAGGCGCGTGGTTTTTCAGTGGTAACTGCGAATGATGGTAAAATTATAAAGAGTGTTCACGATGTTCGAGCTGGTGAGACAGTGAATATCGATTTGAGTGATGGCACCGTTCATGCAGAAATAAAGTAAAGGATACATATGGCAATAAAAAAAGAAGCAAAATTTGAAGAAAATTTAGCAGAACTCGAAACAATCGTAAAAAAACTAGAAAGCGGAGATGTGGCTTTAGAAGATGCCATCTCTGAATTTCAAAAAGGAATGCTCCTTTCTGAAAAACTCAAAACAACATTAAATGAAGCCGAAAAAACACTGGTAAAAATCGTCGGAAAAGACGGATCTGAGAGTGAATTTTTAGGAGAATAAAAAGATTGCTTAGGCAATCTTTTTTTGTTATGGCTTCCTGAATTAATTTTTTACACAAAGGTTTGGTGCTATAATAACACTAGCAAGTAAAAGTGAGGAAAAAAATATGAAAGTAGTAGTAGCGATAGATTCTTTCAAGGGATCAGCCACGAGTGCTGAGTTGAATCAGGCAGTAAAAACTGCGATTTTATCTACATTTCCCAAAATCAAGGTTGCGACGTTTGAAATTGCTGATGGGGGCGAAGGGAGTGTGTCCGCTCTTCAATCTGGTTTAGAGGGAAAACTTATTAATGTTAAAACGGTTGATTTAATGCAACGTCCCATGCAAGCCTCCTATTTACTCATCGATGAGCGTCTGGCTGTGATTGAGGCAGCTGAGGTGGTCGGTATCGATAAAATAAAACCAAATGAAAAGACAATCAAAGAAGCCACAACTTTCGGACTTGGTGCCTTATTTCTTGATGCTAAAAAAAGAGGAGCGACTGAGATTATTCTAAGCCTGGGAGGGAGTGGCACCTCTGATGGTGGGTTGGGCCTTTTGGAAGCTTTAGAAGCTGAAGATTTTTCGGAGATAAAAATTACAGGCTTAGCAGATGTTACTAATGTTTATGCTGGCGCTGAAGGATATGCCAAAGTTTTTGGAAAGCAAAAAGGTGGGACAGCAGAAATTCTGGAACAACAGGATAGAGCTGCACAAGCTTTTGTCCAAAAGATAAAAAAAGAGAGAAAGATTGATTTACAAAAGATTCCAGGGACAGGTGCAGCTGGTGGTTTAGGTGGTGCTCTTATCCTACTAGGGGGTACACTTGAGCCTGGATTTAATAAAATAGCTGAGCTTTTAAAGATTGAAGAAGCAATCAAAACGGCAGATTTGATTATTACAGGCGAAGGGCAGATGGATTTCCAAACAGCCAAGGGCAAAGTTCCGTTTGGAATGGCAAAGCTGGGAGCGAAATATCATGTCCCTACAATCGCTTTTTGTGGCAGTTTATCGGAGGATTTAGGAGAGATGAATAAGGTTTTACTGGCAAGTTATAGCATTCAGAGAAAGGTGCTTCCTTTAGCAAAAGCAATGGAAAAAGAAGTAACGCTAAAAAACATTGAAGTGTTAACGAAAAATGTTCTGAAAACATGGTGTTCTGGACAAAATGATTGTCAATAAAGACTTGTGGCACTGAATTTTGGTCATGTTTGAATAAAACTCGCTTCAGTACGAATCATTGATTTGTATGTCAGCACTTGTGTTATAATAACACTATAAAAAAGGAGAAATTATGGATTTAAATAACCTTGTAGATAAAGCAAAAGATTTGGCTTCAAACGTGCCAGAGGATATGAAGCAAAAAGCAGAAGAAGTTATTGATGAGCAAGTGGATAAATATACTCCAGAAAATATGAAAGAACAAGCTCAAGGGCTCGTAGATGGCTTAAAAGGCAAACTCGGTCTATAATTCTGAAGTGCACGTAAACGTTCCTTATTTTAAAGAACGTTTTTTTCGTATTGAGAAATTATGTAAGAGTGAGGTACTCTATTTTCTATTGGACATTATTTCTGTGAAATGGGATAATATAACTAATGATTACCGATATGAATAGGCTCAATCAAGAGCTGATAAAATTTTATAAAAAAGCTGATGTTCCTCAACATCTTGCAGATGCTGTGACTTACTCACTTGCTGCAGGAGGTAAAAGAATTCGTCCACTTTTGTTTCTGAAGATGTTAGAATCACTAGGAGTTACACTTGAAACAGCACATTATCAAGTGGCGACAACTGTTGAGATGATTCATGCGGGCAGCTTGATTCATGATGATCTACCCGCTATGGATAATGATGATTACCGCCGAGGTCAGCTCACCAATCATAAAAAGTTTGATGAAGCAACAGCGATATTGGCGGGAGATGCGCTCTTTTTAGACCCCTACTATCTATTGGCTACTGCTTCTTTACCAGCTGCAATGGTTGTTGCCTTAGTCAAAGAACTTTCTTTTGCAAGCGGTGCTTTGGGCATGGTTGCTGGACAAATTTTAGATATGGATGGCGAAGGAAAAACATTATCTTTAGAGCAAGTAAAGAAAATTCATCATTTGAAAACAGGGAGAATGTTAACCTTTCCTTTTGTTGCTGCTGGAATTATTGCTGAACAGTCTGAAGCAGTAATCGCAAAACTAAGAGAAATTGGTCAAAATCTAGGCTTAGCTTTCCAAATACGTGACGATATTATTGATGTTACGGGAACATTTGAAGAAATAGGAAAAACGCCTGGAAAGGACCAAGCAGAAGAAAAGTCAACCTATGTGGCCTTACTCGGATTAAAAGGAGCTCAAGAAGCTTTAGAAGAATTATTAACGGCTGTGAAAAGTGATTTGGCACAAATAACTTCAAGTGCTGAAATTGTCGAAATTATAGAAAGTTTAGAAATAAAATGAAAGAAAGAGTAGATGTTTTAGCAGCAAATCAAGGCTTGTTCGAAACGCGAGAACAAGCAAAACGGGGAGTTATGGCTGGCTTAGTAGTAGATGCCAAGTCAGGGGAACGCTTTGACAAACCAGGACAAAAGATAGAAGAAGCAACAGAACTAAGACTCAAAGGTGAAAAACTTAAATATGTGAGTCGCGGTGGCTTGAAATTAGAAAAAGCTCTTTTAGAGTTTGGACTTTCTGTGGAAAATAAAACTTGCTTGGATATTGGAGCTTCAACTGGTGGTTTTACAGATGTTATGCTACAAAATGGCGCCAAACGTGTCTATGCTCTCGATGTCGGAACCAACCAACTGGCATGGAAACTTCGTAAAGACGAGCGTGTGGTTGTTATGGAACAGTTTAACTTCCGGAAGGCTGTCTTAGATGATTTTACGCAAGGACAACCTGAGTTTACTTCGATTGATGTGAGCTTTATCTCACTTGACTTGATTTTACCGCCTTTGTTTGATATTTTAGCTCAAGATGGTGATGTGGCTGCCTTGATCAAGCCACAGTTTGAAGCTGGTCGTGAGCAAGTGGGGAAAAATGGTATTATTAAAGATCCAAAGGTTCATAAGCAAACGATTGACAAAGTGATTCAAAAAGCTTTGAGTACTGGATTTTCAGTCAAAAATCTCACCTTTTCACCAATTAAAGGTGGCGCAGGAAATGTTGAATTTCTAGTACACTTAAAAAAAGAAGAGACAGCTACAGTGGCGCCTCTTGTTGATATTGAAGCTGTACTCCAAACAGAAAAGGAAACATTAGTATGAGAAGAGAAGAACGCCTTGATTTTATTTCAAGACTCATCACAACTAAAGAAGTACAAACACAAGATGAGCTTGTCCAAGAGCTTTTGGCTAATGATATTGATGTGACACAAGCCACAGTCTCTCGTGACATTAAGTCACTTGCCCTAATTAAAATTCCTGGAAGTCGTGGGGGTTATCGTTACGCATTGCCCCAACAACATGATGAAGAACAAAAGGACCTGCTGCATAATGAGTTAGCCAATGAGGCCATCTTAGAATTGAAGATGCATGATAATATGATTTCAATCACTGCTAAACCAGGGACGACCAGTGTGATTAAAAAAAGCCTCATCAATCGTTACAATAAGAAGATTTTTTCTATTATGACGGACGATGATAGTATTTTGATTATTTGTGAAACAAGACGGCAAGCAAATACCGTTTATGACGAATTAAGTTTGTAAAAGGAAAAAGTATGCTACAAGAAATTTCTATCAAGAACTTTGCGATTATCGAAGAGATTCATCTTTCTTTTGAAAGTGGGATGACCATTTTGACTGGGGAGACAGGCGCTGGTAAGTCAATCATTATTGATGCTATGGGACTTTTACTCGGTGGACGGAGTTCCAGTGATTTTGTCCGTACAGGTAAAGATAAGGCCGAAATTGAAGGTCTATTTTTTGCAGGGAAAAATGCAGAGTTGGATCAAAAGTTAGAAAACTTGGGCCTTGAAAGAAGTACTGAGCTCATTTTACGCCGTGATATTTTTGCTAATGGGCGCTCTGTTTGTCGGGTGAATGGGCAAATGGTAAATCTGACTACCTTACGTGAAATCGGCGAGCTTTTGGTTGATATTCACGGGCAACATGACAATCAAGAATTGATGAATGCTAAACACCATCTTCGACTTCTTGATGAGTTTGGTGATGAAAATTTTGAACAAATTAAGGCAGAATACCAAGTTAAGTTTGAGCATTATAAAAAAATTCGTCAAGCACTTGAAACACGTCAAAAGAACGAACAAGAATTTGCCCAACGTATCGAAATCTTGCAGTTTCAAGTTGAAGAAATTGAAGCAGCTGAGATTGATCTAAAAGAAGATGAGCAATTGCAGATTCGCCGTGATAAGCTGAACAACGCTAAAAATATAGCAGATGCTTTAAATACAGCCTATTTGGCTTTAGACGATGAAGAGGGTGATTTTTCAAGTCTGAGCGGAATACGTACAGCCATGGCAGAACTCGAAAATGTTGCAGAATTTGATCAAGATTACCAAGATTTGTCTGATAAAACGATGGATGCTTATTACTTGCTTGAGGAAGTTTCAACCAAGTTATCAACAGCAATTGAAGGTATAGAGTTTAATCCCACAGAACTTTTGCAAATCGAAGAGAGAATTCTCACTTTGAATACTTTGCGAAAAAAATATGGTCCAGAACTTTCTGACGTGTTGAAAACCTTGGAAAAAATCCAACTTGAACTCTCAGATTTGATGGGTGGAACTGAAAATAGTGAGAGCCTTGAGGAAGCACTGAAAGAAGCGCAAGCAGAATTACTAATTGCAAGTGAACATCTTAACACAGCACGTCATGCAATCGCGAAAGAATTAGAGACAGATATTAAAAAGGAACTTGCTGATTTGTATATGGAAAAAGCTGATTTTTCTGTACAGTTTGAGAGTGGGAAATTCTCAAGCAAGGGTAACGAACAAGTAGAGTTTTATATTCAAACTAATCCAGGTGAGGGGTTCAAACCCTTGGCCAAAACGGCTTCAGGAGGCGAACTTTCACGCTTGATGCTTGCTATTAAATCAAGTTTTTCAAGACGTGAAAATAAAACATCGATTGTGTTCGATGAGGTTGATACAGGTGTATCTGGACGAGTAGCCCAAGCTATTGCTCAAAAAATTTATAAAATCGCTCAAGCAGGTCAAGTTTTAGCTATCTCACATTTACCACAGGTGGTGGCTATTGCTGATACACAATTTTATATTGAAAAGGCGTCGACAGATGATGTCACTACTTCAACAGTAAGAAAATTGAAACTGGAAGAGCGAGTTGAAGAAGTAGCAAAAATGTTAGCTGGAGATGACATAACAGTAGAAGCTCTCGCGCAAGCAAAACGATTATTAATGAAATGAGGAGATTATGTTTAATTTGAAAGAGTTCAAACAATCCTATCAAAAATTTTGGTTAGGCTATATTTCTTTTAAAGAAAGAACCAGTCGAAAAGACTATTGGCTCGCAATGTTAGGCCATATTTTAGTGACAGTTGTCCTACTTGCCTTTGCCACTTTGTTCCATCTTTTATCAAGTGATGTTTTACCAGATTTGTGGTCTGTATTTTCATATTTTTTCATTGCTTTATGGATATGTTATGGTCTAGTGGCTTTCTGCCCTTTCTTGGCTATAGCCGTACGTCGCTTACGCGATGTTAGTCTTCCTTGGGAATTGATTTTTGTAATTCTAGCTCCTTTTGGTGGTTTCTTCGGTATTCTTATTTTGAATGCTCTGCCTGGTGCTCAAGCTGCAGCGGACTTACCAGAATTTTCAGCACCAACTTATGGGCCAGCACGGATAGAAGAAAATGGTAAAGAGAACTTTTTGCAAGCGATCAAAAACTATTTTCTCGGTTATGTTTCCTTCAGAGGAAGAACAAGTCGCCTAAGTTTTTGGTTTGTTCAACTGATATTTGCTCTGGTATTTGCAGTGCTAGGAGTAATGTTTGTGGGGATTCATTTCTTTGAAAACATCCTCTTCGGAGGTGCATTTATTGCGACCTGGATGATGCTTGCCTTACTCTTTCTTATCGGAGTTGGCTTCTTGTTACCCACACTTGCATTGTTTACACGTCGCTTACGCGATGCTGGCTTGTCCAATTATGGGATTGGATTAATCTTTTTTGTAGCTTTGTCTTTGTTCTTATTGAGCAATATAAGCCACGCTGTAGATGCTGTTAGCTTTGGAATTCATGATTTTTCATTGCTCAATTATCTTCTCTTCCTTGCTGACTTTGTCTTCATTATTACTCTCCTCTTTGTTTTACTTCAAGACAAAGATCAACTTTTACAAAAGGAAAAAACACTTCTATTTAGAAGGAAAGGCTGAAATATTCAGTCTTTTTTGCTATAATAAATAAAACCACTAAAGAAATAAGGATATGTTTTGAATTATAAATTAAGAGAAATTTCAGCTGAAGAATTCGCTCAATTCAATGAAAATGTAAGCCAAGGGAGTTTTTTACAGACTCCTGAAATGGCAGAGCTGATGATGGCAAACGGCTGGGAAGTAACTTTATTGGCTGTCCAATCAGATAAAATTGAAATGGCTGCTCTTTTGGGCGCAAAAAATATGACTGGAGGAAAACACTACGAAATCCAGTATGGCCCAATTTACCAAGAGTACCAAGAAGACGTAGAAAAGTTTTTCTACAAAGAATTACGTCAGTTTGTTAAAGACCATGGTGGCATGGAACTTTTAGTTATTCCTAATACAAATTATCAAGAGTTTGATAGTACAGGTAATGCGTTGACTGCCGAAAACAAGCAGTTTATTCAATCAATGCAGGAGTTGAATTACGAACATACGGGCTTAGAAGTTGGTTACAACAAACGTGGCGAGTCTACATGGCACTATGTGAAAGATCTTTCTGATATCGCAGATGATAAAAAACTTTTAAAATCTTATACGAAAGATGGACAATACTCTGTTAAGAAAACCCAACAGTTTGGGATTCGAGTGCGTCCTTTAGCTTATGAAGAACTGGATAAGTTCAAAAAGATTACTTCAGAAACGTCGGAACGCCGTGGTTATGATGATCATGATTTGCCTTATTATCAGAGTCTTTATAAAACTTTTGGCGACAAGGCAGAGTTTTTAGTGGCTGAGATTAATTTCGCAGACTATGAAGCGGCAATTTTAGCTCAAATGGATAAACTTACTGGACAGATTGAAAAAACGAAAAAAGAAGGTAAACGCAAAGAGTTAGAAAGCCAGCTAGAAACTCAAAAAGTTCGTTTAGCAGAAGCGCGTGAATTTATTGCTCAACATGGGCGCGAGGATATTATCTTAGCGGGATCACTCTTTATCTATGGTGCAAGTGAAACTATCTATCTGTTTAGTGGATCATATGAAGCTTTTAAAAAGCTATATGCGCCGTTTGCTATTCAGCATTACGTAATGAAGAAAACCCTTGATAAAGGCGTGAAAAGTTATAATTTCTTTGGAGTAGCTGGAACTTTTGACGGTACAGATGGTGTTCTGCACTTCAAACAGAACTTTGCAGGGTATGTTGTACGTAAAGTTGGTTATTTCAATTATTATCCAAAACCAGTTAAACACAAAGTTTTAAGTATGGTTAAGACACTTTTAGGTAGAAAATAATGGAATTCTTAGAAATCTCACAAGAACAATTTACAGCTTTTGCAGCTGAAAAAACGGAGTCATTTTTACAAACTCCACAAATGGCAGAAATGTTGGAAAAACGTGGTTATAAACCGATTTTCCTTGCTGTAAAAGTCAATGACCAGATTAAAATGGCAGCACTTATGACTTCTGTTTCTGTTTCAGGCGGTGCAAAGTTGGAAATTAACTTTGGCCCTATTGGCAATTTTGATCAGATGGTCTATAACTGTTTTATTCAAGAATTAAAAAAATATGCGAAAAATCAGCAAGCTCTAGAAGTGAAGATACGTCCAGCTGTCGACTATATGGTTTATGACAGCAAAGGTCAAGAACTTCAAGAAGCTAATGAGTCTTTTATTTCAGAAATGAAAAAGCTTGGCTTAACTTACAATGGGCGACATGTGGGTTATGAAGAGCAGGATGCCGTTGCCGAATGGCAATACATCAAAGATCTTTCTGAAATACACAGTGAAGAAGAACTTCTCAAGAGTTACAACTCTAACGCAAAACGTAACGTTAAAAAAGCGATAAAAAATGAAGTAACAGTTAAAATAGCTACTTATGAAGAACTCTTTGAAGTGGAACGTTTGATTGGTAACACAGGTGAAAAGCGTCATTTTGCAACCAAAGATTTGGCCTATTATCAAGAACTTTATAAGGCTTTTGGCAATAAAATCGAATTTTTGATTACTTATAAAGATGGAGTGGCAATTGCAGCTGGTGTCTTTATTGAAGTCAATCAAGAATTTCTTTACCTTTATGGTGGATCTGACGGCGCTTATGGCAAGTTAGGTGGCCCTTTCCTTATGCAGCATACAGCCATGCTTCATGCAATTGAGCGTCAGATGAAAACCTATAATTTTTATGGTATCTCAGGAAACTTTGATGGCAGTGATGGTGTTTTGAAATTTAAGCAAAATTTTGGGGGCTATATCACACAAAAAGTAGGAGAATTCTCCTACTATCCAAACCCTGTAAAATATAAACTTATTCAAGGTATGAAAAAAATATTAGGGCGTGTTTAACTTAAAAAGCTGACGAAATCGTTTCGTCGGTTTTTTGTGTTAAAGATGGATGGAATTTAAAATGTAAAAAACTTTTGACAAATTTGCTATAATGAAGGCATGGAAACTTTATACGATTTAACAATTATCGGTGCTGGTCCTGTTGGACTTTATGCCGGGTTTTATGCTGGGATGCGGGGGATGACGGTCAAGATAATCGAAGCTCTAGAAGAAGCTGGCGGTCAACCTCAAACACTTTATCCCGATAAAATGATATATGATATAGCAGGTTTGCCTGAGATTTCAGGAGCAGATCTAACGGCCAACCTTTTGTCACAACTTGCTCGCGTGCCACATGAACTATATTTAGATGAAAAAGTTGAAAATATTAGCCAAGAAGAGAAAAATAAGCATTTTGTACTGCAAACAAGTAAAAGTACACATCATTCGAAAGCAGTATTGTTAACAACAGGATCTGGCTTGCTCAGTCCGCGTAAGCTTAATCTCGAGCAAGAAGAAGAACTTCATGCATTAGGGAAATTGAATTACTTTATTCAAAACTTAGAAGAATATCGTGAAAAAGAAGTTGCGGTTCTTGGTGGGGGCGACAGTGCACTGGATTGGGCACTGATGTTGGAAAAAGTTGCCAGCAAAGTTCACCTTATTCATCGTCGACCTTCTTTCCGAGCCCATGCTTTAACAGTGGCAGAGCTGGAACAATCAACCGTTGAAATACATACCCCTTATCTTCCGCAGGAACTATCACTTGAAGGTCTTAAGTTGCAACGTGTAAAATCCGATGAGCTCAATCATTTAGCAGTAGATAAAATACTCGTAAACTATGGAATGATGACAAACCATGTTGATTTAAATGAAGAACTCGAACTAAGCCGTAGAGGAAGAATAACAGCTAACCGCCAACAAGAGACAAATCTCGCAGGTCTTTATGTAGCGGGAGATGCCAGTGATTACGATGGGAAAGCTCCCTTAATGTCAGTTGGTTTTGGAGAAGCTGTACTGGCAATCAATGATATGACTCAAAAGCTTGAATTTAGCCATAGCTTACAAAAAGGACATTCTTCAAGCCTGTTTGGTAAATGAGGAGAAAATAAGGTATAATGGGTAGTAAACGAATGATTTACAGAAATTTAGGAAAACATTATGCTTATTAACTTACTTATCTTAATATTACTTATATGGGCCTTTCTGGTTGGCTATTCAAGAGGTCTAGTCTTACAGGCTTTATATAGCTTGGGGATCATTATATCTGCAATTATTGCCTTCTTAAATTATAAGGAACTTGCTTCAAAATTAACGATGTGGGTACCTTTCTCCAGTGCAACAGCAGATTCACGATTACTGTTTTTTGATAATAACTTGCTTTTCCAAATCGATGATGCCTTCTATGCTGGTCTTGCTTTTATGATTATTTTCGTTATTTCTTATGCGGTGATACGTCTACTCGGACTTTTTGTCCACATTACACGTTTGCAACCCTTCGGAAAAACTGGAAAAATTATCGCAGGTGTTCTTGCACTCGGAGCAACTTATTTCGGCCTACAAATGGCTGTTACTTTACTTGCGCTTGTACCCATGCCCACTGTTCAAAACCATTTGAATGCTTCCGCTTTGGTTCGCTTGATGGTTAGCCACACTCCGATTTCTTCGGGGATGCTGAAAAATATATTTATTGAAAATATAATAGGTAATATTTAGAATTTATGAATAAAAAAATTATCCAAATTTTAGAATTTGACAAGGTCAAAGAGCAATTCTTGGCCTTTTTAACAACCGCTCAAGGTAAAAAAGAGTTGGAAGAACTAGAACCCCTCTCTGATGCCACTAAAATCCAAAACTTATTTGATGAATTGGCAGAATTTGAAAAGTTAGCTCAAGAAAATGGACAAATTCATCTTTCGAAAACAGCAGATATCAGTGAAATTTTACGCCGCTTAGAGTTAGATGCTCAATTGAGTGGGCGAGAGTTTGTTGAAATAAAAAAAGTTGTCCAACAGGGGCTTAATATTCTGCGTTATTTTGACGAAGCAGAGAATGTTGAAATACCAACACTTGAGGAACTCATCCAAAAATTCTCAGATCTTTCTCCTGTACATAAAACACTTGAAATTTTTGATAACTCTGGTTCACTTTATGATAATGCATCTGCTGAACTGATGCACATTCGTTCAGCCATTAAACGTTATCAGTCAGATATTAAAAAGGTGATGCAGGAACTTTTGTCTAAAAATGCAGGTTCTCTCACTGAAAATTTAATCACGGTTCGTAATGATCGCCAAGTATTGCCTGTACGTGCAGACAGTAAAAATAAAATAGCAGGTGTGGTGCATGATATGTCTGCCTCAGGACAAACACTCTATATTGAACCCAATGCTGCCGTTTCGCTTAACAATAATTTAAACCAAAAGAAAATCGAAGAAAAAAATGAAATGCTTCGAATTTTTCGGGCCGTCAGTGAAGAACTTAAACCCTATAGTTTAGATATCCGGCAGAATGCGTGGTTACAAGGCCATCTCGACTTGATTAAAGCCAAGTATAACTACTTATTGAAGCATAAGGCTAGTATTCCTGAGTTAACCCAAAACAAAGACATCTGTTTTTATGAGGCACGTCATCCTTTGATTGATCCAAATGTAGTTGTGGCCAATGACATCAAATTTGACAGTAGTTTAAACACAATTGTAATTACGGGACCAAATACTGGGGGTAAAACAATTACCCTAAAAACTGTAGGTCTGCTTACTATTATGGCGCAATCTGGTTTGCCTATTCTTACCAGTACAGGCAGTCGTGCACATGTCTTCCAGGATATTTTTGCGGATATTGGGGATGAACAGTCAATTGAGCAAAGTCTCTCGACTTTCTCTAGTCACATGACCAATATTGTCGCTATTCTAGACAAGGCAGATCATAACGCATTGGTGCTCTTTGACGAACTTGGTGCAGGGACGGATCCCAAAGAAGGTGCCGCTTTGGCCATTGCAATTTTAGAATATTTACGTGGTAAACATGTGAAGACAATGGCGAGTACGCACTATCCAGAACTTAAAGCATATGGTGTTGAAACACCTGAAGTTCTTAATGCGAGCATGGAGTTTGATATCGATAAAATGCGCCCTGTTTTTCGTCTGCAGCTGGGTGTACCAGGTCGCTCAAATGCTTTAGAAATTTCACGACGTTTAGGTTTGTCAGACCAAATCATTCAGGAGGCTAGTAACTTGGTTTCTGATGAGGAACACGATGTCAATCATATGATCGCAAGCTTAGAGGAAAAAACGCGTGAAGTAACAGAAGCAGCAGCCAATATTAAGAAGTTAGAACGAGAAAATATAAATCTTCATAAAGATTTAACCAAGGTTTATGATCAGATTAATCGAGAGCGTGAGCATGAGCTAGAGAAGGCAAAACGTGAAGCCCAAGAAGTTGTGAAAAAGGCCAGTCAAGAAGCTCAAGAAATTCTCAAAACATTGAATGATAAAGCGCAGCTCAAACCTCACGAAATCATTGCAGCCCGTAGCGAGCTTGAAAATCTAGTTCCATCTGTTGATTACAGTAAAAACAAAGTTTTAAAGAAAGCCAAGGCACAGCGCGGATTGAAACAGGGGGCTGAAGTTTTGGTAACAGCATATGGGCAACGCGGAAAACTTATTCGTCTGGAAAAAGATGGACGTTGGCAGGTGCAAATGGGATCAATAATGACCAAACTGCAAGAAGATGAATTTGAGTTAACAGAGGAAGAGCTTGCTAAGAACCAACCAGCAAAAACGAAAGCCATAACCCGTAAAGTTAGTAACAAAGTGAAAGCACAGCTTGATTTACGTGGTATGAGATATGAGGAAGCAGAGCTAGAATTGGATAATTATATTGATCAGGCCTTGCTTGCTAACTTATTACAAATTACCATTGTTCATGGTATCGGAACTGGTGTGATTCGTGAAATGGTACAGAAGAAGCTGCAAAAACACCGGCATATTAAGAGTTATGAGTATGCTCCTGTGAACGCTGGCGGAAGTGGCGCAACAATTGCAACCTTGAAATGACTCAAAATATAAAAACAATCATAATATTTGTAAAGTAGATAAAAATTCGCTAGAATGTACTCATAATAAAGAACGAGGAACGAAAAATGGAATATAACATTACTGATGCTACATTTAAAGAAGAAATTAAAGAAGGACTTGTACTAGTAGATTTTTGGGCAACTTGGTGTGGCCCATGTCGTATGCAAGCTCCAATTCTTGAACAATTAGGAGAAGAACTTGACGAGTCTGAACTTAAAATTTGTAAGTTAGACGTTGATGAAAATCCTGAAACACCTCAAGCTTTTGGTGTTATGAGCATTCCAACTTTGATCTTCTTTAAAGACGGTCAAATGGTGAAACAAGTTGTTGGTGTTCAAACAAAAGCTCAATTGAAGGCAGTTGTAGCAGAACTTTCATAAGAAAATAAAAAGAATGCCTCTTGGGGTATTCCTTTTTTTATTTCAAATTATTGGATATGTTTGACAATAAGGTACAGTGCAATTAAAAGGGAAGACTCACACGAACAAAAACAGCGTGACAAAAACTCGGCAAAATGGTATCATTGAAAAGTTGAGATGGAAATCTCTAGATATGAAGGATAAAGGAGACTGATGATGTCGAAGAAAAAAGATACAGAAATTGAAGTTATTGACACAAAAACAGGTGTTCAAGTCAAATCAGGTAAAAAAATCATCGCTGATATTAATGAAGAAAATGGTAGTTTTGTTGTTGTGGCTTCTGGTAAAGAACTGGCGGTTACCCGAAATTTTGCAGATGCCATGGAAGAAGCAATCAAAGCCTATAATTTAGGCGCCTAATTTTATTTTATATCTCAGAGGTTAGAGTTAATCCTTGAAATCCTCTCATGATTTTGATAAAATATTTACTGTTGTCGAAAGATAGACAGTGGGGTATAGCCAAGCGGTAAGGCAAGGGACTTTGACTCCCTCATGCGTTGGTTCGAATCCAGCTACCCCAGTTGGTCAAACAGGTTCAAACTGAGCCTGTTTTTTTTAATAATTTTTGATAGAATAGAGATATGTACACAGTAAAAATTGGACTCGATCCTCAACTACATGACAAGTTTGTTGCTGCCTCTGGTATGCCAAACCTTTTACAAACCTCAAAATGGGCGACCATCAAAAGCAGTTGGAAATCGGAAATCATTGGATTTTATCAAGATGATAAGCTGGTTGCAAGTAGCTTGGTCTTGATTCGCCCTCTTCCATTGGGATTCACAATGCTTTATATCCCACGCGGAATTTTGATGGATTATACAGATAAAGCTTTATTAAAGTTTGTTCTGTTAGAATTGAAAAAATTTGGTAAAAGTCAAAAAGCACTTTTTATCAAGTTTGATCCGGCTTACAAATTTGACGATGCATATGATCTTCTGACGAATTTAACAAGTGCAGGTGTTGAGTATACTGGACGTACTACAGAAATGCATGATACGATTCAGCCTCGCTACAATGCTGTCATTTATAAAGAAGATTTTTCAGAAGAAAATTTAGATAAAAAAACACGTCAATTTATTCGTAAAGCACGCAATTCTTATCCAGAAGTTACTTTTGGTGGAAAGGAGTTAGTTCCTGTTTTTGCTGAATTGATGAAGAAGACAGAAGCACGTAAAAACGTAAGTCTTCGTAATGCTGATTATTATACAAAACTTTTAGACACCTATGGCTCGGATGCTTTTATTACTTTAGTAAAATTTAATATGGCTAAGGTAAAAAAAGATATGGAAGCAAATGTTGAAAAGATTAAAGATAATCAAGCAAAAGCCAAAAATGAAAAACGCTTAAAAACTTTAACTGAAGAACTTGCTATTGCTGAGAAAAACGTTGCGGACATTACGCAGTTTATCGCAGAAAAAGGAGAGATTATTCCGGTAGCAGGAACTTTATCTATCAATGCTTTTGGCGCTGCTGAAACCCTTTATGCTGGGACAGATACAGCATTCCAAAAATATTATCCTTCTTATCTAGTATGGTTTGAAACAATTCAACATGCATTTGAAAATGGAGCAAATACTTTGAATATGGGTGGCCTTGAAAATTCCCTTTCCGAAAAAGATGGATTATTGAAGTTTAAAAAGCACTTCAATCCACGTATTGAGGAATATGTAGGCGAGTTTGACCTCCCTGTAAGTAAACTTCTTTATAAAATGGCAAACGCCATGTATATGCGTCGAAAGACCAAACATTAAGAACAAGAGAAAAAAAGTTTACAATATATTGTAAACCACTATACATTTTGGAGAAAAATGTTATAATGAATATTAGCTATTAGGGAAGGATGGCGTTTTTCGCCTGTAAACTTGTAAACATGGAATTCAAGCATGATACTGTAATGCTACACGAAACTGTTGATATGCTTGAGGTGAAACCTGATGGCATCTATGTGGATGCAACTCTTGGTGGTGCAGGTCACAGTGAGTATCTTTTGAGTAAGTTGACAACAGGTCATCTCTACGCATTTGACCAAGATGATACTGCCCACGAAAATGCAAAGGTTCGTCTTAAAGCTGCTTTGGCAGAAAACAAGGTGACATTGATAAAGAGTAACTTCCGCTACTTACGTTCAAGTCTTGCAGACTTAGGAGTTACAAAAATTGATGGTATTCTTTATGATTTAGGTGTCTCAAGCCCACAGTTTGATGACAGCCAACGTGGTTTTTCTTATAAGAAGGAAGCACGATTAGATATGAGAATGGATCAATCTCAAGCACTTTCTGCATATGAAGTTGTAAATGACTATCCTTATGAGGATTTAGTACGCATCTTTTACCGCTATGGTGAAGAGAAGTTTTCAAAGCAAATTGCTCGAAAGATTGAACAAGCACGTAAGCTTCAACCTATTGAAATGACGACAGAGCTGGCGGATATCATTAAGTCAGCACTTCCTCAAAAAGAGCTCAAGAAAAAAGGCCATCCTGCCAAGCGTATTTTTCAAGCAATCCGAATCGAAGTAAATGACGAACTAGGAGCAGCTGAAGAATCAATAGAAGAAGCGATTGATCTGCTTAACGTTTCTGGACGAATAAGTGTGATTACTTTCCATTCTTTAGAGGATCGTTTAACGAAAACAATTTTTAAAGAATACAGCACAGTTGACGTGCCGAAAGGACTTCCTATGATTCCGAAAGATATGGAAGCAAAACTCAAGTTAGTCAATCGTAAGCCCGTTCTTGCGAGTGAAGAAGAACTTGCTTTTAACAATAGAGCGCACAGTGCTAAGCTTCGTGTGGCTGAAAAACAAAAAGATTAAAACTGATGAAAAAGGAGAGAGGAGAGAAAAATATGGCAGCGCAACCTAAAGAATATTTTGACATTGAAACAGCGGCCAAAAAGGACAGCTATGCGATTTCAAAAGACTCATTAGCACCAGAAGTTTTGGCCAAAAAGTTCAAAAGATTTTCTGGGGTTGAAAAAGTATTTTATCTTTCTATGGTAGTCGTAGCCTTGATGCTTGCGGTTACTCAACTCTTCATTCAAACAAAAACGCAAGAAATTGAAAGTAGCACCTTGCACTATAACAGTCAAATTACTGTTAAAGAGCAAAAAAATTCTGAGTATGACCAGAAAATTCAGGAGTTAACATCCCAAGACAAATTACAAAAAGTTACGGATAAGTATGGTATCTCCTACAATTCTGATAATGTATTGAAAGCGACAAAATGAAAAATATTTTTCGAATAATTACTCTCCCTTTCAGACGTATTTCGAAAAAAGCGAAAAAAAGTCATCAAAGACCTGAACAAAATCGTAAACATGTAGGTAAAAGTCTATTTGTAGTAGCTATTGCTCTGTTTGCGATTTTTATATTTCGCTTTGTCTGGATTATTACAGTGAATCAAATCGGTGGTGTAAACATCTCCGAAATGGCTAAGACGAACTATTTAAACACAACGACTGTTTATGCTAAGCGAGGCACAATTTTTGACCGAAATGGTGTGCCACTTGCAGTTGATGCAAGTGATTACACGATTTATGCTGTGCTCGATAAGACACAAGTCGACAATAACAATAATAAGCTTTATGTTGATGAGGCTGACTTTCCGAAAGTTACAGAATTTCTTAATAAAGAATTGGGAATTGACAAGGAGTTGATTGAGCAACAACTCAATTCTGGAAAAGCTCAAGTCCAATTTGGTTCGGCAGGAACAAAGATTCCTCTCGCTAAAATGGAAAAGATAAAAAAAGATGCAGAGAATGCTGGATTAGTAGGTATTGGTTTCACACCTAACTTGACACGTTCTTATCCAGAACCAAATTACGCTTCACAATTTGTAGGTATAGCTTCTTTGAAAACGCCTGGGGATTCTGCCTCTGGTTTGGTTGGAATCAACGGCTTAGAAGCCTCGTTTAATGATGTTCTCAGCGGTACAAATGGTGAGGAAACTTATGAGAAAGACCGTTATGGTCGTCCCTTACCAGGAACAACAACAGTAAGCAAGCAGGTAAAAAATGGTCAAGATCTTTATACAACCTTAGATGCCCGTTTGCAAGGTAATCTTGAATCGCTGATGGATACAGCTGTAGAAAAGTCAGGTGGTCAGCAACTTTCTGCCACACTGATGGATGCACACACAGGTGACATCTTGGCTACAACACAGCGTCCAACAATTACCGCCAATAACTTTAATGATAAAGCAGCGCGGGAACAGCCACATTTCACAGAGAACAGCATGCTTTACCAGTCACAATTTGAACCTGGTTCTGTTATGAAAACTTTCTTGATGGCTTCAGCTTTGGACAGTAATAAAGTGGATCTGAATGCCTCTTACTTCCGTCGTGTCAATCTCTATGATGTCGTTATTAATGACTGGGATGCCAATGAAAGCGAAGATGGAACTTTTAAACTTCCATCAACAGTTACTTTTGCTGAAGGATTCAAGATGTCTAGTAATGCTGGAATGACACGGATTGTTCAAAATATGGGTAGCGACCTCTGGGACAGCTACTTGCGCCGCTTTAAATTTGGTGTTCCAACCCGTATTGGGATGGGTGGAGAACAGTTTGGTGCTCTTCCTGACAATAACCCAGTATCTCAAATCCAATCTTCATTTGGGCAAGGTATCAGTACAACACAAATTCAACTTCTACGTGGTTGGACAAGCTTTGCAAACAAAGGAGAAATGCTTGAACCTCATGTTGTGAATAAAATTGTAGACAAAGATAAAAATACCTATTTGCAAAGTAAGGCAGAAGTTGTTGGACGTCCGGTGTCCGAAGATGCGATAAATAAAACAAAAGATTTGATGGTAGGTGTTAATACTGACCCAACATGGGGAACTTCTTATCTGACAGTAGAATCGCAAGGGCATGAACCTGGCCCGCTCTTCATGGTTAATGGCAATACAATGGCTGTCAAAACAGGTACAGCACAGATTGCATCGGATACAGGTGGCTATATGAAGGGAATGCAAGATAATATTTATTCTGCAGTTGCCATGTATCCACCAGAGAATCCAGATTTCATTTTCTATATGAATATCAAAATTCCATCAAGCACTTGGTCATTGACTTATATCTCAGATGTTGCTAATTCTTTGATTACGCGCGCAGAGCAAATAAAAAACCAAGAAGCAGCTCCACAGGATACTTCAGGTCTGAAGGCTGGAAAAGTTACTCTCGAAGATTACACAGGGAAATCTCCAGGTAACGTTTCAGATAGTCTACGTCGTAATCTTTTAGCACCGATTGTGATTGGTCAAGGTACAAAAGTAACCAAACAATCTGTAGCTAAAGGGCAAGAAGTTGGGGCAAATACACCTGTCATGCTTCTTACTGATGGCGATCATATCATGCCAGATATGTTTAAATGGTCTAAAGAACAAGTTGAGCAACTCGCAAAATGGTACAATCTGAAAATTGAATATCAAGGTTCTGGCGACCATGTAAACACACAAAGTGTGGGAATGGGAACCAAACTTAAAGACAATCAAACAATCACAGTCACAATGAATTAGGCGAAAATTTTCGCCTCTTTCAATTTTGAGCTGAGTAAGCTCTATAAATAAAGGAAACAAAGTTTCTAAGTAACAGTCGGAGGCACTATGTTAATCACTGCATTTTTAGCAGCTCTAGTCGCGTTGGTTTTGACCGCAATTGGAATACCACGCTTTATTATGTTTTTTCATAAGAAAAAACTTGGGGGACAACCCACTCTTGAAGAAGTAAAACAACATGCAAGTAAGTCAGGCACACCAACCATGGGAGGTCTTGTATTTGTAGTTGCAGCCCTCCTAGTTTCAGCAGTATTTGCTCTGATTTTTGCACAATTTACTCCTATGTTCATCACAGCATGGTGGGTATTAGCGATGTACTCTCTGATTGGTTTCTTAGATGACTTCATGAAAATCTTTAGCCAAAAAAATCATGGCGGGCTTAAAGCCAGTCATAAACTCTTAGCCCAAATAGCCACAGGTATTGTTTCTTATCTTATCTTGATGCAGGTGGATAGTACAAATGTACTTAATATCTTGGGGTGGAAAATTGATTTAGGATGGTTCTTTGCAGTTTTCATTATCTTCTGGCTTGTAGGTTGGTCAAATGCCGTGAATCTTACAGATGGTATTGATGGCTTAGCCAGTATCACAGTGGCTATCTCTCTCAGCGCATATGCTGTAATTGCAGCTGCTCAAGGACGATATGATGTCCTACTTATCATTCTTTCTGTCATTGGTGGTTTGATTGCTTTCTTTTTCTTCAACCACAAACCAGCAAAGATCTTTATGGGAGATGTGGGAAGCCTTGGTTTAGGAGGTTTTATTGCCATCGTTTCGATTCTTTTACATGTCGAATGGACGCTCCTTTTGATTGGCTTTATCTATATCTTAGAAACCGTTTCTGTTATGATGCAGGTTTCGTACTTTAAAGTAACACATGGTAAACGTATTTTCCGTATGACGCCGATTCACCATCATTTTGAACTTGGTGGCTTCTCTGGTAAAGGAAAAGGTTGGAGTGAATGGAAGATTGATATTGTCTTTTGGTGTGTGACAGCACTTTTATCTATTTTAGCTTTAGTCATTTATTTTAATATATAAAAAAGAGGGAGGTATTTCCTCTTTTTTTGTCCTCTATTTAAGTTGAGTGCATTTTAAGATTATAATTGTATAATTTTAATTATATTAAAAGGAGCCTATGCTCCTTTAATTTTATTTGCAACCGTAAGTGGGAAGGGAAACAGAGTATTTTCTAAAGCTGATAAATTTCGCAGCCTCTGGTATAATAGACATATGTGAAAACTCTTTCAAGAATGGAAATGAATATGAATAAAGAAATAAAAACGACCCGCTTTGAAGTTGAAGAGTTTGAGAAACTCAAGCGAAATTTGGTGAAATACGAATGTGCTTTGGCAGTCATCATGACAGAGCTTTCTAATCTTAATGCTTATTACAATGCTTATGAACCTGTTAACCCGATAGAACATATCAAGCAAAGAATTAAATCGCCAGAAAGTATTGCAGGCAAGTTGAAGAAAAAAGCCTTACCTGTAACGGCAGAAGCAGCTGAAAAAAATCTTTCAGATATAGCCGGTGTAAGAATTATATGTGCTTATGCCAAAAATATTTATGAAATCGTAGAAATCATTAAAAATCAGGAAGCTTTCAATGTAATCAGTGAAAAAGATTATCTTAATCATCCGAAGCCGAGTGGTTATCGTTCTTATCATATGATACTAGAAGTTAATCTTGGCCCGCTTTTTAATAATGAAGCTCGTCGTGTCGAGATACAACTACGCACATCGGCAATGGACTTTTGGGCGACATTGGAACATAAGGTTCGCTACAAATACGGCGGTGAAATGCCAGATCACTTAAGTAATGAATTGCAAGTATGTGCTGAGCAGATTCACGCATTAGATAATCGAATGTATTTGATTCATGAACTGGTAGACATGATTAATGAGGAGGAAATATAATGAGTAAAACAATATATATTGCGGATGACGATGATAATATTCGCTTAGCAATCAAAGCTTTTTTGGAAAAAGAAGATTTTAAAGTAGAGGACTTCTCGACTGGTGATCAACTCTTAGAGCGTTTTAATGAAGAGCCAAGTGATTTTGTTATTTTAGATGTGATGATGCCTGGCTCTAACGGATTTACAATCTTGAAAGCTTTACGTGCACAAAGTATCGTACCCATTATTATGTTGACAGCTCGAGACAGTGACTTAGACTATGCGACAGGATTGGATTTGGGCAGTGATGATTACTTCACTAAGCCTTTCAGTCCGATGGAGTTGGTGATGCGTGTTAAAGCTATTTTCCGTCGAATCGAGTTTGAAAAACAAAAAAATGAAGAAGCAGAGTAAGGAGCGATGATGATTAGGAGAAAACCTCTCAGCATCAAGACGCGCTTGCTTCTGACAAATATTGGTTTTGTCTTCTTTGCTTTTCTGTGGATTATCCTCATTTTTAATATCTTGATAAACAGCTATATTAGCAATTCGGCCTCACGGCAGTTATCTCAAGTCAGGATTTATCAAGCACAAGTTACTCCACCCTCAGGAAGTACCTCTGCGGACTTAGAAGATGCACCTCGTGGAAGCTTTAATACTCACCCCGTTGCTTTTAATATCAATGATAATTATGAAGTACAGGATTTGGAAAAAGTTGGTAACTTTGAGAGAGAGACAGCAAATAATATCGCACAAGCTTTAAAAAATCAAAAAGTTCCACTGAGTAAGGTAAAAAATTATCGTCTGGATACGTCAGGAAGTACCTTTTATATTGAAACCATTCGTCAAAGTTCTGGAGAGTATCAAGTCCTATATGTGGATATCACCGGGATTATTAATTTTACAAACTCAGTTAACCTGTTCTTGGTCTCTGTTGCCCTAGCTGTCATTGTCATCCTTAGTCTAGCCGTTACTTTTGTAACGCAGCGCTTGATTAAGCCTTTATCAATTTTAGCGAAATTTGCGACACGTATTGGCCAAGGAGATTTTACTGAATATCAAGGAACATTTCAGGACCGTGAGTTGGCTACTTTAGCACATAATATGAATGTTGCTGCTCGGCAATTGGATCATAACGATAAAAACCAAAAACTCTTCTTTCAAAATGCCTCGCATGAACTTCGGACCCCTTTAATGGCAATAAAAAGTTATGCTGAGGGGATTTCCTATGAGGTGATGGACCCCAAAAAGGCAAGTGAAACAATACTTTATGAGACCGATCGTATGAGTGAGCTAGTAGAAGATCTTCTAACTCTCTCACGCTTAGACAGCCTAAGTGTGCATCAAGAGCTTGTTTACCAAGATGTTCGTCTAATCATGAAAGATATTGCGAAAGAGCAAGAGATATTTGCTGAGCAAAAAGGCATTAAAATTACAACAGTTTTTGATAAAAAAGCGGTGATGCTTACTTGTGATTATAAAGCTTTACGACGAGCAATAAGTAATCTAGTTTCCAATGCTATGCGGTATGTCGAAACAGAAATTGTACTTACCTGTACAAAAAAAGATGGTGCAGTGGTGATTTCGGTTGCTAATGATGGGAGTGGAATTGATCCAGAGACTTTGCCACATATCTTCGAGCGTTTTTATAAAGGTGCTGGTGGCGTTCATGGAATTGGTTTAGCGATTGTCCAAACGATAGTCGAACAACACCAAGGGGAGGTATCTGTTGAAAGTGATGAACACCAAACGACTTTTACAATGACTTTTACTAAAAACCCAAAGAAAGCTCTTGAAAAGAAAGCATAAATTTGGTAGAATGTTATAAGTGCCAATTTGGCATAAATAAAACTGTTTATCCGCTGGGCCAATGGCTTTATTGATGAGCAAAAGGAGAAAAAAATGTCTATTTCATTGATCGATTCTATCAATGCAGGTCAACTTCGTTCAGATATCCCTGAATTCCGCGCTGGAGACACTGTACGTGTTCACGCTAAAGTTGTCGAAGGAACTCGCGAACGTATCCAAATGTTCGAAGGTGTTGTTATTGCACGTAAAGGTTCTGGTATCTCAGAAACTTACACTGTTCGTAAAATCTCAAACGGTGTTGGTGTAGAACGTATCTTCCCACTTCACACTCCACGTGTTGAAAAAATCGAAGTTATCCGTCACGGTCGTGTGCGTCGTGCTAAACTTTACTACTTGCGTGCATTGCAAGGTAAAGCGGCTCGTATCCCAGAACGTCGTAAATAATTTTGACTTGTCTAACCGCTCTGTTGAGCGGTTTTTCTTTTTGTTTTATTTTATTGCAAAAGTAGAAACGATAAATTTTATGCTATAATATTCATTGCCTCTAGTGGTATATGGATTTAATGTCTATGAAGTTTGAAGTTATTTAACGATATCCAGTATCAAATGATTTATAGAATGATAAAGGAGACGAATATGCGAAAAAATAAAGATAAAGAATGGTTATCAGGTCCAGGACTTGTTGTTCTGGTTATTATGTCGCCAATAGTGGTCATACTTGCTGTGCAAGCCTTAACAGCAGTTTATACAGTTTTACACTAATTTTTAATTTTCTAAATAACGGTAAAACAAGCTTGAAAATAATAGAAACGGCTGTTATAATACACCTACAAGGATTCATAAATTTTATGTATTCTTAATCGTATAAAAAATGAAATAAAAGCGTTAACAAACTGTGGAGAAAAAATGAATTTTGAAAATATTAACTCAAGTCTACAAGAGATTTGGAACAGTGCACCAGCAAATTTTTGGTTGGCTCTCTTTGTGTTAGTCATCGCAATTCTCATTTTCTTTTTGCCCGTCAAAATTGCCAGTTCTCGGGGCTTATCTGGGGGACAAATATTCGGAGTTTTTTTGGCTACGATATTTGGTTTCTGGTTTCTAGGATTAATCCTAGCACTTGTCTTGCCTCGTTCAGTTTAATATACATCTTTAGTATGGAGCAGATGTTGGTAATAATAAAGGCATGCAAATATATTTCTAAGGGCTTAATAGCCCTTATTTTTATGGAAAAAAGAGGGAGTTAAATTATTTAGAAAAATGAATTGAACAAAACAATCTCATAAATCAAGGAAGCGTTTTCTTGAATGGAACAATTGTGTATGCTACAATGAAGAAAAAGAAAAGCGAGGTATATTATGAATAAGAAACTTCTCTCATTGTTAGCTGTATCAACTTTGTCATTGGGAGTTTTGACAGCTTGTGGATCTGGTGAAAAAAAATCAGAAGAAACAAAAACTGAACAATCAGCTGAAGTGTTTGCTGGGGCAACTGCAGGCACAGATAATTTTGATACCCTTTCTAAAGGACTTTCGAAGGATGGTGCTTGGATTGCGGCCATTAATAAAGACTTAGATGCATCAGACAAAACTTTGAATGTTGAAGGCGAATTTAAAAATAAAGAGGGCGAAGAAGCACGTAAATTAGCCCTTTATACGCAAGATGCAGACCGTAAGGTTACAGATCGCTATACACTTACTGTAAAAAAACTTGAAGTAAATTCTCCACAGTTCTATATTTCAAATGGTACAGTTAAGGGAGATGTTGAAGTAAATGCTGAAGGCTTCCATGGTCAAACTGGGAAAGGTGTTGATGGAGAAGCAATGATTGATGGAAATCTTATCTTTAAAAATCAAGAATTGTTGGATACTTATAACAAACTTCCTAGCGAAGAACAAGTTAAAGTAACTGGGGAAACGACTGTTAAATAAAAAGGGGGTTCCCCTTTTTATTTACCTTACGAGCAAATCGTCTGAATAAGAACGAAAGTATTTTCCGATATCAATTTCTTGTTTTCTCTAACTTTAAATTATAAAATGTTATTAAAATAATATTCAGAAAATTAACGTAGTTCAAGAACTATGAAGAATTACTTCAATATTATGAAGAAGTCTTTGATTTTACTGGATTTTGTCCTTGCAATAAAAAATTATCTTTTAAGAAAAGATAATAAAAAGTATTTTTGGAGGTATAAAATGGTAGAAAGAATTTCCTTAGAAACAGCTGCGCTAGAATTTAGTGAAGCAAATGCGCCCCATCCTCGTATTTATGAACTTCCAGTAGAAGAGGGAAGAAGCTTATTAAATGAAGTTCAGGATTCTCCAGTCGCAAAGGAAGACGTCGATATTGAAGATATCGCTGTTGATACAGGAGACTGGGGGGAAATAAATGTCAGATTTATTCGCCCCCTTAATCAAGAAAAGAAATTACCTGTAATCTTTTATATCCACGGAGCAGGCTGGGTTTTTGGCAATGCACATACACATGATAAACTAATTCGTGAGCTTGCCGTACGGACCAACTCCGTTGTGGTTTTTCCTGAATACTCCCTGTCACCCGAAGCCAAATACCCAACAGCTATTGAGCAAAACTACGCTGTCTTACAACAGCTAAAAGATTTTTCTAACGATAAGAAATTTGATGTAAATCATCTCACTGTAGCTGGAGATTCTGTTGGCGGAAATATGGCCACTGTGATGACACTTTTGACTAAACAAAGAGGCGGTCAAAAGATTGGACAACAAGTTTTGTATTATCCCGTAACAGATGCCAATTTTGATACGGATTCTTACAATAAATTTGCGGAAAACTACTTTTTGACTAAAGAAGGAATGATTTGGTTCTGGAATCAATATACGACAAACGAAGAAGAACGTAATCAAATCACAGCTTCACCGCTTCGTTCGACGAAAGAAGATTTGACAGATTTACCTGCTGCTTTGATTATTACTGGTGAAGCTGATGTTTTGCGAGATGAAGGTGAAGCTTATGCACGTAAATTGCGAGAAGCTGAAGTGGAAGTAACTCAAGTGCGTTTCCAAGCCATTATCCATGACTTTGTTATGGTGAATTCAATGAATGATACTAATGCGACACGTGCTGCGATGACACTCTCCACTGAGTGGATCAACGAAAAAAACAGTAAATAAGATAATGAGATAAAAGGAGTCTATAAGATAGGCTCTTTTTTGTGGAAAATTATGCTGCATGATTTGACATATTTAAGCGTTTTTATTTTAAAAAGAAACTATGGTAGAATAAAAGATAAGTGAAAGGCTTAAAAAGTCAAAGAAGAGGATAAATATGCTGAGTTTTCAGGAACGCGTAAAAAATAAAGAGAATAAGTTAACAGAGTTGGAAGAAGATTTGGTAGACTACATCTTGAAAAATAAAGAAGCGGTGAGTCAGACCAAGATTGTTATTTTATCACAGAAATTTTACACTGTGCCCAATACAATAACTCGTTTCTGTAAAAAATTAGGCTATGAAAATTTCTCTGAATTTAAGATTAACCTCAAACAGGAGCTTACAACTCCTGAAAGTATGAATGCACATAAGCATATTCTTTTAAAAAACTTTGATCTAATCGATAAAGAAAGAGAAATGAAGGTTGTGCAGCTAATGCAAAGAGCCAAGAGTGTAAATTTTTATGCGCTAGATCAAACAGGCCTTCTGACGAAGATGTATGTAAAAAGTCTCTTTGCTCTCGATGACAAATTTCAATTTTATGAATATCAGCAGGAAATGAAAAAGAAGATTTTAAGCTCTTCTCATGAAGTATTCTTTTTTGTTTCTTTATCTGGGGAAACACCTTCTGTTTTGGAATTAGCAGAACTGGCCAAATCCAGAAATCATAAATTGATTAGCCTTACCAATTTAACTGAAAATAGTTTGGTACAAATAGCTGATATCCCTCTTTATTGCTTAACACAAAAGGAAGAAGTAAATGGATATGACACGACCGATAAGACACCTTTACTTTTGGTTTTGCAATCACTTTACTACACTTATCGTGGAATTTTACACATTTAAAAAAATACTTTCAAATGAGAAGGTGTTTTTTTAGTAATTTTCGTGAAAGCGTTTTACATTGTGTTAATATTAACTTACAACAAAAATATAAAGGTAGGTTAAAAGATGAGTAACCAAAAAAACCTCTATTCTCCTTTTGAGGGAGAAATTATCCCATTGCAGGATGTTAAAGACCCTATTTTCTCTGAAAAAACAATGGGAGATGGGTATGCTGTAGAACCAACAGGTGAAACAATCTATGCACCAGTTTCTGGTACAGTAAGAATGGTTCAAGGACATGCTGCTGGATTTAGTACTGCAGATGATTTGCAAGTATTACTTCATATTGGTATTGATACGGTCAGTCTGGATAAGGCAGTATTTGAGTTTACCATCAAAGAAGAAGAAGCTGTTAAAGCGGGCCAAGTAATTGGGCGCGTGAATTGGAAAGCAGTCGAAGATGCGGGACTTGAAAAAACAGCCATTGTTGTTATTACAAATACAGCAGAAAAATTAAAGAGTATGACGATCAGTGCCTCAGGAAAGGTAAAAGGAGGTTCACCAATAGGAAAAGCTTTGGCTAAAGGTACCGAAATAAAAACTAAAGTGCCACAAGCCAAGAAAAAGAAAAAATTTGCCCTAGGTGGTTTCTTCCAAGAATTAGGTAAAACTTTTATGCTCCCTGTAGCCTTAATGGCTTTTATGGGTCTTCTTTTAGGGCTAGGAAGTTCGTTTTCGAGTCAATCTACTATTGATGCTTTTCCTTTCTTAGGAAACGAAGTACTGCAAGTAGTCTTTCGTTTCTTTTCAGCCATTGGTGGTTTTGCATTCAGTAATTTACCCGTGATGTTTGCTATGGCTATTCCTCTCGGTTTAGCTAAGAAAGAAAAAGGTGTAGCAGCTTTCTCAGGATTCGTTGGCTATATGGTTATGAATCTTTCTATCAACTTCTTTTTGACTGAACGTGGACAGCTTGCTGATCCTGAACTCATGCAAAAGGCTGGGCAAGGTATGGCTTTGGGTGTCCAAACTATCGAAATGGGTGTTCTTGGAGGTATCATTACTGGTATTATTGTTTACAATCTCCACAAGAAATTTTACAACATTCAACTTTCAGATAGTTTTGCTTTCTTTGGCGGATCAAGGTTTGTACCAATTATTACTGCCTTAGTTATGGCTTTGGTAGGTCTCGCGATTCCTGTCATTTGGCCACTGTTTGCCCTTCTTATCCAGCAAGTCGGCAACTTGATTCAACGTGCAGGTATTTTTGGGCCATTTCTCTTTTTCTCTGGCGAACGTCTGCTTTTACCCTTTGGTTTGCATCACATTCTTGTTGCAACCATTCGCTTTACTCAGGCTGGTGGAACAGCACTCATTGATGGACATGAAGTTTACGGTGCTTTAAACATTTTCTATGCCGAATTAGCAAATCGTTTACCAATTTCCGGCTCTGCGACAGCTTTCTTGTCTCAAGGAAAAATGCCAACGTTTATGTTTGGGCTCCCAGCAGCAGCTCTTGCCATGTATCGTACAGCAAAACCTGAAAATCGAGCAAAAGTCAAAGGGCTCCTGATTTCGGGTGTGATTGCTACTTTTGTAACAGGGATAACAGAACCAATTGAGTTTCTCTTCTTGTTTATCAGTCCTTTCCTTTGGATTTTCCACGTGATTATGACTGGTCTAGGGGCAATGATTGTCAGCCTATTAGGCGTAAAAATTGGTAATACAGATGGTGGCGTGCTCGACTTCCTTATCTTTGGGGTAATGCAAGGCTCATATACACAATGGTTCTTGATTCCTCTCGTGGGTGCCTTTTGGTTTGCGGCTTACTACTTCACATTTAAAAAGGTTATCCTATGGAAAAACTTGAAAACACCAGGACGTGAAGCTGTACTCGAACCGGAATATTCAGAGCAAGAAATAGCACATGGTGGCAATACATCTGGATATAATGCCGAAGCAATCTTAGCTGCATTGGGTGGAAAAGAGAATATTGTCACACTCGACAACTGTATTACACGTCTCCGTTTGATTTTAAATGATGGTGACCTTGTTGAAGATGAAAAGCTTAAAGATTTAGGTGCTTTAGGAGTCGTACATTTAGATGATACAAGTGTTCAAGTTATTATTGGAACGAAAGTAACGACTGTCCGCAACGCATTGGATAATTTGATTTAGAAGGAGAACAGTAAAACAAGACAAACGTCTTGTTTTACCATTTATTGATATGACAGAATTTGATAAAATAATTGAGCGAAAAGGAACGTTTTGTACACAGTGGGATTTTGTAGAAGATCGTTTTGGTCAAAAAGATTTATTGCCTTTTACCATTTCAGATACTGATTTTGCTATCCCAGAGACGGTTAATCAGGCCTTGCAAAAGAGGATTCAACATCCGATTTATGGCTATACACGTTGGAATCACAAACATTTCAAATCAGCTGTCTCTGCTTGGTATCAAAAACAGTTTGATTTTGCGATTGAGGAGGACTGGATTTTGTATAGTCCAAGTGTGATTTACTCACTTTCTCAGTTGATTGAAATCAAGTCTCAGCCACAAGAAGGTGTTGTTGTCCAGACCCCAGCTTATGATGCTTTCTTTAAAACCATTACAGCCAACAATCGTTTGTGTGTAGAAAATCCATTGATTTTTAACGAAGGAAAGTATACGATTGATTTTATAGATTTAGAAGAAAAACTCGCACATCCGAACAACAAAATCCTTCTCTTTTGTTCGCCCCATAACCCTACAGGACGTGTGTGGACAAGTGAAGAACTACAACAAGTGGTATTGCTTTGTCAAAAGTACGATGTCTTCTTAATTTCAGATGAAATTCACATGGATGTTTTACGCAAGGATAAGCAACACCACCCGATTTTGCAATACGGTACAGAAAATATTGCTCTTTTAACATCTGCCAGCAAAACCTTTAATTTTCCAGGATTGATTTTTTCCTATTTATTAATTCCAAATGAGAATCTTCGTGAAGAATTTTGTCAACATTTAAAGGAAAAAGATGGACTCTCTTCTTGCAGCATTTTAGGAATGGAAGCGACGATTTCAGCTTACCAGACATCTGATATATGGCTGGAAGAATTGAAAAACTATTTGGACGATACGGTAGACTTCACGCGAACTTTTTTAAAAGAGTATTTGCCAAAAATAAAGCTTATCGAATCAGAAGCAACTTACCTTTTGTGGCTTGATGTTTCAGAACAGGGTGTTCCTATGGATAAGTTACAACAAGCATTAATCAACATAGGAAAAGTAGCTATTATGGATGGAGAAGTATATGGTCAGGAAGGAAGGAACTTTCTCCGACTAAACATTGGGTGTTCACGAGCCAAGGTAAAAGATGGACTCGAAAGACTACTTAAAAGTATTCAAGCTTTATAAAAAAATATCCAAACATAGGGTTTGGATATTTTTTGGATAATTAATTAGTTGATAAGCTTACTGAGTATTTTTGTAATTTCTTCAGGCGTTTCTTTACGCTTACGACGAATCCAGGCCTGTGTAAGACCAAACATAGCATTAGCATAATAAGTTGCAGCATAAATTTTACCTAAGCGACCGAGGTTATTTCTTCTTGAATCTCTTGGAATAATTGAGTTTTCAATCATACTTTTTAACTTCGCTTGCATGAATTGATGGATTTCCTTGCTGCCGTTCTCAGAAAGCAGGGCTGCGTAGATTTCGTTATTATCTAAAAATTCATAGGTTTCAAGCATTGTTTTTTGCAAGTCTCCATCATTTTTTTCAAAGACATATTGAATTGTGTTGATCAATGTTTTTTGATATTGATCAATCATTTCATACTTGTCTTGATAATGCGTATAAAATCCGCTCCGACTAATCTTTGCAACTTTGACAAGCTCAGTGGTTGTAATTTGATCAAATGGCTTTTCATGTAAAAGTTGAGTCATTGCATCGCGAAGTCGCGCTTTTGTACGTTCTTTTCTATTCTCCACAGTGTATCCTTTTCCCTACACAGCAAGTGCTGTCTTAAAACTTTATATCACTATAATTATAACAATTTTTAGACGTTGTGTCTATAAAATGATTTATAAATTATCTTTTACTCTTCTCGTCAAATTTTTAAAAATATGGTAGAATAACAATGTCAAATAGATTTTACAATGAAAATGTGGAGAAATTTATGAGTGAAGAAAGCAAATATTCTGATACACAAATAGAAGAAATTAAAACAAAGATTTTAGCAGCCTTGGAGACTGTTATTGACCCTGAGCTAGGTATTGATATCATTAACTTGGGCTTGGTCTATGAAATTTCCTTTGAAGACAATGGGTTTACTGAAGTTAAAATGACACTGACAACAATGGGTTGTCCGCTAGCAGACGTTTTGACTGATCAAATTCATGATGCGCTCAAAGAAGTTGAAGAAGTAACTGAAATCAAAGTCAACCTCGTCTGGTATCCAGCGTGGACAGTAGATAAAATGAGCCGCTATGCGCGTATTGCTTTAGGTATTCGCTAAATAGAAATTTCAAAATAAGACCAAAGACCGAGCATGGAGCGGTCTTTTTTTGGTAGAATAGAGGTATGAATAGACGGATAAAAACATTTATTGTTATAGAGCTTTGTATCATAGTTGCTTTGCTTTTGCATATTATAAAATCACCGTACTTTCTTGTATTGCTTGCTTTAGCTATATCTTTCAGTATATTGTCACGTAAAATAACCTTTCTCCGTCCTGTCACAGCTGTGCTCTGGATTTTCTTTGCAGTAATGCTCTTGACAGCTGGATGGTTTTGGCTTGCTCTTCTCTTTCCTCTTTTGGTTGGGATTAGTTTTTGGAAAAGGCAAGCCTACACGATGCCAAATTCTTCTTATAGCCAAGCTTATGCGGAGAGTCAGGAAGACATCACACGGGCAAATGGAAATGATGTAATTGATCTCTACGATGTCAATTTTAGGCCTGAAGGAAACAGCTTGAGCATCAAAAAATCAGCAGGAAATACTAAAATTATCGTGCCGGAAGATGTTGCCGTAGCTTTAGAAATTACGGTACACAATGGCATTGTCAAGATTTTTGATGAAGAGACCGAAATTAACCCTGTAAATTTTCGTTATTTCTCAGATATGACAGAAGATACGCAAAAACGGATGCGTATTAAACTCCAGGTTGAAACAGGAAATGTTGAGGTGGTGAAAGGATGAAGAAATCAATCATTAAAACCTTTACCGTCCTTTTTATCATTATTGTTTTGGTTGATGTGCTATTGTTTTCAATCACGAGCGGTGTTTCAACAGCCAGTATTATGGGCGAGATTGCGAATAATTTTTATGGGATCTGGATTTTTCTCTCGGTAGCAGGATTATTGGCCTTAGTTTTTACTTTTTTCAATTTTTTGGAAAACAGCAAAATTAAGAGAGATTTTTATGAAGATATCCAGCGTGTGAGTCAAAATCAAGAACCGGAGCATCCAGAATTGAAGGCTCTTCATTTGCGCTTAAAAGAGATGTCTGTCGAACTGCAAGAACTCTCAAGTCAAAAATCAGCAAATAAAGCAGAAATTGTGGAAACGGAAAGAAAACGTATTTCACGTGAGCTTCATGATTCGGTCAGTCAAGAACTTTTTGCCGCAACGATGATTCTCTCTTCTGTAACGGGTAGCGAAGCTGAAAACTCTAATCTCACACAAGATCAAATTTTGACGCAAACACGTTTAGTTTTAAAAATATTGCATGAAGCACAAAATGAGATGCGAGCCTTATTGTTACATTTAAGACCTATTGAATTGGACGGCAAGTCCCTTTCGGCAGGTTTAAATTCCTTGACGGATGAATTGCAAGCAAAGATATCCGCCAATATCAATGTAAAACTCAGTGATATTAAAGCTTCCTCTAACATTGAAGATAACCTCTTCCGCATGGCACAGGAAATTCTGAGCAATGCACTACGGCACTCACAAGCTGATAATATTGAAGTTGTTCTGAAAGAGCAGTATGACAATATTATTCTTAGAATAGCAGATGATGGTGTCGGCTTTGATACACGAGACAGTAAATCAGCCAGCTATGGTCTGGTCAATATAAAAGAGCGCGCGCTTTTGCTCGGTGGGGATGTTAAAATTATTAGTGCGCCAAATCAAGGTACAAGTGTCGAGATACGCATTCCACAAGTGAACCAATAAGAAGTTAAAAGGAAAAAATGGATAAAATAAAATTATTAATTGTTGATGATCATCAAATGGTCCGCTTAGGGCTCTCTAGCTTTATGAATATTCAGCCCGATATTGAAGTCGTAGGAGAGGCAGCGGATGGCGAATCAGGCTATCTTAAAGCAAAAAATTTAAAACCAGATGTCATTTTGATGGATTTGGTTATGGACCGTCTAGATGGCATTGGGGCGACGCAAAAAATATTAGCGGAAATGCCAGAACAGAAGATTTTGATTTTGACGAGCTTTTTAGATGATGAAAAAGTCTTTCCAGCTTTGGCTGCTGGGGCAAAAGGCTATATTCTCAAAACTTCTCAGGCTGCCGAAATTGCCAGTGCTATCCGTAAAGTTGCGAGCGGGCAAGATGTTTTGTCGGGAGCGGTTAAAGAAAAAATCAATCAACAAAAGCATCGAAAACCTGAATTGTATGACAATCTCTCAAAAAGAGAAATGGAAGTTTTGAAAATATTAGCTCAGGGACTTTCTAATCAGGAGATTGCGGATCAACTATTTATAAGTCTTAAAACAGTTAAAACACATGTTTCTAACATCTTTAATAAATTAGAAGTGAATGATCGGACGCAAGCAACAATTTATGCTATCCAACACAAACTGGTCGATCAGTAAAAAATTTTAAAAAGTAGAAATCATCATCCCTAATTGTATGTACAATAGCGAAAATAACCTATATCTGGTATAATAGAGTCATGAAAGATTTAATCGAAAAAGCTTCAAAAATCAAAATTATTTTTTTCGATATTGATGATACTTTACGTGACCTAAAAACAGGCTATATACCCGAAAGCTTACCCTTTATCTTTGAAACTTTACGCCAAAAAGGAATAAAAACAGGTATTGCGACAGGACGAAATTACTATAATGTTCTCCCTGAAATCCGCAATTTAAATCCTGATTTTTTTGTAACGATTAATGGTGCTTTGGTGCAAAACCAGGCGCAGGAGATTATTTACAAAAATCCCTTGGATAAAAAAACTGTTGATGAAATAGTGTCTTGGCTAAAGAGTGAAGGTGCTGAATATCTTTTTGTAGGAAATGAGAACTTAAAAGCTTCAAAATGGGAAGGATTAACTGAGAGCGTTATTCCAGCTGATTATGGCGTACTCGAAGTTAAACCAGATTACTACAAAGAGCATGATGTTTTTCAACTCCTTACAATCTCTGAGCATGATCAAAGACTTCGACTGCCTCAACGTTTGGCTCAAAAAGTAAGAATGGTACGATGGCACCCGAATTCTTCCGATATTGTTCCGGTTTTAGGGAGCAAAGCCAATGGTTGTATGAAAGTATTAGAATATCTCGGTCTTGCACCAGAAAATATGATGAATTTTGGCGATGAGCTTAATGATAAGGAGCTTTTTGATTTGGCTGGACTTTCGGTGGCTATGAAAATCTCACATCCTCTCATTTTGGAAAAAGCAGACTATGTCACGGATACAGTACAGAAAGATGGTATTTTAAAAGCTTTGCGTACACTTCAACTCATCGATTAAACTTACAAAAATGAAAGTCTCATCTACGAGATTTTTGATAAAATTTAGAAAAGAGAAACAAATGACTTACCCACAACTTAATCTTGAAGCATATGATGGAACAACAGCAATCATCCATACTAATCATGGGGATATGACTGTGAAACTCTTTGACGAGCTTGCTCCAAAAACTGTTAAAAACTTTGTTGAACTCAGCAAAAAAGGATACTACGATGGTATTATTTTCCACCGTATTATCAAAGACTTTATGATTCAAGGTGGCGACCCAACAGGAACAGGTATGGGTGGTGAATCAATCTATGGTGAAAAATTTGAAGATGAATTTTCACAAGATGCGTTCAATATTCGTGGTGCCTTGTCAATGGCCAATGCTGGACCAAATACAAATGGAAGCCAGTTCTTCATTGTTCAAAACCAAAACCTCCCTTATCCAAAATCAGCCTTGATTGATGGTGGATGGCCTGAAGAAGTTGCTGAAGTCTACACTCAAGGTGGAACACCGCATCTGGACGGGCGTCACACAGTATTTGGCCAACTTGTAGATGAAAAATCATTTGAAGTTTTAGATAAAATTGCCGCTGTACGTGTCGGAATGCAAGATCGTCCAGTTGACGATGTAGTCATCGAAAATATTGAAATTATCGAGAAATAAAATGATTGATAAATCCGTAAAAATTGGTGATAAAGTCACTGCTGAGATAATCGGGCTCCAAGATTATGGTGCTTTTGTAAAGTTTGCGGACTGTCAAAATACTGAACATAAAGGCTTGATTCATATTTCTGAAGTTCAGTCAGGTTTCGTCAAAAATATTCGAGAAGTTATCAAAGTAGGGCAACATGTAAAAGCTCAGATAATAGATATTGATGAGTACAATGGTAAAGTCAGTCTCTCCATTCGCAGTCTCGAAGAAAATCCACAAAATCATTACTTTTATCGTAAAAAACGATTCACAGATTCTCGTAATAAGATTGGCTTTAAAAGTTTAGCTGAGAAAAGAGAACTTTGGATTGAAGAAGGCGAAAAATATCTGAAAGAAAGAGCAAACTAAATCCACACGAGGTGAAGATGAACAACAATGTCTTAAAATATACCAAACGAGTTTTTAACGTGATTACAATTTTGGGTTTTATTGCTACTATTGTTGGTAGTGTTTACCTCTGGCATCTCGGGGCTTTTCAAGATCAAGAAATTTTGAAACGTCTAGTAACAGCGCATGCTTTGCTTGGTCCGATAATTTTCTTCTGTATGCAAATTATTCAAGTAATTATTCCGATTATTCCGGGAGGATTAACAATTGCAGCAGGGGTCTTAATATTTGGACCTTTCTGGGGTTTTGTTTACAATTATGTCGGGATAGTTGTTGGTTCAGTGATACTTTTCCATCTTGGTCGAAAGTATGGACAGTCCTTAGTTCAGGTCTTTGTCAAAGAGAAAACCTACAACAAGTATATGGCTTGGCTCGAAAAAGGGCAAAAGAGATTTAATATCGCTTTTCTACTTTTAATTCTCTCACCAATCGCGCCTGATGATGCTTTGGTTCTCATTGCGAGTCAGACTCGTATGAGTTGGAAATTCTTTAACTGGGTGATGATTTTATGTAAGCCACTACCGATTTTATTCTATTCGTATGCTTTAATCTTCGGTGGAAACTTACTTGGAAATTTGTTCTAAGAAGAACTTTAAATAACAAACAATAATGGTTTTGCGAAAGCAACCATTTTTATATAAATAATGTATAATAGAGCCTATAGACTTTCTAGTGATGGAGCTTCATTTTGAATAATAAAACAAATACAATAAATAAAAAGAAAAAGCAGCCTAAAAATAAGCTAACTTTTGACAGTCGTATTGACTATGCGCTTATTCTACCAGCTTTTCTTTTAACAGTTATCGGTCTTTATGCCATTTGGGTTGCTGTAAGTCATGATTATCCGACACAAGCGGTTAAGATGGTTGGACAACAAGGGACTTGGATTATTGTCGGTGTTATTTTAGCCTTAATTGTCATGCATATGGACTCGAGGCTGCTTTGGAACCTTACGCCGGTTCTGTATGGTTTTGGTCTTATTTTGATGGTGCTGCCCATATTCTTTTACAGCCCTTCGATGTATGAGCTGACAGGTGCAAAGAACTGGGTTGCCTTTCATAACACCAATCTTTTCCAGCCCTCGGAGCTCATGAAAATAGCCTATATATTGTTTTTAGCAAGGATTGTCGTTTCCTTTCAAAACAAACTGAAAAAACGTTATCTTAAAGATGATTTTATCTTAATTGGACAAATTGGCTTGGCTACTGTGCCCATTGCTATTCTTGCAGCTTTACAAAAAGACTTTGGTACCTTTATGGTTTTCCTTGTGATTGCAGCGGGAATCATTCTTGTTTCAGGGGTATCTTGGAAAATTATCTTGCCTGTCCTCCTCATAGCTATCCTAGTCGCCGTGGGTGTTGTAGCTATGGTGATGAATCCTAAGGGACAAGAGCTCTTAGGAACTGTTTTCAGCCAATATCAGGTTAATCGTTTCTTAGCTTGGCTTCATCCCTTTGAGTACACACAGACATTCTCACTTCAACAATCTCGTGCTTTGATTGCTATCGGTGTCGGCGGTCTCTTTGGACATGGATTTGGAGTGGCAAATGTCAACGTACCAGTCCGTGAATCAGATATGATTTTTACCGTTATCGGAGAAGATTTTGGTTTTGTCGGTGCAACTTTTGTCATTTTACTTTATTTCATCTTGATTTATCGTATGATTCGGGTGACTTTTCAATCCAATAACCAGTTCTATATCTTTATATCCACGGGGATTATTATGATGATTCTGTTCCATGTCTTTGAAAATATTGGAGCAGCGATTGGCTTGGTCCCATTGACGGGTATTCCTTTACCGTTCATTTCACAAGGTGGTTCGGCATTGATCAGTAATATTATTGGTTTAGGGCTCGTACTTTCCATGAAATATAATCAATTGCCTGAGTTCGTATTAGTTCGCGAAGCAGGTAGAAAGAAATTAGAACATAAAAGAGCGCGTCTGTCTCGTTCATCCTATAAAAGAGTGAAGCCAAAAGGGAGACGTAGAATAAGTAAATAAAAAAGCTTTTCAAGGAAAAGCTTTTTTATTTGGAATAACTACAGCAATATGATGAAGTCCACGAAATTTATAAGCTAGAAATTTCACATACTTCACAAAATATGATAGTCTATAAGTGAAGGAACAAAGGAGGAATTATTAAGATGAAATATGCAGTAAGATATGCTTCACGAGGTGGAAATACACGTGCAGTTGCTGATGAAATTGCGAAAAAAATTGATGTGAAAGCAGAACGAATCTCTGAACCTCTAGAAGAGGAAGTAGATGTCTTGTTTCTTGGAGCAGGTGTTTGGTTTGCTTCTGTAACAAAAGACATGAAGGAATACTTGGCAGCTTTAGACAGTGGTAAAATCAAACAAATTGTTGCCTTTTCTACTTCGGGTCACTTGGAATCTGCAATTAAAAAAATTACTGCAGCAGCAAAAGACAAAGGCATTAAAGTTAATGAAGAATCTTTTGATTTGCATTTAAACATGCAAGGTATGACATTTTTCGCACCTGCTGGTGGTGATTTAACAAAAGAACAAATCAATGAAGTTGATGCCTTTGTTGATAAAGTTCTTGCAAAACTATAATATTAATTAACGCCCTTTTATTTAAAAGCTCCTTATTTTGGAGCTTTTTTTGTTTCTTTAAATTATATAGTGTATTAAAAACAAGTTACGCCGGTGCAATAATAGGTAATTTAAATGTAACACGATAAGCAGCTTCTGTAACAAAAATAAAAGGTTTTGTGATACAATAGTAATGTTCAAACAAGAAAACCTAGAGGAAGTAAATTTAAAATTTATGAAAAAGAAATTAATTATGACGCTAATGCTTTCAACGGTTGTCCTGACTACAGGTGCTCCCTTAGCTGCTGTAAAAGCAGATTCAACGGAAAATAAGTTAGCAGCACAGGACTCAAAGATTGCAAACTTGAAGGATGAGGCGAGTTTGGCACAAGCGAAAGTTGAAGCAGTTGGGACCCAAGTAGGGGCTCTAAAAGCTAAGCAAACTTCAATGAAAGAACAGATAGAAAAGCTGTTAGAACAGCAAAAAGCGCAGTCTACACAGATTCGTGAATTGGATAAGAATATTGAAGAACGTAGTCACGCATTAGAAGCACAAGCACGAAGTGCTCAAACTGATGGTTCAGCAACGAATTATATTTCAGCAATTTTGGATTCTAAATCTTTAACCAATGCCATTCAAAAAATCACAGCTATGTCGACTGTTGCAGGTGCCAATAAGGCAATGATTGAACAGCAAGAACAAGATCAAAAGAATGTTCAAGCGAAACTCAAAGATAACATGGAAAAATACGCGGAAGTTACGCGCTTGCAACAAGAGTTGAGCACTCAGGCCGATGAATTGGCAACACAAGAAGCACAACTTAAAGTTGCGCAACTTAATTACCAAGCCACAATCACATCTGAAGAAGGCAAAAAACAAGAATTGTTAACTCAAAAAGCTGAAGCTGAGCAAGCAGCACAAGAAGCTGTTCAAGCTCAAAAAATAGCTACACAAGAGTCAGTGGTAGCCCAACAGGAAAAGGTCAAAGAAACTGTAGTGGAAAGTAAACCAGCTCCAGTGGCACCACCAGTTGTTGATGAAGGCAATCAAACTGTAGAACCTGAAATTGAGAAACCTAAGCCGCCAATTACAGATCCTAAACCACCAGTTTCAACGACGAATCCATATCCAGCTGGACAATGTACGGCTTATGTTTGGGATTACTTTGGTGGTGCAATTCCAACATATGTAGGTAATGCGGCAGACTGGGTACGTTACGCAAACAGTGGACCAGCAGCGGGAACTATTGCTGTCTTTCCACCAGGAAACCAGGGTGCCGGTGGTGTTGGACACGTTGCAGTAGTCATCTCTGTTTCTGGCTCTACGATGAGAGTCAAAGAAGGCAACTTTAACGGTGGTTGGGGGACTGAACGTGAATGTTCAACAGCCGGCGTGAGCTTTATCCGTCCTTAGTAAAAGAGTAAACACAAGAAGCAAGGAGAACTTGCTTCTTTTTTAATTTTTCACCTCTAACTAGGAAAGGATAAGGTTTTTACTTCAATATATCTACTTAATAAGGTATACTAAGTTAAAAGATTATCATTTAATTTTAAGGAGGAAGGGATGCTCGAAGTGAAAAATCTCCGAAAGACATTCGGAGAACTTGTTGCTGTTGATGATCTGAGTTTTACTATTGAAGATGGTGAAATTTTAGGTTTTATTGGACAAAATGGATCGGGAAAAACAACAACATTTAGATTAATATTGGATTTTTTGATGCAAGATTCAGGAAGCGTGCTCTGGAATGGTAAGCCGCTCTCTAGTGATGAATATAACATCATTGGTTATTTACCAGAGGAAAGAGGGCTTTATCCTAAAGATAGTATAGAAACTCAGTTGCGTTTCTTTGGTCAACTAAGAGGCAAAACGCGAAAAGAAATCGATGAGAAAATCGATTATTGGATGGAAAAATTTGAGGTTAAAGGCAAGCGCACAGATAAGGTTAAAACATTATCAAAAGGGAATCAGCAGAAGGTTCAGCTTATAGCTACGCTGATTCATGAACCGAAGCTTGTTATTTTAGATGAACCGTTCTCTGGTTTAGATCCTGTGAATGCAGAGTTGCTCAAAACAGCTGTAGCTGAATTACGTGAGCAAAAAGTCTGTGTTGTCTTTTCAGACCATAATATGCTGAATGTCGAAAAAATGGTGGATAAGATGATAATGGTAAAAGAAGGTAAGAAAATACTGGATGGAACCGTTGATGCTGTACGTCAAAGTTTTGGACGGACTAAAGTATTTATTGAAGCACCGGTAGCACAAGAAGATCTCGCACAGCTGGAAGGTGTAAAAGAAGTACAGGTGGAGCGTAATGGTACTTATGAGTTAACTTTAGAAAATGAAGAAGCAGGCAAAGCTGTCTTTGACTATGTTACACAATCAGGCTATATCCAGATGTTTTCACAACAACCGCCAAGCTTGGAAGAAATATTCAAAATGAAGGCAGGTGATGCACATGAATAGTAAGTTTTGGACAATCGTGAAAGAAGTCTTTCGTAAAAATGTTAAATCAGTTGCCTTTTTAGTTATGGTCTTTCTCCCGCTTCTCATTGGATTAGTTATTTATGTTATTGCAAGAGTAGCAGATGATGGAGCAGGCGACGTTGATCGGATTGCGGTAGTGACAAAAAGCAAGGAAATTGGAAGTGCGCTGACTGAAGTTAAAGGCAATATTAAGTATGAAGTAATGGACAGAACAGCAGCAAATCGTAAACTTAAAGATGAAGATGTAGGCGCGATTTTAGCTTTAGAGATGGAACAAGGGAAAATAAGCTCAACCTTAGAAACCACACGTTCTCTTGATACGGCAACTCAAATGACTGTCTCACAGACGCTTACAGCAATCCAGCAAAGTGTCTTTGCCACTCAATTAGGCTTGTCACCAGAAGAAAAAACGAACCTTCTTTCTCCCGCGAAATTAGAGCCTGTGCATGTTGAGTTTGACGCGGATGGCAATAGAATTCAAGGTACAGATTATTCTGGTTTGAGGCAGGTTATAGCAACAGTCTTGATTGTAATGATTTGGATTTTTGTTGCAACTTATGGTAGTATTGTGGCGCAAGAAATTGCCAGCGAAAAAGGAACGCGTATTATGGAAGTGATTCTTTCAAGCGTTAAAGCCGAAACTCATTTTTATGGAAAATTAGTGGGGATTATCTTAGTCTGTTCAGTCAATGTTCTTGCTTATGCTGTTCAGATTGGGGTAGGTTATCTAATCTTCAGAGATAATGACATGATGCGTAGCTTCCTTAACGGTTTAAATCTTCAAGAAGTGTTTACTGGACAATTTTGGCTTGTAATTCCGATTGTCATCTTAGGAATTCTCCTGTTTACATTTTTAGCAGCTCTTTCTGGTTCATTGATTTCTCGTGTTGAAGATGTACCTAAAGCACAAACACCAATGACAATGATTGGGTTACTTGGTTACATGCTTTCTGTAATTTTTGCTTCTCAACCTGATAATATCGTGATGACCGTGACAAGTTATATCCCTTTTATTTCGAGTTTTGTCTTGCCAATGCAAATTGCAACAGGTGTAGCAAGTAATTTACAAGTCTGGATTTCCATGGGAATTATGTTTATAACGATGTTGTTTATACTCCTGTTCTCTGCTCGACTTTATAAATCAAATGTTTTAATCTATAGCAGCGATGGCTTACTTAAAGTTTTGAAACAATCACTTAATAATATCAAAAATGAAGACAAGTTAAAAAATAAAGCTTAATAAAAAAACCAAGTCTCTGAATTCAGAGGTCTTGGTTTTTTATTAACTCGCATGAATATGGAAGTCACGTTCTAATACAATATCACGTACTTTACGACTAATATCGCTCAATCTTACCTCACGAACAGGACGTGGGAGAAATTTTCGGATATCATCGTCATTGTAACCAATCTGAAGGCGCTTGTCATCCAAAATAAGCGGACGACGTAAAATGGAACGGTTCTCTTTCATGATTGTAACCAGAGTATTTAAAGAAAATCGCTCAAGGTCTAATGATAAACTCTGATATGCACGGCTTCTTTTGGAAATAATTTCCTCCGTACCATTTTCAGTCAAAGCAAGAATTTCAAGAAAGTCTTCTTTCTTAATATCATCTGTAAGAAGATTTATTTCTTGAAAATCTACACCGTTATCAACGAGCCATTTTTTTGCTTTTTGGCTTGAGCTGCAACCAGCAACTGTATAAATTTTTATCATATTATCCCCCTTGTCTAAAATCTTATTTATTTCTAATTTACTTATGAATTAATTATAACATTTTTACGGAAAGTGTCAAGAGTATTATTATAAAAATTTAATTGTAAATTTATAATTAATTTTAAAAATAGCATGTTTTGTTTAAAATAAAGGGTTTATGCTGTGTTTATAGAGGGGTGATAGAATACTCTTTCAAAAAGAAAAGAACTTTTTTCTCTTTTTATTTATTAAATAGAAGGCGCTTTCTATTTAATGTAAATCTTATTACTGTTTTTTGATACAAGTTTTTTTCACTGAAATCTCTCAAGTAAGAGATCTCTCAAAGTTTTCATTTGACTGCATCTTTAGAAAATGATATTCTACTAAAGATAAAACTTTTAAACTGGTCCAGAGAGGCTAGCAAGGTTGTGAACATGAATATTAAATCCTTTTGAATAAAAAGGGAATACTCTATCTTCTTTGCACTTGCTTTTTCTGGCAGGTGCTTTTTTCTTAAAATTCCTAGGAAATGAGAAAAATGTCTGTCAGAGAGTAGTACAAAGTTTATCTCACAGCTGCTTTGGAATTTTAGAAATGGGGATACTATGCCAAAACGTACGGATATTAAGAAGATTATGATTATCGGTTCAGGACCGATTGTTATTGGTCAGGCTGCTGAATTTGACTATGCTGGTACTCAAGCCTGCTTAGCGCTCAAAGAAGAAGGTTATCAAGTTATTTTGGTCAATTCAAATCCAGCAACGATTATGACTGACCGTGAAATTGCTGATAAAGTTTATATTGAGCCGATTACGCTTGAGTTTGTCAGCAAAATCCTTCGCAAAGAAAGACCAGATGCCCTCTTGCCAACCTTAGGTGGTCAAACAGGGCTAAATATGGCGATGGAATTGGCGGAAAGCGGTATTTTGAAAGAACTTTCGGTTGAACTTTTAGGTACAAAATTAACTGCCATTGACCGAGCAGAAGACCGTGAATTATTTAAAGAACTCTGTGAAAGTATTGGAGAGCCTTTGTGCGAATCTGAAATTGCCACAACGGTTGAGGAGGCAGTTAATCAAGCAAAAGAGATTGGCTACCCAATCATTGTCCGTCCAGCCTTTACGATGGGGGGAACAGGCGGCGGAATTTGCAACAACGAAACAGAACTTCGTGAGGTAGTTGCCAATGGATTAAAACTTTCTCCAGTGACACAATGTTTGATTGAAAAATCAATAGCCGGATATAAAGAAATAGAGTACGAAGTGATGCGTGACTCGGCAGATAATGCGATTGTGGTCTGCAACATGGAAAACTTTGATCCCGTAGGTATACATACAGGAGATTCGATTGTGTTCGCGCCTAGTCAAACCTTGTCAGATGTTGAATACCAAATGCTTCGTGATGCTTCATTAAAAATCATTCGTGCTTTGAAAATCGAAGGAGGATGTAATGTTCAGCTTGCTTTGGATCCACATTCTTATAAATATTATGTGATTGAAGTAAATCCCCGTGTCTCACGCTCCTCTGCCTTAGCTTCTAAAGCGACAGGTTATCCGATTGCTAAGATGTCGGCCAAAATTGCAGTCGGAATGACATTAGATGAAATTATCAATCCGGTAACAAACACGACTTATGCTATGTTTGAGCCAGCACTTGACTACGTTGTCTCTAAAATTGCCCGCTTCCCCTTTGATAAATTTGAAAATGGTGATCGTAATCTCGGGACACAAATGAAAGCGACTGGAGAGGTAATGGCTATCGGACGCAACATCGAAGAAAGCTTACTCAAGGCAGTACGTTCATTGGAGATAGGTGTGAGCCACAACCGTTTAGAAGGTGCTGAAGAAGTCACAGAAGAGTTCCTGTACGAAAAAATTATTAAAGCACAGGATGACCGTCTCTTCTATATTTCAGAAGCGATTCGCCGTGGTATTCCGATTGAGGAAATTGCGGCTTTAAGTAAGATTGACATTTTCTTCCTAGATAAATTACTCCATATCGTTGAGATTGAAAAAGAGTTAGAACTGAATGTTTTTGATCCAGAAATTTTGAAAACAGCCAAGAAAAATGGTTTTTCGGATAAAGAGATTGCTCGTCTTTGGAATGTGACAGAGTCCGAAGTACGTCGGCGTCGCAAAGATGGTGAAATTCTGCCAGTCTACAAAATGGTAGATACTTGTGCTGCTGAGTTTGAAAGTAGTACGCCATATTTCTACTCGTCTTATGCTTGGGAGAACGAATCTGTAAAATCTGAAAAGGAAAAAATCCTTGTTTTAGGTTCAGGTCCGATTCGTATCGGTCAAGGCGTAGAGTTTGACTATGCGACTGTTCATTCTGTTAAAGCGATTCAGGCTTTAGGTTATGAAGCAATTATTGTTAACAGCAATCCTGAGACGGTTTCTACTGATTTCTCAATTTCGGATAAACTCTACTTTGAACCTTTGACTTTCGAAGATGTCATGAACATTATCGATTTAGAGGAACCCAAAGGTGTAATCGTTCAGTTTGGCGGGCAGACAGCGATTAATCTAGCGGAACCTTTGGAAAAAGCTGGCGTAAGTATCTTAGGAACACAAGTAGCAGACCTTGAACGTTCAGAAGACCGAGATTCCTTTGAAAAGGCTTTGTCCGACTTGGATATTCCACAACCACCGGGAGCAACAGCCACAAATGAAGAAGAAGCAGTTGCCAATGCTGAAAAAATAGGTTATCCTGTCCTGCTACGTCCATCCTTTGTCTTAGGTGGACGTGCTATGGAAATTATTGATAATGAAGCAGATTTGCGTAATTATATGAACCGTGCAGTCAAGGCTTCGCCAGAACACCCAGTATTAGTAGACAGCTATTTGACTGGACAAGAGTGTGAAGTAGATGCTATTTGTGATGGAAAAGATGTTTTGTTGCCAGGAATTATGGAGCATATTGAACGTGCGGGGGTTCACTCGGGAGACTCAATGGCTGTTTATCCACCACAAACCTTCAGTCCTGAAATTATTGAGACAATCGTGGATTATACTAAACGCTTGGCAGAAGGCTTAAACTGCATCGGTATGATGAATATTCAGTTCGTTATCCACGAGCAAAAAGTCTATGTTATTGAAGTTAACCCACGAGCTTCGCGTACGGTTCCTTTCCTATCAAAAGTTACAGGAATTCCGATGGCACAACTTGCCACACAGATGATTTTAGGGAAAACACTAGCAGAACTTGGTTACACATCAGGTCTTGCCCCAGAATCTGAACTGGTCCACATCAAAGCGCCAGTCTTCAGTTTTAGCAAATTGGCAAAAGTTGATAGCCTCCTTGGTCCAGAGATGAAATCAACGGGGGAAGTGATGGGATCAGATACAACCTTAGAAAAGGCGCTTTATAAATCTTTTGAAGCTGCAAAACTGCACATGGCTGACCATGGGTCAATTCTCTTTACAGTGGCCGATGAAGATAAAGCAGAAACCTTAGAGATGGCAAAGCGCTTTGCTGATATTGGTTATTCGCTAGTAGCGACTTCAGGAACTGCACAGTACCTAAAAACTGCAGGGCTTTATGTTCGAGAGGTTGGTAAAGTGACGGAATCCACTGAGGACACAGTTATTGATGACATTCGTATGGGGCGTGTTCAAGCTATTGTGAATACAATGGGTAGCAAACGCGTATCAACACAAGAAACAGATGGCTTCCTCATACGTCAGGAAGCAATTAGTCGTGGTATTCCACTCTTTACAGCTTTAGACACAGCAGAAGCTATTCTTCGTGTGATGGAGAGCCGCTCATTTACCATGAATGTTATTTAAACAAAAAAAGCAGACTGGTACTGCTTTTTTTATGTGACATTTTCTTTATGGCAGGTGCGAAGCTGGACCACTTTTGGTACAATAGAGGAGATGATATTACTATTTAATAAACCCTTTGACGTACTCACAAAATTTACGGATACTGAAAATCGTAAAACATTGAAAGATTATATTGATGTTCCTAATGTATATGCTGCAGGACGTTTAGATAAAGACAGTGAAGGCTTACTTTTGCTGACAGATGATGGAAAGTTAAATCATAAGCTTACTGACCCCAAGTCCAAGTCTTATAAGACTTATCTTGTACAGGTCGAGGGAGAATTCACTGAGTCAGCAGCTCAAAAACTCCGTGCAGGTGTTTTGCTTAAAGATGGTAAAACACTTCCGGCGAAAGTTAGACGAGTTTCAGAACCAGAGTGGCTTTGGGAGAGAACACCACCGATTCGTGAGCGAAAATCAATACCCACAAGCTGGGTCGAAATCTCTATCAAAGAAGGAAAAAATCGTCAAGTGCGTCGAATGACAGCCAATGTTGGTTTTCCAACATTACGTTTAATCCGTACAAAGATTGGAAATTATGAATTGGGGAATCTTCCTTCAGGAAAGTATAAGATAATAAAATAAAAAAGAGCATTTGCTCTTTTTGTTTTATTAAAAACTCCGTCCACCGCCAGAACCTCCGCCACCAGAGAAGCCGCCTCCACTAGAGTTATTATTTCTAGGAATACGGCGAGTAGTAATGAAGGAGTTGACCAACGTATCGCTTTGTTTGGATAAGTTTAATTTTCCATTCTCTTGATAACCATAATTCCAGTGTGCGCCCATCTTTAATTGATAGCGAGAGACCAGAACAATAACAAAGGCACCAGCGGATATGAGTGCAAGAATAACTGCAATTAGAATATAAGCAGGACGGAAGGAACGATGAAAAGTAACGGCTCCCGTTTGCGGGTCAACCGTATATTTTCGTCCGCCAGGTATCCCCTGTTCATAATAATGCGTCACTTGTGCATAAAAACTCTCTATGGCTTGTGGATAATTCCCATCGGACAATTGAGGTTGCACAACATCTAAAATCGACTCAATCCGAGAAGAGGTAATGTAATACTTCAAGTTTCCTGTTGCCCAGATATAAAGTTTCCGCTGTGACATATTAATCACCAAGACAATACCATTGTTCCCTTGCCCGACTTTTTGTGCTAAATAATTGACTGCTAACTCTTTGGGCGATTCAGTATCGTCCATGGTTGTAACTACAAAAACTCCAGCTTTGGTCTGGTTTGCAAGCAGTTGAGCTTCTTGCTCAAGGGATTGTGTTGAGTCACTCAAAAGAGCAGCCTGATCGTCAATACCTACCTGCTGTGCAGAAGTATCTTTAGCAAAAGCAAACAATGTACAGAGTGTAATTACTGTAAAAAATAGTGTTAAAAGTATTCGTTTCTTTTTCATGAGACAAACCACCCCACAGTTACGCCAAGTATGAGTACAGTGATGAAAATAAGAAGTGCCACCAGAGCGACTTTCATTTTATCCACAGGAAGGATACCAGCGGTTTTACCTGTTTGCCCATTCATTGCATAATAGAAAAGTTTATCACTATTTTTTTGACGATAAGTCACGAGCCAGAGTGGTAAAAGCACATAATCACTTTCCAAATTTTTAATGCTTTGTTGAGAGTGAACACTGGTTACAGCAGTGTAGCCTTGAATTGTGTCGCGCATGAGCGCTTCGGAATACTGACGTAATTCGCTATCTACGCGTTCCTTGATTTCTGCATACTCAATATCTCTTTTTTCAGTTAAAAAACCGGAGAGATACTGATTTTTAAAAGATACCGCTTTGGATAAATCGAAAGGTTGGACCGCACCAACCATTTTTTCAGGTTCATTTTTTTTCAAGGCATTTTTAACTAAATCTTGAAAAGAACTGTTCCCTTCTCGGATAATTTGGTACTGCTTGGTTTCTGTGTATTCTAAATCTCCAACAATCCAGACCCGTATCCTATTGGCACGTGCTTGCAATTGTCCTTCTAAATCTGCACCAACAACCCAATAAGGAAAATAAACGCCTTGAAGTTGCTTGATTTGTTTTTTATCAAAGAAATCTTTTGGGACAAATCTCTTTTTCCCTACCCAGTCGAGGAAAGCTTTTTCAGCATCCTTCTGTTCAATCTGGAAAGGTAGAACTTTTTCTGGGAGAAATTTCCCAGAGAGACGTTCTGAAAGAACGACAGGATTGTGACAATAATAGCAGAAAGTAGAAGCAGTAGTTGCATCTGTCACAATTTCTGCACCACATGAAGGACAAACAAAGAGTCCAACCTGATCATCAATCGGTGTTTCTGCCTCATCAGTTTCTAAAGGAACATCTGGAATGCTTTCTTCTGGAATTCCCTTGTCTTTTTGTTTGGCTTCAAAGGCAGTAACTTCCTCTTCCGTAAAGGTAGATAAGCAGTACTGGCAATGAAACTTTTGACTTTTAGGATCAAATAAGAGGGGACCGCCACAATTAGGACAGAGATGGGTGAGAACCTTCGACTGGCTCATAATTTACCTCTTTTCTGATTTTTATAAAGGTTTAGCAACAAAAGGTTGTCCACATTCTGGACAGAATTTTGGAACACCATTAGCTAAATTAACGACTGCATTACAAGCTGAGCAAGCCATTTCGATCTTTAAGTTAGCTTGCACTTCAGGTTTTTTCTCACCACAGTTTGAACAGAATTTTCCTGCATTTTCTGTACCACAAGCTGAACAAGTCCACGTGTCTTCCGATTTTGTCGCTGCCTTTTCCTGTTGAGCCATTTGGGCTTGATTTGAGGTACTGGCCTGACCAAGCACATCTCCCGCTTGGTTCATTCCCATGCCCATTCCCATAAAGGCTTGCATGGCTCCACCAGTGTTGCTTCCAGCTGCTTCAATACCGCGCGCCACAGCGCCTTGCATATAGCCTTCACGTACACTTGGATCACCTAGCATTGCACCTTGGTTACGCATATTGATTAGTTTTTGGCTGTCATCTGTGTAACTGATTGAGCTTACAGCAACAGCGACCACTTCGATTCCACGAAGTTTGCGCCATTCTTCGTCAAGTGTATCTGCCATATATTTTGAAAGTTCAACAGATTTTGAAGGGAGGAAAGAAACGCGCTCACCTTGTGCTGAGTAGAGGTTGATTGACGTATTCAATGCTGTTAAAAATTCTTGGAGATATTGTTCATTGATATCTGAGATTTCAACTTGTGTTTGATTTTTTGGAATGGCATTAGCATAGAACAAGATAGGATCTGTAATTCTTAGCGAATATGTTCCATGTGTACGGAGAAAGAGTTCCGCATTATAGAAGTTATCAAAGTATTGTAAAGGCGTAGCTGTTCCAAACTTAATGCCTTTAATTTCTTGAAGATTAATATAGTAAACTTCTTGTTTTTGAGGTGTCACACCACCAAATTTAAAACGAAAGAAGGCTTCTTGAACAGATTCTTTAAGTCCACCGTTAAACATAGAAGGTGCAGTATCATTTTTGACCGTATAATAACCTTCTTCTGCGGTATAGTCAATGATTTTACCGCCGTCAACAAGGAGCATCATCATATTAGGATAGACATGCACGACAGATCCATCTGTAATGACATCAGAAGTTCCTTTACGATTGCTGCCACGTTTATCGTCCTTGCGCACCATAACACCTTTGGTCATAACAGTTTGATCGGACATATCTTCTGGTTCGATGACTTCAAGCCATTGATCGGCTAACGTTCCTCCGATGCTACTTGTCGCTGCTTTAATGATACCCATATTTTTCTCCTGTCTTTATTTAAATTACACGCTTTCATTATACCATATAAAGAAAGGATTTTTTTACAACTTGAGTAGGATTTATTGATTCTTGTAATTCCTCTTAATTTAAGTTATAATACTTTAAAACCTTTAACTTAGTCCAGAGAGGCTAGCAAGGATACGATAAATTATATCCCCTTTATTTCGCGTACTTTTAAGTATGAGAAAAGGATGATAGACGCTTTTGTACACCTGCAGCCTCTCTGCAGGTGTTTTTATTATCACTCTTTCTGCTTTAGCAGATTAGAATGATAATACGCAAGGAGCAAAGCGAGTTGTAAAGCATTAGTTATTATTTCTGCTTTAATATGCGGGTTCATTGTAGATAAAGAACTCTTGACCTGCAAAACGCTTTGGCTAATGGATTCGTTTTATAAAAAGGAGGAGCAATGAAGCTTCAAGAAGAGATGCTTATTGTCAGTCAGAAAGAAGTTGCTGAAGATATTTTTGAGTTGGTGTTGCAAGGCGATTTGGTAGATGATATGGAGATGGCAGGACAGTTTTTGCAATTAAAAGTTCCCAGTCAAGAATTACTTTTACGGCGGCCAATTTCGATTTCGAGTTGGAATAAGCAGGAAAAAACGTGTACATTACTCTATCGTCGAGGTGATAAAACCACGGGAACCCACCTTTTATCAAAAATGGTTGCAGGACAATCAGTGGATATTCTTGGTCCTTTAGGTAAAGGATTTCCAGTTGATGAAGTAACAGAAAATGATCAAGTCCTTATAGTAGGTGGAGGAATAGGTGTTCCTCCGCTGTACGAGTTAGCGAAGCAGCTTAGTAAAAAAGGCTGCAATATTACGGTTTTGCTCGGATTTGCACGTGCGGAAGTCAAGATTCTTGAAGAGCAGTTCGCGCAGCTCCCTAATATTGAGGTAAAAGTAGCTACAGATAATGGTTCTTATGGTTCTCGAGGACATGTTGGGCATTTATTCAATCAGCTTGAACAAGAGGTAGATGTGGTCTATGCTTGTGGTGCACCAATGATGTTAAAAACCGTAGCAACAAGGTTTGAAACTTTAGAGCGCTTGTATTTGTCAATGGAAGCACGTATGGCTTGTGGAATTGGTGCATGTTATGCTTGTGTTGTCCCAGATAAAAAAGACCCAGAACATGCTTTAAAAGTATGTCAAGACGGGCCGGTATTTAAAGGAAATGGAGTAGTAATATAATGAATCGACTTGCAGTGGAACTTCCTGGATTGAATCTAAAAAATCCAATTATGCCTGCTTCAGGCTGTTTCGGTTTTGGCGAGGACTATGCACGATATTATGATTTAAATCAACTGGGTTCCATAATGATTAAGGCCACAACTCTTAAACCACGTTATGGTAATCCAACGCCACGTGTTGCAGAAACAAGTGCCGGCATGCTTAATGCGATTGGTCTGCAAAATCCTGGTCTAGATGTAGTACTCTCAGATAAATTGCCTTGGCTGTATGAAAACTTTCCTGAGCTACCTATTATTGCTAACGTAGCCGGTTCTGAACTATATGATTATGTAGCTGTTTGCGATAAAATAGGGACAGCACCAAATGTTAAAGCTATTGAACTCAATATTTCTTGTCCTAATGTGAAGCATGGCGGGCAAGCATTTGGTACAGATCCGAAAGTTGCTTATGATTTGGTCAAGGCTTGTAAGGAGGTAGCGGATGTCCCACTTTATGTCAAGCTCTCGCCAAATGTGACGGATATCGTAGAAATCGCTCAGGCCGTAGAAGCAGCAGGAGCTGATGGGATTACGATGATTAATACTTTAATGGGAATGCGTTATGATCTGCAGACTCGTAAACCGATTTTAGCCAACATTACAGGTGGTCTCTCAGGGCCGGCGATTAAACCAGTAGCTTTAAAATTGGTTCACCAAGTGGCACAAGCAGTGGAATTACCGATTATCGGAATGGGCGGTGTAATGACTGCTCAAGATGTTCTTGAATTTTATCTGGCTGGTGCAAGTGCGGTTGCAGTAGGGACAGCAAACTTTTCCGATCCCTATGTGTGTCCGAAAATTATTAATGAACTTCCTGAACTTATGGATAAGTATGGGATTGAAAGTTTAGAAGAATTACGTAAAGAAGTAAAAAAGGAGAAAAAAGAAAATGCATGAATCAAGACCAATGGTAGCCCTTGACTTCCCCAGCTTACGCGACGTAAAAAATTTTTTACTGCGCTTTGATGATCACGAAAAACTCTATGTAAAAGTGGGAATGGAGCTCCTCTATCAAGAAGGACCGGTTGTTGTAGATTTCCTTAAATTTCAAGGTCATGATGTCTTCTTAGATTTGAAACTCCATGATATTCCAAATACAGTTGGCTCAGCCATGAAAGGTCTAGCCCGTTTAGGAATAGATATGATTAATGTTCATGCTGCTGGAGGGATTGAGATGATGCAGCAAGCTAAAGAAGGTTTGATAGCTGGAACACCTGCTGGAGAAAAGGTTGCAGATTTGATTGCTGTCACTCAGCTGACTTCCACTAGCCAAGAAAGTATGCACCATGATCAAATGATTATGACAAGTTTGGAAGAATCAGTTCTACACTATGCTAAATGCACAGATGAGGCTGGTTTAGATGGTGTTGTATGTTCAGCTCATGAGGTTCAAAAGATTAAAAGTGTCACACGTCCAGATTTCATCTGTTTGACACCAGGTATTCGTCCTGCAGGCACAGCCAAGGGAGATCAAAAACGAGTGATGACACCAGAAGAAGCACGCAATATCGGATCGGATTATATTGTTGTTGGCCGTCCAATTACGCGTGCTGAAAATCCAATTCAAGCCTATCAAACTATTAAAAATGAATGGAATGGGCGTGCATAATAAAGAAAAAGCTCTGAATGAACCAGAGCTTTTTAAAGTGGCTTTTTATTGGGCGTTCCCGCTTTTCGTGGGTACTTTTTCGGCGTTTCTTTTTTCTTTTCGATAATAGCAATGTGTCGCTCATCACCATTTGGAAGTTGATAATCAATCTGTTCGATAAATTTACTTCCTAAGACGGCAATTGCATGTTTAGCATCCGAAAGTTCTTCATCAAATTTAGCCGCTTTGAGTGACAAGAGCTGGCCATTTTTCTTAAGAAAAGGAATAGTGAGTTCAGAGAGTACACTGAGACGCGCAACTGCGCGTGCTGTAACAATATCAAATTGAGCGCGGTAGAGAGGATTTTGTCCAAAATCCTCAGCGCGACCGTGCAATAAAGTCACTTTCTCTAAGTGCAACTCTTTTGATAAAAGAGACAAGAAGTTGATGCGCTTGTTAAGCGAATCAATAATAGTTACTTGTAGCTCTGGGAAAATAATCTTCATTGGTAAACTAGGAAAGCCTGCCCCGGCACCAATATCAAGGATTTTTAAGGGTTTATTTTGAATGAGCTTATAGAGAATCGGTGCAATTGAATCATAGAAATGCTTGAGAAAGACTTCTTTTTTCTCTGTAATTGCCGTAAGGTTAATTTTTTCATTCCACTCAACGAGAAGCTCAAAATAGCGTTCAAATTGTTCTTTTTGTTGATCATTTAAGAAAAGGTCAAAAGTTTCAAGTTGCGCATAAAATTCTTCAGGGTTCATTATAAATTCCGTTCCAAAAGTTTTCTTGTAACACTGCTAATGTTATCACGTGTTTGGCCCTCAGGGAGTTTATTAATTAGATTGAGAGCTTGATTAGTATAATATTGGGCCAACTCTTTAGTTTTAGTCAGCGCTCCAGAGCTTTGAATGAAGCTGTAAACTTCTTCAAATTGTTCTTTTTGAATCAAAGATTTCACATGACGATGATCGATTTCTAAAGCAAAAAGAACGGGTGCAGAAAAGATACCTTGCTTGATGTCTTCATGTACAGGTTTTCCCAGGGTTTGACTGTCGCTAGCATAATCAAGATAGTCATCCATAATTTGGAAGGCAATTCCAATGTCCATCCCAATATTATAGGAGAGTTCAGATAAGTGAACATCTTGCATAATTAAAGGAGCGATTGAGGATGACATAGCAAAAAGTTCGCCAGTTTTTCCAGAAATATTTTGAATATAATCATCGAGCGTTTGCTCAAAATCAAAATGTTTGTTGAGTTGTCCAAGTTCTCCGCCTAAAAGGCGTTCAATAGATCCGATGTTTTTTGTTAAATTTGGCAAATCAAAAGAATATTTTGACAAAAGTTTAAAAACAGCTACAAAGAGATAATCGCCAGCATAAACAGCAATTGACGGATCGTATTTTTTCGAGAGAGTCTCGACACCGCGACGTGTATCTGCTTGGTCAACAATATCGTCGTGAATAAGCGTTGCAGTGTGCAGCATTTCGACGCTTGCAGCAAGTGCGATTTTACTTTTATTATCCATAGCAGTAAAATCAGCAAACATTAATAAATAAGCCGGACGTAGCATTTTTCCACCTGCATCAAACAGGTCAAAAATGGCTGACTTGATTTCTTTATTTTTGATGCCAACCTGTTGCTTCATCAGCTTTTGAACTTTGACTAAGGAAGATTCTAATTTTGGATATTCTGACCAAATTGTATTTTTTACGTCCATTTTTTACTTTCTTTAATAAATAATAACTGTATTGGTGCTACACGCTGAATGAGTTGGTTGCCACCAACACCGATGGCAAAACCAGCGAGCATACCGAAAAAAGAGAGCCATGGTAAATAAAGCATTACGGAGCTTGTACCTGTAATAAGCGAAGCAACAAGCAGTTGTCCGAGATTATGAAAGAAGCCTCCGACAACAGAAATACCAATGAGAGAGACCCATTTGGGTCCTAGTTGCTTCATGAGGTACATGGCTAAGAGGCTTAAAATAGCTCCTGCCGCAGAGTAGATAACCACAGAAACACCTGTGAATAAGGCAGTAATTAGCAAGCGCAAGACTTGCATTGTCCAAACTTTTCGCCAATCTAAGGTGAAAATGGCAATAATCATTACCAGATTAGCTAGGCCAATTTTGGCTCCCGGAGCAAAAGCGAAGAAGGAGGGAATCCAGCTTTCAAAAATGCCCATAACAACAGCTACTGCAGTGAGAAGTGCTATATAAATATTTTCTTTTACATTCATCCGCTATAATCCACTCCAGATTCTGATTGATCTCCAATGATTTGAATGACTAAATCATGAGGTAAACAAACGATAGTATCGTTAACTTTTGAAATAAAGCCACGCTGCACATCAATTTGATCGCGACAAGAAGCCTTAACAACAGCAATCGCTCCATCCTTTACCTCTATTTCATTGTAATCCCCATCCTCAGAGCGATAAGTCCAGCGCTGATTTTTGCTTAAATCAAATGTTTTAATCACTTTCCCTTGCACACGTAATTGGGCCTTTGTCCCAGAGCTATTGTGAGGCAGGAGAAAAAAAACAGAAAAAGAAGCACAAAATAAGGCAAGAATAATGATAATATCCAGAGCTTTAATCTTGATTTCTTTGAAAAATTTCATCCCCTCCATGATAGCATAATTTAGGCAAAATAAGAAGTTCGGAATGATTTGTTCTTACAAGGAAAAAGGGGATAAGAAGAGCTGCCCAAGCAAACGCTGGACAGCCTTGAATTATTTTTCAGTTTTGCTTTCAGATTTTAAAAGTTCTTCTGCTTTAGCGATGATGTAATCATGTAATTCATCCTTGATTTGTGGATGATTGAGACCATATTCGATAGTTGTTTCAACGAAACCAAATTTATCGCCGACATCATAGCGTTTGCCAGTGAACTCGTGTGCAAAAACGCGTTGTGTTTTATTTAAAGTTTCAATCGCATCTGTCAATTGGATTTCGTTACCTGCACCAGGTTTTTGTTTTTCTAAAACTTGGAAAATTTCTGGAGTTAAAAGGTAGCGGCCGATGATAGCCAAATCAGAAGGAGCATCCTCAACAGCAGGTTTTTCGACGAATTCTGCAACATTGTAAAGACCTTTAGAAACTTCACCTTCTGGAGCAATAACACCATATTTGTCCACATCGTCATGTGGAACTTTCATTACAGCGATTGTTGAAGCGTGTGTTTTCTCATAGTCAGAAATTAATTCTTTTGTGAGTGGTGTACCATCCCCCATGATGTTCATAAGATCGTCACCAAGCATAACAACAAATGGTTCATCGCCAACAAAGGCTTTTGCTTGAAGAACTGCATGTCCAAGCCCCATTGGGTGGCTTTGACGTATAAAGTGAAGATTGATATCTGTTGTTTCTTCAACTAATTTTAAAAGCTCTGTTTTACCTTTTTCTTTAAGGTTTTGTTCCAACTCAATGTTTGAGTCAAAGTGGTCTTCAATAGGACGTTTAGCTTTACCTGTAACGATTAAGATATCTTCAATTCCTGATTTTAAGGCTTCTTCAACGATAAATTGAATCGTTGGTTTATCAACGATAGGTAACATTTCTTTGGCAAGGGCTTTAGTAGCAGGCAAGAAACGTGTACCCAGACCGGCTGCGGGAATAATTGCTTTTCTTACTTTTTGTTTTGGGTTTGTTTTAATCATTTTAAAAATTAGCTCCTTTTGATTTAGATACTGAATTCGTTTTCGGTACGTGTTTCACGGCGCATAATGTCTAAGATGCCTTCACGGGCATCCATATTTTCATAAAGCACCTTGTAGATTGTCTCAGTGATGGGCATATCGATATGCATACTTTGTGCGAGTTCGTAAGCGGCTTTGGTTGTTGAAACACCTTCGATAACCATTCCCATATTTGCTTCGATATCCGCAAGCTTCTCACCTCGACCGAGAGCATCACCTGCTCGCCAATTGCGTGAGTGAATCGATGTACCCGTAACAATCAAGTCACCTACACCAGACAAGCCGCTATAAGTAAGTGGTTGAGCGCCCATAGCAACACCTAAACGGGTAATTTCTGCTAAGCCACGCGTGATAATTGCTGCTTTAGCATTATCACCAAAACCAAGACCATGTAAAGCCCCAGCACCGACTGCAATAATATTTTTCAAAGCACCCGCTGTTTCTACACCAATAACATCCGTATTGGTATAGAGTCGGAAATAATCGTTAGAAAAAATTTCTTGGGCATATTTAGCCGTCTCTAAATCATTTGAAGCAGCAGAGATTAAGGTAATATCACGTCGAATTGTTTCTTCGGCATGCGAAGGACCAGAAACCACAACAATTTCGCTTCGGTATTCTTCTGGAATCTCTTCTTCGAGTATTGAAGAAATACGTTCATGGGTCCCTTGTTCGAGCCCCTTAGATGCATGCATAACTGTCACTTTATGTTTAAGAACTTTTGCGACTTGTTGAGCAACCAAACGTGTGACTTTTGTTGGAACAACGAAAAGAATAGCATCAATATCAGACAAGGCAAATTCGAGATCGGTATAAGCAGAAATTTTCTGATTTAAAGTGATCCCTTTGAAGTAACGTTCGTTGGTATGCTTTTCATTAATTTCAGCAATTTGGTCAACATTGTTTCCCCAAATACGAACTTCATGTCCATTGTCATTAAGAACTTGAGAAAGAGCAGTTCCCCATGATCCAGGGCCGAGCACGGCAATTTTTTGTGGATTCATATTTTTTCCTTTACTAATTTATCCTAGCTTATAAAAGCCCAATACATCCTCATTTTACCATAATCTATATTAAAATTCACTGAAAACCCAAGTGAGAAAATAAAACAAAAAAGAAATTTTGCTTAAAAGATGTCAATAATACAGTAAACGCTTTTATTTACAGCGGGTTCATTGTATAATAAAGTCTAACTATTTTATTATGGAATAAGGAAGGTGAATATGCAAAGACAAAAACATATTGCGCTTTTGGAACGCTGTGTGGAGATTTCCCAAAATGCTCGCAATCATGGGAATACTCCTTTTGGTGCACTTTTGACAGATAGCAAGGGAAATATTCTCCTAGAACAAGAAAATATTGAAATTACAGAACAGATTTGTACGGGACATGCAGAAACCAGTTTGGCTGCAAAAGCTTCCAAGCTTTATTCTAAAGAATTTTTGTGGCAATGTAAACTTTATACTACAGCAGAACCTTGTGCAATGTGTACCGGAGCTATTTATTGGGGGAATATTGGAACTATCGTTTATGCTCTAACTGAAAAACGTTTGTTAGAATTAACAGGAGACAATGAACAAAATCCCACTTTTGATTTGCCTGCGCAACAGATTATTGATCGCGGACAAAAGCTCATACGGATTATCGGACCCTTTCCAGAAGTAGAGGAAAAAGCTAGAAAAGTTCATGAAGGATATTGGAAATGAAAAGCAAGGAGATTCTAAAATGAAAATCAGAGCACTAGAAAGAACAGACTTAAAAAATATTCATATCATCAACAATGAAGCTAAAACTATGCATTTATGGTTTCAAGAACCTTACGAATCCTTAGATGAATTAACGGCTCTATATGATAAGCACATTCATAGTATGGATGAACGTCGTTTTGTTGTAGATGTGGATGGTGCATTTGCGGGCATAGTAGAATTGATGGAAATCAACTTCATCCATCGTAGTTGTGAAATACAGCTTATCATTACAGAAGAGTATTCTGGTCGAGGCTTGGCACAAGAAGCATTTCACCAAGCCTTAGAATATGCTTTTAAAGTATTAAACATGCATAAAGTTTATCTTTGGGTTGATGTTGATAATGCTCCTGCTGTTCATATCTATGAAAAAGTTGGGTTCAAAATTGAAGGAACAATGAAAGAACATTTCTTTGCAGCTGGAAGTTACCACGACAGTCATTTTATGGGGCTTTTGAAAAAAGATTATTTAAAATAAAAAGGAGAAGAAGATGACAAGAATTCGTCCGGCACATTATTCTGATTTAGAAGAAATAGCACATATTAACGTAGACAATTGGCAAACGACATATGAAAGCATCTTGCCTCCTACTTATTTAGAAAGTTTAGAATATGATACATTTCAGAAAAATTGGGAGCATTTTCTTGCAAAACCCTCACAATATATTCTCGTCAAAGAGTTAGAAAATAACGTTGCAGGTTTCATTGCTTACTCAGAAAGTAGCGACCAGAGAGGTAACTTGTACATTGATTCCCTTCACATCTCCCAGAAGTTTCAAAGAAAAGGGGTGGGGACTCAGTTATTGTCACATGTGTTGCAGCAAGCAAAAGAAGCCCAAATGACGGTTACCATTGCAATTCTTAAAAATAATGAAAATGCAAGAAGCCTTTATACAAAGTTAGGTGCAGTACATTTTAAAGATTTTTCGGATAAGTTTGGGGATGTTACTACAGAGTCAGAACTTCTTATTTGGAAATAAGCTTATAATAAATTTAGAAAGAAGGTTTCTGTGCTATCCTTACTAATTGCGACCAAAAAATTATTCACTTCCTTTAGTTTTATCTTAAAAAAGGACGATACAAAAGCTTTGTTTTTCTTAATGGCAACAACCTTGATGAGTGGAACTATCTTTTATTCAACAGTAGAAAAATTTAGTATTCTTGATGCCTTGTATTTAAGTTTTATGACCTTAACAACGATAGGATACGGTGACTTATATCCGATAACTACAACAGGTAAAATATTTACAATGATCTATGCTACGGTTGGTTTAGGTATCATGGCTATGTTCATCTCTGTTATTGCCAAGGCCTTTATATATTCCAAACAAAAGCACAAAGAATAAATGTGCAAAAAAAAATCAGTTGTATTTGACAACTGTTTTTTTCTTTTAATATTCATAAACGTTTAATGATGTTGGAGCATATACTGACGAGTCATTGGAAGACCAACACCTGAAGGCCCTTTTGTTAAAAGATATTGAACCACATCAATGTTCCCTGATTCAAAACTAGCGGCACAAGCTTGAAGATAAAGCGTCCACATGCGAGCAAAGGGACGGCCCATTTCCTTTTCAACATCTACAAAAACTTTACTGTAGTTTTCGTTCCAGATTTCTAGTGTTTTTTGATAGTGACGACGTAAAGGTTCCAAATCATCAAGTTGTAATTTTGCAGTCATAATGTGTTCGACATTTTCAGCAATGTTTGGAATATAACCTCCTGGGAAGATATATTTTTCGATGAAGGGATCAACACCTGCTCCACGATGTTGACCAGTAATTCCATGGATAAGGGCACGAGAATTTGGTTTGAGATAATCATAAACCTTTTGGAAATACATTTCTAAATTTTCTTTACCCACATGCTCAAACATGCCCACAGAAGTTACATAATCAAAGGTTCCTTCATTTAGATCACGATAATCTGTAAGGAAGACTTTGACTTTATCCTCAAGTCCGAGTTTTTTTGCCTTATTTACGATATAGTTGTATTGTTCTTCAGAAAGAGTAACACCTACAGTTTCTAAGCCGTATTCTTGTGCAGCGGTAAAGAGCAATGTTCCCCAGCCACAACCAATATCTAATAAACGTCCGCCAGGTGTACTGTTGAGCTTGTCAAGGATATGATGTACTTTAGCGATTTGTGCTTGTTCCAGTGTCATATTCTCATTTTCAAAATAAGCACAAGAATAAGTCATCGTTGGGTCCAACCATTTTCTGTAAAAGTCGTTCCCAATGTCATAGTGCTGATGAATATCCTTTTTCGATTGCTTTTGGGAGTGATTGCCCAAGAGCTCAACAATGGATTTTCCGAAGCCTGATTGATTTGTTAAAAAGCTATCTGCTTTACGATAAGCGGAAGCGACAAGTTCTTGAATACTTCCTTCAATTTCGATTTCATCGTGCATGTAAGCTTCAGCAAGAACCAGAGTAGGCATGGATGCTAAATCGCTAAAAGCGAATTTTTTATTGAAAATGATGTGTACTTGAGCTTCACCATCGCCATATTTCTCTGTTTTGCCATCCCAGTAAGTTACTTTTACTGGAATATCAAAGGCAGAGGCGAGAGCTTTGTTTAATACTGTTTTTTCAAATACCAAGTTATTTCCCCTTTTCTAACTTTGCTATAGATAAAACTATACTCCGAGTTTTTTTGAATGTCAAATAGTTAAATTTTACAGATAAATGAGGTTAAGTGCTTCATTTATTTGATAGTCTGTTATGACTTCAAGCCCAGCAAGTGATATAATGAATAGCATAAAGATGAGTTAAATTGATAAAAAGTTTTAAATCACCCAATGAATGAAGCGACTAACCATTGGTATTTAAAACTTCTTAAAAATAAATTTAAAAACAGAAAGATAGCAATGACAACAACAGGACTTCTTATTTTAACAGCACTTATTATTTGGAACATTATTGTCTTTCTGTTTTATGCTATTGACAAATACAAGGCGCAGCATCATTTGTGGCGGATTCCAGAGAAGGTGCTTATTTCCCAGGCGATATTGGGCGGTGGTTTAGGCGCATTTCTAGGTGGAAAAATTTGTCGACATAAAACACAAAAAACATATTTTATCGTTTCATGGTATCTTGGCTTGGCTATTGATTTAATTTTAGTGGTTCTGATTTTTAAAACCTTGCTCAAATAAATCAAAACAGGCTTTTCAAAAGGAGTTCACTTATGAAAAATGTAAATTTATCCGCAAGTGAAGAACAGATTTTAAACGATATTTATCGATTAATATTGGATGAATCCTTGACGAGCCAAGAACGGGAAGTACTGACTAAGGCGAAAAACTTGATAGAAAGCGGTGACTATGTCCCGCAGATAGTGCAACGTATTCAAGTGAGCTTTACCTTGCTTGCCTTAAACGGAAAATTATCGCCAAATGCAAGAAAATTTAGTCAAAAAATTCCTGAAAGGCTTTATGAAATTTTGCCTTTTGGAAGTGTTCCGCTGGGGATAAATCGACCTTTATGATTGATCTAAAATAGGAGGAATAATAATCTGGAAAAAGGAGATGAGAGATGAGGTTATGGCACGAAGATTTAATAAAGCATCTTCCGCGGATGCAATTGCTTGGACAGCACAGAGAATGCTGTGCTTTGAGAGGGAGAGGCTGGGGCAAGCCACACGCGACTGTAAATTATGTTTTTGATTATTCACCCTATAAATTATTTCAATATCATCAACAAGTTATGGAGGAAATGAAGCGAAGAGGATACAAACCGGCTAAGGAATGGGAAAGTCCCTTGTACCGTGGTAACCATTGTTTAAATTATGAGTCACTGGAGACTATGTCTTTGACTGTTCCTATTTATCCAGAGCATAATGTAGATTATTTGATAGAATGCCTGGATAACTTAAAGGCTAAAAATGTGCTGATTGAACTCTAAATTATAAGGAGTTATATTATTAAAATTAAAAAAACAAGTGCAAAAATTTCAGTATCTATTCGCTCTCTTTTGATAATCCTAGTTGCTGCCCTATTGATTTATTTCAGCCCACTTTTATTAGTGTTGGGTTCTTTTGCATGTACGGATATAAGCGCCAAAATGTATAGCCAACAAAATATTACGGACATTATTAACGATCCACAGATGCGAGGCGCTAAGATTCAGCAGGATAAGGACAGTTCGAGTTTATCATGGGATGCCTTAAGCACTCCTATGATAAATATCAAAAATGCTTCTACCAAAGACCTAGAACGATTAGCAAAATCTGTTTATGGTAAAACAAATTATGACAGATGTGCCGTCAAAAAAATGAATCTTGACACTAAAGTAGAGTTTTATAAAGAAGATTCCCTTATTTATACTGTTAATTTTACAGGAAATTAGTGCTCACAGCCAAAAAGAAAAACAAGAAAGTCAAGGAGGAAGAGAAAATGGAAAATAAAAAAATGAGTTTAATAAATGCAGTAATGAGTGCCTTTTTAGGCAGTGTCCTCATTGTGTTGTCTCTTTTTGGCTTCCAACTTTTCTGGAATACTAATCCATACTTTAATGGGATTCAAGGACACGTACCAGAGAACTGGAATCCTCAATTATTATTAGGTATGTTTGGTGTAACAGTAATTATTAGTATTATTTTGATTATTATGGGGGTTGTGGACCGTAAATCTTCAACAGAAAAAGATACTAGGCGTGCAGGTTTTTATTTTATCTTGGGCGGAATATTTGGATTGTTTCCATTTTTAGGCTTTGTTGGAGGAATCTTGACTTGGATTGGCAGTGGAATGAGTGTCAAGGATTAATAATAGTATTAACAATTACTTATGAAATAGAAGTTGTGGAAGGAATGAATTAAAATGAAAAAAGCACAACCTTTTGAAGCTTACTTTAATGATAATGACTTAAGTGAAGAAAAACTTGCAAGAATGCGACTTACACGACAGTTGGTTCATACTATCTATCCTGATGTGCAAGAACGTGTTTCTTATGCAATGCCAGGTTTTTACCCTAAACAAGCCAAGAAAGCCACACAACAACTATTTTTACTAATGGCTAATAAGGGCTGGTTAGGTATTTATGGAACACAAGGTATGAAAGAAAGCGATTTTTCTGATTTTGCTGATTATGGTCTTGAATTTGGAAAAGGGTCACTCAAGATCCCTTATGATATGCCAGAGCTGGAGTATAAAAAATTGCTTCAACTCATAATGAGTTACAATGCTAAGAGAAATGGATTTGATATCTCTTAGCTATAAAGGTTCTATATATGTATCGTATGACTTTACTGATTGAGCTTCTAGAATAAAAATATGATAAAAAAACAAAAAATATTTATTGCTCTTCTAATAATGAGTTTCTTCATCATCTTTGCTCCCCATGTTCTGGCATTAGCTGGGGGCTTCCATGGAGGTGGAACTACGGGTGGTGGAGGTTTCCATGGAGGGACTGGAGGCATTCACACTAGTAATAACTCACCATCAAGTGTAGAAGGTGGTATATCAAATAAAGTAAAGCTTATGCTTTCTCTTGTAGGTCTTGGTATTATCATAGCTATTAGTGCAGTTATTAAACCTAAGGGAATATATACTGAGGGAGTTCATATTGATGATATGGAACTTTCTAATGCCATAAAGAAACAGTTCTTATCTATTCAAGATGCTTGGAATACACAGGATATATCAAGAGTATCGAAGTTATATAGTGAAAAACTTTATACCAAGCATACTAAAACTTTGTTAAACTACTTAGATAAGCGAAAAATAAATCACACAGAAAATATTGAAATCGAAGGACTCAGTCGCCTATACTGGAAAAAATCTAACACTTTCGAGATAGATATATCTTTTAAGGCTGTTGATTACGTAATAGATAAGGATACTCAACAAATACTAAAAGGTCTTCCCAATTATCAACAAAAATTTAAACAAAGATGGACATTTGTTACTGATAAAGAAGGAATGAAGGTTGATAAGATTAAGGAATTTAGGATTTAAAACTATTATTTTCGAGATGTCTACTTGATGTTTACATTTTTATCATGCACCTCTTGATTAAAGTAGTGTTCTAAAAAATATGAGTGCTGTACATCACTTTTACACATTGAAATGTTTCTACGAGTGAAAAAGGATAGTTACATTTATTGATGTTATAATTAGAAGTATTAACTCCTTTTCTAGGGAGGTAATTCTACGTAATAGCAAATCCTAAAAATCCTTATAAAATAAAAAACGAACATCTCTAGGTGTTCAGAGTTATTAAAAAAGATTGGAAAAAAATCATGAAATTTATTATTTATAGTTGTGAAATAGTAGCAATAATTTTATTGTACTTATTTGCGCCATTAAGTCTTTTGCTTAAAATTATAGGTTTTGTAATAATTATTTGCATTTCACAGTACGCCCTTTCAATGTTAAAAGAGAATGAGACGAACGATACTCTTTCTTAAAATTTACGCTGAATTTTCAGTTTTTTCACTATAGTGTGATGAACTCTCAAAATAAAAGGAACACTAATTCATGACTAAAAAATATATTAACCTATTGATCACGTTACTTTCACTTATTGCTATTGGAATCAATTTTATATTTTATAACAGCAATCCTTATGTATCCCTCGTAATTGCTGTTGTTTTACTATTCAATCTTTACTTTTCACTGCCTAAAAGAACACAGAAACCAAGCCAGACCACAAATAAAGAAGTATAAAAGAGATATGTTTGAGAAAAAGGAATGAAAAAACTTTTTTCTCTTTTTTTTTCTTACGAAAAATTATATCTGCAGTCTTCAAAAATCGAGCTTATAATCTTACGATAAGCACTCTTATCTCAAATTAGAAATCATACGAAAGTCTGAAAAGTTTCCTTCAGAATATGATAAAATTAAAGTATAGCCAGTTGGCTGATGAAATAAGTAAAGAAAGCTTGTTATAACAGGAAAACAAGAATGGAGGCTAAAAATGCATATGACAGGAATGATGATGGGTGGAATGCATGGATTCATACGAACAATTCTAATTCTACTAGTGGCACTTTGGCTGATTAGCTTAATGAGAAACAAATCGAATAAAAAGAATAAAACAGCAAAAAAACCACCGCGTAAAGAAAATATACAACGCTATCAAGAAGCAGGACTTTCTGAGAGTGACATCGAAATTTTTCGTGATACTTTAGCAGATGCTAAAGAAAACATTGAAAAATGGGAAGTAAATACGAAGAAAAATGACGAGCTACAAGTTGTGGAATCTGTCACAGGTGGCCTTGAAGCAAGTAAACTCCTCTTCAAACATATCGTGCAAAACCCAACACAATTGACAAAACAGAATGATTTTCTCTATAAAGATTTGCCCAATATGGTAAAATTAACAGAGAAATATCTGGAAATGCAAAAACAATCTGTTAAGTCTGATGAAGTTAGTCGTGATATGGATGAAACACTGCTTCTGATTAAGACACTGGCAACAAATATCTCGAAAAATTATCATGAAGTTTTGATGGATGATGTCAATGTTATTAAGCATGAAGTAAAGTTTGATTAAGGAGTGAGAATGGAAAACCCTATTTTAGATGAATTAATTAATGGTGATAAAGTCGTGAAAGAAGCAGAAGCGCTGTCTGAAACCCAAAAGACAGAAATTGTTGATATGCACCAAAGAGCTTCTTTACGCGCGATAGATGCTCTAAGTCCAGAAGAGCGTGAAAAAGCGAAGGAACTGGCTAAACAACTCGATGAGAATAGCTCACAGTCTGTGATTGCTTATGGGGCAAATGCGCAAGATAAGATTTCAGCTTTTTCACAAAGTGTTTTGGATAAAGTACAGGCGCAAGATTTAGGAGATGTCGGCGGCTCTTTGACTGATTTGATGTACAATCTCCAACAAGCAAATCCTAATGAACTTGTTGCTGAAAACAAAAGTGTTTTCCAAAAAATGTTTGGAAAAGTTAAAAAATCAATCTTTGAAGTCACTCAAAAGTACCAAAAAATTGGTGCTGGAATTGATAAAATTTCGGCAAAACTTAATAATGAGCAACAAGGGCTTCTTCAAGACAATGAGATGCTTGATAAGCTTTATGATGAAAATCTCAACTATTTTAAAGCCCTTAATGTTTACATTGCAGGAGCAGAATTTAAGATTGAAGAGCTAGAACAAGAAATCCTACCAGCAGCACGTCAAGAAGCTCAAGGTGCTGGTGATGATGGGGCTTTAGCAGTTCAAAAGGTAAGCGATCTTGAAGCTTATAAAAATCGTTTAGATAAACGGGCGCACGACTTGCGTTTGGCGCGTCAATTAACGATTCAGCAAGCTCCACAGATCCGTTTGATTCAAAATACAAACCAAGAGCTTGCAGAAAAAATTCAAACCTCAATCAATACAGCGATTCCTTTGTGGAAAAACCAAGTCGCAATTGCCTTGACTCTATTGAAGCAAAAAGATGCTCTAGCGAGTCAACGTATTGTTTCAGAAACAACCAATGATCTTCTACGTAAGAATTCTGAAATGCTTAAATCTTCAACGATTGAAGCAGCTGAAGAAAATGAACGTGGACTTATTGATGTGGAAACATTAAAAGTTACACAACAAAATCTTATCGATACAATTCAAGAAACTATGCGCATCCAATCTGACGGACGTCAAAAACGTCAGCAAACTGAGCAAGAATTGGTCAAAATGGAAGATGAAATTAAGCAAAAATTGCTCGAACTTTCTAATAAAAAATAAGCAAAAAGTCAAGTATTGATATATACCAATTCTTGACTTTTTTAGTACCGAGTGTTAAAATGTTGGAGAATACAAAGTATCGGAGGAACCCTTTTATGACTTACTATATTAAAGCAGACAAATTTTTCTATCCTTATGAAGTGAAAACAGGTGGTTTCCTGCAAATCACAGACGGCAAATTTGGAAAGTGGACAGCAGATGCTCCAGCTGGAGCTGATATTCTAGATTATTCAGGTCAATCCATTGCTCCTGGTCTGGTAGACACACACATTCACGGTTTTGGTGGAGCAGACACTAATGACCGTAAAATCGAAGGTATCGTCCAAACAATGAGTGAAGGACTTTTAGCAGCAGGTGTTACAAGTTTCTTCCCAACAGCTGTGACTGCAAGTCATGAAGAATTGTTGGAAGTCGCTGATGAAATTGGTTCAAATGTAGATAAAGCAGCTGGTGCTAAAATCCGTGGTCTCTTCTTTGAAGGTCCTTACTTTACGGAAGAATTTAAAGGTGCTCAAAATCCTAAATACATGCGCGACCCTTCATATAGCGAACTTGCTGAATATGGTGAAGCAGCCAAAGGTTTACCTATCAAAATTGGTATTGCACCAGAACGTGAAGGTTCAACTGCTTTTGTGAAAGAAGCGGTAGAACATGGCTTTACAATCGCCCTTGGACACTCAAATGCAACTTATGCAGATGCAGTTGCAGCAGTTCAAGCTGGAGCTACAATGTGGGTACATGCTTTTAATGGAATGCGTGGTCTTAATCACCGTGAGCCTGGTATGGTTGGAGCGGTCTTCAACTTACCAAACACTTATGCAGAATTGATTTGTGATGGCTTCCACGTACGTCCAGAAGCATGTCAGATTTTGATGCGCGAAAAAGGTACAGACCATGTCGTATTAATTACAGACTCAATGCGAGCTGCTGGATTAAGCGATGGTGAGTATTACCTTGGCGAGTTCCCAGTAATTGTTAAAGATGGTGCCGCACGTTTGAAAGAAGGGGGCAACCTTGCTGGGTCAATTCTTTTGCTCAAAGATGCAGTGAAAAACGTTGTAGATTGGCAAATTGCAACACCAGCTGAAGCTGTAAAAATGGCTTCTTTGAATGCTGCTAAATCTACGAAGATTGATGATGTTTGCGGCCAAATTAAAGAAGGCTTAGATGCAGACTTTATCGTTCTGGATGAACACCTTGAGCTTGTTGCAACTTATCTTGATGGTGAAAAACGTTATCAAGCCTAAAAAAATAGTTCCGTAAAGGAACTATTTTTATAACTTTAAAATACAAAAAGAGTTTTAGACAGTAATAATCTTTTTGTAATCTGAAAACCATTACATTTGAAAAACTATAAATAAAAACGCTGTCATAGCGTTTTTATGAGATTTTTTTTTCGTATCGTGATATAATAAACAATGAAATAAAAATTGAACTTTAAATTTGCAATTGCAAATATAAGTATCAGATATGATGGAGGAAAAAACTTTAATGAAACGCATTGCAGTTTTGACTTCTGGTGGTGATGCACCAGGTATGAACGCAGCTATTCGTGCTGTTGTTCGTAAAGCGATTTCTGAAGGTATCGAAGTTTACGGTATCAACCACGGATATGCAGGGATGGTAGCGGGCGATATTTTCCCACTAACATCTGCAAGTGTTGGTGATAAAGTTGGACGTGGCGGTACATTCTTGTATTCAGCACGTTTCCCAGAGTTTGCTCAACTTGAAGGGCAACTTGCGGGTATCGAGCAACTTAAAAAACATGGCATCGAAGGTGTTGTTGTTATTGGTGGTGATGGTTCTTATCATGGTGCAATGCGCTTGACTGAACATGGTTTCCCAGCAGTAGGACTTCCAGGTACTATTGATAATGACATCGTTGGTACAGATTTTACAATCGGTTTTGATACAGCTGTATCCACAGTTGTGGATGCCATTGATAAAATTCGTGATACATCATCATCTCACCACCGTACTTTCGTTGTAGAAGTTATGGGACGTAATGCTGGAGATATCGCGCTTTGGTCTGGTATCGCTGCAGGTGCTGATGATATTGCAATTCCTGAAAAAGAATTCAAATTTGAAAGTATCGTACGTAATATCAAATCAGGATATGCCAAAGGTAAAAACCACCACATCATCGTAGTTGCTGAAGGCGTTATGTCGGGTGAAGAATTTGCTATGAAGCTGAAAGCTGCTGGTGATGATTCTGACCTTCGCGTATCTGTTCTCGGTCACATCCAACGTGGTGGATCACCTACAGCGCGCGATCGCGTTCTTGCATCACGCATGGGTGCTCGTGCAGTAGAATTGCTTCGTGATGGTATTGGCGGTGTAGCTGTCGGTGTTCGTAACGAACAACTTGTCGAAAGCCCAATCCTTGGTACTGCAGAAGAAAATGCCCTTTTCAGTCTGACAGATGAAGGTAAAATCGTTGTCAACAATCCACACAAAGCTGGATTGGAACTCTATCGTTTAAACGCTGATTTAAACAACCTTGACATCAAATTTAATTAAGTTATTGTTAGTAATCTTATTTGGTTGATGTCAGAGTGAAGTTAAAACACTGAATGCTCACATTGACTAAATAATGAGTACATTTATAAAAATAGGAGAATTACTCAAAATGAACAAACGTGTAAAAATCGTCTCAACACTTGGCCCTGCAGTAGAAACTCGTGGTGGTAAAAAATTCGGAGAAAAAGGATACTGGGGAGAAGAGCTTGATGTTGAAACATCAGCACAAACCATTGCTGATTTGATCAAAGAAGGTGCTGACGTTTTCCGTTTTAACTTCTCTCACGGTGACCACGCTGAACAAGCTGCTCGTATGGCAACAGTACTTCGTGCTGAAGAAATTGCTGGCCGTAAAGTTGGTTTCTTGCTTGACACTAAAGGTCCAGAAATGCGTACAGAAGTGTACGAAGATGGTGCAGACGAATACAAATATGTTACTGGTGACCAATTCCGCGTTTCTACAAAACAAGGTTTGAAATCGACTCGTGATAACATTGCCTTGAACGTTGCTGGTGGTCTTGACATCTTTGATGATGTTGAAGTTGGTCAAACTATCCTTATCGATGATGGTAAATTGGGTCTTACAGTAGCTGCTAAAGACGTTGAAGCACGCGAATTCGATGTTGTAGCACAAAATGACGGTGCTATTGGTAAACAAAAAGGTGTTAATATTCCTAACACTACAATTCCTTTCCCAGCTCTTGCAGAACGTGATAACGACGATATCCGTTTCGGTCTTTCACAACCAAATGGTTTGAACTTCATCGCAATCTCATTCGTACGTACTGCGAAAGACGTTAACGAAGTTCGTGCTATCCTTGAAGAAACTGGTAACACACACGTTCAACTTTTGGCTAAAATCGAAAACCAACAAGGTATTGATAACCTTGATGAAATCATCGATACAGCTGACGGTATCATGATTGCTCGTGGTGACATGGGTATTGAAGTACCATTTGAAATGGTTCCAGTCTTCCAAAAAGAAATCATCCGTAAAGTTAACCAAGCAGGTAAAATCGTTGTTACAGCAACAAACATGCTTGAGTCTATGACTGAAAAACCACGTGCAACACGTTCTGAAATCTCTGACGTCTTTAATGCTGTTATCGATGGTACTGATGCAACTATGCTTTCAGGTGAGTCAGCTAACGGTAAATACCCACGTGAATCAGTTCGTACAATGGCTACAGTTAACAAAAACGCTCAAACATTGTTGAAAGAATACGGACGTCTTCACCCAGAAAACTTCGATAAAGATTCAGTAACAGAAGTTGTAGCATCAGCAGTTAAAAACGCTGCAGAATCAATGGAAGTTAAACTTATCGTTGCTTTGACTGAGTCAGGAGCAACTGCTCGTTTGATTTCAAAATACCGTCCAGAAGCTGATATCTTGGCAATCACTTTTGATGAAAAAGTTGAACGCGGATTGATGATCAACTGGGGTGTTATCCCAATGCTTATGGACAAACCAGCTTCAACAGACGATATGTTCGAAGTAGCTGAAAAAGCAGCCTTGGCTTCAGGTCTTGTTGAATCAGGTGATAACATCGTTATCGTTGCTGGTGTTCCAGTTGGTTCAGGACGTACAAACACAATGCGTATCCGTACTATCAAATAATAAAAATTTTTCAAGAGCAGTTTTTGCTCAAAAAAAAAGCATCCAATGTGGTGCTTTTTTTGATTGATTTTCTTTATGGAAAGCTCACGAAATATAAACGTATCACGCTTTAAATGTAAGCGTTATAATGTGATATAAATCACTTTCCAATGTGACAAGAATGTGAAAAAATGCTATAATAATATAGTAAACATTATTATTGCATTCAGGAAAGGAATGAACAATTATGACTAAACAACATAAAAAAGTTATCCTCGTTGGTGATGGTGCCGTAGGTTCAAGCTATGCTTTCTCACTTGTAAACCAAGGAATCGCCCAAGAATTGGGTATCGTAGATATTTTCAAAGAAAAAACACAAGGTGATGCAGAAGACCTTTCACACGCTCTTGCGTTCACATCTCCTAAGAAAATCTATTCAGCAGACTACTCTGATGCACATGATGCTGATTTGGTTGTGTTGACTTCAGGTGCGCCACAAAAACCAGGTGAAACTCGTTTGGATCTTGTTGAGAAAAACTTGCGTATCACTAAACAAGTTGTTACTGAAATTGTAGCATCAGGTTTCGATGGTATCTTCCTTGTTGCTGCTAATCCTGTTGATATTTTGACATATGCAACTTGGAAATTCTCTGGTTTCCCTAAAGAACGTGTTATCGGTTCTGGTACTTCACTTGACTCAGCACGTTTCCGTCAAGCATTGGCTGAAAAACTTGATATTGACGCGCGTTCAGTTCACGCTTATATCATGGGTGAACACGGTGACTCTGAGTTTGCTGTATGGTCACACGCTAACGTTGCAGGTGTTAACCTTGAGGAATTCCTCAAAGATAGCCGTGGCGTAAAAGAAGAAGAATTGGTTGAACTTTTCGAATCAGTTCGTGACGCTGCTTACTCTATCATTGAGAAAAAAGGTGCGACATTCTATGGTATCGCTGTAGCTCTTGCACGTATCACAAAAGCTATCCTTGACAACGAAAATGCTGTATTGCCACTTTCAACTTTCCAAGAAGGTCAATACGAAGGCGTAGAAGGACTTTACATTGGTCAACCAGCTATCGTTGGTGACAAAGGTATCGTTCGTCCAGTCAACATTCCATTGAACGATGCTGAATTGCAAAAAATGCAAGCTTCAGCTAAACAACTTAAAACTATTCTTGACGAAGCTTTCTCAAAAGAAGAGTTTGCTTCAGCATCTAAAAACTAAGTATAAAAAAATACCTAAATTTAGGTATTTTTTTTTTTGAGCTTTTTTCAATTTTTTTTCGTACTAAATAATAAGAATAAAAAAGTTGAGGAAAAAGATATGATATGGCTAAAAAAGTACACTATGGCAAAGTTTTTCAAAAGATAAGGAAGAGAAGAAAGTTATCTCTGAAGGATTTCGAGGGGATCGTTCCGCGTAGGAGTCTGTCTCGTTATGAAAGAGGGGAGACTGTGTTCCCGATAGTTAAACTGCAGGCATTATTGGAAAGTATTGACTTAAATATTATTGATTTTTATCATATTGCCCACAAAGAGAAGATATATGGCAGATACGGAAAAATATTTACAAAAATTAGAAAACAAAACGGCTTTTCACGAGAAGACTTTACGCATCTTTCTATTTCTGCGGCACAACTGAAACTTTTTGAATCGGGGCTAATTATGTTTGAGTTTGATAAACTGTACGCCATACTTATGGAGATGAACATAAGCCTTGAAGATTATTGTTCTCTCCTCGATAAAGGGAGTGAAAGCCCTATAGAGTTTTTTTGGAAGCAGGTAGATCTTGCTTATTACAGAGGTGATACGCCGAAACTGAAAAGTTTGTATGAGGGCCTTGCTGAGTGTAATGAACACTTTTTTCTATCACTTTGCCTCAAAGGAATGGTGGACAACATTTCTGACCAAGAGAGAATAGCAATTAAAAAATATTTTATTACAAGAGAATACTGGACTACTCGAGAACTTTTTATTTTTCAATACAGTGCTAAGTTTCTAAGTTCAGATCACTTAAAGTTAGTTTGCGAAAATTTGCTATATTCTAAAACACTTTTTAAGGAAAAAAATACTTATCCTAGACGTTTAGTCTTGGCGGGTCTTGAAATAACGCTCTTAAGACTAACGGAAAATAGTCTTCTTGAAGCAGAATATTTCTTGGCATTTGCCAGAGAGTTTGTTCAAGAAACAGATGATCTTGCAAAAATGGCTTACCTTTTTGTCGAAAGCTTATTTAAATACAAACAAACTGGAAAAGGACAGTACAAAACAACAATGAAGTCTATTTGTAAAGCTTCCTATATGTATGATGGACTAATGAAAAACTGGTATCATAAAAATTATGAAAGCTATATAAGGGGGGACATATCTAACTAAAGTTATCTTATCAAAGACATGAGGTGCTTATATTTACAGAAATTTCTACAGCTTGAGTGTTACTTACTATCAAAGATAAATTAATAAGAGTGTCCTCCTCGAAAATGTAAAAGTTGATTATAGTGGAAAGAGTAGCATATTTTGGATTAATGTTCCAAGGTATAATGTCGTCGATTAGACAAGAGGTATTTGATGTAGACTGTATAATTCTAATAGGATGGAGGTATGTAAGAAGTGATTTTTGTCAGTATAGTTTTAATAGCACTCATAGTTTTAATTATCGTACTTGTTTATTTTCTTAAAAAGCTTATTATGAAAATAAACAAGTAATTATCAACATATTGTAATAAATGATTTCGTATGCTCTTAAAATATAAAAAGCATCTCAAATTGAAATGCTTTTTTTATTTTATTTCGTTTTGATATAGTTAACACCGTCAGCTTTAGGGGCAACAGCTTTTCCAAGAAAGGCCGCAAGAACGATGATTGTTACTACGTATGGTGCCATTTGGAGGAAGGCAGAAGGAATTTCTTTGATAACGGGAATTTGGCCGCCTACGACTGCCAGTGAGGTAGAAAGTCCAAAGAGGAGGGAAGCAAGCATCGCTCCAACAGGATTCCATTTACCAAAGATCATAGCAGCCAATGAGATGAAACCTTGCCCTGCGATTGTAGCCACAGAGAAGTTACCCGAGATAGATTGGGCATAAATTGCACCACCAATACCACCAAGGATACCGGAGATGATAACTCCAGCATAACGCATAAGGTAAACATTGATACCGAGAGTATCTGCTGCTTGAGGGTTTTCACCTACTGAGCGGAGACGAAGTCCGAATTTCGTTTTAAAGAGAAGATACCAAGAGAGGAAGGCAACGAGAATCGCAAGAAAACCTGGTAGTGAAGTCTGTGAGAAGAAGATTTGTCCAATCACAGGAATTTTTGAGAGAACAGGGAAATTCCAGTAACCAATTTGGTTAGTAATATTTACCTGTCCAGCATTGTAAAACGTTTGAATTAAGAATACGCCAAGCGCAGGAGCCATTAAGTTAAGAACTGTACCTGAGACGATATGGTCAGCGCGGAAGTTAATGGTTGCTACCGCATGAATCAGGGAGAAGATACCACCAATAAATGCTCCAAAGAGGATGGAGAGCCAAGGTGTCATTCCACCAAATGTTTCTGTGAAAGTAAGGTTAAAGACGACAGAACTGAAAGCCCCCATTGTCATAATACCTTCTAAACCAACGTTGACGATACCACCACGTTCAGAGAATACTCCACCGATACTTGTAAAAATTAGAGGTGTTGAGTAAATAAGCATATTTGCAACAATAATTTGCAATGTATCTACGATATTCATTATGCTTTTTCTCCTTTCTTCTTAATATTTGGGAGAACTTTTTCGATAATATATTTTACGGCAATAAAGAAGATGATTGTAGCTGTGACAATCTGTACAATTTGCGGCGGAATATTATCGATATTACTCATATTTCCTGAACCTGTTTGAAGCATTGAGAACAAGAAGGCAGCAAACAGGATACCGACAGGATTTGTTTCACCTAAGAGAGCAACAGCCATACCGTTGAAACCAATGTCTAGTGTTGCGGACTGTGTGACGAAGTTTTGCATGTATCCAAAACCGTAAACTACACCGCCAAGACCTGAGAGAGCTCCGGCAACTAGCATTGACATGATGATTGTACGTTTGGCTGAAATCCCTGCATACTCAGAAGCATCTGGATTTAAACCGACAGACTTAATTTCAAAACCAAGTGTAGTCTTAGAAAGGACAATAGCCATAATGACAAGAACGATTAAAGCAATAAAAAGGCCAATATTCAAGGTTGAATTATTTGTCAAATCTGACAACCAACCTGTACGGAAGGAAGCATTTGCACTAATCAATTTTGTTTGGTCAGTTGAGTTAGGCATCATTATTTTTGAACTAAAGACATCATGAATCAAGAAGGTTGACATAAAGAGGATGACATAGTTAAGCATGATGGTAGTGATGACTTCCGAAGTACCTAAGAAAGCACGTAAGATACCAGGAATTGCACCCATAAGAGCTCCAAAGAGCATACCGATAATGATTACTAATGGAATCATAATTGGTTTAGGGATGTCAGGGAAACTGAGGGCAAACCACATTGACATAATCCAACCTGCAAGAGCCTGACCTGACATACCGATATTAAAGAGACCGGCCTTCATACCAACAGAGAAACCTAAGGCACAAAGAATCAAAGGTCCCATAGTTTGAAGTGTCTCACCAATGGCACGTGGTGTACCAAAGGCACCGATAATTAAATCTTCGTAACCATATATAGGATTAAAACCGAAGATGAGCATAATGATTGCACCAATTAAGAAACCAGAAAGTACGGCGATAATAGGTACAAGGATTTTTTTAGTTTTGCTGTTCATTGATATTACCTCCGACCATGAGAATTCCAAGTTCTTGTTTGCTTGTCGTTTCAGGACTGACAATTCCTTGAATTTGTCCATCGTGAATAACAGCAATACGGTCCGAAACATTCAGAATTTCATCTAATTCAAAAGATACAACGAGCACAGCTTTTCCTTCATCACGTGCTTGAATCAAACGCTTGTGGATATATTCAATGGCACCGACATCAAGCCCACGTGTTGGTTGAGCAACAATAAGCAAGTCAGGATTACGATCGACCTCACGCGCAATAACAGCTTTTTGTTGGTTCCCGCCTGAAAGTGATTTGAAAGGAATTTGTTCACCAGCACCGCGGACGTCGAACTCTTCCATAAGTTCGCGGGCTTTAGCATTGATTTTATTGTAATCCAAGAAACCGTACTTACTTAATGGTGCTTTGTAATAAGTTTGAAGCGCAATATTTTCAGCAACAGTCATCTCGAGTACTGCACCATCACGGTGACGGTCTTCTGGGACATGACCTACAGAATCTTCAATGATTTTACGAGGTTTGTGAGTGGTGATGTCTTTACCTTTGAGTTTAACAGAACCAGAATCAATCTTCATCAAACCAGTAATGGCTTTAATCAATTCTGTTTGACCATTGCCATCAATACCAGCAAGACCGACAATCTCACCAGCACGGACATCTAAAGAAAGTCCTTTTACAGCGAAGGAACCACGTTTTTCTTTAACAGAAATATTATCAATACAGAGAACAACGTCCTGCGGTTGAGCAGCTTCTTTTTCCGTTTTGAAAGATACAGAACGCCCCACCATCATTTCAGCGAGTTCTTTATTTGATTTATCTCCCAGTTCGACTGTTTCAATAGAAACACCGCGGCGAATAACAGTAATACGATCAGCTACCGCACGGATTTCATCAAGCTTGTGGGTAATAAGAATGATGGACTTGCCTTCTTTAACCAAGTTGCGCATGATTTCCATGAGCTCAGTGATTTCAGAGGGAGTCAGCACAGCTGTAGGTTCGTCAAAAATTAAGATATCTGCTCCACGATAGAGTGTCTTCAAAATTTCGACACGTTGCTGCTGTCCAACAGAGATATCGCGAACAAGTGCATCGGGTTCGACAGAAAGTCCATAACGTTTTGACAATTCCACGATTTTATTTCGAGCTGTTTTAAGGTCAAGGCTTAAGCCTTTCGTCACTTCACTTCCGAGCATGATATTTTCAGTAACAGTAAAGGCATCAATCAGCATGAAATGCTGGTGAACCATACCGATACCAAGCTGAGAAGCTTTTGTTGGAGAGTCTATTTGCTCGAGTTTGCCGTTAACATGAATCTCGCCTTCTGTAGGTTCCAGAAGACCAGAGAGCATGTTCATCAGAGTTGATTTACCGGCACCATTTTCACCGAGCAAGGCGTGAATTTCACCTTTTTTCAGCTCCAAGTTGATCTTGTCGTTTGCGACAAAGTCACCAAACTTTTTGGTAACGTTGATCATTTGGATAACATTTTCGTTGGCCATGGCGGCTCCTTCTAAAAAAATTTATGACATAATGCCTAAAGTTAAAAAAGAAAGACTTACTGGAAAGCCCTAATATAGCTACACTTTAGACAAAATAATTACATTTTATTATAACAAATATCGGGGCTTTTATAAAGAACTTTCTATACCTAAAAATGAAGCGTTTTCACAGATTGTTAAAGTTTTCAGTGTTTTAAAGGGTTTTTGACAATTTTTACATAGAAAATTTAACGGGACTTTGATAAACTAAAAAGTTCACAAAAATTATATGTGAACTTTTTTTTATTTTATTTTTGCATTTTTGATGATGGTCTCATCAGGCGTAACACGAATAGTTTTTTGACCAGTATAAGTCACAAATCCTGGAGGAGTTCCTGTTGGCTTATGAAGTTTCTTCACATCAATCATATCAACCTGTACTAAGTTAGAATAACGGGCCTTAGAAAAATAAGCTGCGAGTTCTCCGGCGAAAGTTATCGTTTCATCTGAAGGATTTGCATTCCCAGTAATTAAGACATGGGAACCAGGAATATCCTTCACATGGAACCAGAGGTCACCTTTACGACTGAGTTTAAAACTGACTTGCTCATTTTGAAGGTTATTTTTACCGACAAGAATAATCGTTCCATCTTCAGCTTGATACTTTTCTGGAGGCAGCATTTTTTGTTTTTTATTATTCCGATATTTTGCCTTAACAAATCCTGTTTGGATGAGTTCTTCACGGATATCGGCAATTTCAACGACGTCAGCATGCGTAAGATTAGCTTCAACAGATTCCAAGTAAGAAATTGTCTGTTTAGTGTTTGCGATTTGATCGCCAAGAAACTTCACAGCCTGTTTTAATTTTTGGTAGCGGTGGAAGTAGCGTTGGGCGTTCTGTGAAGGACTAAGTGCAAGATTTAGGCTAATCGTGATTGGCTCATTGGTATAATAATTATCTAAGGTCACTTCAGGCTTATCGTTTGGAACTTGATGAAGGAAGGTTGTAAGCAGCTCTCCTTTTTGGCGGAAAATCTCAGCATTCTCTGTAGCACGTAACTCCGCTTCCTGTTTTTTGATCTTGTCACGATTTTTCTTAAGCTCATTTTGAACTTTTTTGATCACTTCACTAGCAACCTGCTTTACACGATCACGTTCGGCTTTGTCTGCATAATAAACATCTAACATTTCAGATAAGCTGGGAAATTCTTGATAGTCTTCCCCGAGTTGAAGAGCAGAAAATTTATCGTTAGGATAGATAGAAGGAAGAACTTTGTGCAGTCTTTCCTTGAATTCCGGAAGTGTCAAGTTCTCTAAAGCTTGGAGGCTATCACGCCCGATACCTTGAAAGGTTGACTGTAATGTATGTGTCTGCAGTGCCTCAAAAATCTTTTCGTCAGAAGCTGTAAAAGGATCGACCTTATCGCTTGCTGGTGGGGCAATATAAGTCGAACCGGGAAGAAGTGTCCGATATTGATTTTGCGAAAATCCGACATGTTTAATGGTTTCAATAATTTTATTGCTGCTTTTATCCATAAGGATAATATTGCTATGTTTCCCCATGATTTCAGCAACCAGTGCAATCTTCATAGCATCACCAATTTCATCTTTGGTTGAGATATGGAAAATCAATTGGCGGTCATTGCCTACTTGCTCAATATCTTCAATAAAAGCGCCAGACAGGTACTTGCGTAAAATCATGACAAAATTATTAGGATTTTGAGGATTTTGGAAGTCTGTCTTAGTGATTTGGATTCTGCCGAAAGTTGGATGAGCAGATAATAATAATTTATGTGATGTTCTTCCTGAACGAACCGTTAAAAGAAGTTCTTGTTCAAAAGGCTGATTGATTTTTTGAATTCGTCCTCCTTTAAGGATTTCAGAAATTTCAGCTGTCATATGATGTAAAAAAATACCGTCGAAAGCCATGTTTTACCCCGTGTTTCTTAATAATCTAATGCTTATTTTAACATAATTATGAAGGCTGTTGGTAAAAATTATGTTAAGATGTCTATAAAGAAAGGTTTAACAGATGAAAAGTTTAAAAGAAGAGATCCAAAAGCTTGCGGCAGACCTCAATATTCAAAAAATTGGATTTACAAAAGCAGATGATTTTGAATACCTTCGTGCCTCTTTGATTGAACAGAAAGAAGCGGGACACACGTCTGGTTTTGAACATAAAAATCTCGATGAGCGTTTACAACCAAAGTTGTCTCTCGAAGATGCAAAAACAATCATATCCATCGGTATAGCCTATCCTAATAAGGCAGAAGAAAAGCCCGAAAAAACAGAATTCCGCCGAGGTTCCTTCTCCCGGGGAAGTTGGGGCGAAGATTATCACCACGTGCTTCGACGAAAGTTAAAAGAACTTGCGGAAGGAATAGAAAAAATAGCGGGAAGCTTTAACTATACAGCCATGGTGGATACAGGGGCACTTGTGGATGTCGCTGTAGCTGCGCGGGCAGGCTTGGGATTTGTGGGGAAAAACGGTTTACTCGTCAGCAAGGAGTACGGTTCTTGGATGTTTTTGGGCGAACTGGTAACCAATTTAGAGATTGAGGAAGATCAGCCTGTCGATTATGGCTGTGGCTCTTGTACACGCTGTGTCGATTTCTGTCCGACGAAGGCACTTTTAGGAGATGGACGCTTAAATGCGCAGCGTTGCTTATCTTATCAAACACAAACACGGGGGCCGATGCCAGAAGAATACCGTGAAAAAATTAAAACGGTAATTTATGGTTGTGATATTTGCCAAGTGGTTTGTCCCTATAATAAGGGAATAAACAGTCATTTCCACCCGGAAATGGAGCCCGATCCAGACTTGACAAACCCAGAGCTGCTCCCACTTTTGGATTTATCTAATAAAGAGTTTGCGAATAAATTTGGCAATATGGCAGGCAGCTGGCGAGGGAAGAATCCTATCCAACGCAATGCGATCTATGCCTTAGGAAATGCAAATGATCGGACAGCTCTACCCAAATTGCATGAGATTGCGGAAAATGATGTTAGGGATTATATGGTAGATGCTGCCGAATGGGCGATTGAAAAACTCGAAAACAAGCATCGTATGCGACCACGAAAAAGATAGGAGCCTTAGCGCTGCTGTCTTTTTTTGGACAAATATGCTAAAATAGAGCCTATGGAACTATCTGAAATTAGAAATAAACTAGAGACATATGGTCAGAAAGTCGAAGATTTTCGTGGCTCACTTGACTTAGATCGCTTAGAAGAAGAAATCGCTTTGCTTGATAATGATATGGCTGAGCCTGATTTTTGGAATGATAATGAAGCTGCGCAAAAAGTCATTGATGAATCAAATGCGCTTAAGGCAAAGTATGAAAACTTCATGTCAATTGCAACACTTCATGAGGACAGCGAAGTCTTGTTAGAGATGCTGCAGGAAGAAGACGATGAAGATATGCAAGTCGAGCTTGAAGAGAACGTTGAGAAGTTAGGTAAAAAGATTGAAACTTACGAGTTGGAAATCATGCTCAACCAACCTTATGACCACATGAATGCCATCTTGGAAATTCACCCAGGATCTGGGGGAACCGAGTCACAAGACTGGGGCAGCATGCTCATGCGTATGTATGAACGCTGGGGCGCTGCACACGGCTTCAAGGTAGAAGTTTTGGATTATCAAGACGGAGATGTTGCAGGTCTAAAATCAGCGACATTAAAATTTGAGGGCCGAAATGCCTATGGCTTCTTACGCGGCGAAAAGGGAGTACACCGATTGGTGCGTATCTCGCCTTTTGACTCACAAAACCGTCGTCATACTTCATTTACTTCGGTAGATGTCATGCCAGAACTTGATGATACAGTTGAAGTTGATGTTCGCGATGCAGATATTAAGATGGATACTTTCCGCTCAGGTGGTGCAGGTGGACAAAATGTCAATAAAGTCTCAACAGGTGTACGTTTGACACACGTTCCTACTGGAATTGTAGTGGCTTCTACAATGGACCGTACACAATACGGTAACCGAGACAAGGCAATGGCCATGCTGAAATCAAAACTTTATCAATTAGAGATGGATAAAAAACAAGCCGAAGTCGATGAACTTCGTGGTGATCAGTCAGACATCTCTTGGGGAAGCCAAATTCGTTCTTATGTCTTTATGCCTTATCAGTTGGTCAAAGACACAAGAACAGAGTATGAGACAGGGCAAATTGATAAAGTAATGGACGGAGATCTTGATGGCTTTATCCATGCTTACCTACGTTGGAAAATGTAAGTTAGTAATTCAAGCGAAATTCATTTGTAACTTTAAAGAAAAACTGTAAAATAATTTATACCTAAAAATCTTTTTATCTGGTATAATGAGAAGAACTTTGTTTTTTTGGAGCAGAAAAAATAGTTTCAAAAAAGGAACTCCCTTCCCTCTTTATAGAGAGGAAAGGGGAAGAAAAAAGTTGCAAAACAATTCAATGGAGACTAGGGATAATGAGTATTATTAAATTAAATAATGTATCAAAAAAATACTCTAACGGTACAACAGCCTTACGTAACATCTCTCTTGACATCGAGGCAGGAGAATTTGTTTATATTGTTGGACCGTCTGGAGCTGGTAAGTCGACCTTTATTAAGTTGCTCTACCATGAACTAAAAATTGACAAGGGGACAGGCGTCGTTGCAAAGTTTGACTTGATGAAACTTAAACGTCGTGATGTGCCTTTGTTACGTCGTTCTGTAGGGGTTGTCTTCCAAGACTACAAACTCTTGCCGAAGAAGACTGTATATGAGAATATCGCTTATGCAATGGAAGTTGTCGGAAAACGTCCACGCGAAATCAAAAAACGTGTCAATGAAGTTTTGGATCTTGTAGGCCTAAAACATAAATTGCGTTCTTTCCCTGATGAACTTTCAGGTGGTGAACAACAACGTGTAGCAATTGCACGTTCAATCGCTAATGCGCCTAAACTCTTGATTGCTGACGAACCTACAGGAAACTTGGACCCAGAAAATTCATGGGAAATTATGAATTTGCTCGAAAAAATTAACTTGCAAGGAACAACTGTTCTCATGGCAACTCACAATAGCCAAATCGTAAACACATTACGTCACCGCGTTGTTGCTATTGAAAATGGACGTATCGTTCGAGACCAGGCGGAAGGAGATTACGGTTACGATGATTAGAAATTTATTTAAACATTTATTGGAATCACTGAAAAATCTCCGTCGTAACGGATGGATGACTGTAGCAGCAGTTTCCTCTGTAATGATTACTTTGACTTTAGTCGGTCTTTTTCTCTCAGTTATTTTAAATACGGCGAAATTGTCCAGTGATATCGAAAAAAATGTACGTATTGTTGCTTATATGGATTTGAATATTCATGATATGGATAAGAAAATTGAAGATCCAAAAAATCCTAAGAAAGAAATCAACAATCCAAACTATCGTAAAATTTATTCAGAAATTGAAAAAATCCCTGATGTTGCTTCAATCAAGTTCTCAAGTAAAGATGAACAACTTAAGCAATTGACAGAGACATTGGGCAGCACTTGGGCTCTTTTCCAAGGTGATGCTAACCCGCTCTACGATGCTTATATCGTTGAAGCAGATAATCCACAAGATGTCGAAAAAGTTGCCAGTGCTATTAAGAAGATTAATGGTATCCAATCTGCAAACTATGGTGGTGCCAATACAGAACGTATCCTTGCTTTAGGGAATAACGTGAAGATCTGGGGTGGTGCAGCAGCAGCTCTGCTTATCTTAGTTGCCGTCTTCCTCATCTCAAACACAATCCGTATCACGATCATGTCACGTCAACGTGAGATTCAGATTATGCGATTGGTGGGAGCACGTAATGGTTATATTCGTTGGCCATTCTTCTTGGAAGGTGCTTGGGTTGGACTCTTGGGAGCTATTGTCCCAAGTGTATTGATAGCTTGGCTTTATAACCTTGCTTTCACAAGCTTCACACCAAGCTTGAAACCGCAAAGTCTATATCTGCTTCCCGCAGACACCTTTGTGCCAATGATGGTGGGTTTACTCTTCCTTATTGGTATCTTGATCGGTTCACTCGGAGCAGTAACTTCAATGCGTCGTTTCTTGAAAGTTTAAAAATGAAAAATGCGTACCAAATGGTATGCATTTTTTTGCAGTGTGGGTAAGCTATCAGTAATAAAAAAGACTAGGAAACAATTCCTAATCTTTTTTATTTTATTTCATACCAATCATATAGTCGTCATCTGACATAGCTTCAACTTCACCGAGCAGATAAGAGTTACCAACTTGACTAAAGAAGTCATGGTTTGATGAAGAAGTAGAGATACCGTTCATTACAACAGAGTTGACATCCGCTGCTGTATCGGGGAAGAGGGGATCTTGACCTAAGTTCATGAGTGCCTTGTTGGCGTTGTAACGAAGGAATTTCAAGACTTCATCTGTCCAGCCGATTTCATCGTAAAGTAAGTGTGTATAAGCTTCTTCGTTCTCATAAAGTTCGTAGAGCAAGTTGTACATCCAATCACGGAGTTCACTTTGTTCTTCTTCAGATAATTCGTTGAAACCAAGTTGGAACTTGTAACCGATATAAGTGCCGTGGACACTTTCATCACGAATAATAAGTTTGATGATTTCAGCAGAGTTGATCATTTTGTTGTTGCCGAGATACCAGAGTGGTGTGAAGAAACCAGAGTAGAAGAGGCAAGTTTCAAGGAAGACACTTGCGATTTTCTTCTGAAGGGCTGTACCATTTTGATAGATATCGTTGATGATTTCTGCCTTCTTTTGCATGTAAACATTTGTATCGACCCAATCAAAGAGCTCTTCAATCTCTGATTTTGTATTTAAGGTACTAAAGATTGTAGAGTAAGATTTGGCGTGGACCGACTCCATAAACTGGATATTGTTGAAGCATGCGATTTCTTGAGGAGTACGTGCATCATGTTTGAGCACCTCTGCACCGTCTACAGATTGCAAAGTATCCAAGAGAGTCAAACCAGCAAAAGCTTTCGCGAAAGTATCACGTTCAACTTGGGGCAATTTGCGCCAATCGTCAAGGTCATTTGAAACAGGGACACGTGTGTCCAACCAAAACTGGCTGGTCAGTTTTTCCCAAGTATATTTATCAATAGAATCTTCAATTGCATTCCAGTTAATGGCTGCATAGTAAGTAGGGACTTTTTGGTTATTTTGTTCAGACATAGTATTTCCTTTTTTTAAACAACACAGCTTTCACATTGGTTTGAGCCAACTTCCTCTTCATCGTCAGTAAAGGTACGGACGTAATAGATAGTTTTGATACCTTTATTGTAAGCATAGTTACGTAGGATACTCAAATCACGTGTTGTCATTTTATTATTTGCAATTTTCCACTCATAAAGGCCTTCAGGTAGGGTTGAACGCATGAAGAGGGTCATAGACAAACCTTGATCGACATGTTCTGTTGCAGCAGCGTATACGTCAATGACAGCACGCATGTCTGTATCGTAAGCAGATTTGTAATAAGGAATGGTATCTGTTGAAAGACCAGCGGCAGGATAGTAAATCTTACCGACTTTCTTTTCTTGGCGTTCTTCGATACGGTTAACGATCGGGTGAATCGAAGAAGAACAGTCGTTGATATAAGAAATTGATCCATTAGGTGCAACGGCCATACGGTAAGAGTTATAAAGTCCACCTTGCATAACTTTTTCTTTTAAGGCAGCCCATTCAGCTGGACCAGGTACAGCAATACCAGCGAAAAGTTCTTGGATTTCGTTTGGAACAGCAGCGAAATAGTCATGGTTAAGGTATTTGTCGAAGTAAGAGCCATCAGCATAAGCAGATTTATCAAAGTCTTTGAAGGTTGCTTGGCGTTCAACTGCAAGTGTATTTGATGCAACTAAAGTATAGTAGTTCAAGAGCATAAAGTAAACACTTGTAAAGTCAACAGCGGCTTTGCTGTCGTAATGGATATGGTTTTTAGCGAGGAAAGAATGAAGCCCCATAGCACCAAGTCCAATGGCACGCATTTCGTTATTTCCTTTACGTACAGTTGGTACAGAGTCAAGATTTGAAGTTTCAGAGATGAAAGTCAAGGCACGAACCATTGATTCAATTGAGCTTCCAAAGTCTGCGCCTGAAGTCATCATGTTCATGACATTTGTTGAACCCAAGTTACATGCAACGTCAGTTCCTAATGTTGAATATGTTTGATCATCATTAAGTACAGAAGGTGTTTGAACTTGAAGGATTTCAGAACAAAGATTACTCATAGAGATAACACCATCGACAGGGTTAGCTTTGTTTACTGTATCGATGTTCACGATGTAAGGATAGCCAGATTCTTGTTGGAGTTTAGAAAGTTCTTGTTCCAACTCACGCGCGCTGATTTTGATTTTACGGATATTATCGTTTGCGAGCATATTGTCGTATTCTGCTGTAATATCAACATGGGCAAAAGGCATACCATATTCTTTTTCAACAAAGTAAGGCTCAAAGAGGTACATATCTTCGCCCTTAGCTGCAAGTTCGTAGAATTTATCAGGAACAGTTACACCGAGTGACAAAGTTTTCACACGGATTTTCTCATCAGCATTTTCTTTTTTTGTTGAGAGGAATTCCATAATATCAGGGTGGAAAATGGAAAGATAAACCACACCAGCCCCTTGACGTTGTCCAAGTTGGTTGGCATAAGAAAAGCTATCTTCGAAAAGTTTCATCACGGGAACAACGCCCGCTGCAACGCCATCGTAACCTTTGATTGGTGCACCAGCACCACGTAAATTGGTCAAGTTAAGACCAACACCGCCTCCATTTTTTGAAAGTTGGAGGGCAGAGTTAATGGTACGACCAATCGAATTCATATCGTCTGTCAACTGTAAAAGGAAACAGCTGACAAATTCGCCGCGGCGTTTACGTCCAGCATTGAGGAAAGTTGGAGTTGCAGGTTGGTAACGGCGATTAACCATAGCAAAGGCTAAATTACGTGCAAGTTTTGTATCACCATCAGCCATGTAGAGCGCGTTCATCAAGACGCGATCTTCAAAGTTTTCAAGGTAGAGTGTACCTTCGTTGTTTTTCATGGCGTATTGATTGTAGAACTTGTAAGCAGCCATAAAGCTATCAAACTTAAAGCCAAAGTCCAACAATTCTTGATGAAGTTGTTCAATGAAACTCATTTCATACTTACGGATGAAGTCTTCTTCTAGGTAATCACCTTCTAGAAGGGCTTCAATTTTTTCGGCATAAGTATCTTTAGTGAAAGTGTTAGGCTCAACATTTTCCTTGAAGAAGGCAGTGATCGCTTCTTTGTCTTTTGCTAAAGGAATAGAGCCGTTAACGGGGATATTGATTTGATTGTTAAGTGTAAAGTACGTAACATCTTCAAGATTTTTAAGTGACATATATTTCTCCGGGGCTTTGCGCCCGCATGCTAATTTTTTATTTTTAGTGAAATTTATGATTTGAGACTGATGTTTGCTCCAGACTCTAATCGAGCTGCAATGTCTTCGACAGCAGCTACATCGCTCGGTGTACCATTAAATTCGAAATCGTAAACAATAGGAATTTGGAACTGAGCGGATAATTCTTTTGCGGTAAATATATATAAAGAAGCAAAATTTCGATTTCCTGTACCGACAATGCCTTTACAGTATTGCGCGTTATTGGCATAGGACATAAACTCAAAGACTGGGTCCATAATGTCCATGCTTTTTTCAGCTCCAGGAGTTTCATCCGCATAACTTGGGACGATAATCAGGAAATCTTCATTTGCTTCAAATTCGGGATCGTTAGGCAGAATTTCTTCATGCTCTAAATTGGTTTTATTGACAAAACGACGTGTTTGGCCAGTTATACTGAAATAGATTAATTTCATGCCAATTTTGCCAATTCGCTTGGGTTAAAACCAGAGAATGAAACGTCGTCTTTGACAACGACAGGTGCAGCACGATATCCCATATCAAGCACTGTTTGTACAAATTCTGGTTTTTCGTCAATGTTAATTTCTTCAAAGTCCACAGTGTGTTCTGTGAGCCATTTTTTTACCATTTTACATTGCATGCAGTTGTTTTTTGAGTATACAGTGACCATAATTATTCTCCAATTTTTTCTTTAATTTTATTCTTTTATTTTAGTATAAAAAAAATACCTAGTCAAGTTATCGATACTAGATATTGTGGTCTATAATTATGTAAAATACTATATATTGTGTTGTTTGCTGAGGTTTAAGCCGAATGGTACCAAAGATTCTTCTTTATTTTTTATTCTCTTAATGTTACTCTTGTGTCGAACGATGATAATAGAAGCCAAGGCTAAAATTATTACCGAAAACAAGGGATCGTAATCGGGTAAAATAAAGTGGAAATAAGGAAAAACAAGAACGCCAATCAGTGCAGCAATGGCTCCTAAAATAGAAGACAGGCTAATCATGCTGAAAAGGTAAAGCACGAGGAAGAAAACTACGGCCAGATAAAGGAGGAAAACGGGGTTAAATCCAAGAACAACACCAGCTGAAGTCGCAACAGCCTTTCCACCTTTAAATTTGTCAAAGACGGAAATGGTGTGACCAACGACCGCTAACAATCCAAAAATAAGTGGCGAAACACCATGAACATGGAAAATGAGAGGCAGAAGTGTGGCCAATGTACCTTTGAGAAGGTCAAAGATGAAAACAATGATGCCAGCTTTTTTTCCAAGAATACGGAAAGTATTCGTTGTACCAGTATTTCCAGAACCATACGCGTGCAGATCTTTTTTAAAGAAAATCTTTCCAATCCAAAGTCCTGCAGGAATCGCTCCAATAAGGTAGGCAGCGATGCATAAAATTATTATAGTCATATCATCTTTCTTTTACGTTTGTAATAGCTCTATAATTATAACATAAAAGTTGACGATTTTTAGCGATTCTTTGAAAGAAAATCTTTTCAAATTTAATTTTTTTAGGTAATAGGGATAAAAAAGCTCAGTTTGTTTTATAAAGACTTTTGACAAAGGCTCTTGAAGAATGTAGAATAGGAAAGATGAATATTTCTGCTGGTTTAGAGCTAGCTTAAATGGAGAATAATGAATGGTAGATATAAATAATTACGACGACAGCGCGATTCAGGTCCTGGAAGGGCTTGATGCCGTAAGAAAGCGCCCAGGGATGTATATTGGTTCAACGGATTCAACAGGCTTGCATCACTTGATTTGGGAAATTGTAGATAATGCTGTCGATGAAGCCTTGTCAGGCTTTGGAACAAAGATTTCGGTAATATTAAATAAAGATGGCTCTGTTACTGTGGAAGATGAAGGGCGTGGAATGCCTGTCGGAATGCACGCTACAGGCAAACCGACTGTTGAAGTTATCTTTACTGTCCTTCATGCGGGTGGTAAGTTTGGCCAAGGTGGCTACAAAACATCCGGAGGCTTACATGGTGTAGGTTCTTCCGTCGTGAATGCCTTGTCAAGCTGGCTTGAAGTAGAGATTACACGTGATGGTAATGTTTATCGTCAACGTTTTGAGAACGGTGGACATCCTGTAACAACATTAGAAAAAATAGGTAAGGCACCAAAATCTAAAACAGGGACAAAAGTTACCTTTATGCCAGATGCGACGATTTTTTCGACGATTGAATTTAAATACCAAACAATCTCGGAAAGGTTAAACGAATCTGCCTTTCTTTTGAAAGACGTCACTCTCTCGCTTACAGATCAGCGTGGAGAAGAGGAAGTTAAGGAAGAATTCCATTATGAAAATGGCGTACAAGATTTTGTAGACTACCTCAATGAGGATAAGGATACGCTCACACCCGTTTTATATTTTGCAGGGGAACAAGATTCTTTCCAAGTAGAAGTAGCTTTACAATATAATGACGGTTATTCGGAAAATATCCTTTCTTTTGTTAACAATGTCCGGACAAAGGATGGCGGAACACATGAAGCTGGGCTTAAAACAGCCTTGACCAAATCTATGAATGATTATGCCAGAAAAACAGGTTTACTCAAAGACAAGGATAAAAATCTCGAAGGCTCAGACTATCGTGAAGGGCTGACAGCTGTTCTCTCTATTCTTGTACCAGAAGAATACTTGCAGTTTGAAGGGCAAACGAAAGATAAACTTGGGTCACCCTTAGCACGTCCAGCAGTTGATGCTCTGGTCTCTGAAAAATTGACTTTCTATCTTTTGGAGAATGGTGAACTGGCACAAAATTTAATTCGTAAGGCGATTAAAGCGCGTGAAGCACGTGAAGCAGCACGCAAAGCACGTGAAGAATCTCGAACAGGTAAAAAGAATAAGAAAGACAAAGGACTTCTTTCAGGGAAATTAACACCAGCACAAACTAAAAATCCTAATAAAAATGAACTCTACCTTGTCGAAGGAGATTCTGCCGGGGGTTCAGCAAAACAAGGACGCGACCGTAAATTCCAAGCGATTTTACCTTTGCGTGGTAAGGTAATCAATACTGAAAAAGCCAAAATGCAGGATATCCTTAAAAACGAAGAAATCAACACAATGATTTACACTATTGGTGCGGGTGTTGGAGCAGATTTTACCCTCGCGGATCGGAACTATGATAAAGTAATTATTATGACCGATGCGGATACAGATGGTGCACATATCCAAACCCTACTTCTTACCTTTTTCTATCGCTACATGAAGCCTCTTCTCGAAAATGGGCACGTTTATATTGCCTTGCCACCGCTCTATAAGATGAGTCAAGGTAAAGGCAAAAAAGAAAAAGTTGCTTATGCTTGGACAGATGCTGAACTTGAAGAACTTCGTCAAACTTTTGGCAAGGGAGCAACGCTTCAGCGTTATAAAGGTCTAGGAGAAATGAATGCTGACCAGCTGTGGGAGACAACTATGAATCCTGAAACTCGTACATTGATTCAAGTAACTATTGATGATGCAGCGCAAGCTGAAAAACGGGTTTCAGTTTTGATGGGAGACAAGGTGGAGCCTCGTCGTAAATGGATTGAAAACAATGTGAAGTTTACATTGGAAGAAAACACAGTCTTTTAAGTAATTGCATATTTTTAGGAAAAATGAGAAAGGAATGTGATAAGGTGGAGCATTACGTAGTATTTGACTTTGAGACAACAGGATTTAGTCCTCAAAAAAATGAAATTATTCAAATTGGTGCTGTCAAATATGACCAATCGCACCAAGAAATTGCGCGCTTTAATCAGTTGATCAAACCCACGCGTTCTTATCTTCCAACTAAAATTTCAGAACTGACTGGAATTTGGCCGGCTTCCTTACTGGGGCAACCAGTTCTAGCTGAAGTTTTACCTGATTTTATAGCCTTTTCAAGGGATAGCTTGATGGTGGCTCATAATGCGCCTTTTGATGTCAGCTTTCTTTATCAGGCGATAGTAGATTGTGAGATTGGTGATGCACCTCATTTTCAAGTCTACGATACACTTTCTGAAGCAAAAAAATTAGTGCAGATGCCCAACTATAAGTTGGAAACCTTCAAGGATGTTTTAGGTATTGATTTGCGCAGCCACGATGCACTCAATGATTGCCTTATCACCGCCCGTCTCTATCAGTACTTACAAGACTTGTCACGTCCACCCAAACCGCAACTAGTATCAAACGAAAGTTTACAAATGGATTTGTTTGGTGAGGTAGATACGACAATCACGGAAGAAGTTCGCCGAAAATTGAGCTTACCAATTACGAAAGATTTGGTTTATTATCGTAGAGATACACAGCGAAATTGGCAAAAATTCGAGGTGACAGGCTTGGCGATAACAGCAGCTTATTCAACGGGTTACAGTCTGACAGCTACGCTTTATAATAATGAGACAGTAACCATTCATTCTGACTTTTTGAAGGAAATGCAGAAAGCTAACTTTACAAACGAAATAGAAAAAGAGGGATAAATATGGCATGGAAGATTAAAAATTTCGAAGAACTTACGCGATCAGAACTCTACAAAATTTTACAAGTCCGCTCTGAAGTTTTTGTTGTTGAACAAGAATGTGCTTATCAAGATGTCGACGGTAAGGATCAAAAGTCATTGCACTTGTGGTTAGAAGATGATGAAGGTGCCATTCAATCCTACTGTCGTATCTTACCGGCGGGGCTTTCTTATCCTGAGGCCTCTATTGGCCGTGTACTGGTGAAGGAAAGCCAACGTGGCAAAGGAACGGCGCGTAAAATGATGCAACAGGCTCTTGAGTTTCTGGCTCAATCATGGCGAGAACCTGTAGTGCGTATTGAAGCGCAGTACTATCTCCGGGCATTCTATGCTTCTTTTGGATTCAAGGAAGATTCAGAACCCTTTTTGGAAGATGGCATAAAACATGTTGAAATGATTTTGGACTTAAAGGATTTTGCCTCTTAAAAAACATTTTGTAAGCTTAAAAATGAAATAACTGTTGGAGGACTAATGTCTAATATACAAACTCTACCTTTAGAGGATATTATGGGCGAGCGTTTTGGACGCTATTCAAAATACATTATTCAGGAACGTGCCCTACCTGATATTCGAGACGGCTTAAAACCCGTTCAACGACGCATCCTGTATTCAATGAATAAGGATGGCAATACTTTTGATAAAGCTTATCGTAAGTCTGCCAAGTCTGTCGGAAATGTTATGGGTAATTTTCACCCACATGGAGACAGCTCAATTTATGATGCGATGATTCGCTTGTCGCAAGATTGGAAAATGCTTGAGCCTTTGATTGAGATGCACGGGAATAACGGATCGATGGACGGTGATCCACCGGCTGCTATGCGTTATACTGAAGCACGTTTGGCAGAAATTTCTTCGTATTTATTAAAAGATATTGAGAAAGATACAGTTGCTCATGCTTGGAATTTTGACGATACGGAAAAAGAGCCAACTGTACTTCCCGCAAGCTTTCCTAACTTGTTGGTGAACGGTTCAACGGGGATTTCGGCAGGTTATGCAACAGATATCCCGCCGCACAATCTTGGAGAAGTTATTGATGCGACAATCTATATGATTGATCATCCTAAAGCTGATGTTGAGAGAATCATGACTTTCATGCCCGGCCCCGATTTTCCGACAGGTGCCATTATTCAAGGGCGTAGTGAGATCAAAAAGGCATACGAAACAGGCAAAGGGCGCATTGCTGTCCGTTCAAAAGTAGAAGTTGAAAAACTTAAAGGCGGTCGTGAACAACTCGTTGTTACAGAGATTCCTTATGAAATCAACAAAGCAACTTTAGTTAAACGGATTGATGATGTGCGCGTAAATGCCAAAGTGCCTGGAATTTCTGAAGTGCGTGATGAATCCGATCGTGAAGGGCTGCGCATTGCTATTGAGCTGAAAAAAGAAGCCAATAGTCAGCTGGTGCTTAACTACCTCTATAAAAACACAGATTTGCAAATTAATTATAATTTCAATATGGTGGCAATTGACAATATGACGCCACGTCAAGTCGGTGTTCTTCCTGTTCTGCGCTCTTATATTGCCCATCGTCAGGACGTTATTGTTAAGCGTTCAAAATTTGACTTGAGTAAAGCTGAGAAAAGATTACATCTGGTTGAAGGTTTGATCCGGATGGTCTCTATCTTGGACGAAGTCGTTGCTTTAATCCGTGCATCTGAAAACAAATCAGATGCTAAGGAAAACTTGAAAGTGAGCTATGCTTTCAGTGAGGAACAGGCCGAAGCCATAGTCACACTGCAACTTTACCGTTTAACTAATACCGACATCGTAACTCTAGAAAATGAACAAGCTGAACTTGAAGCTAAGATTTTAGAACTCCGTGCGATTATCAATGATGAACGTACACTTTATAACTTGATGAAACGTGAGTTACGTGAAGTCAAGAAAAAATTTGGCAAGGAACGACGTTCAGAACTACAAGATAATGTTGAAACGATAGAGATCGAGGCGCAACAACTGATTGCGGAAGAGGAAACGGTTGTTTCAGTTACGCGTGGTGGTTATATTAAACGCACATCACCACGTAGTTTTGCCTCTTCCAATGTTGAAGAAGTTGGTAAACGTGAGGATGACGAATTAATCTTTGTTAAAGCAGGCGCACGGACCACGCAGCACCTGCTGATGTTTACCAGTCTTGGAAATGTTATTTATCGTCCAGTCCATGAATTGTCTGATGTCCGCTGGAAGGATATTGGCGAGCATATCTCCCAAACTTTGAACAATTTTGCCAGCGATGAAGAAATTATCTTTGCACAAGTACTTGATAATTTTGAGTCTGGCGAAAATTACATGGTAGTCACTGCAGCTGGTCAAATCAAGCAAGTTGAACTTGATTCCTTTAAACCTTGGCGGACATACCGCTCTAAGTCAATGGCTTACGGGAAACTCAAAGGAGACAAAGACAGTATTGTAACCATCGCACCGATTGTTAAAGGTGATGAAGATGTGATGTTGATTTCTGAAAATGGCTACGCCCTTCGCTTTAACATCTCAGAAATTCCAGTTGTGGGGGCTAAAGCAGCTGGTGTTAAGGCAATGAATCTTAAAGCAGGAGATTTGGTCAAGGCCGCCTTCTTTGTGCAAACAGACAGTTGGTACCTACTCACACAACGTGGCTTTATCAAGCGGGTAAAATCTGAGGATATTCCGGAAACAAGTCGAGCAAATCGTGGCCTACAGGTTTTACGTCCTTTGAAGACCAATCCGCATACCGTATTCTCAGCAGGTAGTGTGATCAATACTGATAAGACACCACTTTCAGAGACAGTTGATCTTTTCAGTCCTGCAGAAGCAGAAGATACGCCAACTGATAAGAGCCAGATTTTGGAGGTAACTTCAGCAGTGGGCAAAGTCTATCAAACAGAACTGACAGACTTAAATTTATCCGATCGTGCAAGCAATGGCCATCCCTTAGCCGAAGATATTGATCGTGTGATTGAAGCAAAAATAAAATAAAAATGATCCTCAATGAGGATTATTTTTTTATTTAGAAATACTGTCAAAATAAGCCTGATTTACAAGGGAAAAGTATATTCAAAAGATTTAAAAACAACTGTAAACAATAAGAAATTATGGTATAATAGAGACAGTGTTTATACATTGAAAGAGGAGAACATGGAAGATAAAAATATCATAAATGTCAATCTTGCTGAGGAGATGAAAACCAGCTTTCGTGACTATGCAATGTCAGTTATTGTGGCACGTGCCCTACCTGATGTACGCGATGGTTTGAAGCCGGTTCATCGCCGCATTCTTTACGGAATGAACGAGCTTGGTACAACGCCTGATAAGCCACATAAAAAATCTGCCCGTATTACCGGGGATGTCATGGGTAAATATCACCCACATGGAGACAGCTCGATTTATGAGGCCATGGTACGTATGGCTCAGTGGTGGAGCTATCGCCACATGCTGGTTGACGGACATGGGAACTTTGGTTCCATGGATGGAGATGGCGCTGCCGCTCAACGTTATACCGAAGCACGCATGTCAAAAATTGCCTTGGAAATGCTTCGTGACATCAACAAAAACACTGTTGACTTCGTTGATAACTATGACGGAACGGAACGAGAACCAGAAGTACTTCCGGCACGTTTTCCGAACCTTTTGGTTAACGGAACAACGGGGATTGCCGTTGGGATGGCGACAAATATTCCACCTCATAACTTAGGAGAAACAATTGATGCGGTTGACTTGCTGATGGAAAATCCAGAGGCGACAACACGTGATTTGATGGAAGTATTACCTGGGCCAGACTTTCCTACTGGTGCTCTAGTCATGGGTAAATCTGGTATTCGCCGTGCTTATGAAACAGGTAAAGGCTCAATTACGCTTCGTGCGAAGACAGAAATTGAGGAATTACCTGGCGGTAAGGAACGCATTGTAGTTACTGAGTTCCCTTATATGGTCAATAAGTCAAAAGTTCATGAGCATATTGTTCGTTTGGCACAAGAAAAGCGTATTGAAGGTATTACAGCCTGTCGTGATGAGTCAAGTCGTGAAGGTGTACGTTTAGTGGTTGAAGTCCGTCGCGATGCATCGGCACACGTGATTTTGAACAACTTGTTCAAACTCACACAACTTCAAACATCCTTTGGTTTTAATATGTTGGCCATTGAAAAGGGTACGCCAAAGATTCTGTCATTGAAACAAATCTTGACCGACTACATTGAGCATCAAATCGAAGTTGTAGAACGTCGTACACGCTTTGATAAAGCTCGTGCAGAAGCTCGTGCTCACATCTTAGAAGGTTTGCGTATAGCCTTGGATAACATTGATCGTATGATTACTATTATCCGTGAATCTGCAACAGATGCAATTGCTCAAAAAGCGATGATGGATGAATTCCAACTGTCAGACAAGCAATCGCAAGCTATCTTGGATATGCGTTTGCGCCGTTTGACAGGTTTGGAACGTGACAAGATTGAAAATGAGTATCAAGAGCTTATTGCCTTGATTGCTGATTTGGCAGATATCTTGGCTAAACCAGAACGTGTTAAAGCTATTATTCGAGAAGAATTAGGTGAAATTAGACGTAAATTTGCAGACAAACGTCGCACAGAGCTTTTGGTTGGAGAAGTCTTGAATCTGGAAGACGAAGATTTGATTGAGGAAGAAGATGTTCTTATCACTCTCTCAAATAAGGGATATATCAAACGTCTTAGCAATGACGAATTCCGTGCACAAAAACGTGGTGGACGTGGTGTTCAGGGCATGAACATGTCCGACGATGATTTTGTACAACATCTGGTATCAACAAGTACACACGATCATTTGCTCTTCTTTACTAATCTTGGACGTGTCTATCGGATGAAGGGCTATGAAATCCCAGAATACGGTCGTGCTGCTAAAGGCTTGCCTATCGTCAATCTTTTAAAACTTGATGAAGGTGAAAAGATTCAAACAATTATTAATGTTGTGAAGTCAGACGAAGAAAGATATCTGTTCTTTACAACACGTAAAGGCTTAGTCAAACGTACCAATACCCAACAATTTGCTAATATCCGAACTAACGGTCTCAAAGCTCTAAATCTTCGTGAAGGTGACGAGCTTATCAATGTTCTACTCACATCAGGCAAAGAAAACATCATTATCGGAACGCATAATGGCTTCTCCGTACGCTTTGAGGAAGCTGTAGTACGTGATATGGGCCGTTCTGCTACGGGTGTTAAAGGTGTCAGCCTGCGTGAAGGCGACTTTGTTGTTGGTACAGCGATTGTTCATGATGAACAGGAAGTCTTAGTGATTTCTGAAAAAGGTTTAGGTAAGAGAACGATTGCGAGTGAATATCCTGTTAAAGGACGTGGTGGTAAAGGGATTAAAGTCATGAACATCACTGACCGCACAGGTAAACTTGCCGGTTTGACTGCTATCAATGGTGATGAAGATATTATGGTCATTACTGATACAGGTGTTGTGATTCGTACAAGTGTTGATAATATCTCACAAACGGGTCGTGCAGCGCAAGGAGTGAAAATCATGCGTTTGGATGATGATGCACAAATTGTGACATTTGCTCTGGTTGAACCTGAACAGGAAGAGGAAGAAATAAACGAGGCAGAGAGAGCTTCAAATACGGAAGAATAAAATGAAAAAATTATTTATATTCTTAACTGCAGCTGTCAGTATCTTTTTACTGGCAGCTTGTAGTTCAAATAAGGAGACCCGTGATCTTTTAGAGCAGCCAATCAAAAAAGATGCCACAACAATGGGAACATACATCCAAGTCACTGTCTACGATAAAGGTAAGGAAAAAGCGGTTGAAGAAGCTTTAAATATTGCTGAGAAATATAACGATTGGGTATCTGTAGATCAAGCAAAGTCAGTTGTCGATAAAATCAATGACAATGCTGGTATTAAACCTGTCAAAGTAAATTCTGAAATTTATCAATTGATCAAGCTAGGCTATAACTATTCTGCTAAGAACATGGGCTATGATATTACCATAGGTCCTTTGAGCAAGCTCTGGAATATAGGCTTTCCTGATGCACGGAAACCTTCACAAGATGAGATAGACAAGGTCTTACCTCTGATTAACTATCAATTTATCCAGTTTAATGAAAAGGACAGTACCGTCTATTTAAGTCAAAAAGGTGCCCGCTTAGATTTAGGTTCAATAGCTAAAGGATATACAGCCATGAAGATGGTTGAAAGTCTTAAAAATAATGGCGTAACCACTGGGATTGTCGATTTGGGATCAAGTTCTATCTACGTGATTGGACATTCTCCACGTCAAACAAATGATGCGTGGACGATTGCTATAAAAGACCCCAATGATCCAGAAAAATCGCAGTTGGGAATTTTAAAAGCAAGTGATCAACATGTAAATACTTCTGGTATTTATGAACGTTATTTAGAAGTGGATGGGCATCGCTACTCTCATATCCTTAACCCTAAAACGGGCTTCCCATTTGACAATGATATTGCCAGCATCACTCTTTTAATTTCTGGTGATGATGCTACAAATGGTGATGGTTTATCTACTATGATTTACGCTATGGGAACCAAAAAAGGTTATGAATATGTCGAAAGCCTGAAAAATGTTCAAGCTGTATTTGTGGATAAAGATAACAAGGTCTATATTACGGATGGCTTAAAAGATAAATTTGACTTAACCAGTGAAAACTATAAGATCGGTCAAATTAAAGACTTAAAATAGAAAGAGGCAACATGGCGAAAAAAAGTAAGAGTTGGAAACGCGTGCTAGTCAATTTGCTTATTTTGGTTCTCTTTCTTGTGGGTTTAATCCTTGTTTTTAACAAACCTATCCGAAACTGGTTAATCGGCAGAAATACGGCGCATTATCAGATAAATAATGTGACACGGGAAACGATTAAAGAAAACAAAGAAGTAAAGGGCAACTTTGACTTTGACAGTGTAGAGTCGATTAGTTTTGAACAAGTGGTACGTAACCAGTTAAACCGTCAACCCATGCCAGTCATTGGGGGCATTGCAATTCCAGATGTTGGCATTAATCTGCCAATTTTCAAAGGCTTAGCAAATGAGAACCTTGCTTTTGGAGCGGGTACGATGAAGGAAGAGCAAGTGATGGGGCAAGGAAATTATGCTTTAGCCAGCCATAACGTCACTGGATTTAGCAGCGATGTTAGCCTACTCTTTACCCCGCTTGAACGTGCGAAAGAGGGGATGGTTATTTACGTCACGGACAAAAATAATATCTATCAATATCGTATCAACAAAATATCTGTCGTTTCTCCAGAACATTCAGAGGTAATCGATGATACACCAGGAAAAACGGAGATTACCTTGGTAACCTGTGCTGATCCAGAAGCTGTAAATCGAATTATTGTACATGGTACATTTGAGAAAAAAGTTGCTTATGATGCTGCGACACAAGAGATGAAATCTGCTTTTGACCGCAGTTATAATCAAGTACTTTAATAAAAATAAAAAAACTTCCAGAAATGCTCTGGAAGTTTTTTTCGATACTTTTATAAATCCTGTTTGCGAAGATAGAAAATACCAATGAGGCCGAAAACTAAGATTTCTATAATATGGTAACCAATACTGAAGAGACTGTTATTACTTACAAAGGTAGAACTAAAGTCTGAAGTTCCTACTTGTGCAAGGAAGAGGAAAAATAGACTCATTAAGACTGTTTGAAGAATGCGAGAGGTGAAATTAAAAGCAATGTATACAAATAAACCTGATGTTCTTCCGCGCGTGATAATAACGGCTAAAGCCATTGTTACCATCATAGCTACGAGTCCTAAAATATAAGAAAGAAGTCCCATAAAAATATCGGCAGAATGAACGAGTAAGTCAAGCGATCGAAAGAGAGAAAAGACCGTTTCTTGGTTGAAGATAAAGAAGGTGACAAAGGGGACAACTAAGACAAGAAAAAGAGCAATTAATTGAGTCAAAATTGTTGTGCCAATTTTGACAAAGTAATATTTGACCCGAGAGACTCCACTTGCAATCATCAAACTCATGACCTTGTTTTTATAATCAATATTGAGCAGATGAAAAGGATATAAGAGGGAAAAGATAGCTAACCCAATGACGGCAAAGACAGTCGTAATCGAAAGAAAGGTGAGGAGGATGGGAAAGTTTTGAAAATCAATGTTTGTCAAACTGACAGCTAACCATGAAAAGTTAAGCAGTAAACTTAAAGAAATGAATACGGCAAGGACAATCATGTAAGTTTTATCCTTTATGTTTTTATACATTTCCATTTTAAAAATATTTTTGGCATTCATACTGAGTTCCTCCTATTTCACAAGTTCAATGAACTTGCTTTCTTTTTTAATCTGATAAAACTCAATATCTTGAGCTACAGCTTCCTTGAAGAATTCACGATACTTGTCTTCATTCATTTCAAAAATAGTCCAGTTTTCGGATTGTTGTGAAAACTTAACTTGTAACTCCGTTAGGAAGGTGTGAAGCGCTTGAGGCTGATTTGTTTGTACACGGTAAATATAGGTCTGATTCTTCTTATGAAGATCGAATTTTTCAACAAAATTACCATTTTCTAGGACTAAAACTTCATCGGCTAGAGTTTCAATGTCTTCTTGAACATGACTTGAAATAAGAATCATTCGTCCCTCTGTTTTTAAATGAAGTAAGTAATGTTTAAACCATTCGACTGTTTTTTTATCTAAGCCACGGAAAGGCTCGTCAAAAATGAGAATATTCGCATCGCTCATCAGGGAAATCAGAAGAATCAACTTTTTATTCATTCCTAAAGAATAACGGCTTACTTTTTCGTTCAGGTTATCGTAAATATTTAATTCTTTAGCTAAGATGCGGGTTCTCTCTTCATCAAAATTTCCACGTAGCCCACCAAAGTAGCGAAGATTAAACCAACCTGAGTAGTTTTTATAAAGTTCCATATCATCAAGAACAATACCGACAGAAGTAAGTACTTTAGGATTTTCTTTAATATTCTTCCCATCAATTTCGATGCTACCGGAATAGTTGGTAATAATATTAGTCAGCGTTTTAAAAAATGTCGTTTTTCCGACACCATTTCTTCCCACAATCCCATAAATTTTTCCTTGGTCAAAAGACACAGGGGATAAATTCAGGACATTGTGCGCTTGGTAAGAGAAGCGGAGGTTTTGGATGTTCAGCGTCATGTTTTTCCTTCTTTCATTTTATGAATAATTCTATCATGTGTGCGTTGCTTTTACAAGCCAATCCATAAAGTGTAATACCATATTTACAGCTTTGATTATTGCGAGAGTCATTACATTTAATGAAAAAGAATTTAGGGAAAACAGATGTGCAGGATAGGTCCTCTTTTGTTATAATAGGAGAGCAAGACTAGACTGGAATTGAGAGAATAAATGAATCCTTTATTAAATGGAATGAATGAAAAACAAGCAGAAGCAGTACAAACTACAGAAGGACCACTTTTGATTATGGCGGGCGCGGGTTCCGGAAAGACCCGTGTTTTGACACACCGTATTGCTTATCTTATTGATGAAAAAATGGTGAATCCTTGGAATATTTTGGCGATTACCTTTACCAACAAAGCTGCACGGGAGATGAGAGAACGTGCACTTAATTTAACCCCGGCAGCTCAAGATACATTAATTGCAACATTTCACTCTATGTGTGTCCGAATCCTCCGACGCGATGCAGATCATATTGGTTATAACCGTAATTTTACGATTATTGATCCAGGGGAACAAAAAACCTTGATGAAGCGTATTTTGAAAGAAGCTAACTTGGATCCTAAAAAATGGGAACCCAAAACGCTCCTTAATACGATTTCAAACGCTAAAAATGACCTTCTCGATCCCGAGGCTTACGAAGGACAAATCAATGCGCGTAATCCTTATGAGTTACTGACAGCCCGTGTTTATAAAACCTATCAGGCAGAACTGCGTAAAGCGGAGTCGATGGATTTCGATGATTTAATCATGCAAACCTTACGTCTTTTTGATAAAAATCCAGATGTTTTAGCCTATTATCAAGGTAAATTTCAATATATCCATGTGGATGAATATCAAGATACTAACCATGCGCAATATCAGCTCGTCAAGTTAATGGCTCAACGTTTTAAAAATATTTGTGTCGTTGGTGATGCTGACCAATCAATCTATGGCTGGCGTGGTGCAGATATGCAGAATATTCTTGACTTTGAAAAAGATTATCCCGATGCGAAAGTTGTTTTACTTGAAGAAAATTATCGTTCCACAAAAACAATCTTACAGGCTGCCAATAATGTGATAAACAACAATGTGAACCGTCGTCCTAAAAAATTATGGACTCAAAATAATGATGGGGAGAATATTCTTTATTATCGTGCCAACGATGAGCGGGATGAAGCAATCTTTACAGCTTCGACAATCAATGAGCAAGTGCAAGCTGGACGGAAATACTCTGATTTTGCAGTCCTTTACCGGACAAATGCACAGTCACGTACAATAGAAGAAGCCTTCTTGAAGTCTAATATTCCTTATAGTATGGTCGCTGGGACAAAGTTCTACTCACGTAAAGAAATTCGTGATGTGATCTCTTATCTTAACGTGATTGCCAATCCTCGAGATAATATGAGTTTTGAGCGGATCGTTAATGAGCCTAAACGTGGTGTTGGTCCAAGTGCTCTGGAAAAATTGAGAAACTTTGCGGATATGCAAGGTAAATCTTTAGCAGAATCAACGTTGGATATTACTTTATCGGATATTCGAGGTAAAGCAGCTGGCGAAATCTACAATCTTGGGCTAATTTTTGATTTCTTGCGTAGCTTCATTGAAACATCTAGTATCACGGAACTTGTTGAAGAAATGCTTGACCGCACGGGCTATATGAAGTTCCTACGAATGCAAGCAAATCTTGAAGCTCAGACACGGATTGAGAATATCGAAGAATTTCTCTCCGTGACAAAGAATTTTGATGAAAAATCAGAAGTACCACTAGATGAAATGACCGGAGAACCAATCAAGGAAACCGGTTTGGACCGCTTGAGTCGTTTCCTTAATGAAGTGAGTCTTCTTTCTGAGGTGGATGAATACGAAGAAGCGAGTGACGCGGTTACCATGATGACCTTACATGCTGCAAAGGGTCTAGAATTTCCTGTTGTATTTCTTATTGGGATGGAAGAAAATATCTTTCCACTTTCACGTGTTAATGATGATCCTGATGAATTGGAAGAGGAACGTCGTCTTGCCTATGTGGGAATCACGCGCGCCGAAGAATTTCTTTATATGACCAATGCAAATCAACGTGTGCTCTACGGTAAAACCAGCTATAATCGTCCGAGCCGTTTCATCTCTGAGATTGATGATGAGTTATTGGACTATGGAGGGATTGCACGTAAGGCCAATTCAAGCTTCAATGCTAGTTATAAAATGGCTGGAGGTGCGACACGATTTGGTACTGGCATGTCCATGACAGATGCTCTTCATCAACGTAAAGCTGCAGTCAATCCTGGAGCATCACGTGTGATTGAAAAAGCAGATGTAGCTACAGAAGATTGGACGATTGGAGATACTGCCGTCCACCGCAAATGGGGTGAAGGTATTGTGTTAGCTGTTACTGGAACCGGTAAGAATATGGAGCTGAAAATTAAGTTTCCTGAAGTGGGTATGAAACGTCTTTTGGCTGCAATGGCACCAATTGAGAAAAAGGAGTAGTAAATGGATAAGAAGTGATGCAAGTGGTGTCTTTCTTCGGAGAAGATGATTCATTATCATGATACATATTGGGGTACTCCGGTCCATGACGATCAAGAGCTTTTTGCAAAACTCGTTTTAGATATGAATCAAGCAGGCCTCTCTTGGTCAACCATTTTAAACAAACAAGAAAGCTTCTATAAAGCTTATGATCAGTTTGAGATTGAAAAAGTAGCCAGCTATAGTAAGGAAAAGGAAGAAGAACTCCGCCAAAATGCGGGAATTATCCGCAACAAGCTAAAGATAGCAACTGCAGTAAATAACGCTCAAAAAGTTTTAGAACTTCAGAAAGAATTCGGTTCTTTGGATAAATATATTTGGTCTTTCTCAGAAGGTCAAGTGTTGCAACATCAAATTACTGATGAGAGCCAAGTACCTGTTACCAATGCTTTAGCTGAAGCTATGTCTACAGACATGAAAAAAAGAGGAATGAAATTTGTTGGTCCAACAATCATCTATGCTTATCTTCAAGCTGTAGGCGTGATTAATGACCATGCGGATTATTGTTTCCGTAATAAAGAGCTGTTGTAGAAAGAGAAGCGTCTGACATTTATCAGGCGCTTTTTGATGCTTCTTAATAATCAGCAAAATACTAAAGGTTAAGGTTTGAATTGCTTTGAGAACTCTTCCTTTTTTGATATACTAATATTTAAAAAGGAGAAGAATATCTGTTTGGATTACGGATAAAATTTTAGGCTCCTTAAAGAAAATATAGAAAAAGGAACTCTATGAACACATCAGTCCCGCCAAATTGGCGGAAAAATTTTTATTTGTTTTTGATAGGTCAGCTCCTAACGGGCGTGACTTCAATGATTGTCCAGTATGCGATTATTTGGTATTTGACCCTTGAAACAGGTGAAGAATCTGTCCTTGCAATTGCTACACTTGTAGGTATGTTACCAATGGCGCTTCTAAGCCCGTTTGTTGGGCCATTCATTGACCGTATCAACAAGAAGTTCTTACTTATTTCATATGATGCTGTGGTGGCAGTAATAGCCTTGGGTCTTTTTATTTACGGGATTAATAATGATGTTTATCCACTTTGGATGGTCTTTGTGACTATTGGTATTCGTGCGGTTGCACAGACCGCTCAGATGCCAACAGTCCAATCTATTATGCCCACAATGGTACCAGAAGACGAAATTACTCGAGTCAACGGACAGTTCGGTATTATTCAATCTTTGATATTTATTGTTTCACCTGGGATTGGAGCTTTCATGGTAGCAACTATGCCGATTCATTGGGTTATTTTACTTGATGTGATTGGCTTCATTCTTGGTGCTGGAATGTTGCTTTTAGTCAGGATTCCCGAAGTCGCTTCACAGGGCGAAAAGATCTCTGTGATGAAGGATGCACTTGAGGGCTTTAATATTCTCCGTGAGAACAAACCGATGTGGAAAATGACCCTCATCGGTGCCCTATTTATGTTACTTTTTATGCCTGCAATGAGTCTCTATCCTCTAGTGACCACAAAATATTTTGGCGGCACGATTGTCCACGCGGGTTGGGTTGAAGTTCTATTTGCTGCTGCGATGCTGATTGGCTCTTTTGCTGTCGGTATTTTTGGAAAAACTAAGGACCGTATGCCCTGGATTATTGCGGCTTATCTTATCGTTGGCTTGAGCATCGGTGGTTCAGGCTTTCTTCCTGGCAATATGAACGGGTTTTGGGTTTTCCTTGTTTTGAATGTTTTTGCTGGAATTGTGGGACAGATTTATACCACAATGAATATGGCAATCACGCAGCAATCATTTGAAGCCCAATACTTAGGACGGGTTATGGGAATAGTCTCTGCATTGATGAGTATTGCCGGACCAGTTGGGCTAATCTTCGCAGCTCCAGTAGCGGAATCCATAGGTGTTCAAAACATGCTTGTGATTGCAGGCTTTGGAGGCATATTAGCTGCAGCTCTATTATATTGTACGCCCTCAGTTCGGAACTATGATAAACATTTGCAAAGAAAGTTAGAAAATGAAGGACAATGAAATAAATGTCAAATCAATAGTTGAAAGAGCTTCCTTATGATAAAATGAAGGTATCACAATAGCAAGTATAAAAAAGAAAGAGGCGCTTATGGCTAACATACATCCTTATATTGCTCTTAATAATACCAAAGAAGCACTTGCTTACTATGAAGAAGTTCTTGGTGCAAAAAATATCCGCCGTGTTCCTGTTGCTGCTGAACAGGCAAAAGAATTTGGTTTATCTGAAGAACAAGCAGCAGAAATGACAATGCACAGTCAGTTTGATATCTTAGGAACGACTATTATGGCAGCAGATAATTTTCAACATGAAGCTTTAAGTTATACAGGAATATCGATCTTATTAGATCTTAATTCAGAAGATAAAGAGGCGATGGCAGAAGCGCAGGAATTTTGGAAACACTTATCTGATTCAGGAAAAGTGACAATAAATATGCCTTTTGAAGAACAATTCTGGGGCGGCGCTATGGGCGATTTTACTGATAAATATGGCGTACGATGGATGTTGCATGCGCAACCTTACTCTAAACTTGGAGAAATGTAAAAACGGGCAAAGTTCACTTGTATTTTAACGTAGCAGAAAATGCTACGTTATTTTTATGTAAATATTTTAAATTGAAGCGCTCCTTTATCTGAAATAAGTCTGAAAAAGTGCTATAATTATGTATCTATGAATGGAATTTTAAATGTATATAAAGAAGCGGGCTGGACATCTTTTGATGTTGTTGCTAAACTTCGAGGAATTTTAAAAACAAAAAAAATCGGCCACGGAGGAACGCTTGATCCACAAGTGACAGGAGTTCTCCCTGTAGCTGTTGGTAAAGCCACTCGCCTTCTGGAATACATGGAAGAGGCGGGGAAAGTATACGAAGGTGAAGTGACAATCGGTTTCTCTACAGAAACAGAGGATGCTGAAGGTGAAGTCATTGAAACTACACCTGTGCCATCAACCCTCTCAGACGAAGAAATTGATGAGGTAATGACACGTTTTGTCGGGGAGATTCAACAGGTCCCCCCCATGTATTCAGCAGTTAAAGTGAAAGGCAAGCGCCTTTACGAATATGCACGGGCTGGGCAAATGGTTGAGCGTCCCATACGAAAGGTTACCATCAAATCATTTACGCGGACAAGTCCAGTGACTTTTGAAAAGGGCTGCGCACGATTTACGTTTCGTGTAGCTTGTAGCAAGGGTACTTATATTCGTACTTTGGCAGTTGATCTCTCTGATGCTTTAGGCTATGCGGGGCATATGTCTAAATTACAGCGGACTGCAGCTAACGGTTTGCATATTGCTGATGCAATGACTTTGGAGCAGATTGAGACTTTAGTTAAGGCTGAAAAACTTGATGAAATATTACAGCCAAATGAAGTCGCAGTCTCTGACTTACCGCGCCTTGATGTGACAGACGAACAAGCAGCAGCAGTACGCGTGGGTAAAAAGTTTGAAGAAGCTGAGTTTGCTAAGCTTGGCGAAGCCACACGTTTTGCTTTCTTTTATCAAGATCAATTGATTGCTGTCTATATGAGACATCCCGAAAAACCAGGAATATTAAAACCAAATAAGGTAATAAATTAAAATGAAAACTTTATATTTTGACGAAATTGAAAATTGGACTGAACCGACAGTTCTTGTCTTGGGCTATTTTGATGGTTTACATCGTGGTCACCAAGCTTTGTTTGCTGAGGCAAAAAAACTCGCAGCTGTTCTAAATTTGAAGATTGCCGTCTTAACTTTTCCAGAAAAACCGACACTTACTTTTCAAAAATTTGAACCAGATATGTTGCTTAAGTTAACAAGTGATAAAAAACGAGAAGCACTTTTTGCAGAAAATGGGGTGGACTATCTAGTTTTTAAAGATTTTACTTCAAGTTTTGCTAAACAAACAGCAGAAGAATTCTCAAAAAATGTAGTGGAAAAATTCTTACCGAAAATTGTTATTACAGGCTTTGATCATAAAACAGGCTCAGACATGACACAACTCAAAAGCAATGATCAATATAAAGTGGTCGTTATACCAGAAGTTGCAGATGATGAAGGAAAAATTTCCTCTACTCGGATACGTGAACTTGTAAAAACTGGAGATATTGAAGCAGCAAACGAGCTTTTAGGTTATCCTTATGAGACAACTGGAATTGTGGTGCATGGTTTTGCACGTGGCCGAACAATCGGCTATCCAACTGCTAATCTAGCGATTAAAGACTTTATTCATCTCCCATCAACTGGTGTTTATACGGTAGATGTTCTTTGGGAGGGCCAACGTCAACGTGGTTTTGCTTCAATCGGCTATAATGAAACTTTTAATGGCAAAGAAAAAACAGTCGAAATCCATATTTTTGATAAAGATTTGGACTTGTATGGAGAAAATTTAACGGTTCTCTGGCTAGATAAGATTCGAGAAATGATTAAATTTGACAGCATTGAAGCTTTGATTGTTCAGATGAAAGATGATGAAGAAAAAGCACGTCAATATAAAGTAAAAGAAGCCTAATTTTGATTAGGTTTTTCTGTTACCCTTTACTTGGTTCACGAGTTGGCGGGTAAAAGGTTGAAACGTTAATCCAAGCAGAAAGAGCCAGATTGTGATATACTTAATAAGAACAATTTTTAAGGAGAACATTAATAATGTCACGTAAACCTATTATCGCTGGTAACTGGAAATTGAATAAAAACCTCAAAGAGGTTAAAGAATTTATCGCTAACATTGACGGTAAATTGCCATCAGAAGACAAAGTAGAAGTTGCTATTGCAGCTCCTGCACTTTACCTTGTATCAATGGTACAAGAACGTGGAAATAACCCACTTAAAGTTGCAGCAGAAAATGTTTACTTTGAAAATTCAGGTGCCTTCACTGGGGAAATCGCTCCAGCTATGCTTGCAGCAGAAGGAATCGAATACTCAGTAATCGGTCACAGCGAACGTCGTGAGTACTTCCACGAAACAGACGAAGACATCAATAAAAAAGCTAAAGCTCTTATCGCAGCTGGTGTAACACCAATCCTTTGCTGTGGTGAAACACTTGAAACTTTTGAAGCTGGTAAAACAGCTGAATGGGTTTCAGCTCAAATCGAAGCTGGTCTTGCTGGTATCGACGGTAAAGATGTTGCAAACATGGTTATCGCTTACGAACCAATCTGGGCTATTGGTACAGGTAAAACTGCTACTGCTGAAATCGCTGACGAAACTTGTGGTGTTGTTCGTTCAACAGTTGAAAAACTTTACGGAAAAGAAGTTTCAGATGCTGTACGTATCCAATACGGTGGTTCTGTAAAACCTGAAACAGTTGCTGAACTTATGTCTAAAGAAAACATTGACGGCGCTTTGGTTGGTGGAGCTTCACTCGAAGCTGATTCATTCCTTGGCTTGCTTGAAATTTACAAATAAGATTAACATGCATAATAAAAAAGGGAACCTTTAAGGTTCCTTTTTTTATTTCATATAGTATTATTTACACTCATCTCTTCTTCAAATAATCCGAGTAATATTCCTTAAGGAGATTGATAATCTGCTTCCCAATCAAGTAATAATCCTCTGTAGGTAAGTTGGCTTGAGAGATGCGGAGTGTTCCGCTAGAAGCACCAAAACCTGTCCCGTCCATCAAAACAACGCCATTTTTGTCGGCGAGATTGAGCAAGAACTCTAAGTAATCAAAGTTTTCTTCCAAATAGATACGGAATTTTTTACCAAAACGGATTTCGGCAAGTTGGTAAATATCTACGAGCGTATAATATTTAGCATTCTCTTTCGAGTTGTCTGGCTCTAATTTCATGGCTTTAAGCAAATCTTGATAACGTTCATCGATAAGAGCATCACAAGCTTCAAAGTAAGGATCTGCCTCTTTACGATGAATCAAATGCGTAAAGGCAAAAAGAACTTCCATGATTTGTTGTGGTGTAGAGAGGCCAGCGGTATGATAGAGACCAACAGAACGTGAATCCGCAACAATACGTTCGATAAATGGTAGCTCTTTAGTGTCATGTGTTACAATATCATAGCGCTTGTCGAGTTTCTCAATATCCTCAGGATCAAGCTCAGAGATAAGACGGTCAAAGACATTATCTTCCTGCATGGCAATAAGCCCTAAACGCCAACCTGTTGCACCAAAAAGTTTTGAGAAAGAATAAACGAGAATGGTATTATAGGGAACAACACTATAGACAGATTGGAAATCTTGAACGAAAGTTCCATAGACATCGTCTGTAATAATGATGAGATCCGGATTTTTTTCAACAGCTCGTTTTAAAGCGTCAAGTGTTTCTTGACTGAAAGCTTTAGAACCTGGATTTGATGGATTAACTAAGAAGAATGCCTTGATTTCAGGATCTGATAATTTTTCGATTTCTGTTTCGGGAATGCTCCAATTGTCGCTCTCATCAGAAGTAATTAATGTTTCAACCAGATTGAATTCACTTAAACCAGGAAGTTGCAAGTAAGGTGTAAAGATAGGTGTGTTAATAGCTATTTTATCACCCGGCACAACTAATTTATTGCGCTTGAGTGAGTTGAAGATATAGACAATCGCAGCTGTACCGCCTTCCGTTGGGAAGATTTGTGTCTTATTTTCGAGATGAACGCCATTATACAGAATTTTTTCCATAAAACGATTCAAGACAATTTCGGTATTTCTCAGACAGCGGCTAGGAACAGGATAATTATTTCCGATAGCACCATCGATAAATTCCTTAATCACATCGTCAATATTTAGCTTAAGATCAATTTCGATATAGTCCATGACATCAATCAAGAATTTATCAATCTCATCATCGTCAGGTTCTAAGAAAGCCTCAAAGCGTTGCCCAATACCTTTCAATGTTGTGTATCCAGCCATATCAGCTTTTTCAATCGTACGAAGGGAGTCTTTAATACCAAATTCAATCAAGCGATTAAAGGCTAAACGTGCTTTTGTATTAATCCAGTTTGGATTGCCGCGACCGGCATTCAAAAAGATATTGGCTTTTTTATTTTTTTCTGCCAGTTTAAGCATTTCAAAGCTAACTTCAAAAGCTCCTAAACCGGTATAATCAGTAATGGTAACTTCTTTTTCCATGTGTTCTCCCATTTAAATTTATTGAACTTTTGTTATTAATTATAACACAATAAATAGAAAACAAATTGACTCAAATAGTCTAAAATGATAAAATTTTCGCTCGTTTTTTGTTACAATAGTAAGATATGAGTTTTTACCAGTAAAGGAGAGCGGCAAGATGGCATATTTACTTATTTTGAGTGCTGCTGTTACCTTATATTTTGCTTTGGGCTACGTTAGAGCCACACTCAAAGGCTGGGTTATTCCCAATAAAGTAACTTGGTTTCTCTGGGCTTTAGCGCCAATGATTGCTTTTTTTGCCACCTTTTCTTCGTCGGGGTTTAGCCTTGGTCAAATTCCTGTTTTTATGGCTGGCTTTACGCCCTTGCTTGTTTTTGGCGCTTCCTTTATAAATAAGCAGTCTTTTTGGAAAATAACCTTTTTTGACTTGTCCTGTGGAATAGTTTCACTGATCACCTTAGTCATCTGGTATTTGACACAGAATTCTAATCTGGCGATTTTATTGGCCATCATGAGTGATGCTTTAGCAGCTTTGCCTACCTTGATTAAAGCTTGGAGATATCCTGAAACTGAAAGCATTAAGCCCTTTGCTGCGGGAATAGTAACCACGGGAATTGCCCTTCCCGCTACAAGTACTTGGGATTTTGCACATCTTGCTTTCCCTGTTTATCTTTTTCTATTAAACATCTTAATGACAGTGATTTTAAAAGTGAAAGATAAGTCGATAAAGAATAGCGAAAAATGAAGATTTGTAAAAATCATAGAAACAAATAATGAAGAGGAAATAAAGTGAAAAAGAACGAAACAAAAGCAGCTTATGTCCATATCCCTTTTTGCTCACATATTTGTTACTATTGTGATTTTGCTAAAGTTTTGATGACGGGACAACCGGTCGAAGCCTATATTGATGAGTTGCTCAAAGAATATGATAGTTATGATATTAGTAGTTTAAAAACGCTTTATATTGGAGGTGGGACACCGAGTGTTTTACCTGCAGATCAGCTTGAAAAATTACTCACGCATCTGACAAAAAAGCTTGATTTAGAAGAACTTGAAGAGTTCACAGTGGAAGCAAACCCTTCTGATTTAACAGATGAAGTCCTTGCTGTTTTAGCGAATTCGCCTGTGAACCGCATCTCACTTGGTGTACAATCGTTTGATGATAAACTGTTGAAAAAAATTGGGAGAACACATACTGAAGCACAAGTTTACTCTTCAATAGAAAGACTACGTGCTGCCGGATTTGAAAATATCACAATAGATTTAATTTATGGCTTACCGAACCAAACGATGGAAATGGTTGAGCGGGATGTTCAAAAATTCTTAGAATTGGACCTTCCCCATGTTGCCTTATATAGCCTGATACTAGAAGATCATACAGTATTCATGAATCGTCAACGTCGTGGACGCCTCCGTTTACCATCTGATGATCGCAATGCGGATATGTATGAGTATATTATTGAAATGCTGACTTCTAAAGGTTATTCGCATTATGAAGTTTCAAACTTTGGAAAAATCGGCTATGAAAGTAAGCACAATATGACATATTGGGACAATGCGGAATACTATGGCATTGGAGCTGGAGCTTCAGGTTATCTTGATGGTATTCGTTATAAAAATCATGGACCTGTTCATCATTATTTACGCGAGGAAAATAAACGTGTAAATGAAGAAGTATTGACAAGAAAACAAAGAATTGAGGAGGAAATGTTTTTGGGCTTACGCAAAAAAAATGGCGTATCCATTGAACGTTTCCATAAAAAGTTTGGTCAAACACTTGAAGAAGTTTATGGCACAATTATTGAAGAATTGGCGTTTCAAAAAATGTTGTTTGAAGCTGATGGACGGATTCAGATGACGGAAAAAGGATTTGAATTAGGAAATGAAGTTTTTGAGCGTTTTTTGTTAGATTAAGTATGCATATCTGAAAGATATTGTTCTAATCTATGTTACAATAGTGTGAATGAAGAGTGAAAATAGTAATATGAGAAAAAAGCTTACCCCTCTAGCAACCATGATTGTTGCTGGAATTTTTACTGCTCTGGTCTTTGCTTTTGGAAACCTAAGATATCAGGTTCCCGAAATGGCAGCGACGCATGAAAAAGAAGAAACGGTGGTTGTAAATAAATCATTAAGCAATGATGATGTTGATTTGAACCGTTTTGTAGTAGATATCTCCGCATGGCAACGACCAGAAGATATTGATTATAATTTAATGAGTCAAGAAGTTATTGGTGCTGTCGTACGTGTACAGACAGGAAAGTCAAGTAAGGACAATGCAGCAGCTTATAAAAGTGGTGAAGATCGTCAATTTAAAACGCACATGAGCGAATTGCAAAAGCGTGGTGTTCCTGTTGCTGTATATGCCTATGTCAATGGTAAAAATGTTGAAGAGATGAAAGAACAGGCACGTCTTTTTTATGAGCGAGCTCATCCTTTTAAACCAACGTATTATTGGCTGGATATTGAAGAAGTCAGCATGGATAACATGAGCGAAGGTGTGGATGCTTTCCGTGAGGAGCTTAAGAGCCTAGGTGCCAAGAATATAGGTATCTACGCGCAAGATTGGTTCTTGACTGACCATAAGATTGATTCTAGCCATTTTAGTTCAATTTGGATGGCTGATTATGGTCGAAATACCGGGATGTGGGATACATCTCCTAAAACAGACTTGAACTATGACATGCACCAGTTTACGGACCGCGGACAATTGTCGAGCTATGGTGGGCATTTAGATTTAAATATGATTCGTACGCAAGAACAGTACGATAAACTTTTTAGAAATCCCTAATCTAATAAAGGGAAGTAGCAGTAGACGAAAGTCTATTTTCTTTATGTTGTTTTTGAGACAAGAAGAATCAAACATTGAACGAGTAATAAGATAAAATCAGGAGCGAAGATGGCAAAGAAAAAACAAACAGGTTTGAAAGCAGGGGCAGGGATTCTAGGAACAGTTGTTGTTCTTGGTTTAGGGTTTCTAAAGTCGAATCCCGAAATATTGTCGACAGTCACAGGAACACCATCACTGAATCAGCCAGCGCAAAGCCAGCAACTTAAGAATTTTAGCAAGGTAGATTATGGCAGTGTCAAAGACAAAGTGCCGACACAATCTTTAGCACAATCGGTTTTGACACCTTCAATTAAAAAGAACCTCAAAGATTCAGTCACTTATAATGGAACTGGTGCCTTTATTGTCAATGACAATAAAACAGACTTGGATGCTAAAGTTAACAGTGCACCTTATGTTCAACTGGTAAAACAAGATGCTTTAGGTCGTCCCAAACTAGCCAATGCACTCCTCAACAAGACAAGCCGCCAGTACAAAAACCGTTCAGAAACAACGGGAGCAGATGGAAAGTCCAACAGTGCGAAAATAAATCCTGTAGGCTGGAAACAACTCATGATTCCTTCTGGTTCATACAGCACACTCTATAACCGAGGACATTCAATTGGCTACGCGCTAGCTGGAAATATTAAAGGCTTTGATGCTTCTGAAGCAAATCCACAAAATATCAGTACACAAACCGCTTGGGCCAATCAGGCGAGTAATGGCAATGAGGAAAATACAGGACAAAACTATTATGAAGGTTTAGTGCGTAAAGCGCTCGATAAGAACAAAACAGTCCGTTATCGTGTAGAACCTATGTATGATGGGAATGATCTCGTTCCCTCAGGGACGCATATGGAAGCCAAGTCGAAAGATGGAAGCTTAGAGTTTAATGTTTTCATTCCAAATGTGCAGCCCGGTATTCAAATTGATTATGCTTCAGGTAAAGGCATGATTTTGCAGTAGGAGAGTAGATTCCTGTTTGAATAAAATAAAAAACGTAGAAACAGAGTTTTTGTTTCTACGTTTTTTATGTCTTTGAGAAAGAAAGACTAAATCTTATCGTATTGATCTAAACCGTAACTCTCAATCATTTGAATGAGCTTTTCAGTATAGGCTGGGTCAGTTGCATAACCAGAAGTTTGCACAGCTTTCGCGGCTTCTTTATAGTTTTTCGCAGCTAAAACGCTCGCATACTGCTTAGGGTTCCATGTAGTGCCCTTAGTAAAGAGATAGGCATGTCCTTCGACAGATTCTTTCCAACCATCGTAAACGCGAAATTGCGCTTTTACAGTCACCCATTTATCATTTTCAAATTCTTTGGTTTCTAAAGTTACTGTGGGGACATTTCCGTAAGCTTTGATACCAAAAAGATTGTAATATTTTGCGGCAAGTCCACTTTGGCCAAAGTTACTTTCCAAAGCAGCCTGAGCCAAAGTCAGAGAAGCGAGAACATTATACTTTTCTTGTGATTCTTGCGCATATGGTGCTATAGTACGAATGAAGTTATATTCTGTAATTGTTTCAACTTGGTTGGCAAGCTCAGTGTCATTGCGATTATCACTGGTTTGTATCACTCTAAAATTCAAGAGGTTAGCTGCAACAAAGAGAAAAATCAAAAGCTGCAAAATAATGCGGAAGAAACTTCGGATCTTAGAAGTCGCCTTGCGGCGCTTTTTATCATATGTCATGTCACTAGTATAACAAAAAAGTTTCAATTTGTGGATAGGTTCAACACTTGTTATGCTAGAAAAATATGCCAGCAGCTTCGCTTTTGAACACAAATAAAAAAGTTTCCACTTTTTTGGGAAACTTTTTTTCTTACTTTCTATTTCGCTCTTTAATCGTTTGAGTACCAAACTGAGGTAGACGTATGAATGAAAGACGTTGCAAGAGTTCTTGACGGTAGTCAGCACGGCCAACAATCAAAGTGACCTTACTGAAGAGGTAACAAGACAACAATGTGACAGCAAAATTGGGTAAGGTAAGGTATGTGAGAAGCGAAAGACTCAAAACAATGACATCACCACCAAATAAAACTTTGTCTACTTTGAAGCTCCATTTTTCTTCTAAAATTCGTCCTAGAAGCAGCGTTCCACCAAAGGTTCCTTCAGAAATAATGACTAAACCAGCAGCTGTTCCTGAGAGAATTCCGTCGAAAATACCAGCAAAGACAATATTAGAAAACTGAATCCCAGTAATCCCGATTGCTTCATAAATTATCATCCAGACACTCATAGCGGCTGCACCCGGAATACTGAGAAGAAGCTCACGCGAAGATAAGTATTTACGGCCAAAAGTAAAGAGTGGCACATTAACGAGGAAGAAAGTTAAAGCTGGATTAACACCAAAGACAAAGTCCATCAATACAGAAAATCCAGCAACGCCATTACTGGCTAGTCGGTTGGGGATGACGAAAAGCTGTACAGATAGGACATATAGTCCTACGCCGATCAGTAGTATCAATAAATCCCGCATAAAATATTTATCTATTTTTACGCCTAAAAGTGTCATAAGTTCTCCTTAACAGTTCGTTATTTCTAGGATATCCTTAAAGCTTTGAATAAATAATTTCGTATCTTTGTAATTGCTTTAAAAGGAGCCTATATTTATCAGTGTTGTAACTATTATTATTACATTTAAAACTTAATTAAACCTTGTTTAAGGTCAAAATTACTATTATATTATAGTAAATATATAAAAATTCAGACAAATCTAGAAAAAAGATATTAATTCATTAAAAAAGCAGTCTTTTTTAGTCTTGGTTAAGAAGACGAATGTATAATATAACTATTCCAAATAATACTCTTTTTGTAACATCTTTAGTCCTCACCAATGTGAGGACTTTTTAAAATCACAAAATGTTATAATATAAGAATTAGTTAACAATTTAGTTTTTAAGGAGGGAAATAAAAATGAGCAATGCAAATGAAATAGGTGTTACAAGTGAGTTTGCACCACTGAGACGTGTAGTTTTAACACAATCGGAATTTATCTTACCTCACGAAGAGCATACCAATGATGATGGCTCCTTCCTTGAAGATGATGTTCTTGATATGTTTAATAATAAAGACACCAGTGGAAAAAATTATGCAGAAGTATTTCCTGAAAGACAAAGAAAATGGGAAGCAGAGCGTACTAATCTACAAGCTTTGTTAGAAAAATATGATATTGAAGTTTTGCGACCACGTCTTCTCACGGATTATGAGAAAGAACAAGGAAAAGTCTATGGTGCTGCAAACTTTTTTGTACGTGACCCGTTCTTTACGATTGGTGACTCTTTGATTGAAGGGTCTATGCGCTTTTTCCATCGCCGCAACGAGGTTTTACCCGTAAGAAACTTACTCACTGAACAAGCCTATTCTAGCGATGCTTTTTACGTTTCTCTTCCAATGGCAGATACTTCACAAGGAGAAACGGATGAGAGTGGACCTTTCTTAGAAGGTGGCGATATCCTCGTTTTAGGAAAAACAGTATTTGTAGGAAATTCAGGTAAAGCGAGCAATCATAATGGCTATTTATGGCTTAAAGCTTATTTAGCACATTGGGGCTATCAGGTGATTGAGGTTAAACTTCATCATGATGTTTTGCATCTTGATTGCGCTCTAAGTCTAGTTAGAGATGGTCTAATGATTATCTGTGAAGAAGCCTTTCTAACTGGTATACCTGAACAGCTTAAAAATTGGGATAGAATAAATGTTCCTTTTGAAGATATTGCAAAGCTAGCAATAAATGGTCTACCAATAAATGACGAGGTATATATACTAGATTCAGAATTTAAATACATTGGCGAAGCTCTGGAAGCACGAGGCATCCGCTCAGAATACCTTGATTTTAAAATATCCCGAAGCTTGGGCGGTTCATTTAGATGTAGCACACAGCCTTTACTTAGAAAATAAGAAGCATAAGTTTAAAACAGAAAGCCAGCCCTTGGCTGTGATATAATTATCAAATGAACTACGAAAACTATATCTGGGATTTAGGTGGCACTTTACTTAATAATTACGAAAATTCTAGTCATGCTTTTGCTGCAGCACTTTGGCAAAAGGAAGAACGAGTAGTTTTGCATGACGATGTCTATGCAGCACTCAAAGTTTCTACAGCACATGCTGTGGACCAATACGCGAGTCATATACCGCAGTTTCTTGAAACATATCGGAAATTAGAAGCAGAAGCTTTGGACAAGCCAATTTTGTTTGAAGGTGCTGTTGATCTTTTGCATACTATCGTGAGCCAGAACTGCAAAAACTTTATGATTTCTCATAGAGATAAGCAAGTACTGGACATTCTTGAGGCAGCCCATATTTCTCAGTATTTTACTGAAGTTGTTACTGCTGATAATGGTTTCCCACGTAAACCAGCACCAGATTCAATAAAATATTTAGTACAAAAATATAATTTAGACCCCAAGAAGACGGTGATGATTGGTGACCGTCCTTTGGACATTGAAGCCGGTCGCGCAGCGGGTATTGCGACTATTTTCTTTGATAGCCAGCAGGAGTATCCCCAAGCAACGCGAAGCATCAAAAAATTATCAGACATTATGGAGTAAACTGAACCACAATGAATACTTTTTTTATATCGAATGAAAAAGCAGTTGGGCCAGGCTTTGGCCTTTTTAGTGCCAATCACTTTTTTGCCCTTGCTGTTCTAGCACTGCTCAGTTTTGGCTTGATTCGTATTTATCTGCGCGCAAATGACGAGAGACGTAAACTGTTACGTCTACTTGTTGCCTCGTTTACCCTGTTGCTCGAAATCATTAGAGATATCATTTTAGTGATGACTCATCAATTTTTGTACGCAGACTTGCCTTTGCAGCTGTGTGGACTTGGCATATTCATTATTGTTTTTGATGCAATGCGTTCAAATAAGACGAGTCGTGAGCTCTTGTATAGCTTAACTTTACCTGGAGCAATTTTTGCACTTGTGACACCGAACTGGGTAACCAATGATTTTGTTAATGTCTTTGTATGGCAGAGCTTTTTGATTCATTGCTTACTTATCTCGTATGTTTTAATGCGTCTGATTGCAGGCGATTTTGTCCCTCAATGGCGTGAACTCTGGCGCTCTGCTGTCTTTTTGTCGATTGTTGTACCGATTTGTGCAGTCCTCAATCAAGTTTGGAATCAAAATTTTTTCTTCCTAAGGACACCAGTTCCGGGAAGTCCACTTGAACCCATCTATGATGTGTTCGGTTCTTATTATATCTTAGGTTTAATTTTTATTGTATTGATGTTTTGGCTTGTTATTTATCTTCCTTGGTCATGGAAAAAATCACCAAAAGTTCGGATGAATTAAGTAAAAAGACAAAATATATTAAACAAAAAAGCAGCTTAAAGCTGCTTTTTTTCTGAAATTATTAAGATGGAGTAAAAGCTTTTATGGCTCGCAGTATATAGTAAAAAAAGCTAGAATGTGCTATAATTATAAGTAAGTATTTTCAAAGAAATGAGATTATTTTGAACGAAGAAAATAAAGAACAAATTGAAAAAATGGCAGAAGAATATGATGCCAGTCAAATTCAAGTTTTAGAAGGACTTGAAGCGGTGCGTATGCGTCCTGGGATGTATATCGGATCAACTTCAAAGGAAGGATTGCACCACTTAGTGTGGGAGATTGTTGATAACTCGATCGATGAAGCGCTAGCGGGGTTTGCCAGCCATATCGAAGTGTTTATTGAACCTGATAACTCAATTACAGTTGTCGATGATGGACGTGGTATTCCCGTAGACATTCAAGAAAAAACAGGACGTCCTGCGGTCGAAACGGTCTTTACTATCCTTCATGCTGGTGGTAAATTTGGCGGTGGCGGCTACAAAGTTTCTGGTGGTTTACACGGTGTTGGTTCATCCGTTGTTAATGCCCTCTCAACACAGTTAGACGTTACTGTACATAAAGATGGTCAAAAATACTATCAAGAATACCATCGTGGTGTTGTCGTCGAAGATTTGGCCATTATTGGTGAAACAGATAAACGAGGGACAGTCGTTCACTTTACACCAGATCCAACAATTTTCACCGAAACTCAAGTTTTTGACTATGATAAGTTGGTGACACGTGTCCGTGAGTTGGCTTTCTTGAACCGTGGTTTGCGTATTTCTATTACCGATAAACGTGAAGGCCAAGAAGACAATCATGCTATGTTCCACTATGAAGGTGGGATTCAATCTTATGTTTCCTTTATCAATGAAAACAAAGAAGTTATTTTTGATACGCCAATCTATACAGAGGGTGAGTTAGATGGAATCACTGTCGAAGTTGCTATGCAATATACAGGAACTTACCATTCAACAATCATGTCATTTGCAAATAATATCAATACGCATGAAGGTGGTACGCATGAACAAGGTTTCCGTACAGCTTTAACGCGTGCGATAAACAATTACGCAAAGGCTCAAAAGCTTCTTAAAGATAACGAAGAAAACCTTACTGGGGACGATGTTCGTGAAGGTTTGACCGCTGTCATTTCTGTTAAACACCCTAATCCACAATTTGAAGGTCAAACGAAAACCAAACTGGGGAATAGTGAAGTAACAGGTATCGTCAATAAGCTTTTCTCAGAAGCTTTGCAAACCTTTATGCTTGAGAATCCTCAAGTTGCGAAGAAGATTGTTGAGAAAGGGATTCTTGCAAGCAAGGCACGTATTGCGGCCAAACGCGCACGTGAAGTAACGCGTAAAAAATCCGGTTTAGAGATTTCTAACTTGCCTGGTAAACTTGCGGACTGCTCTTCCAATGATCCTAAACAAACAGAACTTTTCATCGTCGAAGGGGATTCTGCTGGTGGTTCTGCTAAGTCTGGCCGTAATCGAGAATTCCAAGCTATTTTGCCCATCCGTGGTAAAATCTTGAACGTGGAAAAAGCGACAATGGATAAGATTTTAGCAAATGAAGAAATCCGTTCACTCTTTACAGCGATGGGAACTGGTTTTGGTGCTGACTATGATTTATCTAAAGCACGGTATCATAAACTGGTTATCATGACCGATGCCGATGTCGATGGGGCACACATTCGTACACTCTTGTTAACTCTTTTTTACCGCTATATGCGTCCTGTAGTTGAGGCCGGTTATGTTTATATTGCTCAACCACCAATTTACGGAATCAAAGTCGGTTCGGAAACAAAAGAATACATTCAACCAGGGGAGAATCAAGAACGTGAGCTGAAGCTTGCACTTGAAAAATGGTCTCAAGGTCGTGCTAAACCAACAGTACAGCGTTATAAAGGTTTAGGAGAAATGGATGACCACCAACTTTGGGAAACAACTATGGATCCAGATGCCCGCCTCATGGCGCGTGTATCTGTAGAAGATGCCGCTGAAGCAGACAAAATCTTTGATATGCTAATGGGCGATCGTGTGGAACCACGTCGCGAATTTATCGAAGCCAATGCACAATATTCTACTATTGATGTTTAATAACTTAAAAACCCTTGTATTTACAAGGGTTTTGTTATGCCGATTTTCTTGTTTTATTAAAAAGGGGCAGAAAAGGGGCAAGGTGTTAAATGTTATTCAGCGCTTCAATGACTTCTTCCCGAGTTTTTTTAGTGACATGGTTGTAAATCTTTAGCGTTGTATTAGCGTTAGAATGACCTACACGTTCCATTATAGATTTTAAAGGGAGGTTTAACTCTGCGAGAAGTGAAACGTGAGAATGACGGAATATGTGGCTAGAAAGTGATTTGTTTATATTGCATTCTTTTTCTGCTTTTTTGAGAATACGGTTAAAGGATTGAACTCCTAGAGGGAGTTTTCTATTTGAAAGAAAAATATAGTCGTCTGGTTCTGCTCGATCAAAATATAGTTTGTTTGCTGCTTTCGTTTCTTGTAGAATATCTTTTGCCTTTTGAGGGAGATCAACAATTCGATTACTTGCTACTGTTTTTGGACTAATTTTTTCATTGTTTATCCCAAGAGTACCATTTACCTCTATGCTGGTGCCATTATAATTTTTCCATTGCAGGGCTTGTAGTTCACCATATCTCAACCCAGTGAGCCATAAAAATTCAACTATTCTCGCATGGAGTAAATTATTTTTATTCTTCTTTAAATATGTGATTATAGCATCGATTTCTTCTCTTTCAAGAAACTTCTCATCCATTTTTTGCTTATGATTTTCTTCTTGGTCTTTTTTTCTTTTAATTTTGATGAAAGCTATTGGATTTTTATCAATATATTCCCTTTCAACAGCGTAATTAAGCATATTTCCAAGTGTATTTTTTATTTGGATAGTGTAAGCGTAGGATAGATTACCAAAACTATATATCTTATCAAAAAAATCTAAGAATATTTGACGATCCAAGTTTTTTACTAGATTATTTTTGGGAACATATACAAACACTTTTTTCATTGCCTTAGAAGTAGCTAGAGCGCTCCGTTGCTTTACAGTAATCTTATAGCGAGAGAACCACTCTTCATATAGCTCTGATAGCGTGATTTTAGCTGTTATATTGTTAGTGTTGGTAAGTTTATCTATTTTTTCTTGAAGCAGTGTGAGCGCCTGTTTTTTAGCTTGTGCAGTATTTTTATCAAGAGTTATAGATGTTTTTTTAGTTTTTTCAGTATATGGTTCTATGTAACGTTCAACATATTTATATTTTCCATTGGTTAAATCTTCAACCCACATTTGCTTTCCACTCCTTTTTTCTGTAAAATAGAGTACAAGAAAACTTCACGAAATCCGTGTTGTTTTTGTACTAGTTCTTAAGCCGCCCCTCAGTCGCCAAACTTGGGCGGTTTTTTTATTTTTTAAGCTATTGCATTTTCCACCATTGCTAATGATTGGTTATATTCCTGAGCAAGTATCGTTTTGTTAAAACTTGCAGTAGGATCAATTTCTTCTATAATATTTTCTATTTGATTAATATCAACTTTGAAAAATTCTTTACGGAGATTTACTTTATTCACGCGATTATTAGTAAGCATACGATGTAGTTTATTCTCTAAACCTACAGCATCATCACTGAATACAAAAGCATGGACATCAAATTTAAATGGAACTGAGGCGCTACCTAGTTCATCAATTCTTTGTTGAGGTTCCAACCTTCTTGTCATACCTATTTTAAATATATTTTCACCAAATGAGCCAAGGTTAGAAATAATATAAACATATCCAGCTTTACCTAAGGATAGTTTAGCAATTTCTTCCTTTTTCGTTTCAACAGATGATAACTGATTTTGCAATTCTAAAATACGAACTCTAAGTTGCTCAATCTTATTTGTATCTGTTTCATTTTCAAGTAGTTGAGAATTCTTTTCAATCTCGGTTTTATATTTGCTTTCTTCAATTGATAGTTTCTTTTTCTCAGCTTCCATCGCTTTTCGTTCTTCGGCTTCTTGTTTCATCTGCTCTTTAAGCTGACGCTGTTCTTCTTTTTCACGTTCACGGTAAATAAAATATTTATATTCTATGTCGAGTAGTTCTTTATAAAGGGGCTCTATTTCAAGAAGAAATTTGGTAATTGTAGGTAAAATTGTTTGATTACCATCTCCGGCAATAATAAGGAATTTATTTATTATTTCTTTTAATTTATCTTTTGAATCCGACAACTTATTAAATGATAAATTATACATTAAAATCTTTATCTCAGATTGTAGACCAATAATCATTAAAGAGTATATGGTCATATTTGACTTAGTAGTATAATTCTTTTCATATTTTTTAAGGACATTTGTGATCTCTTTACTTGTAGCTCTTGATAATTTTCTAAGCTCTTTTGAATCTTCTGAGTGAAGGTGTAGATTTGAAATAGTATCTAGCAATCCATCTTTAGAATAGACTTCCTTTATATTTTCATAAATTGCTTCGTTATCATAATAGGGATATTCTTTATGGAGGTTTTTGATAAGTTGAAGTTCAGAACGGAACTTACGCCCTTGTGTCTTTAGGCGATTATTCTCTTTTAAGAGCTTGGTGTTCTCTTCAATTAGAGTTTCATTCTCTTTGACCATTTGATGGTATTGTTCCATGAGATTAGATACGTATATTTCGGCATCTTTTCGAATGTTTTCACTATCTTTATTTGCTGAATTAATTATTTCTAATCTTAAATTTTCGTTTTTTTGAGCAAACTCTTCAGAAATTTTTCTGGTTAATAACTCTTGATCATCAAGTAATTTTTGATTATCTTCAAGTTTTATTTCAATGGAGTTTAACTGAAGCTTTAGCTTAACTAAATATCTATTTCTTTCCTCAATATCTTTATTTAGCGTAGTTAGTTGTTTTAATTTTTTAAATATATTCATTTGTTTTTAAATTTTTCTCGTAATTGTTGGAGTTATTTTACTTGGTTTTAAAAGTAATATTGGAATTCTGACAGAAACTTGACTTGTCATAAAATATTCCATATTTTTCATCTTATAAACATGCATAATCTATATGCAAAACTGTTTTAAATATTTTTACTGCAGCATCATACTTTTCATATGGCAAATTATATGCTTCAAGGAAATGATAGGTATTGATTTGCTCCACAACATCAAAATGCGAAATATAGTCAATAACACATTCCTTTAGTGACATTTTGCTATAATCTTTTGTCTGGATATTCTCTTTATTTAAGGCTTTTATAACTTCTGAGTTAACTTTGCAAAGAAGAGAAAAAGAAGCATCACAAGGGCAGCCAGATATTTCAATAAACTTCTGAAAAAGTTCGAAACTACCACCTTCAGTTATGAATATATCCCATAGAAAAAGAATAGCCTCTTTATTAGTTCGTTTCTCTTGAGGACTTATAGTGTCACATTCTCCTAGGCGATAAGAATCATTATTCTTAATATGCATCAATTCATGGCATAGCTTAAATGCTTTAACCGTAGTGGGATTAAAAATTGTTATCTTTTTTCTATTGTTTGTTACAGCGTCTAAAGGAAAAGATTCATAACTGATAACTTCAATTCCATATTTTTCTATCTCAAGTATTATACGCTCTATTAGTTCCTGTTCGTTCATAGAGCCCCCGATTAGTCTTCAAGACGTTTACCCAAAATAAGTTTTAATGCAGATTTTACTTCATCAGTAAGTGGCTTACCATCAAAAGAAACCCATTCATCCCAATCAACTTTATTTTCGTCAACGAGATCTGCCAAGTCTACCGGTTCTTTAGTTACTGTGTTTTTTTCACGACCTAGAAGATAATCAACTGAAACATGGAAATAATCAGCTACTTTTGCTAAATGTTCTGCTGAAGGAGATTTTTTACTTTTTAAGTTGTAAAAGTAATTTGGACTAAACCCTAGATCACTTGCAACTTTTTGGAGTGATTTGCCTTGTCTGTCAGCAAGTTCTTTTATTCTATCAAATGTAGTCATATCAAGCCTTTCAAAGGTATGACAAAAAATAATTCACTTTTTCGTGATATTCCTCTTGACAAATATAACTCGAAAGAGTAAAATAGTTTTTGTAAAGATAAATTATATTTCTAATAAAGAAAACCTAAAAATACTTAATAAACACAGCCACCAAGCGAGTTTTATAGAGTGTTTAATAGGCTCTTTAACTATGCTTTCATTTTACTCGTTCGTGAGAAAAAAGTCAAGTGTAAATATACAAAAATATAATTTTTATTTATAAAAACTTTATTTTGGGAAATAGGAGGAATTATGACACAAGAAAAATTTGAGCGTTATCGGAAAGCAGTAGGGGAACTGAAAAAGAAGAAAGGTTACACTAATGCTTTTCTAGCAAGTATCGCTTCAGAGAAAGCAGATTCTAAAATTCCTGCTAGTCGTATGTCAAATGTTATGAGCGGTAAAGAGAGCGGCAAAGCAGCCTTGGTTATTTTAGCAGATATTGCCTTTATCTACGATTTGGATGTTTAGAAGGAGTAAACATGATCAATCTTAGTTCACTAAACTCTGATGAGTGGGCAACTGATGAAAAATTAGCAGAAGCTCTAGGAGTTAAAAAAGAAACTATTCAAATTAAAATTCGCAAATTTCAAAAAGAAACCACTGATAAAGATTATGTTATTGATCTAGGAAAACGAATAACGTTTGTACCAGCTTTTATAGCATGGAGTAATTACTCGAAGAAATATCAGGGAGTTTCTCGCAAACCTAAATTTGAATACACAGGAGATTAATATTTAAGGAGCAACTATGCTAGAATATGACACTTTTTATACAACTGATGGGAAAGAAGTATGTATAAATAATGTAAATAAAACTTGGACAGTATATCGGCCAGAATTTACGTTTCCTAAGACATTTTATAAATTAAGCGATTACCTTCGCTACATGACAAAATAAAAAGCCCTAGCAGAAACTAGGAGGAGAGGAGGGCAATACCTATGTCAGAAAAACTAGAAATCAAAGTTCCAATACAAAAAGTAGTAGAAACTAAAGACAAATTATTAATTGATGATTTCAGTTTAGAATTCGTTGCAGAAGATGGCGTTAATCTCAGATATTTATCAAAGAATCTTATCGAGGTTTCTGTTACATTTTACGCTCAATCTCATGAATTTAAAGAAACAGACGAGCTATAAATTTAGTGATGTTTGAAGGAGTAGTAGGTACACCTTGATCTTTTAACTCATTTTTAAGTTTGTTTAAAAATGTATCATTTTTTAATGACAAAAGATACTGATGACCTATTGTAGTTAAACCACTGAATATATAAATAGGACCATCTTTTGTGGAAGTCTTATTTGCTTTTATTAATCCATCTTCTATCAAGTTATCTAAAGTTTCAAAAGTTGCTTGTATAAGAAGTTCAGAAGAAGTTCCGTTCTTTAATTCAGATAATACGAAATCTTGATTATTCATTGAATTAATGAAATCAGCAGTTTGTCCAGGAGCGTCTTTTTGTATAACGCTGAGACAAGTCTCGTAAAGTTTAAAATAATCTAGCATCTAATTACTCTTTTCTAAAATATTTTGAATAAACCACCGGAGGCGTGTTTCATTCATGTATTATTATACCAAAGTAGGTTAGCGTTTTCAGCTATATGTAGTATTATTTTTTTAAAAATAAATGAAAGGGCACAATATATAGTATGTGGAATAAAATTGAACAATTACTAAAAGAGAAAAATATGACACCATACCGCCTTGCTAAATTATCGGGATTAAATAAGGCAACTTTAGCTCATATTAAGAGCGGAAAAGTAAAAAAGCCATTATTTGAAACGGTATGCAAGATAGCAGATGCTCTGGAAGTTGATATCAATGAGTTCAGAGAAAAATGAAAAAGCTCACTTTGCAGAGCGAGCTGAGTAGAAATTTTTGAGAAGTTTCTACTCTTAGTATAACACAAGAGGAGAAAATAAAAAATGAGTTTACAACTAATACCAATGGATAGAGAAACTGGTGAAGTGCTTGAGTTTCGTCCATCAATGATTAAAGAATTGGATAATAGCGATTTAACCGCATTTTTAGAAGCTGTAAAAGCTGCAGATAAGATGAAAAAAGAGGCGGAGAAGGAAGTTAAGAAGCGCCTTGATGAAGGTCAAAACTTTACTCGTTTATCTTATGGGAAGAACCAATTTACTAGAGAAATTGTTATGGATAATACTGCTAAAACAGCGCTTATTAGAAAATATGGGTTAGAAAGTGTAGAGCCATTGTCAATTGCTAAATTAGAAAAGAAATATGGGGAAAGTATTCTTGAAGACATTGAGCAATTTATCATCATGAAACCTAAGAAAGCAAAAATTGTATGGGACAAATAGGAGAACAGCTCATGACAGAAAATAAAACTCCGTTTGAAACGCTTTACTATATTGATGTAAGTGACAATGTGGAGACAAAAAAATCAGGAAAAACGACATTATCCTATCTAAGTTGGACCTGGGCATGGGCAGAATTTGCAAAACGATTCCCAAGTGCGACGTATGAAATTGAGAAATTTGAAGCTCCAGATGGCACAAAGAGACCTTATATTTTTGATGAAAATACAGGTTATATGGTTTTTACAAATGTCACGATTGATGGACTAACTCATGAAATGTGGCTTCCAGTTATGGATGGTGCGAATAAAGCCATGAAATCAAAACCATATAAATATATGACTAAATACAATGGAGAAAAGTCAGTTGAAGCTGCTTCAATGTTTGATGTGAATAAAACTATAATGCGTTGTTTAGTTAAAAATTTAGCTATGTTCGGCCTTGGGCTTTATATCTATTCAGGGGAAGACCTTCCAGAAGTAAATGAGGAAGCAAAAGGAAAAGAAGTTGCAGCCTTTAAGAAAAAGGTAAAAGAACACGAGAAAAAAATAGATGATTTAGAAACAACAGATTCCATTAAAAAATATTGGAATATGTTGCCTCAAGCGGAAAAACAAGCTACTAAAGACTTTGTTATTAAAAAGGGTGAAACCCTCAAGCTACTAAAGGAGAAAGAGGAAATAAATGATAAATAATGTTGTGTTAGTTGGACGTATTGTCCGTGAACCAGAATTAAGATATACACCTCAGAATACGGCAGTAGCTACTTTCACTTTAGCAGTAAATCGCCGTTTTAAAAATGCTCAGGGTGAACGAGAAGCAGATTTTATAAACTGTGTTATCTGGAGACAGCCCGCTGAAAACTTAGCAAATTGGGCAAAAAAAGGAACTTTAGTTGGTATTACTGGAAGTATTCAAGTGAGAAATTATGAGAACAAGGAAGGCCAACGTGTTTATGTAACAGAAGTATTGGCTGATAGCTTTCAAATGATAGAAAGTAATTCAAATAAAACAGAAAAAGGTAAAACTAAATCTAATCAAGATAAAGATCCTTTTGCAGGTTCACCAATGGAAGTCTCAGATGATGATTTACCATTCTAAATAGCAGACATTAGGCTTCGGTGCAGGAAGGACCGAGTAAGTCGGGCGTTATGTACTCAGAGAGACCCAGCGCTAACCTATTTTTTATGGAGAATTAATATGAATAAAAAATTAAGACACCAAGATAGAGTATTAAATTATATAAAGGAATTTGGATCAATTACAAGTGCAGAATGCTTTACAGAGCTTGGAATTATTGATTTGCCAAAGAAAATTTGTTTGTTGCAAGATGAAGGTTATGTTTTCAAAAAAGAACCTATCACGCAGAAAAATAGATATGGTGATTCCACTACTTACAAACGTTACTCTTTGGCTAGGGAGGTAATCTAATGCGCATAAATGAAGTGGTAGGGTTACTTTCAACTTTTCCTTTGAGTACTGAGATTAAAATCGCTCAGAAAAAAGAAGGAACAGAAGAATATGTCACATCGAATATTGATTCATATAAATTCAATATCAAGGATGGAGAATTAGTTTTAATAAGTGAGGGTTAATTATGGAACAAAAAAGTACATTATTTTTCAACCAGATCCCCGCATCAATTATTGAAGCTGAAGATTTAAATGACTTTGAAAAATTACTTTTTGGAGAAATATATACAATGGCTAATTCATATGGGAGTATATTCCCCTCTAACACTTTTTTAGCCAAAAGATACAAGAAAAGTATTTGGACTGTCTCTACGTCTTTGAAAAAACTCCAAGATAAAGGGTATATCAATATGGAGTACCAGTATAAGGGTAGGGAGATATTAAAAAGGTTCATTTATCCCTGTTTAGATAAATCACAAGGGGGTATTGTGAAAAATCTAAAGACCCCTTGTGAAAAACCAAAAGGGGGTATTGTGAAAAACCCAAAAGATAATATATCATCTAATAAATCAATTAATAAATCATTTAATAATATATCGAACAAGTCCGATATAGAATCTGATTTAGAAAATAGATTTGCAACTCTTTGGAAAATGTATCCAAATAAAAAAGGGAAGCCAAAAGCATTAACAGCATATAAAAAGGCTGTTAAATCTGGTGTAACGGATAAAGAGATTCAAATTGGTATTGAAAACTATTTAGCAGAAATAAATGCAAAAGGGACTTTAAAAGATTATATCAAGCATGGGAGTACATGGTTTAACGGTAAGGGTTGGGAAGATGATTATGATACAACACCTAGACAAGAAACTTTTGCAGGTAATAAAGTAGTGAAATCTGCACCTAGTTGGGCTACCCCCTATACAGAGCCAGAATATACTGATGAGGAGATAGCAGATGTCTTTAAGTAATAAATCACAGTGGCTTAAAACTCAACAAGCTGTAGGCTCATTTATTAATGCTGCAGAGGACTGCTGTACTAGAGTAACACCAGAGCATTATCGAAAGTTTACAGATTGGTATTTTGAGAAACCTCGAAAGCTAGCACTGAATTATATGACTTTTGTTTTATATCTTACTCGTTCTGTTTATAGTGTGGATCAACTCAATGAGATACGACAAGATAAATCTTTGGGAAAAATCGAAGTCCTACCAGTAGATAGGTGGGTAAGTAAGACATGAAGTTTTCTTTCGAGCTACAGAAGATGCCAACAACGGCACAGCAGAAAGGCGTTTCTTATAAAAACGGTAATCCTGTATTTTATAACCGAAAAGGGACTCAAAACTATGAGTTACAAGGTGCATTAAAAAAAGCAGCACCTAAACAGTCTTTTCCAAAAGGTACACCGCTTATTCTAGATGTTGTTTTCACATATGCAATCAAACAGAAGAGGTTGTGGGGCGAGTATAAACAAACGAGGCCCGATTTAGATAATCTCATGAAGAATCTACAGGATTATATGACTAAATTTGGTTTTTACGCCGATGACAGTCAGATAGTAGTTCTCTGTGCCAGAAAATTTTATGGAAACAAAAATAAAATTGAAATAGAAATAACTGAGTTGGATAGCTCAGGAAGCTAAAAAATCATGCTAATTTCGTCACTTAAATATGTTTTGGATAGATTGTGCCTTCTAAATGTAAAACGTACGAGAGAGCGAAATACAAGCGTATAAGAAAGGGGAGAAATGACAAAGGAAATAGTAACATTATTTTTAATTCTAACTATATCAATTGTGTCTTACACAGGGTGTGCAATCCGAGCAGATAAAGCACGTCGATATCATGAAAGACAAGGTGATAAATCCACAGAAGTATTGGAACAAATTGCAAAGCTTTGGGGCTCATCAGCTAAAACATCTAAAACAGTAATGAAGTGCGAAATTTGTCACAAAAATACAGCTATGGCAACAGTTGATCATAAATTACTTTGTAAATCTTGTTATGAGCAGATTGAGGTGAATAAATGACAGTTTAGGCTTTATTTGATATTGGAAACGACTGTTATAAACACTCTACTGATGAATTAGTAGAGTAAAATAAAAAAGCTAGCCATAAGGCTAGGATTTAAAATTTATCTATAACTATAACTCATTCGAGTTTCTTTATCTGGAAGAGTTAAACAATAGGCGAGTATAAAAGGTCCTGCATAGGGGATAAGGAAGAGGAATAAAGTTCCCCAGTGCAAACCAGCATTGTTCAATCTTCTAATAGTGATTGTAAGAGTTGGCAGTAAAGTTGCTAAAAAGTACACAGCTGATAGTGACATACTTCCAATTACAAGAATATCATCAGGTAGACCGTTACCGTAACTGTGTCGCATTCCAATACCAATTATTAGGAGGATGAATAGAGCAGTATAGATACAAAAGTGAGTAAGTATAATTTTCCAGAAATCACCTACATTACATTCATCTTTAAAATTGGAATATTTTGTCTAAAATGTTTTATATGTATGTTTCATATTTACCTACTTTCTATAAGAATATTATACTTTTTAAAATAGGAGGTGACACTTACAAAAGTGTAATAAAAATCAGACGTTTCAACAAAAAAAGCATCATTTTTGATGCTAACAGATTTACTCAGCTTTGTTTTCAGCTATGAAATCAAAGTAAATATTTTTATGGAAACGAGGTAGAAATTTTCTTGCACGATTCTCTGTAAACCCCACTAATAGTTTAGTCTCATCAACAATAATTGGAGTGCGTATAACAGTTCGGTATCTTTTTAAGAAGGATATCATTTCGCTTAGGGAAGATTCTTCAAATGAGTGGTGATATTTCTTATACATGGCACTTCTGTCTAAAAGGATATCATCGATTCCATTTTCTGTAAGAGATAAAATATGTAAGAAATCTGAAGTAGATAAGTCATCTTTAGCTACGTTTATCTCAGTGAATGGAATATTGTAGCTGTTTAGCCACTCTCTAGCTCTTTTCGAAGAGTAACAATGGTTAACAAAATATAATTTAATCATATAGTGGCCCTCCTATCATTAATAAATTTAGTATAATATTATAATTTTATCATAATAATATAAAAATTCAGAAAGATATCTGGGCTAAAATTAAAATAAAACTTAAAAAATAATAAAAAAGCCTGCTGGTACAGGCTTAGGCATGAGTTTTTATCTGTCTATATTATAACATACTGGAGGAAGTTTATTCATGGCAGATAAGCTAGATTTATTAATTAGTGATTACATGACTGGAATGCTTCAAGTGAAGATAAATTCTCGTGCAATGTGGATTACTCGTCAGAAGAACGAAGAACGAATTGGAAGTAGTGGAACAAGTAATAATACAGCACCCCAAGAAAGAAATTTTCTTATTTTAGAAGCAGATAAAGAACTTGGAAAGTTAAAGGACCAAAAGCAAACACTTGATGAATTAATGGAAGTGATTCAAGGTACACTCGTTAAAGAAATAATCATTGCAAGATTTAAATACCGACTATCTTGGTATAAAGTTGGTTTAAGGGTCTGTTTGGAAGAAAGCACAGCTAGGAAACAATATGATGCTTTTAAAAAGACACTAAGAGAAGGATTATGGAGAGAAACATTGTATTGATTTTACTTTCCGTTTTCTTCCCGAAATTTTCCCATTTAGTTCCTATTTTAAGTGAGATAATGATAACATGAACAATTCGGTAAAAACACAAATTACATGTTCGGTTGAATTAAAAGTGCTGAAATTGTTTCATAAATGTTAAAAAGCTTAATCAAATTGATTAAGCTTTTTTTGTACCTAAACCAATTAAAAATTGGAAGGTATAATAAAATTAAGATAATCAAGAGGCCTCTATTATCTTAAAGAAATAAAAACGGAGGTAGGAAATGGCACGAACGATTGCAGAAGTTAGAGCATTTCTTGATAGCCTTATTGGGCTAGTAACTGTAGATAAGTCAGACAGTAGTCTTAATGGGCAATGTGTTAGCTTAATTAAAAATGTGCTGGAATTTGTTGGAGCACCTAATCCTTACGTGGCAAGGGGACATGCTAAAGATGTTCCAGTAACCTACGTAACACAGGGAATTGCTAGAACTGGTAATGGTACTTTAAATGTAGCAGTAAACAGATACGGTGGTAATGGATTCGGCCATGTGTGGATTAAAATTGGTTCAGATACATGGCAAGCTAATATGAACGGTAAACCAGTCAAAAAAAATACGTATGAAGATCCCATTACCGATATAATTAACTTAGACCAATGGATTACTGGAGGAGCCCCTTCTCCTGGAGGTGGTGGTAAAGCAACATCTACAGGTCCAAAAGGTAAAGCATTGATTAAAGACTTCGAAAAATGTGTTCTAACTGCTTATGATAATAATGACGGTATGATTACAATTGGTTGGGGTCACGCTGAACCTAAAGGAAACACTAGCCTTGTGGCTGGTGTTACTCGATGGTCACAAGCACAAGCAGATAGTACATTTGAAAGTGATCTCAAAAAGTATGAAAAAGCAGTAAATGATTACTTTACACGAAGCTTTAATCAGAATCAATTTGACGCAATGGTGAGTTTCACATACAATCTTGGAGTCGGTGTTTTTGCAAATGACGCTTGGGATAGAAATGCATCTAATGAATATATTTTAGCTTCATTGCCTAAATATATTAATAAAGGATCAGCTCATGAACCAGGGTTGGTACGACGTCGAAATGCAGAAATAGCATTATTTAATACACCAGTATCTGGTGGAGGTTCAGAAACAGATGAAGGAGAAATTGAAATGATTTTATATAAAGTAAACGACAAGAATTCTAAAATGAATGGTTCAATCTGGATGTTCAACGGTGAGCAACTTACACGCTTGGATGGAGTATCAGCAGCTAAGTTTGCAAAAAACTTTAAAACTACAGATGTCAACCAAGCAGAAATGAGTTCATTTAAAAATATTGGATTCCGTACTGTGGGTGAATTTAAATATTAAACATTTTTAAGTAGCTAAAGTGGGTCTCATGGTCAAGGTTCGATTCCTTGATTAGTTATTAGAAGTACTTACAGGGAAGTGCTTAATACTAAAAAGTTGTCATAAAGGACAGCTTTTTTTGTAACCTGGAACAATTGAAAATCCAGTTCTATAATATATTTAAGATAACTAAGAGGCCTCTATTTATCTTAAAAGAATAAAAATAAAGGAGGTAGGAAATGGCAGACTTATTGGCATTAGCATCAGCTAAGCTTGGTCAAACTGTAGATATGGATGGCATGTACGGTGGTCAATGTATGGACTTGATTGTCTATGTTGTTCAAACTGCATATGGTGTTCATATGGGCGGTAACGCTATTGATACAGGGAGTGCAAGTAATATTGCTGCTTTGCAAAATGCAGGAGTAAAAGTTCAACGTATCACAAATCGTAGCCAACTCCAACGAGGAGATATTGTTGTCTTTTCAGATGGAGGTTACGGTCACGTTGCAATCATCGAAGAGCCTACACACCCAACACTCGTTCAACAAAACATTAACGGGCGACAATACGTAACACGTGACAGTTTTGCATGGTCAGATTACTATGGCTTGTCGTTTGCATACGGATTACGATTGGGTGGAGATAACCCAGTTCCAGACCCAGAGGAGGAAATAGAAATGCTTAAATTATTTAGAGTTAATGAAGGACATAAATCACTTCGTGTTATGAACACTGCTACAGGTAAATCACTTGCAGTAGATGCTACAGGAGGAGCAGCTTTGCGTGCATTCCTTAAAGATGAGCCAACAATTGAACGTGCTCAACTTGATACTTTGAACGTTATTTTGGGAAAAATTTCTTAATTGAAATATTGATCCAATATTTTAGTCGAATATCTTGAAGCTTCAAGATATTCGTGAAAAAACTGAACATGTTGAAAAAATCTCGTGTTCAGTTTTTTATTTAGGGATTTAGCTCAAATGGATAGAGCATTCGCCTTCTAAGCGAACGGTTAGGGGTTCGAATCCGCTAGTTCCTATAGCAGGTACTTACAGGGAGTGCCTGACTCTAGAAAATACTTATAAATATTTTAATAAGATATTACCTGTAGAATTTAAAGACATTTTATAGTATCCTTAAATAATAAAGAATTAAAGGGGAAACTATGAGTAATTTAAGTAATATTTTATTGTTATTAATTTTAGGAGGCTTGACAATTGTTGGATATTTTCTTAAAGATCTTCCTAAATTGTTACGAGGGTTGAGAGTGGAAGAGAGTAGAAAAAATAGTGAAAAAGAAATACAAAGAGAAATATTTTTTAGACAGCTAAAGGGATCAGAACTTGCAAATACTCTTGAAGACTGGTCAAATCTAGTTATGGAAATGGGAAAAAGTGGACAAAAAGGTATAACTCCTGAACAGATATCAGAGTTGCAAAAAAAAGTTTTGTTATATGGTTCAGATAGAACGATAAAAATTCTAGCCGAGACACAACAATACTTTTATAATCCTAGCGATAATTCATTTGTGGGTATGTATTATTTATGTTATGTGGTTTGTGGGTTGAAATCAGATTTTACAGGTTATGAAATATCACCAATGGATATTATTAAAATAAAAATAAATGACTATGATTCAAAAGAAAATGTTGTTAAATTTGAAGAAGCTAGAAAAATAGTTAATAAAAGACTTAAACAACTTAAATTACTTTGAGGTAGAGATATTGTTATTTCTTGCGGTAGCCGTATTAGCATTAAAAACATTAAATTTAATAAGTATATCTTGGACTCAAGTTATAGTAATACTTTTCGTATTATTAATAGCTTCGTTATTTGAATTGAGATATATTTATAAAAAAATAGATAAGAGATTTAAATAAAGCTGTCATAAATGGCGGCTTTTTGCATATCTAAGGAGGGAGGTATGAAACTAACTGAAAAACAGAAGAAATTTTGTGATGAGTATATTAAATTAGGTAATGCGAAGGAAGCAGCGATAAATGCTGGATATAGTAAAAGGACAGCAAAATCTATAGGAGCTGAAAACCTTACTAAACCTGACCTAAAAAAATATATTGATGAGAGAATGGCTCAATTAGCTTCTGAGCGTATTATGAGCGCACAGGAGATACTTGAAAGACTAAGCCTAATAGCTAATGCAGAAATAAAAGAAACAGTCGTAGTGGCTAACGCAGAGGGCTATGCAGAAGTTGAAAAACCTCCTGACTTTAAGACACAAATACAAGCTATGAAAGAACTTCTTAAACGCTATCCAGGAAATGATAAACTTTTGGAACAACAGCTTAGAAAACTTACTGCTGAAGCCAATATGGCAGAGCTTAAAGTTGAGTCTATTAAAAATTCATCTAATGAAACTGTGGAAGAAAAACTGGATGCATTACTCGGTAAGATAAGCGGTGAATTAGATGATTAGTGATGTATATACAAAAAGACAAATAGAGGTATTAAGCCAAACAGTAAATAAAGACTGGTTTATTACATTGCTTCATGGTGCTAAACGTTCTGGAAAAACAAAGATCAATAACGACCTTTTTTTATTTGAGTTAAGACGTGTGAGAAAGATTGCGGATGAAGAAGGAATAAAAGAGCCCATGTATATATTGGCTGGTGTTTCTTCGAGTACGATTCAGAAAAATATCTTACAAGAACTTTATAACATGTATAATATTGAGCCGAAATTCGATAAACATGGAAACTTTAAACTCTTTGGTGTCAAAGTTGTTCAAGCTTATACAGGTAATATTGGTGGTGTAGGTGCAATTCGTGGTATGACTGCTCATGGCGCTTATGTTAATGAAGCATCACTTGCTAAACAAGAAGTATTTGCTGAGATTATTTCTCGTTGTTCTGGAACTGGAGCACGTATACTAGCTGATACCAACCCAGACAATCCAGAGCATTGGTTGAAGAAGGAGTATATAGACAAGAAAAATGAAAATGTTAAATCTTTTCAATTCCAGCTGGATGATAATACTTTCTTGTCTCAGCGTTACAGGGAAAATATTAAGGCAGCAACTCCAAGTGGCATGTTTTATGACCGAGATATTAAAGGTCTGTGGGTTTCTACTGATGGTGTTGTTTATCAAGATTTTGATGCTAGCAAGCATTATATTCATTCTAAAGATTTGCCAAGCTTATCCACATTTTATTGTGGAGTTGACTGGGGTTATGAACACTGGGGCTCTATTGTTGTATTTGGGGAAACAGATGATGGCACAGCTTATCTTATTGAGGAACACGCCTCGCAGTTTGAAGAAATTGACTACTGGGTAGAAGTGGCTAAAGGAATCCAAGAGAGATACGGAAAGAAAGTCCCTTTTTGGTGTGATTCAGCTCGTCCAGAACACATTGCCAGATTTCAAAGGGAAAGAATAAATGCTTTTAACGCAGATAAGGCCCGACTAAGTGGTGTAGAAGCAGTCGCAAAACGTTTTAAGACAGACAAACTATTTATTTGCCAAGATAAAGTAGAAAAATTTAAAACTGAAATTTATCAGTATATCTGGGATAAGAAAAAAGGTGAACCAATCAAAGAATTTGATGATGTTCTTGATGCTGTTCGATACGCTATTTACAACCAAAGTAAACCGAAGGCAAAAATTAAATCATTCAAGAGGGGGTTATAGTTGGATATTAAGCCAATTGAATTAATGACTTTTTCAAAAGATGGAGAAATTACTCCTGAGGTAGTGAAAAAGTTTATAGAAAAACACAAAGAAGAAATTGCACGCTATCAGTATCTAATAAACATGTATAAGGGTATTATGGATATCACTTCTCAGAAAAAGAAGGATGATTGGAAGCCTGATAATAGGTTAGCTGTTAATTTTCCAAAATATATTGTAGATACTTTTACAGGTTATTTTAATGGGATACCTGTTAAAAAATCGCATAAAGATTCTAAAGTATTAGAGAAGCTGCAGTCATTTGATAATTTAAATGATATGGAAGATGAAGAGTCGGAACTTGCTAAGATGGCATGTATTTATGGACGGACTTTTGAGTTACTTTATCAAGATGAAGTTACACAAACAAATGTTGTTTATAACAGTCCTGAAAATATGTTTATGGTTTATGATGATTCCATCAAAGAAGAACCGTTATTTGCTGTAAGATATGGATTTGATGAAGATGATAATCTCAAAGGAGAAATTTATACTCTACTGGAAACAATTGAAATTAGCGGTAAGGTCAGTGAATTAAGTTTTGGAGAAAGAACTTATAATCCTTATCCAGAACTGCCCGTTGTTGAGTTTTATTTTAACGAAGAACGAATGAGTATCTTTGAATCTGTAATCTCACTTGTTAATTCTTTTAATAAGGCAATCAGTGAGAAAGCAAATGATGTAGATTATTTCAGTGATCAATACCTAGCTTTCTTAGGCGCAGAAGTTGAAGAAGAAGATTTGAAGAACATACGCAGCAATCGTGTGATTAATTATTTTGGGAGAGACAACGAAAAAGGAAATGTTGACGTGCGATTTTTGGAGAAGCCTGATAGCGATGCTCAAACAGAAAATTTATTGGATCGTTTAACAAAACTTATCTTCCAAATAACAATGGTTGCTAATATCTCAGATGAATCTTTTGGATCATCAAGCGGTATTGCATTGGCTTATAAGCTGCAAGCTATGAGTAACCTTGCTTTATCTTTTCAACGTAAATTTCAATCTTCACTCAATAAGCGTTATAAATTATTTTGTAGTCTGACGACTAATGAAGCTGGGAAAGACTCATGGAAAGATATTGAATACTCCTTTACACGTAATGAGCCTAAGGATATTAAAGAGCAAGCTGAGACAGCAACTCTTCTCATGGGCGTGACAAGTGAAGAAACTGCTTTAAGTGTTTTATCTGTTGTTCCTGATGTAAAGACAGAAATAGAGCGAATTAATAAGGAAAAAGCTGATAATCCAGTGTTTGATCAAGATAAAATGCAGCAAGATGAAGCAACACAACAAAAGGAGTAATTTATGAAAACTCCAGATTATTGGATAAAGCGTGAAAAAGCTTGGCAAGCCCAACAGATTAAAGATGATAAAAAACGTATGACACAAATCATGGATAAACTTTTTGATGCACAAGAAGCTATTCAAAAAGAAATCAATGCGAATTGGCAGAACTTTGCAAATGGCCAAGGTATCTCAGTAAGTGAAGCTATGAAACGTGCAGACAAAATGGATGTTCAATCTTTTGGGAGAAAAGCTAAGAAATATGTGGAAGAAAAAGACTTTTCACACAAAGCAAATCAAGTTTTAAAACTTTATAATCTTACAATGCGAGTAAACCGATTGGAGTTATTAAAAGCAAACATAGGCTTAGAGCTTATTGCTGTCTTTGATGAACTTGATAAGTACTTCTCTAACAAGCTGACTGGAGTAGCATTAAGCGAGTTTGAAAGACAAGCAGGTATTCTTGGTTTAACCGTTCCTAAAAATGGATATACTAGCTTAATAGAAACAGTGCTTAAGGGAAGTTTTTATGTGGAGGGCTTTGCTAGTTTTTCAGATAAGCTATGGCAATATCAATTTGAATTAAAAGCAGATATTGAAAAACTTCTCATTAGGTCCGTGACAAGTGGTATTAATCCTAAAGAACTATCTGCACAGCTTAAGAAATTAATGACTGAGGCAGGACGAGAGAATGCAACATATAACGCAAATCGTTTACTCATTTCAGAAACTACACGTATTCAAACAGCTATTCAAGAAGAAAGCTATAAAAGAGCTGCTATTGAAGAATATGAATACATTGCAGAACCTGATGCATGTCCTATATGTGGTGCCTTAAATGGCAAAATATTTAAGCTAACAGACATGAGCCCAGGGATTAATGCACCTAATATGCATCCGTGGTGCAAATGTAGTACTGCTCCACATGTTGATGATAAGTCTTTCTGGAATAGTTTGTTAAAGCGTGGAGTAATCAACCAAGATGAATATAAACAAGCTTTCGAGGATAGAGCAGAAGCTGATAGAGCAATTAAAGAAATCAAAATAGATAGAAAAAATAAATAGCATTTGTCATTGACGAGTGCTTTTCTTTTGTCCAAGCATTGAAGACATAAAAAGCTATGGAAAGTGCAAGCATTTATCCACGTTAAAAGATATGGAAGGAGCATCACTATGAAAAACAAACAATTATTGCCTTTAAACTTGCAATTGTTCGCAGATGGAGAACCTAGGAATAATCCAGACGGTGGAACAAGCTCTGGCCAAGCCACTCCACCAGAATTTAAATTAGAAAATCTAACCGATGAACAATTAGCAGCAGTCAAAGAAAAATTTGGACTTAAAGATGATAATGATGTTGACTCTATCGTGAAGTCTAAACGTTCACGCTGGCAAAAAGAAGTTGAAGCTGAGAAGCAAGAAGCAGAAAAGCTAGCAAAAATGAACAAAGACGAAAAAGAAGAACATGAACGTAAAAAGCTTGAAGCTCGTATTGCAGAATATGAGCGCAAGGAAAACTTGCGGGAAATGTCCAAAGTTGCTGGAACTATGCTGAAAGAGCAAGAAATCCGTACCACTGAAGCTGTGTTAAATATCTTAGTTTCAGAAGATGCGGACAAAACGAAAGCAGCAGTCAAAGAATTTGCGGATTATATCAAAGAAGAACGCAAACTTTGGGAAGTAGAACGCAATACAGGTAAAACGCCTAATAAAGTACCAAGCAATACAGGAATTTCAAATATTGCAGAAGCTCAAAAAGCACTTAACGAACATCGAATTATTAAATAGGAGAATAAAATGAAAAAACAACTACTAAACCTTAATTTACAACACTTTGCATTTGATCCAGACAACGTGACAATGCAGGCCGCAAAAACAGGATCAATTCCTAAAAATCAATCTGCTGATATTATCACATCAGTGAAAAATGGTTCTGCAGCTATGCGCTTAGCTAAGGCTGTGCCAATGACAAAACCAATTGAAGAATTTACATTCATGACTGGTGTTGGTGCTTACTGGGTTGGTGAAGGTGAGCGTATCGAAACAAGCAAGCCAACTTTTGTAAAGGCTGAACTAGCTTCTAAAAAAATGGCCGTAATCATCCCAACAACTAAAGAAAATCTGAACTATTCAGTAACGAACTTCTTTGAATTGATGAAGGCAGAAATTGCAGAAGCTTTCTATAAGAAATTTGACCAAGCTGTATTCGGTGGAATTGAAAACCCGTATAAATTTAGTGTGCTAAAGGCAGCTACAGATGCAGGGAATGTAATCACAGAAACAACAAATAAATATGATGATTTCAACGATGCAATTGCATTAATTGAAGATAATGACTTAGAGCCAAATGGTATTGCATCCACTCGCTCACAACGTCGTAAATATCGTGCAACAAAAGATGAAAATAAACTTCCAATCTTCAACACTGCTAACTCTAATGGTGTTGACGACATCCTTGGTTTGCCTATTGCTTATACTCCTAAAGGATCGTTTGGAACAGGGGATACAGCTCCTTTGGAATTGATTGCTGATTGGAACTATGCATACTACGGAATTTTAAAAGGTATTGAATATGAAATTCTTACTGAAGCTACTCTTACAACCGTTGTGGATGAAAATGATAAACCTATTAACTTAGCAGAACGTGATATGGCTGCAATTAAAGCAACGTTTGATCTTGGGTTCATGACTGTTAAAGATGAAGCATTTGCTGTAGTAAAAAAAGCATAGCCCCTACGGGTGTAACGTTGAATAAAACAACATTATCACTCGCAGTTGGGGCAAACGAAACGTTAACAGCAACAGTAACACCAGAAAATGCAGAAGATAAGTCAGTTCAATTTTCATCAAGCGATGCAGCTATTGCAACAGTAACGCCAGTTCAAGGAAAAATTACAGCAGTTGCAGAAGGAACAGCGACAATTACAGTTACAACTGCAAATGGGAAAACAGCAACTTGTGAAGTCACAGTAACTCCTGCAGGATAGGGAGGCACATATGTCATTAACTGAGGATATAAAAAGCCTTCTCGGGGGAACACCAGAGAAACGTTTAGAGGTTATTGAAAAAAGAACTCGCGAACGGCTGCTTGTTATCATTGGCGCTAGTATAGAAGAAGTGCCGCCAGAGCTTGATTATATTGTTATGGACGTTGTTTTAAAACGATTTAATAGAATTGGTCAAGAAGGGATGCAGTCATACTCACAAGAGGGACTAAGCATGACATTTGCAGAATCAGATTTTGATGAATATGCCAGCGAGATTGAAGCATGGCAAAAATCAAAAGAAGAGGAAAGCAATAAGAAAATTGGGAGGTTTAGGCTTTATTGAGGTATTTAGAAAACGTGACGTTTGTCAAAGAATCTTCTGGAACTCATTATGATCCTGATAAAGGAGAATGGGTTGAAAGTGAACCAATCAAAAAGACTTTTAGCGCAAATGTAACAGATATTGGCACAGAACGCAGTGTAAAAATCTTTGGAGATATTAAACAAGGGGCTAAAGTCCTGCGAATGATGCCCCTTTTTGATATGCCAGAATACGATTATATTGAGTTTGACGACAAGAGATGGAAGCTGGCTACATACCGTAATCCTAGCGAGCGTAATACTTTCTTATTACAGGAGGTGAATATGTAAAAACTAGCTTGTCATTTAAAGGGATTGATCAACTTGTTAAGCATTTAAATAAAGCAGCTTCTTTGAAAGATGTCCAAAATGTTGTTAAAAGTAACGGTACTGACCTAACAAAGAAAATGCAACAGCTAGCTCCAGTTGATACAGGCTATCTAAAGCGTTCAATAAAAATGTCTTTAACTGATGGGGGATTTAGTGCAGAAGTTGGTCCGTATGCTGATTATGCAGCGTATCTCGAATATGGTACACGATTTCAGAATGCTCAGCCTTTTATTAGGCCTAGTTTTAATATTCAAAAAGAGATATTTAAAAGTGATTTAGAAAGGTTGATGAAATGATTAAAACACGAGACCAATCTATTTTTGATGAAGTTTTTAAACGCTGTGAGTTGCTAGGATATAAAGTTTATGATTATAAGCCCGCGGATGATGTTTCTTACCCTTTTGTTGAAATAGGCAACACTCAAACTATTCATCAAATGAACAAGACGGATATAAAAGGGACAGTTTCTCTTTCATTATCTGTATGGGGGCTACAGAAGAAGCGTAAAGAAGTGTCTGACATGGCAAGTAATATATTTAATCAAGCATTGGATATTGAGGCAACAGATGGATATTATTGGTCTTTAAATGTGCAAGCAAGTGATATACAAATGCTCGATGATACAACAACAAATACACCGCTAAAAAGAGCGGTGATTAATTTAGAATTTAGATTAAGATAGGAGAATACTATGGCAGATTTAGTAGCCAAACAAGGTAAAAATATTATTTTGCTTTATCGTTTACTGACGAAGGCAAAAGATGAAGCAGCATGGAAGCTTGCATTTCAAACAGATCATTCAAGTGAGAAAACTCGTGATTATAACACGACACCTACCAAAGATGGGCCAGTTGGTGCTTTAGCGGCAGCAGAATATAGCCTGTCTGCAACATCTATTGCAGCGGATGGAGATACTCATATTGATGAAATGGATGATGCATTTGATAACGGAGATATTGTAGAAGTATGGGAAATTGATAAAGCAGAAAAAGGGACTGGGGAAAATTCAGACAAGTACAAAGCAAAATATTTACGTGCTTATTTAACTAGTTTTTCTTATGAACCTAATTCAGAAGATGCGCTTGAGTTGAGTCTGGAATTTGGAGTATTTGGTAAACCTCAAAAAGGATATGCCACTCTTACAGATGAACAAGCGGATGTAGTTCAATATGTATTCAAAGATACAGTCAAAGAAGAAGCAGCACCTCAAACATTGAAATCAGAAAGCAAATAGAGCAAATACTGCTCTATTTTTTATTAAGGAGAAAATATGGAATTAACAATTAACGGTAAACAAGTATCTTTTAAATTCGGTGTCAAGTTCGTTCGTGAACTCGATAAAAATTTTGTAATTGAACAAAATGGAGTGAGTTTTGGTATGGCACTCGCTGTAAAAATCATTCCTGAATTAGAAATGGCAAACATTGCAACTTTGGCCAATGTTCTGTTTTTAGGAAATCGAACAGAAACACCAAAGCTTTCTCAAGGAGACATTGATGACTTTATTGATGAATGCGAAGATATTGAAAAATTGTTTGATGATGTCTTGAAAGAAATTACTGAAAGTAATACGGGGAAGCTCATCAAGGCAAAAATGAAATAGATCCTTCTTTTGAATCTTCACAAGATACGTATGAGGAGATGATGATTAATTTCTTCCGATTCTTTGAAATGACAGACATGTTGGAATTTGAACGTATGACTATAAGAGAATACAGCATTAGAATGCTTGCTTTTAGATTGAAAAATCTTGACAAGCGAGAGCTTATTCATCAACAAGCATGGGCTAATTGGCAAGTTCAGTCAACAAGGACAAGAGGAAAGAAAGAAGAACCCGTATATAAAACATTTGATAAATTCTTTAATAAAAAAGAACAAGAAAATGAAATATTGGGTATTGAGACCTCGAAATTTAAATCTGAATCTGATAAACAACTTATGCAGCTTATGAAGAATGCAAATAAATAAGGAAGGAGGAATATATGGAATCTTTTAGCGTTAAAGCATACTTACAGGCAACCGACAACAATTTTGTAAAAACCTTTAATGATGCTGCTAAACAGGTTGAAAACTTCCAAAAAAATACAAATAGCACCATGTCAGCAGTAGGGAAAGTTATGACTTCCTCTGGGAAAGCAATGACTAAGATGGTTACATTGCCAATTGTTGGTATGGGTGTTGCTGCTGCAAAAGTCGGTGGAGACTTTGAAGAGCAGATGAGTCGAGTAAAAGCAATATCTGGAGCGACAGGTAAGTCATTCGATTTATTAAGGCAACAAGCTATTGACTTAGGGGCAAAAACTGCATTTAGTGCAAAAGAATCTGCAGCAGGTATGGAAAACTTAGCTTCTGCAGGTTTTGATGCAACCGAAATTATGCAAGCTATGCCTGGTCTTTTAGACTTAGCTGCAGTTTCTGGTGGTGATGTAGCTTTGGCTTCTGAAAATGCTGCTACTGCATTACGAGGATTTAACCTTGATGCAAGTCAAGCAGGACACGTTGCAGATGTTTTTGCAAGAGCTGCCGCAGACACAAATGCCGAAGTCGCAGACATGGGCGAGGCTATGAAATATATTGCCCCTGTTGCAAATGCGATGGGATTGTCAATTGAAGAAGTATCTGCAGCAATTGGTATTATGTCAGATGCAGGTATTAAAGGTTCTCAAGCGGGTACTTCACTTCGAGGGGCCCTTTCTAGATTGGCAAAACCTACTGATATGATGCAAGCTAAAATGGATGAACTAGGTTTATCATTTTATGATTCAGAAGGCAAAATGAAACCTTTGAAAGACCAAATCGGTATGCTGAAAGATGCCTTTAAAGGTTTAACACCAGAGCAACAACAAAATGCTTTGGTTACCTTGTATGGTCAAGAGTCATTATCAGGTATGATGGCATTAATTGATAAGGGACCAGAAAAGCTTGGTAGCTTAACAAAATCTCTTAAAGATTCAGATGGTGCTGCAGACGAGATGGCCCGAACAATGCAAGATAATATGAATTCATCATTAGAGCAAATGATGGGGGCATTTGAATCTGCAGCGATTGTTATCCAAAAAGTAATGGCTCCTTCTATTAGGAAAATAGCGGATGCAGTATCAGGATTGGTAGATAAGTTTGTTTCTGCTCCAGAGCCTGTTCAAAAACTTGCTATAGCAATAGCATTGATAGTTGCAGCAATAGGCCCATTATTGGTTATATTTGGTCAGGCTGTTGTTACTCTTCAAAGGGTAAAAGTTGGTTTTACAGCTATACAAGCAGGACTTGCTTTAATGGGAACATCTGTAACGGGCGTTATTTTACCTGTATTAGGGATTGTAGCAGCAATTGCTGCTGTAATTGCTATTGGAGTTTTGGTTTATAAAAACTGGGATAAAATTGCTGCTTTTGGAAAACAAGTTTGGAGAAATATTACTAAATTTGTTTCAGATTCCGCTAATGCAATAAAAGAAAAATGGGGCGATATAACAAACTGGTTTTCTGATAAATGGAATGATATTAAAAATGGTGCCAAGGGTCTTTGGGATGGCATGATTCAAGGTGCAAAAGATGCAGTTGATAGCGTTAAAAACACTTGGAACAGCACCAAAGAATGGTTTGCAAATTTATGGCGAGGTACTAAAGACACTGCTTCAAATGCTTGGGATAATGTGAAAAAAGGTGCCTCAAATGCATGGGAAGGCACCAAGTCTGCTTGGAGTAGTACTAAATCATGGTTTGGAGATGTTTGGGATGGTGTGAAAGCCAAATCAGGCGCTGCGTGGGATGGAATAGTAAGTACGATTTCGCCTTATGTCTCGACTATTATTGATGTTTTTAAACCTATGATCAATTTCTTTACAGATTTGTGGAAACAAATCGGAGATATAGCCGGTGCAGCATGGGAAGTGATAAAAACTGTAATCATGGGCCCGGTCTTATTATTGATTGACCTTATCACAGGCGACTTTAATCAATTAAAAGAAGATGCAACCATGCTTTGGAATACTCTCACTCAAAATGTAGCTGCGATTGTAACAGGATTTGTTCAAATTGTTACAGGTTATTATACCGCTCTTAAAGCTACTCTTGTTAATATCTGGGACCAATTAGTAACAATTATTCAAGATGCATGGCTAGGCTTTAAAGTTTCGATAACGGAAACTACAAAGATGATTGTTGATGGAATTGTTTCATTATGGAACAATCTCAAACAAGGAAGTATTGATGCTTATAATGCCACAATACAGTGGATTAAGGATACTTGGTCTGCTTTTACAACGTGGATCATCAATACTACAAAAGCCATTGTGGATGGCATTGTGAACGGATGGAACTCCTTCAAACAAGGAACAATCGATTTATGGAATGCAACAATTAATTGGATAAAAACGACTTGGAACAATTTCAAACAATGGATTAAAACAACCACTGACAACTTAGTCAATGGAGTTAAACAAGGTTGGGAAAACCTTAAACAAGGTACAGTCGATATTTTTAACGGCTTAGTCAATGGGGCTAAACAAGCTTGGCAAAACTTAAAGGATAGTGTAGATAATGTTGTTCAAAGTGTCCGAGATATTTTTGAGACTTTAAGAAATATTGATCTCCTTGATATTGGTAGAGCCATTATTGATGGTTTTGTTAAGGGATTAAAGTCAGCTTGGGAAGCTGGTATGGAATTTATTAGCGGCATTGGAGACTGGATCCGTGAACATAAAGGACCGATTCGTAAAGATAAAAAGCTCCTTATTCCTGCGGGTCTAGCAATTATGGACAGTTTGAATAATGGTTTACAGAGTGGATTTAGCTCAGTTCAATCAAGTGTTTCTGGAATGGGAGATTTGATTGCTGAAGCAGTTAATTCTGATTACTCTGTAGATATTGGAGCTAATGTTGCTGCAGCTAACAAATCAATAAAGAGCGAAATGACTCATGATGTCAATCTTAATAAAGGTAAGCAACCAGGTATTGTCAATGTAAGAATTGGTAAGCAACAGTTCAAAGCCTTTGTAGAGGATATTTCTAATGCTCAAGGCCAAGAAATCATAATGAGTACACAATACTAGGAGGAAAAATGTATAAATTTAGAGATACACCAAAAAGGAAACATCAATCTGAACATATCTTTATTCCAACTAGTGCCATGATCTATAAAGGGACATTTATAGAACGCCTTATTGAGGGTTATCAGACACTTTCAGTTGAAGGCAGAGAAATGTATTCCTTAAATCATGAACTGCAAGAACTGCAGTATGGAGGAATTATCACAAACACAAAACTTCCAGCTCGTGTTCTGACCATCAAATACAAATTAGAGGACAAAGACTCCGAAAGCTTACAAAATAAGTTTGATGAGTTGATGGCCTTTTTATTTTCTGAAGAAGATGTGCTGATACAGTTCAACGATGATTTAGAGTATTTCTTCAAAGGGCGTTATCAAGCTGCAGACCAAGTGCCAGGTGATACAAATTCAATCATTTCTACTTTTACAATAATCTGTGGAGATCCCTATAAGTATGGCAAGGAACAAGTTTCTACAGGAAAAATTCTCGGGAACCTTCCTTATCCTGTAAAGCCAGAGAGTTTAAAAGCAACGATGACAGCTTCCTCTTTGAAAATTACAGATGGGAAGTATGTGTTAAAAGCTTCTGATGTGAAAAAAGGAGATGTTCTTTATTTCGACTTTAAAACAGGGAATGTTTTAGTTAATGGGAAATTGAAAAATGACATTCTTGATCTCAATTCAGATTTTAAAAATATTCGTTTGAGAACAGGTTCGATATTCACTGATGAAAATTGCGACATAGAAATAAAGTATAGAAAGGCGGTGCTGTAGTGGCAAACGTTCTTTTTTTGGATAAGTTTCAAAAAGTAATGAAGGGTTTTGACTCTGCAGAACTTTCGGAATGTATTCAAACAAGGGAAATTACAACAAATGCTTCTGAGCTAATGAACGATAGTCTTTCTCTATCTTTAGCTTATGAAGCGTTATTAGAAGAAGCGAGTTATATTGCTTTAAATGACTCAGGAAAGAAAGAATTCACGCTTTACCGTATTTTGAAAAGTAGTGATGAAGAAAATATTTTGAGTTTCGAAAATATTAACTTTGCGGTTGATGAATTAGACAACTTTATTATTAAGGATGTCCGTCCCAAAAATAAAGCCTTATCTCAAGTTATTAATCAGCTTCTTAATGATTCTGGCTGTGATTGGAAACTTGGAGTGTGTGAAGCAAATAAAAATATCACTAGTAATTTTTATTATTCTTCAATGCGTGAAGCCCTAAAAGCGCTCCAAGAATTTGGCTGTGAATTTACTTTTACAGTGGAAATAATAGGAAATGCGATCACAAGGAAAATCATCAATTGCTATAACAAGATTGGTAAAGTCACAAACAAACGTTTTGAGTATGGTGAAGAAGTTTTAAAAATTGTCCGTGAAAAAGACAGAACAAATATTGTGACTGCCATCATTGGACGAGGTAAAGGCGAAGAAGTTGGAGATGGATATGGCCGAAGATTAGAGTTTACAAATGTCGAGTGGAAGAAATCAAACGGCAAACCACTTGATAAACCAAAAGGACAAAACTATCTGGAATATCCTGCAATGACTGCAGAGTATGGTATTCCTTCAAATGGGAAAATGTTACCACGGAAAACCGTGGTTGTTTTTGAAGATATTGAAGATGCGAATGAGCTGTTACAAAAGACATACGAAACTCTTGAGTACTATAGTCGTCCTTTGGTGCAGTTTAGTACAGAAGTTTTAGGTGCAGATGCTATTGGTAATACTGTGACGATTCACAGAGGAGACCGAGGGTATCACTATCAGACCAGAGTATTTAAAGTTGTCACGAATTATGTGACTGGCCAAGTACAAGCAGGACTTGGAGATAACTTGAACGGGACTTCTATAAATAGGCAAGTTTCAAATGTGCAGAATAATATCTCTGATTTAAACCAAAATAAAATGGGCTTCTATGAGTCCACTGAAATCGGGAAGTACCAAGACGATATTATGCGAGGAGCAGGTAAGAACGGTGGCTCTGTTCGTTGGGTAAATGGTATTGAAGCTGGAGTAAGCAACTCTCGTGAAATTTATGAAGCTATTTTTATGGATGGGAAAAACATTGAGAATTCAAAAGACTTTCTTGTCCAAAATAATGCTGGGATTGTATTTAAACATTGTAAAAAAGGACAATGGAAAACGGTTCAAGACGTTCACAATGGAGCAGGTAAGACAGCGTGGACCATGGATGGTGTATTTAATGCAGACTTTATCAAAGCAGGTACGTTAGAGGGTGTTAAATTAAGATCTGTAAATAACAAATTTATCGTTGAAATATCTGACGGAAAGGTCAGATTCCTTAAAAACTTGGGGAATGGAAAAGAAGAAGAAATGATTGCCTTTGCCCCGGTTTTCAATGTGGATACGAATGAGCTTAAAGGTGTGAGTTTAATTCAGAATCCAGGTTTTAAATTCTCTATCGCTTCAAATACTTCAAGTGGCATTTCTTATGATGTTTTGAGAGTTCCAGAAGACAGTATTGGAAAGGACCGCAAATTAGATTTATTTGGAGATATTAATATCACGGGTAGATTATTACTTAATGGCGAAGAAGTAGTCGCAGGAGGTGGCTCTGGTGGTGGAGAAGGAGAGTTTCCACCAGAAATAGTTACAGATCAAGAAAAGAATGCTTGGATTGTTTGGCAGTTCTTGAAGTCAAAAGGTTATACCGAACAAGCTGCCGCAGGTATTCTCGGGAATATGGACCAAGAGTCTGGTGTGATGCCAGATACAGACCAAGTTGGCGGTCCTGCTTATGGTTTGGTACAGTGGGACGGTTCCGCTTATCCTCTGGTTCCTCCTGCTACATGGAACGGACGTGAATATGTTCAAAACTTGATGCGTGCTGCAGGTATTTCTGGAGATTATCGTATTGCTAAAACACAATCTCAACTCTTAGAGTGGTGTATGTTTAATGGGCAATATATCCCAACAAGTAGCTATCCTTATTCTGTTGCTCAGTTTAAAGGATTAACTAATATTTCCACAGCCACAACAGCTTTTGAAGCGAACTTTGAACGTCCTGCAGCGACTCATCCAGAACGTGTTCAGCTTGCGATTAAATGGTATAACAAACTTCACGGTTTGAAACCACCAACTCCAAGCGGAAATTTAAAAGAGCAGTTGGATAAATTCTACAACACCTATAAAGAACGTTACGTTCAGAATGGGCAGTGCGTAGGATTGACAACGGCATGGATGGCGACACTAACCGCAAATAAATATGGTATGACACCGTGGAATTCTCAAGCTTATAATCCAGATGGTTCTCCAACTTCTGGAAATCCACGCTGGAATTATGAAATTAATATCGGTGATGGAATTTCGGCTGCAACAATTGGTACATTCGCACCGCCTCCAGGTTGGACAAAAATTGTCCCTCATAGTGCAGAAGATTGTAAAGCGGGGGATATTTTCTATGTCGGAACAGACAGTGGAATATCTACAGGACATACTGGAATCGTCTTTGAAGATGGGAAAAATGGAAGAGTTCCTACACTTGACCAGAACTTTCTTAATTCTCCTGTGAGGTGGTTTGATGGTGGTCCAAGTAGTTCTTGGGGGCTTTATAACTGGTTCTGTATTTGGAGAAAGAACACATAAGGAAAGGAGAAACAATTGAAAAAATGGAATGTCACACTTTCCACAACGGAGCCTGATAACTATGTAGGGATCATTAATGTCCGTCAAGGGAATGTCAATAGTGAAGTGATGGAAGCACAAATTGTGCAGAATGGTTTGCCATTGGATCTCACAGACTGTACGGCAACTTTTCAAGCATTTCTAGGTGGAGAACATGTTGTGGAGCGTTCTTGTAAAATCATTGATTACAAGAAAGGAATTGTGCAATATACTTTTGATGAATATACTATGCAATCCCTTCACAGACAACGGGCAAATATTGCTTTTTACAAAGGTGAGGAAGAAATTGCGACCACTCAAGATTTTACTTATTTTGTCATCCATGCTGTATCCAAAACTCCGGGGGAGATGGGGTCTTATTGGCAAACTGCAGAGGACTTGATTAATGACATGAAAGACTACCTCAATGCAGGAAAAGGAGACTTTGAGGATTGGTTTAATTCAATAAAAGATATTTTGGAATCTATTGATCCAGGCGGTAAATTACTTTCTGAGGTTTTGGATCTCAAAAAGATTGTTTATCGTAAGGTACCGAGTGGCTTTAATGTTGTTATTGAGCATGATTCAGAATATCAGCCTGAAATAAAAGTCACCTATTATAAAAATTCAATTGGCACTGAAGAAGAAGGACTTGATACAGGTCCTTCTTTTGGTGGAGAGCGGATTTATAATATTGCGACATCCTTGAGTTATCTGCGAGAGAAAGTGAACGTTGAAATGCCTCAGTCATGGGCAATGGATGGAGAGACAGTTATTCATGAAAACAACCTCTTGTTTATCAATGGAGCAGAAGTATTAAGCCTCACACTTGATGGAGCGAATGTCACAAATGGGTATGTTGAGAAAGTTAAAACTCCAGTTTATTTGGTGGTGTCAGATATATCTGGAAATAGTGCGAAAGTATCATGGGAAAATGGGTGATTTATGGCTACAAATTATAATCACATTGCTTATTCAAAAAGTGCGGATGGGAGAGAAGGGTTTACAACTCTTTATCCGAACTTAAATATTGAAAAACACACTGCTCAACTTATCGGAGAAGATCACAAACTTATCTGGGGGAGTTTTGGGAATAAGACAAAAACAATTGCTTATGAACAAGCTGATATTCCAGATATGCCATCTATTGATGTGGCTGTACATATCACTCAAGTAACACAAGGAAATTCAGGGTGGCGAGGTCCTTCTGGAGCCAATGGTGGCTCTTATCCAGTTTTAGCTGGAGAGCAATACACTATTGGCTCCTATATTAAGAATAATGGTACTCAAGATTTAGTGATTGATTTACAGCTTGGTGTTTCTGCTAAAGAGGACCAGAGTAGTCCTAGTTATTTTAAAAATCAGGTTACGGTACCTGCAAATAGTGGTTGGGTCAGAAAAACATCGACCATCACTATACCAGAAGGCTATAACTGGGCTTGGTCTTATATTTACAGCGCAACACCAACAGTTACAGCTGACTGGTCATTCGCTGGTTACAAAGTTGAAAAAGGAACAAAGGCAACTCCTTGGATGCCACACGAAAGTGAGGTTACATCACAGGATTATCCAACATATATTGGAACTTACACGGATGAAAATGAAAATTCGAGTACAAATCCTGCGGACTATACGTGGGAGATGATGAACTATCGTATTTATCTTGACGGTATTGCAGTTGCTGGAAGTAAATTACTTTCTACAAGAGTTGAAAATTTAAAACCAGATACAAGTTACACTATCCAAGTGAAACAAGTTAGCGGAGAAGAAGAGAGTGACTTTTCAGACAGTGTCACTTTTAAAACTAATGTACAAAAATAAAAGGAGAAAAAATGGCAGAACTTAAGAAAATATATCGAGGGATGCAAAATGGTGCAGAGACAATTAATGATAATTTTGAAACTTTGACAAGTGATACAGGGTGGAAAGATATAGAAGTGATGAATGGTTTTAAATCAGGAACCTTCCCTTTACAATATCGTGTTTTGAATGGGCGCCTTTACTTAAGGGGGCGAATAATTACAGTCACTACTACTTCAGGAACAGGCGTTCAGTTTGGAAAAATACCTGTTACTATTAGTCAGCAACACGAATGGTATAGCGGTATAATCTCGACAGCTACACAGGTACGTATGACTCTATCAACTAATGGTGCACTAACTTTAACACCTGTAGGTGGAGATATGGGGAATGGTTTTCAAGTGTCAGGAATAGATACACAATGTCTTATTGACTAGAGAGGAAAAATAAAAAATTGGAATATAATTTGCTGGGAATTTCAGCATTAATCTTAATAATTTTAGGTTTAACATGGCTTAAGGATGGAGAAAAAATGGACCCACCATTGAAAAAAAGGATTGTCATAGATTTAGTGACAATTGCGTTATTCTGGGGAGTATTTGAGTTTTATAACTTTTCTGGGGTAAAAGAATATAACAACGAAATAGCATTAGTGATCAATGGATCGCTAGTGTTTTTCTTTGCACGGATGATTCAGCTTATATGTCAAATTAATCCATTGTTTCAAGAACTCTTTGCCTATTTAAAATCTAAAGGGGTAAAGATTGAAAATATTGACGAAAAGAAAATAGGAGATGAAAATGAAAAAAATTATTAAAGCTGCTACAATTGTCGTTCTAGCTCTGACAAGTTTTGGAGCAACGAGTCAAGCTTTTGCGGCAGTAGGCGACCAAGGTGTCGACTGGTCTAAATATAATGGCTATCAAGGAAACTTTGGTTATGCTAATGACAAGTTCTCAATCGCTCAAATTGGTGGGACTTATGGCGGGGCTTATGTGGACCAGTTGACTTATAATAGTCAGGTTCAAAATACACTGGCACAAGGGAAACGAGCACATAGTTATATTTATTATGAAGTGGGGAATTCGATTCCGATTGCTAAGGGGGCGCTTGACCGTTACTTACCTCAAATTGCTACACCTAAAGGCTCTATTGTAGCCTTGGATTATGAGAGTGGTGCCGCAGCATCCCTTCTGACAGGATATGATAGTAATGGTAAACCAATTTATGCAAGTACTCCTTGGGAAATTCAAACAAATACTGATGCTATTCTTTACGGAATGCACCGTGTGAAAGAAGCAGGATATACACCAATGTATTACAGCTACAAGCCTTATACATTAGCCCACGTTGATTACAAGCGAATTATCAAAGAATTCCCTAAATCTCTTTGGATTGCGGAATACCCAAATTATGCAGTAACTCCAACTCCAAACTGGAATTTCTTCCCAAGTATGGATGATATTGGTATTTTCCAATTTACCTCAACTTATGTTGCAGGTGGATTGGATGGTAATGTTGACCTTACAGGTATCACGGATAATGGATATGATGGAAAAGTACCTGATCCAGCACCAACACCAAATCCAACTCCAGAACCTACTCCAGAACCAAGTCCAAGCAATAAAACTCACATTGTACAATATGGCGACACGTTGAGCAGTATTGCTTACAATTGGGGCACAAGCTGGCAAGAATTGGCACGTCAGAACGCTTTGAGTAATCCTAACCTTATTTATGCAGGACAAGCAATCAGATACTCAAGTGGCTCAAATGCAGCGACAGGTGGAACTTATACTGTACAATACGGAGATAGTCTCTCGGTTATTGCACGATGTTTAGGCACAACTATACAGCATCTTGTTTCAAGTAATGGAATTCAAAACCCGAACTTGATTTATGCAGGACAAACTTTAAGTTATTAAAAAATGCCTGACTTAAGTCAGGTATTTTTTTGTATTCTTTGATAAAATCAAGTAGAATTAATATTAAAGATTTTTTAGAGAGTGAGTTATGGAGAAAAAGACAAATGAAACTGAACCAGAAAAGAGTAAGTATGGGAACCTTATTGAATGGTTAACGCTTTTTGTGACTTTCATTACATTTATCTCAACTTCTTGGATACAATTTACTCAGATACAGATAAGTAAAAACCAAAATAAGTTTGAACAACAAATGAATATATCGGGCAATAATAAAAAAGATGATTTAAAGTCATTAATGAAAATTGTATCTGATGTAGAGGTGCTAGATAGTTCTTTAGATTCATTAAATGCAAATGATAATGAAAAATTAGTAGAGGGAAAAAAAGAAGCAACAACTTTAAAGAATTCATTTTATTTCTATTTAGACCAAGATAACAAAGAATGGGAAGAGTTAGATAAAGTATTAACAGATAAATTAAAAAACATTTATTTAAAAACTAGTTCAGAAATAAATATTAAAAATACATTGCCAAAAACAGGCGGTGACGACTCTAGGTTAGAGGAAACATGGACTAGTTATATGAAACAGGAAAAAGTAATAATAGGGGATAATAAAACATTAAACTAGTTATTAGCATTATAATAATTTCATCCTTTTCACTAGGCTTTTACTACCATTCATTATAAGATTCACGATACCTTTTATCAGTTGAAATACCCCCCCTAGCCATAACGGTTAGGGTTGTTTTTTTGGTATAATGTTTTTGATTGGAGAATAACAAATGAGTAATATTGATTGGTCAAAGATAGATGGCGGAGTAATTGCTGCTTTTATATCTGCAATAGCTGCAGCACTAGGATTATTTTTTCAAAGAAAAGATATTAAGAAACAGTACGAAAATCAAAGAGTTACTTTTGAACTACAGAAAAAGACATTTGACATACAAAATAGATATCAAAGAGATACGTTTGAGCTACAAAATAAAATAGACGAAAACTCATTAATGACAGATTTAGCAAGTAAAATGATATCAAATACTTTAAGTTTGTTATCAACAAAAATTACACTTTATCCCCAGATTTTAGATGAAAAGCAAAGATGGAGTACTAGAGTAAAGGGACTAGGTCATGTTAACGATGTTTTAGAAACAATGACGTTGACTCAGTATGAAAAATCATTAAGCCAACTAAGAGTTTTAGAGAGTGATAATAAGCAAAAAACAGAAGACCTAATGTCTAATATATAAGTTAGAGATAATTATAGTACAGTTAAAAGAAGATAAACAGAATAAAATAGTAGAATTGATTAATGATACAATAAAAGAATTTGAATTAATGGATATATTTATCGAAGGAGCAAGAAAATTGGAGAGCGAAGATTCGTATGACGTTAATTTAGACAACTGGAGCAAGGAATATAAATTTAACATTGAAAATATTTGTGAAGATTTTAAGCAAATTTTTATAAAAATAAAAAAAGATACACTTTGTGAAATATCAGAAATAAAATCATAAGCATAAAGAAGAGAATATAATTATTTTTGTTATTGACAAAGTTTAAAAAAATAGTAAACTATATAATAGAAAGCGAATACAAAAAGAGGTGCTTAGAATGGAATTAACATTAAAAGAAAGATTATTTTTAGCTAATCAGTACGAAACATTAATTAAATCATCAGATGGAAATGATATTGAATTTTATAAGAAATCTCTAGAAATTGTGAAAAAAGGATTCACTAGCTATTATGATAACTTGTTTTCAGGTATATCAGAAAAAGAATTATCGAAGGATGACTGTAAATTAGTTGAAAACATTTTAGAATTATATAGTGATTTAAAATTTGCTAGAGAATATTCTTCTGAGATCTCATCAGTTTTTTCTGAAAAAGATATTAAATTCAAAGGGTTTGATGGTCATTTAACCGAAAATTATGCAGAGTATGCAGAATTTTTAGTATTAAAAGAGAAGCGATGGAAAGAATTTGAAAATACTATAGAAAATTTGGATTCACATGGGGCATCTCCTGACTTAGATGGATTAAAATCAATGGTTAAAAAATGGGAAAAAATTAACAAATCGTATGATAAACTTACAGTAGAAGATATAAATGAAATCTTGGGCAGATAGTTGTGTATAACTAGGTACTGTTTTATTATAATTATTTGTAGTAGAAACTCTGTATAGAGTATTATGATATACAAAATAAATAAAAAGAGCTTTTCAGCTCTTTTTTCTTACCATCCTTCATCATAAGATTCACGATATATATTATCTATTGAATCTTTAATAAGTTGTTCTTCAGTAAATTTCTTTAGAGACTCAGTCAGCTCACCAGTAGCAAATGCACTCCATTTCATCATTCCTCTATCATGGTAATTACGAATAGATTCATATGTACTATAAGAACGATCAACCATAAATCACTCCTTTACAAAAATATTGATATATTCAATGTTATATATAAAAAAAACCTATAAATACCACGATAAAAATTGAAAATTCCAATTTAAAAGGTTTTATAAATTTTTGTAGTTTATTGTTGGCATAGTAGGGATACTATGTTATGATTAATACATAAAGTTAAGGAAGGAGGATATGTGAAGTACAAACACAACAAAAAAGAGCCTTGGTCAAGAGACCAAAAGCTCGTAGTTGTAGCGATTGTGACACCAATCGTAACATGGCTACTTGATAAAATAATCAAGTAACTTCAACAAGTAGGCGAGGGGCTAAGCCCAACGCTTACTTTCTAGTACTATCATATCAAAAATAACATGAAAAATAAACAGAAACAACCATGGACAAGCTTTCAAAAAACTTTAGTAGCGATTATAATAGTAGAAACATTAATTTTAGTATATGTGCTATTAAGCAAACTAGGAGTTTTTTAATATGGAAAAAGAGACAAAAAAAAGAAAAGCAGTATATAACCCTGAAGCAGATAAAAAATGGGCGGAAAAAAATAAAGAACACAAGAGTTATCTTAAGTATCGATCAACAGCACGCAGCTTTATAAAAAATAAAGCAACCCTGGATGATTTAGAAGAATTGAAGCAACTTATCAAAGAACGAGAAATCATGCTATGATTAAGGTCAGTTCTTATAGATAATTCTCTACAGCGGTAGGGGAACTTTCGAATAAAAAAGAGCATGTAAAGCATAATAATATATTAAAGTTCTCCCTCATTATGTGATTTTGATATCTTTTATCTACTAAAAATATAACATCCCTAGCCATAACGGTTAGGTTTTTTTGGTATAATAATTTTGTTTAGGAGAAAAAATGGAAAAGAAAATACCGACTTGGCCTATGTTTATTTATTCGTATAGCTTAATAATAATTCTTATTTTTATAATGGACCTCTTTGTGTTAGGAATAAGTTCATTATTTAAAGTAACAATCCCTAGAGCAAATAATGAAATAGTAATTACATTTATGTTTTACCACATGGCATTAATCGTTGCGCCAATATATTATATAGTAGAGAGATATCTTGTAAGTGATAAAAACAAGATATGGGTAAAAGTTATATTATACTTAGGAACGTTTGTAGCAACAATTTTAATTGCAAGTTTGAATTTAGAGATAAAATTGAAGAGTTATCTAATATTTATGATTATATACGCGATAATTTTTACTTTAGTATCTGTAAAATATAAATTACCTAAATCTATCAAGTGGTATTTAGATTAAATAAAAGCAATGTCCGGTCGATTGACCGGTCTTTTTTTATTTACGGGAATAGTTGAAAAGTTAGAGCTATAATTAGATAGAGTTATATAAAATATTGACTTTTTTTATAAAAAGTAGTATAATATGGCAGTTTAATTATATGAAATGGTATAATTAAGTTATAAAATGAAGGGAGGGGGATAAAATGAAAATATATAAACCAATACATTTATTGTACGATATTGCTCCTCAAAAAGTTCTGGTAATTAATAAACTATTTTCAGAACATGAGGGGATTCCTTTACAAAGTGATGGTGATTTCAAAATTGCCCTTGTGAGGTACTCTCCAGATATATATTTCAATAATGGGGTTGAAATTGGAAAATTATTTCAAGATGAAGTATTCGAGCCATTAGTGATGACGAATTATAAATTTTTAGCATTACTTTTAATTTGCTCAACAAACCCTTTAATTTTATTTAGCGATTTTTCATTCAAAAATGATGATGACATTGAAGAGTCAGAAGAAAACAGAACATATATAAAAGACTTGATTGATAGCGATCAAAAGATTGATCGATCGTTTGAATTTTTAAAAGATATTGAACAAAGAATTAGTCGCATTGAGTTGACGATAGAAAGTCCCAAGAATCGAGTTGTTTTCTACTCTAATGGGAATGTGGGATTATCGGATAGCTTTGCAAAGACATATTTTAATGTGGTTTTTCAATTGGTAGAATTTTTATTTACGGGAAGTTTGCCAAATGAAAAATAAACTTAAAGAAAAGGCTTTTGATTTGCTTTGTACCTTTTTGGGAAGTTTTCCAGCTTTTTATATTTATCAATTATCAGCTGGTAACATTTGTATTTTTTTGAAAAAAAGTGATTTTCCAAAAACTTTGATAGATATGATTTTAGCTTCGTATTTTTCTTTATTAGTTGGATTAGGTTTTATTTTGGCTTTGTTTTTAATTATTTTATTATCGTTTTTTAAAAAACCAGAAGTAAATATAACGTTCTATAATGAACAGCAAACACAGATCGGTTTTTTAGATTTTACGATTGAGAAGGAAGAGCCTAAATTTTTGAGAATAAAATTTGAAACGAAGTTAAAGAAATTTCAAAAGATAATTATTGATTGGTTGAATATAGAAATACAAGTTAGTACTAATCCTAAAATGTGTAAAATTGAATTAGATGAAGGTTTTTCGTTCCATAATGAGGACTATAAATCTGTGTCAGATAGGTTTATGTGTAATGTGTTTAGAAACTTTCAAAATTCTGATAATAGTACCTCTGTTTCAGTTGATGTCAATGTTCTTTTGATTAATAAAGCAACAGGGGAAATCAAAGTTGAGTCAGCATTAGTTGGAGAAGTTTCTTTAATAAAAAGGATACTTCGAAATTATTGTAAATATAATGTTAATCAACTGATAATTAAAGGGGAATAGAGTGTCAAATCAATTAACTAAAAATCAGCGTTATACTTTGTTAAAATTATCTAATGAATTTTCTGATTTAGAAGAAGTTCTGGAACGTATTGTAAATGATCATCATAATTTCTGGCAGCCGTTGACGGCAGTAAAGAATATACCAGAGGAAGTAGAACATGATGAAAAAAATTATTTATATAAATGGGATAATTTTTCGAGTATTGAAAATATAAGCTTTAGTGATCGGGTTTCAATGCGATTTATTGTAGCTACTGCATCAATAGAATCAGGAACCCGTTTAGTTAAGAATAAAGTAACTGGTGAATTGTTGCCTAAGAGAGAGCGTCTTAATATATCGAAGGTCGATACTATATTTATAGAATCAGATGGAGAAGTATATTGTATTATCTCAACATTTAATTTTTATGAATTAAAACGTGTAGAAAAATTAATTGGAGTTGACTATATTGATCCGATTCCAGCCAGATTTCAAGCTGACTCTGATTTATTTCAATGGTTATTCTATAAGTATATAAAGAACGAAGCTGAATTGAATGATGAGATTTGTTTAGATAGCATCACTGGTTTTACGGGTACTGTAATAAGTGAGGAAAACAAATTTGAAGGTCAAAGTGAACAAATTGCAGATTTAATAATTGCCAAGGCATTTTTAACGAATGGTTATCCTTTGACATCGGTTCGTTTATCTTTACAAACATATGAAGGTTATGCTAGTTTTTATTTAGAAAAGTTGAGTAATCCGAAAGAACTTCAAATAAATGTTGCCAAATTATCTACTATTCAACCTATGATGGAAAGTGTAGAAATAGAGATTAGCATGCCTATCTATATTTATTTCTATCTAATTCCAACGTTAGTTTCGCTTTATAAATCTAGCGAAGAGGAATTTGCCTCTCAAAATAAAAATAGTTTTTTATCGGAGATTGGGATAGAAGTAATTAAAACTATAATGGCAAGGAATGATATCAAGATTAACGATATAAAATAAATTCAACAAAAACACTTTGCCCATAAAAGGGTATTCATCTAAAGCGCCTGCTTTATGTAGGCGTTTTAATGTGCTATAATAAACATGTCGGACACAGACCATTTACCAGATTACATACGTCTGACATTACTCCCTAGTTCAGAATCAAGGGAGATTTGGTTCTTTAACTTAGCTGGTTAAAGTCCTCCGCTCATAACGGAGTTAGCGCTGGTTCGAATCCAGCAAGAACCATATGAAAAGATTTGAATTTATTTATAAATTACTTGCGACTTTGTTTATTGTATTAGCAATATTTCTTCAGTATTTTACAGAATATAAATCTGTAAGCCGGATTATATTGGTCATTATTTTAATAACTGTTTTGATTAGATCATTTTTTCCGAACCGTGAAAAATAAAGATTATGCTATAATAAGTTTCTGTTCTTAATAGGTAGATCTCTATGACAATAGGGCTTTTTTGTTATACTCTAAGTACACAATTGGTTATTTCAATTTATCCCCTACACTCTGTGGGGACTTTAATTTAAGGGGCAAAAAAGGGGCAGAAATCATATAAAACTGTATTTTTTTATCATTTTTTATACTTTATGAATACTTGAAAAATACTGATTTGTAAAGGACTTTCAGGCCTTTTATACGATGATATACTACAAAAGGAACAATCTACTATTGACGTTTAATAATTAAAAAAAGCTCTCAGCTATAAAACTGAGAGCTTTTTTGATTTTATTTGTTTTGACGATTGTTAAAATAATTTAAGTATCCAATTGATGATAACATAATAATCGCTGGAAGGAATTGTATTAAATAGCGACTTCTACCAGCTTCGAAGATTGATAAGTATAGGATGACACCAAATAATACAATCTGCAGGTAGAATTCAAAATTAGAGGTCTGCCTAAATTTTTTAAAATAAGCAACCAGTCCCAAAATTATTATAGACCAAGCGATTTGAAGGTATAGGGCGTAATTACCATAGTGAGGATTTCCAACATAGATTACTGATCTTATCTTTTGACCAAATTTAGAGTTTGTAAATTTGGTTTTAACAATATTTTGTTCTTTTAAAACATTTTCTGCAGTCCAACCTAGACTACCATCTTGTGTAAAAATTTTAAATTTAGTACTTTGGTGCTTGATAAGACCCCAAGTACCAAATCGTGAGAATCTTTTTTTTACATCCTCTTTAAGTTGAGGTTCCAGTTCAGATCTTGGTTTAAATTGACCCTTAGCGTCCAAAAACTTAACATCCTGACTGACTGCTGCATGATCTGCTCCTGTAGCAGTCAAGCCTAAGTCTACAAAAAACCAGGGACTCATAGTGTATTTTCCATCATATTCTACAAACTTTTGATTTTCCGCATAAAAATTAATAGCGAAAGTCATTGTGAGCATCCCTAAAAGAAGGAGTAAGCTCCGGATGAACAGGCGCTTAAGGTTTACTTGTTTCTTGTCGAAAATCAACCTATAGATAATCAGGAGGATTAAGGCGATAAGGTAAATAAAAATGGGCACTCTAATTTTGTAGGCAATACTAAAAAGAAGGCCAATAGCAAACCATCTAAAAATCCCAGCTTTATCTAAATTTATAATCACTAAATAACACAGCAGAGCCATTAGGAAGAAGGTAGCTGGATCGCTATAGAAAGATAAAAAATGTGGTTGTAACCCAAATAGAAATAGGCTTTCTAAAAAGACAATTCGAGCTAATTTTTCCCCCTTCAGATGATCAGCCAGACCCGTCAGCAATAAAATACCGCCATCAATAAGTAGAGCATTTAAAATTGACACAGTTAAAATAAGGTGCGGGGCTGTAACAATGCCGTTCAAGATTTTAAAGGTGATAAAAATGAGAAAGTTATTCGGAAATAAGGAGAAGTACCTAATGGATGAACCACTGTGTGTTGGTGGAGCGGTTGCTACCTTATATAGAATAGAAGCATCTCCGTTGGGAAGGCATTGGGCAAATACAGATATCACAATCTGACCTATGAAAAGTATTCCGATAACAAAATAACGATAAGTATAAAGGAGTTTGAAGAGCTTGATAACCAAGGGTTTTAGAGATTTATAAAAGATGATTCCCGAAACAATTCCCAAAACAAGTAGTGATAAAAAGAATGTGTGACTCATACTCGGAAGAACATCCGAAAAGATGTACCTTACAGACCAAAAAAGCCAATAAAACGAAAGTAAAAATAATAAGAAGAAAAGTATTCTTTTTATTGCGCTATCTATGTGTTGCATCCTCATTTTTCTTATTCACTCCTGTAAAATTAAAATTTTCCAATATTTATATTTTATCATAAAACCAATGAAATTAAATCCTTAGTTTATGGAAACACCAATAAAAATAAACGTTAAAAAAACTATGTTTAAAATATCAATAAGTCTCCTCCAGTTAATAATGTTTTTTTTATGATTATGATTTTTTGTGCCCAAACTGCATATTGCAAAGCTAAAATTTAACCTTTTTTATTCAGTTTACCTTAAGATACAAGACTTATAATACATACATTCCATAAAAAGAGTTGGAGATTTTCAAAAAACTATTTTTTATCTCCTTGCTCTGCACTAGTATTATCGAAAAAAATGGCCATTAAAGTAGACCACTATTAGGAGGTCTCTTTTTATATGAAAACTTTTTCACTAATATTCCCAAATAAAAAAGAGGGATAACCTTGAGGGATTAAGCTTTCTTTATCGTAGTAAATTTTTGACAATTGATAATAAAGAGAATATAATACTAACAGTGTTAGATAATTAATAGTGTTAGGAATGGAAGATATGGATTACAATCAAGCAGCAGAAACTTTTTTATCTTGTGTGAAGAGTCGCAGTAAAACTGAAGTTATGAGCCGTTTTAGTAAGTATGCGCATGGTGAAAAACTCGTTTTGGTTGGCCTCTATAAAAATACTGGCTCACCAATTTTACCTAGTGACATTGCGAAGCAAACCAATATGAGTACAGCGCGAGTAGCAACAATTCTTAATAATCTTGAGGAGAAAGGACTTGTTACACGTGAGATCTCTCGTACGGACCGTCGTAAAATTTTAGTGGCTATCACGGCTAAAGGTCGTGAAGAAGCGGAGCAATCAAGAAAAGAAGCTGTGAGCCGTATTGTGAAAATCCTTGAACGAATGGGCGAAGAACGCACCAAAAGTTTTGTCGAAAATGTCCAACTATTTTTTGATTTAGCAATGGAAATATTTGAGGAGGAAAACGAAAAAGTATGACTGAAGAATTAACAAAAGATCAGCCACTCGATATTCATGGGAAACCATTTAATCGAGGAATTGTTCTTGCACTTATTTTGATTGCTACTTTTGGAGGGATGCTCATGCAAACCTCATTGGGTACAGCAATGCCCACATTGATGAATGATTTTAATATCTCTTTAGCTACGGGGCAACAAGCCACAACATGGTTCTTGTTGGCAAACGGAATTATGATCCCTGTATCGGCCTATTTAACAACAAAATTCCCAACACGCTGGTTATATTTGATTTCTTATGCAATTTTATTGGCTGGAATGTTTGTCGCCTATTCGGCACCAACTTCGACATGGAGCGTCTTTTTAGGAGCTCGTATCATGCAAGCTATTGCCGTTGGTATTTCGATGCCCTTGATGCAGGTTGTTATGGTCAATATGTTCTCACCAAAACAAATGGGTGCTGTTATGGGTGCTATGGGACTTGTTATAGGTCTTGCACCAGCAATTGGCCCTACTTATGCAGGATGGATTCTAGATAAAGATCATGTCATTTTAGGATTCACTCTGGAACAATCATGGCGCACAATCTTCTTGATTCCAATGGTTGTTATTGCCATTTGTTGGGTATTGATGCTTATTTTTATGCGTGACATTGTGCCTAATCGTGACATGAAGCTAGATTTTATGTCATTAGTCGAATCAGTTCTTGGTTTTGGGCTCTTTTTATGGGGCTTTACAAATGTAGCTAGCGATGGCTGGGGTGATCTTCAAACGGTTATCCTACCTATCGTTGCGGGGGTAGCAATCATTGCTCTCTTTGTCCGTCGTCAATTGCATATGGAAACACCTTTCTTAAACGTTTCCGTATTTAAAAATAAACAATTTGCTTTGACAACCGTTGTTATGGCACTTTCAATGATGGCTATGATGGGTGTTGAAATGATGTTGCCTTTGTATATGCAACAAGTCCACGGTCTTTCACCATTGAGTTCAGGTTTGACACTCTTACCTGGTGCCTTGATGATGGGGATCGTGAGTCCACTTGCGGGTGCTGCCTATGATAAAGTAGGTGCGAAACGCTTGGCGCGTGTTGGTTTTACCATTTTGGCCATTGGTACAATTCCATTTATGTTTTTGACAACAACAACACCAGAACACTTTATTACTGTGCTCTATGGTTTGCGTATGTTTGGTATTGCGATGGTAATGATGCCTCTAACTGCATCAGCCATGAACGCTTTACCACGCGAACAATCAGCACATGGTACTGCAGCAAATAGTACAGCACGTCAAGTTGCTTCAGCTGTTGTTGTGGCGCTCTTAAGCTCTGTTACGCAAAATATTATTACCAATTCACAACCTGCAGCAAGCTTGAAAGAGTCCAACCCACTTGCTTTTGCAGGAGATATGTTAGATGCCATGCTTAAAGGCTATCACGCCTCTTTCGCTATAGGGTTAGCCTTTGCTATCCTTGGGCTCGTGCTTTCATTTTTCCTTCAAGGGCATATTGTTAAAAACAAAAAAGAAGTAGGAGGTGAGAAATAATGATTATCATACTTATTGTTTTATTTACACTTTTAACCTTCTACGGCTTTATCCACATTGATAAAATATTTTGGCGTGGTCTTGTTGGTGGTTTATCATTAGTCCTACTCACAGCATCAGTTATGGCTTTGACAATACACATTAAAGATAACTGGGGTATGGAGAAAGTAACTTCTACTGAAACGAAGAAAATTTACACAGCAGGAGATACTAATGCTGCCTTTGGGATGCTTTTAAAAGCAGAAATCGGTCAAGACACCAATAATTATGCTTTAGTCTACCGTACAAACAAAGAAGATAAGGAGCCTGAAGTTCATTTCCAACCGGATCAAAAACATATGGTTGAAACTTTGAAAAAAACGGCAGACTACAAGCTGACGTCTGAGTCTGAAGCCAAAGTTGTTACAACAACAGTCAAATGGAAATTTAAAGACAACTTTATGAAGTTCCTTTTCGGTATTGGCGGAGAAGAAGGAAAGCTTGTTTCTCAACACGCGCGTGCTTACGTGCCTAAGGATACGTGGCTCGTCTTGACCCAAGATGAAGCTAAAAAACTTCAACAAGAAGTACCAGCGATGCAAGCTCAGCAAGAAGCAGCACTGAAAGCAAATCCTGCGCAAGCAAAAGCAATGATGGAACTACAAAAGAACAGCCCAGAGGAATTCACAAAACTGCAAGTTAAGCAGATTAAAGAACGCCTAGCTCTTAAAGAATAACAAGAGAGTCTGAATTTATTCAGACTTTTTTCTTTTAAAGTGTATAGAAAACTGAACTCTTCCCTAATATACGTAAAAAAACAGGAAATGTAACCAAATTGTAATTTTATTCGCTGGGAAATATTGTAAAATAGTGAACATAGAAAGGTTGGTATTATAAAAGTGAACTCTGATAGTAGAAAAAGAATCAGGAACTTGGTGATTGGTGCTCTTCTTACGGCTTTAGGGATTTTAATTCCGATGATTATGCCGGCAAAAATCGTAATTGGCCCCGCATCATTTACTCTTGCTTCACACGTGCCAGTTATGGCCGCTATGTTCTTTAGCCCTTATTTAGCAGCGCTTGTAGCTGTTGGGACCACACTTGGTTTCTTTATTAGTGTCCCAGTTCCCCTTATCTGGATGCGAGCGGCAACTCATATTGTAGTAATGACTGCTGGTGCTTGGTTCTTGAAGAAGAATCCAGATTTAGTTGACAAAAAAGTTAAACTACAAGTTTTTAACCTGATTTTGGGAGTTTTCCACGCAGGATTGGAGGCCTTGGTTGTTTTAGCCTTTTATCGTATTGGTTTTGCAGATCTTAACCCTCAAGCCTTAAATAGCTTGCTTATGCTTGTCTTCTTCGGTGGAATTGTTCATAGCTTTGTCGATTTCAACCTTGCATTTGGTTTATGTAAAGTCCTCAATAAAATTTATACTATTGATGTCTTTAAAAATTCAAAATTAAAATCATTAGCAGAATAACACCAGACAATTGCGCTCATGAAGAGCGCTTTTTTGTATCTTCTTCCTTCTTGGATATGATATAATTGAGTAACTATGGAAAAATTATCAGATGCGGAAATGTATACTTGGGAATTTTTGGAAGAAAACAAGTCAAAAGTTCAATTGATGTCAATTACTCAAATTGCTGAAGAAGCACATGTGAGTACAGCCACAATTGTGCGAACTCTCAAAAAAAGAGGATTTGATGGCTTTGCCGATTTCAAAAATTCTCTCAAAAGAAATAAAAATGGAGCTAATGCGGAAGAAAACAAGATAGTTGGTTTGTCTGACGAGGCTAATCAATATGTTTTTAAGAACTTGATTGAAGTTTCACGGACGATTGGTTTACTTAACCCTGCCGACTTGGAAGCTATTTCGAAAGCTTTAGTGGAAACGAAGATGATCATGACAGTAGCGCGTGGCGCAAGTGAAGCTGTAGCGGATGATATGATTCATCGATTTCAAACGCTAGGGAAAAATGCAATCAGTCGTTACTATGATGATATGGAAATGTATGCTGAAAAACTGACTTCAGAAGATATGATGCTTATCGTTTCTTCAACAGGTGAGGAGAAAATCATTGTTTCTGCAGCTAAAAAAGCAAAGAAGAAGGGTGCAAAAGTAATAGTTCTGACAAGTAACTACCGAAGCCAATTGGCCCAAATGAGTGACTACTATCTACTTGCTTATCAAAGTAAATTAGAGAAAGAAGAACTCTATGGAGATGCTGGAAGTATTTTACCTTTAGAAGTAATTTGTCGTATTATGGTGGATATGTTTACGATCTATCGCGCAAAAGGTACAATCAGATAAAAGAAGACAAGTTAGTAACTTGTCTTTTTTTTTTGTAAAGTTTTTCAAGATATTTCATGAGAAAGCGAATACATTTTCAGAAATGTTTAAGATATAATAATTATATTCTTTAAAGATAGCGTTTTCATGAAACGCTTAAATATATCATATCGGAGGACTAACTGTGGAAGCACAACTCTCTACAAGTCAGCAAAATACAACACAAGAAGTACAGGTGGGCAAAGCTGTTCCTGTCATCCTTTTATTGATGATTTTTTCTTTGGTCATTGATAATTCTTTTAAAATAATTTCCCCTAAACTGGTTGAATATTTCCATGTTTCTGCGAGTACAGTAGCTTGGCAAGTGACCTTGGCCGGATTAGTTATAGGAATGGGAGCAGTCGTCTATGCATCCCTTTCTGACAGTATTAGTATTCGTTCATTACTTATTTTTGGTATTCTTTTGATTTCTGCAGGTTCCTTTATGGGTTACCTGGTTCATGATAATTACTGGTTGGTTGTTTTTGCGCGTGTCATTCAGGCAGCTGGATTGGGTGCTACTGAAACCCTCTATCTTATTTTTGTAGCCCGCTATGTTGCACCAGATAAGCAAAAAAAATATTATGGCTTTTCAACGTCTAGTTTTCAAATTGCGACAGTTATTGGCACTTTGACTGGAGGATTTATCACTACGCATTTGGCTTGGCAAACGCTTTTCCTTGTGCCGTTACTTTCTTTATTGGTTATCCCCTTCCTTTTAAAATATCTTCCCAAAGAATCTGGTGAGAAAAAATATATTGATGTGATGGGAATTATGCTTGTTGCAGCTGTTGCTGTTACTGCAATGGTTTACCTGACCAACTTCTCGTGGCTTGTTTTGATTGGTTTTATTTTGGCAACAATTGTTTTCTTACTTTATATTTCGAAAAAGAAAAATGCTTTTATTACGATTGACTTCTTCAAAAACAAATTGTTTGTCTTTACTTTGATTGCTGCACTTTTGATCTACTCGACACAAGCTGCCTTTACCTTGAATACATTTTCATTTTTGCTTACAAATGTGTATCAAATGCAATTAGATAGTGTATCTTTGATGTTTATTCCTGCATGTTTAGCAGCTGCGATTGTAGGTAGTCTTTCAGGAGCAATTGCTTCCAAACTTAATTCATTTAAAGCCGTTATTGTTTCAATGGTGACTATTGTGGTGACAATTGTGCTTGCTGCATTGTTCATGGGAGCCTCAGTTTTCCTTTTTACAGGCTTACTTATTTTAAGTTCATGTGCTTTTGCCATGATGTATGCACCACTTATGCACACAAGTTTGGAAAAAATGCCAGAAGAAAATAAAGGAACAGCAATTGGTTTCTACAATCTTTGCATCAATATTGCAATGTCAATCGGGTTTACTTATTCTTCACGTTTTATTGATGGTGTAAATCTTCATGTTTTTGCGGCAACCGTCAAAGGACATTATAGTGAGGTTCTTCTCATGATTGCATGTGTAGCCATTGCGGCTTTAGCAGTTTTCGTTTTTCTCATCAAAGGGCAACTTCCGAACGAGAAAAGTTTTTCTGCATGAAGGTTTAGCTCTGGAAACCTATTCATCACTAAATAGTTTATAATGATAATATAGAAGTTCACTAAGTAAGGAGAAAATAATATGCCTAAGAAATTTAATCGTGTTCACCTCGTAGTTATGGATTCCGTTGGAATCGGTGCTGCACCAGATGCAGATAAGTTTTTCAACCACGATGTAGAAACACACGAAGCAGTAAATGATGTGAATTCGGATACAATTGGTCACATCTCAGAAATCCGTGGTCTAAATGTTCCTCATCTTCAAGAAATGGGCTGGGGCAATATCCCACGCGATACAGCCCTCAAAACTATTCCAGCTGCTGAGCAGCCTAAAGCTTATGTGACCAAGTTACAAGAAGTTTCTAAAGGTAAAGACACAATGACAGGGCACTGGGAAATCATGGGCTTGAATATTCAAACTCCTTTCCCAACATATCCGGAAGGATATCCTGAAGATCTCCTTCAAAAAATTGAAGAGTTTTCGGGCCGTAAAGTCATTCGTGAAGCCAACAAACCTTATTCTGGAACAGCTGTTATCGATGATTTTGGACCACGTCAAATGGAAACAGGCGAGTTGATTATTTATACTTCAGCTGATCCTGTGTTACAAATTGCGGCACACGAAGATATTATTTCTCGTGAAGAATTGTACAAAATTTGCGAATACGTGCGTTCAATCACACTGGAAGGTTCTGGTATTATGATTGGTCGTATAATTGCTCGTCCTTATGTGGGTACACCAGGGGACTTTACACGTACTGATGGCCGTCGTGATTATGCCTTGAGCCCATTTGATGAAACAGTGTTAGAAAAACTTTATAATGCTGGCGTAGACACATACTCAGTAGGTAAAATCTCTGATATTTTCAACACAGTTGGTGTGAAATATGATATGGGACATAATAAAAACGATATGGATGGTGTCGATCGTCTTCTCAAAGCAATGCGTAAAGAAGAATTCGTTGAAGGCTTTAGCTTTACGAACTTGGTTGATTTCGATGCGAAATATGGTCATCGTCGTGATGTAGAAGGTTATGGACAAGCAATCGAAGACTTTGACGGACGTTTGCCTGAAATTCTTGAAGCCATGCATGAAGATGACTTGTTAATGATTACAGCTGATCACGGGAATGATCCAAGCTATGTAGGTACAGACCATACACGTGAATATATTCCACTTGTTATCTTCTCACCTTCATTGAAAGAACCAAAAGTTCTACCTTTGGGCCACTTCGCGGATATCTCTGCTACTATTGCAGATAATTTTAATATTGACAAGGCTGAAATCGGGGAGTCCTTCCTTGAAAGCTTGGTCTAATTCATGACTAAAAAAGTTTTTTGTCAATCTTGCGGTATGCCTTTAGCACAAGCGGTCGATTTTGGAACGGAAAGAAACGGCCAATCAGCTACCGAATATTGTAGATATTGCTACCAGAATGGCTCTTGGACACAACCCAATATTACTTTGGAAGAAACAATTGCTTTAGGAAGTAAAGCCTTGGAACAACTGGAAATATCAGGAATTAAAAAATGGCTCCTCAAGACACTTTACCCGATGCAAATAAAGGGCTTGAAGCGCTGGAAAAAATAAAAATTAAAGGAACACAAAAATGGAATTGAAAATGAAGTTAGACGAAACGACAAAATACCTCAAAGATCAAGGTATTGGCGCTATTGATGTCGCTCTTATCTTAGGATCAGGTTTGGGAGAATTAGCAGGAGAAATTGAAAATCCTGTTATTATCAAATATGAAACAATCCCTCACTTCCCTGTTTCAACAGTTGTTGGTCATGCTGGACAACTCGTTTATGGTGATTTATCTGGTAAGAAAGTTATTGCTATGCAAGGGCGTTTCCACTTCTATGAAGGAAATACAATGGAAGTTGTGACTTATCCTGTACGTGTGTTCTCAGCTCTTGGTACACCATCAATTATTGTTACCAATGCTGCAGGTGGAGTAAATAAAGACTTCGCACCTGGCGACTTGATGATCATCAACGATCATATCAACTTCATGGGAACAAACCCATTGATTGGTCCTAATGACGATGAAATCGGTCCACGTTTCCCAGATATGTCACAAGCCTACGACAAAGCCTATCAAGAGCTTGTTAAGGAAACAGCAGCAGAAATGTCAGCTAAAGTTCAAGAAGGGGTCTACATGGGCTTCACCGGACCTACTTACGAAACACCAGCAGAAATTCATATGGCTCGCACGATGGGAGCTTCAGCCGTAGGTATGTCAACTGTTCCTGAAGTTATTGTGGCTGTTCATTCCGGAATGCGTGTTCTAGGTATTTCATGCATTACTAACTTAGCTGCAGGAATGCAAAGTGAACTTAATCACGCTGAAGTTGTTGAGACAACAGAACGTGTGAAAGAAACATTTAAAACACTTGTTAAGAATGTTTTAGTGAAAATGTGATAAAATAAGAGAAAACGTGTTAGCGTTTTCTTTTTTTAGTGAAGAAAGCTGGCACCAAAATAACCTAAACATAAGGAGTAACTATGTCAGTTCATATCGAAGCTAAAAAAGGTCAAATTGCAGATAAAATCCTCTTGCCAGGCGATCCATTGCGTGCCAAGTTTATTGCTGAAAATTTTCTCGAGGATGCTCAACAATTTAATAATGTGCGAGGCATGTTGGGCTATACAGGGACTTATAAAGGACACCGTATCTCAGTTATGGGAACAGGCATGGGAATGCCATCAATCTCCATCTATGCACATGAATTAATCACCGAATACGGCGTGAAAAAATTGATCCGAGTAGGCACAGCAGGTGCGCTAAATGAAGATGTTCATGTACGAGATTTAGTCTTGGCACAAGGCGCTGCCACAACTTCACGCATTATTAAAAATGACTGGCCACAGTTTGATTTGCCGCAAATTGCTGATTTTGATTTGTTAGATAAGGCCTATCACATTGCGAAAAACTTAAATATTCCAACCCATGTAGGAAATGTTCTTTCGGCTGACTTATTCTACAGTGATATTGATACGCTGGCTATAGGTAAATTGGGCGTAAAAGCAGTAGAGATGGAAGCAGCAGCTCTTTATTATTTGGGTGCAAAACATAATGTCCAAACATTAGGAATCATGACCATCTCTGATAGTCTAGTGACAGGAGAGTCAACAAGTTCAGAAGAACGTCAAACTACCTTTACTGATATGATGCGTGTAGGGCTTGAAACACTTATTGTTTAGGAGAAAGTAAAAGTTAAAGCCGAACATTGAAAGGGTAAAATTATTAAATTTAGCATTTGCAAAGGAAATTTCCAGATGTTTCTGTTAAAATGATAAGAAAGTTATGGAGATTAGGGAGTTATTTAAAAGATGAAAACAGATATCGAAATTGCACAAGAATGCAAGATGGAAGCTATCACAAACGTCGCTGAAAAAATTGGTTTAAGTTTTGAAGATATCGAACTTTACGGAAAATATAAAGCAAAAATACCACTCGAAAGCCTTAAAAAGTTTGAGGATAATGCTGAGGGAAAACTTGTCTTGGTTACATCCATTAACCCAACTCCTGCTGGTGAAGGAAAATCAACGGTGACAGTTGGACTAGCAGATGCCTTTGCACGCTTGAACCAAAAGGTAATGGTGGCGCTACGTGAACCTTCATTGGGCCCTGTGATGGGGATAAAAGGTGGTGCAACAGGTGGAGGATATGCTCAAGTTCTTCCGATGGAAGATATTAACTTGCATTTCACAGGCGATATCCATGCCATGACAACAGCGAATAATGCTATTGCAGCACTTTTAGATAATCATATCTTCCAAGGAAATACTCTAAACATCGATAGTCGTCGTGTTGTTTGGAAACGTGTCTTAGATATGAATGACCGCGAGCTTCGTCATATCGTTGCTGGCTTAGGCAGTGTAGTTAATGGTGTGCCCCGTGAGGACGGTTTTGATATCACGGTAGCCAGTGAGATTATGGCTGTTTTATGTTTGGCTACCTCATTGACAGATTTGAAAGAACGTCTTTCACGTATTGTTGTGGCTTATACTTATGATCGTCAGCCGGTCACTGTGGGTGATTTAGAGATTGAAGGTGCAATTACAGTCCTATTGAAAGATGCACTTAAGCCAAATCTGGCCCAAACTATTGAAGGGACACCCGTATTAGTACATGGCGGTCCTTTTGCCAATATTGCGCACGGCTGTAACTCTGTTTTAGCCACAAAAACAGCCTTAAAATTAGCAGATGTAACTATTACAGAGGCTGGATTTGGAGCAGATTTAGGCGGCGAAAAATTCCTTGATATCAAAACACGTCAACTGGGAAAAACCCCTGATGCTATTGTAATTGTTGCTACTCTTCGTGCGTTGAAAATGCATGGTGGTGTAGCTAAAACGGAACTAACTGGCGAAAATGTTGCAGCCGTTACCCAAGGCTTTGCAAATCTGAAACGTCATATTAAAAATATGGCGAGCTATGGTGCGCCAATCGTTGTAGCCATTAATCAATTTGCCAGTGATACTGAGGCGGAAATAGCTGAGTTAACACGACTTGTTGAAGCAGAAGGTGTTGCTGTGAGTTTGACACAAGTCTTTGAAAAGGGCGGTGCAGGTGGAATTGATTTAGCCGAAAAACTAACAAGTATTTTCACGCAGGAAGCAAGAGAGTTCCATTATCTTTATGATTTAGAAGCATCAGTAGAGAGCAAGATTACAACAGTTGTGACACAAATTTATGGTGGCAAGAAAGTTAATTTTTCTGCAAAAGCAGCGCGTCAATTAAAAGAAATTGAGGAGAATGGTTGGGATAAGTTGCCTGTTTGTATGGCGAAGACACAATATTCATTTTCTGATAATCCTAAACTTCTGGCAGCACCAGAAGGCTTTGAAGTTACCGTGCGTGAGTTGGTGCCAAAGATTGGAGCAGGATTTATCGTGGCCTTGTTGGGTGACGTGATGACTATGCCTGGCTTACCTAAAAAACCAGCGGCTTTAAATATGGATATTGACGAAACTGGGAAAATCACTGGTTTGTTTTAAGCAAAGGAGAACGATGGTAAAAGCAAAACTCACCCCTTTTATTACATTAAATGGTAAGGCCAAGGAAGCGATGACTTTTTATGCTCAAGTTTTGCCAGACACAAAGATTATACGGATGGAGTTTTATCATGAAAGTCCAGCTTTTTTTGAGCTGAAAGAAGAACTTGTTTTATATGGGAGTTTGGAAATAAAAGGGACAGAACTTTTCTTTCTTGATATGCAAAAAGAATATGCAGCACCAACACCAAATTGGTCAAATTCCCTTCTTCTGGACTGTGCGACCGAGGCTGAATTTGATGAAATCTTTGTAGCTTTAGCAGACCAAGGAAGCGTGATGATGGGGCCGGAAGCTGTAGGAGATATTCGTAAATGTGCCTGGATCACTGACAAATTTGGCATTACATGGCAACCAATCTGGAAATAAAGAGAAATAGTTATCCTTTTTTACGGATAACTTTTTTGTTTGCTGATATTAAATAAATAAAATTCCGGTATAAAAAAATCTTAACCCCTCGATAAACAAATAATATGACAAACCAATAGGGAGCGTGATAAACTTTAAATATCAAAAAATTAAGGAGAACATTACTATGAAAAAGTCACTGAAGCTTTCACTCGCGCTCGTTTCGCTTATCGCCGCAGGAGCTTTAGCTGCTTGCAGTAATGGTGGTTCATCAAGTAAAGAAGAATCAAAAACCAAGCAAACGGAGATTGTTGTAGCTACAGATGGAGCAACTAAACCCTTTACCTATTCTGATAATCAAGGAAATTTAACAGGATATGACATTGAGGTTGCACGTGCTGTCTTTGATAAGTTACCTGAATATAAAGTAACGTATCAAGCGGTTGACTTTTCTGGGATTGTTCCAGGTTTGGACAGTGGTCGTTATCAGATGGGAGCCAATGATTTTGGTTGGTCAAAAGAACGTGCAGAAAAATATAATTTTTCATCACCAATTTCTAAATCGAATAATGCAGTATTAACGAAAGACGGTGATTATAAAACCCTAGAAGATCTTGCAGGTAAAAGTACAATCGGTAATCCAGCTTCTAACTATACAAAGATTATCAATGATTGGAACAATGCGCATCCAGATAAGAAAATAAATATCAGCTACTCTTCAGATAGCACATCTATCAATACACGCTTTAACCAGATTGAATCTGGGAAGATTGATTTCATGCTTTATGATAAAATTTCTCTGCAATCAAGTATTAAGGATCAAGGATTTGACAGCTTGAAAATTCAAGATATCGATACTTCAACAGGTGATCCTGAACATGACGGTTATGAGTATTTCCTCTTTGCAAAAGATGATGCTGGCAAAGAACTTCAATCTAAAGTCAACAAAGTACTTGCGGAGCTTGAAAAAGATGGTACCTTGAAAAAACTTTCAGAAAAATTCTTTGATGGAGATTTTGTACCTGAAGCAAGCAAGTTTAAATAAATATTTCACAGACAAGAAAAAATTTTTAGTTTCTTGTATAATAGTAGGAGTAGTGTAAAAGCTGTCCCTGAGTCTCTCACACACAAATGCTTGTGGCACGAGTGAGGGGTTCAGACAGCTTTCTTTGATGAAGAGAATAAAAATGAATAAAAATAAAAAAATAATTTTAGGCTTGGGAGTTTTGCTCCTGTTGATTATTTTGCCTATGCTTCCCTTTTTGATCATGCAAGGGCAATATAGTTTTGACGAATTTTGGACGATGTTTTTCACCAAAATTTTTAGTTGGAAAGACTTTACAGCAGCCTTTGTACCAATCATTAAAATGATTCCTATTTCATTGCAGATGACACTTATCGCAATGTTCTTTGGTCTCATTTTGGGGTTGCTCCTTGCACTTGTCAGAATAAATAAAATTCCTATTTTAGATCAGTTACGTGCCTTGTTTGTTTCCTTTACACGTGGGACACCAATTCTGGTACAACTTTATTTAACTTATACAGGGATTCCCTTGATTCTTAAAGCAATCAATATGAATTACGGAACAAATTATACAGTTAACTCGGTTCCTGCTATGCTATTTGTGATTGTGGCTTTTGCCCTTAACGAAGGCGCTTATAATTCAGAAACAATCCGCTCAGCCATTCAATCAGTAGATAAAGGTCAAATCGAAGCAGCACGCTCCCTGGGGATGACAAATTTTCAAGTTTTTTGGCGTGTAACCTTACCTGAAGCAGCTTCTGTTGCAACAGCGCCATTAGGGAATGCTTTGATTGGCTTACTCAAATCAACTTCACTCGCTTTTGTTGCTGGTGTAGTCGAAATGACCGCTCAAGCTCAAATTATCGGTGGTTCAACCTTCCGTCTTTTTGAAACCTATTTGGCTCTGGCCTTAATTTACTGGCCAATCTGTATCGTTCTGGAAATCTTGATTCGTAAGATTGAAAGCAAACTGGAAATCAAAATGCCTAAAGCAGCGCGGAAAATCTCACTTGGACGCAATCCTTTTGATAATGGGGTGACCAACAAATGATAAAAATTTCAAATTTAAGTAAATCTTTTGCAGGTAATGTTGTTCTTGACAATCTTAATCTGGAAATTAATGAAGGTGATGTCATTGCGCTTATTGGTGCATCAGGTGCCGGTAAGTCAACATTTTTACGCTCTATTAATTATCTGGAAGAAGCAGACAGTGGACAGTTAGAAATTGATAGTTTTAAAGTCGACTTTGAACATATCAGTAAACAAGAAATTCTTGAGCTTCGTCGCAAAACAGGAATGGTCTTCCAGCAGTTCAATCTCTTTGAACGTCGTACAGCCCTCCAAAATGTGATGGAAGGTTTAATTCAAGTTAAGAAAATGTCCAAAGCAGAAGCACAGAAGCTTGCTGAGGAAAATTTAAGAAAAGTCGGTCTTGAAGATCGTATGGATTACTATCCAAAATTCTTATCCGGCGGTCAAAAACAGCGTGTAGGAATAGCACGAGCGATGGCAATGCAGCCAACTTTACTCTTGCTTGATGAGCCGACATCAGCGCTGGATCCGGAACTTGTTGGCGAGGTGCAAGACACTATTCTCAATGCAGCTAAAAATAAACAAACAATGGTTTTGGTGAGTCATGAGATGGACTTTGTCTATAATGTTGCTACAAAAGTACTCTTCCTTGAAAAGGGTAAAATCATTGAAGAAGGTAGCCCTGAGGAAGTGTTCCATCATCCTAAAAATCCGCGGACGAGTGAGTTTCTCTCTCGTCATGTTAAAACCATTGATATAGGAAGTTCAAATGATTAATTTAGTTTTACAGTTTTATCTTAAAGGTTTACTCATTTCTTTTTTAGTTGTAGGTTTACTCAGTCTTTTGTACGGTTTTATCTATTGGCTCCGTAATCATCATAAACCCCGAAATGTCTGGCGCAATCGTTTATTTGACATTATTTTGGTGGATATTTTGACGATTCCGATTTTGAGTTTTGCAGTTGTTGGTATACTGATTATTTTAAGAATCAGATGATTGTAAATCAAAATAATGGCAAATAATCAAAAGAGAATTTATAATGGTTCTATACTTGAAGAGGTGAATTATGACAGAAAAAATTTACGATGTAGTAGTTATCGGTGCAGGGCCTGCAGGCATGACCGCAGCTATGTACAGCGCTAGAAGTGAAATGAAAACCTTGCTTTTGGAACGAGGTGTTCCGGGCGGGCAAATGAATAATACAGCAGAAATTGAAAACTACCCAGGCTATGGTCAAATCATGGGTCCTGAACTTTCAATGAAAATGTATGAGCCTTTAGCTGATCTTGGTGTTGAAAATGCTTATGGCTTTGTCACATCAATCGTCGATAATGGTGCAACTAAAACAATCAATACTGAAGAAGAAGTATTTGAAACAAAATCAATCATCATTGCCACAGGAGCAAATCACCGTAAGTTAGGAGTTCCTGGAGAAGAAGAATACGGTGCCCGTGGTGTATCTTACTGTGCTGTCTGTGATGGTGCATTCTTCCGTGATCAAGATATCTTGGTTGTTGGTGGTGGTGATTCCGCTGTTGAAGAAGCCATTTTCTTAACTCGCTTTGGTAAAACAGTAACAATTATGCATCGCCGCGACGAATTACGCGCGCAAAAAATTATTCAAGAACGCGCCTTTGCTAACGATAAAATAAAATTTATCTGGGATTCTGTTCTTGAAGAAATCAAAGGTGATGAACGTAAAATTGAATCTGTACGTTATAAAAACGTTAAGACAGGTGAAGTTACAGAAGCCAACTTCGGTGGTCTCTTTATCTATGTAGGTTTGGATGCTGTATCTGAATTTGCTCGTGATTTAGGTATTACAGATGAAGAAGGTTGGATTATCACAGATGCTACGATGAAGACAAGCATTCCAGGTATCTTTGCCGTTGGTGATGTTCGTCAAAAAGATTTCCGCCAAATTACTACTGCAGTAGGTGATGGAGCCCAAGCAGCTCAAGAAGCTTACAAATATGTAGAAGGTTAAACAAAAAAGAGCGTGCATTACTGCCGTTCTTTTTTGTTTTTATCGTTCGTATTCTAGTAATAAATGTGTTATAATCTTATTAGTGTAATTCTGATTAAGGAAGAAAATTATATATGGATAAAGTAATTTACGACGTTTTACTCGTCATTATGTTGGTTATTTCTGCAATTTTAGTTATTTCAATTTTGATGCAACCTTCTAAACAAGATGGTGCTGCTGATGCTTTTTCAGGTGGTTCAGGCGAGCTATTTGAACGACGTAAAGCGCGTGGTTTTGAGGCTGTGATGCAACGTTTTACAGGTATTACTATTGGTATTTGGCTTGTACTTGGTTTCATCTTGGTCGTTCTCTCTACGAAATAAAGAATAACAATATGCAAAATGAAGCGGTCGAAAAATAATGGACCGCTTTTTTATTTAAAAAGAAAAATTTATAGACAAATGTTAACCACTAGTGTAAATTTTTTGATACAATTTAAATACATAATTTCATAATTTCAATTTACTCTTCAACTTGGAGAGTTTTTTCTTTTGACTAAAAAGTCCCTTTATCTTTTAAAGGGACTTTTTAGTATTCTTCAGGTATTTAACGATAAATTTTCGCAAATATAAATCGTGAACTTGGACCGACCAAAAGTAATTGAAGAGGAAGTGCAACGACAATGTTTAATGCCCATGTTTTACCATACAAGAGAAGCAGACTATCTGTTGTTGGTGTCCCTTCCATGATAATCCCGAAAATAGACATAAGGGTAACCATTCCTAGAATCATAAACAAGGAAATAAAAATACCAAGTTGCGCAGGAGAGGGCTGTAAGTTCTTTTTTTCGATATGAGAAAAGACAATTTTTTTCGCCAGCGGGCCAACAAGTGCAAGATCAAGTATGACAGCGACAAGTAGAGCGAGTGGAAAACCAGTAGCTACATTTCCCCAACTTTCCATATTTATACCGCTGGCTTTAAAAACATTATACATGGTCATTCCAAAAACCATCATTCCAGCAATTAATCCGGTAAAAACAAGTTCTTCTTTAAAATTTTTAGGCATCTTTTTTTCTCCATTCTTTTTAAGTGCACTATATCATAACATAAATGACCGTGTCTTCGTAAGTGAAAACTTGATAAAGAACAAAAAAAGTAAAAATTCAAGGACAATTAAAGTGAGTTGCAGGATTTTAGTCACTAAAAAATTTTTGAAAAAATAATCTTAAATACTTGACGTTTACAAAAGTAAACGATATAATACAAATATAGTTTACAAACGTAAACGAAAAGGAACAAAAAATGAAAATTAAAAAAAACATAAAACGATGTTGAGGCTGTATCAAAAATAGGCAAGTCTAATCTGTATCAGAAAGAGGAAATGAAATGACCAACTATATTTTTAAACCCGGCGATGAGAGTCTTGCACCTGTTCTGGTTTTGCATAGCACAGGTGGTGATGAAGAGCAGCTGATTCCATTGGCTGAAGACTTATTTCCCAATCACCCTCTCTTATCCATTCGTGGACGCGTCAGTGAGCAAGGGATAAACCGCTACTTTAAACTCAAAGGTCCTGGTTTTACGAAAGAAAATTTTGACTTGGAATCGCTGAGCCAAGAATCCCAATGGTTAGCTACAGAAGTGACACGTTTAGGACAAAAATATCAGCTGGATCTTACGCGACTTGCAGTGATTGGTTATTCTAATGGTGCGAATGTTGCACTATATATGCAACTGAAAGGCATAATGCAATTTGATAGAGTTTTAGCCTTTCATGCCATGCAACTTACCGATATAGAAGAACCCGTAATTGCAGATGAAAGTAAAATTTTTCTGACTCACGCGGACAATGATCCTATCGTAAGTCGAGCAAATCTGGAAGAGCTCTCTTCTGACTTGCAAAAGACAGAATGTGAGCTGGAAGTATTTAAAACCAGTTTTGGTCACCAATTAAGCAATGATGAACTTGTAGCAGCAAAGAAATGGTTAGCAGCATGAAGAAAAAGATAAGCTTACATGAACATGTCTTTCCAATCGAGAAAATCATAAAAAAACTAAAAAAAGAGGAAAATCCCATGAACACAGAAATTGAAACACAAAACATCCTTGGTGGAGTTCACCACGTTACAGCAATCACATCAAGCGCACAAAAGAATTATGACTTTTTTACAAATATCTTAGGCTTACGTTTGGCAAAATTAACCGTCAATCAAGATGATTATGAGACTTATCACCTTTACTTCACAGGGGAAGATGGGAAAAGTCCAAATATGACCTTCTTTGACTTCAAAGATATTCCCAAAGGAATGCATGGGGCAAACAATATTGAGCGTGCTTCGTTTCGTGTACCAAGTGACGCTTCTCTTACTTACTGGACAGAGCGTTTTGAAAAAGCGCATGTTAAACATGGCGAAATTAATGTCAAATTTGGCAAGAAAACACTCGAATTTGAAGATTTTGATGGTCAAAAATACCAATTGATTTCCGATCAAGACAACACAGGTGATGCTGCACTGGATCGTTCATGGCTTCTCTCAAATGTAGCGCCTGAACATGGAATCATTGGCATGGGTCCAGTCTTTGTGAAAGTTACGGACACTTACAATTTACGTATTATTTTGGAAACAGTCTTTGGCTTCCGTTATGCTGGTCAAGAAAATAATTTGCATCTTTTTGAAGTAGCCAATGGAGGCAATGGTGCAGCTTTGATCATTGAAGAAGCGCAAGAAAATGAGCGTTATGCTTATCAAGGCTACGGTACAATTCACCATTTAGCATTAGGAACGACAAATCCTGAAACTTTAAATTACTGGATTGAACGTATTCAAGCCTTTCGTTTACCACATTCTGGCTTGGTGGATCGTTTCTACTTCTCTAGCGAATACGTGCGTGTAGCTCCGGGGGTTCTGTTTGAAATTGCTACATTTACACCAGGTATTGGCGCTCTTGATATGGCTGAGTCAGGTGATGGTGCTGCCGACAGTTATGAAGAGGCATTAATTACTTCAGGTTTCTGGATTGACGAATCAAAAGAAGAAGCAGGGAAAGACCTAAGTTTACCTCCTCATCTCTTCCCAGAAGATGAAGCTGTCAAAGCACGTACAGCAGCAAGTTTACGTCCTCTAGATACTTCGGATACGATGCGTGATCGTAGCCATGATGAATTATGGACTGTTGAAAAAGTTGTTGAACGTCGAGAAGGTGAAAGCCTTGAAGCTTTTGAACAACGTTATCTTGGAAAATAAAGAATATAAAAAAACGTTTCTGTCCTTATGATAGAAACGTTTTTTATTATAAATTAAAACGATAGCCCACGCCCCAAATAGTTTCGATAGGTTGTGTTGGCGACTGAACGCTTTTGAGTTTTTCTCTTAGTCTTTTAATGTGAACAACAACAGTAGCAACATCTGTATCATAAATATCCATCTCCCAGATTTGTTCGAATAAGCTTTCCTTGCTCCATACTCGATTTGGGTGTTCAGCTAAAAAGAGCAACAGTTGGAATTCCTTGTTCGTGAGGATGATTTCTTTGTCTAATAAGTAAACCTTATGTGAATCCTTGTGGATGATAAGGTCATCTATCTTAAGAATATCGGAGTTTTCTTTAGGTTTTAAAAGTTTATAGTTCTGGATATGAGCTTTGACTCGTGCCACCAGTTCATTGGGACTGAATGGTTTAATCATATAATCGTTAGCACCTAAGCCAAGTCCGCGAATTTTATCAATATCTTCTTTTTTTGCGGAAACAATCATGATAGGCGTTTGTTTTTTATTTCGAATTGCTTTACAAATCTCAAATCCATCAACCCCAGGAAGCATAATATCCACGATAATTAAGTCAAAATCTAGATTTAGAGCAGTGTTTAAACCAGCTGTTCCGTCTGTTTCAATCACAGCATCCATTCCGTTAATTTCCAAATAGTCCTTTTGTAAGTTGGCGATACTCACATCGTCTTCGATGATTAAAATTTTATCTTTCATTGTTACTCCTTATGCTTTAGGCAGAATTATTATAATACGTGTGCCTTTATTTAAAGTACTTTCGGCATGAACAGACCCTTGATGTTGTTCTACGATTTGTTTGACAATACTCAGCCCTAAACCACTGCCTTTTATCTGAGAAGTGCGCGACTTATCAGATCGGTATAAACGATCGAAAATATAAGGTAAGTCCTCAGGTGAAATTCCTCTGCCGTTGTCTTCAAATATAAACTGGATACCTTTTGAGGTTTTAAATAAAGTGAGTATAATCTCTAACTGCTGCTCTGCTTGGGCAAATTTAAAACTGTTTTGGATGAGGTTTTGCATAACTCGGTCAAAGTAAGCTGTATCCAACAGCACAGGAAGTTCATCTTGTGGGAGCTGCAGGATAACATTGACATTTTCGTGTCTTGCAATTTCGGATTCAAACTTCTGAATATAGAAGGTAAAGTCGATTTTGCTAAAACTTAAGTTGACACTATCCATATCTAGCTTCGAGTAAAGGAAGAGTTCATCGATAAGTTCATTGAGTACCAAGCTCTTTTCATGGATGGTTGCCAAATAAAGTGCTCGTTTTTCTGGCGTCTGGGCAATGTTTTCCTGCAAACCTTCGACATAACCAAGGATTGAAGTTATCGGTGTTTTAAGATCATGCGAGATGTTGGCAATCAGTTCTTTGCGATTTTCTTCATACTTTTTCTGAACCAGACGTGCAGCTTGAAGATCCGTCCAAATCTGGTACAAACTTTCTTTTAGCTGTTCAACCTCTTTTGCACCCTTTGAATCATCAGTAAAAGGATTTTCCGTAAGTATATTATCCTGTTCGATCAGATAGCGGGCATTTTTTTCTAGAGTAACTAAGGGTTTGATGACGGTTTTTGAAAGCCGCTTACTGATAAACCAGAAAATAAGAGCAGATAAAATGAGAATGAACAGAATCATCCAGATGCCCCAACGAATGAAAAACTCAAATAAGTTAGTTTGTCTTTTTAAAATTAGAAAATCACCAAAAGTCCCGTCTTCATATCTAAAGCTGTACTTGATGTAATTATAAAAACGTCCATTGTTATCCATCGTGCCTGTCGGATTAAGATTGCTTTCGTCGAAGTCAGGCATATGAACCCGAAGTGAAGAAGCTTTCAGCTCTTCGGAATGATAGAGGACATTATTGCCTTTGCGAATGACGATATTAATATTTTGCTTTTCGATGCTCTGAATAATATCTTTGGCTTCGTCCTTTAAAGGAGGCTCAAGAAGATTTGGCGAACTTTTTACCAATGTTTGCAAAGTCAGAAAACTTTGCTTTTCTTGCTCTGAGAGAGGCTGGTTTGTCGTTAACATACTGTAAATATTTTTTATAGAAGGAATCTTACCCAAAGTACTGTAAGATACAACAGAAAAAATTAAGAACACAGAAACTAATGTCACTGCGATAGCACTGATGTAAGTTGTGATAAATCTATGTTTTATTGTCATATAGCTCTTTCTCAACCAAATGCTAAAAGTTTATAATTTGTTCATAATTTAGCCATTTGGAGTTTATATTTGCTTGCTATAATAAATTATACAATAAAAAAGGAGATTATCTTATGAAAGTTCAAAAAATAGTATTGTTCTCATCTGTCTTAGCACTTGGTGTCTTTGCAGATACTTATGTGTCAGATCACTCGACCCAAGCCAATCAGGTGTCTCAACATTCATCTTCACATAAAAACGATTCTTCATTAGGAAATCAATATGAAAAAACATTGTCACAGACAAACTGGCAAGGCACAAAAGTTTATGATGCGCAGGGCAATGATTTAACAAAAGAAAATAGTAACTTTATCGGCCTTGCCAAGTATGACAGCAAAACAGGTTACTATGAATTTTTTGATAAGACAACCGGAAAAACAAGAGGTGATGAAGGAACATTTTTCGTAACAAATGATGGTACAAAACGTGTTCTCATCTCTGCGACACAAAACTATCAAGCTGTCGTTGATATCACAGAGTTGAATCACCACAAATTTACTTACAAACGAATGGGTGTCGATAAAAATGGTCAATCTGTCGAAGTATATGTCGAACATGTACCCTATAAGGCGAAAAATCTTAAATTTACACATGGTCGTGAAAAATTGCATACTCAAACAGGCAAAATTGTGAAGTCAAAGCCCGGCAGTCAAATTCTTGGTAGTACCTTATGGCATGGTACAGTAGTACGTGATGAGCAAGGTAATGACGTGACAAAAGAAAACCAGATGTTTATTAGCCTTGCGAAATTTGATGCACAAACTAGCAAATATGAATTTTTCGATGTCAATACAGGCAATACCCGTGGTGATTTTGGTTACTTTGATGTGATTTTCAAAAATAAAATTAGAAGTCATGTTTCTATTGGTCAAAATAAATACGGTGCAGTATTAGAAATCACTGAGCTAAATTCTCAAAAATTTACTTACAAACGTATGGGGAAAGATGCAGCTGGTAAGGATATTGTGGTCTATGTTGAACATGAGCCATATAGAGGGGGTTTTAATCCAGCATTTACCTTCTAGTAAAAAAATAGAGTATTTTACTCTATTTTTTTATGCCGATTCAAGGAGAGACAATAGAAAAGCATTTTATTGATATTCATACTTACTGCAGTTTATTAATAAATTCTTGCATAAATATACATATAGCTGTATAATAAATCCAAAGAAATACATAAAGAGGAAGAAAATGTCGCAACTTAAAAAAAATAAATTAACAGCAATTTCTTTAGCCCTGATGATTTTTACATCGGTGTATGGCTTTGGGAATGTTCCGCTCGCCTTTTTTCAAATGGGCTACGGATCAATCATTTGGTATATTATTAGTGCCTTAGTCTTTTTCATCCCATTTTCTTTAATGGTCACTGAATTTGGTTCAGCTTTTAATGCTGAGAAAGGTGGTATTTATACATGGATGGAAAAATCAGTGGGGCCATCCTTTGCCATGATTGGTACTTTGATGTGGTATATGTCCTGGGTTATCTGGTTTGTCTCTGTAGGAAACCGTATATTAGTTCCTATTTCTAACATGATTTTTGGCACAACAATCTTACCAAGCACAGTTATTGTGTCACTTTTGGCCATTCTTATCATGTTTCTCGTGACGTTCATTTCGCTTAGAGGGCTTGAAACCATAAAAAAAGTGGCCTCAGTTGGAGGTATTGCTGTTGTTTCACTTAATTTTATTCTCATCATCGGTGCCTTTATTATTTTAGCTAAAAGTGGTTTTCAGCCTGCAACGCCCTTAACGATAAAATCCTTGATTTCAACACCAAATCCAACATTGCAACCTACAAGTTTTGTTACTTTTATTGCTTTCTTAGTATATGCTATTTTTGCCTACGCCGGAGTAGAATCCGTGGGAGGACTGGTTGATGAAACAGTGGAACCGAAAAAGAACTTTCCTAAAGGTATCTTACTTTCGGCAGCCATTATTGGCATTGGTTATTCTTTCATGATTCTGTGTACAGGTTTTTTCATTAATTTTGATAAAGACTGGATTCCGGGGATTATGGATGGTTCAGTCAACCAAGGTAATATTACTTATTTTATGATGCAGCAGCTGGGTGAAAAACTGGCAGAATCCTTCAATCTATCATCTGGTGCTGTACATACTTGGGGAACAGTTTTTGCTCGTTATGTAGGTCTCTCGATGTTTCTCACTCTTATAGGTGCACTCTTTACTTTGATTTATTCTCCCCTTAAACAACTGATGGAGGGGACACCGGAAAAAGTGTGGCCAGGAAAACTTGGAAAAATAGAAAATGGTGTGCCTAAAAATGCTATGAAAGCTCAATTCATCATTGTGACTCTAATGATTTTATTGAATATGGGAATTTCACTCATCAATAAGGGAGCAGCAGATAAATTCTTCCTAGTCATTACTAACATGAGTAATATTGCTTCTAGTCTTCCCTATGTCTTTATCGTCTTTGCTTATATCAAATTCAAGAAAAATCAGGCGATCGAGAAACCTTTCACGATTATGAAAAATCAAGCCTTTGCTATTGGCATCTCTTGGATTGCAGCGCTGATGATTATTCTGGCGGACTTCTTTACAATTATTGAACCCGTCATAAATTATCTCCAAGCGCCAGCTGAAATTCCTTTGGGAAGTGTTTATTCGGATATTATCTCAATGATAGCCGGACCAGTTGTCTTCAGTGTATTAGGCTGGTGGCTGATCCGAAACTATAAGAAGCAAAGCGTTAAGATATAAAATATAAGGAAAAGACGGAAATCTTTGAAGAGATTATTACAATTTTAGGAAATTCCTAACATTTCTTTGGAAATATTTTTCCTCACAATTTATTTTGAATTGATTCATGATATTATATGCTATAATAATATCCTACTAAAACATGTGAGGAACACAATGGACGATCGGATCAGAATAAGCAGTACATGGCTTGTCATAATAGCAGTTGGTCTTGTTTTATTTAGCTATGGCGCACACTCTCATAAATTATTTTTAGAAGGGCTGGGAGCGATAGCTTCCGTTGGTGCTCTCTTTTGTGGCTTATCGGGTGTAGTTATTCGGTTGATAAGACGAAAGCGTGGACAACGTTTTAAGTAATCCCACAAAAAAACATCCTTATCTTTTGAAGATGAGGATGCTTTTTCATTTAACGTGAATATTTACCATCGATAAAGGTAATATCGTCTGTGTCACTATATGTACTGTAAGCTTTCACGAGGGAGATTATCCAGTCGGTGAGTGACCAAATACCAAAAGTCATCCAGTTACATAGAAGTTTAAAGATACCCATGCCGATTTGACCACGCATAAAGCGGTCAACGCCAAAGTGTCCAACTAAAAAGTTTCCAATCCAAACAAAAATATGTTTGTTAATCTTCTTTTCATTCATAAAAGTTTCTCCTTACCCTTTTAGCGTGATTCGCGCACGTATTTCATTCTTCAAGAGACTAGCTTGCGATATGATTTGTTCCCATTTTTTTATCTCTTACTCTTTTCATTATATAGACAAGCTCCCCAAGATTCAAACATTTAATAAAAATTTTTCAATAAAATATACTCTTTCATTTAGTTAATAATAAATACTTTTTGTATCATCCCGTACGTGTGATAAAATGAGAGAAGGAGGATAAAAAATGGATACAACTCAAGCTCTAGCAAAACTTAAAGCTCTTGTAAACACTTCTTTGTATTATAATAAAGATGTGTATGACCGAGAAAGATTAGAAGAAATGAAAGAAATTCTCTTTGAAATTTCTCAAAAGTTGACCTCTTACTCAAAAAATGAACTGGAATCCTTCTTTAATGAGGATTTAGGTTATGTCACACCCAAAGTGGATGTAAGAGCTGTTGTCTTTGAAGATAACCGTCTCTTACTTGTGAAAGAAAAAACTGAAGGACAATGGTCTTTACCTGGTGGTTGGGCAGATGTCGGTTATTCTCCCGCAGAAATAGCTCAAAAAGAAGTAAGAGAAGAAAGTGGGCTTGAAGTGATACCGTTACAGTTGTTTAAGCTGGTTGATAAGGCCAAACATCCTTATCCTAAAAGCTTGAATTATGTTTATAAGCTCTTCTTTTATTGTGAGCCCAAAACTTTTGAGTTGCATCCGGGATTAGAAACTTCGGAGGCACGCTTTTTCTCGCGGGAAGAAGTTGAAAACTTGCAGAATATTTCTGTGGATCGAAACACACGTGAGGATCTTCTGGAAGCTTTTGAATATCATAATCATCCAACAGCAGGAGCAAGATTTGATCGCGTGCAGTAAAAGGTGGTTCACGAAAATATCAAATATGTTATAATATCATTATTCCATGCGGACGATGAAAAAGATTGGGCTGTTTAGGATGATTGCCCCTATTGAATAAACGATTACGGAGAAATCAGTGGAGATTTTACGTTTATCGAACCAAAAAGTAGCGGGCTGCTGACAGTCCGCATTTTAATTTTTAAAATAATAATGTATGTGCTTGGGATTGAAAAGAATCACCAAAGTGCATAGAGAAAAAGAAATATTGGAGAAACATGAAAATAAAAGAAGTTATATTGGATGAACTTAAAAAACATCCAAAGAGAGCCTATGCTGTAGAAGAACTGGCAATGGAACTTGACCTAACAAAGGCTTCAGATTTTAAACTATTTGTTAAAACTTTAGCTGCTCTTGAAGGGGAAGGATTACTGGAATTTACAAAAAATGGAAAAGTCACACTAGCCGAAGTAAAAGCAGAACTTGTCGGAATCTTCCGTGCTAATGCGAACGGTTTTGGTTTTGTAACAGTGGATTCTGATGAGCCTGACGTTTTTATTCCTAAGGGAAGAACGGCTTTTGCTCTTGAAGGAGATGAAGTAAAAGTCGAACTGAAAAGTAATGCTAATCCTTTAAAAGGCACAAGTGCTGAAGGGGTAGTTACAGAGGTTTTAAAGCGCGCGGTTACTCAGCTTGTCGGAACTTTTGTCAAATTTGACGAAAAAGAACGTCAAGAGTTCAATCGTATCGGTTACGTAAAATCACGCAATAAAAAGTTGCCTTATCATGTCTTTTTGACAGATAAGGGCTTGGTACCAGAAGATAAAGCAGTAGTTCGTGTTGACATTACCGCTTATCCAGATAAGAAAAATCCCAAAAGTATGCAAGGTTTGGCTGTCGAAATTGTCGGACAAGCAGGTGATAAAGGAATCGATGTTCTTGAAGTTTTAGCTTCACTTGGTATTCGTTCTGAATTTCCAGAAGACGTTTTGGCGCAAGCGAACGCTGTACCCGAAGAAGTTGATGAAAAAGATATCATGGGGCGCGTGGACTATCGTAATGAGATTACTTTCACTATCGATGGCGCTGATGCAAAAGACTTAGACGATGCTGTGCATATCAAACGCTTGGGTAATGGTAACTATGAGTTGGGCGTTCACATTGCAGATGTGTCACACTATGTCACTGAAAATTCGCCCTTGGACCGTGAAGCTTTTGAACGTGGAACATCAGTATATGTGGCTGATCGTGTCGTGCCAATGTTGCCTGAACGACTCTCAAACGGTATCTGTTCACTCAACCCACGCGTTAATCGCTTGACACAGTCTTGTGTGATGGAGATTACGCCAGAAGGAAAAGTCCTTCAATCACAAATAGGTCCTTCCATTATCAAGACGACAGAACGTATGACCTACGATGATGTTAACCTGATGCTTGCTGGTGACGAGGAAACATTAGAAAAATATGCTGCAATTAAAGAATCCGTAGAGATTATGTCTGAGCTTCACGAAGCTTTGGCAGCGATGCGCCGCCGCCGTGGGGCGATTGATTTCGAAACTATGGAAGCACGGATTATCGTTGATGAAAATGGCTTGCCTATCGAAATTCGTAAGCGCAGTCGTGGAACAGCAGAACGAATGATTGAGTCCTTCATGTTGATTGCTAACGAAACAGTTGCAAGCAGTTTTGAAGCACGTCATTTACCAGGGATTTATCGTATTCACGAACATCCAAAAGAAGAAAAAATGACCCGTTTTATCGACTTTGCTGCAACTTTTGGTTTGCAAGTCAAAGGCACTTCGACAGAAGTTAGTCAAAAAGCCTTGCAAGAATTTTTGAAAAAAGTGAAAGGCCAACCAGGAGAAATGGTTCTCTCAACGATGCTTCTGCGTTCGATGCAACAAGCACGCTATTCGGAAGACAACTATGGTCACTTTGGCTTGGCAGCAGAAAACTATACGCACTTTACCAGTCCGATTCGTCGTTATCCTGACTTGATCGTGCACCGCTTAATTCGTGAGATGGCTCAACCAAGTCCAAAGACCATCGAATATTGGGCCGAAAAAATACCGGAAATTGCTCAACAATCAAGTAACCGTGAACGCCGTGCTGTCGATGCTGAACGTGAAGTTGAAAAGATGAAAAAAGCCGAATTTATGGAAAAACATGTCGGCGAACAGTTCGAAGGTGTTATTGCTAGCGTTACTCGCTTTGGGATGTTTATTGAGCTTGAAAATACTATTGAAGGTTTGGTTCATATTTCTACTATTAAAGGTGAATATATGAACTTCCATGAACGTATGATGGCGCTTGTGGGAGAAAAAACAGGACTTGTCTTCCGAATTGGTCAACCCATCAAAATCCAAGTTACTAAAGCGGATAAAGTTACCGGTGATATCGACTTTGAATATATCAAGAGTGATCTCGATGTTGTCGAAAGTAATTTAAAATCTAAAAAAGAAAAAGGCCCACGCCGTAGACCAAAAGCAAATCGTTCCGAAAATAAAGAGGAACGTAAAGCCTCAAAACACGGAAAAAATTTCTCTGAAAATAACAAAAACAAAAAATACAGAGGAAAATCCAAGGATGAGGATCGAGAACGTAAAAACGATTTCGATAAAAAACCAAATAAAAAGAAAAAGAAGAAGCCTTTCTATGCGGATGCAGCAAAAGGAAAATTCGGAAATAATACGAAGAAAAAATCGAAAAAATAAAAATACTTTAGAGGAGAAAAGCCTATGTCAGAACAATTGAATCTTGAGAAAACGGCCTTGGTCCTGATTGATTTACAAGAAGGCATTGTAAATCGTTCACAGCTTGAACCCTATAGTAAGGAAGAAATTCTTGCCAAAAATGATAGATTGCTGGACAAGTTCAAAAATACAGCAGGACTTATCGTTTTTGTGCATGTGAAAAATTATGGGCCAGAAATGCTCACTCCGCTTACAGATACAAATATAAGTGCTTCTGGTCCACTTCCCGACAATTATAGCCAATTTGTTTCTCCTCTGGCTTATGATGAAGAGGTTAAAAATAAAATCCGTGTCAAAAAGCACAATTGGGGCGCTTTTTATGGGACAGATCTCGATGTGCAGTTACGTAGACGAGGCATTGAAAACATTATCTTGACAGGTGTTGCTACAACGATAGGTTGTGATACAACGGCGCGTGAAGCTTATCAACATGGATATAATGTGATTGCTGTTGAAGATGCAATGACAGACTTTAATGGAGCACTACATAGAGGCATCGTTAACGGTATCTTTACACGCTTAGGACGCGTCCGCTCGACAGAGCAAGTCTTAAAGATGATACAGGATTAGACCATAGAGAGCAGTAGGTTTTGGTGATTTGAAAAGTTCAAGATGTAGAAGAGCATAGGCTTTTCTGCATCTTGAGCTTTTTATATTTTTAGACAATTGATAAGAAGTTGGAGAAGATTAAAGAAATCACCGTAACAGTATGTTAATTTTTTCATAAAGTAAAATTGACACATTTTTTTGCTATAATGTTAACGGTGATTTTTTCACATTTATTTGAAAGTGTAAGTAATGATTCAAAGTGGGAAAATGTCCGATAATAAGATAAAAAGACGGTAAGCCAAACCTTAACCGGCTTAAAATACGGAAGAAATAGAAGATGGCTTATATAAGCTATTTAAGGATATTGAACATGGAAAATAGGACAAGATTTAATTTAACAAGTGGTTGGAGTATATTATGCACAATAGCAACCATAGTTGTTTTAGGACTAACCTTTATTTTTATTTTGAACCTCAACCGCTTTACAGGATACACGGGCGATGATTTTTTGTATCACTTTATCTATACAGGTGCTTGGCCAAGTGAACATCTGAGTGAATATCATAATATTGGTGATTATATTTCAGCAGTCTATACGCACATGACACTATGGAATGCCCGCATGACTTCGATAATTTTCGAAATCTTAGCGATGCAGCTTCCTAAAGGAATTTTCAATATCCTTAATGCCAGTATTTATGTATTGGTTGGGCTGTTATTGAATGTAATAATCAGTGGTAAAAAGGTACTTTTAAAACCTTTGCATCTGACGTTAACTTTTCTGTTGATGTGGTTTTTCATTCCGGGGATGGGCAGCACAGTGCTTTGGGTCAGTGGAGCTGCAAATTATCTGTGGGCCACAGTAATCATACTCCTCTTTTTATTACCCTACCGTTTTAATGTAAGTACAAAACGTGGTTGGGAAGAATACTATCTCCCGGTTTTCGGACTTTTAGCAGGCTTAACAAATGAAGTCGGTGGCGCGACAACTGTATTGCTTGCTCTCATTTTTACGGTTTATAATTTTAAAAAATCAACAAACGGGAACACGGTGGCGCAGATTTTAGGAACCTTAGCTGCCGCCTTTGGTTTTGGGATGCAAGTCATCTTATCATCAGGATCTGCTGAAACGCAGAACTACGGTGCTTCTTCCGGTTTAGGCCAACGTTTCCTCGATATCCTATCGGGAACTGCGCATTATTCTGGTTTTCTGATACTGCCTATCCTTGTGTTTGGGGGAATTCTTTATTTTAACCGGAAGCAACTCCAAGAAAAAGCATGTCATCTCTGGCATGGAGGACTTATCTTTCTGGTATCAGGTCTTGCAGGTTGTGCTGCAATCCTGGCATCGCCCATCACACCTGCCCGTCTTTGGTTTGCAAGTAATATTCTGTTTATCATAGCTTTATTAATGATGATTGAAGCATGGCAGGAGTTACGTACACAAAGCTCTTGGACCAATGTGCCTTTGTGCATTGCCATTCTTTGCTTAAGCTTTGTGAGTTTGCCCAGCTATGACTATAATTTAAAAGACATCAAAAATTCATATGAATATTTTTATACAGCCCAATCTATTGCCCAAAAAGCAAAAGAAGAGGGTAAAACTTCGGTCCGCGTACCTGGTATTCCGATGACTTCTAACGACTTTAATGCTTATTTTGGAACGCCTTATTTGGTTTCAAGTGAGCACCCAGAAAAAGAATGGGCGAACACATGGTTTGCCAAATATTATGGGCTAGAGAAAGTCTATTTGGATGATACAGTGCCAATAGCAAAAGTAAACTTAGAGAATGCTCAACCTATTGATAACATTCTGAATGCTTACAATAAATATTTTGGTTATTTCCAACGCAAGATTCTTCCTTTCAATACTGATAAGGTCTTAAAACGTGAGCAAACTGCTAAAACTTCGGCAGCAAAAGCAACCATTACTAAGAATCCTAAACCAAATAACAAAAACTTACCGGCAGATAAACCTTGGCTTCGTAACGCGCTTATTCGCTATATCGATGTAAACAAGGATGAAATCGTTGCAACAGAGCAAATCACTTCACCTTATAATGAAGCTTATGATATTTCTCATGCAGCAACTGCAGGCTATGAAACACTATCAAATAATCCTAAATCTTATATTTTTAATAAACGTTTCGATCAGACCATTGACATTCATGTCAAGCCTATACTTCATACCATTACACTTTTCTTTAATGATAAAAATCAAAAAAATATTTCCATCACAAATGTTGAAGGCCAAACAGGAGAAACGCTCATCGTACAATTGCCACGAGGCTGCAGTAGCAATGGATCAAAAACAACACGTGTTACCATTGATGCAGAGACACCTTGGAATAAAACAGTAGAAGTAACCAAAATTCCATTTTGGAAAAATCTAGGAAGCTTCTCAACTTTTTATAGCGTAGTTGCTGGGTTATTAATTTTTGTGGTTTATGATATTTTTCTTAAACAACGGCAGGGAAGATAAGTATTAAGGGTGGAAAATACAAAAAACTCAAGTAGATAGAAGAAATAATTTCTTCGATACCTTGAGTTTTTTTAGTGCCTTCTATAAGTTTATTTTCTTTTGAGCTTATTGCTTAATGTTGTACCTGAAATCTCATAAACAACCGCTAAGCCCGCTGGATCGTAAAGAAATTCCTCAGTTGCTGTTTTATCTTTTCCTAAGATGACCTCTGCTTTTAATTTGACTTTTTCTCCAGCTGAAAGTCCAGGAATACCTTTCAAGTCAACAGTTCTTTCCGCATGTTTAAGAATGTCACGATAACCTGATGTCGGAGTGATATTATGCCACTTATCGCCAAGGAGTTTCAAAACCTGAATTCGAGCTACAAAAGCACCATTGTTTTTTAACTTAAAACTTCTTACATTTTCCATTTAACTCTCCAATCTTTTAAGAAGCATTACTAGTATAAACTTCTATTTATTTTCATCGAAAGTACTTTGTATTAATATTATATTAAAAAAAGATAAATATAAGAAATGATATACATGACAAAATGATTACGTTAAGTTCGACTTCAATAAAATAGCTAAAGGACCATCTAAAATACTACTGATAAGCAAATATAAGTATGCTATCCTCATCTTTAAATTAAATTTATCTGAATTGTTTTTTTTTTTTTTTTGATATTTTATAGAAATTATAGATAAAAATTTGACATAAAGTTATATAAATGTCATAATAGTAACGATTATGATTACAGAAGATGACAAAAAGATAAAAGTAAAAGCCAGTTATATTACAAAGCGTTTTGATTTAATCAGTAATAATAAAAAAGGAAGAGCTCGCACTAAAGAAGCTTTTTTTGAAGGCAATAAACAAGACTTTTGGGCTTTGCGCAATGTCTCTTTTGAGCTTTATGATGGTGAAACGATTGGAATTGTTGGGCTGAATGGTTCTGGAAAGTCAACCCTTTCCAATATCATTTCAGGTCAAATTTCTCCGACAACAGGAAAAGTTGAAATTAATGGAGAAGTCTCCATTATCTCAGCTTCAGCAGGTCTGAATAATAATCTGACAGGGCGCGAAAATATCCGTTTGAAAGGGCTCATGTCAGGCATGTCCAAACGTGAGATTGAAGCAAAGATGGATGACATCATCGCTTTTTCTGAACTTAGAGAGTTCATTGACCAACGTGTAAAGACTTATTCCTCAGGGATGCGCGCCAAGTTAGGTTTTTCTGTTATGGTGCATCAAGATCCTGACATTATGGTTATTGACGAAGGACTGGCTACTGGCGACCAAACTTTTGTTGGTAAATCCAAGAAAAAAATGTTCGAGTTTCGTGAAAAGGGTAAGACAATCCTGCTGGTTTCCAACTCTATTCCGACCATTCGAGAATGGTCAGACAAGGTGCTTTGGATACATTATGGCGCAGTCAAGGCTTACGGACCAGTGGAAAAAGTTCTCCCCCAGTATGAAGCCTTTATTCGTTGGTTTAACGGTCTAGAGCGTAAAGAACAAGAGGAGTACAAAACAAAAGCCCGCCAAGAGCAATTGTCCTATTCACTGGAAGAATACCGTCAAGAACTTACGGAATTAAAAGTAGGAGAAAACCGAAAAGGTAAACGCAGGATTGAGGCACTCACGGCAAAAGCAGCCAAGAAGAAATCTAGTATTTCGACCAAAGTTTTATTATGCTTGTCTGCCTTTGTGCTACTATGGTTGGCTTTGGTCAATACATCTTCGATGACTTTGAAAAAATCACTGCGAAACCCGCTTGATTTCTTTCAACATCATTTGTTTCAACCTAAGGAAACCTTCTTAGAACGGCAAAGAGCGACAGGAAACTTACCACCTCAGCCTGTCGAAGAAAAGCAAGATGAACAACCTGTCCAAGAAACAGAAAATAAGCCCGCACAAAACGAGCCTCAACTAAAAGAAGAAACCCCAGCAGAAGCGGAGCCGAAACTCACAGAATATCATGTTCAGGTTGGAGATACTTTAGATGCTATTGCTCTGCATTTTAATACTACGATTGAGGAGTTGGCGCGATTAAACCCTGAACAGGATTTGAACGCATTATTGGCTGGGCAAGTCCTTACAGTTTCAGAAAGCCAAGCTTCAGAAGAAGGCGATAATGCTCTGAGTGAGTACAGTGTTCAAGTCGGAGACACGATAGACAGTATTGCTGCGCAGTTTCATATTAGCCCTGAAGAGCTTATCCAGCTCAACCCTACGCAAGATTTGAGTAACTTAACAGTCGAGCAAATCCTCACCGTTCCGACAACTCCTTAAGATTAGAGAAGGAAGATTTACAAAGTGAAAAATATTTTTCAGTACTTCAAAGAACAAGTCCGATATTTCCCGTTAGCTTACAGCATGTCCAGATACAACACCAAAAGTGCAACTATGCACAATCGTTTTGGTCGTGTCTGGGAAATTCTAGATCCTTTATTTCAGCTTGGCGTTTTTTATCTTTTGTTTGGTGTACTCATGAAACGTGTCATACCGGGAGGTTATCCTGTTCTGCCTTGGATGTTTATTGGCTTAGGGGTTTGGGGGCTCATGCAAAAAACAATTGTCTCTGGGGCGCTCACCACTTATAATCAGTTGCGTGCCGCATCAGTCATGAAATTTCCCGTTTCTATCTTACCGACCTCAGCCTTTTTTGGTTTTTTGAGTGAGTTTTGGGTCATGATAATCGTTGGAACTCTGGGAGCAGTATTCAGCGGATTTATACCGAGCCTCTATCTTTTACAAGGACTTTATTATTTCTTTGCCTTGCTCATTTTCTCTGTATCTTTTTCTTTATTGAATGCTACAGTCATGATTGTTTTTCCCGACTTAAAGTTCTTTCTGAACTATTCGTTTCGTTTTTTGATGTTCCTGTCAGGTGCTGTATTTTCGATGAGACAGTTCAGTCAAATTCCGCAATTTATACTTCAAGGAATAATGTTGAATCCTTTTTATTATCTAATTGAGGGTTTTCGTGATGCCATTTTTGGCACACAGTGGTTCTGGGAAGTGGATCCTTCGATTATCTTATCCTTTTGGACTCTGACCTTCTTCATCCTTCTTTTAGGTACGCATTTGCATTATAAAATCCGGGAACGTATTTCGGACTTTTTGTAGGGAATGGATGTCTTTCCATACGTTTCAAGAGGAAGTTATATAGCTTATAAAAGCAAAAGCTAAATATAAGAAGAGGCTTTATTTAAAACGAGGATATATTTTATGAAAATATCAATTATTGGTTTAAACATTTTTGGAATTGGCGGAACTTCAAGAAGTAATCTTAATACTATTTATGAGTTTTCCAAAGATAGCAATAATGAAATAACTTATTATAATTTTGCGGATTTTAGCAAAGTAGATGTTTTAGCACTTATGCAGCGAGAAGTATTTATGAGAGATATTAAATATCAACATTTAAATGATATTTTTAAAATCTCTTATGATGAAAGCGATACAAGCTTATATATTATTACAAGAGAAAGCTTTTTTGGTTTAGGAAAATTTCTGAGAGATAAAAGACCGAATGCAAAAATTCTTGGAGAAATTCATGCACCATTAGCGTATCTAGATGATGCTTTGGGAGATGATTTACCCTATTTTTCAGCTATAAGAGTTGCTACTGAGAGTATAAAACAAGGTTTTATTAAGCAATTTGGATATGATAACGTTTTTGTCCAAAGAGTAAGTCTCGCGCATATATCACGTATGAACAAGTTTGAAAATTCCTTAACGACTAACTTTGTAGTTTTTTCACGTTTTTTTGAAAAACAGAAAGATATTACTTATTCGTTAAAATTGATGGATTACTTAATTAATTATTTAGGGTGTAAGGAAATAAAATTTTACATAAAGGGGGATGGACCTGCCCAGCTACTATATGAAAATCTTATCCAATATTATAATTTAAAAGAGCATGTTTTTATTAATTATATATTACCAGAGAATTATATTTATTTATCCACAGCAAGCCTAGAAACTCTGGGTTATTCAATAGTAGAGGCGATAAGTGAATCCAAACTGGCTTGTGTTTATGAAGGAGATGATAAAGTTAACTTGGAAAACTTCGAGGAAGTCAGCTCTATTTCATGGTTGAATAAAGACTTGAGTCATGACGCAAATGTTTTACTTAAAGTTATGCAAAGGACTTTGACTAACGAAGAAATAAAAAGTGATGTTGAAGCTATATTAAAACCATCGAAGGATTACTGCCAAAATATTTTGTATCAGATTAGTAAGTTCTCAAAGAGGACCTCACAAGCAAGTAATGAAGTTAAGCTTTCAAATAAAGAAATCAGTGATATTATCAAGAAGCTTTCTACGAATACAATAGAAGCGGATGATATTTTATCAAATTTAAGAAGTTACTATTTAAAAATCAAACAATATCCTATTGTTGGTCCCATTTTAAAAAATAAAAATATCAGAAGACAGATAAAGAAGGCTATTTTAGCTGTAGGAAGCAGTACGCAGCCTAAATTGGAAGTTAAAGATAATTATTTTTTCATTGAGTCATTTCACGGTAAAAATTTTTCAGGAGATCCTAAGCTCTTGGCACTAGCAATTTCGGAAAAGTATCCAGAAGCTAAAATTTTTGTAAGCTCCACTAATCAACTTGTTGATATAGCAATCAGAAGCTATGGATTTGAAGCGGTACGACTTGGTACTAAGGCTTATCTCAAAGCTTTCACGCAGAGTAAATATGTTTTTCATAGTGCCAATACCTTAGATAAGGCTGGAAAAAACAAGGGACAAATCTTTATCCAAACTTGGCATGGTTTTCCAATTAAAAAAATGGTTTCCGACTTAGAAAACAAGGAACAGAGAGAACAAGAACTTAATGCTTTTATTCCGAGGATGAAAAAATGGGATTACCTCATAACATCGTCTGATTATCATACTCAACTCTTAAATTCAGCCTTTCTTCTTAATAAAAACTCAAAATTAAAGGTTTTATCATTGGGAGCACCGAAAAATGGGTATTTGATAAAAAATAAGGAGAACCAAAATGAGTTGAAAAAAGTGCACTTAAAATATTTTAATCGCCCCTTGATTGAAGGAAAAAAATATATTCTGTTTTGTCCGACATGGAGAAAGAATGAACGAAGTGAGGTAACTTCCATTGATTTAAAAGAAGTCATTAATCAACTCCCAGAAAACTATGAAATTATTGTTAAACTTCATCCACATGAAGCACAATTAAGGAGAGCATATTCAAATCTGGATGCACGTATCCACTGTTTCTATAATGAACTTGTTGACATTCAGGAATTATACTTACTAAGTAATATTTTAATATCAGATTACTCATCAGCGGTATTTGATTATGCCCATCTACAAAAGAAAATTATTCTTTTACAAGAAGATGTTGAAGAATATACACATCAGATAGGAATGTATTTTGATTCTGAGTCACTTCTGAAATTGAAGGGGGAGAATTACACAACTGAGGAACTGGTTGAAAATATTCTGTCATCCGGTGAAGAGGAAAAATATGAGTATAATTCGCTTATTGTTAAAGAGCTGTTGAATAAAGATAGTATGCACTCAGCCAATGATATTTTAAAAGAGATAGGACTATGATTAATGAAAAATGAAGAAAAAATTTTAAGAGTAACATATAAAAAGAAAATTCGAGATTATAACTACGAACGCATTATTGTTGATTTGAAAAATTCAAAAAATATTATTGCCTTGAGTAAAGAAAACGAGATTTTTTATAATCTCTACAAGGACTTGATGACCAATGATTTTATGTTTTATTTTCATCAAGGAACAAAATCTTACTTTATTAAGCGTAAGTTAATTGCGCAAATTTGGAAACGTAAAGATTTAATTTCATTTGGTGATTTGTTTTATACCGTTGAAGAACCGCCTCATAAAAGAAAAAATTTAGTGGCTCCTTTACGCTTAGTTGTTGTTTTTTCGGGAAATGATGTTAAAAATTATTATAATCCTAACATTGGAGTACGTTGCTTTACCAAAAATTATCCAACACTTCAAAATGTTGTTTTAAAAAACACGATAGTTATGAGAATCATGGATTTAAATCTTTCTCATGGTAGTCATTATATCAACACGGACAATTATCCTCATTTTGAAGATGATGTTCAAGGTGCCATCAAAGCTGTCATTGAACGCTATGATATCAATAAAGAAGATGTTGTCCTTTATGGTGCAAACAAAGGCGGGACAGGGGCGTTCTATCATTCGATGTTAGGTGATTATAAGTCTTTAAGTATCGAACCCATTATCTCTATATTAGATCGAAAAAGTTTATTACAAGATAATTATTTTTTAAAGGGGTTAAGAAAAGACTCACTTCTGAGTGATTTACTTAAACTAGATAAACAAGAATTCCGTTATAAAAAAATGGTGATTGGTAGCCCGGTTATTCCGTTTAATTACGATATGTATGGGCAGTTGAAAAATGAGAACATCAATATCATTGACGTGTTGGATAATGCAATAGATGAAGAAGGAGAGGTTTATCCTGAAACTATTGCGGAACAAACAACATTTATTAATAACTTATTGCTTGAAAGTAATAATTATAAAAATAAAATGGAGGTAATTAAAAATATTTATAAGGAGGCTGGGAATGTCTAACGTGAAAAAGATTTTAGTCGCAGGCACCTTCGACATCCTCCACGAAAGTCATGTGGACATGTTGCGCAATGCCAAGAACCTTGGCGATAAACTGATCGTCATGCTTTCGACAGACGAATTTAATGCCCAAAAAGGGAAGAAAGCTTATCAGGAATATGCGACACGCAAGTATATTTTGGAGTCTGTCCGCTATGTGGATCTTGTGGTTCCGGAACAGTCTTGGGAGGACAAGGTTCTCTATATCGACATGTTTGAGGTGGATATTTTTGCTATGGGTGATGATTGGCAAGGGAAGTTTGACTTCTTGAAAGAACAGTTTCCTGAGCTGAAAATCATGTACTTTCCACGTGGCAAAACTTCCTCTTCAAGTATTAAGCAGGATTTAGGGAAGATGTACATTTCCAATATGGATAGTGGAAGTAAATGAAGGACATCAAAGACCTACTTTCAAAATTCAAACTGGCAGCTCAGCCTGTAAAATTTTTGCGATTATTACAGGAGATGGAGCAACTCTTTAAAGCACAACCTCACAACTATCCTAAAGATAAGAAGTCGCAGAAGCTCTATCTCAAGGTTGAGGATGATATTTACTTTTTTCAGAGAAAAAGATTTGTTCAGGTAGAGTTTTTACCTCAAAAGGCAAATCTGATAAAGGTCAGTCAGGGAGCGCTGGCTCATGTGGCACACATTTTAGGAAAACCTGATGCGGACATTAATGTCTTGCTCAAAGCGCTTCGTCAGGTTGATGATATTTCGCTCTTTCAGGAGATCATGACGGAGCTTTCGGGAAATTTTTCCAGTAATATCAGTTTGCGGCAGGTACTTAGAAGTTTAAGCAAGAAGTAATGAAAAGTAAAAGGAGCAAGATGACAGCAGTAAGTTTTTTGGGGAATTTAAGACGGTTAATCTTGAAAGCCTTGCTTTCTGTATTTTTGCGTGTATTGCCTCTTTTTATCAAGCGTGAAGCCAAGATGATTCTTTTTGCCAGCTATAACGGTAAATCAACGGGAGACAGTCCAGGGGCTATCTTTGAAGCTATGCGTGCTGATCCGGCTTATGCAGACTACCAGCTGGTTTGGGCTTTAAAGAAGCCGCGTCCGGTCGCAGGAGCTGAGGTGGTAAGATTTAACAGCTTGGCTTATTACAAAGCGCTGACCAAAGCAAAGTACTGGGTCTTTAACGCCAAGATGGCGCCTTATTATTACAAGGCAGAAGATCAGGTTTATTTACAGACTTGGCATGGGACACCGCTGAAGCGTTTGGCGCATGACATTGAGGATACGGGCAAGCGTTATCGTGCTTACTTGACCCACAAGCAAATGGTGAAATCTTATGCAGAAGACAGCAGACACTGGGATTGGTTAATTGCTTCATCACCTTTTACTGTTGAAAAATTCGCCAGTGCTTTCCAGTTCCCGCCAGATAAGATTATTCAAATGCCTTATCCGCGGACAGATATACTGTATCAACCAAAGCCAGAACAGATAGAACAACTCAAAGCGCGTTATCATCTTCCTTTAGATAAAAAAGTCATCCTTTATGCTCCGACGTGGCGTGATGATGCATATGGTTTGGATGGATATCATATGCGGCTCCAGCTTGACTTTGCACACTGGAAAGCAGTGCTTGGTGAGCAGTATGTGGTCCTGTTTAAGCCGCATTATTTGATTTCCAATCACATCAGGATTGACGAGGAGTTGAAGGATTTCATCTATCCATTGCCAGCGACTTTAGATATTCATGAAGCATACCTTATGGCCGATGTGCTGGTGACGGATTATTCATCGGTTTTCTTTGATTATGCTATCTTGAAGCGTCCGATTTATTTCTATATGTATGATTTGGAGCTTTACAGCCAGCATGTGCGCGGATTTTACTTGGATGTACACAAAGATTTACCGAGTGAGCCGATACAAACTGAAAAAGAGTTGCTTGCGGCACTTTTAGAAAACAACTTTGATTATGCCCGTTTAGCGGACTTTAACCAACGTTTTAACCCGTGGGTAAAAGGTTCAAGTAGCCTAAAAATTATCGAAAAAATTTTTAAGGAGTGCAAGGAAAGTTGATTTTTTCGAGCTCACAGGAGCCATAAAAAGAAAGAGGAGAAAACATGACGATGAACAGAAGCAGGAAAAAGACAAAGAAAAAGCACCCTGTGAGAAATGCGATTCTTATTATTCTAGGGCTTTTCCTAGTGACAGGAACGGCTCTCGCTGCTGTGTTTTACCAGACGGCCAGAGTAAATGTTGATAAGACTTATGCACCACTTGAAAGCTCCAAGGATCAAGCCGAAGCGAGTCAAGCCATCAGTGAAAGTCGACCGCTGTCCTTTCTTATCATGGGACTTGATTCACGTGATGAGGATTTGTCCGGGAGAACAGATAGCTTAATGGTGGTCACGCTGAACCCACAAACTAATCAAACAACCATGGTTTCCATTCCACGAGATACTTTTATCGAGGCAGAGGATGGCTCAATTACAGCCGTTAACAAGATTAATGCGGTCTTTGCCCAAGGCGGCGCAGCTGCCTCAATCGCAGCAGTCAATCAATTGCTTCATCTCGAAATTGACCATTATATAACCATGAATTTTAGTGGCATTGAACATTTAGTTGATGCACTGGGGGGTGTAACAGTCAACTCTGATTTTGCTTTTACTGTGGGCGATATGGAATTTCACGAAGGTGCAAATAACTTGAACGGCAAGCAAGCTCTTGCCTTCACACGTATGCGCCATGATGATGTCAGAGGAACTTATGGAAGAGATGAACGTCAACAAAAAGTCATTGCAGCTATTCTCACAAAAATGAAGTCGCCACAAAGTTTGACAGCATATCAAGGGATTTTTGAGGCTTTGGGTGGTAATGTCAAGACGGACGTGACTTGGAGTCAGATTCAAAAGATTATACTGAACTACAATCAGGCCTTTGGAAATGTCGTGCATGAGTCTGTGCAAGGGCAAGGACAAATGCTCAATAACTTAAGTTTCCAAGTTGTGTCAGAAGAAGAACGTACCCGCATTCACGATTTACTTCAAGAGCAGTTAACAAAATAAATAGGCAGGAATGAAAAGAATTTCTAGAGGAAGGAGAAGCTCTTAATGAAACTTAAATCCATCGTGTTAACCTTCATTTTGGCACTCTTCTATCCCTTCACTTTTCTCTGTCGTGTGCATCAAAACCGTGTCACTTTCATTTCACTTGAGCATGATAACCTATCCAAGGATTTCAAAATTCTGCATGATGAGTTAAGCGCAAAGCAAGAATACGAGATAAAAACTCTACTTTTCAAGTTCCAGCCCACTTTCCTAGGACAACTTCAGTATGGACTGGCTTGTATCCAGCAACTTTTCGCTCTTCAAAGTTCAAAACTGGTGATCATTGACTATAACAACTTTGTCATTTCCAAGTTTCCCCATCGTAAAGAAGTCAAAGTCCTAGAGATTTGGCACGCCACTGCAGCTCTAAAAAACTTTGGCAACTGTGTCCAAAGGGATTACGAAATTAAAAACTACGATTATACTATCGCCAACTCCGACTTTTACAAAGGAGTATATGCCCAAGCTTTCAATCTTCCTGAAGAAAATGTCCTTGTTACAGGTATTCCTAACAATGACAAAATCTTCGATGACCATTTTGTTCAAGACACCAAAGTACGACTTCTTGAAAAGTATCCTGTTTTGGCTAATAAAAAAGTCATTACTTATGCCCCAACATTTCGTGGACGGATCAGTACATATTTTAAAGAAGCCAAGATTGATTTGGCGCGCGTGCACCAAGCCTTGGGTGAAGATTATGTCATTATCTACAAGGCGCATCCACTTATTTCGGGTTCGGCTTATGAGAATAATCCTCATGTCCTTTTCATCGAAGAAGAACCGATCTCCTCGATTTTCTGCGTCACGGATGTTTTGATAACCGATTATTCGGCTATTGCAGTGGATTGGATGGTCTTTGATAAACCCATCATCGCTTATGTGCCCGACTTTAAAAGCTACTCTAAAAAACCAGGTTTAACAATCGATTACTTGCAAGAATTTCCAGGAGAGGTTACTTTTAATGAAGGTGAACTTATCCAAGCGCTCCAGGCAACGGATAGCACATCCTACCAAAAGGAAAGAGCTCTCTTTTTCAAGAAAACCTACAACTATTGTGATGGCAAAGCGACAGAACGTGTGCTTAAGGTGATTGAAGCAATTATGAAACAGAGCTTGTAGATAAAATTTACATAAAAAAAGCCATTAGACTAGAGCTAAATGGCTTATTTTTTTACTTTTATCCTTATTTTTTTACTTTTATCCTTATTTTTGAATGAAGTAATAAGATGTTGCTTCACCTGAAGCGAGGAGAGCATTCGCTTTGTCTTGAAGTTCCTTGTATGATGTTGAAACTGTTGACTCATGCTTGTTGCCTGATTTATCTACATAAACCAAGACCCAAGCACGTCCGTTGGGAGTTGTTTCAGAGCTAGATGGTGTTGCATTAGGGTCAGCCTGAGGACTATGACCACCTGCACCGTTATTTTCTACTGGATTATTTGAGTTATCGACCCAGCCTTGATCGGAACTTTCTGATGTTGCAGGCTCAGACGGTTGTTCAGATGTAGCTGGGGCTTCAGAAGTAGCTGTTGTGGAATCTGAAGTTGAACTGGCATCTGAGCTCTCAGATGTTGTAGTTGTTGTTTCTGAACTGCTGGCTTTACTTGTACTTTCACTTGAGCTTTTAACAGAGCTAGAAGGTTCAGAAGATGTGTCTTTCTTTGCGCTAGTTGTATTGCTGCAAGCTGTCAGTAGCAAGACAGCAGCTAATGAACTAACTAAAAGTAATGATAATTTAAATTTTTTCATATGTAAGACTCCTTAAAATTCCTTTTCTTTCTTCCAGTATAACATATTGTCTCTCAAAAACCTGATTAATTATCTATAAATTAAAAGTTAATGAAGAAAAAACTCTCATCTAAAAAAGATAAGTCGAATAATTTGTAAGCGTTTTTTAACTTTGTTAGAATTATTATATAGAAAAAATAATAAATAGAAAGAAAGAGGTGCTTTATGATTTGGTCATTAATCGTTGGTGCAATTATCGGGGTGATTGCGGGTGCAATCACAAGCAAAGGGAAGTCTATGGGATGGATTGCTAATATCTTAGCGGGTCTCGTGGGTTCTGCTGTTGGTCAAGCTTTACTGGGATCATGGGGCCCTAGTTTAGCTGGTATGGCGCTTATACCTTCCATTATCGGTGCCGTTATCGTGGTAGCTGTTGTTTCTTTCTTCTTAAGTAAAATGGGCGATTAAACAGTAGCTGCAGTAAAACGGGAGGAGGAAATGTGTCAAAAGGAAAAAAATTTATTCTAATTTTAGTTGATTTATTTCTTATTACAATCATCCTACCACTGTTTCTTTACACACTCGGGAAATTTAATATAGTCCAACCAATTACAGATATGGCGCAGGTTCCTTATATTGGACCCTACTTGCCTACATATTTCTTGTTTGCAACAGGTATTTTAGGAATTCTCTTACTCATTCTTTTACTTGTCATTATCTTCTATCCAAGAAGATATACCGGCTTTGTCTTAGGAGAGGGTAGAGGAGAACTGCTTCTTAAAAAATCTGCGATTGAAGGCTTTGTGCGAGAAACGCTCAGAGAAAATGGTTATATTAAAGACCCGAAAATCGATACTTTGCTAGGTAAAAATAAGATTAAAATTGCGATTAAAGGTGAGATTATACCTCGTGTGCAAATTTCAGAAAAGGCTTTGCTTATTGAAGAAGAAATTCGTAAGGGCTTGAAAGAGTTTCTCGGGGTAAATCATCACTTAAGTTTGAAAATAAAAGTGAACGCTGTAACACCAAAGAGTAAAAGCAGTTCACGTGTGTTATGATTGGAGGTTAGATGAATCTTTTAGAAGAATATCAATATCCAATTATAGGTGGGGCAATTGGAGCAATCATCGCTATCTGTATCTTTACAATTGGTTTTTGGAAGATGCTCTTACTGTTTTTACTCATCGCGCTTGGTAGTTATATTGGTTTCTATCTCGAACGTACAGGATATATTGATAAAATAGGTAAAAAATAATTAAATAATTTATAAATAAAAAGGAGAAGCTATGGTACAAGAAAACAAAAAAACTTTTGATAACTCAGTTGATGCAGTAAGTGGAACTTTAACTTATGAAGATAAAGTGATTCAAAAAATCGTAGGACTTGCCTTGGAAAAAGTAGACGGCTTGCTTGCAGTTGATGGTGGCTTCCTGTCTAATCTCACAGGAAAACTCGTAAACACGGACGATGTAACTTCTGGTGTAGGTGTCGAAGTTGGTAAACAACAAGTTGCGGTTGATCTTAAAATCGTAGCTGAATATAAGAAATATGTTCCTGACATTTATAAAAATATAAAAGAAGTTGTTTCAAAAGAAGTTAAAGGCATGACAGACCTTGAAGTTGTAGAAGTTAACGTAGATGTTATCGATGTTAAAACGAAAGAACAACAAAAACAAGATGAACAAAGCCTTCAAGATAAAGTAGGCGATGCAGCAAAATCAACAGGACGATTTACTTCAGAAAAAGTTGATCAAGTGAAAGACAAAGTCAGCGATGATGATGAACCACGTGTAAAATAAAAAAATAAGGAGATTTTCTCCTTATTTTTTTTTATTAAACCTCTTCCTTTAGTTGGACAACTTTGACTTGATAGATACTCGACTCATGAAGCATTTTTTGGAGAGCATTAATCATCAGAACCAACCATGTAAAGGAAATTGCAAAGGCAATAATCTCGAAAACCGTCAGAGACAGATAATGAACTTTCAGAAATAAAATTGCTGAAGTAACAAGAGCGACGAAAACAATAGCTGACATGCTGAGAAATTCTTTCGAAATTTGGGGTAACAGATATTTACTTAATACTATCAAGATAATAATGCACAAAACAATACCATACGCAGAGGCATTGTGAAAGGTCATTGTCCATGATTGAGCGGGGAAAATACCTACACCAGCAATAAACAGAGCAATGACATAGTAGAAAGCTTGAACAATTTTGACTTTGAAATTGTACAAGTCGCTTTTTTGAAAATCCATAAATAAATAATCAGTGATCGTTAATAGCATCAAAGCAGAAAAAATCATCGTAAAATTAAATTGCCACTGATTTTTAGCTTCACCTGTTCCTAAAAAGCTAAAGTTGTATTGCCACCAGCCATTTTGACCATTAGTGGCCATGGAAAGGAAAATACCACCAATAAAGGTAATAAACAATAAGATAATCAGATGAGAAATTTTAACAGAGGCTGCAAAAAAAATCAAAAAGTAAAAAACAATAGCTGAAAAGAGAGCAGCTACAAAAGAAGCTGTGAAGCGATCGAGAGTTACTCCGACAAAGGTCATCCCCAAAATGTACCAAATTAATGCTTGAACCGCAAAAACAATCAAGGTATAGGCAAGGCTGATTGTGACAAGTTCTCTTATACGGCTAAGCATGCGTTTTTGTGGTGAGGTATTTTGCTTGGCATAAACCCAAAGGAAGGTTGCAAAGCCAATAATTGTCGCACACAGCATGCTAATTCCAGCGACAGAATGATACCGCCCGCCCGTAAAATTAATCTGAGAATGACCACTTAAAAAGAAAGTAAGTAGCGAGATAACTAAACTTAATAAACTGGGAATAAGCATATAGTGTAACGAAAAATTTTGTGCATCAAGCTGATCAACGTCACTTTTTAAGACAATCTGATTTTGCTCGACTGACATTTTATAGTTTTGTTGCTCAAATTTATCCGCAACTTCATCCGGAATTTCAATTATTTTTTTCATTTATCTTCTCCATTTTTTAACTCCTATTCTTATTATTATATCAATATTTTGACGATTTAACTTCTCCGATTCATTTAAGAAATGAAAATTTTCTGAATTGAAAGATTTGAGTTAAGTTTTTCGCTAATTTAAAAGAGAAGTGTTAAAATTAATGAAATGAAATCGGTTGCCAAGTAGGATACGAAGTGGAAAAGGGGTATAAGATGTTTCAATTTTTAAAGTTGTTTTTAATCAATGCAGTAATTTTCCTTATTTTAGATAGTTTATGGTTAATCTTTGCAAATAAAAAATTTTATCAACCATATATTGGCCATCTGATGGGGCAAATCAAACTTTTGCCTGCCGTCATTTTTTATCTTATTTATGTGGCTGCACTTGTATTTTTTGTTTTGATACCTGGACAAGAAAAAGAAAGCCTTTCTTATGTTCTTTTAGCCGGAGCTTTTTTTGGAGCAGTATGTTATGCCACATATGATTTGACAAATCTTGCGACATTGAGCGATTGGCCATTGAAAATTACAATTGTTGATATTATTTGGGGGAGTTTTGTGACTTCCCTTAGTGCAACACTCACTTATATAATTGCTACACAGCTTTAGAAGGAGAAAGAAGTGGGAGAAAAAAATGAAAATTATCGCTTGTTACAGAGTTTTAGAGCTGGGGCAGAAAAAGTAATCCTTCAGAAAGAAGAGCTGAATAAAATAAATGTTTTCCCTGTGGCAGATGGAGATACAGGTAGTAATCTTGCCTCATTAATGCAAGCTATTATTGACAATGTGCCGATGAAAAATTATCCTATGGATATTCTTTTAGATGAGATATCAGCAGCTGCACTTATTGGTGCTCGAGGAAATTCAGGAATCATTTTTGCCCAATATTTAAGTGCTGTGGCTGAGAACTACCAGAAAGCAGAAACGAATTTTGAAAGTTTTGTGGAAGCTTTAGAACAAGCTGTAAACAAAGCTTATAGTTCGTTAATAGATCCTAAGGAAGGGACTATTTTAACAGTAATGCGTGCCTGGTCTATTACACTGGAAAAAAATTATAGATTGAATCACTCCTTTGAAGAGGCATTGTTAGAAGCAAAAGCAGAAGCACAAGAAGCACTAAATGCTACGCAATTTCAAATGTCTTTGTTACGGAAAAATAAGTTGGTAGATGCAGGGGCGAAAGGTTTTTATTATTTCATCCTTGGTTTTACAGACTTTTACTGTGGTAGAGTTTTAAAAGTTGGGGATGAAGAGGCAGATGACGGTCTAGAGAGGGTTAAAGAACTTTCGGTAAATCATATCATAGCTGAAGCACCGCGTTACAGATACTGTTCCGAATTTATCATCAAAGCACCCCAAATCTCTGAACTTCAATTACGAGAAGTACTGCAAGAAAAGGGCGATTCAATGGTTACTGCAGGAAATGCTAAACAGTTAAAAATCCATATGCACACTAATGAGCCTCAAAAGGTCTTGGCAAAGCTAGAAAAATACGGACAAATTATCTACCAAAAAGTAGACGATATGCGCCTACAGTACGAAATTTCTCAACAAATGTTAGCTCCAATAGCGATTGTTACAGATTCTATTGCTGATTTACCTCAAGAATTTGTGCTTGCACATCAAGTGCATGTTTTACCTGTAAATGTCACTGTGGGAGACCAAAATTTTCTAGACAAGTTGACAATTAATGCACAACTCATCAAAGAAAAAGCAGATGAAAATCTTAAGATGGGTACTTCACAGCCAAGCATCCAAACGATTGATGCGCTTTTCTCTTTTTTGGAAGGTAAGTATGAACATGTGCTTGTTATCACGGTAGCGTCACAACTTAGTGGCACATATCAGTTGATTGAGCAACGTATCAAAGAAAAAAATTATTCGAAAAACTGGATTCATCTCATTGATTCACGATTAAACTCTGTTGCTCAAGGTTTACTTGTACAACGGGCAGCCCAACTTGCGGAGAGGAAAGTTCCTATCCGACAGCTTGTGCAAGAAATCCAGCAGCTACGTGAAAGAATCTTCATCTATGTGGCAGTAGCTGACTTATCTCCGATGATACAGTCAGGAAGAATTCCTCAGTCTTTGGGAGCAATAGCTCAAAAACTCTCACTTCATCCAATAATTAGTCTAGACAAAACGGGCAATGGGAAACTCATCGGTGCTTCCTTAAGTCAGAAGCAAAGTATGAAAAAAATACTCAAAAAAATCCAATCCTTAGCAAAAAGTGGACAGATTGAAGATATTGCTCTGACTCATGTCTTGGCCCAAGGTGATATAGAGGATTGGCAGAAAATATTAAAAGAAAAAACAGGCAATGATTATAAGGTGATTGAGAGTTCATCTGCCATTGCTATCTCTGCGGGAGCGGGAAGTATCGCTGTCGCTGGAATTACAAAGGAGCAGTTATGATTTATGGAATAGTTTTAGGGGTTTTGCTTGTTTATTTTATTTGCTGGTTTAAAGTAGCAGACCAGAAGAAAAACTACGGATTAATCGATATAGCATGGGGCGGAGGTTTTGTTTTAACAGCGTGTTTAAGCTATTTCTTCAATACTCAAATAACCATGCAAAATAGAGCAATTTTGGTTTTGGTTGGGCTTTGGGGTGTGAGGTTATTCGTTCATTTAGCCCGACGCAATTGGAACAAACCCGAAGATTATCGCTATACAAACATGCGCCGCAGATGGGGGAGTCACGCGCCAAAACTAAAGGCTTTTTTCTCCGTCTTTATGGTTCAGTACCTTTTACTTTTTATTATTGCGTTGCCAATCATGCAAAGCAATCACCGCCCGGAAAGTCAAATTTTCTGGTGGCAAATTCTTGGAGTAGTGGTTTGGCTGATAGGTTTTGTTTTTGAAGTAATAGGTGATTGGCAACTGGAACAGTTTAAGAAGAATAAAGAAAACAAAGGAAAATTATTGACCAGCGGCTTGTGGTCAGTGACACGACATCCGAATTATTTTGGAGAAGCTGCATGTTGGTGGGGCATCTTCTTGATCACTTTTACAGACATTTCTGATCTTTGGTTGATCGTGAGTCCACTTTTAATCACTGGTTTACTCTTATTTGTTTCTGGAGTCCCATTACTTGAAAGGAAATACAAAGCGCGCAAAGATTTTCAAGCATATGCACAAGTCACCCCTAAATTTTTCCCTTTCATCGGCAAGAAAGGACTGTAAAAAAATCCCAAGATAAATTTCTTGGGATTTTTATGTCATGCCTCAGTTAACGTTTAAGGATAAACTCAGAGTTAACAGAGGTCTGTTTATTTGCTTTTGAAACAGCCTGCTCAAAAGCCATCCGCCCGACTTGACGGCAATGGTTGTCAATGGTGGGTAATTTGAGCAATTGTCCAGCAAGCAAACGTTCTTGTCCTACAATAATCGGTTTAGGAAGTCCTTGCTCTTCAAACCAACGCCAGACATTGGCCGCAATTTCGTCGGAATTAGCAAAAATTCCGTCAAATTGTGTCAATTGTGGAGCAAAGCGATAAGCATCCTCAGATGAGATAAGGCCTGATTTGATCTGCTCTGGTCTTGCTTCAAGTTGGTAAACATCCTTGTAAGCCTGTAGAGTAGTTGAGATTGTTGGACTTTTACCTCTGGATAAGAGAAAGCCAATATTTGAACAGTGTTGCTCCTTGAGCCATTCAAAGGCTTCACGATAAGCAGGGATTCGATTTGCATAGGTTGCTGGAATCCCTGAATTTTCAGGTTTGTAGCAGAGCACGATAGGACCATATTTCTGATATTTAAGAATCGTCTCTTCAGGTACTTGACGTGAAGTGAAAATGATGGCTTCAAAGGCCTTTTTACGTAATTTTTCTAGATATTCAATTTCTAAATCCTGATTATAGTTTGAGGGGAGAATAATGATTTTATATCCTGTTTCAAAGCTTTTCTCAAGGATTCCTTCTAAAATTTTGCTGAAAAAGGGTGACTTGATATAAGGAAGTACAACACCGATATTATGTGTAGCTCCATATGCCAATTCTTGAGCAATCGCATTTGTCGCATAGTCTAATTCGGCAGCAGTTTTCAAGATTTCTTCACGCGTGTGTTGAGAGGCATAGCCATTACCAGAAAGCACACGAGAAACGGTGGCTTTGGAGTATCCAGTAAGTTTGGCAATATCAGAAAGAGATGTCATAAGGTTACCTGTTCGTTGATTTCACGAATAGCTGAGAGCGCCTCAGTTACACCGTGATCTGTATTTTTAGCTACCACTATTTTAACATGGGCTTTCACTTCTTCGCTAGCATTATCTACTGCGATAGGAAGACCGGCAACCTTCAAGAGCGGAATATCGTTATGTCCATCACCGATTGCAGCAATTTCCTCAAAGTTAATTTCCTTTTCTTCCAAAATAGCTTCCGCAGCATCAGCCTTAGTTTTTTCAGCAGATGTAATCTCTAAAGTATGTACTGTGGAACGAGTTACATGGATATCAGGAATATCCAGCTCTTTCAAAACTTGCTCAATTTGTAGCATTTCTTCAGGGTTGAAAGACATCAGCATAATTTTGTAGATTTCAGATTGTCCGTCAAATGCTTTAATACGTGGTTCAGCTCCAGTAAGGGCTTTTTGGAAGAAAACTCCCTTGTCCTGTTTCTTAATGTACCAATGTGCCAAGCTGTACCAGCTGAGGCTTACGTTTGGAAAGTTTGAAGAGAAGTAATCCAAAAGAGCGGAAACAATATCAGCCGGTAAGGTGTGCTTTTCAATCACTTGAATCCCAAATTCATTTTGAGTAAAAGTTAGATTTCCGTTGAAAGCGATCTGTGGTGTCTTTAGCTGAAGTTTATTCAATATAGGGCCCATCTCAATCGGGCTTCGTGCGGAAACAAGGCTAACGGGGATATCACTCAGGCAGACTGACCAGCGATTTGTATCAGAAAGGCTGCCACGTGTGTCGAGAAGTGTCCCATCCATGTCTGTAAAAATGTGTTTAATCATCGTTAAATCTCCTTTATGTTTTTTTGATGCTTTCATTGTAATTTATGAAACGCGTTCCATGTCAAGCGATATGCTTTTCCGATTTGGAAGATAAATTGAGGAGAAAAACTGGAATTTCATAAATTTTCACATAATTCTGTATAAATTCTTGCAATTTAAAATATTTTTACGTATAATAAGTTTTAAATTCATAAAGGAGAAAATCACATGAGCAAAACACTTCCATTGACAGTCTATTTCTTTTGGCGCAGATAAGTTGTGTTTATGCTTGGCATAGATACAACTTTTGAGTATTCTCAAAAAGTATCTGTGCCCGTGATAAAAAGCCGGGTAAATTACCCGGCTTTTTCTTTTTGAATTTAACCGCTCTTTAGTTTTTGTTAAACCATTAAAGTTAATCTATCGTGATCCAAGCAGGGCTTTACCTTTTTTATAAAAAACTAAAGAAGCAAAAAAAATAGAAATGAGGGATTTTACTTGGAAAATTCTAATCAAGAACTGAAGTCTTCAATGAAGACGAGACATGTGATTATGCTATCACTTGGTGGCGCCATTGGAGCGGGCTTATTTGCTGGTTCCAGTAACGCCATCCAAGCCGCTGGTCCAGCGGTAATGATTGCTTATCTTTTAGCTGGCGTAATTTTATATGTCGTGATGCATGGTGTTGGCCAAATAATCATTCATCAAAAAGAGAACACTGTTGGTTTAGCAGGGCTCATCTCCCCTTATGTGGGAAAAAGATTTGCCCACTTTACAGACTGGGTTTATTGGTCCTTATGGATGGCTGTTATGGTAGCAGAATCAGCGGCCATTGCTCAATTTTTAGGAGTTTGGCTCCCCCAAATTCCATCGTGGATTTTTGTACTTATAGTAGCTATTATTACCTTGGGGCTAAATCTTTATTCAGTACGTGTCTTTGCGGAAACAGAGTATTGGCTGGCTTGGACAAAAATTATTGTCATTCTTATTTTGATTGTTGTGGGACTTTATTTAGTCGCAACTCAAGTTTTCCACCTCGGCCTTAGTGACGGACTTGGAAGAATGAACACTTATGGCGGATTTATGCCTAATGGCATGCAGGGAGTGTTTAATTCCATGCTTATCGTTCTTTATTCTTATGGTGGGTCAGAACTTATCGCCTTGACGGTTGCAGAAGTAGAAAATCCTAAGAAAGCTATACCAAGAGCGATTCGAGGAGTTATTATCCGTATTTTCTCTTTCTATGTTATTCCAATGTTTATCTTTGTGGAGCTCTACTCATGGAAGTTTTTGAGTACAACAAAAGAAAGCCCGTTTGTCTTAATTTTTGAAAAACTTGGGATTCCAGGGGCAGCTTTGATTGTTAACTTTGTTATTATTTTAGCTCTCTTTTCTGTTATTAACTCGGCTATTTATGCCACATCACGTTCGGTTTATTCACGGGCCAAAGATGCGAAGGGTCCAATCGGACAAACGCTAGGTAGACTCTCGAAGAAACAAATCCCTGTCGCAGCAATTATCTTTTGCTCAGGCATGCTCTTTATCGGAGCTATTCTCTCCTTTATTTTTGGCGATAATCTTTTTGTCTATCTTGCAGGATCAATCTCTTATACGATTCTTATTGTATGGATGATGCTTTTGATTGCGGCGATTATTTTCTATTTTAAAACAGGACTTGGTGGTTGGTTTGTCAAGACGGCTTCCATCCTTACTTTAATTGTACTGCTTATTGTGGGCTACAATGTTGTGATTTCAAACCCGTGGGGAATTTCTGTATTTGCCTTAGTCGTCTGCCTTCTTAGCCTTTTAAGCTATCGTAAAAAAGAAGAATAAATAAATGAAACAATAAACTGTCAAGTATTTTTCTTGACAGTATTTTTTTGTTTTGATAAACTTATCTTAATAATAAAAGCGAGGTAAGGTCTATTGAAATTATAAGTCATGAAAATTGAAAAAACGTTAAAAGCGGTTCTGCAAGAAAGACCGCAGATGTTTTTTCGCATTCATGATTTATAGAAATAGACTTTCAAAAATAAAGACCTTTTTGGGCTTATTTTGAACTCCTTTTCTCTATTTTTGTGGATGCGAAAATAGAGAAAAGGAGTTTTTATTTTGAATAAAAAACAGAAAGAGATGCAAGCTCGATTAGAGAAAATTAAAGCAGCACAGAAAAAAATACCTGTTCAAACAGGTAAGAAAATACAGGCAAAAGGCCTTAAACATGCAACAAAAGCCCACACAAGTTCGCAGCATTATACGATAGGTTTTAGCTAAAAATGAGAACAGTGTGGTTTAAAAAGCATATAAGCTTTTAGAAGAGGAGAAAAATGTCGAACATTAAAATAAATCATTTAACATTTGGCTATACCGATCAGCTTATTTTTGATAATGTAAGTATTAATATTGATGATCAATGGAAGCTGGGATTAGTTGGCCGTAACGGGAGGGGGAAAACTACACTTTTAAAAATCCTTCTCGGAGAAGTGGAAGCACACATTGACATAAAGACAAATAAGAGCTTTGTGTATTTTCCTCAGACGATTAATGATAAAGAGCAGCTGACCTTATTTGTCTTGCAGGAATTAGCTGACTTTGAGCAGTGGAAGCTAGAACGTGAATTAACATTAATGGGTGTTGACTTAGACACTTTATGGCGTCCTTTCAATAGTCTTTCTGGTGGAGAGCAGACAAAGATGCTGCTAGCAGTTCTATTCTTGGATGAGCACAATTATCCGCTCATAGATGAACCAACCAACCATCTTGACAAGGCATCACGTGAGAAAATTGCTGCCTATTTGGCAGAAAAGAAAGGATATATTTTAATCTCACATGATCGTCAATTTCTTAATAAAACAACGGATCATACAATGGCTATAGAACGTGCGGATTTACAAGTGTACGCAGGTAATTTTGCTGTCTACGAGGAGGAAAAACGTTTGCGCGATCTAACGGAAAAGGCGCAAGACGATAAACTCAAGAAAGAAATCGGTAGATTGAAGCAAACAGCGCGTGAAAAAGAAGCGTGGTCACGCAATTTAGAAGCGACAAAATCCCGTAAGAAACGAGGCTTTGATTCAGAAACCAAACGTGTTGATAAAGGTTTTATTGGACGAAAAGCAGCAAATATGATGCAAAAGTCTAAAAATCTCGAAAAGCGCATGAAAGAGGATATTGCTGACAAGGAACTTCTTCTAAAAAATTGGGAAGAAGTACCTGGCTTGGAAATGAGTGTCTTAGAGAGCCATCAAAAACGCTTACTGACAGTGGAAAATTTAGCGGTAGGCTTTGAAGACCTTCTTTTTGAACCTGTGTCTTTTACACTTGAGCAAGGCCAAGTAATTGCCCTAACAGGAGAAAACGGTCGAGGAAAATCTTCTCTAATGAAAGTCCTCACAGGAGAATTTAATGGACGTTATGCTGGTTCATTTGAGTTGGCTCATAACTTGGTCATTTCTGAAGTAAGGCAGCTTGCCGATAACAAAGGTTTCCTAAATGAATTTGCTAAAGAAGAAAACTTAGAATTAGAACTTTTCCTCAACAATTTGCGCAAGTTAGGCGTAGAGCGCAAAGTTTTTGAGCAAAAAATCGAAAATATGAGTCAAGGACAGCAGCGTAAAGTCGAACTCGCTCGCGCCTTAAGTCAGCCAGCGCACATTTATCTTTGGGATGAGCCGCTCAACTATCTTGATGTTTTTAATCAAGAGCAAATCATTCAAATGATAAAGAACAGCAAGCCCAGCATGCTCGTCATTGAGCACGATCAGTATTTTGTTGATCAAGTAGCAGATATCCAAATCGAACTCGTAAAAAGCAGCGTTTAGCACACTGCTTTTTTATTTGAAAAAATTTAGAGATTTCTTGACATGTTCCTTTTATTCCTGTATACTAAAGAAGTCGAAAGAATGAAAGCGTTTTACGTGCGCATTATTTTAAAGACATTGCTCTCTATCCAAGAGCAAACTTTCCTATAAAATGTTTACAAAAGTAAGAACGTCCGTTGGTGAAGCGGGCGTTTTTACTTTTTTTGAATAAAAACTCTACGAAAAGCATTATTACCTAAAATAAAAGCGAAACAGTCCTTAATTTGCTATAATTAGATAAGAATAATTTTAGAAAAAGGAGTTTTATTTTGGGGATTCTTGCCATTGTTGAACTATCTATTTTTGTCCTAAACTTCTTTTTATCATTGACCATCATTTTTCGCGAGCGAAAAAGCACCTCAACAACATGGGCTTGGCTCTTTGTGGTCAATCTTCTACCTGTCTTTGGCTTTATTTTATATATCTTAGTTGGTCGTGGCATTGCACACTATCGCATTTTTAAGGTGCAGCGTGCCTTTCGTGTGGGATTTGAAGAGCAATTGAAACGTACTTGGAGAGTGTATAACGAAGAGGGATTTATAAAAAAAATAACGAGAAATCATGGTATCACACAGCTGATTCATATGCTTTTTGTTGAAGAAAAAGCCGTTATTTCAGCAAATACCGGAGTGAAAATCTTTACAGATGGTCGTGCAAAGTTTGATGCACTGCTTGATGATATTCATAATGCCCAACATCACATCCATTTAGAGTATTACATTTTTCGGATGGATCATCTGGGAAGGGAACTTACGAATGCTCTTACTGCAGCTGTAAAACGTGGTGTTGAAGTGAAAGTACTCATTGATGCTTGGGGAAGCAATAAAACAAAAATGCGTGAGTTTGATGAATTGACGAAAGCTGGTGGAGAAGTGTCCTATTTCTTTCCACTGATTTTATCCCTCATCAATCCGCGAACAAATTATCGCCTACACCGTAAGATTGTCGTTATCGATGGTCAAATTGGTTACACAGGTGGTTTCAATGTGGGAGACGAATATGCAACAGAAACGGCTAAATTTGGCTACTGGCGAGATACCCATCTCCGTTTAACAGGCGATGTTGTGTACTCGTTGCAGAATCGCTTTATTATGGATTGGAACAGTCAGCATAAGTTTGAAATATCAGAAGCAGAAGAGTACTTCCCAGCAGCCTTAGAAGAAGATCGGATCATTACACAGTTTGTGACCTCTGGTCCAGACGAAGTCAAAGCGCAAATAAAAATGACCTATATGAAGATGATAAACAGTGCAGAACGTGAAATCATTATTCAAACACCCTATTACGTGCCCGATGATGCCCTGCACGAATCTTTAAAATTAGCCCTTTTATCTGGGGTGGAAGTTCGGCTCATGATTCCTAACAAACCGGATCATCCATTGGTTTATTGGGCGACCTATTATTATGCAGCTGACTTGCTTAAGATGGGAGCAAAGGTTTATACTTATGAGAAGGGCTTTGTACATTCTAAAACCCTCATTATCGATGGGGAGTATGCATCTGTAGGATCAGCAAACTTCGACAATCGAAGTCTCCAACTTTGTTTTGAGGGAAATATGGTCCTTTACGATTATGATATTTCGCAAAAATTACGGGAAGACTTTAAGAAAGACCTTGAAGTCAGCAAGCGATTGACCATGGAGATATATGAAGAGCGAAGCACAAGCATTCGCTTCAAAGAAGGGCTTGCAAGGCTCATTAGTCCAATGCTTTAAACAAAAAATGATCCTATTTATACTTTAATAAGAAAGAGGAGAAAAACATGGATAACAAACTGAATATTGTCATTATTACCGGGATGTCAGGTGCAGGTAAAACTGTAGCCATTCAATCTTTTGAAGATATGGGCTACTTTGCCGTTGACAATATGCCACCTAACTTAATTGAAAAATTTGTTGAGCTTCTCAATACACCCGACAGTAAAATAAACAAAGTTGCAATGGTTGTTGACATGCGCTCACGTATCTTCTTTGACCGTTTACGTGGTATCGTTGCAGAACTCTCAAATCTACCAGAAGTGAATTTTAAACTTTTATTCCTTGATGCAAGTGATGTTGAATTGGTTGCACGATATAAAGAAACACGTCGCTCACATCCGCTCGCTATTGATGGACGTGTATTGGATGGGATTACGCAAGAGCGCGAAATTCTCTCGGATTTGAAGTCCTTGGCTGAAGTTGTAATCGATACAAGTGAGCTCACACCACGTAATTTGCGGGCTCGTATTCTTGAGCGCTTTTCAGAAACAAAAGAAGCTCCATTTCGTATCGAAGTTGTTTCCTTTGGCTTTAAGTACGGTTTGCCGATGGATGCAGACTTAGTCTTTGATGTGCGTTTTCTACCAAATCCACACTACATTCCAGAGCTTCGTGATAAAACAGGGCAAGATAAAGAAGTCTTCAACTATGTCATGAATCAAGAAGCTTCTGAAGCATTTTATAAAAATTTAATGAACATGCTCTTGCCGATTATTCCTGCTTACCAAAAAGAAGGAAAATCTGTATTGACAATTGCTTTTGGCTGTACAGGTGGGCAACACCGCTCTGTCGCATTTGCTGAACGCGTATCCAAAGCACTTCTTAAAGAAGACTGGCATTTAAATACTAGCCACAGAGATAAGGATAGACGGAAAGAAACGGTTAATCGATCATGAGCAAATCAAAAGTAGTAGTTATAGGAGGCGGGACTGGAATTCCCGTCATTTTGAAGTCTTTGCGACAAGAAAATATTGATCTTTCCGCAATTGTAACAGTAGCAGATGATGGTGGTTCTTCGGGTCGCCTGCGTTCAGCAATTAATATTGCTCCGCCAGGAGACTTGCGGAATGTTCTTATTGCCATGAGCGATATGCCCAAATTTTATGCAGATATTCTGCAATATCGTTTTGATGCAAGCGATGGAGAACTTGCTGGACATCCCTTAGGTAACTTGATTATCGCTGCGATTGGTGAGATGCAAGGTTCAACTTATCAAGCAGTACAAACTTTAGCACGATTTTTCCACGTGCGTGGCAATGTTTATCCTTCCAGTGATGTGGCACTGACCTTGCATGCTGTTTTTAATGATGGGCACGAAGTTGAAGGTGAAAGTAAAATTGCTGATTATGATGGCTTGATTCATCATGTTTATTTGACGGAGACAAACACAGGCCAGAGCCCACGCGCCTCTAAAAAGGTGGTGCAATCTATAATGGAAGCAGATACGATCGTTTTAGGGCCTGGCTCCCTCTTTACTTCAATCTTACCAAATATCGTCATCCCAGAAATTGGTGAAGCCTTACTTAAAACAAAAGCTCGTATCATTTATGTCTGCAATATCATGACACAACGCGGGGAAACTGAGCACTTTAGTGATGCAGATCATGTGCGTGTTATCCATGAACATTTAGGCACTCGTGTGATTGATACCGTACTTGTAAATAGTGCGGAAGTGCCAGAAGAGTATATGAATTCAAATGAATTCGATGAGTATTTGGTCCAAGTTGTTCATGACTTTAAAGCACTCAAAGATGAAGAAGTTAACATTATTTCAAATGATTTCTTACAGTTGGTTAATGGAGGAGCCTTCCATAATGGTGATGCCATTGCTTCAGAAATCATGGGTATCAGTGCACGTTGTGAGAGAAAAAAAGAATGAGTTTTACGAGTGAAATAAAAAAAGAGCTCACGAGTCAAAAAGCAAGTCGAGGAACTTTACTCGCTTTAATACGCATGAATGGATCTCTGGGTATTTCTGGAGGTTTGACCTTGTCTTTGTCTACTGAAAATGCAGCTACCGCAAAGTATATCTATCAGATGCTCCTTGAAATTTATCAAATACGTGCTGAAATTCGGGTGCATCAGAAAACAACACTTTCCAAAAATAGAGTGTACACCGTTTTTATTGAAGATAAAGTTAATGAGTTGCTCAATGAACTGCAACTGTCGGATTCGCTGATGTTTTTGGATTCAGGTATTCCTGAGTCAGTGAAGTATGACCAACAAGCACAAGAAGATTATATGCGGGGGGCTTTTTTATCAAGTGGTTCGATGCATAATCCAGAAAAAGGCGATTATCAGTTGTCTATTTCTAGTGTGTATCAGGAACATGCTGAAGACTTAAAAGATATTTTTAATAATTTCGGATTTGATGCGCGTGTCATTGCGCGGAAGAATCGCTATATCCTTTATTTATCTAAAGCAGAGGAAATCATGGACTTTCTGACCTTAATTGGAGCGATGAAGGCACGTTTAAAATTTGAAGATGCAAAAATAATGCGTGAAATGCGTGGCTTGGCAAACCGTCAATCCAACTTTGAGTCGGCAAATATAAACAAATCAGTGTCGGCAGCACAAGATGTAATATCGGCAGTTAAATATTTGGCAGAGAAGAAAGAGCTGGAAAATTTGCCGCCTGCACTTACAGAGGTTGCTCATGCTCGGATTGCTCACCCTGAAGCGACCATCAAAGAATTAGGGCAACTTTTGGATCCACCGTTGGGTAAATCAGGTGTGAATCACCGGTTACGAAAATTGACAGCCTTAGCTGAAGAAATAAAAAAAAGCGGAAATTAATCCGCTTTTTTTAGTGCATTTAAAAACATCTCAGTAAGAATCTCAGGGCGCTTCAGTGCCCTTTCCAAAGGGATTGTTTTCATTCCTTCACTCATAATATCGATAAAAAGAATCAGATCCTCATCCGTGTAATCAGGAGAAATTTGTCCTTCTGCACGTCCTTTTTGAAAGAGTTTTTGATAAACAAGATGTTGAATATGTCGCATATCTGTATCAAAGAAGTTAGGATCAGTAGCGTATTGATTCATCATGTTTTGCAAAAAAATATCCGTCATCATATGGATCTGTTTTATTTTAAAACGCGAAACCTGGCGAAAAGTCTCACGAAAATTTTCCTTCGTGCTTACCAAGTGTTGAATTTCCTCAATCATAAAATTAAGTGCATTTCGTATTACGATATTCATCAAGTTATTTTTATTCTTGTAATATTTAAAAATTGTGACCTTAGAGACCTGTGCCAGTTGAGCAATTTCATCCATAGAAATATCTGAAATTAAGCGTTCTCGTAGTAGGTTAGAAGTCACTTCAAGAATGGCTTTTTTCTTTTTTTCTGTTTGATTCATTTTCTCGCCTCCACAAAAGAATACTTTATATTTATTATATCTTTTCGTTTGTACTCTTTCAACTAAAATAGTACAATATGAACTATAAAAGTAAAAATAGTACATATTATTTATGGAGTGAGGAGGAAAAGCAATGCAAAAGATTGTTGAAATAAAAAACTTGCAGAAAAATTTTGGTAAATTTCAAGCTTTGAAGAATGTTACATTAGATGTAAATGCCGGAGAAGTTTTGGGCTATATTGGTCCCAATGGTTCAGGAAAATCAACAACGATTCGTGTTTTGCTGGGGATTATTAAAAAGAGTGGAGGTTCAGCCACAATATTTGGTAAAGATGTGTGGACAGATGCCATTGAAATTCATAAGAAAATTGCTTATGTGCCTGGCGATGTATATCTTTGGCCCAATCTTTCTGGGGGCGAGATTATTGACCTTTTCTTGAAGCTACATGGTCATGCAGATTTAAAAAAACGTGATGAACTTATCAAGAAGTTTGAACTTGATCCCAAGAAAAAGGCGCGTAGCTATTCCAAAGGAAACCGCCAGAAGATTGCCTTAATTGCTGCCTTAGCCACGGATGCTGAACTTTATATATTTGACGAGCCAACTAGTGGTTTGGATCCCTTGATGGAATCGGTTTTCCAAGCTGAAGTCCAGCGCCTCAAAAAAGCAGGGAAAGCCATTATTTTGTCCAGCCATATCTTATCTGAAGTCGAACGTCTAGCAGATCGTGTTGCTGTAATTCGAAAAGGAGAAATCGTTGAGACAGGTTCACTTGATGATTTACGTCATTTGACACGTGATACTTTTAAAGTCGAAACTCATCAAGCGCCAGAAGCGTTGCGTGGATTAGAGGGCGTACATGATTTACATCTCAATGGTAACAAGGCTGTTTTTCAAGTGGATTCGGATAAAACAGATGTTATCTTAAAAACCTTACTTAAGTATGGGGTGAAGAAGTTAGAGTCTACACCGCCAACTTTAGAAGAGCTCTTCATGCATCATTATGAGTAGGAGGTGGATATTATGGATAAACCTTTAAATAAAACCTTCAGTATGCTGAAGGCCTTGCTCAGGAGAGATTGGTTAAAGCTGGTCTTTTGGATAGTCGGTGTGTTGGCTTTTGCAGCATCAGGAGTGGGTAAATTTGAGCTTATCATGCAGACTGACAGTCAAAGAGAAACTATGTTTAATGTTTTTCAAGGACCAGCTATGACGGCATTATTCGGCCCTATGACGGTCACTCAAGGAAAGGATTTTACCGCCGCTGTAGCTTATGGCACGACCATGCCTTTAATTACAGCAATAACATTTGCTGTTGTTTCTGTTATCTACGTTGTCAATCGAACGCGTAAAGAAGAAGAGGATGGAATTGCTGAAGTTTTCCGTTCTTTTCAAGTGGGAAAGCTAGCCAATACGACAGCTGTCGTTATTGAACTCTTTGTTTTACAAATCTTGATTACTGTGGTCTTGGCGATTTCAATTCAGTTGCAAAATATTCCGGGCATGACTTCTTTTAGCGAAAATCTCTTGTTTGCCTCTGCTATAGGTGCTCAAAGTTTAATGTGGGGCTTATTCGCACTTGTTTTTGCGCAAATCTTTTCCGATTCAGGTAGTGCTAAAGGTGCCACTTTTGGCTTCCTTGGCTTGCTCTATCTTATTCGTATGGGAACAGATACACAAAATGTAAATTGGGGCTATTGGAATCCTTTGAGTTGGTCATATCTGAGCGATCCTTATGTTAAGAATCATTGGCTTCCCATCTTGTTAGCATTGGGATTAAGCCTTGTCCTTCTCGTTCTCGCTTATTTCCTTGAGATTAGACGAGATGTCAATGCAGGTTATATTCCAGAGATAAACGGTAAGGACCATGCTTCGAAAAGCTTGCTTAGTTTTACAGGACTTACGCTGAGGCAACAACGCACAGCCAGTATCGGATGGATTTTGGGACTTTTTGTTCTAGGTATCACTTATGGATCTATGATTGACCAAATCGGTGGCTTTGTTGAATCCAGTCCAACTATATCCAAACTCTTTAATATTGACCCTCATCTGGCAAATGAAGCCAGCAAGGCAGCAAGTAAAGCGATGATTGAAAGTTTTATGTCGACAATCTTTATGATTTGTGCGGTAATGGTTGCTTGTTTTGCGGTCACTTCCCTCATGCGGCTGGTAACAGAAGAACGAAAAAATCGGCAAGAACAGCTTTATGCTATGCCGATTAGCCGTTATAAAGTTTATGCAACCTATATGATTATCTCTTGGATATTGGGGGCTCTTGCTCAATTTGCAGTTGTACTTGGTATCTATCTGGCTCAAGCTAATAACGCCAATGCATTTAGCTTTGCTAAAGTAGCTGCTGCGGGGATGTCTTGGACAGTTGGAGTTTTCTTTATTCTGGGTATTTTAGGCTTGCTCATAGCCTTGGTTCCACGTTTGAGTGCTTGGATTTGGGTTTATCTTGGCTTTGCGTTCTTCATGAGTTATATTGGCAACATATTGAATCTCCCGGCTTGGTTAAATAATTTTAATATTTTCCACCATATTTCAAGGCTTCCGGTCGAAACGATGAACTGGGGTAATTTTGTACTCATATTTGCTTTAGCAGTATCTTTTGTTCTACTTGGAATGGTTGCTTATCGCCAGCGTGACTTGATTGGGGATTAAATAAAAAAATAGTCCATCTGGACTATTTTTTTAATTGATGATAGCGATTGTACCAAATGTCAACATACTCTTTGGAGAAAGGTCCGCGTTCATTATTTATCCAATCAACAAGAATTTTTACATTTTCTTTCAAAATATGGTCAATTTCAGGAGAGTAGTTCATTTGTCTTCTGTGACGTTCATATTCTTCAACATCCAAGAGTTTTTTCTCGCCATCTTTAAATACTTTTACATCGAGATCGTAGTCGATGTATTTCAGCGCCTCATTGTCTAAAACAAAGGGGCTCGCAAGGTTGCAGTAGTAGCTGACGCCTTCCTCACGAATCATAGCAATGATGTTAAACCAAAACTTTTTGTGGAAATAAACGATTGCAGGTTCACGTGTGACCCAACGACGGTCGTCTGACTCGGTTACAAGTGTGTGGTCATTTACACCAATAATTGAATTTTCATTTGTTTTCAGTATCATCGTATCTCGCCAGGTACGATGTAAACTGCCATCATGTTTATAGCTTTGAATCGTGACAAGGTCGCCTTCTTTCGGAAGATTCAAGGCTTCACCAACTTTCCAAAATTCAAAGTTCTCGCTTATTATTATAGCATAATATTCAAAAAGTTTCTGAACTTAGGTTGGCAGTTCAAAAAAACTTAAGCTACTAAGAAACTCCTTTGACAGATTCTGTTCACGATAATTTTGCCAGCTATCAAGTGATCTAATCGCCTGATATCTTTTACGCAAATGATAGTGTTCTTCGATTTGATATTCAGGATAATCTTGCAGAAAATCGCTAACCATTTGCCACTCGTAAGTGTAACCTAAGGGGCGGGAATGATACATGATTCCATCAATAGATTGAGCAGAAATACGATGATGTGCGTGTCCAAAGACCACGTCCGTAATTTGCGGAAACTGAATAAACAGCTCATGGAAAGCTTGGGAACCAAGATAAGCATTGAAGCGCTCAAATTTTTTATAAGCTGTATTAATGGAAAAAGCTTTGTGTGGAACAAAATGCATGGCAATGATGATACGGCCAGAAAAATCTAGATTTTCCAAGATGCTTTTAAGGCTGTTAAGAGTATGTTGTGTTGTGAGAGCATCGCTATAATCACGATGAATTTTACGATCAAAGTAAAAACTATTCTTAAAGGCTAAAAGTTTTTCCTTCGAGTAATCTTGAGTGAAAGAATAATCATACCAGCCATGAAAACTAATCAAAAGTGTATCACCAAAATACTTAAGTGAAAAATCCTGTGCATTAATTTCTTTTTCGGATAAATGTACCATATCGTGATTGCCAAGATTATGGCTGATATCGAAACACTTTGATAATTGATTAAAAAAAGGTGCCGTAATTTTTTTATAGTCGTTGGACATGTCGCCTGCAAAGTGCAAGTCTGTCACAGATTGCTCTTGTAGCGTATCAATAAAAACTTGAATTTCAGTATCTGTAAATTGATTAACATCCAGATGCAAATCTGAAAGCAGTGCTAATTTTTTCATAGTTAAATTATAACAGAAGCGCAAGTCAAGTTCTAATTGTGTTGACCGAAAAAAGACTACAGGAGTTTTTTATTTATTGATAATTTTGGACTAATTTTTCAATTGCCTCATCCAATAAGGTATAAAATGCTGCGATGTGTGCTCCATCCACAAGGGCGTGGTTAGCAAGAACCGAAAGGGGAAGCAACAGTTCATTGTTTTGTTCAAAATACTTTCCCCAGGTGATTCTTGGATTGCTGTCCGCAGGAACTGGTGTTGGATTAATCATAGAAGTGAAAGAGAACCATGGGAGCGTGGAGATAAATAATTTATTTAAAGTATCCTCTGCTTCCTCATCGATTGAGCGTATGGTTTTAGCTTTTTCTTGCTCTTCCACGGCATAGCTCAAAAATGCAGCAAAATCAGGTGTATAATCAAGATTGCAGTAAGTATAGGTTCCATCATCTAAGGAAACTGTGTGTGAAGTCTGACAGTTATCAAATTCTATAATTTTATCTTCAACGATATGTTGCTTAAATTCTGAAACACCGTTTGCTGCTTGTGACACACAGTAACAGATGGTCAAGAAAAATGGTAACTTATTCTCTTTTATCGTTGCAAGAAGTTGTGTAATATTTACGTTCACGGTCACTCCAACATAAGGTTGAGCGAGACTTTTAAAATATTCAAAATGTGAAAGCCGATTATAGGAAGCCATGTCAAGATATTTAAAGTTCATTGTTTCTCCTCAAAAATCACTATTACAAGCGAGTACTTCCTTAGAGTGTATCATAGATTTCTATAATTTTGAAGGACTTATCCAGCTGTCAGCTAAATTAAAAGTATTTTTTTATTTTGTGTGGAGATAAAATGGTCGCGCTTTCTTTTCTTGGGGCTTTGTATTAAAATAGAAACAAGGAGTAAAAAAGTATGAAAAAATTAATAATGTTATCTGGTATTGCACTTATGTCATTGACATTGGTTGCTTGTTCGTCCGAAAAAGCTTCTAAAACAAAGTCCTCAGAAGAAAAAACAGAGGTGACAAATCAAACATCAACGATCGAAAGTTCAGTGTCTACTGAAAGTACAAAAAGTATAGAAAGTGAAACAAGTAGCCCAGAAGAAGTGATACCAAGTTCAGAGCCAGAAACCTCTACTGAAGTTACTCCGGACTCAAGTACAGAGGTACAAGAAGTTGATTTGGATGAAGCGGCAATTTTAAACAATGATTTTACAACACTGTCTGGCACATGGGGTGCTGGAAATGGCAATATTTTAATAATTAACCCAGACCATAGTGCAACTCTTAATGGAGAGGCACAGACAATTACTGTGGATACTGTAAGTTCAGGGCAAAAAGTACTCAATATTCGAATGGCAACTGGTGTGGCACGTGCTGGAGCAGCAATCGAAACATTAAAGGTTGGAGAAAAAAATCCATATGGCGATCAATCAGATACATCTAAGCCACGTCTGCTTTTAGTGCAAGGTGGGTCAAACAGTCCTGCTGAAGAATATTTCTACAGAAAATAAATTTGTAAGCTTATAAATTATAGCTAACTAGAGTCCGAACGATAATTTTGATATAATAGGGGGAGATCAAAATTAAGATTAGAATTTATATAGGTTATAGATGAAGAATACGGTAAAAATACTGCAAGGGATTTCAAGAATTCTCTTACTCGTTGTTGGCTTAGCATTAATCTCAGGCTCTCTCTTTTTTACTGGGGTTCATATGGCTAATAAAAACGTCACAAAAACTGAAACACAAGGTGTGATTGTCCGCGGGGATGAAGCATTAAAAGAGGTGAACTACACTTTTGAAGGTGTCAGTCACCAAGTACGTCCCTTGGATACTTACTTTAGAAACTTGGGCACTGTTGATACAAAAATCAAAATTTACGTGGATAATGAACATCCAGAACGTATCTTTTTGACTTATCGTGGAGATGGCCTGATGCGTACAGCGGGAATCTTAGCAGGTTGGGGTTTATTATTGTTGGTCATTCTCTTGGGGGAAAGACAGCTGATGAGTCGTATGAAAAAGCTTGAGCAACTTGCCGAAGAAGAAGAAAAAGAAACACTTTCTTGATTGTGTTTCTTTTTTATATCAACTCTTGTGCAAAAAAACACAAGCGCATTTCTTAAGAAAAATATAAAGCTATGCTACCATAGAAATATGACTATCTTACACAATAAAATTTCAAATAAAGAATTAAAAGAACGTTTAGAAGCTGAAACAGAGCCTCGTACAACTATTTCTTTTTATAAATATTTTAATATTGCTGACCCACAAGAATTTCGTGATAATCTTTACATGAAATTTGAGGATTTAAAAGTCTTTGGTCGTGTTTATATTGCTAAAGAAGGAATAAATGCACAAATCAGTGTGCCTACTCCTAATTTAGAAAAGTTCAAAACGACCCTTTACCAAACAGCGCCAGAACTGGATGGCCTTCGTCTGAACTATGCGATTAAAGATGATGGAAAATCTTTCTGGGTCTTACGCATGAAAGTCCGTAACAAAATTGTTGCAGATGGTATTGATGATCCAACGTTTGATCCTTCAGATGTTGGGCAGTACTTAAAAGCTGAAGAAGTGAACGAAATGCTCGGTAAAGAAGACACAATCTTTGTTGATATGCGTAACCACTACGAGTACGAAGTGGGACATTTCAAAGATGCCTTAGAGGTACCATCTGCAACTTTCCGTGAGCAGTTACCAATGGCTGCAGATATGCTTAAAGACGACAAAGATAAAAATATTGTCATGTACTGTACAGGTGGAATTCGTTGTGAAAAAGCCAGTGCCTTTATGAAGCATGAAGGTTTTGAAAATGTTTACCATGTGGAAGGCGGAATTATTGAATACGCGCGTAAAGCTAAAGAACAAGACTTACCGATTGAATTTATCGGTAAAAACTTCGTATTTGATGAACGTATGGGAGAACGTATAACAGACGATGTTCTCTCAACATGTCCACAATGTGGTGAAGCTTGTGATATGCATACAAACTGTAAAAATAAAGCTTGTCATCGTTTATTTATCCAGTGTGAAAATTGTGCAGAGCGCTTTGAAGGTTGTTGTTCACAAAGCTGTGTGGAGGAACTCAGCTTATCTGATGAAGAAATCAATGCTTTAATCGCAGAGCGTGCAGCGGATCCAACATTCTTCACAAAAGGAAGAAGCTAAAATTAAAAAAAGCAATCTTTTAAAAGATTGCTTTTTTTAATTGTTCCCTAAGTTCTGTTTCAAAAGCAAGCACGCGCTCCAAAGATAAAGCAAAATCCGCATCGGCAATATTCATGCGCACGAAAAATTCCCCTGACTGATAACGAATCATAATATTTGGTCGTACTTTTTCATGTAGAGCATCCTGTGTCTGTTCATTACCATAGATATACCAGAAATATTCAAGCGCTTCTTTGTTATGGAAATCATCGTTTACCAGTAAAAGAACAGTTTTAAGTTGGTCAGAAAATTCGAGTTCTTTTGCATAGGTCCCATCTTTATAAAGCGGAAGTCCGTCATACCAAAAGTGGACATTCTGACCAAAGGTTTCTTCAGCAAGCTTATTCATAATCTTTCAAAACCCATTCGTTAATGGCATGCGCGACACCAGATTCAGCATTAGATTTTGTGACATATTTGGCAATTTTTTTCAGCTCTTCTTTACCATTGCCCATGACAACTGGGTTGCCAACAGCTTCCAACATAGAACGGTCATTTTCTTGATCACCAATTGCCATTAATTCGTCCACATCTAGGAAGAGTTTTTTAGCTAAGTGCAATACAGCATTTCCTTTGCTGGCTTTTTTGTTCATAAATTCAAGATAAAATGGAGTTGATTTGACCATGTTATAACGCTCGAAAAATTCAAAAGGCAAGTAGGCGATAGCATTGTCTAAAATTTCAGGTTCATCAATCATCATTACTTTTGCAACTTCAAGTGCGGCAATTTCCTCAGGCTGACGGAAATAGAGGGGCATATTAACCAAGGAAGCTTCGTGAATAGTATATTTACCGATGTCACGATTACTTGTGTAGATTCCTTTTTTAGTAATGGCATGCATATGTACACCGATTTTACGAGCTGCAGCATCAATATCAAGAACATCTTCAGCTTCTAAGGTTTCCATAATGAACTCTTCGCCAGTCGCACGTTGCACTAAAGCACCGTTATAAGTGATGACATAATCACTATAATCCGTCAATTCAAGTTCTTCCAGAATATCATGAACACCCATAAGTGGACGACCTGTTGTAATAACAACCTTAACTCCAGCAGCTTTAGCTTCAGCAATTGCCTGCTTAACTTCTGGCGTGATTTTACGTTCCGGGTCCAATAGTGTACCATCGATGTCAATAGCGATAAGTTTAATCATTTTATTTTTCTCTTTTCTAATTAAAGGTTGGTTTGCATAAAGGTAATGAATTCAGGATTCTCCAACATCACTTTTGGAAAGTAAAAGCGGCTATTCCCGTGAATGGTGCCCGCTAAACTTGCCACAATAGGAGAGACCTCGGAAAGCTCAATGAGGCTACCATCTTTTTGTAAAATTTCAATCTGTGTTCGTGGTTTATTCGAATTGGGACGATAAAAGTCATAAGGAAGATCGAAATTACTGTTTGTTCCCGTGAAGTATTGTGGGTCAAAGCCAGCTTTTTCCACTTGGTCACGCAGTTTGTCCAAAAGCGAAGCATCTGAGTTAAAAAGATCCAGCTGTTTTTCTTGTCCTTGATTATACTCTAAGGATTTTAAAAGATGGCGGTTGATATACATCTGAGCAAGCTTAGACAAAATATCATCTTCGTTAGCCATCCATGTTTGAAAATAGGTGTTCATAACACCATCATCCAAGGCGAGATAATCATGCAAAGTTTGTTTATTCTCAAAGAAAGGAACTAAACAAGGACTTGTTTGCGCAAAGTAATCGTGATCAAATTGGTATAAATATTTAGCCCGCTTCAGCAAGTTTTGGAGAATGACTTCCATGGAGCGACTTGCCGGATGGAAGTAAACCTGCATGTACATTTGGTAACGGCTCACAATGTAATCTTCAACGGCATGCATACCAGAAATTCTGAAGACAATTCCATCTTCATGAGGCGCAATTACACGCAGAATCCGAGTCAAATCAAACTGTCCATAGACTGCCCCGGTATAGTAAGCATCCCTTAAGAGGTAATCCATACGATCTGCATCAATTTGACTGGAAATAAGTTGCACCACTTGTGGGTTAGGATAGTCATGGGAAATGACTGAAGCGACCTGCTCAGGAAAGTCAGGACTTACTTTGCGTAAAACCGCATTGATTTCAGTAGCTGGTGAGGTAATAATCTCACGTGTCATGGCTTCGTGATCTGTGCCAAATAGGCCTTCAAACGTATGAGAATAAGCACCATGACCGACATCATGTAATAAAGCTGCACATTGTGTAACTAAATTTTCTTCTGGATTCCAAGCTTCAGGATAACGCTTAGTGAACCATTCAGTGATTGTTTTTGCGATATGATAAACTCCCATACAATGAGAGAAGCGACTATGCTCGGCTCCGTGAAAAGTGTATGAAGAAGTTCCAAGTTGTTTTATACGACGTAAACGCTGGAATTCTGCAGTGTTAATTAAATCATAAATTGTTTCGTTTTCGACATGAATATAATCATGGACGGGGTCACGAAAAACTTTTTCGAGCTGTGTCATACAACCTCCTTTGCATTTTACATGCAATTATCTTGACGTAATTGAACAAGTTGTGGTTTCAAGATAAGTTTTTCGACAAAGAGTCTTCAAGAGAGACTCTAACTTAATGAAAACTCTTGCATTACTGTAATATAATTATAACCGAAATTAACATAAATTGCCATTTTACTAATAAGGCAAGTTATAGTAAAATAACAGTTATGGAAATTACTATTCGGAACCGTATTGTTATTGATGGACAAGAAGAATTTATTCGTGAAACTTTTGAAGGTGATGTTAAAAAGTTAGGGAATAAAATTGCATTATATTATAAGAATGCTGAAGAAGAAAAAGTCTTGATAAAGTTTGATGACAAAGAGTTGAGTATGACACGTTATGCTGATAAACCGGTTGTCATGCGTTTTCACAAAGAACTTCCAACGCATACTCTTTATGAAGGTTTGGGACGTTTGGAGATTTTGACAGATGGTTTTCATATGAATGAAGAGTTAAAACATGTGAAATTGAAATACCGCTTAGCTCAAAATGATATCCCGATCGGGGAGTATCGAATGAGAATTGATTGGAAATTGAGTTAAAGATGAAAAAAATATTACTCCCTGAGGAACTGTACGACCAGTTGGAGTTGTCAGGTGAAAAAGAAATTGAAGTCGTTGAAAATAATAAAAACAGCTTCACCATACGTGCTAAAACCCCCAACAAGAGAGAAGAGGCAGCGCGGGTCTTTCTAATCCCCACAGCGCTTAGCACACTCCTCTTTTTTGTTGCCAGTCAGGTGATGGGGCTGAGTCAGATTAAATTGTCGGGGACAGCCTCGATCTCAACTGGCGTTTTAGTTATTGCTAATACAATCGCTTTAACATCTTTCATCATTGCTTTTATTAAAAAGCGGAAAGAGCTTTATCATACCATGTTACCGCGCGTGTACTGGCGAACGTTTCCCTCTGTTATTCTTTCTGTTTTTATTATCGTCACTTTAGGATTAGTTGCCTTATTTTGGTTCTTGAATCAGCTTTTTTATGGCTTGAGTTTTGATGTTTTTACTTCGATGTTGATTTTTGCTATTTTTTCTGGAATTTTAAATTACCTGTTAATTTTTGCTGTAGACACATTCTCCATCCAAATGATGATTAATATGCTTATTATGGTTTCTGTTGGTGGACTTGTCGCAAGTATGGCCGCCAACAATAACCAATACTGGTGGCAAAAGAACTTCAGCCTGCTAGGAACGAGTGAATCCAACACAAGCTTGCAGTTTAATATGACTTTGGTTGTTTCGGCTGCCTTGATGATTGCTTTATTTGATTATATATTTGTCTCGATTCGTGAAAAATTAGGGCATCGTATACGATTTATGATATTGCAAATCTTATTAACTTTATGTGCCATCTCTATCGCTTTGGTTGGCCTGATTCCTAATAATGGTGATGGTTTGGCGCACATTATGCACGATGTGGCGGCTCAGCTCATTGTTTTGTTTATGAGTTTATCAATCTTAGGAATTCGCTGGTTTTTACCTGACTTAGATAAAAACATGTACCGCATTTCTTATGGTTTAGCAGGTTTGATAGTTTTTGGTTACTTCTTATGGCATCCGCTCTATTATCTGAACTTAACTGCCTTTGAAATTCTTTCCTTTAGCTTATCTTTTGCATGGATCATGCTCTTGATTAATACATTAGTGAGGATATTGTTTAATCCTCGTGTTGTTTATCAAGTTGATATCGTAAAAGACGTAGAAAAAATCACAGAAAAATAAGCTGTGGTTTTTTCATATACCAAAAGCAGAGCAGCTTTTTTTTACCTTAAGTAAAAGCTATGGTAAAATAAAGACGATAGGGAGGTCAAAATGAAAGAAGTAAAAGTATTTTATAATGAAAAATCAGGAAAAAATGACGAAAACGAAGTATTAAATACAATTAAAAATTTTTTTGGAAAAGAAGAAAATAAAGCCTCTCATGTGGAATATATCAATCCAGATAGCCCAGAAGATGCAGTACGTTTAGCAAAAAAAGCAAGTCAAGAAAACACAGATCTTGTAGTGGCACTTGGTGGAGATGGAACGATTAATAAAGTATGTGGAGGCGTATTTGAGGGAGGAAGCAAATCTATCTTAGGTATCGTTCCCAATGGTACAGTCAATAACTTGTCAAAATCACTCCATATTCCTCAGGATATAGAAGCTGCCTTGCAAAATCTCAATGAGGGGAAGTTGCAAAAATTTGATATTGCTAAAGTTAACGATGATTATATGATTTCCAGCTTAACCTTGGGAATATTGGCAGATATCGCTCAAAATGTGAGCAGCTCAGAAAAGAAAAAATTTGGACCCTTTGCTTACTTGAAGGATGCCTACAAAGTTATTCGCCATAATAAAAGCTACCGTATCGAGCTCAAATATAATGGCAAAACAAAAGCCTTAAAAACGAAATTATTATTAATTACGATGACCGATACGATTGGCGGAAGACAGGCTTTATCTCTTGATGCTAAGGTAGACGATGGTCTTATCCGAGTGTATTCGTTGAAGGAGATTAATTTACTCAAAATTTTATTCCATCTTAATAAGCTACGCAAGGGCCAACTCGAAGATTTTATGGAAATTACTTATTTTGACACAGATCACTTAGAAATAAGTGCCCAATCTAATAAAAAACAAGATATTCCTTATTCAAGAATTGACGGAGATAAAAGCTCGCCACTTCCACTAGACATAACGGTATACCGCAAAGGTTTGACTACGGTGGTTCCTAAATAAGTACTTTATCTTATATTATCTTTAAAGCACCTGATGAATGCAAACTTAACTGTAAATGACAAATTGAAGTAAAAAAAACTTGCATTCCACTTGAATTGAAGAATATTTTCTGTTATACTTATATAGTTGTCTTTGTGGTCTCCCATAAAGTACAACCGCACGAGGTACCGTTTAAGTAGCATTAGCTCACGGTCCAAGGCGAGTCTTACAGTCGTTTTACGGCACAAAATCTAACAAGGAGGAATCACAATGTCAAACTACGCAATCATCAAAACTGGTGGTAAACAAGTCAAAGTTGAAGAAGGACAAGTTATCTACGTTGAAAAACTTAACGTTGAAGCTGGTCAAACTGTAACTTTTGATGAAGTTGTTCTTGTCGGCGGTGCTACTACTAAAGTTGGTGCTCCACTCGTTTCAGGTGCAACAGTTGTCGGTGAAGTTGAAAAACATGGTAAACAAAAGAAAGTTGTTACTTTCCAATATAAACCTAAAAAACACTCACACCGTAAACAAGGTCACCGTCAACCTTACACTAAGGTTGTTATCAAATCAATCAACGCTTAAGGCATGATTGAAGCGGTTATCAGGACAAAGCGAGATAAAATAGTTTCCTATGAAATCTCTGGACATGCTGAATCAGGTGAATATGGTCACGATGTGGTCTGTGCAGCTGTGAGTGTGTTGTCAATTACAACAGCAAATAATCTCTATGAAATGGCAAAGATTAAACCTATTGCCAATATGGAAGATGGTTATCTTTATGTTGAAATACCTTTGAGTACTCCTGAAAGACAAGGCGAATTGGCTCAAACACTTCTCCAAGCGTTTGAAAATGCTATGCGAGAAGTATCAAATAATTACAGCCAATACATTACACTTAAAATTGAAAATGGAGGGCAATATAATGCTTGAACTTAATCTGCAACTCTTCGCCCACAAAAAAGGTGGGGGTTCTACTTCCAATGGTCGTGACTCACAAGCTAAACGTCTTGGTGCTAAAGCATCTGACGGTGAACTTGTAAGCGGCGGTTCAATCCTTTTCCGTCAACGTGGTACACATATCCATCCAGGTGCTAACGTTGGTCGTGGTGGCGATGACACTCTCTTCGCTAAAATCGAAGGACACGTTAAATTTGAAATGAAACGTGGTAAAAAACACGTTTCAGTTTACCCAGCAGTAGCTAAATAATGGTAAACGAGTCTCTCTTCGGAGAGGCTTTTTTTATAAATATAAAAGAAAAGACAATGAGGAAAGCCCACTCTGGAGGGACAGATTCATGTCTTTTCTTTACATAAATACTTGAGTTTCCTGGATTAATTTTTGTGCTTCCCTAAAATTTAGGACATCATCAAAACCATATTTTGAAAGAAAATAGACTTGGTCGCAATATTTTTCCACCTCTTCTAAGATATGGGAGGTAAGCAGAATGATTTTTGTTTTGGAAAAGCTCTTTTAAGATTTGGAAGGCTTTGGCACGCATCGCATTGTCAAGCCCATTCATCAGCTCATCGACAATGATAAGGTCTGCTTCAAGGCTTACAGTGTAAATGAAAGCCAGTATTTCTTTCATTCCGAGAGAATATTTTTTGATTGGTTTTTTAAAGAAGCGTGAAGCAGAAAATAAGGGCATGTATTTTTCTGCGCTTTTTAGCTCTGTCTTTGTCAAAACCTTAATATAATCGATCGCTCGAAGATTAGGCTCAAAAATATCAAGTGCTGCAACATAGGAAACTCTACAATGAATAATGTCTTGTTTTTCTTTACACTATATAAGACGTGAATACATCTTACTTTTCACTAAAAATATATCTTGTAGAATAGAAAACAAAAATATCTTATTATTCTAAAAAGACAGTGTTATTTTCCCTTTTCGTAAGTTAAGCGCTTTATTTATGGTATATTTACTCTATAAATTTGAGTTGCATTGAAGGAGAAAAGAATGAAAATTGGTGTAGTAAAAGACTTGAAACAAGGGGAAGCACGTGTCGGAATGACGCCGGAAAATGTAAAATTTTTGGTAGAGGCCGGGCATACGCTATATGTTGAAAATAATGCAGGTTTTGGTGCTGGTTTTCCAAATGAGCAGTATATCGCAGCGGGAGCCAAGATAGTGGAACGTGAAGAAGCATGGGAAGCAGAAATGATGGTTCGCGTAAAAGAGCCCCTAGAGGAAGAATATCAATACCTTAAAGAGGGACAAATAATCTGGGGATTTTTACATTTACCTGCAAATAAAGCTTGTGTTGAAAAAATGATAGAAATGAAGGTGACTGCTTTTTCGGCTGAAAATATCGCTACGGAGGGAATTTTTCCATTACTCAAACCCTTGAGTGCAATTGCGGGACGACGTGCCGTTAATATTGGACAATATTATCTGGAAAAACAACACGGGGGACAAGGAATTCTACTTCCAGGCATTCCCGAAAGTGGTATCGAGGCAGGACATATCGTTATATTTGGTGGTGGTACTGCAGCAGAAAATGCAGCAGATATTGCCTTGAGTATTGGTTGTTCCGTCCTTATTTTAGAGCTGAGTGATACACGTATTCAAGAGCTGGAAACGCGTTATGCGGGTAAAAAGCTGCAGGTCGTCAAGTCAACAACCGAAGCACTTGAAGAGCACATAAAAAAAGCAGACGTTTTTATTTCAACAATTCTGATTCCTGGGGCTAAACCACCAAAGCTTGTGAAAGAGTATATGGTCAAATCAATGAAACCAGGTGCTGTGATTGTTGATATCGCTATTGATCAAGGAGGGACGGTTGAAACTATTGATCACGCAACGAATCATGCAGAACCGGTATTTACAAGACACAATGTCATTCATTATGCAGTGCCAAATATGCCAGGGGCGACACCCCGTACTTCAACTTTGGTAATGTCTAAAGGGAATATAGAATACTTGAAGCAGATTGCCGACAATGGTTTAGAAAAAGCACTTAATCTTAGTGAATCGCTTCGCTCTGGTATGAGTGTCTATAAAGGAAAAATAGTGTCGCCTGCGTTGGCTGATTCGATTGGGCTTCCTTATACAAAAATTAAGTAAAGATTATTGGGGCTTCCCAATGATCTTTTTGCTTGCATGAAAGGTATGGAAGCGTATAAACCTTGAAATATGGTATAATGAGACAAAGATTATAAATAAAAGAACAGGAAGGTATTTGTTTGGCTAGACATTCCGTAGAATTTAAGTTGGAAAATCCAGAAGATGCAGTTTTACTTTTTGGTTCACAGGATAAAAATGCACAGTTGATTGAATCTCAACTTGCTGTTGATATAAACTATCGCGGGGAGCGCGTACAGATTTTTGCTGATAATGAAGTAGCGCCTGAGCAAGCACGTAAAGTTTTACAGGCTCTTTTAGTTTTGATTTCTCGTGGTTTACCTGTCCATAGCTCTGATGCGATGATTGCAGTTAAAATGGTGCTTGAAGATAATATCGAAAATTTCATTACACTTTATGAAATTGAGCTCACTAAAGATGCAGTTGGTACACCAATTCGGTTAAAAAATGTGGGGCAAAAGCTCTATGTAGACAGTGTGAAGCATCATGATGTCGTCTTCGGCATTGGTCCTGCTGGGACCGGGAAAACCTTTTTGGCTGTCGTTATGGCAGTCCAAGCATTGCGTAATGGTCAGGTGAAACGCATTATTTTGACACGTCCGGCTGTAGAGGCTGGTGAAAATCTGGGGTTCTTACCGGGAGATTTGCAAGAAAAAGTAGATCCTTATCTGCGCCCTGTTTATGATGCACTCTTCCAGATTTTAGGAAAAAATGCAACGGAACGTATGATGGAGCGTGGGATCATTGAAATTGCACCTTTAGCTTACATGCGTGGACGTACTTTAGATGATGCCTTTGTTATCTTGGATGAAGCGCAAAACACAACAACGATGCAAATGAAAATGTTCCTGACACGTTTGGGCTTCAACTCAAAAATGATTGTCAATGGTGATATTTCACAGATTGATTTGCCGGCTAAGGCTAAATCTGGTTTGATTGACGCAAAAGAAAAACTTTCTGGTTTAAATAGTATTGATTTTGTCTACTTTACAGCTAAGGACGTCGTTCGTCATCCTGTTGTAGCTCAAATTATTAATGCTTACGAGAAAAAAGGAGAGTGAGATGTCTGAAGGTTATGTTCTCGACTTACGTAAAATATTGGGCCCGCGCCCACTTGTTGTTGCATGTGCTAGCATAATTATCTATAATGAAGATGGAATCTTGCTTCAGAAACGTAAGGATACAGGGTGTTGGTCTTATCATGGGGGTTCAATCGAACCTGGAGAAACAGCAGAAGAAGCTGCGAGCAGAGAGCTTTTTGAAGAGATAGGTTTGACTGTAGGAAACATGGAGCTATTTACCGTATGTTCTGGAGAGGAACAGCATTTTTGCTATCCAAATGGTGATGAAGTTCATATTGTAGATACTGTTTATGTCAGCAATGATTTTTCAGGTCAAATGGTTTTTGAAGAAAGCGAAGTTCTGGATGCACAATGGTTTGCATTTGACCAATTGCCAGAAAATATTATGCCTTCAACAAGAACACCGCTCTTAGATTTTGCGAAAAAAATGAGAGAGAACATCGAAAATATATAAGGGAAAAGAATGTATATAGAATTAGTTGATGAAACAGGAAAAGTTTCAAAAGAAATTATTGAGCAAACTGAAAAGTTATTAAGCTTTGCTGCAGATTATATAAAGCTTGCCGACTCAAAAGAAATGTCTGTTACTTTCGTTGATAATGCGCGCTCACAAGAAATTAATCTGGAATATAGAGAGAAAGATGCACCGACGGATGTTATTTCGCTTGAATATAAGCCTGATGAAGATGAGTTTTTCTTTGATGAAGATATGGATATTCCAGAAGAGTTGATGGAGGAGCTTGATCCTTTTATTGGTGAACTCTTTATCTCAATCGATAAAGCTGCCGAGCAAGCAGCAGATTATGGGCATTCCCTTGAACGTGAATATGGCTGGTTAGCTGTTCATGGCTTCTTACACATTAATGGTTACGATCATTATTCTCCAGAAGAAGAAGCAGAAATGTTCGGACTTCAGGAGGAGATTTTGACTGCTTATGGACTTAAAAGATAACGAAAAAGATGTAAAAATTTTCAATAAGGAAGACTTTGCGGACGGTGAAGTCCCAGAGAATACCCAGCGTAAACGTTGGAAAAATACGAATGTTATTTCCAGCATGGAGTTCGCAATTACGGGTATCTGGACAGCTTTTAAAGAAGAAAGAAATATGCGCAAGCATACGCTTTCTGGTGTGTTGGCTTTGATCCTAGGTGTTGTTTTGCAAATTCAAGAATTTGAGTGGCTTTTCCTTTTTCTTGCCATCTTTTTAGTCTTTATGGCAGAGCTCTTCAATTCGGCTATTGAGAATGTGGTTGATTTGGCTGCTGATTACCAATTTCATTTGCGCGCCAAAAGAGCCAAAGATATGGCTGCAGGAGCTGTTTTAGTCATTTCTGGTTTTGCCGTGATTGTTGCTGCGTTTATCTTCTTACCTAAAATTTGGCATCTTTTCTTTTAAACTCAACGGCATAAGGAAAAGGTTTTGATTTCCTGAGCCCCTCCTTGTTTTAAGACAGCTATAGCATGTTGGAGCGTTCGACCGGTAGTATAAACGTCATCCACCAGTAAAATTTTATCTGGCACTTTTACCTTTGCTTTTAAAGTAAAGGTATTTTTGTTTTTAAGACGTTCATTTCTGGTACGTGTATTTTGTGCAGGACCTTCTTCTTTTTCCAGAAGAGAACTGAAAGGAAGTTGCTGCAGGAGCGCAGCGACCTGATTGAAACCTCTCTCTTGAAAGCGTTGCTTACTCACGGGGATTGGAACAATCGTATATCCTTTTTCTATTTGAAAATATTTGTGAAAAACATGATGTAGGCGATAATCTCCCAAAAATTTGTAACGACTAAAGAATTCTTCCATGGCTGTATTATAGGTAAAGACAGCTTGATGATTTACAATAATGCCTTCCTTTTCCCAAATCTTGCAGTCAGAGCAGACGTCCTTTATGTCTGGCTTATAACAGCGGCTACAATAAGGTGGAGTAATTAGTTGAAACTTATTGTGACAGGTTGTACAAAGCCCGGGAGAAGAGTCTTTTAAGAGAAAAAGTTGATGGAAAGTAGCTTCAATAGTGTATTCAGTATGGCAAAGCAAACAAATCATTGGAAACCTCCTGCCTTATTCATATTTCTGATATTTTTATAAGCTTCCAACATTGCTGTTGTTTTTCCTAAATGAAAGAAAAACACTTTGCCATCAGGTCTTTCGGTACTTCGACCTACTCGTCCGGCAATTTGGATGAGGCTTGATCTTGTGAAATTATGGTGATGACTTTGAAATACAAAAACGTCAACCTTAGGAAAAGTTACACCACGTTCTAAAATAGTCGTTGAGACAAGGATAGAAATATTGCCCTGACGAAAACGTTCCACAGCCTCTAAGCGTTCAAGACTCGTTGAAGCAACAAAGGCAATTTCTTCATGAGGAAAACTACTCTGTAAGTCTTGGCTCAGTTTTTCTCCCAGTCTTATTTCAGGGACAAAGATAAGTAATGGGAAACCAGATTCGCGTTGTTTTTTGACCATTTTGTAAAACTTGCTCTGCCAAAAAAATTGCGGGAGTACCAATGGAAAACCATGAAAACGTCGGGGAAGTTGTAACTTTTCGATTTGCCCCAACTTGACTTGTTTTTCCAAATTATTGGTGGTTGTTGCAGTAAGATAAATCAAGCTTGAAGAAGGTTTACGAGCTTGAGTCAGTGCAAAAGAGAGCATGTCATTATCTGGAAATGGAAAAGCATCAACCTCATCAAGAATGACTAAGTCAAAGGCATGACGAAAACGCATAAGCTGATGTGTCGTCGCAATTACGAGTGGCGAGCGGCTGTATTTCTCACTTTTTCCGTGTAAAAGCGAGATGGGACAAGAAAAATCTCGCTTTAAGCGATAGTAGAGTTCTAGACAGACATCAATACGAGGACTAGTTAAACCTACAGCTTTTCCTTTTTTAAGGGTGTTATCAATCATCTGATAAATCATTTCAGTTTTTCCTGCACCCGTGACAGCCTGCACCAGCACCGTTTTTTGTTGCTGATGTAATTTGACTAGAGTATCAGATATATATTGCTGAGGGGGTGTGAGTTTTCCCTGCCAGTTTAGAAAAGAAGCTGCTAAAAAATCCTCCTGAGGAAGGTGATAAAGTTTTTCATCCGAGCGAACACGTCCCATCTGAATACAATGGGGACAATAATAAGCACCAACGGGGAGTAAGACCTCTTTTTTCTTACTTTTTTTACCGCAGCGATTGCACATAATCACTGTTCTTGAAATATCGTGCATACTATCAAAAAGTATTGCTTTGTCTGGGATTTTCGACAATTCTTTTTGTAAAAGGAGTCTACCATATAATTCATTCATACCTTTAAGACGAAAAAAGTCGCATGTTTTCACTATTTTTGATAAAATTTATTTATGACAATTACCATAAAAGAGGATTTCATTGCAGAAGAAGAAATCAAAAAATCGCGCTTCATTTGCCATTTGAAGCGCGTTTATACTGAGGAAGAAGCACGAGCTTTTATTTCTGAAATAAAAAAAGAGCATCATAAGGCGAATCATAATTGTTCCGCCTTTACTTTAGGCGACCGTCAGGAGATCCAGCGTTCAAGTGATGATGGCGAACCTTCTGGTACAGCTGGTGTACCTATGTTGGAAATTCTTAAGAAAAGAGAAATTACCAACGTTTGCGCAGTTGTGACTCGATATTTTGGGGGAATTAAACTCGGTGCTGGTGGTTTAATCCGTGCATATGCGGGGAGTGTTGGCCATGCTCTAGATCAGGTTGGTTTGGTCAAATTTGTCACACAGGAGCAATTAATCTTGACTCTTGATTATGGGAATTATGACGGTCTACAGCGCTTTTTAAGTTCCCAAGGCTTAGTCATCTCAGAGAGTGAATTTCTCTCCGATGTTACGGTCAAGCTCTTTGTTGACTTGGATAAGACAGAGCAACTTTTGGACAATTTGGTTGAACAGTTCAGTGGAAAAATTTCCGCGGCAAAAGGGGACAAGCAACTGGTGGAAGTTGATATTTAGAAAAAGGGATTTATGAAAATTTTTAGAAGCTCGTTTATTGTTAGTATTATTGCGTTGATTATCGCTTACCTCTACGCCGGATGGGATGGTTTAATGATTACAGCTATCCTAGCAGTGTTGGAAATTTCACTTTCCATGGATAATGCTATTGTTAATGCACGTATTTTGGAGCGTATGAGCCATGCTTGGCGTAAAATATTTTTGACGGTGGGGATTTTAATTGCTGTTGTGGGGATGCGCTTGGTCTTTCCGCTTTTGATTGTTGGTGTCTCCGCAAAACTGGATCCGATAAGTGCCATGCGCTTAGCTTTAGAAAAAGGTGATCCCAGTGTTCCAGGGACCTACGGTTATATTTTACACCATGCGCATCCTTCAATCGCTGCATTTGGTGGAATGTTTCTTTTGATGCTTGCACTTGGTTTTTTCTTTGATCAAAGAGCACATACATGGCTAAAATTGCCCGAAAAAGTCTTACAACAGGTTGGTCATTTTCCTGCAGCAAATGCGATAATTTCAATGCTTGTTCTTTTATTGACTGCTGAATTTATCGCGGCTGATGCACACACTGTTCTATTCTCAGGTGTTTTGGGGATTGTAACTTATATGTTGGTGAATGGCTTTGGCGATATGATGACCGAGCACATGCCTACCGAAACAGCAGGTCAGACGACTTACGCTGTGGGAAGAGCAGCTTTCTCGCTCTTCCTTTACCTGGAAGTTATTGATGCTTCCTTTAGTTTTGATGGTGTTATTGGGGCCTTCGCCATTACCTCAGACCCTATTATTATCCTACTTGGGCTAGGTGTTATCGGAGCAATGTTTGTCCGCTCACTGACTCTTTACTTGGTAGAAAAAGGAACACTGAATGAACTTGTTTATTTAGAACACGGTGCGCATTGGGCGATTCTTACCTTAGCCATTCTGATTTTGGCAAGTATCCATTGGGAAATTGGTGAGGCAGTGACAGGTTTACTTGGCGGGATTATTATCGTGTTATCCTTTATCTCAAGCATTATTTACAATCGAACACATTAAAAAACAAAAAAGTTGCACCTCTTGTGCAGCTTTTTTAATGTTGTAGGGTATTTTCTTGAATGAATTGGAGTGTTTGCTCGTAGCAGAGCTGTGCTTCTTTCGTACGGTAATCAAATTGATACTCATGTCCAATTTTTTTACTGGAATCATTAAAGAAAAGCTCGGATACAGGAACATTTAGCTCCTTTAAACGCTTTGCCAACGCTTCACCTTCTGGAGCGAAACTAAGAGTATTACCATCCGTAATATAAGTGGGCGGATAGTTTTCTGTTACGGCTGGAACCACGCTTGCTTGTTTTAGATGTGGATTGGTTTTCCAGTCTGTTGTACCTAAGAGTGACCAAGCTACAGTTTTGGTGAAAGCTTTAAGCAATAAATTATTTGACTTATCATGTGCCTTTTCCTGCAAGTTTACAGGCCCGCAATAAGAGATGACTCCTTTTAAATTTTGCTGAGAGAGGAGGGGTTTGAAGTTTAATGCATTTGCATAAACTTTATTGGTTTGGATGGCCGCATATTGGGCCGCAATCTGGGCACCAGCGCTATCTCCTCCAAGAATAATTTTATTGAAATCAAGTGAAGGGTATTCAGCTTGACGATGGAGCAAGTCTTCTACTAGTTCGTTTATTTGCTGAATTTGGCTGGGATATTGTGCATCAGGTGCAAGTGCATAATTAGGACAGATAACAGCAACTTGAGCATCATGCGCAATCTTAGTGGCAAATTCTTTAACATCGGTTTTATTTCCTCCGACATAAGCACCACCATGAACCCAGATAATTACAGGAATAGGGCCTTTGGCATTTTGAGGCATGTAAATGTCAAAGGTATTTCTTTTTTTTTCTGAATTATAGCTGATGTCACTTTTCAAAAGGACTTTTTTCTTCGTGGACTCATAGGTATTTTGATCTGTTATCTTTCCGCCACTTTTAGCAAAAAGACGATTAATCACAAAAGCCCCGGGGCGTGGGGAGAGATTAAACACCAGCAACAATCCTAAAATTAATACCACAAGAAAGCCTAACAATAAACTTATAACCTTAAATAATTTTTTCATGATGAACTTATTATATCAAATTATTTCATGTTGCAAATGATTTTTGAAAAAGGGTTCAGCAAGCTGAATCTCTCTTTAGCCCCTTCAAATCGGAAACACTAAAAACTTTAAGTCTGGCCTTGACATTTTCAGCAAAAAGGACTACAATTTTAAGGTAAAGCAAGCGACTCGGGACAGTGAAAGCCGAGATTTAAAATGGCCCAAAATCATTGCAATACGAATGAAGTAAAAAATAAAGGTGGAACCGTGCATAGCACCCTTTGTCTTAGGACAGGTGTATTGCGCGGTTTTTATATTATTTTAAGGAGTGGAACATTATGATGAATCCAGCAGAAATATTGGCTGCAACTATTCACCATGGACAAGAAAAGGTCAAACGACCGATGTTAGAAAAAGCTGTACTTGGCTTTATTGGAGGCGCGTTAATCTCTTTAGGTTATCTGCTTTATATCCGTGTCATATCAAGTGTCGTCGATGATTTTGGAAGTTTGGCAAGTTTCATCGGTGCAGCAGTGTTTCCTATTGGTTTGATTGTTATTTTAATGGGCGGTGGCGAGCTCATTACATCTAATATGACGGCTGTTTCTGTATCTTTCTTTGCAAAGAAAGTAAAATTTTCAGATTTGCTCAAAAACTGGATTGTCATCACTATTTTTAATCTTCTGGGTGCCTTCTTTGTGGCTTTCTTTTTTGCACACATTGTTGGGTTGACAAGTACAGGTGTGTATCGTGAGGAATTAATCACCGTTGCGCACTCGAAAATAAATGCAACCTGGCTTCAGACTTTGGTTTCTGGAGTAGGGTGTAACTGGTTTGTAGGCCTTGCGATGTGGCTTTCTTACGGAGCCAAAGATGCAGCAGGAAAAGTAATGGTAATCTGGTTCCCGACAATGGCTTTTGTTGCAATTGGTTTCCAGCACAGTGTGGCAAATGCTTTTGCCATCCCCGCTGCAATCTTTGAAGGTGGCGCCACATGGATGGAATTCATCCGCAATTTCAGTCTTGTCTATGCTGGAAATATCATTGGTGGTGTGATTTTCGTTGCTGGTTTCTACTTCCTTGGATATAAACGCCAAATGAATGAACTTAATAAATAATAAGGAGAATTAAATGTCAAATAATAAATTATCATTTCAAGATATGATTCTGACTTTGCAGGCTTTTTGGTCTAAGCAAGGTGCAAACTTGATGCAAGCCTACGATAACGAAGTTGGTGCAGGAACGATGAGTCCTTATACTTTCTTGCGTTCAAATGGACCGGAACCTTGGTCAGCAGCTTATGTACAACCTTCACGTCGACCTGCAGATGGACGTTATGGTGAAAATCCTAACCGTCTTTTCCAACACCACCAATTTCAAGTGGTGATGAAACCTTCACCCAAAAATATCCAAGAACTTTACTTGGAAAGTTTAGCTGCCCTAGGGATTGATGCTTTGGAGCATGATATTCGTTTTGTTGAAGATAACTGGGAAAATCCATCAATGGGTTGTGCCGGTATTGGTTGGGAAGTTTGGATTGATGGACAAGAATGTACACAGTTTACTTATTTCCAACAAGTGGGTGGTATTGAAGTGGATTCTGTAACTTCTGAAATTACCTATGGTCTAGAACGCTTAGCAACAGCTATTCAAGAAGTTGACAGTGTCTACGATCTCGAATGGGGAAATGGCGTGCTCTATGGTGATATTTTCAAAGAACCAGAATATGAGCACTCAAAATTTGCTTTTGAAGAGTCTGATCAAGATATGCTTTTAGACTTGTTTAACAAGTACGAAGCAGAAGCACTTAAATTACTGGACTTAGGTTTGGTTCACCCTGCTTATGACTTTATCTTGAAGAGCTCTCATACCTTTAACCTTTTGGATGCACGTGGCGCAGTTTCGGTAACTGAACGTGCTGGCTACCTGCACCGCGTACGTACAATGGCGCGTAAAGTTGCCAAAACATTTATTGAAGAACGTGCTAAACTTGGTTTCCCACTTTTAAAAGATGAAGACTTACGTGAGAAATATCTGGGAGAAAAAGGGAAATATACAAAAGTTCTGGCACAATTGGCAGAAGAACAGGAGGCAAAATAATGGCAAACTATTTACTCGAAATTGGCTTGGAAGAAATGCCAGCCCACTTGGTAACACCTGCAATCAATCAATTGGCAGAACGTCTTTCAGACTTTTTGAATGAAAATCGTTTAGAATTTGATGCTATCCGCAAATTTTCAACACCACGTCGTTTGGCTGTTTTGGTGGAAGGACTTGCTGAAAATTCCGAAGCAATGGACGAAGAAGTCAAAGGTCCATCTGCTAAAATTGCTAAAGATGCTGAAGGAAACTGGTCAAAAGCCATTCAAGGTTTCTCTCGTGGACAAGGCGTAACACCTGACGAATTGGTCCTCAAGGGCGATTACTATTTCGCAAACAAACATATTGCGGGCGTAGCTGCACAAGAAATATTGACAAAAGTTGGCGATGATGTCATTTCTAAAATGCAGTTCAAAACTTACATGAAATGGGGAAATAATAGCTTCCTCTTCGTGCGCCCAATCCAATGGATGATTTCTTTACTAGATGCCGAAGTGGTTCCCTTTGACATTCTTGATGTGACTGCAGGAAATACAACACGTGGTCACCGCTTCCTTTCAAACCAAGTATTTACACTTGAACATGCGACAGATTATGCCAAAGTTTTGACTGATAATTTTGTTATGGTTGATGCTGGAGCACGTAAAGCTGAAATTAGCCAACAAATCAAAAAAATTGCAGCTGAACATGGTTGGAAAGTTGAACTTTCAGACGAAAAACATGTTGAACTTCTTGAAGAAGTCAATAACCTAGTCGAGTACCCAACTGCTTTTGTCGGCAGCTTTGATGAAAAGTATTTGTCAGTTCCGGAAGAAGTTCTGGTTACTTCAATGCGTGATAACCAACGTTATTTTGAAGTTTATACTGCAGAAGGTAAGCTCGCACCGCACTTTATCTCCGTGCGTAATGGTAATGCTGAAGGTATGAAGAATGTCATCTTAGGTAATGAAAAAGTTTTGGTTGCCCGTTTGGAAGATGCTGAGTTCTTCTGGAAAGAAGATCAAAAGTTAAAAATTGCAGATCTTGTGAAGAAACTTGAAAATGTAACTTTCCATGCAAAAATCGGTTCAATCACAGAACATATGGCTCGTACAAAAGCAATTGCAGCACATCTGGCGGATATTGCCAAGCTGACAGAAACTGAAAAGACGGATGTGGCGCGTGCAGCAGATATTTATAAATTTGACCTTTTGACAGGTATGGTTGGTGAATTTGATGAACTTCAAGGCGTTATGGGTGAAAAATATGCTCTTCTTGCAGGAGAGAATGGCAACGTAGCAGCAGCAGTTCGTGAGCATTATATGCCGGTATCTGCTGAAGGAGATTTGCCGGAAACTGCTGTCGGAAGTGTTTTGGCTGCTGCAGATAAAATCGACAGCATTCTTTCGTTCTTTAGCGCAGGCTTAATTCCTTCAGGCTCAAATGACCCTTACGCTTTGCGTCGTGCAGCGCAAGGATTGACACGTATTATTGAGAAATTCAACTGGCACTTTGACTTTTCTGAGTTTATCGCCGCACTTGATTATGAAAATAAAGAGCAAGTTATTGATTTCCTCAAAGGTCGTGTGCAAAAACTTCTACTGGATAAGAAAATCCGTCACGATATTGTTGAAGCAACAATTGCGGCAGATACAATTGATATTGCTAACATGATGGAAATTGCGCCAATGCTTAACAGTCATAAGGACGAAGAAACTTTTAAACCAGCTATTGAAAATATTTCACGTGTGATCAACTTGGCGAAAAAAGCCGATCATGTCGGAACGGTTTCTTCTGAGCTCTTTGAGAACGATGCTGAAGGCATGCTTTACGAAGCTACAGAAGAAATTAAAGCAGGTTGGGCAAACTTGTCTGCCTCTGAAAAATATGATATTCTGGTCAACAAAGGCGTTCCAGCCATTAACAATTTCTTTGAAAATGTAATGGTTATGGCAGAAGATGAAAAAGTACGTCACAATCGTCTGGCCTTGCTTACAGAGCTGTCAGCACTTACCGGAACAATGGCTGACTTTAGTTTAATCAATACAAAATAAGGAGGATATTGGTCTTATGGCAATCACAAATGAACAAGTGGAACGTATCAATGAACTTGCTCGTAAACACAAAGCAGAAGGACTAACAGAAGCCGAAACTGCAGAACGTGCTGAATTGCGCCGTATCTATCTTGATAGCGTACGTGAAAATCTCCGCGGTCAAGTTGAAGCAGTAAAATTGGTGGATGAAGATGGCAAAGACATCACACCAGAAAAGCTTAAAGACATTCAACGCGCCAAAGGTATGCGTGATTAAAAGTGGTCGAGCTTTGTGCTCGGCCTGTTTTTAATACGCTCCCAGATTTGCTCCTGAAGGAGCTCATGTTAGACGACAATTCCCAGCGGAATTGCCTGAACATTTTATTAGGCAGGATCGATTTTTTGATTTCTGCATTATTGCTATTATTATACAGGTAAGGGGAATTACTTTTAATGAAAAATATAAAAATTGGAATCTCAAGATGGGCCGTTCTTTATGCCGTTTTAGCTCTTGTGATTGGGGTAATCATCGGAGCTGTTGATGCTTTATTTGGGCGTGGCTTGATTTATATTACGGAGACGCGTGACGCACATCCCATGTATTTTCTTCCTTTTTTGGCTTTAGCTGGTCTTTTGATTGTGTATGTCTACCAGCGTTTTGGTAAAGACAGTCAAAAAGGAATGGGGTTGATTTTTGAAGCGGGAAATAAAGGACGAGAAGACATTCCTAAGCGTTTAGTGCCCTTGATTATCTTTTCAACTTGGCTATCGCACCTTTTTGGTGCCAGTGTTGGTCGAGAAGGTGTAGCTGTCCAGATTGGTGCCACGATTGGCCATACAGTCGGTGGGAAATTATCTTCCAAGGAAGCACAAAAAGTGCTTTTGATTACGGGGATGGCAGCCGGTTTTGCCGGTCTCTTTCAAACACCGATTGCTGCAACTTTCTTTGCTATTGAAATCCTGATGGTGGGCAAGATTGAATATATCGCACTTTTCCCAGCTTTGGTTGGTTCCTATGCGGCCAGTGCGACATCTCATGCTTTAGGTTTAGAAAAATTTTCCTTTGCGGTCAATACCGATTTAAATATTGATCCGTTGGTACTTCTGAAGCTACTCGTTGTGGCAATTTGCTTTGGCTTGGTGGGGCGCATCTTTGCGCAAGGCTTAGCCTTTATGAAGACTTATATGGCAAGTAAACTCACTAATCCTTATCGCCGTATCTTACTTATGGGACTGATTTTGAGCTTGGGTCTCATCTTCATCCATCTTGATCGTTATGCAGGCCTAGGGACGAATCTGATTTCGATGAGTTTTAATGGAGAACATATCAATGCCTATGATTGGCTTCTGAAATTGCTCTTCACTGTCTTAAGTATCTCAGCCGGTTTCCAAGGGGGAGAAGTAACACCACTCTTTGCGATTGGTGCAAGTTTGGGCGCGACCTTAGCCTTACTTTTGGGCTTGCCTGTTGGCTTGGTCGCTGCTGCTGGCTATGTTTCAGTCTTTTCATCAGCAACCAACTCATATTTTGCTTCAATCTTCATTGCTGCAGAAGTCTTTGGCTTTGGTACGGTACAATATATCCTGCCAATCGTGACTATTGCCTATATTCTCAATGGTAATGCTTCGATCTATGCACAAGGAAAACTAAATTTAGAAGTTTAACAGAAGAATAAGGCTTTTGGTCTTATTCTTTTTATTGTCTATTTTCCTATGTCCAGAATGAGCAATTTTTAATCACAAAATATAGCGAAGTGATAAAATAGAAAGAGAATATGAAAACGCCTACGAAACATGTTGGCTTAGAAAAGAAGAGGAGCAGCTGTGAATATCGAAGCTTTACTTGAAAAAAAAGAGCAAATACAGGTTAAGATTCTACGTCAGTTGGTCCTCAAACGGGATAAGATAACCGCGCAAGAACTGTGTGAGGGGGTAAATCTCTCTCGACCTTCGATTGAAAGCTACTTAGAGGACATTTCTTATCTGGGACAGATGATGGGGAAACCTATGGAAGTGATGCGCCAGGACAATAAACTTGCCCTAAATATGGTAGAGTCTCAAAGTTTAGATGAAGTCATCAGTTTTTTAATCCAAGACAGCATTAAGTATCGCTTACTTCTCTTGCTTTTAGAACAAAAAAATTACATGATTTTTGAACTAGCAGAAGCCTTACTGGTCAGTGAATCAACCTTGTTCCGCAAAATAAAAGAGCTGAATAAACTTTTAGCCGAGTTTGAGCTTCAAATCAAAAATAATAAGCTGTTGGGCGAAGAAAGCCAGATTCGTTATTTTTACTACTTGTTGTTTGATTCGCTTCATCCTACATTTCGCCCAGACTTGCTTCAAGTCACGAAGTTTCAAGTTGATTTTATCTTGCAACTCGAAGAAACCTTAAAAGTAACCTTTTCGGCAAGCAGCCAAGATAAACTTTACCGTTGGTTAGCCATTACAGAAAAAAGGCGTAAACTTACAGATATCCAGGTCACTCAATCTTTGGAAATGAAGAAAACCTACCAAGACGATCACCTTTATCAGCTGTTGGACTCTCTTTTTTATCAATACATTTATGATAAACAGAGCAAGAATAATTGTGAGACAATCTTTTTCTACAGTTTTCTCCTGTCTTTTTTCATCTTAGATAAGGAAAGTTATTACCGCTTTGATATTTTCCGCAGTAAAAAAATTCCCACCGTTCTCTTGAATATTTCTTTAAGAGAACGTATGCTGAACCACTATCGTCCCCATCGTTTAGGGTTTGAAGAGGAAAAAGCCATCAGTTATCAGCTGGCACAAGTCAATTATAAATTTGCCTTTTTCCATGGCAGTCTCTTTACAAAGAGCCAAGAAGCTTTGCTTAGTCATGAGCAAAACTGGGTCGATAAGAGTTTTCAAGATTTGCTGGATAATCTCAAAGATATCGCCTTAAGTTATATTCCCAAAACGCAGGATTTGCCTGAACTCCTCTTTGGCTATCGCAATGCTTTGATGTTGCTGGAACTTTTATCTGCCCAACAACTGACAGTGGCTTATGACTTGTCTGATACTCCAGCCTATCAAATCCCCATGGAACATTATCTTAAAAATCGTCTCAGAGCAGTGGAAAAGATAAAACTGGAACATTACCATGAGGGACAGAGCTATGACTTGCTTATCTCAAGTAAAAGAAATGACAATCGAAAGTTTGTCTATGTCCTTTCCGAGTTTTCCAGTGAGTATGACTTTGAAGAGCTCTTATCACGCATCGAAAACTTAAAAAAAGCCAAATTTCAAAAGAAAGCAATTCTAAACTAAGAATACATCAGAGCAAGAGGGACATATCCCTCTTTTTGTGTTGCTGAGGATATGATTTTGTATTTACTAAGAAAAAAATTACAATTGTATTATATAAATGTTAACAAAGTTACCTAAATAACTAAAACACTTGACGAGGTAATGTGATGGTCTATAATTCAAGAGCAGAGCAGAGCAGAGCAGAGCAGAGCAGAGCAGAGCAGAGCAGAGCAGAGCAGACGGTAATTTTCCGTCCCACAGTTCTAAGTTTTTTCTACCTTGAAGAAAGGAGAAGCTTATGAATGCGGATAAAAAACACAGACTGCGCAATATCGCCCTTTTGGTATTGGTTGGCTTGATTGGGGGCACTTTTGCCTTTGCGGCCTTTAACCAACAAGCTATTAATGACCGTTTGCGGGAAAATCCAGCACCAGTTGGCGCTCGGGTGCATGATTACTTCCACCGTCAGACAGAAAATAAGGATGTCTTTGTCGAAAATTACGGTCAAGAACCCATCATGGCAAGAATTCGTCTGTCGGAGTTCATGGAGTATCAAAAACGCGGTCAGACAGGCTGGACACAAGTGGCAGGCGGTGATCGTCATGAGTCGAGAACTTGGACCATCTATAGACCAGAAGCAGGTGATATTAATAGCCGTTCAGCTGTTGATGGTTCATCTAACTTTAACCAATATTCCACTCTCACCTTTGGTTGGGAACGTGACAACCAAGAGGAACCTTGGTACTTGCCCACCTTTAATCATGATAGTACAGATTTGACGACAGCTGCTGCCGGTGATGCGCAAGACTACCTTGAAAGAGGTGCCACTCATCCCAGCAATGGCACAGATAATTTCTGGCAAGCCAATGTCTCCTACACTAATGGACAAAATGACATCGTCTGGCCAGGTTCTACAGAGGGCACACGCACAACTTCCCAGAACCTCCGCCAAGAACGAAATCCTATCACGCTCCAAGAATGGAGAGGACTTCATGAACACCAGCAAATCGGGAACTTCTGGGTCATGGACGAAGCGACCGGCTGGGCTTACTGGGCGAATAGACTTAACCCCGGACAAGCGACTTCTTACTTGATAGATGAGGCACGCATGGAAGATGCGGCTCGTGCTATTCAAGGTTCTTACTATTACGCTATCCACGTCGACAGTGAATTAATCAATGTCAGTGCAGAGCGCTTCACGGAAGAACCAACTTCTGGGGATTTATATCAACTTCTTGACCGTATCAGAGTCGGTGCTGATGGCAATGCTTCGCCATTATTTCCTGCTCCGCTAAGAGACTTTACCTTTAGCGAAATGAGACAAGCAGCTAGAAGGATATTCACTGTGGGTAATCAAACAGATTCAGAAGAGTTTCGCTATCTTGAAAATAGAGGCGATGGCAATCACTTGATTATCCATAACCGTTCTATTCGTAATATTTCTTGGAATGAACAAGATGAACGTATCGAAACATGGTTCAGAGATGAAATTCCAGCCGACCTTCGGGCAATCGTTCAGCCAGTTCGCAAGGAGTTCATTACAGGAGAAGCGCGACAATATAATCCGGTTGACCCTATGAGTACGGAAGGATTACGTTTTGGTATAGGAGGGGGTTGGCTTATCACTAATTTGGATGATTACCCCGTAGTCGCAGCAGATTTAACAGAGATTGTGCCCGAATCTGAAGGTGGTGTCCCTCGTGCCTTTGCTCTTTCTTTAGCAGATGTGAATCGTTTGTCAGCTCAAGGAGGGAGAGGTTTTATAAATATACAAGATCGTATCAGCTACGCTGTCGGGGGGCTTCGTTATCCCTACGAGTCAGGCTGGAGCTGGTGGTGGACACGTACACCATCCCCTGAACCGGGAATGCGCGAAGGAGCGGCTTGGTCTGTATTTGGAGGATTTGATACGTTTAATTCCCCTCAGGAGCTGCGAAATAACCAAGGTGGCGCACGCCCCGCCCTCATCATCCACCAATAACTCTAAACTCCCCAAATGCTGGGGAGTTTTTCTCTGTCCAAAGCTCTTTTTTGCTTTGACTGCCAATTTTTTTTAGAATTTCTTAAAAAATGAAAGTATTTCATTCTCCTTAAATGCTATAATATGAAATATAGAAAGCGTTTACAAAGGAGAACGAACATGACAGAAACTTCTTACATTATGGCAATTGACCAAGGTACGACAAGCTCAAGAGCTATTATATTTGATAAACAGGGTAAACACATTGGCAGTTCCCAAAAGGAATTCACCCAGTACTTTCCTAAAGAAGGTTGGGTCGAACATGATGCCAACGAGATTTGGAACTCTGTTCAGTCTGTTATAGCAGGAGCTTTTATCGAATCTGGTATCAAACCTGTACAGGTTGCCGGTATCGGTATCACTAACCAACGTGAAACAACCATTATCTGGGACAAAAAGACAGGCAAGCCCATCTATCATGCCATTGTATGGCAATCTCGTCAATCTGCCGACATTGCCAATGGTCTTAAAGAAGCAGGGCATGATGAACTCTTCCATAAAAAGACAGGACTTATTGTTGATTCCTACTTTTCAGCCACAAAGATTCGTTGGATCCTGGATCACGTAGAGGGTGCACAAGAGCGTGCCGAACGCGGCGAGCTCCTCTTTGGAACCATCGATACATGGCTCTTGTGGAAGTTGACAGATGGCGATGCACACTATACCGACTATTCTAATGCCAGCCGTACGATGCTCTACAATATTCACGAGTTGAAATGGGATGAAGAAATCCTGAAAATTCTTAATATCCCAGCTTCAATGCTTCCAGAAGTTAAGTCCAACTCAGAAGTTTACGGTGTAACCAAAGGTTTCCATTTCTTCGGCTCTGAAGTACCAATCTCTGGTATGGCGGGAGACCAGCAAGCTGCATTATTTGGTCAAATGGCCTTTGAGCCCGGGATGATTAAAAATACCTATGGTACAGGTTCATTTATTGTCATGAACACAGGTGAGAAACCACATATTTCGAAAAATAACATGCTGACAACGATTGGCTATGGTATTAACGGAAAAGTTTATTATGCCTTAGAGGGAAGTATCTTTGTCGCAGGCTCATCTATCCAATGGTTACGTGATGGTTTGAAAATGTTGGAGCGGGCCAGTGATTCCGAAGAAGTGGCACTCCAATCTAGGAGTCAAGATGAAGTTTATGTGGTGCCAGCTTTTGTCGGCCTTGGTGCTCCGTATTGGGACCAAGAAGCGCGTGGTGCGATGTTTGGCTTGACACGTGGAACAACAAAAGAAGATATTGTGAAAGCAACCTTACAAGGGATAGCTTATCAAGTTCGTGATGTAGTCAGCACCATGAAAGAAGATACAGGAATCGATATGTCTGTGCTCAAGGTAGACGGTGGCGCTGCAAACAATGAATACTTGATGCAGTTCCAAGCGGATATCCTGAATATCCCAATCCAACGTGCGGGTGATTTGGAAACAACAGCACTTGGTGCAGCCTTCCTTGCAGGACTAGCTGTTGGTTTCTGGAAAGACTTAGAAGAACTTAAAGAATCCTATGAACCGGGCAAAATTTTCCAAACTCAGATGCAAGAAGAACGCAGAGAAGAACTCTATGCCGGTTGGAAAAAAGCCGTGAATGCGACACGCGCTTTCAAATAATAAGCAATTAGACAGTAACCTAAAAGGAGAATAGAAATGGCTTTTTCTAAAAAAACAAGACAAGAAGCAATCACAAAAGTTCAAAATGAAGAGATGGACCTACTCGTTATCGGAGGGGGAATCACTGGTGCTGGATTGACATTACAAGCAGCGGCAGCTGGCATGAAAGTTGCCGTGCTTGAAATGCAGGACTTTTCAGAAGGAACATCCTCACGCTCGACAAAACTCGTGCATGGAGGGATCCGCTACCTCAAAAACTTCGATGTCGAAGTCGTTTCTGATACAGTTTCAGAACGTGCTGTTGTTCAAGGCATTGCGCCCCATATTCCTAAGCCAGATCCGATGTTACTTCCTATCTACGATGATGAAGGCAAGACAACTTTTGATATGTTTTCTGTGAAAATTGCGATGGATTTGTATGACCGTTTGGCCGGTGTGGATGAAGACTCACCATATGCTAACTATACTATCTCCCCAGAAGAAGTATTGCGCCGTGAGCCACTCATCAAGAAAAAAGGGTTACAAGGAGCTGGTGTTTATCTTGACTATCGTAACAATGATGCACGCTTGGTAATTGATAATATCAAGAAAGCCGTAGAAGACGGTGCGCAAGCCATTAGCAAGATGAAAGTGATTGATTTTACCTATACCGATGGACAAATCTCTGGTGTTCGTGCGCGTGATTTGTTGACAGACCAAGTCATTGAAGTTAAAGCTAAACTTGTGATTAACACAAGTGGTCCTTGGGTAGATAAGATTCGTTATCTGAACTTCACACGTCCTATCGTGCCAAAAATGCGTCCAACAAAAGGTGTACATCTGGTAGTGGATGCGGCTAAACTACCTGTACCACAACCAACTTATTTTGACACAGGCAAACACGATAAACGTATGGTCTTTGCTATTCCCCGTGAAAATAAAACTTATTTTGGTACGACAGATACAGATTATCATGGCGACTTTACTGATCCAAAAGTAACCCAAGAAGATGTGGATTACCTCTTGGATGTCATTAATTTCCGCTACCCTGAAGCAAATATCACGATTAATGACATTGAGGCTTCATGGGCTGGATTGCGCCCATTATTAGGTGGAAATTCTGGTTCAGACTATAACGGTGGGGATAATGGTGCGGTTTCTGAAACCAGCTTTAACGCTGTCGTTGAGGCGGTGCTCCGTTATAAAAATAAAACAGCAACAAAAGCCGAAGTAGAGCATTTGTTGAACAATATGGAAGCAAGCCTTTCCGAAAAAGGAGATGCACCATCTTCCGTATCTCGTGGAAGTTCCCTCGAACGCGAGAGCGATGGTTTGATTACTCTAGCGGGCGGTAAAATCACGGACTACCGTAAAATGGCAGCGGGTGCGATGGAGCTTATCTGCCAACTGTTTGAGGAGGACTTTGGTTTGAACTATGAACCTATTGACTCTAAAAAATACCAAATCTCTGGTGGTGAATTTGACCCAACTAAGGTTGAAGAAGTTGTTGCTGAAAACATGAAAGTTGGTGTTGCTGCAGGACTTACAGAAGAAGAAGCAAAATACATCGCGGACTTTTATGGCATGAACGCCCTCCAAGTGTTTGCCTATGCTTCTGAAATGGAGCCATATGAAGGTCTATCTCTCGCCGAATCAGCACGTTTACGTTATGCGCTTGAAGATGAAATGATCTTGACGCCAGTGGATTACTTGCTTCGTCGTACCAACCATATTTTATTTATGCGTGAAGGTGTAGATGCTATCAAGGTACATGTTGTTAATGCCATGGCGGAATACCTCGGCTGGTCTGCAGAAGAAAAAGCAGAACAAGAAAAAGCTTTGGAAGAAGCACTTCGTGAATCTGACTTGTCGGACTTGAAGAAGTAAAATAATCCCAAAAATGATTGAAACAAATAAAATATAGAAAAAGGAGTCAATATGCACTCAGAAATGGTACAATTACTCGGTGAATTTTTAGGCACATTTATCTTAATCCTTCTTGGTAACGGTGTAGTTTCAGGCGTTGTTCTGAACAAGACGAAAGCAACAGGAGCAGGGTGGGTTGCTATCACACTCGGTTGGGGCTTTGCAGTAATGATGGGGGTTTACATTTCCGGATTTATGTCGCCTGCCCACTTAAATCCAGCAGTAACGATTGCAATGGCAATGATTGGTAGCTTTAGCTGGAGTTTGGTTTTCCCTTATATTATCGCCCAAATGCTTGGGGCAATGGTCGCCAGCATTATCCTCTACCTGATGTTTTACCCTCACTATGCTGAAACTAAAAATCCAGCAGATATCTTAGGTACATTTTCTACAGGCCCAGCCATTCGTCAAACGGGGTCGAATTTAATCAGTGAAATTGTTGGAACAGCAGTCTTAACGACAGGTATTCTGGCCTTTGGTCAATATGCCATTACGCAAACTTCTGGTGTTTCACCTCTTTTAGTCGGTGCTATCATCACAGCCATTGGTTTATCACTTGGTGCGACAACCGGTTACTCTTTGAATCCTGCACGTGACTTAGGTCCTCGTATCATGCACGCTATCTTACCTATCAAGGGCAAAGGAGATTCTGACTGGTCTTACGCATGGATTCCTGTTGTAGGTCCAATCATTGGCGGTAGCTTAGGTGCCCTTCTCTTTAACATGGTTATTCAATTTGCAAGTAAATAAATTGAAATATTAGATAAAAGCAGAGTTAGACAAAAATCTAGCTCTTTTTGTATGAAAAAAATACCAGTAATCCTCCAGCTTATGGGAATAAAAACTAAATAAAGAAAACGCTTTATTTTCTCTTGCTTTTGAAAATAAGAGGTGCTATATTACAAATATAACAAAACTAAAAGAAAAATTTTGGAGGAAACAAAATGTCGAAAAAAATAGTAGCCGTTACGGCCTGTGCTGCTGGAATAGCGCACACCTATATGGCCGCCGAATCTATCGAAAAAGCGGCTAAAAAAATGGGCTATGAGGTCAAAGTAGAGACAAATGGAGCTATTGGAGCAGAGAATGTCTTAACTCCTGAAGAGATCGAAAACGCAGATCTTGTACTTGTTGCCTCAGACATTAAGATTGATCCGATTCGTTTCACAGGTAAGCCTCTTTATGTTACAAAATCTATTCCGGCAATTGAAGATTCGGAAGCCTTGATAAAAAAAGCATTCGCTGAAGCTGAAGTTTTTGGCAAGAAAGGAAGCAAGGTAGGGAATATTCAGATTGGTAATGATAAAGATAAGGTTACTTTTCTGACCCATGTGATGAGTGGTATTTCTTACATGGTGCCAATGGTCATCGCTGCCGGTCTTCTCCTTACCATTGCCAATCTCTATGCCTTTCAAAGAGACGACCTAGGACGTATTGTCAAGTGGGGTTTTGACAATACGACACAAATGGGCTTCCTCATGGAAAAACTCTTTTATGTTGGGCAGATGGGTTTTAAACTAATGATTCCACTATTTGCTGGTTTTGTAGCAAATTCCATTGCAGACAAACCCGCAATAGCTCCTGCCATGATTGGTGCTTATCTTGTTAATGACCCAGAATTTTTAGGAACTGAAGCAGGTGGAGGTTTTATTGGTGCTATTATTGTGGCTTTCATTGTTGGCTATATGGTCAAAGGATTGAAAAAAATAAAATGGCCTAAAATTGTTATGCCAATCGTGCCAATTATGATTATTCCTTTTATTGCAACAGCAGTTATCAGCTTGATCGTGCTTTATATCATCGGAAATCCAATCTCAGTGGGGATGGATGCCATGTATGATGGGTTAACCAACTTAAATAATAATTTCGCAGGTGCACCAATCATTATCGGAGCCATTTGTGGCGCAATGATTGGGTTTGACTTGGGTGGACCAATCAATAAAACGGCTTTAGTGTTTGGGACAGCGATATTTACCGATACAATGACAAAATACGGTATTGAAGGTGCAAACTTTGTACCTGGTACAGCAACACAAGCAGCGATTTCGGTAGCACCCTTAGGTGTATGGTTGGCTACGATATTATTTAAAAATAAATTTTCAAAAGATGAAAAAATTGCTGCCAGTGCAGCCTTCGGTATGGGAATTGTCGGTGTCACTGAAGGAGCTATTCCATTTGTGGCAGCACATCCTGTACGAATGATTTTCTCAAACGTCGTAGGTTCAGCTGTTGCGGGCGGACTTATCTCAGCTACTGGTTCGAAATTTTATGGCGGTATTGGCTCGCCTCTGGGGACCTTTATTGGTTATATTGAGCAACCGATTCCTTTTGTAACATGGATTTTGTGCGTATGTGCAGGTATTTTGACCACCGCATTATTGATTGGATTTACACGAGGTATTGAATTCAAAAAGCCAGTAAAAGCTAAAGCAAAATAAGAAAGTGAATAAAGATGAACAAAGAAGTTTTTAATCAAGAACATATCCTTTTCGATACAAGCGCACGTACACAGGAAGAAGCCTTTGCAGTTATTGCACAGTTTGCGTATTCTCTAGGCTTTGTGGACAATGAAGCCGAATATTTTGAAGGCCTAAAACAGCGAGAAGCAGAAGCAACAACAGGGTTTAAAGACCATATCGCCATTCCTCATTGTAAAGATAAAACGAACTTAAAGCCGGGCATGTTTTTCGTTAGATTTGCCAATGAAATTCCTTGGAATGCTTTGGATGGCAAACCCGTGAAAGTTGCTTTGGCACTTACGATTCCCGAGGAAGGTGCGACTGAGCACTTGAAGTTGCTGAGCTTAATCGCTCGAAAATTAATTGACGATCAATTTCGTGAAGACATTTTATCAGAGAAAGACCCGAATAATCTGACTGCCGTTATAGATAAAATTGATTTTTAACTCAAAGGTCAAATCATCTTGATTTGGCCTTTTGAAAAAATGAATAAGGAAGTAAAAATGAAGAAAAAAGTACACGTCATTCATCATACACACTGGGATTTAGAATGGTATTTTACTCATAATGAATCTTTCGTCCAGTTGGCTTATCATTTGGATGAAGTAATGAGCGCTTTGGAGAATAATGAAATTTCTTATTATCTCCTCGATGGGCAAGTGAGCATTTTGGATGACTACCTTCAAAGTTTCCCTGAACAAAAAACACGACTCAAAAAGCTGGTTCAAGCTGGAAAACTCTGGATTGGTCCATGGTATACTCAAACAGATGAACTCATCATAAGTGGCGAGTCAATCGTGAGAAATTTGACTCTGGGAATGGAATTAGCAGAAGATTTGGGTGGTTATATGAATATCGGTTACCTGCCAGACTCTTTCGGCCAGAGCAAAGATATGCCTAAGATATATCAAGGTTTAGGAATTGATCGTACAGTCTTTTGGCGTGGATTGCCGCAGGAAAAAACAAGGGACCGCGAATTTTATTGGCAAGCTGAAGATGGTTCAAAAGTTTTAGCCGCAAATATTAAGGATGGTTATTTTGTCGGCGTTGGACTTATTCATAGTGACCAAACCCAAGAACTTATGACGCAGATTGACGACGGTGCTGTGGGGCAACATCTCGTTTTACCTGTAGGAGGAGACCAACGTTATGTAGATTTTAACCTACGTGAGCGGATTGATTTTTACAACCAGAAACTGAGTGGCTATGAGTTAAAAGAAAGCAACTATGAGGAGCTATTCTCCGAACTCGAAAAAGAGGAACTGACCACAATTGAAGGGGAATTTATCTCCAGCTCAGTCTCGAAAATCCATCGCTCGATTTATTCTTCACGTTACGACCATAAGTATTTGAATGATAAGCTGGAAAGACGGATGATTTATCAAGTAGAACCACTCGTTCTTATGGCTGAAAAACTTGGGATTGCTAACAAGCAGGGTTTAATTGACAGAATCTGGAAATTGCTGGCAAAAAATCAAGCCCACGACAGTGCGGGCGGCTGTAATAGCGATAAAACCAATCGTATTATTCGTGAACGCTTTATCGAAGCAGACCAACTGTCTTATTCCATAGTCGACTACTTGACCAGAAAAATCAGTGAGTCACAGAAAAAAGTTTGTGACCACCAAGTCAGCATTTTTAATACCCTGCCTTGGGAAGTAACTAAAACAGTAAAAATTAATGTCTCTACTGAGTTTAAAGATATCCAACTGAAAAACACGGCAGGGGAAGCGCTAAGTTTTGATGTTCTGGCAAGAAATAAAGAATATTCTGGTGAAATCAGACGCGAAGAAACTGCTCAAGATCCGGATAAATATTATTATATTCATGAACTGGCTGTAGAAGTTACGGTTCCTGCGCTTAGTTTTGTGAATTACTTCGTTGAAGAAAGTCAACAGTCAAGCATGGTCATCAGCGAAGACAAGCAAGATTATATTGAAAATGATTACTACAAGCTGAGCTATGAAATAGGACAGCTTCATTTATTTGATAAGAAAATGCAGCAAAGTTATGACAACATCTTATCTTTTGAAGATGGTGGTGATGAAGGTGATACTTACGATTACTCGCCAGCTCATGCAGATCGTGTCTTTGATTTGACACTTGAAGGAAGTAAAAATAGTACTTTTTGTGGGGAACATTATCAAGAGTTATTATTGACTGGTACTTGGGACCTTCCCAAGGATTTGAAAGAACGTGCAGAAGGCATTTGCCAACAAAAACAAGACTACGAATTAAAAATTACCTTAAAAAAAGGGAGCAAGCATCTCGAATGCCATTTGACGATTGATAATCAAGCGCTGGACCATCGTATGCGTGCAGTCATCAATCTTCCTTTTGCTAATCAATATTCTTACACAGATACGCCTTTTGGTACAGTGAAGCGTGAAGCAGAAGATCCGCATTTGAAAGACTGGCAAGAAATCGGCTGGCGTGAAGAACCAACAGCTATTTACCCCATGCTAAAATGGGTTAATGTTCACGATGATAAAAACAGTTGGACGGTTTTTGCCAAAGGAATCAAAGAATATCAATTAATCGGGGAAAATCACCATCAGTTAGCTTTAACCCTCTTTCGAAGTGTCGGATTTTTAGGACGGCCTGATTTGCTCAGAAGGCCAGGTGTAGCTTCTGGTAATGCTTTTAAGTACATCCCAACACCTGATAGCCAATTGTTGGAAAAATTAACATTCAAATTTGCCATAAGTTTAGAACAGGATTATAACCCCGCACGACTTGCTAAAAGTTACCTTGATTATGCTTTATCCTTGCATTTCTATCAAATTCAGAGTCTAAATCTTTTTACAACGACTTTAAAATATTTTGTGTCAAATACCTTGAAAGAAAAAATTTGCAGTCCCCAAAATATCAGCTTGAAAGCGCCTGACCTTGTCTTTAGTTCACTCCGTAAGAATAAGCTTTACGGCGGTTGGGACTTACGGGTGTATAATCCAAGTACCCAAGCTGTTCAGGGTGAGAATTTTATTCTGTCAGAGCAGGAGCTTCGCTATGAGTTTGTGGACCTTAAGGGAATCGCGCTGACCGAACGACAAAAAAATAGTAAAATTAATCTGGGAGATTTTAGAGCAGGACAGATTAAAACTGTTCATTTCATAGATTGAGGAAAAATCATGAAGGAAGATATTTTCATATTAATTGAATCGCACCGTTTGGAGTTAACTTATGTTGAGGAGATTATAGCCAACTATTTTATCAGTAAAAAGGCACCGCTGAATATAGATAAATTAGCACAAACACTAGCCGTATCAAAGGCATCGATTACTCGCTTTTGTAAAAAGATTGGTTTGGATAATTACAAGGAACTCATGTTTTTGTACAACCTTTCCTTGGATAAAAAAGAAGAGCCATCGATTTCATCGGCAGTGACAGCTATTTACCATGCCTTAGCCACACGAAGTGACAATGCTTATTCCGAGGTGGAAGTGGACAAGCTGTGCGCTTTAATAAAAGATCATAACATCATTCATTTTTTTGGAAAGGGCTTTAACAGTTATACAGGAGCTGATTTTTCATTCAAATTTTCACGGTTTGGCAAGTATGTTCGTGTCATTTCAGAGGAAAAGTCAATCTTAATGTCAGCAGAATTTGCCCGTGAGGGTGAAATGATACTCGTGGCCTCCTTGAGAGGAATAGACAGCAACCTTCTTGAAGCGATGACCATAACAAAGGAAAAAAATATTCCGATAGCACTGATTACTTCCAATCCTAATTCTGATTTGATTAAACAAGCAGATATTACACTAATTTCAGCGGGCTTGACACATGAAGAATCTATCGGTAATATCTCACCACAAATTCCGATTTTGATTCAATTAGACATACTTTACGAACGCTATCTTCATCTCTTTTCTGATTCTGTAAAGAAATGGATAAAATCTGAAGAAATTTTACATAAAAATAAAAAATAAGAAGGTTAAAATATGAAAAAATTTCCTGAAGGATTTTTGTGGGGCTCAGCTTTATCCGGCCCACAAACTGAAGGTTATTCTCTAAAAGAGGGGAAATCTGCTTCTACATGGGATTACTGGTTTAAAGAAAATCCTGAAAAATTTAATGAAAACCAAGGACCGGAAACAACTTCTAATCTTTACGAAAATTACGTAGAGGATTGCCAACGGATGAAAGCTATCGGGCTTAATTCGATTCGAACTTCTATCCAATGGACACGACTACTTCCTGATGGAAAAACACTCAATCCTCAGGCGGTTGATTTTTATAGAGATTATTTTACAAAGATGAAAGAAAATGGTATCAAGCCAATAATTAACCTTTTTCATTTTGATATGCCCATGTGGTTGATGGATAAGGGCGGTTGGGAAACACGAGAATCTGTTGAGGCTTTTCGTTTTTATGCCCAAAAAGCTTTTGAATGCTTTGGTGATTTAGTCCATGATTGGACGACTTTCAATGAACCAATGGTTCATGTGGAGTGTGGTTATTTACAAGGCTTTCATTATCCTGCAATTGTCGATATCAAAAAAGCTGTTCAAGTGGCTTATCATACCTTAATGGCACACGTAAAAGCTGTTCAAACCTTTAGAGAACTTATGCCGCAAGGATCCATCGGTATTATTCTGAATGTATCTCCGAGCTATGCGCGCAGTCAGTCAGCAGCAGACTTAAAAGCTAAAAAAGCCGCTGATTTAGTCAATATAAAAAGCTTTCTTGATCCTGCGGTGCTTGGAAAACACAACAGTGATTTGGTTGAACTTCTCAAAAATAACCAACTCTTACCTGAAACATTGCCAGAAGATGAAAAAGATGTAGCAGCGAATACGGTGGACTTTATCGGTTTAAATTATTACCAACCAAGTCGCGTTCAAGCACCTGAGGATGCGAGCTTCCCCGCCAAAACCTTAGATGATTTTTACCAACCTTATGATTGGCCTGAAAAGAAAATTAATCCTTATCGTGGGTGGGAGATTTACCCGCAAGCCATTTATGATGTAGCGATGATGATGAAAAAGGACTATCATAATCTTCCTTGGTTTGTCAGTGAAAATGGCATGGGTGTAGCTGATGAGGAGCGGTTTATGGATGATTCAGGCATGATCCAAGATGATTATCGCATTGAGTTTATGAAGGAGCATCTCAGTTATCTTCATCAAGCCATTGAAGAAGGAAGCAATTGCTTTGGTTACCACACGTGGACCTTTATTGATTGTTGGTCTTGGCTGAATGGTTATCGCAACCGCTATGGTTTTTATCGGGTTGATTTGGAAGACGATTATAAACGTACCGTGAAAAAGAGCGGACTTTGGTATAAGAAATTAAGTGAGCATAATGGATATGAAGAATAATGGACATAAGCTCGCCGTTTTTGATATTGGCGGCACAGCAGTAAAATATGGTTTATGGGATGGAGAAAAAATCCTAAATAATGCTTCTTTTAAAACACCTGAAAGCTTTGAAAAGCTTACTGCGAAGATGGGCAGTATTATCAAGGACTATCCACAGCTTAAAGGAATAGCGATATCGTCTCCAGGCGCTGTCAATACAGCGAAAAGAAGGATTGAAGGAATCAGCGCCGTACCCTATCTGCACAACCGTCCTATATTTGATGAAATTGAACAATGCTTTGACTTGCCCGTAGCTATCGAAAATGATGCCAATTGTGCAGGGATTTGTGAAATTGATTATGGTGCAGGAAAAGAAGCCCAGAATGCTGTTTTTTTGGTCATAGGTACAGGAGTAGGTGGAGCTATCTTTATTAACCGCAAGCTTTATAAAGGTGCGCATCTGTTTGCTGGCGAGTTCGGTTTGATGAAAAACACGAAGCATAAAACTTTTAGCGAAACCGGACCATTGGTTAAAGCTGCGGAAACTTATTCCAAAGAGACAGGGCAGAAAATTTCAGGTAAGGAACTGTATGACTTAATGGATCAAAAAAATCCTCAAGCTACTTTACTTATCGAAAATATGCTGGAGATTATTTCTGATTATTTATATAATATCCAAGTTTCGCTTGATCCAGATACAATTATCATTGGTGGCGGAATGTCAGCGCGGAAAGATTTGCCAGAAATCCTTCAGAAAAAATTAGCAGAACGTCTTCAAAACTATGATATAGCTCATATCCTGCCAAGAATTGAAAGTTGTCATTATATGAACAATGCAAATCTGATTGGGGCGGCTTTAAATTTTTACACTATTTTTCCAAAAGCTCAGAGATGATTTGACAAAAAAACTAGCGCTCTATATACTTAAAAGAAAAGGCTTTATAGAGGTAAAGAATATGGCAAGCACTGATCGTGTAAAACAGATGAAATTTGAAACCGTTTATCCGCTTTACTTGGCAAAAGTAGAGAAAAAAGGACGGACAAAAGAAGAATTAGATGAGATTTTGACTTGGTTAACAGGATACACGAATCCTAGCCAGCTCACGGGTAGCTTGGGGCAATTGATTGAAAATCAGCCTTTTAATGACAATGCGCCTCTTATTACTGGAGTGATTTGCGGTGTTCGTGTAGAAGAAATCGAAGACAACTTTATGAAAAAGCTACGTTATATGGATAAAGTAGTAGATGAACTCGCCAAAGGGAAAAGTCTGGAAAAGATTAAAAGAATAACCTTATAACTCGTGGACATAATGAAGCTTTATGTGTCCAGACTGAGTCCAATTCTTGCATTTACTAAGGGAATTTGTTATTATTAAAGAACAATATTGAATATGAATTCCCAAAGGGGAGTAGCGTCGGTGCAAACCGAAACAAAGTCGTCATTCCGTGAGCATTAATCTCACCGGCTTTGTTGACATGGATATGACATGTTTAGCAAGACCTTTGCCAGATTTGGCAGGGGTCTTTTTAATACGCTACATACAAGCATTGAAAGATGTTCATGCTGGAGGGAAAATCATACTATCTATCGATTACCGTAGCGTCTTATTCGTTTCGAATCAAAAAATATTGCTTTTGATATCAAGCGTCATATTTAACTATTGGAGAAGGAGCTAAAATGGAATTCTACAACAAAGAAACAGAGCTTGTCCTTGAGGAATTGCAGACAACCGTTGAAGGTCTAACGGAGCAAGAAGTCAAAGAAAGACAAGAACGAGACGGCTTTAATGAGCTGAAGAGTAAAGACAAAGTTCCAACTTGGAAAATTTTACTGGACACTTTTAAAGACCCGATGGTTATTGTCCTGCTGATTGTTACCATTGTTCAGCTGGCATTAGGCGAAGTGGTTGAAGCCTGCATCATTCTTGGTGTAGTATTAATCAGCTCAATCGTCACTGTGATTCAAACCAAAAAAGCAGAAAGTTCATTGGATGCCTTGAAACAAATTTCGGCGCCCCATGCAAAAGTGTTACGTAATGGTGAAAAAATAACGATTCCAGCACGTGAACTTGTTGTGGGTGATCTTGTCTTGCTTGAAGCAGGGGACTTTGTTCCTGCCGATGGACGTGTCTTGACTTGTAAGAGCTTGCGTGTAGAAGAAGGCATGTTAACAGGTGAGTCCGAAGCAGTTGAAAAGACAGATGTAGCGCTTGAAGGGGAACTTCCTTTAGGCGACCGTAAAAATATGCTCTACAGTGGAGCGCTCACTGTTTATGGGCGTGGAGAATTTATCGTTACCGGTACCGGAAGTCAAACAGAGATTGGTAAAATCGCCACGCTCCTTGAAACGGCTGAAGATAAACAAACACCCTTGCAACAAAAACTGGAGAAATTCAGTAAACAACTGGGTATTGCTATCCTGATTCTCTCTGTTGCTATCTTTGCAATTCAAGCGGCACGTATCTTCTTTGCTGGAGACGGTGCAAATATTGAAGTGAAGATGTTAGATGCCTTCATGTTTGCTGTTGCTGTCGCTGTTGCCGCAATTCCAGAGGCACTTTCTTCAATTGTAACGATTGTCCTTTCAGTAGGTACAAACAAAATGGCAAAACAACATGCTATCATTCGTAAGTTGCCTGCAGTTGAAACTTTAGGTTCAACAAGTGTTATCTGTACGGATAAAACAGGGACATTAACCCAAAACAAAATGACGGTTGTCGATTACTTTTTACCTACAACCACAAAAGAAACTTTCCCAGATCAGCCAGAAACTTGGACGACGGACGAAGCACTACTGATTGAAGCAGCTGTCTTGTGTAATGACTCAAGTATCAATGAAGAAGGGCAAGAGCTCGGCGATCCAACAGAAGTTGCACTAATTGCTTTTAGCAACAAGGTAGGTAAACCTTATCAAGAACTTCGTGAAGCTTACCCTCGTTTAGCAGAACTTCCTTTTGATTCTGACCGTAAGTTGATGTCAACGATTAACCTTATTGATGATGAAAAACTCATGTTGACTAAGGGTGGACCAGACGTGATGTTTGCACGTTGTTCGAAAGTTCTTATCAACGGTCAAGTCCAAGACTTTACTGAAGAATTAAAAGCAGAATTCCAAAAACAAAATGAAGCATTCAGTAACAAAGCACTCCGTGTTTTGGCTTATGCTTACAAACCTTTGGCGCAAGACAAAGAAGTTCTGGATTTGGAAGATGAAAATGACTTGATCTTGATTGGTTTAACAGCCATGATTGACCCACCACGTGAAGCTGTTTATGATTCAATTGCGGAAGCGAAAAAAGCAGGTATCCGTACAGTGATGATTACGGGTGACCATAAAACAACAGCGCGTGCGATTGGGCAAGATATCGGTCTCTTTGGGGAAAACGACATTGCTGTGACTGGGCAAGAATTAGATGCTATGTCAGAGCAAGAGTTGGATGACAACTTGGCAAAAATCTCTGTTTATGCGCGTGTGTCACCAGAAAACAAGATTCGTATTGTTCGCGCATGGCAGAAGAAAGCAAATGTTACTGCGATGACTGGTGACGGAGTTAATGACGCCCCAGCCTTGAAACAAGCCAATATTGGTATTGCTATGGGTTCAGGGACAGACGTTGCCAAAGATGCATCATCAATGATTTTGACCGATGATAACTTCGTTTCTATTGTTAATGCTGTAGCGGTTGGACGTACAGTCTACGATAATATCAAAAAATCAATTGGTTACCTCTTCTCAGGTAACTTAGGGGCGATTATTACCATTGTTTTTGCCTTAGTTATGAACTGGGCAAGTCCATTTACAGCCCTGCAATTGCTCTTCATCAACTTGGTAAATGACTCTGTACCAGCGATTGCCTTGGGTATGGAAAAAGCAGAACCCAATGTCATGAAGAAAAAACCACGTCCTTCTGACGAAGGTATCTTCGAAGGCGGTTTGATGGCAAGTGTTGCGGTTCGTGGTGTATTGATTGGTATTGCAGCGATTATTTCTCAATATATCGGGATGCAAGTTTCAGATGAGTTGGGTGTAGCTATGGCCTTCACAACTCTAATCTTGGCACGTAGCTTACAAACTTTCACAGCACGTTCAAATTCACAAACAATCCTTTCATTGGGCCTCTTCTCTAACAAATATGTTTTAGGTGCGGTAGTATTCTGCCTTGGACTTTACAGCTTGACAACTTTACCTTTCACACGTGAATTCTTCAGCATTCCGGCAAACTTCAGTATGCACTACTGGTTACTTGCTGCTGGTCTTGCTTTAGGTGCTGTCTTGATGATGGAAATCATCAAAGCACTTCGCGTACTTGTTAGTCAGAAAAAAGCAAAAGCAACAGTAAACAAAGTAGGTTAATTATCCTTTAAGAAAATTTAAAAAACGCTCCCAGCTGTTGGAGCGTTTTTTTAGTTAAAAATAATAGCAATAAACAGAGTCAAAGCCAAGCTGCCATTGTAAAGAATTAGATTTTTAATTTGATAATGAAAGGTTTCGCTTTTGACTTGCTTGTGGAGGAATTTTTTCATATTAGGAATCAACTCGAAGAGGATGAGCAGCATTAAGGCAGACCATATAGGCAAGATACCTAAGATTATCGCTAGACTAACACAAAGAGCAGGAATGATATACATGACTTTATAAAGTACTAAGCTGGCAGGAATTTTAAGATAATAAGGTAAGGTGAAACGTTGATTGCGAATGTCTTGTTCCAAATCACAAATGTTATCGGAAAGCATGACATTGAAGTTCTGACAGAAACACATAATACCTATGAGAACAATCGGAAGAAGTTGGGAAAAATCCCACGTCCAGTTCATTTTCCAGCCGTCAAATTGAATGAAAAAGTACTGTAAATCATAAGAATTAATATATACAGCGAGAAAGAAACCGAAAAATCCTTCACATAGGCCAGCTAAAATTTCACCTAAAGGAAAGCGACTGAAAGCAAAGGGGCCATATGTATAAAAGATTGCTACAAGAAAGCAGAGGCCGCCAACGGGTAAAATGGCAAGATTGGTGATAAGCATAACTGCAAGCCCAACTACGATATCGATGAAAAGAAAGAGCAGGCAAATTTTTAGTGCTAACTTAGGGTTGATATTGCGATTGCTAATGATATTTTGCTGGGTTTTATATTCTGGATCCAGCGCTTTATGGTAGTCCATCAAATTATTCCATGCGGAAACAAAAAGATTGATGGCAGCAAGACCGATCAGAAAAAGAAGGGTGGGTAAAAGATGAAAAGAGTGAAAATACCATAGCGAGAACATAATTCCTGCAAGTGGCGAAAGCAGAGCCACGGGTAAGGTTTGGATTCTTGTAAAGTTAAGAAATGTTTTGACGTTCATAATGAGAATTATATCACAAAAAAAAGAGGCATTCTTAGTTGGAAAGAAAGATAGACAGTGCTCCAAGCTAAAGTACTCAAATCTCTTCAGTAAAAAGTTAAATTATAATTCTTTTTGCATATTAATATCAGTAATTTCAAAACCCATTTTTTTATAGACGTGTAAAGCTCTAGAGTTACTTCCAAAGACATGTAAAGCTAGGGATGAAAAGCCAAGTTGTTTAGCTTGAAAACTAATTAATTCAAGAGACGTAGAGCCGAAACCTTGATTGTGAAATTCTTCATAAATTTCGAAATCATAAATAAAAGCAGTTCGAGCATTGTCTGTACTTTGAGCCGTCCAAATATAACCAATGACTTCTCCCTTTTCAAGGATAGAATAAAAATAGTTATTGGGTGTTTGGAGGCCTTCAGGCAGGAGTAAATTGTATTCCGCCTGAGCCTTTGAAAAAGCCTGTTCTTCAGTCCAAGTACCGTTTAGGACTTTTTCTTTAGCAAAGGTTTCTACGGCGGAGAGCATGTAGTGTTGAAATCTTTCTTGTGTCATTTCAATAAGTTTTAGCATATTTCTCCTTAATTTAAAAAATATCTGGTATGGATGAGCCTAGTTTTTCCTAAATTATACCATAGGCGAGGATAAAGAAGTGATGAATAAATATTGGCCACATGGGGAAATCTCCCCATTATTTTGTCTTTAACTTTTATGAGGTATAATAGAGGAAGCGAAAAAAGTAGAAAAGGGCTGAAATTAGTGAAATTTTTACATACATCAGATTGGCACATTGGCAGAACCTTGAACGGTTGGAGTCTTTTAGAAGAGCAAAAGCACGCCTTTAAAATTATGCTGGCCGCAGCCAAGCAAGAAAAGGTTGACGGTATCATCATTGCAGGAGATCTTTATGATCGGACAGTTCCGAGCGCAGCAGCTGTGACGACCTTTAACGAAATGCTGCGAGAAATGAATATTCAGGAGAATTTTCCTATTTATGCAATTTCGGGAAATCACGACGGAGCACGACGACTAAATTATGGGCGTGAATGGATGGAATTTAACCATTTGCATTTGAATACATTATTAGAAGAAGCTTTTGTACCCATTGAAACAGCGGAGATCCAAATGTTCTTGCTTCCTTACTTTGATCCAGCTGATGCGCGTGTTTATTTTTTACAAGCGGGTATGCCAGAAGAGGAAGTGAAAGAAATTAAAACCTTGTCTCAGGCATTAGAACTAGTACTTGAAAAAATGCGAGAAGCCTTTCACCCTGAGAAAAAACAAATTTTAGTGACTCACTTTGCTGTGAGCCCTTCTGCAGATCAGGAGATTGAGCTGACAAGTGAAACCAAGTCCAAAGCTGGGGGGCTAGCTACTGTCACAGTCCAGCAGTTTGTGGATTTTGACTACGTTGCTTTGGGGCATATTCATACACATCATGCTTCACCCAGTGAGACAGTGCGTTATTCAGGAAGTCCTGTCAAATTTAATATCAAAGAAGCAAAAACGAAAAAAGGCTATTATATCGTAAATGTAGCGGATAAGGTTGAGACTGAGTTTTTCGAAATTCAACCGCAGACGGATTTGGTTGCTCTTACTGAAGAGTGGGAAACGCTTATTGATCCAGAATTTTACCAGCAACAACCTTTGGAATCTGCTTGGTTTGCTATATGTATTAAAAACTTTGACCGCTTTGTTCATGCTGGGCAAAATTTACGTGCCCAACTTCAGAAAATCTATGGCACTATTGTCGAACTGGATTATGAAGATAAAGAACGCATCATAGAGCACGAAACCCATCAAAATATGGAAATGATGAGTGAGGAAGAAATCGTGCAAAATTTCTACCAACAGGTGGCAGGAGAGGCACTTAGTCCATTTCAGCGAACTTTTATCGAAGAAACTTTTATTGACTTGAGAGGGGAGAAGTAGACATGAAACCAATTTACTTAGAAATGAATTATTTCGGACCTCACGCTCACTCGGAAATTGATTTTAGAGCTCTAGATGAAGCACCATTATTTTTGATTAGCGGCGATACGGGTGCTGGAAAATCTACGATTTTTGATGCAATGACTTATGCTCTTTTTGACAAGACGACAGGAGATCGTGAAGCGAGAGAAATGCGCAGCCAGTTTGCACAACCAGACCAACGTACCGAAGTGACTTTCTATTTTGAGCAAGGTAACTTTCTTTATAAGGTACAACGCTGTCCCGAGCAAGAAGTCTTTAAGAAAAGAGGAGTAGGCACTAAGACGGAAAAAAGTCAAGCCAGCTTAGCTATTGTAGACAGGGTATTTGGCACAGAGCAAGCCAGTTTGGCTACAAAACCGGTCGATGTTGCCAGTGAAATATATGGTCTTTTAAATCTCAGCGCCGAGCAGTTCAAGAAAATCATTTTACTTCCACAAAATGACTTCTCACGTTTTTTAAAATCGGCCACCAATGAAAAAGAAGAAATTCTGAAGAAAATTTTTGGTACGGCAATTTTTACGGTCTTTTCTGAGGAAGTGCGGAATCAATACACAAAAAACAATCAAGAAAACGCAGCTCTTGATTCAATCTTGCAAAGCCAATATAGCTCTTCTGTCTGGACGGAGGAAGAAGCCAAGGCTTTGGAAGAATGTCCAGATAAGGAAAAATTTGAAAAAGCGACAGAATTTCTAGAGCAAAAGCAGATGCAAGAAAGCAAGGCTCGTGACTTAGCAAAAATAGCGCAGCACCAAGTAGAAACTGTCGATAAAGCTTACGAAGATGCCTTGCTGCTGGAACAAGAGTTCCTTGAAGCAGAAAAGACTCAAAAAGAATATCAGGAAAAAATAGCGGAGCAAGCAGTGCTTTATGAGCAACAGAAAGAAGCCTACGAAGCCCGCAGCTGGGCGCAACAATTTAAGGATATTTTACGTGACTTGGAAGAGGTTGAAAAAGAACTAGAAGCTAACCAAGTACGTGAAGCTGATTATCGCTCAAAAGCCGAGCAAGAGCAGAAAATACTTGGAGAAGTGAAAAAACGTGAGCAAGACTTAGATCAGAAAGCTTCAGAATTTGGAGAAAAAGATAAGGATATTGAAGAGCTGACTCGCACGATTACGCAAGCCGAGCAGGCAGAAAAACTTATCCGACAGAAAAAAGATTTGGAGAAAAAGATTGTCCACTTGCAGCTTAAGCAAAGTGAGACAGATGTGCCCCTAAAAGAAGCACAAGTCAAACTTGATCAATTACAAAAAGAGATCCTTGATGAGAGTATCTTGCAGGCGGAAAAAGATGCTTTAAGTCGTCTAAAGTTGGACTTTCACCAGCAACTTTCTCCCTTAGCAGAATATTTGGAGCGCTTAAAACAAGAAAATCAACTTGCACAAAAGGAATTAAACTTTGCTGAGGAAAACATTACGACACTGCAGCAAGATTTCATGCTCAAACAGAAAAGTTATCAGGAAAAGCGAAAATTACGTCAAAGTCTCATGATTGCTCAACTGCAAAAGGAACTCGAAGATGGTTTACCATGTAAAGTTTGTGGTGCTACAGAACATCCTTTATCACATGTTGAGCTTGATGTTTCTGACGATGACTTAAAAGCAGCTATGCAACAAGTTGACAAAGCTCAAGAAGCCTTTGCTGCTGCAGAAGAAAGGCAAGAAAAGGCTCAAAGCGAACTTGAAATGGCTCAAAAAAAAGCTGCAGAAAAAGCTGAAACACTGCAAGAAATCGAGCAGAAGTTTGACCAAGCCTACAGTCAGTTTTGTCAGGCACATGAAGGCAGTTTTCCTAAAGTGTTTAGTCGCCAAGAGCTCACTATCATTTTTCAAGCTCGAGAAGACAGTTATAGGCAGAAAAGCACTGCACAAAAAGAACGTTCTCTGGAGAAAGACAAGCTGTGTGTTTTAGTAGAAAACTTAGAAGCTGAACGTCAAGGGTTGTTTCAGGAGAGCGATAAAGTCAAAGCACAGCTCGAAACAGTTACTCAAAGTTTAGCTGAGTTTGGGCAACTGCAATCCAGTCAAGCTCTAAAAGAGCAGAAGGTTCTATTGCGCCAAGAAGTCGATAACTATTATACAGAGTGCCAAGAGGTGCGTGAGAAGATAATTGCCCTTGAAAAGCGTTATGCAGAACAGAAAGCAAAACATGAAGAACGTCTGATGCGTAGTGAAGAGCAAAAACTGAAGCTTCAAGAAGGACAGCGCATTATCCACAAAGCATTGGCAGCCCCAAATGCTTGGACCAATGATTTAGTCACGCTGAAAAATTGGCTTGCAGAGGATAAACTTCCTGAAATTTCCAAGTTTATTAATACTTATGAACTTGAAGAGAAACGCTTGAATCGTGCTTTAGCAAAGTATGAGGAAAAATTAAGCGGTAAGCAAAGACCTGATCTTACTGAGTTGAGAGAAGAAAAGCAAGCCTTAAACGAGCGCTATAGCCAAACGCAAAAGACAGTTATTGAGCTATCCAATACACGACAACAACTCGAAACAACGGTTGCTAAGATTGAACAAATACTTGAGACACAAGAAAAGGCAGCGGATAAGGCGCGTGAAATGACTAAGCTCTACAATGCGATAGCAGGAAAAACAGGAGATAAGCTCAAGCTTGAAACCTTTGTTGTCCAACATTATCTGGAAAAAGTTTTGATTTATGCTAACCAGCATTTCATCAATCAACTTTCCAATAACCGCTATCGCTTTGAGTTGGCCAAAGAATCCGCTAATAAAAGGCGCGATCATGGCTTGGACATCAGCATCTATGATAATGAGACAGGCGCCTCACGTTCATCCAATACTTTGTCGGGTGGAGAAACCTTTATTGCTGCTCTGTCAATAGCATTAGCACTGAGTGAAGTAGTCCAGAATTCTGCGCAAGGGGTTCAAATAGAAGCACTTTTCGTCGATGAAGGATTTGGCTCACTTGATCAAGAAACACTCCAAAAAGCCATGACAGCGCTGGAACAAATAGGAGAAAATCGTCTTGTTGGCCTTATCAGTCACGTAGAAGAAATGAAAGATTCAATCGCACAGCAACTACGTGTCGAAAAAATCGGAGACGGACGAAGTCAGGTAAAACTCTTTTCGAAATAAAATCTTTTAGTCAGAAATCAAGATAAAAAGTTCCGACTGCTTTCCAAAGTAGCCTTTTGAGAAAAACAATGAAATATGGTAAAATAGTAGAGTTCAAAACTCTACTCACAAAGGAGTGTGGAGTGAGATGTATGGGAAAAAGCTTTTCCAGCAAACAGCAGTAAAAAATGATGAAGTTTAGTCCTGCTGGAAAATCGAACTCGAACCAAATAGAAGAGCGCATGCTTTTAGGAAGAAATAGGAAAAATAAAAATGAGCTTGTTTTTAGATACAGCTAGAATTGAAGTAAGAGCTGGTAAAGGTGGAGACGGAGCAGTCGCTTTCCGTCGTGAAAAATACGTACCAGACGGTGGTCCTGCTGGTGGAGATGGCGGACGCGGTGGTGATATTATCTTCCGTGTCGATGAAGGGCTTTCTACTCTGATGGACTTTAAATACAACCGTATTTTCCGTGCGAAACCAGGTGAAAAAGGTATGAACAAAGGGATGCACGGACGTGGAGCAGAAGATTTGATTGTTAAAGTTCCGCAAGGAACCACAGTCAAAGACAATGAAACAGGACAAGTAATTGTGGACTTGATTGACAAAGGTCAAGAGTTTGTTGTTGCTAAAGGTGGTCGTGGCGGACGTGGAAACATTCGCTTTGCAACACCACGTAACCCTGCACCAGAAGTTGCTGAAAACGGTGAGCCAGGGGAGCAAAAATGGCTTATGCTTGAATTGCGCGTCCTTGCTGATGTTGGTTTAGTAGGTTTCCCTTCTGTAGGTAAATCAACGCTTTTGAGTGTTGTCTCTAATGCACGACCAAAGATTGGAGCTTATCACTTTACCACAATCACACCAAATATTGGTATGGTCCAAATCGGCTACGGTGACAGTTTCGTTATGGCGGACATGCCTGGACTGATTGAAGGCGCACACTCAGGTGCAGGTTTAGGGATTCAGTTCTTACGTCACATCGAGCGTACACGAGTTCTCTTGCATGTTTTGGATATGTCAGGCATCGAGGAACGTGACCCTTACGAAGATTATGTAACCATCAATAAGGAATTGGAAAGTTACAATCTTCGCTTGCTTGAACGTCCACAATTGATTGTGGCCAACAAAATGGATATGCCAGATGCGCCAGAGATTCTTGCAGATTTCAAGAAAAAGTTAGCTGAAAATCTACCTGAAGGGCAAGAAATGCCTCAAATCTTTGAAGTTTCTGGTCTAACAAAAACAGGCTTGCAAGGTCTGTTGGCACGTACAAGTGAACTCTTAGCTGAAACACCAGAATTCTTGTTGTATGAAGACGAAGACTTCATCGATGAAGAAGCATACTATGGCTTTGAAGAAGAAGAAAAACCATTCAGTATTTCACGTGACGATGATGCCGCTTGGCGCTTGTCTGGTACTAAGCTTGAGAAACTCTTCAAGATGACTAACTTTGACCGTGACGAATCTGTCATGAAATTTGCGCGTCAACTCCGTTCAATGGGTGTTGATGAACAACTTCGTGCAGCAGGTGCACGTGATGGTGATTTGGTACGTATCGAGAAATTTGAGTTTGAATTTGTAGATTAATAGCGTAGGAGGATTGAGATGGGCTTTAAGATTATTTCTGACCGTGATGAAAACGGTGAATTTATTGCCTCAGCAGATTTTTGGACAGACGAACGGATTGATGCTTTGATTAAGAAATATAATCCCTCAGGTAAACTCCGCCTCTCTAAAGCTGCACAAGAAACAAACGAAAAAGAAGATGAATAAAAAGAAGGCCATGTTTTTCATGGTTTTTATTTTTATAACATGGGAGAAAACAAGAGCAATTAGCTTGAATTTATAATTTAGTCTTGCTAAGCTAAATGAAGTAAGTTAAGAAACGAAAAGGAGATCACATGGCAGTAAAACTTTTTATCGCCCAAACATTAGACGGGTATATCGCTGATAAGCAGGATAATTTGGATTGGCTGATGGCTGTTGAAGGAGAAGGAGACAATGGTATATCGCGATTTCTCTCATCTGTAGATATTGTTATCATGGGCAGCAGAACTTACCAATGGCTTTTAAATCAAAAGTTAGAAACATGGCCCTATGAGGATAAAATGACTTATGTATTTTCAAGACAAACTTGGGAAGACAAAACCAATATCAAGTTTGTGCATCCAAGTAATCTAACATCATTTGTCAAAGAGCTTCAAGGAGAAATCTGGTTAGTTGGTGGCGGTCAGCTGATTAAGGATTTCATGGAAGGTGACCTTATCGACGAGTACCAAGTAACAATTGCTCCAGTTATTTTGGGAGAAGGTATCCCGCTCTTTCCACAAGGGAATTATGCAGCAGACTTAGAGTTACAAGGAACAACAAGATACGGACAATTTGTTGAATTGGCTTATAAGCGCAAAACGAAAGCGAAAAGTTAGTTAAAATATATTTTCTCTCTTAGGAAATTTTTAAAGCTAAAATATGGATTTGACTTAAAATACTCCATATGGAATAATAAATTTATGAAAAAAATAGCGATTATTGGTGGCGGCATCATCGGCATGACCTTGGCCAATTACTTAGATACAGAAAAATTTGACATTACAGTTTTTGATTCTGGCAAACATCAGGCGACAGGTGCCAGTGCAGGGATTATTTCTCCTTGGCTGTCCAAACGAAGAAACAAACAATGGTATGCTTTAGCTAAAGATGGTGCTGCCTTTTTTGAGCAACTGGTCAAAGACTTGAGTTTAGATGAAAACATTTACGAAAAGTGTGGGACGCTCTTCGTCAGAAGTCCACAAGCGCTTCAAGACCTCGAACAGCTTGCTTTAGAGCGACGTGCAACTGCACCAGAGATTGGGGAAGTGCGCCATCTCACCAAAGAAGAAACGACAGACATGCTGCCTTTGCTAAAACCTGTCGAAAGCTTATACATCTCTGGAGGCGCACGACTTGATGGAAAAGCTTACTTGCAACATCTTCGGGAACGTGCCCAAACACGCGGTGTTCGTGTAATAAGCGAAGAAGCCCAAGTCAAGAAGGAGAAGGCAAAATGGCGTGTGACTTCAGTGCAAGAGGAGGTGGAAGTAGATGAACTTGTTTTGACACCGGGACCAGCATTGAAAACTTTACTGGATCAACTGGGTTATACAGCCAAGGTCTCGCCCCAGAAAGGGCAACTGTTGTCTTTTGAGACCAATTTTGAAACAGAGAAATGGCCGGTTGCTTTCTTAGAAGGTGAAGCCGACCTGATTCCCTTTCAAAATGGCCGTCTACTCTTAGGCGCAACGCATGAAAATGAAGCAGGTTGGGATTTAGAACCGACACAAGAAGCTTTTGAGCAACTGACTAAAGGCGTGCAGACCTTCTTAAAGGAAGATTATTTTGCAGACACAGCTTATAGCTACCGTGTCGGGACCCGCGCCTACACTGCTGATTTTGCGCCATTCTTTGGCCCTATAGTGCAAGAGAGAGGTTTGAATATTGCGAGTGGATTAGGTTCCTCAGGACTAACTACAGGACCTTACATTGCCTATCTTTTAGCACAACATTTAAATGCAGATAATTCAGAATGGGATATGAACCATTATCAAAAGGAAATGAATCTCTATGTGAATAAAAAAGAAGAATGAGCCTAAAAAACATTTCAAAACAAAAGACGTCTTGTAGGGTGTGTTATAATAGAAAAGATAGATTTAAAAAACAGAAAGATAATAATGGCAAAAATATCAGATTTAATTATTAATACACCAGAAAAAAACGAAGTTGAAGGCGTTTTTCATAAGCATCCGAAGGGATTTGGCTTTGTGAACCCGCTCGAGGCGATTGACAAGAGTAATGACATTTTCATCTCACCAAAATTCACCAAATCAGCAATGGATGGAGATACAGTCCTTGTTCGTGTACTTCATCAAAAAAATGCTAAACGTGGTGCAGATGGACAGATAATCAAAATCACAAAACGTTCAGTGACGGAAACTGTTGGGAGCTATCAAAGCTTATCTAGCCGTCAAAGCAAACTTACAGGCTACAAAGGCACGATTCAACTCTACAATGATAAAATCACAGATCCTTTATACATCAAGCAACCGCTGTCTGAAGTACAAGAAGGTGATGTTGTCCGTGTCAAAGTAACGCAACATCCTGATGAAAATAAAGCATTTGAAGGTCAAATGTTAGAAATTATCGGACACAAGGATGATGTGGGGATTGATATTTTGGAAGTGCTTTGCGCTATGAAAATTCCGCAAGAATTTACAGCAGAAACAATGGCTCAGACCGAAGCAATCCCAGAAGAATTAACGGAAGAAGATTTTGCAGGGCGTGACGATTATCGCTCAGAAATCACTTATACGATTGATGGCGAAGATTCTAAAGACTTGGATGATGCCATTCATGTTAAGAAGTTAGACAACGGAAATTATGAACTGGGTGTTCATATCGCTGACGTTTCTCACTATGTCACTGACGGTTCACCTTTGGATGAGGAAGCTTTTGCACGTGCTACATCTGTTTATGTTACCGATCGTGTCGTGCCAATGTTACCTGTTAAGCTGTCCAATAATCTTTGTTCACTAAATGAAGCGCAAGAGCGGTTGACGATGTCCTGTGTGATGGAAATCAATAATTCCGGTAAAATTATCAATTATAAGATTGGTCCGTCTGTGATTAAGACAACTTATCGTATGACTTATTCAACAGTAAACAAGATGCTCAATAAAGGGCAAGAAGGACATCGCGAAAGTCTAGAGCAATTCCCTAAAATTGTGGATTCTGTCGCTATCGCTGGGGAACTTCACGCGCTACTCGAAGAGATGCGTCATCAACGTGGCATGATCGAATTTGACGAAAGTGAAGCAAAAGTTATCTTGGATGAAAAAGGACATGCGATTGATGTTGTGAAACGTGAACGTGGTACAGCAGAACGTATGATTGAATCCTTCATGTTGGCAGCCAACGAAACGGTTGCCCTTGATTTCCAAAAGAAAAAATTGCCGTCACTTTACCGTGTACATGACAAGCCGAAAGAAAAAGCATTTGCTAAATTAATGGAAAAGGCTGCTGATGCGGGCTTTAGCTTGAGTTCAAACTCTCATGAAGCTGTAAATTACTTTGCGGAAGAGATTAAAGGAACAGCTTTTGAAAAAACACTAACGTATCAATTACGCCACACGATGTCGACAGCTCTGTATTCAGAAAAAAATACACAGCACTATGGATTAGCTGCGACAGACTACACCCACTTTACCAGTCCGATTCGTCGTTATCCGGACTTGATCGTGCACCGTTTACTTCATCTTTATCCAAAAGATCACTCAAACCGTACGAAAGAAGAATGGAAAGAACGTTTACCTGAAATCGCTAAACAGTCTTCTGATATGGAACATCGCGCAGTTGTGACGGAACGAATCGTGGATGCTATGAAAAAAGCAGAGTACATGCAAGATCATATCGGTGAAGTTTACTCAGCAACCGTAACTGGTGTTCAAAAATTTGGCCTCTTCATGGAACTTGATAATACGGTTCAAGGTTTGATTCGTACGGTCAATCTTCACACAGGTGTTGAAGAAGCCATTGAATTCGATGAAGAAGAAGATATCTTCAAAGGTAAAAAATCTGAGAAAACTTATCGTATGGGGGATGTCCTAAAAATTCGTGTCATTTCAGCCAATAAACGTAAGGGAACCGTTGATTTTGAAGAAATTATTGAAGAATAATAAAAAAAGTTCTATCCTTCAAGATAGAGCTTATTTTTTTTAATATAATCGATAACAGATTGAGGCATGAGGTAAACCGGCTCGATTCCATCTTTAAACATCTTACGTAAAGAAGTACTGGAAGCAAAAGAAAGAGGTAAGTCCACCCATTGGACAGGATAAAGACTTTCAATAGCTTCAGTTGAACGTTGAACAGCAACAAACTGAACCAAGTCAAGTAAGGCATCAATCTTGTACCATTTCGGAAGATATTCCACCATATCGCTACCAATGATAAAATAAAAATCAGTATCTGGATAAGCTTGAGTGAGATGCTTCATCGTGTCATAGGTGTAAGATTTCCCACCACGTGCAACTTCTCCCAACTCAAGCGATAAGCGTGGACTATCTGCAATCGCCAGCTCCAGCATTTTCACACGATGCTCAGCCGAGATTGTTTTTTTCTCATCAATATGGGGAGGAAGAGCCTCGGGCATGAGCCAAACTTTATCTAATTCAAGACGTTGAGCGACCTGATCAGCCATCATCAGATGGGTAAAGTGGACCGGGTTAAAGTTACCGCCCAAAATTCCGATTTTATTTCTTTTTGCTTGTTCCATTAGTGGATATATAGCTCCTTTTTAATTCTTTTCATATTATACCAGAAAAGCCCACTTTCATCAGGTATATGAGCAGTTTCAAATAAGAAAATAATAATTTATTGAGTTTAAACTCATGAAGAATTTAAGAAGCATTGAGATAATTTCAACATGAAGATAGAAATGTCCCTGAATATTTGTAAATAAAGGTGATGACAATACAATTTACCGTCAAATTTTGTTAAAATAGAGTTAGAATATAATTTGTCACTCATAAAAGGAGTCACCATGTCACTATATCCAGACGATAGTTTAACTTTACATACAGATCTTTACCAAATAAATATGATGCAGACCTATTGGGAGCTTGGACGTCATAATCGCAATTCTGTTTTTGAAGTCTTTTTCCGTTCAATGCCTTTTGAAAACGGCTATGCTATTTTTGCAGGTCTGGAACGCATGGTTAACTACTTGAACAATCTAAGATTTACCGAAACAGATATTTCTTATCTCCGTGATTTAGATTATCCTGAGGATTTTTTGGACTATCTGGCACAGCTTCGCTTTACAGGTACAGTCCGCTCTGTCCAAGAAGGAGAACTCGTTTTTGCCAACGAACCTTTGGTTCAGATAGAAGGACCGCTGGCTGAATGTCAGCTTATCGAAACGGCTGTCCTCAATATCATTAATTTCCAAACACTGATTGCAACCAAGGCTTCACGCATCAAGTCTGTGATTGGTGATGATCCTTTGCTTGAGTTTGGTACACGCCGTGCCCAAGAAATGGACGCTGCTATTTGGGGGACACGTGCGGCCTATATTGGTGGTGCAGATGCCACAAGTAATGTGCGTGCGGCTAAGATTTTTGGCATTAAACCAAGCGGAACACATGCTCATGCTTTAGTTCAGAGCTATGGCAACGATTATGAAGCTTTTAAAGCTTATGCACAGACACATAAAGATTGTGTCTTCCTTGTGGATACATATGATACTTTGAACATTGGTGTTCCGGCAGCTATTCGTGTGGCACGTGAATTTGGTGACAAAATCAATTTCCAAGGTGTCCGCATTGACTCTGGAGATATGGCCTATATCTCGAAAAAAGTACGTAAGCAACTGGATGAAGCTGGCTTTACTGATGCCAAAATCTATGCTTCAAATGACTTGGACGAGTCAACAATCCTAAACTTGAAAATGCAGAGAGCGAAGATTGATGTTTGGGGTGTAGGTACCAAGCTCATCACGGCTTATGATCAGCCTGCGCTTGGTGCTGTCTACAAGCTCGTCTCTATGGAAGATGATCAGGGCGAAATGCAAGACACCATCAAACTGTCGAGCAACGCAGAGAAAGTTTCCACGCCTGGGAAAAAGCAAATTTGGCGTATCACAAGAGAAAGTGACGGTAAGTCTGAAGGAGATTATATTACTTTTGACGGTGAAAGACCAGACCAGAGTGAGGAAATCTATATGTTCCATCCCGTGCATACCTTTATTAATAAAAATGTACGTGACTTTACTGCTAAACCCCTACTTAAAGAAATTTTTGTCAAAGGCCAGCAAGTTTATCCTTTGCCTACCTTAGAAGAAATCAAAACTTTTGCTGAAGCCAACTTGACCGAACTTTGGGATGAATATAAGCGCAACCTCAATCCCCAACCATATCCCGTTGACTTATCACAAGAATTATGGAACCATAAGATGCGTTTGATTAGTCAAGTACGCACCAAGGTTTCTGGAATGAAATTGGATTGATACTATGAGAATAAAAAATATTGAATTAGGACATGCTGAAGCATTTGGTCAGCTCCAAATGGAAATTTTTCAAGAAAATAACTTTATGCTGGTTGAACCGGACGAACATAAAACTAAACTTCATGAATTAGCCAATCAAGTTGCCTCAACGGACTTTTTGATGGGTGCGGACAATGATCAAGGCGAATTAGTTGCCTTCTTAGCTGCCTACTGTGGCACTTACCGTCGCAATAGACATTGTGCTAAAATTGTCATTGCTGTACTTAAGGATTATCGTCGTCAAGGGATTGCGAGCCGGCTCTTTGCAGCTTTAGAAGAATGGGCACGTAAAGAAGGAGTTTCACGTTTAGAACTCACAGTGGCAATGAACAACAGTGCAGCTATTTCATGTTATAAAACAAACGGTTTTGTGATTGAAGGAGTACGTAGCCAATCTCTTAAAATCAATGATGAATGGGTTGATGAATTTTATATGGCTAAAATTTTGGAGTGAATATGTCTTTACAAGAAAAAATTATCAAAGAACTAGGTGTTAAACCAACAATCGATGCACAAGAAGAAATCCGTAAATCAGTGGATTTCCTCAAAGACTACTTAAAGAAATATCCGTTTATTAAAACCTATGTTTTAGGAATTTCTGGAGGGCAAGATTCAACATTGGCTGGCCGCTTGGCACAGATTGCCATGGAAGAAATGCGTGCAGAAACGGGAAACGAAGCTTATACATTTGTAGCTATTCGTCTGCCTTATGGTACACAAGCAGATGAAGAGGATGCGCAAAGAGCACTGGACTTTATTAAACCAGATAAAAGTTTAGTGGTGAATATCAAAGAAGCTGTTGATGCTCAAGTTGCGGCTTTAGAAGCGACTGGTGTGGAGATTTCTGACTTTAACAAAGGAAATATCAAAGCCCGTCAACGCATGATTAGTCAATATGGGATTGCTGGAGGGATGCAAGGTGCTGTTTTGGGAACAGACCATGCAGCTGAAAATATTACTGGCTTTTATACGAAATTTGGTGATGGTGGCGCTGATCTGTTGCCGCTCTTCCGTCTCAATAAACGTCAAGGTAAAATGTTGCTCGCTGCTTTGGGTGCCGAACCTTCTCTTTATGAAAAAGTTCCAACAGCAGACTTGGAAGATGGTAAGCCCGGTTTGGCAGACGAAGTTGCTCTGGGCGTGACTTATGAGGATATCGACAACTATACAGAAGGACGATCAATCAGCCCCGAGGCACAAGAAAAAATCGAAAATTGGTATCTTAAAACGGAACACAAACGTCACTTACCTATTACCGTTTTTGATGATTTTTGGAAATAATATATAAAAAGACGTGAGCGCTTAGGCTGGCGTTTTTTTATACGTAAATCAATAAAATGAGGGTTGAGAGTATGGTATAATAGAGTAATATAAACGCTTACAGGAGGGATATTATGTCCTATATTGAGATAAAAGATGAATCAAAAATCTATCAATCTGGTGGAGAAAAAATCTATGCCAATGATCACGTAAACTTTGCGATTGAGAAAGGAGAACTGGCAGTTATCCTAGGAACGTCAGGTGCGGGTAAGTCCACAATCTTAAATATTTTAGGCGGCATGGATTCGAGTGATGAAGGGCAAGTGATAATTGATGGTGTAAATATTGCTGAGTTGTCTGCTAAAGAACTGATTACTTACCGTAGACGTGATGTTGGTTTTGTTTTTCAATTTTATAACTTGATTAATAATTTGACGACCAAGGAAAATGTCGAACTGGCTTCAGAGATTGTCGAAAATGCGCTTGATCCTGTAGAAGTTCTTCAAAATGTCGGCTTGGGTCATCGCTTGGATAATTTTCCCTCACAACTTTCGGGGGGAGAACAACAACGTGTGGCTATTGCGCGTGCTATCGCTAAGAATCCCAAAATCCTTCTCTGTGATGAACCAACCGGAGCATTAGACTATCAAACAGGTAAGCATGTACTGAAAATACTGCAAGACATGTCGCGCGTTCAGGGTGCAACAGTGATTATTGTGACCCATAATGCTGCCATTAGTCAAATTGCGGACCGTATCATTCATGTCCATGATGGTCGGGTCAAGGAGATTACGGTCAACGACCGTCCATCAGATATTGAAACGATTGAGTGGTGATTCGATGAAAACAAAAACCCTCAATAAAAATATAAGACGGTCGATTACTGGATCCTTTGGACGTTTCATATCTATTTTCTCCCTCATGGCTTTAGGGGTCTTTGCCTTTGTCGGTTTAAAAATGTCTGGGCCAAATATGAGGGCAACGGCTGAGGAATTCTATGCGCGGCATCACTTGGCAGATTTGAGTGTTACCTCAACGATGGGTTTAAATGCATCGGACCAAGCGCTTATTCGCCAGGCAGATGGACTCAAAACGGTGGATTTTGGCTATTTTCGTGATGTTTTGCTGCCCGATAAGAAAACTTCCTTGCGTATTTTCTCGCAAGCAGACAACCTTTCAACTTATGAGCTCATTGCAGGAAAAATGCCCCAAAAAAGCAATGAAATTGCCCTTGATTTTCTCTATCAAGACAAGTACAAGCTTGGTGATACAATCCGCGTAACCGAAGAAAAAAATGAGGGATCATATCTTCTAAAAAACCATGAGTTTAAGCTGGTCGGTTTTGTCAAATCAAGTGAATTTGTTGATAAAAGTCTATACGGTCCGACCAATATAGGAACGGGACAGCTTAACGGCTATGCCGTTGTTCCTCCTGAAACTTTTCAGTCAGATGTGTATATGATTGCACGCTTGAGTTTCAAAACCATGCAAGGCCTTAGTCCATATGATCCACAATTTACGGAACGCTCAGACTATTACCAACAAAAGCTTAAAAATCTTTTGGAAGGACAACCTGAAAAGCGTTTAGCGGAGATAAGAGAAGAGCCATTAGCCCAGCTAAATCAAGCCCAAGATAAACTGAAAGCAGAAGAAATAAAACTGCAAGAATCACAGAATGCGCTTAATCAACAAAAAGCTCTAGCTGGTGAAAATCCTCAACTTCAAGCCCTGCAGGAAAGTTTGAATACGGGTAAAGCAAAACTTGTAGAAAGTAAAACTCAACTGCAAGAACAGAGAGATAAACTAGCAGCGCTTGAAGCTCCAGAATATACCGTAAATAATCGAAAAGAAGGAAACCCGGGCTATCAAACCTTTGTTGATAATTCCACTCGTATCGATGCCCTTTCAAACATTTTTCCGGTCGTGCTCTTTGCGATCGCCGTTCTTGTCAGTTTAACGACGATGACACGTTTCGTGGAAGAAGAACGAGGCAATATGGGCTTACTTAAAGCTTTGGGTTACACCAATGCTCAAATTCGGAAAAAATTTATCGTATATGGAGCTGTTTCAGCCTGTGCGGGTGCAACTGTAGGTGTTATTTTAGGTCACGTTGTGCTTCCTCATGTGGTATTTAACGCTTATTCGGCTTCCTCTACATTTTCAGGATTGATTTTGACTTTCTCACCTTTCTGGACGCTTGTTTCCTTTGTTATTGCGCTTGCCTGTACCGTTTTGCCCGCTTATTTGGTGGCTCAAGCTGAGTTACGTGGCGTACCAGCAGCACTTTTCTTAGCCAAACCACCTAAAGCAGGTTCACGTATTTTCTTGGAGAGAATCAAGCCGATTTGGAATCGTATGAGCTTTACTTATAAAGTGACAGCACGTAACCTTTTCCGTTACAAACAGCGAATGTTGATGACTATTGTTGGGGCTGCGGGATGTACAGCACTTCTTGTTATGGGCTTTGGTATCCGTGATTCTATCTCAGGGTTGAGTCAACGACAGTTTGGTGAAATTTTACACTACAATATGCTTGCGGTTTCTCAGGATAACTTGAATAAACAGGAGCAAGATGAACTTGACCAGTTTTTACAGTCAGACAATATTAAGTCTTATGCTCCTGTTCACTTTGAACAACTGCATCAAACGATTAACGATAATCGTCAGGATATTAGTTTAATGGTTCCGGAGAAGGAAGAAAACTTTAAGCAGTTTGTAACACTGCGTAATCGTGTAAGTCAGGAGAAACTGGTATTACCAAAAGAAGGCGCAGTAATAAGTGAAAAACTGGCAGAACTACTTGGAGTAAAAGTTGGACAGACCATTTCGCTAAAAAACGATCAGGATAAAACAGTAAAAATAAAAGTTGCAGATATTACCGAGATGTATATGGGGCACTATATTTTTATGAATCAAAACCAGTATAAAGCGCTGTTTGAAACACCGATAAAGGCAAATGCGCATCTCTTGAAGCTTCGAGATACATCAAGGGCTAAAAGTCAAGCAGCTGCGGCTGACTTTATGCGAAATGCTGGGGCGCTCACTGTATCGCAAAATAGTGATTTACAAAATACAATTGACGCCTTTTTACACGGTATCAACAGTGTCATGTTTGTGCTTATTGGTTGTGCCATTCTATTGGCTATCGTTGTTATTTACAATCTAACCAATATCAACGTTTCTGAACGAATTCGAGAGTTGTCAACGATTAAAGTACTGGGCTTCTATGATCGTGAAGTGACACTTTACATTTATCGTGAGACGATTTTACTGAGCTTTATGGGAATATTAGCTGGTTTTGGCTTAGGGGCTTACTTCCATCATGTGATTATTACCATGTTACCGACCGACATGATTATGTTTAATCCAAATCTGTTATGGAGTAACCTGTTGCTCTCAACACTCATTACCCTAGCCACAACTTTAGGCTTAAGTATTGTCGTCCATCTGAAACTCAAAAATGTCGATATGCTGGGTGCATTAAAGTCTGTGGATTGATATTCTCATCTAAAGTACCTCTTTCTGAGGTACTTTTTTGATATTATTTTGAATTGCATAAGAAAAAGATTACAATAAAATTATATAAATGTTATTGATGTTACTTATAGATAACAAAAAACTTGACGAGGTAAATGCGATGACTTATAATTTTTCAGCACAGCACAGCACAGCACAGCACAGCAGGCGGTAATTTTCCGTCTAGCAGCTGTCGGTCTTCTCTGTTTTGAGGAGGGGAGCAGCCTATGAACGCAGATAAAAAACGTAAAGTACGCAATATCGCACTCTTAGCCCTACTTGGCTTAATCGGTGGTACTTTCGCCTTCACTGCTTTTAACCAACAGGCAATCAATGACCGAGAAAGAGAAAATCTAGCGCAAGTCGGCGGACGTGTCCACGACTACTTTAACCGGGAAGAAGAAAACAAGGATGTTTTCGTGGAAAACTTCGGGCAAGAACCGCTGATGGCGAGGCTTCGTCTCTCGGAGTACATGTCGATTCAAAAGCGCGGTCAGTCTGAATGGACTTCGGTTGTTTCGACAAGTGATCGCGAGGATACAAGCACCTGGAGCACTTATATCCCTTCTGCGAATAATCTCACTGAACGTACAGGAGAAGGCTACGAATATTTTAATCAATTTTCTCGACTTAGCTTTGGTCGAGAAGGTGCAGCCCCCTGGTTTCTTCCTACGTTTAACACTGTTTATGAGGAGAATCATGCACTTTTTGACTTATCAGCCGCTGCAGGCGATGCACTTGATTATGCAAGTGGAGGATACACACATCCGGGCGATGGGACAGATAATTTCTGGGGGGAAAATGACAGTGTCGATAACAGCGCAGGCCGTTATCAGGGAGCTGCGGTAACACGAGAGACTGCGCAAAACTTAACTCAAAATCTTCCGCCAATGTCACTCCAAGCGTGGACAGAAAATCCAAGAACGGGGAACTTTTGGGTGATTGACCATAATACTGGTTGGGCCTATTGGGCAAATCGACTCCATCCCGGTCAAGCAACCTCGTATCTGATTGATGAAGCCAGAATGTTGGAGGTGGCAGATAACATTCCGGGCTCTTATTATTACGCGATTCATGTTTCCAGTGAGCTTATCAGTCCAGACGAAAGCTTTTCTGACGAGCCTAATCACCTGAATGACTTCCTCTCCGCAGTTCGTACGAGTGATGGAAATCCTTTACCAACCGCAAGTTCGCCGCTAAGAGATTTTAACTTTAACGCTATGAATCTAGGGCGTATCTTTACCACAGAGGATGACCAAGCCTTTCGTTACCTTGAAAATCAAGGCAGCGGCAACCACATGATTATCCGTAACGAAGTTATTCCTGACGTGTCTTTTGAAGCGCAAGAGTCTCAGATGGAAACTTGGTTTAACAGTGGCATTTTACCGGAACTTCGAGCTCTGGTTCAGCCTGTGGCTGACGAGTTCACGACAGGAGAACTCAACCCAGTAGATCTACATATTGTCGATTTTACAGGTTTGAACTTTTTCTTCCAAGGAGCACAGGGCTCAGTGCTACTTGCCGATATCACGCAAGTTGTTTCAGACGGCAACCCACGGGCTTTTGCCTTATCACTGGTTGATGTGAACCGTGTTTCTGGTGCAAATTCTGGCTTTACAAGCCTTGGAGAACGTGTAGCGCCTGGGAACAGCTGGTGGTGGTTGCGCACCCCTAGTCCAGATTTTTTATATGGATTTCCCAATGAAATTATGGTATCTAGAGCTTGGACGGTCGCTAATTCAGGAGAAATGTATGTGAAAGATCCTGAACACAGCGCTTCCGATGGTGGTATCCGCCCCGCCCTCATCATCCATCAGTAACTCCAAAAAGTATTAGCGAACCAAATAAAAAGACAAAGTTCTTGTGACTTTGTCTTTTTGTATTTTAATGTTCGTAATGTTCAACTTTACGTTTGGCATCCGTGATTTGTTGTCCTTTTTCTTCGTGGGCGAGAATTTCCTCGAAGGCTGGAAGTTCCAAGTCTTGCCCGTATTTTTGATATAAGGCAGTTGTGACGAGGCGATAGGCCAAGCGTGCATTGCGCGAAAGGATGGGACCGTGGAAGTAAGTACCAAATGTATTTTTATAGTGGAGCCCTTCGGTGTCATCGTCGGGATTGTTCCCGCCACCATAAACCACTTTACCTAAAGCTTTTTCGCCTTCACCAAGATAGGTAATTCCCGAGTGATTTTCAAAACCATAATAAGTTTCACCAAACTCTTCGTTATGAATTTGAATATCGCCAATAAAACGGTCATTGCCAAGGTTTTTGGTGTAGTGCGGCAAGATACCGGTACAGTCAATCTTGTTGCCAGCAGCATTGATATAGTACTGACCTAACATTTGATAGCCGCCACAGATGGCAAGCATAGGCTTTTCAGCCTCAATATAGGATTTGAGTGGTGCTGTGATATTTTTGAAGCTGTCCGCGATGATTTCCTGTTCATAATCTTGACCACCGCCCCAGAAGACAAGGTCATAAAAATCTTGATCAAAACTATCTTCAAGGGAAACAATATCAAAAGTCATTTCAGCGCCTAATTTTTCGCCGACATACTTAAGCATGAGGATGTTACCGTTATCGCCATAAGTATTCATCAAGTCCCCATAAAGATGGGCAACATGAAGGTTGTATTTAGGATTTTCTAAATTTGATGTTAAAGAAGTATAAACCATTAGTGCATCTCCTTTCCAATCATCTTGTTTTGTGCAAGCAACTCACGCATTTCTAACATTGCAGTGTAGGTTGCTAGGATATAGATGTGCTGATCTGCTTCATTTTTGAGGGCATCAAGGATTTGTGGTAGCGACTCAAGTTCATGAATTTTGCTTTCGTCAAATCCAGAAACACGATAACGACGAGCCATTTCACTATGGCGGACACCACCAACAAAGATTTGGTCAATATCCATGTCATGGACCAGCTCAAAGTTAGCATCCCAAATCCAGCTTGTGTCAATACCGTCAGCATAGTTGGCATTGAGCAAGCTAACCAAGGTAAATGGATAATCAGCAAGTTTCATCATTTCCAGAGCCTGGTTTGCTCCAACAGGATTTTTAATCAGGACAATAGTAGCGGATTTATCACCAATCTTAAAGGTTTCTTGACGACCAAAGACGGCTTTAGATTGTTCGAAACCTGCCTTGATAGTTTCAGCAGGTACACCGTAAAATTCAGCGACAGAAACAGCAGCAAGAGCGTTGTAGATATTGTAGAGCCCACCCACGTTGATTTTATAAGAATGATTATCAATGACAAACTGAGAAGAAGTATTGGTAATTTCTGTGAGTTCAGAAACACGGTAATCCAGCTCAGGACGTTTGAAACCGCAGCTTTGGCAGATGTAATCGCCAAGGTTAGCATAAGTATTGAGCTTATAATCTAAGATATGATGGCATTCCGGACAAACAACCCCTTCAGTATTATAATGCGCACGTTCAGGCGCATGACTTTCATGGTCAAAACCATAATACTTGACAGGATTTACCAAAGTCCGTGAATGGAAGAGCGGGCTATCACCATTGAGAAGAACAGTGGCTTCAGGTGCATTAGCGGCTCCCTTGACGATAAAGTCATAAGTTGTATAAATCTCTCCGTAACGGTCCATTTGGTCGCGGAAAATATTTGTGAAAACAAAAAGTGAAGGCTTGATATATTCGGTGATTTTTGGCAGTGATGCTTCATCAATCTCCAGAACAGCAAAGCCTTTTTTCCCTTTTTTAACCTTAGGCGCTGTCAAGAAAGTAGCAGTAATCCCGGTAATCATATTGGCACCAGAAGTATTTGTGACAACTTTTCCAAAAGCTTTTTCGAGTATACCGACAGTGAGCGCTGTGGTCAAAGTTTTACCATTGGTCCCTGTCACAACGATAATTTCATAATCTTTTGTTAATGTAGCTAAAATTTCAGGATCAAATTTTAAAGCAATCTTACCAGGCAACGTACTTCCACGCTTAAAGATTTTCTCTAAAACTAAGCGTGAACTCTTTCCTGCTAAAGTTGCGAATGAAGTTTTCATAGTCATAAATGATATTATACCATAGATTGCGGTGTTGAGGAGGATAAACTTCTCATTGGAAAAGATATTTTTTTGCTGATAAACAAGGTAATAAGAAGTTGTGTGGGGTGTTCTAACTTCATCAGATTTTTCGTTTTTCCTGCTCTTAGGAGAGCACGGTATTATAATAAATATAAAGAAAAGGACTTGCGCTAACAAGACCCATGCAGCCGTATTAAGAACGGTAGCCGATTTTAGTTAAAAATAACGTCTTCTCGACTAAAGTAGGACGTTATTTTTTATCGTTTTTATTAACCACTGTAATCATCAATGAAAGTGTTTCATATATCGATAAAAATTGTCGCCTTTCGTTTTTGTGAGGCCAGCTCACGATAAAGCTACCATGTTATAGTATAATTACAACAAAAAAAGCTCTTGGACATTGCCAAGAGCGGGGTGTAGGAGTTTTGAGAGTTCCTCCTCTTAGTATAATATAAAAACCTTAAAAATGAAAGAATTAAATTTCACTGTTATTAAACTTCAAGCAAGACATCTTCAAAATATGCTAAAATAAAGTCATGAAAAATGCGACTGAAATCCTACAAAAGATGAATCCTAATCAAAAGGTAAATTATGATCGGGTTTATCAAAAAATGCGTGAAAGCTGGGAGGCTGAAGGTCTTCGTCCCAAAATTTTGCTTCATTCCTGTTGTGCACCCTGTTCAACTTATAGTTTAGAATATCTTTGTCAAAATGCTGATGTGACAATTTATTTTTCGAACTCGAATATTCATCCTCGTGCCGAGTACGAAAGGCGTGAGAAAGTTCAGGCTGATTTTGTTCAAGACTTTAATGTAAAAACAGGAAATAATGTTCAGTTTATTGCGGCACCTTATGAACCCAATAAATTTATGCAGATGGTCAAATTACATCAGCTCACAGAAGAACCTGAAGGTGGTTCGCGTTGCACAGCTTGTTTTCAAATGCGTTTAGATATTGTCGCAGAGAAAGCCCAAGAGTTAGGTTATGATTATTTTGGCTCGGCACTCACGCTCAGCCCCAAAAAGAACGGCCAACTCATAAATGAAATAGGCTTAGATATGCAAAAAATCTATGCTGTCCAATACTTGCCTAGTGACTTTAAGAAAAACAACGGCTGGAAACGTTCCGTAGAGATGTGCAAAGAATACGATATTTACCGCCAATGCTATTGTGGTTGTGTCTTTGCAGCACGTCAACAAGGAATTGACCTTAAAGAAATTAATAGAAGTGCTGTAAAGTTTATAAATAAAGTAGGCGACAAAAAATAAAGAACATGCTATAATTGTTGCATGGTTAAAAGTTTTATAAATAAAATGAGTGCAATTTTTCAGCATGGTTCTTTTAACACCCTGTATGGTGGCTTTTATGAAGGGACCATAACTGCTGGAGAAGCTTTAAAATATGGACAAATTGGTATTGGTACCTTAGATGGTGCTGATGGAGAAGTTATTATTCTTGATGGCACTGCCTATCACGGAAATTCTGAAAATCAGGTTCGCATAGTTAAGCCAGATGAAACTTTACCGTATGTTGCAGTGATTGATCACCAACCTTTTGCGACTTATAAAGTTAATGGACTGACGATGCAAACCTTGCATGATCTGACAGAGAAATTCCCAACACGGAACACAGCTTACAGTCTAAAAATGACTGGACACTTTGAGTCGGTGGAAATTAGCTCTAAACCTGCAAAGAATACGAAAAATTATTTGGAAATACTGGCTGAACAGCCTCATTTTGCCGAAAAAAACATTTCGGGAACGATTGTTGGTATCTGGTCGCCTAAGTTTTTAGAAGATCTGTATGGTGATGGTGCCCATTTACACTTTTTAAGTGATGACAAGACTTTTGGCGGTCACTTGACTGAATTCTTATCTGGACAAATTACCATTGAAGTTGGTCAAGTGGGGGAAATGAAACAGGAATTTCCTCAAGAAAATGAAAATTTCAAGGCTATGCGCTTTGAGTAATAATAGATAAAAACTACCTAAAAAGGGTAGTTTTTTTGTCGTTAAAATTCCTATGTGAAATAAATCGTAAAGTTTATCTTGAGCTGAGGTAAATTCCCACAAATAAATATAATTATGTTGCAAGATAAATTATAAAATAAAGAAGTGAGTTTATTCAAGGTGGATTCACATAATCTTATAAAAATTTATAGAGGAGATGTTTATTATGAAAAAAGCATTTTTAGCAACGATGGGTATGGGAATCTTGGCTAGCATGACGATGGCTTCAGCTACTACAGGATTCGCGGATGAAGCAGAGGCAAAAGATTCTACTGCTAACTTCACGATTACCGCTAAAGATCCAGGAAATCCAACGGATCCAGATAACGGCACGTTAACATTGAAAGAAGTACCAAGCTTCAACTATGGTGTTCTTGAAGCCAGCTCAATTTACTCAGGGTTCACTGGAAAAGCAGCTCAAGCTGAAGGAAAAGTTTTAGTTAGCGATACACGTTTGGGTACATCAGACTGGACATTGACAGCTAATATGGATAAATTTACAAATTCTAAAACTTCATTGGAAGGTGCAGCTTTAGACCTTTCAGCGGTCGGTACTTTAGGAGAAGATTTTACAGGTGTAATTAAAGATGACAAGAGCCCTGTAGAACTTGCAAAAGGTAATGGTTCGCATGGTAAAGATGAATTCCTTATTTCTGCAGAAAATGCTAAATTAACTTTGGGCGCAAATCCAAAGGCAAACTTGGCAGCTGATGATGCTTTTGAAACAACAATCAACTGGAACTTGAGTTCTTCACAACCCGTCGCTCCAACTGCATAATCTTTGTTGTCGGATAAATGAAAATGTATAAGCAAGTACGGGCAAAACTTAAGATTTGTCGGTTCTTGCTTTTATTTTTTAGTGGAGGTTGAAAAGCATGAAATTTATAAAAGGATTAGGCTGCTTCGCCATACTGCTATTCACCTTATTTCTACCTGTGAATGCACATGCGGAAGAGGGCGCAGGTTTTACTGTCACCCCAGTACTTGGAAAGGGTCAAACGGATCCCACTGCAGGCTATTTCTCAATTAAGGGTGAACAAAATGAAAGTTATCCAGTAACGGTAGCTGTTCAGAATTTGACAGAAAATGAAAATCAAGATTTTGATGTTCAGCTTGTCCAAGCAACGACAAGTAATAACGGCCATATTGATTATACTCCCAGCTCCAAAAAAATGATAGCAGGTGGTCTTTCCCTCAAGGATTTGGTAGAGGAGAAAAAGGCGACTCAAAAAGTAACAGTTGCTGCTGGGCAGACAAAGAATATTACTTTTAATCTGAAGCTACCTCAAGATAATATAAAAGGTACTATTTTAGGCAGTGTCTATGTTCGCAAAGTCCCGAAAGAAACAGCAAAGTCTAAAGGTGTAGGTGTACGTAATGCCTTTGCTATGACAATCCCTGTCATAATATCGGAAGATTTCAATAAAAAAATTACGCCCAAATTAGCGTTGACGAACGCACAGATGAAGTCGGATACAGGAGTGCCTAAAGTTGTAGGTGAGGTTAGTAACCAAGCTCCAAGCATGTTTGGGCAAATAAAAGTAGAGGCATGGGTGACTGAAAAGGGAAAAACGGACAAGCTTTATCAGTCACAATCAGAAAAATATGAGATGGCCCCCTATTCTTCATTTGAATATACAATAGATACCAATAAACATCTCTTAAAACCGGGGAAATATACCTATCATATGCTGATGAAGTCGGGTGATAAAAGCTTTGATATGGCACGTGACTTTACAGTTGATAGTAAAGGTAGAGAAACCGTCAACAGCAAGCTGCTTGAGGGAGAAAAATCAAATACAAAGCTTTGGTGGATCATAGCTGCAGTAGTTGGTAGCAGTATTATTATTTTCCTCGTGGCTTATGGGCTAGGAAAAAGAAAGGGCGATACTGATGATGAAGATGAATAATAGCAAACTAAAAGTTAGTTTAGCACTCTTAGGTCTTTCTTGTCTGACGAATCTTTTCCTTATACAGCCAGTGAGCGCTAATATGATGCAAAGTAAAATTGGTTTTACTGTTCATCAGGATGTAAGAGACGCTGGTGTTTTGCCACCTGAAATTCCTCAAAATGGACAGTTGGTGCATTACGATCTCTTGCCATCTACAGGAAGTGCTCAAGAATATTCTTTAATCTTGTTTGGCTGTATGCTATTGTTGTTTGTTGCTGTCTTGTTCTTGGCTCGTATGTATGGAGAGAAAGGAAAACTTCAATGAAAAAAATAAATATAGGTTTTATATTGCTTTTTCTCTTGCTACATGCTGCAAGCCCTGCAGTTTATGCCTTGGACAGTGACGTGGAAGCACAGCCTTCATCTAGTGCAACGAATGATAAGGATAGTAGCTCAAGTCTGCAAGAGTCAGAACTTGAAACACCAACATCGGATACAGATCAAACTATTGAGTCTGAAAACAGAGGAGATCAAACATCTGAAGAGGCAGCTCCAATAGAAAATGAAGCACCGAGAACATCTGAGGTACCAGAGCAAGAAAAATCTATCGAAGATAAACCTCAATCTGAAAAAGCATCTCCAACTGCGAGCTTGTCATCAGATGCAAGCTATACCGATTTGCCAGGTGCCCATGAACCAGATCGAAATGGCCTTTATTTACTCTTTCCACTGCGTACAGGGATTCTTTCTCAGCCTCAAGAAGAGCAGTATATTGTTGAAGGTACAAGTGCTGATTTAAGTATTAAAACCACATCATGGGTGACTTCTTGGGGTAAGGTTAAAGTCAAAGTAAATGCTTGGCAGGAACAAGACGATGGGAGTTGGCTAAGTATGGGAAGTATTGGTGAATTTTCGGATAGAAGTGGACTCCTTGGCTCAACTAAACAAAGCATTGACATCCCTGTAACCAAGCTGCAAGCTGGTAATTATTATTTTCAGCTAGAAACAAGGCTCAATACCCTACCAATTATTGGGAGCATCTCTGCTATGACCTATTACTCGCAACTTGCTAAAGTCACGGTTAAGGATAAGCCAGTTGCTGCTAGCGGTATTTCCATTACGACTCCGAGTGTGGTGTTTGAAAAAGCGACTTATTCGGCGAAGGCCGTGACAACACCACGTGATGCGACGGGTAAAATTACTTGGAACAGTTCTTTAAAGGGAATTAATTTCCTCAAAACAGAGGGACGCAGTATTGAATTTGATGCTGGGGATCAGCTTGATGAAGTAAATACCGATGTACAAGCACCGGGTATCCCTTTCACGATGTCTGCTGGCATTAGAAATGATGATGGAACAACGCCAACAGATAATAAGACAGTCTATCTCGGTGGTTTAGCAGCTAAAAATGTTGCAGAAGATAGTGGTATGAGCTGGGAACTTGATGGACAAGGTTTAGCAGATTTGAACAAATCGGTTGAAAGTGCCGAAGTATGGAGTTATGAATGGAAATACATAGAAGGGAAGACTTCTAAAGCTTTCTCTGAAACTCAAGGGGTCAAAAACTATAAAGGTACAGTAAGCGATTTGACCAGTCTCAATGATACAGATCACATCCTTTCTTTTGCTCCAGACAGTGCCTTTATGAAAACTGCACGGGAAGCGACAGAAAATGGGAAACCTTTTGCAGTTCAAGTCACTTTTTCAACAACGATTGATACAGGGGACGGCAAAAAGGAAACAGTTACTCTTTCTTCAAATAAGGCTCAACTCCTGGTTAATAAAGCGACAGGAAAGCTTCTTTTACAGCAAGTACCAAACTTTGATTTTGGTAAATTGCCTGCCAGTTATATCTATGATGGAACAAAAGATAGAGAGCCCACTGCACAAGATCATCTTGAAATTGTGGACAGTAGAGCAAAAGGTGGCTGGCGACTTTCTGCAAAGATGAGTCGTTTCCAAAGTAACAATAATCATAGACTGAAATTTAATAGTCAACTTACAATGTCCACTTATCCCTTTGAGATAAATCTTAAAGATGATGATACAGATAATTACATTGTAGATTCAGTAAGCAGTGAAGCTTTTGATTTAACCGGGCAGTTGCTCTTACAACCTGATCCGCTAGCCGATCTGAGTGCAGGAGAGACTTTTAGCAGTACGATAACTTGGAATCTTGTATCGACCACTAAGAGTACACCACCAGCATAAAGTTATAATAAATATAAAAACAGCGTTTCGCTGTTTTTATATTTTGAAGGCTTAAGGTAATAAAAGATGTTGGAAGATGCAAAGCGAGGAATGGAAATAGGAGAAAAAGTTATGATAGAGCTTTTCACAACGCCAAAGGAACAAGTTAAGATTGAACTCTTTCAGTACATCTTGTTTTCTCGGGCAGGTGAATTTTCTAAAGATTTAAAGGAGAAATTGAACTTGAAAAATGAGACTTTTAGACGGTACAGCAAGGAACTTGCAGAAGATATCCATGAACTTTTTGGTCAAGATATTAAGATAATAAAAAAGTCTTCAAAAATAGTCATAAAAATGAAGAATGAAATGACACCAGATTATATCGTGACCCGCTTGAAGCTGAATTATATGCGGAAAAGCCCTTTATATAATCTCCTCTCTACACTTATCAGTAAAAGTTACACATCAATTCCTGAAATTGCTTATGATTTGAACTTTAGTGAACCAACAGTCTACAAGTTATTGACACAAGTGAAGGAGATTATGCTCCCTTTTAAAGCCGAATTTGACTTGACAAATGCGACAAATTTTTCGGGAGATGAACTTGGTGTACGCTATTTTCTCTATCTCACACATTGGCATCTTTTCAATACCTTAGGAAAAAAGCCTTTCTCTGATGCCTTTCCGCCAGAATTTATCGATATAAATTTTTTAAAGCGTTCTTTAAAAATTGAGCGAAAACTTTCTAAAGCTCAGGAACAAAAGTTGCTTATACTTGCAGGCGTGACCTCCTACCGTATAGTTTACTTTAAGAAATATGTCAAGGTTGAAAAAGCATTTTTAGAGGATATTTCGATATTTTATCGAGGTCATCACTGCTTAAATCTTGCCTCTTTTAATGTAGACCCAGAGATTATTGAGAAAGAGTCAATACTTCTTAGTTTTTTAGTCAGAGGTCTTATTTTTGAGTTTGATGATATGTACGAGAAAAAAAGGGTGGTTGAAAGATTTCAAAATTCGAAACTTTCTGTTGGTTATGAAGTCAGCCTGTTTCTAGAAAAATTTCGCGAGACGTTCTCTTTTGAGTTTTCCGAAGAAAATTATGTCAAATCATACTATCTTCTAGTACTTACCAACCTATATTCACGTTACATACAGTTTAATGTTGATTTTTACCGTGCAGTTCCTATCGAAAAAAATTATGAATTGTTTGAAAAAAAGCCTCGTTATCGTGCTGTTAAAGATAGGCTGAATCAGATCATTACCTATTTTCCTTCTTCACAGCAGTTGAATGATTTAGAGAGAAAAAGTTTGACAGCACTACTTTATACAATTTACGAGCTCAATGCGCCAAGTATCCCTGTCCAAGTCTATATTAATCATACCTCAAGCATTGTGAATAGCTTCTATATTCAAAACACCTTGAAAAAATTTTTTAATAGCGATTTAATCGCTTTCTGCAAAACGATACCTGAAGCTGATGTTATCATTTCGAGTGATCCCGAAGGAAATTTCCTCTCCAAAGATGTTTTTTACTTTAAAAATATTTTTGATAAAGAAACATGGACCGACTTGATTGAGTTTTTGTCTAAATCGCTTTATGAGAAGAGGTTTCGTTAAAAATAAAATTCGCCGTGTTAATGTCAGAATAATACATAGAGTAAAAAACTCTTTTTATCTATTTCTTTATTTTGAGAAAGTAACTTTATGTTATAATGATACTAATAGACTTTTTATTAAGGAAATAATGATGAATATACAAGAAATGAACGCGCGCAAGGAGAAAATCCGTAACTTTTCGATCATTGCGCATATTGACCACGGAAAATCAACGTTGGCTGACCGCATCCTTGAACTGACAGAAACGGTCTCAAAACGTGAAATGCAAGCACAGCTTTTGGACAGCATGGATTTGGAGCGTGAACGTGGTATCACGATTAAGCTCAATGCTATTGAGTTAGAATACACGGCTAAAGATGGAGAAACCTATATTTTCCACCTTATTGACACGCCTGGACACGTCGATTTTACCTATGAAGTTTCCCGTTCTTTAGCTGCCTGTGAAGGTGCTATTCTTGTTGTCGATGCAGCTCAAGGGATTGAAGCCCAAACCTTGGCCAATGTCTATTTGGCTTTAGATAACGACTTAGAAATTCTTCCCGTCATTAATAAAATTGACCTTCCTGCGGCAGATCCAGAACGAGTGCGTACTGAGGTTGAAGATGTCATCGGTTTAGACGCTTCAGAGGCTGTTTTAGCCTCTGCTAAAGCAGGTATCGGTATTGAAGAAATTTTGGAACAAGTTGTGGAGAAGGTTCCAGCACCTCAAGGTGATGTTGAAGCACCACTCAAGGCTCTGATTTTCGACTCAGTTTATGATGCTTATCGTGGTGTTATCTTGCAAATCCGTGTAGTTGACGGTTCTGTGAAGGTAGGTGATACTATTCAACTGATGTCAAACGGTAAAGAATTTGTTGTGACAGAGGTTGGGATTTTTACGCCTAAAGCAGTGGCGCGTGACTTCCTCATGGCGGGCGATGTTGGTTACTTGGCAGCTGCAATTAAGACAGTTGCGGATACACGGGTTGGTGATACAATCACTCTAGCTAATAATCCTGCAGAGGAAGCCCTTGCTGGTTATAAAAAAATGAATCCAATGGTCTTCTGTGGACTTTACCCGATTGATTCTAACCGTTATAATGACCTTCGTGAAGCCCTAGAACGCCTACAACTGAATGATGCCAGCTTGCAGTTTGAGCCAGAAACATCACAAGCGCTTGGATTTGGTTTCCGTTGTGGTTTCTTAGGCCTTTTGCACATGGATGTTATCCAAGAGCGCTTGGAACGCGAATTTAACTTAGACTTAATCATGACCGCACCATCTGTAATTTACCATGTCAACACGACTGATGGTGAAACAATGGAAGTGGCAAATCCAAGTGAATTCCCTGATCCAACGCGTATTGAAAGTATTGAAGAACCATTTGTCAAAGCACAAATCATGGTGCCTAACGAGTTTGTCGGTGCCGTTATGGAGCTTGCTCAACGCAAACGTGGTGAATTTGTGACGATGGATTATCTTGATGCTAACCGTGTCAATGTTATTTATCATATCCCATTGAGTGAGATTGTCTTTGATTTCTTTGATAAGCTCAAATCTTCAACACGCGGCTATGCAAGTTTCGACTATGAAATCTCAGATTACCGTCCATCACGTCTCGTGAAGATGGATATTCTCTTGAATTCCGAAAAAGTCGATGCCCTTAGCTTTATCGTGCACAAAGATTTTGCTTACGAACGTGGTAAAGTTATCGTTGAAAAACTCAAAAAACTTATTCCTCGTCAACAATTTGAAGTACCAATCCAAGCCACTATTGGTCAAAAAATCGTGGCACGTAGCGACATCAAAGCCTTGCGTAAAAATGTCTTGGCTAAATGTTACGGTGGTGACGTTTCTCGGAAACGTAAACTTTTGGAAAAACAAAAGGCTGGTAAGAAACGCATGAAATCAATCGGTTCAGTAGAAGTACCACAAGAAGCTTTCCTTTCTGTTTTGTCTATGGATGAAGAATAAAGGTAAATAAGCTACTTTATATCACAAATAAGTAAAAGACAGTCTTTGAGGCTGTCTTTATTTTTTGGATAAAAATATAATCGTCCTGGAGATAAATCATGAAGAAAAATGATATAAAAAGAATTTATTTCATTAAATTTAAGTGAATTTTTTAGTAAATATAAGATTTGTTATGATAAAATGAAAGTGAAAAGAAGGTAAGAAGTCGAGCATATTTAATGCTAGCCAAGATATATTATTGGATATTCGCGAGAGTGTACATTTTTAAAATATGCTGTTTAGGAGGAATGACCATGATTTATAAAAAATATGGCGAAGTTTTTAAAAAATTACGCTTGCAGCACCACTTACTTTTAAGCGATTTTGAACGGGTTGGTTTATCAAAATCAACATTGTCCTATTTTGAAAATGGTAAATCAATGATTTCTTTAGATAAATTAGACCTTGCCTTACAAGAGATGCACACCACTTTTCGTTCCTATATGCTGATGATTAATAATGATGAGGAGGATTATTGGTTATCTCAATTTAAGGAAATTGAGAAAGCTTACTTTAGCAATGACCAGAAAAACCTTCAGGATATATACATGAAAAATGTAAAATATGATATGGAAGAAAACCAAGTCATTGCTCTCTCAGCCAAAGCTTGTTTTACAAAGCTTTCAACTGACGAAATAAAGTATATAGAAAACAAGCTTAAGTCTTATCAAGTTTGGCATAGTTATGAAATGTATATCTTAGTGAACACACTAGAAGAAATTAATCCTGACTTAGTCTATCATCTGATTGAAAGAATTCTATCACAAAACAGTCAGTATTTAAAAGAAATCACAGAATTTAGAAATTTATTAATTAGATTAATCATCCGTACTATTCTTTCCATGATTAGAAGAGAGCAAAAGAAATTTTCAGAGAAGTTAATAGAGGAATTAGATAAATTAACACTTGTTTTTGATACCTATGTAAGAATATCTTCTATTTTTGTAAAGGGATGTTGGATTTATAAATTTGAAGATAAAAATATGGGAACAAAACTTGTTAGTAGGTCTTTAAAGATATTATCAGAAATAAATGCTTTAGAGCTTCGGGGCATTTTTAAACATAATTTTGAGAAAATAAAAGGATAGACTTATCGTAAAGGATATATGTCTCACCACATTCATACTTAAAAATAGCAGTTACTGGCGCAATCGATCCAGTAACTTTTTTCATTTAAATTTTATTTTTAAAGTCTATAAAAGAGAAAATATAGCTAATATGAGTTCGATTTCTTGAACCATTTCTTACAAATTAAATCTGGGACTCAGTGGATGAAGGTGCTTATAGCTCCTTGATGCCAGTATAAATGTATTGTGTAGACAATTACATCGAAAAAGAGGTTGATTTAATTTTTTTCTTATTATAATATAATGATATAAGGGATAATAAAAAAGAAAGGACAATTCTAGAAGGGTAAAGTAGTTCTCGTGGTGTTGCCCATAATAGAAGGAGGAGGAGAAAAAATGAAAAAATATCAAATATTACACAAAGTACTGTCTTTGAGAAGGCTTATGATGTTATCTGTCACGTTAATATTATTTATACTGTTAAATATAATACCTGTGCGGGTTCTTGCAACAAATGGTGGACTAGTCACAACTGCAGATAAAACTTATGCTTTTGACTACAAAACCCACATTCCTTGGGTCGGGGCTGCCAATAGCTTGTTTAAAGCTTCATTTAATATCCCCTCACCAGGTACAAGTACGATTGATGGCGACCGTTATCAGGGAACACTTACATTTACGAAATTGCCTAACAGTGATTACCGATTGGTAAAGGTGATTCCATACATGGATTCTCCTACTTTTACTATTACGAATTCTGGTGGATCTACAGCTGCAACTGGCTCTTATAACTGGAATGAAGCTCTCCAAGCTTGGACTCTTCCTAACCCACTGATAGACAATACGGCAACTAATGTTGATACGAGCCAAGCATTGAATGGCAGTGAGGGGATTAAAATCTACATGACAGGACCTTACACGAGTTTTATGCCATTAAGGACGCTAAAAAATGATCCCACATTGCTTGAAACAAGACCGGTGTTTTTAGTGGGAGATGTTGCTGCGCTTGCCCCTAATCTTGCGCAAAATATCCCTTTCACCTTATATCAAGAAAGAGCTTATGATGGTGATCCGAATAAATGGCATGCTTTCAACTTTAATGTCCCCGCCTTAGTGCAATACGAATATGATGGACAGGTTACGGGGACTAATCCTAATGATCAACTTGATTTAATCCCAGGAGAACTTGCTCATTTTGAATCTGAGGTAATTTTATCTTCAGAGCAGAAAATAACAGTTGATATGATATGGCAAGTAAGTAAAGATAAAGGTTTGTCCTTTAATGATATTTCTGAAAGCCTGACGAACTCAGCTGGTGATAAAACAATTCGTAAAACACTCGACTTTACTTCCGATATTTCAAATGAAGGTAATTTATACCGCTTAAAAATTACACCGCTAGATTCAATAAATAATGAACCTATTTACACTGAACCTGCTGTTTTAACATTCAAATCCGAGAGTTTAAGCTTTAATATTGCTTATGTCCTCAATGGTGGAACAAACCATCCTGCGAATCCTTTATCATATAGTTATGGTCAAGGAATAAGTCGTTTTGAAGCACCACAACGCGAAGGTTACACTTTCACAGGTTGGACAGATGGAGATGGTAATAGTATAACCAATATTCCTACCGATGCACAAGGCGACAAAAGACTCTATGCAAATTGGAAAGCAAATACTTATAAAATAAACTATGTTTTAAATGGTGGAGAAAATTCGCAGCAAAATCCAGATTCTTATATTTATGGACGAGGAGTAAACCATTTTGAACAAGCAACGAAGCAAGGCTATACTTTTACGGGCTGGACAGATCAAAAAGGTAAAAAAATAGAAGGCATATCAGCGCAAGAACAAGGTGATAAGATTCTCTATGCCAGTTGGGAAAAAGTTCCAGTAGCGTCAAATGAAAATGAAGAACCGAAAAATGAAGAAGTAGCAAAAAAACAGGAAGATACTAATGCTAACATAAAAATAGAGAAGAGCACAGCATCACTGAGTACTAAGAAAACTCAAGATACTACTAGGTCGCTTGGATCTAGAAAAAAACTTCCGCTGACAGGTGAAAATGCAAAACCATATCTTTATGTCTTAGGAGTAAGCATTCTCGTCGCCCTTTCCTTGTTGGGGGTAAAAAAATACTTAATAAAAAGGTAAAATGAAATAAGAAAAAAGACTAGCCGAGAGCTAGTCTTTTTTGTCTGGCTTCTTTCAAAAAGCATCTAACTTGGTGAATTTTTTATTCTTGAGTTGGTAGACAACATCAGAGCTTTGAGCTACCTCTGTTTCATGAGTCACGATAATTACAAGTTTATGATCTTCATGCGCTATTTTTTTGAAAAGCTCGACAATTTGGCGCGTCGTATTTTCATCAAGATTTCCTGTAGGCTCATCCGCAATGATGATATCATGATTTAAAACAAGGGCGCGTGCGATAGCCACACGTTGCTGCTGTCCTCCTGAAAGTTTACTTACAGGCTTGTATATTAAGTCCTCTGTCAAACCAACTTTTTCCAAGCTATCAATAATTGACTGCTTCTCATCGTCAAAGGAGACTTTTGAGATCCTGAGCGCTGTTTTTACATTTTCAAAAGCTGACATATAGGTTAATAAATTATAAGCTTGAAAAATGGTAGAAACGATGTTCTTACGATAATTGGTGAGCTGATTTGCTTTTATCTCGTCTCCATTAAGTTTAATCTGTCCAGACTTGGGCATATCTAAACCTGCTAGAAGAGAGAGTAGTGTTGTTTTTCCACTTCCAGATTGGCCGAGAATACTGTACATAATTCCTGCTTCAAAAGTTTCTGTGACATCTTGAAAGAGGTAATCTTCAGGATGGTTATAGTAGTAAGTCAAATTTTCAATGTTTAATACTGTCATAATGTCCTCCTTCTTTAATTTGTCAGCACTTGTTTAGGGTTTAAGCGTAAAATACCAATTGCTGCTAAACCAACGGCCACAAGCGTAATCAAGAGTGCAAGAGCTGCTAAAATCGCGATTTGTTGAGGATTTGTTTTAATTTCGAGCTCATTTATGGCCTTGAGCTGTTCATTATTTTGTCCCATACCAATCGCCGTACGCATTCCGCCAGGTTGAGCATTAGGACTTCCTTTTTCTGTCTGAGGTCCATCGTCTTGTCTTTGAGTACCATTTATTTGGGTAGGTTGATTGGTTTGACTGGTTTGAGTTTCTTGGTTAAGTAACTGTTGACCGACGGCATTGCCCACAAAGTTACCAGTAGCTGAGGCTATACCGATAGAAACGACCATTATCATAAACAGTTCAGTAAAGAATTGCGCCACAATTTTTCCTTTTGACTCGCCTAAGCTCATCAAGACACCAATTTCAAAGCGGCGTTCTCGCACCATGAGCATGACGATAAGCGCAAGGATGATGGCACCTGCAAGTGTCACAAGGATAACAATATTTTTAGAAAAACTGCTGATATTGTTAAGAGGTTGTAGCATTTGTTGGTAAATAGCATCATTAGACTGTACTTCAAATTTATCTGTATCGATAAGCTTGGTAGCTTCTTTGACAAACTTCTCTGAATCTTCTGGGTTTTCCAGATTAAAGATTGCACTTCCAAGCGTTCCTGTTTTACCATCGATTTGGTTTGGCACACTCAAAGCAGTGTATATCTGATTGGCTGGGTTCATAAAGCTAAAGTCTGCGGCCAAATCATTTTCTGTTGAACCTGATTTGTAAAGTCCTACAACAGTCATTTTGTAAGTTTTATCATTACTATCTTTGAGGGTAAATGTTGAGTTTACTTTGAGGTTGTTCTGTTTAGCAAAGCTCTCTTCAATGACAACATTATTCGTTCCTTCATCAGAGGATTGAATCGCGCGTCCAGAGGTTATTTTATTTGTCCCACCCGAAAACTCTGAAGAGGCGAGCAAGTCGTTTGTACCAACGATTTTGAAATCACCGGGAGTACTTCCGCTCATTTCCGGCCCTGCCATAAAGACAGCTCCTTGTTTATCATTATTTTCTGAGGTGTCAGATTGACTGATTGCTTCGATATTGCTTTCGGCATTTGCTGTAGCTTGTTTTGTATACGAGTAAGATTTTACTCCAGAAAGTTTCGCTATTTTTTCAGCATCTGCTTGAGTAATGTCAGGCATATCAGACTTGTTCGTTTTCCCCGTTGAATCATTCTTAGAAAAATTTTCCATCATTGCAGAACGATTAATGGAGAGTGTAACAGTCGCTCCGGCACTCTTCTTCGCATTTTCGATGGAACGGTTAGAAGCTGTATGAATAACCAAACCCGAAAGAACAAAAATAAGTATAGTTGAAAAGGCCACAATAAGTAGAAGGGTTCGTGATAGTTTGGCTTTAGTAAAAAGCCAGGCACGTCTTATAAAATCCAAATGAGATTCTCCTTTGTCTAAATTAATAAAACAAATTGTATGCTTATTTACTTAAAAATTAGTTAAACGATACATAAGCGAAACTTAAGAAATATTTTATTGTAAAAAAGAGATATAAAAAAGAGATACGTTAGTAACTTTGAGTAGAGAGTTTAAGTCAATATTCTTGAAATTAATTAGAAAATAGAGTATTATTGACCAGTCAATGATTGATTAGTCAATTATTGTGGAAAAGAATAAAAGTCACAGAAAGAGGATGGACATTTGATTATTGTTAATGCTAAATTTTTTATCAAAGACGAAAAAAGAGAAGAATTTTTAAGAGATACAGAGGAACTGATTGCTTCTTCCAGACAAGAAGAAGGATGTTTAGCTTATGATTTATACGAAGCAGTGCTTTCAACAAATGAATTTGTGATGATTGAAAACTGGGCTTCTTTAGAAACAATCGAAAAACACAACACCAATCCTTTGCTGCTAGCTTTCGCGCAAAATATCACTAACTATAGTGTTAAAAAGCCGGAATTGCAAATTGTAGAGAAGGGGTAAAATAAGCTTATGTCAGTCATAACAACTATTTTAGGAGTCTTGGTCGCCATAGAATTCTTTTATATTACCTATTTAGAAACGGTAAAAACGACTTCTGATGCAACAGCTAGAGTGTTCAAAATGACCAGCGAGGATTTACAAAACAAAAACGTCCAAGTACTGTTTAAAAATCAAGGCGTATACAACGGGTTGATTGGTATTGGGATACTTTATGCACTGTTTGTTTCTGCCGCACGCATTGAATTATTGAGTGTCTTCTTGGTATATATTATTTTAGTTGCGCTGTATGGGAGCCTCACGAGCGACCGCTTCATTATTTTTAAACAAGGTGGTTTAGCCATCTTAACTTTACTTAGTATTATTTTCTTCTAAATAGATAAAGTAATCCAACACTGAACAACAGTTTTTATAATAATTCCTAAGCTTTATAAGAAGGTATAGGTGAGCCCAAACTGGAAAGGAAAGAAAAAAATGACGAAAAAAATATTAATCATAGAAACAAATACGCCCAAATATAATAAAACAAATAGAGCTACAGGGCTCTGGTTGGGCGAGACAACTCATTTTTATGATGAAATAATCTCTGCAGGTTATGAAGTTGACTTTGCAAGTCCAAAAGGTGGCTATGTTCCCCTTGATCCTGAAAGTTTTAAATATGCGAACGAAATCGATTGGAAATGGTATACAGAAAGAAGTTTTAGGGAAGATGCTCTTTCCAACACGAAAAAAATAACGGATTTAAATCCTCAGGATTATGGCGCTATATATTTTACAGGTGGTCATGGTGTACTGTGGGATTATCCGGAAAATAAAGAGTTGATGAAAGTCGCTGAAGCAATTCATTATGCAGGTGGATTTATAACGTCTGTTTGTCATGGTGCAGCTGGTCTTTTGAACTTGAAAGATGAAGAGGGGCAATACCTTATAAAAGATAAAGTCGTTACCGGATTTACAAACGAAGAAGAAGAGCTTAATGGAACAACAACTGCTGTTCCGTTCTTAACCGAAACCGAGTTAAATCAACGTGGAGCGCGATACAAAAAAGCCGCAGCTTTCAAAGAGTATGCTATTAGAGATGGGCGAATAATTACTGGACAAAATCCTCAATCTCCCCAAAAAGTAGCTGAATTACTTGTAGCTGAATTACGTAAATTAAACCACTAAAAAAAGAAGGGTCTACCTTCTTTTTTAGTTTGAAAAATAAGAGTGTTATGGTTCTCGTTTCATATTTTTCATGATGTTATTAAGTTGAGAGAGTTGCATAATCAAACTATTATAATTAATTTCATCAGATTGTCCTGCAAGTTCTTGTCCAACTTGTAGGGAAATAGCAGGAAGCATTTTTTTGAGTTTTTTTCCATCTACACTTAAAAATAGTTTGACAATACGCTCATCCGAACGCGAACGTTTTCGAACAAGATATCCTTTTTGTTCCAATTTCTTTAATAAAGGACTTAAGGTACCAGAATCTAAATATAATTCTTCCCCCAACTCATTCACGGTCATGCCATCTTCTAATGCCAGCAAAGCAATAAAGCTTGTGTATGTTAAGTCATACTTTTTTAAATACGGCTTGTACTGTTTTATAATTTCTTTAGAAGCAATGTATAGTTGAAAGCAAAGTTCCTTGTTTAAAATCGAATTACTCATGGTGTCCTCCCAAATATTTTTATTATAACTGATTTCATATATTTGTCAAATTCAATTATATTTAGTAAAATTAAATTGTGCACAATCAAAAATAAAAAGAGGTAAGGTAATGCAAAAAATATTTTCAACAAAAATGATAAATACAGGTGGCCGTAATGGTGAAGTCCACTCTCCCGATAATAGCTTTAAATTAGAGATCGCAGCGCCAGGAAGTAAAGCTGTGGATGCGACAAATCCAGAACAGTTATTCGCAGCGGGGTATAGCGCTTGTTTTAACAGTGCTTTAGACTATGTCAAAAAATCAAGAAATGTTGATGGAGAATCAACTATAGAAGTAACTGTATCTCTCTATAACTTAAGTCAAGGCGCAGTACCTGACGTTGTTTTAGGTGTTGATATCGTAGGACATATAGACGGTGTAAGCTTTGAGGAAGCAAAAGAATTGTTAGAAATGGCCCATGAAACTTGTCCTTATTCTCGTGCGACAAAAGGTAATATTGAAGTTACGATTGATATTTTTTAAAACTGAGAAATACTGGTAGAATAAGTATCAGGGAATAATATAAATAGAGATAGCTACGAGCTATCTCTATTTATTTAGACAATAACATAAAATATTATCCAATTATAAATTGTGCATAATAGACAAATAGTGTATAATTGTCTGATATATATATTCTAGGAGGAATTATTTTATGATTAAACTCATAGGTGTCTTGATTGTCTTGATTGGTTTTGTTTTCAAGATAGAGACCTTATTTGTTGTTGTTGTCGCTGGGATTTCTACAGGTCTGGTTGCAGGTTTGAGCATTCAGGAGATTCTAACTATTTTAGGTCAATCTTTTGTCGATAACCGTATGGTTTCGCTTTTTGTTTTGACTCTTCCAGTTATCGGTGTTTTGGAACGTAATGGACTTCGCCAACGTGCAGTAGATCTTATTGGCCGTATTCAGTCACTTACAACAGGTCGTATTGCCCTTGTTTATGTTTTTATTCGTTTTATTGCAGGCGCAATGTCTATTCGTATTAGTGGGCATCCACAGTTTGTTCGACCACTCATTCAGCCGATGGCCAAAGCTGCCGCAGTGAGTAAATTTGGTGATGTGGAGTCTGAAGACGATGATATTAAGGCAATTTCTGCCGCAGCAGAAAACTATGGTAACTTCTTTGGGCAAAATCTCTTTGCAGGGAGCGCTGGTGTTCTCTTGATTACTTCAACCATGTCAAGTTTTAACTATGATGTTTCAGCCGTAGACGTAGCAGTTGCCAGTATTATCATGGCTGTCCTTGCCTTTCTAGTGACAGCTATCCAGTTTGTACTGTATGACAGAAAACTTCTTCGAAAATTTGGAAAGAAAGAGGTAAAATAAACCATGCAAGCTTTTATTGACGTTTCATTAAATATTTTTTATGTCCTTATGGGTTTACTCATGATTTATATGGCCTATAAAGCTTTAACTACAATACAGGGAAGTAAACGTTTCGGAACGGCTCTTTTTTGGATTTTAATTGCTATACCATTTATTTTTGGCGCACTTATCCCAGCCTGGCTTGTAGGACTCTTTATTGTTTTAAGCAGTTTGCTTACACTAACTAAGCAAGTGACCTTTGGGAAATATAAAGCTTTGGACGACAACTTTGGCGAAAAACAGTCTAAAGTCTTGAAGAATAAAATCTTTATTCCTTCCTTTATTCTGGCATTTGTAGCTGTTGGCATTGCGATGGCTTTAGGTAAATTTACCAATGCTTCACTCTTTGCTATCGGTGTAGCTTCGGTTGTTGCCTTAGTGTTTGCATTGATAATGACAAAAGCAAAAGTGACAGAATCCGTGGAGGATGGCGCACGCCTCTTTGATTCAATGGGGCCGGTTGCGATTTTACCACAATTGTTGGTTGCCTTAGGTGCACTCTTTACAACCGCAGGTGTTGGTGAAGTTATCTCGCAAGGGATCACAGGTATTGTCCCTGCGGATAACCGCTTGCTCGGCGTAGTAGCTTATGTTCTTGGCATGGTGATTTTCACGATGATTATGGGGAATGCTTTTGCGGCTTTCTCTGTCATCACAGCGGGTATTGGGATTCCGTTTGTCCTTGCCCAAGGAGCAAATCCCGTAATTGCTGGGGCATTAGCACTGACTGCAGGATATTGTGGTACTTTACTAACGCCAATGGCAGCCAACTTTAATATCGTGCCCGCTGCCCTGCTTGAGATGAAAGATGAGAATAAAGTGATCAAGGTACAAGCGCCAGTTTCACTTACGCTTATCGTTCTGCACATTCTCGTAATGTACTTTATCGCATTTTAAAAAGGAGATTATTCTATTATGAAAATTTTGTTAACAGGTTTTGATCCATTTGGTGGTGAAGCACTCAATCCAGCTGAAGAAGCTGTGAAACGTGTTGCATCAGAAATCAACGGTGCTGAGATTATTAAGTTGATTATTCCGACTGTACGTTATAAATCACTCGAAAAAATTGAAGAAGCTATTGAAAAACATCATCCAGATGTGGTTGTAAATATTGGCCAAGCCGGTGGACGCTTTGCGATTACGCCAGAACGTGTCGCCATTAATGTGGATGATTTCAGAATTCCAGATAATGAAGGCAATCAGCCTGTCGATGAGCCCGTAAAAGAAGATGGTGCTCCAGCATATTTCTCTACATTGCCAGTTAAAGCAATGGTTAGCGAATTAAATAAAGCTGGCATTCCTGGAACCTTGTCTAACACAGCCGGTACCTTTGTATGCAACCATGTTTTCTATGGTGTGCGTTACCTCTTAGAGAAAAAATATCCCGAAGTTAAAGCTGGTTTCATTCATATTCCTTATGCTACATCACAAGTCATTGATAAAAAAGATACACCTTATATGTCATTGGACGAGATTGTTAAAGGGATTGAAGTTGCCTTAGAAGCATGCACGCGCTATTCTGAAGATTTACGTGTTATTGGTGGGGAAATATGTTAAGGAAAGTTTTTGTATACGGTAGCTTACGTACAGACATGTTTAACTATGAAAAATATTTAAAAGGTGAGGTTCTGGAAAGTACACCAGCAAAAATTAAGGGCAATCTCTTTCATATTGAAAATAAGGGTTATCCCGCAATCTTTGACGGTGATTCAGAAATAATAGGAGAAGTTTTTACCTTTTATGACTTCTCAAAAAGTGTTCGAACACTCGATGGTATGGAAAATTTTAACCCAGAAAGTCCAGAAAGCAGCGAATACATTCGTCGAAGTACCACAGCCTCTCTCAGTAACGGCCAAACAGAAGAAGTTTACTATTATCACTATAATCCAAATGCAAGTCTTAATACCAATGATCAGTTAGTACCTGTTATTTCAGGAGACTGGTTGGAATATATGTTGCAGACGGTTGAATAAAAACAAGAAGTCGTTGGACTTCTTTTTTTTTGATAAACGAAGCGTTACTCAAAAGAGAGTGAGCGATAATTTGGAGTACAAACACTCTTATTAATAAAAGTGAAAGAAAATGGAAATAATCTAATACATGTGCTATACTTGCTTTGGAAGCGCCTACTTTTGATTTACTACAAAATGAAATTCAGAAATAACTCTTGGAGAAGATATTCTCTCACTTTACTAAAAGAAATAGACAGAGAAGTTTGCTTTATCTTTATCCTCAAAAAATAAAACACACAATAAAACCCTGACACAATAAAAAGTGCCAAGGTTTTTTTATGAAACATAATCGAAAGCGTTTACAATCTAAATATACAATATTAATTATCTTATAAGGAGTTGTAATGAAAGAAAAAACTAGTCTTAAAGTGCGTGTTCAGAAACTTGGAACAGCACTCTCAAATATGGTTATGCCTAACATTCCAATCTTAATTGCTTGGGGTGTTCTCACGATGTTCTTTATCCCAGACGGTTTCACACCAAACAGTACTTTTGCTGCTATGGTTGGCCCAATGCTGGTCTTTCTTATTCCAGTCATGATTGGTTATACAGGCGGTAAAAATATCTATGATCACCGCGGAGGTGTTGTTGGTGCAATTGCCACATTTGGTTCGATTGTTGCCACAGCAACAACTACGATGGGCGGACTTAATGAAAACGGTAATGTTCCGATGATTTTAGGTGCTATGATTTTAGGGCCACTCGGAGCTTGGCTGATTAAAAAATTCGACCAGGTCGTGCAACCTCATATCAAAGCAGGGCTTGAGATGTTGATTAACAACTTTTCTGCCGGTCTTGTTGGTTTCGGAATTTCATTATTTGCCGTAAAAATAGTTGGTCCATTAGTTGCAGCTTTAACAGATATTATGGGGCAAGGAGTTGATTTCCTTGTTTCCAACCATCTCATTCCTTTAGCAAATGTCTTTATTGAACCTGCTAAAATTCTATTTTTAAATAATGCCATTAACCAAGGAATTTTAACGCCTTTGGGTATCCAACAAGCCAGTGAACAAGGAAAGTCACTGTTGTTTTTACTCGAAGCAAACCCTGGACCAGGTCTTGGTATTTTGATTGCCTTTTGGCTCTTTGGTAAAGGTTCAGCAAAAGCTACAGCACCAGGTGCGATAATTATTCAATTTATTGGTGGTATTCACGAAATTTATTTCCCATACGTGATGATGAAACCAGCTCTGTTTTTCGCAGTAATTGCTGGTGGTGTATCAGGTACTTTGACAAACAATTTCTTGGGGGCAGGCCTTCAAGCACCAGCATCTCCAGGTTCAATTATTGCCATCACAGGAATGGCTTCTGGTAAGGCTGCAGGAGGCTTGGGAAATATTCTTAGTGTTTGGGCCGGTATTCTTGTAGCGGCAGGTGTTTCCTTCCTTGTTGCGTCCTTCATTTTGAAACGTGACAAGTCAATGGTTGATGACTCAGCACTTGAAGAAGCACAAGCCAATGTTTCGGAAGCAAAGGCTGTTGCCAAAGGGCAAGTTGCTCCATCTCACGAAGCAGTTGATTTTTCAGCGGTTAAACATGTCATTTTTGCTTGTGATGCGGGTATGGGTTCATCTGCGATGGGCGCATCAATTCTTAGAAATAAAGTTAATAAAGCTGGTCTGCCACAAGACGTTACAAATATTGCTATTGCTAATCTTAAAGCAGGGCCAGATACTATCGTTGTCACACAAGAAGAATTAGCTGCTCGTGCGGCGATAATGTCACCAGATGCAATTCGATATTCTGTTTCCAACTTTTTAAATTCACCAAAATACGATGAGATTATTTCCCAATTATCTCAAACACAGGCTTCAGAGCCATCTAAAAATGAACCGGTAACCTTAACGAACAGTCCAACAGTAGAAGAAGAAATAGATTTGAATCAAATCGATGAGGTTGTCTTTGCTCATGATGGTGAGCATATCGGTTCCGCAACGATGGGTAAAGAAACATTAGGTGCCATCTTTAAGATGAATGGCATTCAGCTTCCGATTTCAGATGTAGAGTTTTTAGGTTTAGCAGCTTTCAATGCAGCAAACATCATGATTGTAACTACAGAAGAGTTTACACATCGTGCTAAAAGAGTTGCGCCTAATGCTCAATATCTCGAGGTTGAAAGTCTGATTACAACACCAAGATATGATCAACTTGTCGCACGTTTGAACAAGTTATAAACCAAAAGTAAAGGGGGAAACCTCGTGTTAGTAACACAACGTGAACAACAAATCATCCAAGAATTTTTAGTGAAGAAAACCTTGACCGTTGCAGATATGATGGAAGCGACTGGAGCCAGCAGAAGAACAATTTATCGGGATTTAGATAAATTTCAACTGACTTTGCCTAATATGGGTATTTATTTACGTACTTCAACAGAAGGCTATTATTTAGAAGGAGATCTTGCCCGGTTAGAGCAACTTCAGGAGCTCAAGGAGTTTTCGCCTCAAGAAAGACAAAAAGCTGAGATTGTTCTTTTAGTCACGAAGCATCATTCTCTTGAAGAATTAGCAGAACGTTTTGCAGTAAGTTTGCCCACTGTTATTTCGGATTTGAAACATTTAGATAAAATTTGTGAAGAAAATGAACTCTTTTTACATCAAGATGACGAAATTTGGATTACTGGAAAAGAAGAAAAAATTCGTTCAGTCTTGGTTTCGATATTAAATGACTCGATGAGTATCAGTGAAGCATTGAATGGCGATTTTGCGGAAGGCAAAATTTCTTCATTTTTGGAAACACAGTTTTTAGAGACAGCAAAAGCAATCTTTGAAAAAAATGTCGAGATAAAAGCGGTCGATAAAAGTAAGGTTTTGATGCAATTTTTCCTTGGCATAACACTGCTAAGGATTAACCAAGGAAAGACAATTTCATCTGGACTTTGGCGTAAACCAAGTAAAGAAGCAATTGCCTTTGTAAGGGAAATTATCCAAGAGCTAGGGGGAACATCTTTTAGTCTCGCAGAGATTGTTTATCTAGCCAGTATTTATGATGTACTTTACTTTGGTTTTGGACGTGAAGTTCTTTTTATGGAAAAATTTGACAGTCAGTTTTCGTATAAAGTACGCCAACTGATCAGTGAGGTTTCACAAAAAATGGATATTGCTTTTATCAAAGACGATAAACTCTATGGCCTTCTTTATGCTCATCTAAAAGAAACAGAAATTTTACCGGATCTTTCCTCCGAAAAAGAAAATAAGTTTATCAAAAAGATTGAAGCGGACAACAAAAAAGTTTTTAAGGTTGTGCAGGATGTTCTGCCGAAAGTATTTTCACGGAAATTCTCCAGCACAGATACAGCTTTTGTAACTTTGCATTTCGTAGCGACTCTTGAACGAAGTGATTTGGTTCTTCCCTTAACAGCGGCTATTGTTACAAGTCGGGGGCGAATCTCTTGTGAATTTTTGATTAGTCACTTAAAGAAAAATTTCCCCTTTTTGAAGCGTATTGATATTATCCAATTGTCTGAAATTCCGGATCTGGAGCACTATGATGTAGTATTTACAACAGAAAAAGAGTTGAATTATATTTATGTGAGTCGTATATTGGATCAGAAAAATACGGATGATATTCGTCACCAATTGCGTGTAATTCAACAAGAGGCAAGGAAAGAAAATAGGGAAGATGAGCCTCGACATACAGTAGATCTAAGCAGGTTATTCAGTATAAGTAATACTTTATTAGAACAATTTTCTCTGGAAACTTTAGAAAATCCACCCCATTTGCAAGCTGTTATTGAACTTATTGTACAGCGCTTGGGTTTTTCAGAAAAAGAAGGATTGGCTCGGCTCTTGTTAGAACGTTTCGAGGCGACACATTTGGCCATTCCGGATACAAATATTGCACTGCTTCATGGTCTCCATGGAACAGTGCCGTATCCGCTTTTCAAAATATATGATTTAGAGGAGCACATAGAAGTAATTGCTATGAACCAAGAGAAAATAAGCGTTAATCGTGTTCTCTTGTTATTAGCACCTCCAGAAGTTGACCATTATGCGACATATCTCTTGGGAAGAATATCGAGCTCAATCATCGAAAATAAACTGTATACGAAAATTTATGATTCCGGTAATCAAGAAGTTGTCGAAGAGCTCTTAAAAATGATTATGACTGAATCAATCCAAAAATATGGAGAATAAAATGAGAATTCAAAGAAATCTGATAAAACTAAATAAACATTTTGAAACAAAAGAAGAAGCGATTGAATATTGTGGTTCCTTACTTCATGATGCAGGCTGTGTGACCGCAGCCTATATTCCAGCTATGGTTCAACGCAACGAGGAACTTTCTGTATATATGGGGAATTTTATCGCCATCCCTCACGGCACAGATGAAGCAAAAAAAGAAGTTAAAAAAACCGGCATATGTATTGTGCAAGTTCCTCGGGGCATAAACTTTGGTGATGCTGAAGAACGCAAAGTGGCGACTGTTTTATTTGGAATAGCAGGTGTGGGAGACGAGCATTTGGAGCTTATCCAAAAAATCTCGCTTTTCTGCGCTGATGTCGATAATGTCGTTAAAATCGCAGATGCACAAACTGTTGATGAAATCGCAGCATACTTTGAAAACTAGATAATCTCAAAAATCTTGGCACAGTAAAAAGTGCCAAGATTTTTATTTAGTAGCGGAAAGAAAACGATTACAATGAAGGGGTAAAAAGAAGAAATGAAGGTAAATACAAATGAAAAAAGCAGTACATTTTGGCGCAGGGAATATCGGACGTGGTTTTATCGGAGAAATCTTATATAAGAACGGTTTTGAAATTGCCTTTGTCGATGTTAATGAAAAAATCATCAACGCTTTAAATGAGGAAGGAAAATATACGATTGAGCTGGCAGAGCAATCGCATGAAAAAATTCAAGTCCATAGCGTTTCGGGCATTAACAATGCGCAGAACCCTGAAGCAGTTGTTGAGGCTATCGCAGAGGCTGATATCGTTACTACAGCGATTGGCCCCAACATCCTTCCTTTTATTGCGGAACTGATTGCCAAAGGCATTCAAAAGCGTAAAGCCCAAGGAAATCAAAAATCATTATACATCCTTGCTTGTGAGAACATGATTGGGGGTTCTGAATTTCTTTTTGATAAGGTCAAAGAATTCTTAACTCCAGCTGATTTAGAATTTGTAGATTCGAAGATTGGCTTTCCCAATGCGGCAGTCGACCGTATCGTCCCCAATCAATCGCATGAAGATCCGCTCTATGTTGTCGTTGAACCCTTCCGTGAGTGGGTTGTGGATGAAAGTCAACTGAAGAACAGTGAAGTAAAACTTGAAGGTGTTCATTATGCCAGAGATTTGGAACCTTATATTGAACGTAAACTCTTCTCTGTTAACAGTGGTCATGCGACAGTGGCTTATACAGGCGCATATTATGGTTACCAAACTATTTTAGAAGCCTTGCAAAATAATGAAGTATTGGCCTCACTTAAAGACGTCCAAGCTGAAACACGCCAGTTGCTCTTAGCCAAATGGGACTTTACTGAGGAAGAGTTGAAAGCTTATCATGAAACGATTATTGAGCGCTTCTCAAACACAGAGATAGTGGATGAGATAAGTCGTGTAGCACGTACTCCGATGCGTAAGCTAGGCTACGATGAACGCTTTATCCGCCCAATCCGTGAACTTTCTGACCGCGGTTTATCTTATCAAAGCCATTTGGCAGTTGTGGGGAAAATATTTGCCTACAAAGACGAAAACGATAAAGAAGCTGTGGCTTTGCAAGAAGCATTAAAAGAAAAAGGGCTTAACGCAGTCATCCGTGAAGTCACTAGTCTTACAGATGAGAGCTTGATTACGGAGATTGAGGCGAGTGCGAAAAAATATATGAAGTGAATTTCTATTGAAAAAAGTTACGTTTTGATGAGGCTTTTAACTTACTTAGAAGACTAAAATGGTGAAAGAAAGGACTTTTCTGATATAATAAAACTATGAAGAAAAAAGTAATCGCTATCATCATCGCCCTTTTAGTTGGTGCAGTTGGGCTCTTCCTTTGGCAGACGAAGGTCTTTGCTCCAAAAACAGCAAAAGAAGAAGTAAAACAAGAGGAAAAATCAGGTCCTGTACGATCAGAACTTACAGGCCTTGAAACGACAGCTGATAAGGCAAAACGCCCGATAACTGCTGTGATGGTGGAAAATTCACCAGAAGCGCGTCCACAGTCTGGTCTTAAAGATGCGGGAGTAGTTTTTGAAGCTGTCGCTGAAGGAGGCATTACACGCTTTGTCGCCCTTTATCAGGAAGCACAGCCTGATTTGATCGGTCCTGTGCGTTCTATTCGTCCTTACTTTGTGGAGTGGGCAGCTGGTTTTGATGCTGGCTTAGCTCACGTGGGAGGCTCAGAGTTAGCTTTGAACATGGTTAAGTCGGGTGATTATGTCGCAGACTTAGATCAATTTAAAGCACCTGAGGGTATCTTCTGGCGTTCTGAGGACCGCGTGGCACCACATAATATGTATACGAAAATGAGTGGTTTGGACAAGTACATGACCAAGCTAGATAAGAAGAAATCTGATTTCCAAAGCTGGGACAGACAAGCACTCAAGTCAGATAAAACAGAAAGTGACCTGCCAGCTGCTCAAGCTATCAGACTTCCAGTCTCTACCGGTATTTTTGAAGTCAGCTATCATTACGATACAGCCAGCAAGACCTATCAACGTTTCCAAGGTGGTGAAGCACATCAAGACCGAGAAAAGGGTCAAATTTCACCAGATGTAGTCATTGCAATCATGGTCAATCAAAAACTATCCGCAGATGGTAACCACATGGATATCGAAACGACTGGCACAGGCAAGGCCTATATTTTCCAAAACGGCAAAGTCCAAGAAGGAAATTGGGCCAAACCAAATGCACAAACAAATATCAGCTTCACCGACGGTCAAGGAAACAAAATCCCGCTCAAGGCAGGTCAAACTTGGATAACGGCAGTTGATAATAGTCGGGAAGTTGTTTGGGAGTAGTATAAGATTAGATAATAAAAAGAACAGATTAAACTCTGTTTTTTTTATTATTGTGTTAATTAGTAAAATGCTAGGTATGTTATAATATAAATGATTTATAGGTAGTAGAGAATAGATAGGACTTATTATGGAAATAGAAGAGCCAATAATTTATGAAGTAACTTACAATGAAAACTTTTATAAAAACTTTCAAGATAATCTTTATAGTCTTTCTGAAAAGGATAGAAAATACATAGAAAACTATCCTACTGTATATGTTATATATAATAAGGTGGGAAAAATTTTTACCATTTATATTGGTGAGACAATAAAAATAAAAAACAGAACTTATCAACATTTGAAACAAGATGTAAAATTTAGAGAAGATTTTAAAAGTCTTGCCGATGCTAAGAATTCTATGATGATTATTATTGCACATCATCATTTTAATAAGTCACTCACATTAGATATTGAAAATAGACTCATGCATTATTTATCATCTAAAGATAACACGCGTTTATACAATCGTTCTACCAATCCACAGGATTCATATTATTTAGATTGGGAATTGGAAGAAATATTTTCTAAAATATGGGAAAAATTAAGACTAAAGAATAGTGAGTTGTTTCCCAATAAAAATCAAATAAAAGAAAGTGCATTATTTAAAAATTCCCCATTTCATAAACTAACTTCCGAACAACTGGATATTCGACAAGAAATTATCATCAGAATTACTTCTTTATTAAGCCAAAATAAAACGGGACAACTGCTTTTAATAGACGGTGAAGCAGGATCAGGGAAAACAGTACTTATGAGTTCTTTATTTTATGAACTTTCTAAGCTATCACAGAAAAATTCAGAAAATCCAGTAATTGAAAAATTAGGAAAAAAACAATATTTATTGGTTAATCATGATGAACAATTAAAAGTTTATAGACAATTAGTTCAGAAATTAAAGTTATCAAAAACATATAATGAAACTGTTGCCAAGCCTACCCATTTTATAAAAACTATATCCCCTAAGGAAAAAGTAGATATAGTTATTATTGATGAGGCTCATCTACTCTGGACACAGGGAAAACAAGCTTATCAGGGTAAAAATCATTTAAAAGATATACTAGAGAGGGCAAAGGTGGTCGTAGCAGTTTTTGATAAGAAACAAGTACTTTCAAGAGAACAGTATATTAGCAATGAAGAATATCTAAATTTAGTACATACGACTAACCTTGAAAATAATTATTTTCATTTGGAAAATCAACTTAGAATAAATGCCAGTCATCAAACTATAAATTGGATAAGAACATTGATTGATAAACAGGAAATTTTACCGATTCCTTATGATGAGCAATATGATTTAAAAGTATTTGATAATTCTCTAATTATGTATGAAGCACTAAGAAAGAAATCACTGGATGAAGAAAAAGGACTCTCACGATTAATTGCAACTTTCGATTGGCCTTATACCAAAGGTAAAAAAAATACAGAAGGTGATTATTGGATGGTTACAACCAAAGAACTAGTCCTCCCTTGGAATCTTCAACTTCCTGTAGAGAGAACAGAAAAAAACAAAGCGTGGGCGGAGCAAAAACAAACAATCAATGAGGTAGGATCTACCTTTACTATACAAGGTTTTGACTTAAATATTGCGGGTGTTATTATTGGCCCGTCAGTAAAATATAGAAATGGAAAAATTGTTTTTGATTCCTCAGAAAGTAAAAATATAAAAGCTACTCAAAGGCGTAAAATTGAGAATGGTGAAATGTTAGATGTTTCAGATTATTTGCTGAAAAATGAGCTAAATGTTTTGTTAACTAGAGGGGTTAATGGACTTTATATTTATGCAGTAGATAAGGAATTAAGAATGGCATTATCTAAAGCACAAAGGGGGGAAATATGATTCCTGAGGAAATACAAAAGAAGATTAATAAATTTAGGGATGAAAGAGATTGGAGACAATTTCATAACGAAAAAGATTTAGCGATTTCCATCTCTTTAGAAGCAGCTGAACTGTTAGAGCTATTTCAGTGGAAGACTTCTGATGAAGGAGTTAAAGATATCGAAAGGATTAGGGAAGAATTAGCCGATGTTTTGATTTATTGCTATATGTTGGCTGATAACCTAGATTTAAATATTTCTGATATCATAGAAGAAAAATTAAAAAAGAATTCAGCTAAGTATCCTATAAATAAAAGTAAAGGAAGTAGAAAAAAATATACTGACCTTTTAAATATTTAGCATGATAATAAAATATAACCTTACAATTAAAAATATTGGTTAATCTTTATGCTATAATAAAACACTATGCAAAACCCAAAAACAAAAACACCTCCAAGAACAAGTAAAAAAACTAAAAAGAAAACGAAACGTATCCTCTTATCTATCATAAGCGTATTTATATTGCTCATCGTTGCTCTGCCTTTCTATGCCTGGAAAGTTGAGCCCTTCCTTGTGCATGTCAATCATGTTGAGCTAGGAAAGAAAAATGAGCGGACACCAATAAACGTTGTACAAATCTCTGATTTGCAGGTTTCTGAATACTATGAAACCAATCGTTTAGATAAGGTGATTGAGAAGGTTAATGCCCAAAACCCAGATATTCTCTTGTTTACAGGAGATTTGTTTGATAATTACTCCAAGTATCCAGAACAGATGGCACCAATGATTGAAAAATTAAAAGCTTTTAAGGCAAATATTGGGAAGTATGCCGTTTGGGGCAATCATGATTATGGTGGCGGTGCTGTCCGCGTTTATGAAGATGTTATGTCGGCGGGTGGATTTACCGTGCTAAGAAACCAAGGAGAAACTCTAACATTGAGCGATGGTCGCCAAGTTTTCTTAGGTGGACTTGACGATTCTCTTTTAGGAAATCCTTCGGTATCCGATACGCTTGCTTACCGTCAAAACTATGACTATGCCATCACGATGACACATGAACCAGATGTGGCGGATGCTTTTATCGGTACAGATACACAGCTGGTTTTAGCGGGTCACAGTCACGGTGGTCAGGTCTGGATTCCCTTCTATCCGATAAAAAATGTTCTGGCTGAGAAGTATACACGGGGCTTATACCAGCTTGATGCCATTACACAATTATATGTCAATACAGGGATAGGAACCACATCGATTCACGCGCGTTTTGGAGTTATACCTGAGGTAACTCAGTTCACCATTTATATTTAAAAGAAAAGAGGGGCTACTCTCTTTTTTTTGTTACAAAAAGAGCTTTGCCATCTCCTGTAAAGTGACTATTTTGCAGCTTTAAATATTATAAAATAGAAGAGTTGTCTATACATGAAACGGAAAGAATTGTAGGTGAAGCCTTGATTAGAGTATACTACCGCAAACCTTGTACCGCCAGTCAAAAAGCAAATTCGTGGTTTCAGAACTATGGGATAGAAGCGAAATATGTCCGAATTGAAAAAATATCAGAAACGGATTTACTGGAAATTTTATCTCTATCTGAAGGTGGTTTTGCAGAAATTACTAAAAAATCACGAACATCTTCAAAGAAGACCTTGAAAGCCCTAATGGGACTCAATAAATTAACTTTTAAAGAAGCTCTTGCTTTCGTCACTGAGTATCCAGAATGTTTGATTACACCCATTATTATTGGTAAAAATAAGATGTTGGTAGGATATAATGAAGTCGAAATGAGGAAGTTCATTCCACGTTATCTGCGCGATTAAAAACTGTAATGTTTACAAATTTAGAGTTATAATAAGGAGATAGGGCATTCAAAAAGTAAGGGATATTTATAATGAAAATAACAGCGATAGAAGATAGTGTGAGTTTGGAGCTCAAACTTTTGGAACTTATGAAAGAGAAGGGCGACTGGATTGATGCCGAAGAAATGGCAAAAACTTTGGGGATCAGTACAAAACGTACGACCAGTTTGATTAATAGTTTACTTCATGAGATAAGATCTTTTGACTCTGACAATCTCAATCTCAAAATATTAAAAGGGCGCGGAAACCTTTTAGAAATTAAGGATGCGCGTGATTATCGAAAATTTCGCCAGAAACTCATCGAAAATATCATTATTTATAAGATTCTCTTTTCGATTGCTTTAAATAAAGATGCAAATCTGGAACGTTTGGCTATGGAGAACTTTGTCAGCGAATCTTTGATTAAAAAGCGCATCGCAAGTGCCAATCAAATGATGGCCAATCTAGGTGTGAAGGTTGTAACCAGAAAAAAACAGTATCTTTTTCAAGGGGATGAACAACAAGTCAGAGGAATGTTAAATATTCTCTTTTGGCGCCTTTACCGAGGCGATGAGTGGCCTTTTTCAGGAGTTAATAAAGAAAAAATCATTAACTTGATTTCGCAAATAAGCCTTGAGATAGACTTACAGATGAATCAGTTTACAGCTTATCAAATTGCCTATATGTTTGCCATAAATTTCAGCAGATATCAACGCGGCTTTTCAGTAAACTTGGAAGAAGGCTGGGAGAAATATCGTTCGATTTGTGAATGGATTGATGATAAGACGGATATTTACGCTTTATTTTATAAAAATTATGGTTTTCCTAAACATGAAGTGGACTTTTTACTGATTGAAGCCATGACTAAGAGCAAAATTTATAATAGTCTTGAGCATAAAGCACCCGATTTTTGGAGTGTTCTTGAAGGGACACCCGCCTTTGAAGCTACAGAACGTTTGGTGCAAAAAATGGAAACACACACAGGGAAACTCTCTGGAGAGAAAAGAAGATTGTTCTTGCGGTATATTTATCCCTGTCATTTGCATGCGGACCTATTCTCAAACATCATTTTCTCAGAGTCTGGGCACCATGCAATTAACGTTTCGTCTTACTTTTTCCCAGTCATGCGCCAGTCTTTGAAAAAACTCCTTGCTGAGCTATATCAAGAAAGTGGACTCACACTCTTTTTAAATGAAGAATACTTGATTGGCGAGTATATACTGGCTTTATCCTTCTTTATGCCCGTCCAGTTTCAGGAAAAAGAAATCACGCTCTTCATTGATACTGATTTGTCCGAGATGCTAGAAAAATTGTTAATCCGGCAAATTTTTAATCAATTTGGTCATCTTTATAATTTAAAAATAATCACAAGTCTATCAGAACCAGAACAAAATGTAGACATCGTTATTTCGACAAGCGCTATGGGTGAGCACAGTAATTTGAAAAAACCAGCGCAGTTATTCCTTGTTCATCCTTTCCTCACGCGAAGGGAAATCGAGGATATTGAGGACTATCTACATATTTTAATCACCAAAAATGACGAGTAATATTCGTCTTTTTTTGTTGCTTCCCATCTGCCATTTTTTACCCCAATATCTTTTCCTATAGTGATAAGCTAGAAGTATTAAAAAAGACGATAAGAGGTATTAAAATGGCTTTAGATGCTATAAAAATATTACAAGATGTGGTCCAAATCAACTCAGTCAATGGCAACGAAGAAGAAGTGGCGAACTATTTGCGTGCGTTACTTCAAGAGCATGATATTGCAGCCAAGATAATTCCTTACAGCGAAGGACGCGCCAGTCTTGTTGCCGAGATTGGAAACGGTAATGGTCCGGTAATAGGTTTTGATGGGCATGAAGATACAGTATCTTTAGGAGATGAAAGTAAGTGGACATATCCGCCTTTAAGTGCGACTGTAACCGAAGAGGGAAAAATGTACGGACGTGGCACTACAGACATGAAGTCTGGCCTTGTTGCAGCCGTTGTAGCTATGATTAATCTCAAAGAAAGTGGCGTTTCTCTGAATGGGACAGTGCGCTTACTCGCTACTGTAGGTGAAGAAAAAGGTGAACTTGGAGCAGGTCAGCTTGCAGAACTTGGTTATGCCGATGATATGGAAGCTTTAGTTGTCTGTGAGCCAACAGGTGGAGACTTCGCCACATTGCAACAAATGAAAGATACTATTCCGCTCGATATTCCGAAGTTCGACGGGGAGATGCGTCTCATCTTTATTGGCCATAAAGGTTCCGTCAACTATAAGGTACATGCCAAAGGCAAGGCTGCACATAGCTCAATGCCAGAGCTTGGTCAAAATGCCATCGAAGGTTTACTTAAGTTTTATGATAAACAAAAAGCATATTTTGATAAGCTTACAGAAGAAGATGATCTTTTAGGTTCAACTATTCCAGTCGTGACTTTGATTAATGGTGGTGAACAGATCAATACTGTTCCGGCCAACGCGAGTATGGGTGTGAAAATCCGTACCATTCCCGCATTGTCTAATGAAAAATTGATTGCGGATATTCAAGCGCTGATTGATGAATGTAATCGTGAGCAAGCAGTAGAGTTATCTTTAGAGGTCACCGAAAATGTTGCCCCTGTCAAAAGTAGCCCAGACTCAAAAATAGTAAAAGTAACTTCTGAAGTTTTGGAAGAACATCTGCAGCAGAAAGCACCACAAGTTGGTGTATCTGGTGGAACAGACGCCTCACAGTTTGTAAGAGCTAATCCTAATCTTGATATTGTGGTTTGTGGACCCGGAAATGCTACAGCGCATGCTGTTGACGAGTATGTCCTTATAGATAGCTTTTTAGACTTTATCAAAATATACGAAAATATGATTCAAAAATATTTTGCAAGTTGAAACGGATAGGAGGAGATAACACTTTTGGCCAAGTAACCTTTCTTGAGCCAAAGTGTTATTTTTTGTGACTTTTCCTCAATTTTCTTCCTATATGAACTTCTATTATCTTTTATTGGCTCTATATAGTATAATAAAGAGTATGAAAAAAATAATCTCCCTTGGCTTAATACTTCTCGGTATTCTTGCAGATCAGCTATTGAAAGCTTGGACTGTTGCTAATATTCCATTGGGAGGAGAAAAGGAATTTATTCCTGGTATCCTCAGCCTAACCTATCTTCGAAACGAAGGTGCAGCTTGGTCGATGCTCGAAGGAAAACAATGGTTTTTCCTCATCTTGACACCGATCGTGATTATAGTCGCCCTTTATTTCCTTAATAAAAAAATAAATCAAAACTGGTACTTTGCCGCACTGACTTTGATTATTTCGGGAGCGCTAGGGAACTTTATTGACCGGGTGCGACAATCTTTTGTGGTGGACATGTTCCAGACGGATTTCATCAATTTTCCAATATTTAATATCGCTGATATACTGCTTTCAATAGGTTTTGTAGTACTCTTTATCGCGATTATTTTAGACAAAGAGGTAGAATAAATGACAGTAGTAATTATTGACGAGCCAAATGCGGGGCTTCGTTTAGACAAGGCTTTAGCAAACTTGAGTGATACTTCACGTTCAGTATTGACAGAGCTGATTCGTGATGGGAAAGTCACGGTAGACGGGCAAGTAAAAAAAGCAAAATATAAAGTAAAAGCAGGGGAAACTATCGCCTACGAATTACCAGAAGTTGAAGTGCTTGATATCCAAGCTGAAGATATTCCTTTAGATATTGTTTATGAAGATTCTGATGTGGCAGTAATTAACAAGCCCCAAGGAATGGTTGTTCACCCAAGTGCGGGACATGCTTCAGGTACATTGGTCAACGCCATTATGTACCACATCAAAGATCTTTCTTCTATTAATGGTGTGATTCGCCCCGGAATTGTCCACCGTATTGATAAGGATACTTCTGGTTTGCTGATGATTGCCAAAAATGATGCCGCACATGAGTCTTTAGCGGCACAGCTCAAAGCAAAAACAAATAAACGCCGTTATATTGCACTTGTGCATGGCGAGTTACCAAATGAAAAAGGTACGATTGAAGCCCCGATTGGTCGCAATCCTAAAGAGCGTAAGAAGCAAGCTGTGATTTCAGGTGGAAAACCAGCAAAAACGCATTTTACCGTTTTGGAACGTTTCCCTGGATATACTCTTGTTGCCCTTGAGCTTGAAACAGGGCGTACACATCAGATACGTGTACACATGGCTTATATTGGCTTCCCAATCGCTGGAGATCCTCTCTATGGCCCAAGTAAAACTTTAACGCCAAACAAGGGACAATTTCTCCATGCCGAAACCCTAGGTTTTGAGCATCCTGCAACGGGCGAACTGCTTGAGTTCCAGGTCGACATTCCTGAAATATTTGCTCAACAACTTGATAATTTAAGAGGCTTGTCGTAAGACAGGTTTTTTATGTCCAATACGCCTTAGGTTATTGTATAATTTCAGAGTGCCTAAGTCCGTTGTGAATTCTGAGTTATTGTTAAATAAAAACCATCAAGCTGTTTTATAAATTTTTACCGTCCTAGAATGAATTTGTGGTAAAATAGTTCTATGCTAAAAAAATCTGATTTCGAAAAATTTCCTGATTTGCTTGTCAAATATGACGAGCCATTGTCAAATTACACCTACACCAAAGTTGGCGGACCAGCAGATTTTCTTGCTTTTCCCGCTTCAAGTGAAGAGTTAAGCGAGCTTCTCGACTTAGCACGAGCAGCAGAAACACCAATTACAGTATTGGGTAATGCATCCAACTTAATCGTTCGTGATGGTGGCATTCGTGGCTTAGTGATTTTACTTGAAAAAATGAATCACGTAAAAGTAGATAAAAATGTAATCACAGCTGAAGCAGGCGCAAAATTGATTGACACCACACATGTTGCGCTTGATCATGCCTTGACGGGCTTCGAGTTTGCATGTGGAATACCGGGTTCTGTTGGTGGGGCAGTCTTTATGAATGCTGGCGCCTATAGCGGTGAAATTGCCCATGTTTTGCTCAATTGTACTGTTATTGACCAGGAAGGTCATCTCCGTGTATTAGAGGCAGATGAAATGAAATTCGGCTATCGTCATTCTGTTATTCGTGATGAGGACTTGATTGTTGTATCAGCTCAGTTTAAACTTGAAGCTGGTGATGCTTCTGTTATCAAAGCGGAAATGGATCGCTTAACAGGACTACGTGAAAGTAAGCAACCGCTCGAATATCCGAGCTGTGGCTCAGTATTCAAACGCCCTGCCGGACATTTCGCTGGACAGCTTATCCAAGAGGCAGGTATGCAAGGGCACCGTATCGGTGGTGTGGAAGTATCTAAAAAGCATGCTGGCTTTATGGTTAATGTCGATCAGGGTACAGCTACAGATTACGAAAATTTGATTGCTTATGTCATTGAGCATGTGAAGGAAAATTCTGGATTAACACTAGAAGCAGAAGTCCGTATTATCGGTGAGAAATTAGAAAGATAAAAACAAAGAAAAATGATTAATGCAATAGTTTTTGACGTTGACGATACAATTTATGACCAGCAAGCACCATTCAGACGTGCCATTTCGAAAGTCTTCCCAGACTTTGACATGACCGACATGAACAAAGCTTACATTCGCTACCGTCACTATTCAGACCTTGGTTTCCCAAAAGTAATTGCGGGCGAGTGGGATATTGAGTATTTCCGTTTTTATCGTACAAATGAAACACTTAAAGATTTAGGCTATCCTGAAATTTCACGTGCTACCGGAGATTATTTCCAAGAAATTTATGAATACGAATTGGAAAATATCACGATGCTTGATGAAATGCGTTTGACACTTGATTTTCTGAAAAAACGTAATATTCCAGTAGGTGTGATTACTAATGGTCCAACAGAACATCAGCTGAAAAAAGTACGTAAACTTGGTTTGTATGATTATGTTGAACCAAGTCATGTGATTGTTTCGCAAGCAACTGGTTTCCAAAAACCAGAAAAAGAAATCTTTAACTTGGCTGCGCAACAATTTGGCATGAATCCTGAGACAACTTTGTATGTAGGGGACTCTTACGACAATGATGTTATGGGCGGTCACAACGGTGGTTGGAAAACAATGTGGTTTAATCACCGCGGACGCAGTATTTCACAAGGAAAAAAAGTACACGACGTCGAAATTGATTCTTTTGAGCAACTCTTTGGCGCCGTAAAAGTTCTTTTTGATCTTCCAGATAACAAGTACATCATGGATTCTAATGACAAGACAAATCCTGTCCTTGAGTTGGGCATTAAGTCTGGTGTAAACCTCGCAGCAGAGCGCCTTTTGTCTACAGGGAAATTTGACTTAGAAACGGTAGCTGATATGCTAGAATTAAGTAAAAAACAGGTCGAATTCCTGACTTTAAAAGGATACAAATAAAAAATGAAATCAGAGAAGTCTCTGATTTTTTAATTCGCTACTAGCATTTGTAGCTAAAGCCACTAAATGCTAGACGGCAAGCTCTATGAAATCTTGCCTAATCTCCAGGAAAAGAGAAAATTCACTCTTGCATTGACATAAAATTTACGTTATAATTATAAAAGTTTCTGCTCAGCAGAAAATAGGACTCATTTTTGCTGTAAACAAGCGAAAACTAAGGCCATACGGACAGCCAGAGTCACAGCCGATTGGCAATTTTATTGCCTTATTGATTAAGCAAATTATTTTGCTTATGGAGCTTCACACTCCACCCAAGAAACACGCTTGCGCGCATCAATAAGAGTACTAAAAGTTGACTACTCGGTCTCTCCGCAGTAAGACTGCTTTTTATATGTAATCAAAGATTGAATGTGAATCCAAGTGTGTGTACACTTGGATTTTTTGATATGCTACCATCATTGCGCCTGAAGGCGCTAATGATGGACGGAAAGTCCTATAGGACCTTTCCTGAGCATCTCATTAGTCAAAAATCAAAAAAATATCGTTTTTGATTTTTTGCCGTCATAATATGCTGTTGTTCATTTAAAGGCCCTGATAGCAAACGGAAATCCCTATAAGGATTTCCTAAGCCCCTCATTAGTTGAAAAACAAAAAATATCGTTTTTGTTTTTCAACGTCAGGTGCCGTTATAATATGCTATTGATATTAACCATCAGCTAGCTCACTTTTAGCTCTCTTTGTAAATAACGAAAACTTATTTCTCTCAACCGGTTTTGAGATTCCGGTGTTGGTTGCCAACAATTAAAACTCTAAATCCAAGACGAAGGATGAAACCATGACTAAAAATATCATTGAATTTAAAAACGTAACGAAAACCTATGAAGATAGTGGTACGACAGTGCTCAAAGACATTACTTTTGAGATCGAAGAGGGGAGGTTCTATACCTTACTTGGTGCTTCTGGTTCAGGTAAATCAACGATTTTAAATATTATTGCTGGACTTCTAGATGCCACATCTGGAGATATTTTGCTAGACGGTCAGCGTATCAATGATGTCCCGACAAACAAGCGCGACGTGCATACGATTTTCCAATCTTACGCATTATTCCCGAATATGACGGTCTTTGATAATGTGGCTTTTGCTTTGAAAATCAAGGGAGTGAACAAATCAGAAATCGCACAACGTGTTTCTGAGTCGCTTAAGCTTGTGCAACTAGAAGGCTTCGAGAAACGTGCTATCAGTAAACTCTCTGGGGGGCAAAAACAACGTGTTGCTATTGCACGCGCCATTATTGACCGACCCAAAGTTCTCTTGCTGGATGAATCCCTGTCGGCTTTGGATATGAAGCTCCGTAAGGATATGCAATATGAACTGCGTGAGTTGCAACAAAGCCTGGGTATCACTTTTATTTTTGTGACTCATGATCAGGAAGAAGCTTTGGCCATGTCCGACTGGATCTTCATTATGAATGAGGGTGAAATTGTTCAGTCAGGCACACCAACCGATATATATGACGAACCGATTAACCATTTTGTAGCCGAGTTTATCGGTGAATCAAATATTATCAATGGCCGCATGATTGAGGACTATCTTGTCGAGTTCAACGGTCAACAATTTGAAGCTGTCGATGGCGGAATGCGGCCTAATGAGCCGATTGAGGTGGTCATTCGTCCTGAAGATATTGAGTTTACCCTGCCAGATGAAGGAAAATTCAATGTGAAAGTCGATACACAACTCTTCCGTGGGGTACATTATGAGATTGTGGCTTATGATGATTTTGGTAACGAATGGCTGATTCACTCCACCCACAAGGCCTTAGTTGGAGAAACGGTTGGTTTGAACTTTGAGCCTGAAGCTATACACATTATGCGTCTTGATGAGACCGAAGAAGAATTTGATGCGCGTATCGAAGAGTATGTTGAGGAAGAAGAGCAAACTATCGGTATCGCCAATGCGGTCGAAGAAGAAGCTGCAGAAGAAGAGGCAGCCATCATGGATGCTGTTCAGGAAGCCTTGGAAAACACAATGGACTTGACTGAGCTGGCGCAAGCTGTAAACGATATTTTGCATAAGCAAGAAAACGGGGAAAGTGAGGAAGAAGAATGACTAAAAGACTCTTCTCTGTCCCTTACTTTCTGTGGGTTGGACTGTTCGTAGTAGCACCTCTTATCCTCTTACTTTGGCAATCTTTCTTCAACATTCAAGGACATTTTACCTTTTCTAACTACAGCCAGTATTTTACAAGCTCAACTTATCTGATGATGACTTGGAATTCGATCCTCTATGCCCTCATCATTACAGTCGTTACACTCTTGATTAGCTTTCCTGTGTCCTATGTGTTAACGAAACTCAAGCACAAACAGCTTCTCTTGATGTTAATTATCTTGCCCACTTGGGTGAATTTACTGCTGAAAGCTTATGCTTTCATTGGTATCTTCGGAAAGTATGGCTCTGTGAATAGTTTCTTACAATTTATCGGACTTGGCCGACCACAGATATTGTTTACAGACTTTAGCTTTATCTTTGTAGCAACCTATATTTCTATTCCTTTCATGGTGTTGCCTATTTTTAATGCTCTTGAGGATTTGGATGAAAACCTCGTCTTAGCCAGTTATGATTTAGGTGCAACACGGTGGCAAACCTTTATTCATGTGGTTTGGCCTTTATCGCTCAATGGTGTACGCTCAGGTGTCCAAGCTGTTTTTATTCCGAGCTTGTCACTTTTCATGCTGACACGCTTGATTGGCGGAAATAAGGTAATAACATTAGGTACTGCAGTTGAAGAACATTTCCTCACCACCCAAAACTGGGGGATGGGTTCAACCATTGCCATCATCTTAGTTTTTGCGATGATGATTATTATGTTAGTGACAAGAGAAAGAAAGGTGGGTAGCTAATGCGTAGTAAAAACCGTGTCGGAAAAATCTATCTGGGCTTCGTGCTCTTTATCCTTTATGCCCCAATCTTTTTCTTGATTTTTTATGCCTTTAACGAAGGCGGGGATATGAATCAATTTACAGGCTTTACCTTAGATAACTTTAAAGAACTTTTTCAAGACAGCCGTTTAATTTTGATTGTCGTACAAACCTTTTTCTTGGCTTTCTTGAGTGCTTTAATTGCCACAATCATTGGAACTTTTGGTGCCATGTTTATCGAAAATCTTAAAGCCAAGGGTAAGACGACTTTCTTAGGCTTAAACAATGTCTTGATTGTATCGCCTGACGTTGTTATTGGTGCAAGTTTCTTGATTCTCTTTACCTTAGTAGGAATGAAACTTGGCTTTGCCTCAGTTTTGTTGAGCCACATCGCCTTTTCTATTCCGATTGTTGTCTTGATGGTGTTGCCACTTTACCAAGAGATGGATAAATCTTTAGTTGAGGCTGCCTATGATTTGGGGGCAACGCAGACTCAAGCATTAAGAGAAGTGATTCTGCCCTATTTGACACCTGGTGTCATCGCTGGGTTCTTTATGGCCTTCACTTATTCCTTAGATGACTTTGCCGTTACCTTCTTTGTCACAGGAAATGACTTTACGACAATGTCTGTCGAGATTTATTCACGTGCTCGTGCAGGAATCTCCCTTGAGATCAATGCACTATCCGCAATTGTATTTCTCTTCTCAATCTTACTGGTTATAGGGTATTATATAATCATGAGAGAATCAGATACTGCCGGAAAAACGCCAAATATTACTTAAGAAAGGACAGTTATCTTGAAAAAATTAATCTATTTCTTGTCAGGGATTTTAGCAATTACTGTTCTTCTTGGGGTTACAGCTTGGAGAATGTCCGCTGCGACAGGTGTTTCAACCTCTACCAATAGCTTGACGATTTTTAACTGGGGCGAATATATCGATCCGCAGCTTCTCAAAAAGTTTGAAAAAGAGTCCGGCTATAAGGTTAATTATGTGACATTTGACTCCAATGAAGCCATGTATTCTAAAGTTAAACAAGGCGGTACTGCTTATGATATTGTTGTGCCCAGCGAATACATGGTGCAAAAAATGGCCAAAGAAAATCTTTTGCTTCCTTTAGATCACACCAAGATTAAAAATCTTAATTATGATAATCCGAAGCTCTTGGATGCGGCATTTGACCCTAAAAATACTTATTCTGTGCCTTATTTTTGGGGGACTTTGGGGATTGTATATAATGATAAATACATCACTCAGCCACCCACAAAATGGGAAGACCTATGGTCTAAAGACTACAAAAATTCGATCCTCCTCACAGATAGTAGTCGAGATGTGATGGGGATGGGCTTAATCGCTACAGGAAGCTCTGTGAATACGACGAACCAGTCAGAGATTGATCGTGCTTATGACAAGCTCCTACAGCTCACACCCAATGTTAAAGCTATTCTCGGAGACGAAATCATGAGTTATATGATTAATAACGAAACACCGTTATCTGTCGTTTATAGTGGACAAGCATCCGAAATGACTTCAAGCAATGAACATTTACACTATGTGGTCCCTGTCCGAACAAACATTTGGTATGATAACTTGGCTATCCCAAAAACAAGTAAAAATACTAAAGCGGCCTATGCCTTTATCAACTTCATGCAAGAACCAGAAAATGCAGCGGCCAATGCTGAATACGTTGGCTATTCAACACCTAACGTTAAAGCAGAAGCACTCTTGCCTGCAGAAGTTCGTGAAGACAAGTCTTATTATCCTGATGAAGCTCTGATAAAAGAAGATGAAGCTTATGTTAATCTCAGTCCATATTGGACAGGTATTTATAATGATTTGTATCTTCAGTTTAAGATGAATAAATAAAAATAGCTCTAACCCTTGTGGTTGAGCTGTTTTTGTTTTCTATGCTCCAACTTAGTGTACATATTTTTTAAATTTTAGCATTCTAAACTTCCTTGATTATTATTTTTATTTTCAGGGAGACCATGCTAAAATTGATAATGTCCTAATTATATTCAAACCCTAGTATAATTTTGATTTTTCATAATAAATATCCAACCCATGGATATAACCTTGATGTCCCCCTTTCTCCATAGGGGGATTTTTGCTTTGTTCCTGCGCTTTTGACAGTTGCAACTCTCTTTGTTAACGCTTACTTTAGTGCTATAATATAGATAAGGTAAATGCTGAATCCTTTATTTCAGTAACACCTTTATTTGATCGCTCCATATCTGTGCTTTGGTTCTTTGCCCGCAGATGTGGAGTTTTTCTATATAAGCAATGATTTGTAATTATAATGTTATATAAGGTAATGAGAGGAGAACGAGATGGAATTTCTTAGTGAAAACAAGATTTAGAAAAATAAGAAGAACAAGTGCATAAAAACAAGGAAAAATATTATGAAAAAGAGAACAAATACCATTATGAGAAAAAGTCACACAATAATTTGTTCAAGATTAAAATAAATACCATTATTGGTATTTTAAGAAAATTATTCCAACATACGGTCCAGAAAAAATTATTTCTATTAACTGCCTCTCACATTAGAAAAAGAAGTTTTCGAAATAAATTCCTTAAACATCAATGATAATGAACTATAAGAGTGTTTTAAGAGTAGAAAAAAATATGGAAATAAAAGAATGAAAACAAGTGCAATTTCTCCTTAATTTTTATTAAGAAAGTGGTTTAAAATCCCCTTATCTTAACTGAAACTAAAAATATTGAAAAAATTACTTAATTTAATTAGCAAAAATTTTTAATGTATTTAAATACAAAAAAAGACATGGTTAATTTTTTTAAAATAAGAAGCGCATTAAATAGGGGTTTTTATTATACATTTTTCCATTTTGTAGAATAAATTTTCTGAATATTTTGTTTACAAATGTTTTCGCTTTCTTTTTTTACCTCGTTTATTTTAAGTTATGTTTAAGGTAAAGGTCATATAATGAGTCCCTCATGAAGGAAATGAATTTGACTTTGAAAATTTATTTTCTTCTGAGTGAACTTATACATTTTAAACCGAGAGCTTTCAAAGATATGTAATTTCGCAAGCAGCAGAGATTTGAAGGTTCCTTATAACAAACGTCCATAGCGTGCAATGACGTTAAACTGCTGACGGTAATCCTACACAAGCGTTCAAGACTTTATGATGTGTATGGGAAGTAACCATGATGATAGAGTATATACGGGGGTTCGTAATTGAGCTTTAACTCTATGGAATATTCTTAGTGGCGAAATTGAAAGGTCTAAATGAAATTCAGTAAAGTTGCTATTTCAACTGGTGTTATTGCTTCATTCATGTTTATCGGTACTGGTATGGCCCACGCGGACACACCAAAACAAACTACACATGATGTTGCAATTGAAGTTATTAACGGTAACTACGGTACAGGTCAAGATCGTGTCACAATGTTGACAAACAAAGGTTTTGACTTTGAAGACGTACAAACAGAAGTTAACAACATTTTGTTAGGAAAAGCTTCAGCAACTCCTACAACTGCCAAAAAAGTTGAAACACAACCTGCTAAATCTAAAGTAGCACAAACTGTATCAGGACTTGACTTAGGTCAAACTTCTGGTCAAGTAAATATTGAAGCCCTTGCCAACTACATGGTTTCTAATACTGCCAACGCAGCAGGATATTCTGCAAGCGAATGGGCATATATTATTGAACATGAGTCTAATGGACGTGCAGATGTTGCAAATGCAAGTTCAGGTGCATACGGTGCGTTCCAATTGTTAGGTCACGGTGAATACGCTGGCATGACTCTTGCTGAACAAATCGAAATGGCAAGTAAACTCCCTGCAGGAAGCTGGGTTGTTTATAACTAATAGGAAGTGAATTACAATTCGTTTCCTGGAGTGCTTAACTAAGATTAAACATCCAAGGCTATCACAAACAGTGAAGGCCTTTTTGTTTTGCCTTTAACCTTTTTAAAAATCAAAAAATCAAAAAATCAAAAAAACTCTTAAAAAATTTAAAATTATATGTTATAATAAAAGAGTAGATTTAGTAAAACGTACTAAATTCATAACAATTAAAGAGACAATATAGGTTGGGCGCAAGCTTCAAGAGATTTCCTCCGAGGGTAAGGAGGAGATTTTTTGATAGCTTGTGCCCTTTTTGTTTACATTCTTTTTTTTCGATTGCTACGCTCTTGGAAAAAAATGAAGTGTAGACCTAACTGTCGAAAATACAAGGAGGAAGCTTTTGGAATTTTATAAAAAAGCAAAAGAAGAAGTTATTGAGGAGTTTTTAGTTGATCCTAAGACTGGCTTAAATCATGAACAAATATTGAAACAAAGGGAGCTTCATGGAGAAAATAAACTTCCGGATGAAGAGGAAGAATCATACTTAGCTACGTTCCTCAAAAGTTTTAAAGAACCTATCGTTATTGTTTTACTTGGTGCGGTAGCTCTGTCCTTTGCTAGTTCTTACTACGCTTTTCAATTTCAAAATGATAGTAAGCATGGGATGGAGGCACTATATGAAGCGATTGCTATCTTAATCTTAATTATCATAAATGCCTTTTTAGGCTTTTATCAAGAAATTAGTGCACGTAAGAGTTTGAACGCATTAAAAGAGATGAACAATCGTTATGTTACTGTGTTACGAAATGGTCAATTTGAAAAAATACTTTCAACAGAGCTTGTCACAGGGGATATCGTAAAAGCCTCAATTGGAGACTTTGTCGAAGCAGATGTCCGTTGGATTGAAACCAATGAGCTCCAAGTTATCGAGTCGCATTTGACTGGCGAAGCAGATGCGATTAGCAAGCACACAGATGCTATTCTCGAGACGACAGAACTAGGTGATCGTCATAATATGGGCTTCTCCGGTTCAAGCGTTTCTGGTGGACAAGGTTTAGGGATCGTTGTGGCTGTTGGGGAACATACTGAACTTGGTAAAATTGCCAAACTGATTCAAGCAGTTGAAAACAGGACGTCGCCACTGCAAAATACGGTTCATAAGTTAACCAAAACCTTGATGCAAGTTTCAGCCGGTATTGTTGTCTTTACCCTCGTAGTGGGTATCATCCAAGCTGGTGAATTAAGCATAGCATCAATTACATCTGTTTTATCAACCTCAATCGCCTTAGCTGTAGCCTCTATACCTGATGCTCTACCTGCTGTGCTTTCGATTGTTTTAACGATTGGCGCTGCCAAAATGGCGAAGAATAAAGGGCTTATCAAGTCACTTAACAGTGTGGAAACACTAGGAAGTACTTCCTACATCTGTTCAGATAAAACAGGAACACTTACCAAAAATGAAATGACCGTTACACATTTCTATACAAACGGCCAGTACTATGAAGTTTCTGGTCTGGGCTATACTCCAGAAGGGGAAATTCGTAGTCTTTCTGATGAAGAGCAAGAGCCTTCATATTCGGCCTTTATTGCAGGTGCACTTTTGTGTAACGAGTCTGCTCTCAAAGAAGTCGAAGGAAAATTCGTGCCTTTTGGTAATCCAACTGAAATTGCCTTGACTGTTTTGGGGCAAAAAGCTGGCCGCACAAAAACTCAACTTTTAGAATCACATGAGCTCATCCGGACGCTACCTTTCACTAGTGACCGTAAAACAATGAGTGTCATTGTCAAGAAAGGCGACAACTATCTTCTCTATATCAAGGGAGCGCCAGATGTTCTGGTTGAGAAAAGCCGCGCCCTTTTGATTGATGGTGAATTAAATACCGAAGAAAGTGAAAAGCAAAAATTTATCACGACTGTAAATGATTATGCCAATGAAGCTTTGCGTACCTTGGCGGTAGGATACCGTATCCTCAGTAAGGAAGAAGCAGAACAAGGTCAGCTAGAAGATTTAGAAAAAGATATTATCTTGACGGGGGTTGCAGGAATTATTGACCCTGCGCGTGAAGAAGTCAAAGCTTCTGTTAAAACATTGCAAGAGGCAAGTGTCGAAGTCGTTATGATTACAGGTGATCACGAAAATACAGCTCGTGCTATTGCTTATAATCTTGGCATTGTAAAATCCAAAGAGGCTAAAGTCATCAAAGGTATCGAAATTGAAGAAATGACAGATGAAGAGCTCTATGATGTCGTTAAAACAACAAATGTCTATGCGCGTGTTTCCCCTGAACACAAGCAAAGGATTGTTAAGCAACTTCAAAAGCACGGGGAAGTTGTGGGTATGACAGGAGATGGTGTTAATGATGCGCCAGCTCTGAGAGCAGCTGATATTGGAATTGCCATGGGAATCGCAGGAACTGAAGTAACCAAGGATTCTGCTGACTTGATATTGCTTGATGATAAGTTTACAACGATTGAAAAAACAGTCGAAAATGGTAGAACTATTTATGCCAATATTAAGAACTTTATCCGTCACGAATTAACGACGAATGTCGCAGAAGTACTTTCCTTGATATTAGGCTTACTTTTCTTCACTGTAAGTATCGGGAATGTTGACTATACCACACCAACTTTAACAGCCTTAATGGTACTTTGGGTCAATATGGTCAGTGATGCCGTGCCTTCTTTCGCTCTAGGATACGATGTCGCTGAGTCAGACATTATGAACGAAAAACCACGTGACCCTAAAGAATCTGTCCTAGCCAACTACACGTGGTCAAGAGTCTTGATCCGAGGCACAATTATGGGCTTGATGGTCTTTGTAGCCTTTGTTTGGGCAGCAAAACAAGGCATGTCAAGTAACGAAGCACAAACGGTGGCCTTCTTAACACTTGTTTATGGTCAGTTGTGGCATGTTTTTGATGCAAGAAGTTCACAAACTCTCTTCAGAAGAAATCCATTCGGCAATCCACGTTTAGTCCTTGCTGTTGTCTTTGCAGGTATCTCTTCATTTTTAGTGACAATAATTCCATTCTTCAATGTTGTCATGGGAACTGCACCATTGAGCTTACCTGTTTATCTTCTTGTACTCTTTGTGCCAGCTTTACCAACATTTATCCTATCAGGTATTAAAGAAATCTTTAAAGTGAAAATTTGGTAAGGAGAATTTTTGAGATGTGTAACTATAATATGCTAAAATAACAGTATAGTAATCCTTGGAAGGAAGTATATACATGGAAAAAGTAAAAAGCTTTTTTACACCCAAAAGAATTTTAGTTCTCTTGATTCTTTTGCTCATCGTAATTTTTGCGGTTCTTAATTTCTCACCTGTTCGTGTTAACATGCTTTTCTTTAACATTGATATTCCCATGTTCTACGGCATCATCGCTGTAGGATTGATTGGGTTTATATGCGGTTATGTGATGCGTGGGAGAAAATAAATCTGAAAAAAATAAAAACTGAAGTGTATCATACACTTCAGTTTTTATATTGTTAGGTTTTCTCTTGCAAAAATATTAGAATTTAGAAGGGAAATTAAAATGAAATGAGTATATGATATGGAAGAATTAATCCGGTTCTACATTAAAAAGAAGGAGTTTAAAAAACTTCAAGTTATTCTTAAAGATTTACAAAGACATGAACTGAAAGAGATTTTTAAACATCTAAAGCAAGATGAACAGGTCATTTTTTTTGAAGTCCTTTCAGAAGATAAAGCAGTGGCGTTGTTCAAAATTCTTGGCACTCAGCAGCAAAAAAATCTTTTAGATGCGCTACAACCGCCAATGGTGCAAACTTTTCTCAATCAGCTGTCGTCAGACGATCGTGTCAGACTTTTTGACCGACTACCTGAAAGACGAGTGAAGAGTCTTCTGGGTGTTTTAACACCCGATAATAGAGCAGAAACACTCCACCTCCAAGCTTATGTCCCAGAAACAGCCGGTCGAATTATGACAACGGAATTTGTAACTTTGACAGAAGATATGACCCAAGAAAAGGCGTTGGCAAAAGTCACAGAGGAAGCCACGCGCAAGGAAAACATCTATATTTTGTTTATTATTGACGAGAAGTTAAAGCTCACTGGTTTTATAACTTTACATCGACTTTTGATGATGGCACCAACAGCAGTCATTAATGAGCATATGTCGCGTCAACCGATTTCTGTTAAAACTTCTGAGGACCAAGAAAAGGTGGCACAAAAAGTCAAAGAGTTGGATCTTCTGGCTTTAGCTGTGGTGGACGATACTAATAAATTAGTAGGCATAGTAACTTTCGACGATGCAATGGAAATTCTTGAAGAAGAGGCAACAGAAGACATTTTGAACCAAGCAGGTTTATCCGACTTAAAAGATACAGAGGAGGACCGCAGCAAGCTACTTATTAATGGCAAATTAAACAAAATTTTGGCAGTACGTTTACCCTTTCTTTTAGCCACTTTGTTGTTAAGCATGCTTTCTGGTTTAGTCATTGAAAATTTTGAACAAACATTAGAATCCATCGCAATGGTGGCAATTTTTATCCCATTGATTATGGGCATGGGAGGAAATATTGGGACACAATCTTCAACAGTCTTTACACGAGGCTTGGTTTTGGGGCATATTGAGATTGAGAACTACCTTGAGCACTTTTTCAAGGAATTACGTGTCGGTTTGACCATTGGCGCATTGATGGGAATTATGGCGGGGCTAATGGCGACCATATGGCTAGGTTTTCCGATGTTAGGTTTGGCAGTTGGTTTAGCCCTTTTTGCCACGATGACCGTCGCATCCTTGCTGGGCTTTTTAGTCCCTTTTATCTTAATCAAGTTAAAAATCGACCAAGCTGCAGGATCAGCACCAATCATTACAACGATTAAAGATTTAGTTGCCTTACTGATTTACTTCACCTGCATCTCGCTCTTCCTTGGTCATCTTATTTCATGAGTTTGATAAGATAGAAAAAATTTAATTTTTGTTAAAATAGACAAATATGAGACTAGATCACTACCTGTTCCTCAATGGATGGAAGGATAAGAAAGAACGCAAACGCTTGATACAGACCAGAAAGATTATAATTGATGGAGAAGTAGAGTATAACCTAAGTCGCAATGTCGATCCTCAGATGCATGAAATTATTGTCAATCAGCAACAGCTCACAACATTTGGACATCATTATTTTATGATGAATAAGCCAGCTGGTGTACTTTCAGCCAATAAAGATGAGCACCTGCCCACCTATCGTGACCTTGTGGAAGAAAAGAATGATGCACTCTATCCTGTGGGACGGCTAGACTTTCTAACGACAGGATTATTATTCATCACGGACAATGGGCCACTGGGCATCGATATGCTAAAGCCACAGCAACATGTTTCTAAAACATATTTCGTAGAGACATGGGAACCACTTGAAGTAAGTGATAGAGTTGCATTTGAAGCAGGCCTTGAATTTATCGGAGGCGTTCGTACGCAGCCAGCGCAACTCGAAATTTTAGATGTGCATCATGCTAAAGTTACTATCCAAGAAGGTAAATATCATCAGGTTAAGAAAATGTTCTTAGCTTTAGGTAAAAAAGTTGAGCAACTTCAACGTTTAAATTTTGGACCGCTGGTCCTAGATGAAGATTTGCAACCAGGTGCTTATCGCCCTCTTACGCAGCAAGAAATCTTGAGTCTGAAGCCTTATATGAGAAAGTAAGATTCTTTGACAGTCTGATAAGGCAAGTGTTATAATCATTATCACTTAGAGCCGATGAAGAAAGGAAGTGTCACTATGCCTATTTATGATTTCACAGTGAAGGGAAAACAAGGAGATGATATCTCTTTGTCCGACTATAAAGGCAAAGTTCTACTCGTAGTGAATACTGCGACAAGATGTGGTTTTACACCACAATATGATGGACTTCAAAAACTTTATGATGAATATAAAGAGTCCGGATTTGAAATTCTCGATTTTCCTTGTAATCAATTTAAAGAGCAAGCACCTGGCACAGCTGATGAGATTGATCAGTTTTGTACATTGAACTATGGGACAACTTTCCCACGCTTTCAAAAGATTGATGTTAATGGCGCGGATGAAAGCCCGCTCTATACATGGTTAAAAGAAGAAAAAGGAAGCCCGCTTGGAAAAAAAATCAAGTGGAATTTTACGAAGTTTTTGATCAACGCTCAGGGGGAAGTTGTCGCACGTTATGCTCCAGCAACAGAACCTGAAAAAATTGCCAAAGATATTAAAAAAGAGCTTGAAAAAGTAGAAAAATAGGAGCACGTGCCTCCTGTTTTTTCTTTTGGTATCATTATAAAGAAGCTCATATTTATAGCTGGTTTATGCTATAATTGAGTCATGAATATTCTGCTCGAAATCCAAACGAAATTAAGAGAACTTTCCCCTAACGAGTCAAAAGTTGGAAAGTATGTTCTCGCTTTTCCTGAGGCTGTCATCAACCTAAGCACCCAAGACATTGCTAAAAATAGTCAAGTGTCACCAGCTACAGTTATTCGCTTTGTCAAATCCATCGGACTTGAAGGTGTTCCCCAACTTAAGCAGCAACTTTCCGTCTGGAAGGCGAGCGCCCAATCGGATACAGATTTTCAAGAATTACGTCCTAATGAAGAGATAGACTCAATAAAATCAAAATTAAAAGCGCGCATTAATCATATGACAGAACTTGTTAATGGTCATTTAAACAATGAAAGACTTGCTAAAACGGTCGACCTGATTGATGAAGCGGAGTTAATCTTTATTTTCGGGATTGGGGCTTCTTTTCTTGTGGCACAAGACTTAGCTCAAAAATTGAACCGTATTGGCAAAATCAGTATTTGTGCGGACAATACGCATACGATGGCTGTTAATTTAACCAATAATAATCAAAAGAAACTCTTTATCGCTGTCAGTGACCGAGGGGAATCCCGTGAAGTTTTAGCTATGCTTGATTTGGCTCAAGCTGAAAAGATTGAAACCATTGCGATTACCGGTATTGAAAACTCAAGTCTTGCTAAACGTGCCGAATATCCGCTCATTTCTCTATCAGGAGAGAATTTTGAGTTTAGGCATGCAGCTACGGTTTCAATGCTGGCACAATTGTATCTCATCGATTTGCTCTTTTATGCCTATGTCAGCAAAAACTTTGATGATGCACGAGAATCAGTGATTCGTTCTTTAGATATCGTTCGTCATCTGGAAAAAAATTATTGATGTGAAGTTATACATAAAAACAGTAAAAATCTTGGCGTTTTCGTTGTGAAGCGAGATTTTTACTGTTTTCTTTACCTTAAACTTTTTTATGTTAAAATAGAAGAATGATTTTACTACAAGGGAATGGGATAGCACGCACTTTTGGTGGCGATGTTTTATTCGAAAATATAAATTTTAATCTTCAGGACCACTCACGCATGGCTTTAGTCGGACGCAATGGTGCGGGAAAATCGACTTTATTGAAGATTATTGCAGGCGTTGAAGAACCTTCAGCAGGATCGATTTCTAAGGTCAAGGATTTGCATTTAAACTATTTGGCTCAAGATACAGGACTTTCTTCAGAATTAACGATTTTTGAAGAAATGTTGACGGTCTTTGAAAAACTCCGTCAAACAGAGCGACAATTGCGCCAGATGGAATTACAGATGTCGGAGTTAACGGGTGGTGACTTAGAGAGTTTGATGCACCGTTATGATTCTTTATCGGAAGAATTTCGTCAAGCCAACGGTTTTACCTATGAAGCAGAGATTAAGTCAGTACTTAATGGTTTTCGTTTCGAAGAGAAGATGTGGGACCGTGCTATTTCTTCTTTATCTGGTGGACAAAAGACAAGGTTGGCTTTGGCAAAAATGCTTTTGGAAAAGCCTGATTTGTTGATTTTGGATGAGCCAACCAACCATTTGGATATTGAAACATTGGCATGGTTAGAAACTTACCTGAAAAACTATTCAGGAAGTCTTTTGATTGTCAGTCACGACCGTTACTTCTTAGATAAGGTTGTGACAGAGACCTTGGAGATTTCACGAGGCAAGCTGACACGCTTTGCAGGAAATTACAGTAAATATATTGAACTTAAAGCAGAGATGCTCGCCACTGAGCAAAAGAACTATGATAAGCAACAAAAAGAAATTGAAAAATTAGAAGATTTCGTTGCTCGAAATATGGTTCGTGCCTCCACAACAAAACGCGCCCAATCCCGCCAGAAAAAGTTGGAAAAGATGGAGCGTATCGAAGCACCGAGCGCAAGCGAAGCGGCTGCTCATATGACCTTTTCTCCAGCTAAAAAGTCGGGCAACATCGTTCTTACAGTGGAAGATGCAGCAGTGGGATACGATAAAGTCCTCGCTGAACCTATCAATATCGATACACGAAAACATGATGCCATTGCTATTGTTGGACCAAACGGGATTGGGAAAACAACATTGATCAAGTCAATCATTGGTCAAATTCCTCTTCTTAAGGGCCAGGTGAAGCTGGGAGCGAATGTCGACTTAGGATACTATGATCAAGAACAAGGGGCGCTGACACCTTCTAACAGTGTTCTTGACGAGATTTGGAATGAGCATCGTCTCTTACCAGAGGTAGAAATACGTAATCTTTTAGGGGCCTTCCTTTTCAGCGGCGAAGATGTGAAAAAGACCGTTTCGATGTTATCGGGGGGAGAAAAAGCACGTCTTCTTTTGGCGAAGCTCGCTATGCAACATGATAATTTTCTTGTGTTGGATGAACCTACCAACCACTTGGATATCGACAGCCGCGAGGTTTTGGAGAATAGCTTGATCGACTTCGATGGCACTTTACTCTTTGTCAGTCATGACCGTTATTTTATCAATCGGGTTGCGACCAAAGTTCTCGAAATATCACCTCAAGGAAGTAAACTTTACCTGGGAGATTACGATTATTATTTAGAGAAAAAACGCCAAGAAGAAGAGACACATCAAGAAGTTGTTTTGGAAGAACAACCAGAAAGTTCGGGCCAGATGGACTATGCACAACAAAAAGAAGCACAGAAAATCCGTCGCAAGTTCGAACGTGAAGTCAATGCTGCGGAAGAAAAACTTGCTGATCTGGAACAACAAAGCGAAGAAATTTCTCGAGCTATGTTAGATATAACAGATGACTTTGTTAAACTAGGTGAACTCCAAGCAGCACTCGACCAACTGGCTGAACAAAAAGAAGAAACAGAGATGAACTTACTGGAAGCAATGGAAAGCTTAGAAAGTTTATGATTGCAAACTCACAGTAAATCTGTTAGACTATATAACAAGAAACCTTTAAATTAGCACGAGAGGCTAGCAAGGAAACCGTATAATTGTCTACTTATATAGTATTTAGGTGTATTCTAAATATTACTGGCATATTTTTTTACGCACTTGCAGCTTTCTGCAAGTGTTTTTTTGTGCAAAACAGCGTGCTATTGATATTAACTTAAAGGACTAGAAAGAGGATAACATGTCATTATCAAAAACTATCGCTTCTGATTTACTCGAAATAAAAGCTGTAAGCCTATCGCCGAGTGCACCATTCACATGGGCAAGTGGGATTCAATCTCCTATTTACACAGACAACCGTGTGACCTTGGCTTATCCTGAAGTACGTACTCGTATTGAGCAGGCTTTTGCGGAATTGGTCAAGGCAGAGTTTCCTGAGGTCGAAGTGATTGCAGGTACAGCAACAGCAGGTATTCCTCATGGTGCAATTATTGCTGACTATCTTCAATTGCCTTTTGCCTATATTCGTAGCAAACCAAAAGATCACGGCGCAGGAAATCAAATCGAAGGACGTGTCTCTAAAGGACAAAAAATGGTATTGGTTGAGGATCTTATCTCAACAGGAGGCTCAGTACTAGAAGCAGTGGCTGCCGCACAACGTGAAGGGATCGAAGTTCTCGGTGTGATTGCTATCTTTACCTACCAACTCGAAAAAGCAACAACAAAATTCCAAGAAGCACAAGTGCCACTGCACACATTAACAAATTATTCTGAACTTATCCAAATCGCTCAGGAAACAGGCTATGTAACAGAAGCTGAACTTGAAATGCTTAAAAAATTCAAGGATAATCAAGAAACATGGGATAAATAACATAATAAACATTATGTAAAATATAAAAAGGGGAACAGATGATACTCATAAAAAACGGCCGTGTAATCGATCCTGAGTCTGGCTTTGATCAAGTTGTTGATGTGTTAGTTAAAGATAAGAAGATTATTCGTATTGCCCAAGATTTGGAAGAAGAAGGTGCAGATATCATTGATGCCAGCAACATGATTGTTGCTCCTGGGCTCATCGATATTCATGTTCATTTTCGTGAACCAGGTCAAACGCATAAAGAGACGATACACACTGGTGCTTTATCTGCAGCACGTGGTGGTTTTACGACAGTAGTAATGATGGCAAATACTAAACCGATTTTATCGAGTCCTGAAGTGCTTGTAGAGACACTGAAACTTGCAGATGAAGAGAAAATTCATATTAAGTCCATTGCTTCTATTACCAAAGATTTTGACGGGCGACATTTGACGGATTTTGATGCTTTGTTAAAGGCAGGCGCAGTTGGCTTTTCAGATGATGGTATTCCACTGAGTGATTCAGGGGTCTTGCATGAAGCTTTGAAGAAAGCCAAGGAAACGGATAGTCTGCTCTCTATTCACGAGGAAGATCCCAACTTAGTGGATACGCTTGGAATCAATGAAGGCGAAGTGGCACACCAATGTGGTCTAACAGGAGCGACAAAGGTGGCTGAGTACAGTATGATTGCACGTGATGCAATGTTGGCTTTGGATATTCAAGCGCGTTTACATATTCAACATTTGTCTGCAGGCGAAAGTGTAGATGTAGTTCGTTTTGCGCAAAAGATGGGCGCAAAAGTTAGTGCTGAAGTTACACCACAACATTTTTCATTGACAGAGCAAGCTGTCCTAGAGATTGGTACAAATGCAAAGCTTAATCCTCCACTGCGTCAAACAAAAGATATTGCGAAAATTTTGGAAGGCTTGAAAGATAACACGATTAGTGTTATTGCGACCGATCATGCGCCACATACCCATGAAGAAAAAAATGTTGCTTTGGCTGAAGCACCGAGCGGAATGATCGGCTTAGAAACTTCTTTGCAACTGGGGCTTACACATTTGGTTACTCCTGGACATCTTGAACTGGCTCAATTGCTGGCGAAAATGACTGTTAATCCAGCCAAACTATATGGTTTTGATGCAGGATATTTAGCGGAAGGTGGACCGGCTGACATTACCATTTTTGATGCTCATAATACTTATAAAGTGGATGAAAACTTTGATTCCAAGGCAAGTAACTCACCATTTATCGACCAAGAACTTGTGGGACAAGTCAAATATACGATTTGTTCAGGAGAAATTGTTTACCGCCCATAAAAATCTTGCAAGAGCTTACATAAATTGTTAAAATGATTTTAATGTTTAATAAATTTTATTCTAAGCAATAGGAGAAATCTCATATGAAAATCAGTAAAACAATTAATGCTCCTGTCGAGTTTGTCTACAATCAGATTCTGGATTCATCACTTTACGATATCGAAAAAAATACTGGGCACAGACCTGACATCAAGTCTCTTAATGGCTTTGAATACTCAAAAACATTTGGCAAAAACCAACATGGAACTATTACGATTGATGAAGTTGTGAAAGCCAATAAGTATGCTTTTACCACGAAAACTATCCGTAATACATTCAATACACGTTGGAATTTTCATCCTGTTGATGATAAGAAAACAGAGATAACTATTGAGGAAAGCCGTACTTCCAGCGGAATGATTCAAAAATTAAATGATATGTTTGTCGGAACGCTTCTGGGACACTGGAAAAAACGTCAGATGGTCGCTATTTTGAATCACATTGAACAAGCTTATAGTGGTGGGAAGTGAAAAGATGGAAAAGAAACAGCATGAACTTTTAGATCTCGCGACTTATGCTTTTAATAAGCCCCGGAGTAAGGAGCGAGAAGAAGCGTTTGATAAACTTTTAAGTTTTTCAAAACCTTACAGTTACTGGGAAAACGATGAGCTATCCTCTATGATTATCGATACCTCTTTTAGGGTCTATTGGAAGGATGCAAAGCTAAAGATGTCAGGAATTGGTTATGTTGCCTCTTACCCAGAATTTAGAGGAAACGGCAGCATTCGTAAACTCATGACCGATATTTTAGAAGACAACTATGAAGCTGGCACCGCCTTAAGCTATCTGGCTCCCTTCTCTTATCAGTTTTACGGACAATTTGGTTATCATTACGCTTTTGACCAAAAAGCATATACGATTCCTGCACAAGAATTTCCTAAAGGCAAAAAAACAGTGGGTCAAGTGCAGCGCCGCACTGTAAGTGAGGAGCTTTTGGAAGAAGCGGCTGAGGTCCATGATCAAGTCTATAACCAAGGTTCACTAGTCCGTCCACAACATGTTTGGGAATACTATTTCAAGTATAAAGCACAGCCCTTCTTTGCGACTTATGAGGAAAATGGCAGAGTTCTAGGTTACTTAATTTATGAATTTGCAGGTACGGCTTTTGTAATTCGTGAATGTATTACATTGACCCATGAAGCTCAAGATGCACTTTATCGTTTTGTCTCAAGCCACGCTGCAAGTTTTGAAGTTATTAAATGGACTGCTCCTTCAAATGTTTTCCTCGAATATGATTTGGCTGAACCATCGCGCATAGAGCTACAGTTGCAACCTTATATGCAAGCTCGTATTGTTAATCTGCAAGCATTTTTGAAAGTGAACGGTCAGCCTGAATTTTCTGCCCGTATTGTTGATGATATTTTGCCACAAAATAATATCTGTGTTGGCCCTGAGACAGACCAACCAGAGGAAATGACCATTGGAGTATTTACTGCCCGTGTACTACGAGAAAATAAAGCCATTCTTCGTGAATATTTTTAAAATAGTCAAACTAAACACCGAATCTTAACATTTTTTGTAAGATTTGGTGTTTTTATTAATTAAAACTAAAAAAATAACACGATTTTGTTTCTAAATTTGTAACATGTTTCAGAAATCAGCCGGAAAATTAAAGTTTTTAATGGTTTGAAGAAAATGAAAGCGCTAAAAATAAGGGTTTCATTAAAAAATACTTGTTTTTTCGCTTAATATTGTTTGGACAAATTATATTTGAAATCGCTTTCTGAAACCGCTATACTATTGGTATAGATAAAAAGAAGGAGATCATAGAAATGGCAGAAAAAGTTATTGCATTAGCCTGTGCAGCAGGTATGTCAACATCATTACTCGTGACAAAAATGCAACAAGCTGCACAAGAAGCAGGAAAAGATTATGAAATCTACGCAAAGTCTGTAGCTGAAATTGACAACATGTTGTCTGGCTCAGAGAAACCAGATGTATTGCTTCTCGGTCCGCAAGTGGCTTACATGAAAAATGAAGTCATCAAAAAAGCAGCAGCAGTTGATGTTCCTTGTGATGTGATTAAAATGCAAGATTACGGCATGATGAATGGAAAAAATGTTGTAGCAGCCGCTGACGCATTAATGAATGGATAAAGAGAATTTGTAGAAATTCTAGATAAAGAAAGGAGTATTATGGGGAAACTAGGAATCTCGATTTATCCGGAACGTTCCAACTTTGAAGCTGATAAAGCCTATTTAGACTTAGCGCACCAATATGGTTACACTCGTGTCTTTACCTCACTTTTAGAAATCAAAGGAGATAAGGAAGCAGTTCTTGAGGGCTTTACGAAAGTGATTGCTTATGCTAATAGTCTTGGTATGGAAGTCATGGTAGACATTAATCCCGCCTTATTTGAACAACTTAACATTAGCTATGATGATTTAAGTTTCTTTGATGAAATGGGTGCTGATGGTATTCGTTTAGACCTCGGATTTACAGGAGCTGAGGAAGCACGTATGACGCGCAACCCTTATAATCTTAAGATTGAGATTAATATGAGTCAGGGAACAAGTTATGTGGACAGTATCATGGATTACTCGCCTAACATTGAAAACTTACTTGGCAGTCATAATTTCTATCCTCACCGTTACACAGGTCTAGCGTTTGATCATTACGTGAAATGTACCGAGAAATTCAAAAAGTATAATTTAAATACTATGGTGTTTGTTAATTCTCATGAAGCAACATTTGGACCGTGGCCCACACAAGATGGCTTATGTACCTTAGAGGATCATCGTGACTTAAGCTTGAAGACACAAGTAAAACATTATAAGCTTTTAGATGGTATTGATGATATTACTATTGCTAATGCTTATGCGAGTGAAGCAGAGCTTAAAACAATGGCAGAAGTTTTCCATACGCAAATGCCAGAACTCAAAGTTGTGCCAAGAGCTACGATGACGGAAAATGAACGAAAATGTGTCTTTGAGGCTACGCATAGTTATCGTGGCGACCGCTCAGAGTACATGCTACGTTCAACCATGACTCGCGTTATTTACAAAGACTTGGATTTTCCGCCACATGATACAGATACTATAAAACCAGGCGATGTGATTATTGACAATGATGGATATGGTCAATATAAGGGGGAAACCCAAATTGCTCTGAAGGAAATGAAAAATGATGGCCGGGTCAATGTTGTTGGACATATCGCGGAAGACGAAATGTTCTTACTTGACTTTATCAAGCCTTGGAGTTCGTTTAAATTTATTGAAAGTGATGAGCTATAATTTATAACCTTATACGCAAATAAATTAAAATTTTAGGAGGAATTCTATGAACGGAATTACGATGTGGATGGAGAAATATCTCGTCCCAGTAGCAGCAAAAATCGGGTCGCAAAAGCACCTGGTTGCCTTGCGTGACTCATTCATTGGTATCCTGCCAGCAACACTGACAGGTGCCCTTGCAGCGATGGTATCAGCCATCGTCACAACATTCCCACAGTCCATTCAACAAATGGTTTTGGGTCCAACCAAGTTTGCCCAACTCGCACCAGAAGATGTTTGGACGCTTGCTAATACACCAATCATTGGCGATTTGAATAACATTTCAACACTTGTCAACCAAGGGACTTTGACAGTTATTGGTCTTATCTTTGCTTTCTCTTGGGGTTACAATTTGGCCCGTGCTTATGGTGTCAATGACCTTGCAGGTGGTGTTGTAGCAGTTGCCACTCTCTTTGCTGGTTTGCCAAACCAAATGCCTAAATTCTTGGATGCTTTGGGTGTGAGCGATGCCGGCGTAGCTGCAACAGACAAAATCAATGGTGTATTGACTGGTCAAGGTCTCGCAGCATGGAAGCCACTCTTTGCTGCCGCACATATGGATGCTGGTGCTTACTTTACGATTATCATTATGGGTGCCCTTGCGGTGATTATTTATGCTAAACTTATGTTAGCAGATATCACTATCAAGATGCCTGAGTCAGTCCCACCGGCTGTAGCAAAAGCTTTCCTTGCGATTATTCCAACGATTGCTGCAATCTACGCTGTGAGCTTGATTTACTATGTTATTGATAAATTGACACATGATTCTGTAATTAATTTGATTACACACTATATTGCAGAACCCTTCCAAATTCTCTCACAAAATATTTTCTCAGTTCTTATTGTTACACTCTTCGTTTCAATCTTCTGGTTCTTTGGACTTCATGGACCAAACGTCTTGGCACCTGCTCTTGATGGGATTTGGCTTCCACTTGGTCTTAATAACCAAGCCCTTTACTTCCAAGTTCACTCAGACGGTATTCGTGACTTAGTAGCGCGTGGTGCGATTGATAAAGCACATGCGATTAATGGTGACTATGTCAGTCTTTGGGTTCGTGGTTCATGGGATGCCTTCGTCTGGTTTGGTGGTTCTGGTGGTACAATTACCTTAATCCTTGCCATTCTGATCTTCTCTAAACGTAAAGATTATAAGACAGTGGGACGTCTTGGTTTAGCACCAGGTATCTTCAATATTAATGAACCTGTACTCTTTGGTATGCCAATTGTACTGAACGCTATCTTCTTTATCCCATTTGCAATTGCTCCATTGGTAGCGGTTATTATCGCCTATGTTGCAACGATGCTTCATTGGGTAGATCCAGTTGTCAGTGCTGTGCCATGGGTTACACCACCAATTATGAATGCCTTCCTTGCTACAGGATTTGACTGGCGTGCAATTATCTTAGCAATTGTCAACTTACTTGTAACCTTTGCTATTTGGACACCATTCGTTATTGCAGCAAACAAGATGGAAGAACCAGAATTATAAAAAACAGAAAGGAACCCAATGATTATTGTTAATGTAGCTATGATGCAAGAAAAAGTAATTCAACTTCTAGAAGAAAATGGATTTACTTATAAGGAAAAAAAGGGATTGAAACTCTATTTTCGAGGTCCGAATAGCGACTTAGCTACGGATGCTCAAACTGCAAAACGCTTAATTAAACAAAGTTCATTTGGTTCAGCATTATTCTTTAACGTCGAGGAGGTTTAAATATGGCTTGGATATATGCATTACTTAGTTTGTCACTCTTACTTCTAGCTTATCAAAACTGGAGTTTTGGAGGTACACTCTTTATTCTATCTGTGGTCATGCTTATACTTGCACGACAAAAGAAGAAAAAAGAAGAATAATAAAAAAGACTTGCTACGGCAGGTCTTTTATTATGTTTGACTTTAAAGCAGAAGCGTTATAAGATGAAAGAAGTGAGTATAAGCTTTATGGTTTGAGGCAAATCTCATCCTTTGACTATATACCCCTAAGGGTATATAATGGATATATCAAAAATTTGAGGAGAGAAATATGCGTTCAATCCAAATGAAGCAATTAAAAGAGAAACTTGGTCACGTTGTACTGATTGATGTTCGAGAAGAGGATGAATATCTCGAAGGACATGTGCCAACAGCAATCAACATACCCCTGAGTGTTTTAGAGCAAAGATACTTAGAGATAGAAGATGAGAGCTATATTATTTGTCAAAGCGGTATGCGGTCTATGCGCGCTTGTCAATTCCTAAAGGCACAAGGAGTGGCAACTACGAATGTTACAGGTGGTACTCTATCTTGGGATCAAGAATTAGAAAAATAAGAGGAAGAAAATGACGAAAAAATATCTTATCGTTGGGGGCGTTGCCGGTGGCATGAGTGCAGCCACTCGATTACGCCGTTTAAAAGAAGATGCAGAAATTATTGTTTTTGATAAAGGACCGTATGTTTCTTTTGCAAACTGTGGGCTCCCCTACTATCTCTCTGGTGAAATCGAATCAAGAAATAAACTTATCCTACAAACACCTGAAAGTCTGGCACAGCGTTTTAATTTAGATGTTCGTCCTGATTCTGAAGTGGTTTCTATTGAGCCGGATAATAAAGAAATTACTGTAGTATCGAATGGGACAAGCTACACGGAAAATTATGATGCATTGATTTTGTCACCTGGCGCAAGTCCTTTTATTCCGCCTATAAAAGGTTTAGCGGAAGCGGATAATGTCTTTAGCCTGCGTAACATTCCTGACTTAGATAAAATCACAAACTATATGGAAATGGAGCACCGCAAGCAAGCATTGATTATTGGCGCGGGTTTCATCGGTCTAGAGATGGCTGAAAACTTACGAAAACTTGGTTTAGAGGTTACAATCATCGAAAAAGCCAATCATGTTTTACCAACTCTTGATCAGGAAATGGCCGTTCATATTGAAGAAGAGTTGACACATAATGGCTTGAAAGTACTCACGGGTGTGTCTGTTGTAGAGTTCCAAGACCAAGGAAAAACGGTTATTCTGGAAAATGGCGACAGTCTTAGTACGGATGTGGTTATCCTTTCTGTGGGGATTCAAGTGGAGTCAAAACTTGCTACTGATGCGGGGATTAAGCTTGGAATGAGAGGAGCAATTCTTGTCGATGAGCAATATCAAACATCTGTGCCTGATATTTATGCTGTGGGAGATGCCATTCTTGTTAAAAATCAGATTACCGGTAATGATGCGCTCATTTCCTTAGCAAGCCCAGCCAATCGCCAAGGACGTCAAGTTGCAGATATCTTAGCAGGATTACCTGTTACAAATAAAGGGAGTATCGGAACAGCTATTGTTCGAACTTTCAGTTTGACAGCTGCCTCTACTGGACTTTCAGAGAAGCAGACACAAGATGCGGACTTAAAATATAAGACTGTGCATATCACAGCTAATGATCACGCAGGTTATTATCCTGGCGCAAGCTCTATTCTTCTCAAACTTATCTTCAATCCAGAAAGTGGTTATATCTATGGAGCATCAGCAGTTGGGCAAAAAGGTGTAGATAAGCGTATTGATGTTTTGGCAACAGCGATTAAAGCAGGGATGACGGTTTTTGATTTACCAGAACTTGAATTGAGCTATGCGCCACCATTTGGCTCTGCTAAGGATCCTGTTAACATGATTGGTTATGCGGCTATGAACATTGCTATGGGCTTGTCAGATAACATTCAGTGGCATCAGCTCGAAGCAGAACTTGCCCAAGGTAAAGTACTCTTAGATGTGCGCCAAGTAAATGAAGTGGCGCGTGGTGGTTTTAAAGAAGCGATAAATATACCATTAAACAATTTACGCCAAAATATGGACAAATTAGATAAAAATAAAGAATACATTGTCAGCTGTCAATCAGGGCTTCGTTCTTATACAGCTGAACGTATCTTGAAACAAGAAGGCTTTAAAGTAGAAAATCTTGATGGAGCTTATGGCTTGTACAGTAAAGTGAAGGACATTTAACTCAAGCTGAACGAAGGGATTATTTTAGGATAGTCCTTTTTCTTATTGAAATTTTTAATGAATTTGTAGGCTGCTTATGGTATAATATTAAAAAATATTTGTTAGATTTGGGGAAGTCATGAGACTTGAACTATATGAAGAAAAGCCAGAAGAAGCGAGTGCAGCTCTTGCTCAGGTTTTTGAAGCCTTTAGTAAAGAAACAGAAGAAGCCGAGTTACAAACAGTACGCTATAACTTAGCTGAAGATGCGGACATCTTTGCGCATCATCCTGTTGTCAATCAAGCAATACAAAAAATGGAAGCGGCTTTGCCTTTGATGTTGGTAGATGGAGAAATTATGACGATTGGCGCTTACCCTGATATGGAAGATTTGACGGAGATTACGGGTTTGAGTTTTCAAGATATTAGAACACGAGAATGTCAGTGTGGCAATTGTAACTGTGGAAAGGGATAAAATGATCGAAAATTTTCAACGACCAAGCAAGGAAGAATATTTTAAAGAAATCGTCGAAGTTGTAGCTAAACGCTCTACCTGTACGCACGCTCAAGTTGGTGCTCTTCTCGTGACTGCGGATGGGCAAATTCTTTCGACAGGCTATAATGGTTCTGTAGCACTTATGCCGCATTGTACAGATGTAGGGTGTCTGGAAGATAAAGACGGACATTGCATTGCGACTGTTCACGCGGAGCAAAATGCAATTGCCCAAGCAGCAAAGCACGGTGTTTCACCAGAGGGAGCAATTCTTTATACGACTTTATTCCCTTGTATCGCTTGCTTGAAGCTCGTCTTGGCATCGGGTGTAAAACATATCAAATATATCAATGAATACCATGCTAAAAATCCTTATGAGGAAGAGTTGATTGAAACTTTAGGTATTCAAGTTGAAAAAATATAAAAATCCAGAAATCATGCTGGTTTTTTTATTTTAACGTAAAAAACGGTTCCCTAAGTTTATCTGTAAAATTTATTCTTACTTGAGCTTTTTATGTCTGTTTTTGCTAAAATAAATAAATGGGAATAAAATACAGTCAAACACATAAAGTCGCTTTTTATGAGAGCGACACACGAGGCAAGATGAAAATATCAGATCTTCTTGCCGTAGCACTTCAAATTTCGGGAGAGCAGTCTTATACGTTAGACCGTAGCGACACATGGATTTGTGATAACTTCAATCTATTTTGGGCAGTTATCGAGCACGAAGTTCAGGTTCATCGCTTACCCGAGTTTAATGACCAGATTACAATTGAAACAGAAGCCACGTCTTACAATAAATTCTTTTGTTATCGTGACTTTATTTTCAAAAATACAGCTGGCGAAACCTTAGTAAAAATAAGTTCAACTTGGGTTTTGATGAACAAAGATACACGTAAGGTAGAACGTGTTGTTGATGAGATTGTGGCACCTTATGAGGCACCAAAAGTCAGCAAAATTGTTCGTCCTCACAAATATCTTACCTTGTCTGATCAAGCGCAATGTAGCCTAGCTTTTCCAATTCGTTTCTCTGATCTGGATATGAATGGACATGTGAACAATGCTAAATATTTCGACTGGGCTGTTGATCAGTTGGACTATGATTTCCGTATGGCATACGAACCTAAAAAAATATATATTCGCTATAATCACGAACTCCTTTATGGCAATCATGAGTTTATTCATCCTGTTTTTGAATTTCAAGGAGACACCACTTGCCATATTATTAGGAAAGATGGTGTAGATAATGCTAATATTGAGATTGAGTGGTCAAAAATAAGCGAGGAGAATGAACGAAAATGAGAAAAGGTTACAAAAAGTATAAAGGATATCTGATTGATTTAGATGGCACGATTTATATGGGCAATCATCGTATTCCTGCAGGGGAAGACTTTGTTCATCGTTTGCAAGAAGCGAAAGTTCCTTATCTGTTTTTAACAAATAATACGACAAAAACCCCACGTGTGGTTCAAAAACGTTTGGCTACACAGTTTAATATTGATACACCTTTAGAAACTATCTATACAGCAAGTGCAGCTACAGTCGATTATATGAACGATTTAGGTTTGGAGAAGACAGTTTATATTATTGGTGAAGATGGCTTAAAAGAAGCAATCTATGAAGCAGGCTATAAAAAGGATCGTGAAAATCCAGCATATGTCGTTGTTGCTTTGGATTCTGACTTGACATATGAAATGCTTGCTTTGGCAACTCTTGCTATACATAAAGGTGCGAAATTCATCGGAACAAATCCTGATTTGAACCTTCCAAGCGAACGAGGACTTTTGCCAGGAGCGGGCTCTTTGGTTAAAATGATTGAAGCAGCCACACGTGTTCAACCCACCTTTATTGGAAAACCTGAGGCGATTATTGCAGAAAAAGCGGTGGAAAAAATGGGCATTCCTAAAGAAGATCTTTTAATGGTTGGTGACAACTATTTGACAGATATTCGTACAGGGATTGATAATGGTATCGACAGTTTGCTTGTTACAACAGGCTTTACAAAAGCTGAAGAAGTTCCTGGACTTCCAATACCACCAACACATGTCGTTTCAAGTTTAGAGCATTGGGAAGTTTGAGATGCGTGATCGCCTGATTTTCACGAGTCTTATTTTATGGGGTATTGCAGCAGCAGTAAGTTTAACCTTACTTTTGGCTGTCCCACTCTTTTACATAGATATTCATTTGGAAAATTTGACCCAGATATCAGGACTTTCAGCAGAAGTACTAAGACATAACTTTAATGTTCTGATGGCGTATCTGGTTAATCCATTTGAAGGTGTGTTACAGATGCCTGATTTTCCTTCGTCTCCCGATGCTTTACAGCATTTTAAGGATGTGAAAAAGCTCTTTATGCTTGCTTTAGGACTCACACTTGTATTGAGTCCCGCGCTCATCTTATTTTTGAAAGAACATTTAGCCATTCTCTATCATAATGGCCTACGTTTTGTGATGGGAACTCCTTTGTTTATTGGTTTGGTTGCTTCCTTGATTGGATTTGATAACTTTTTTATCTATTTCCATGAGATTTTTTTCCGAGATGACACCTGGCTCTTCAATCCCGATACAGATCCGATCATTAATGTCTTGACGGAGAACTATTTTATGTTTACTTTTATTCTATTTGTCGTCCTTTTTGAATTAATTTTTTTCCTCCTTTACTGGTCAGGAAATAAAAGACTGCAAAAGAAAACTTTCGGGAAAACCGAACAATAAGATGTAAAACTGATATAAAATCAGTTTTTTTTCTTTTGTTTTTATCAATATGCGTTAAAATAAATAAGGAAGGTTTGGTTTGCAGAGATTTTTATCGCCAAACTAGCGAGGTTGTCCATAACGGAAACTCGGTCGGTATTCTGTAATAACAAATGAATAAAGAGGCATTCTTATGAACACAATGGTTCCAGTTTTTGATTACGAAGATATCCAACTTATCCCTAATAAGTGTATTATTAACAGTCGTAGTGAAGCAGACACGTCAGTTAAGTTGGGGGATCACACTTTCAAACTTCCCGTTGTTCCAGCAAATATGCAAACAATTATTGATGAAAATATTGCTGAAATGTTAGCTAAGCAAGGTTATTTCTATATCATGCATCGTTTTGAAGAAAGTACACGTAAAGACTTTATTGAAAAAATGCATGCTCAAGGTTTGATTGCATCAATTTCTGTAGGTGTTAAAGACAATGAACGTCAGTTTGTACGTGAGTTGGCAGAAACAGCAACAATTCCAGATTATATTACAATTGACATCGCGCATGGTCACGCCAATTCTGTTATTGAAATGGTACAGCTCATCAAGCGTTTGATGCCACAAGTTTTTGTAATTGCGGGGAACGTAGGAACACCAGAAGCTGTCCGTGAGTTAGAAAATGCTGGTGCTGATGCAACGAAAGTTGGGATTGGCCCAGGTAAAGTTTGTATCACTAAGGTAAAAACAGGATTTGGTACAGGCGGTTGGCAACTTGCAGCTTTACGCTGGTGTGCAAAAGCAGCAAGTAAACCAATTATTGCTGATGGTGGTATCCGTACGCACGGTGATATTGCTAAGTCTGTTCGTTTTGGTGCAACAATGGTAATGGTTGGCTCACTCTTTGCAGCTCACGAAGAGTCACCTGGTAAAACTATTGAACAAGATGGCAAACTTTTCAAAGAATATTTTGGCTCAGCAAGTGAATACCAAAAAGGTGAACACAAAAATGTTGAAGGAAAGAAAATTCTTTTGCCACACAAAGGTGCATTGAAAGATACACTTCAAGAAATGCAAGAAGATCTCCAAAGCTCTATTTCTTACGCCGGTGGACGTGATCTTAATGCATTACGTAAAGTCGATTATGCTATCGTGAAAAATTCTATTTGGAACGGTGATTCATTATAAAAGATAAAAACTGTCTAGTGACAGTTTTTATCTTTATATTAAATAGTAGAAAGTTAATTATTTTTGAATCCAAGTAGAAGATGATGTAGAATGTTAGTAAAGATAGAAAAAGAAAGCAGGGTGAGATATGAAAGTACTTGTCGTTGGTGCAAATGGAAAAGTGGCGAAACATTTAGCCAAAAACCTAAAAGACTATCCTAAACTTCAAGAAAAAGCTGTTATCCGTAAAGAAGAACAACAGGAATTTTTTAACCAATTAGAGATTGAAACTATAATCTTGGATATTGTCAATAATTCAATTGAAGAATTTGCTGCAGCAATGTCTGACGTTGATGCTGTTGTTTTTAGTGCCGGCGCAGGTGGTTCTGGATTGGATAAAACAATTATGATTGACTTAGATGGAGCGGTTAAAATTATGACGGCAGCCGAAAAAGCAAAGGTCAAACGTTTTGTTATGGTCAGCACTTTCCGAGTGGGAAGAGAAGAAATTACACGTCAAATTCAAGAAGATTCTTCGCTTAAGATTTACACGATTGCAAAGAATTATGCGGATGAATGGCTCAAAACACGAACAGAGTTAGACTGGACAATTATTCATCCTGGAATGCTTACAGACAAAGAAAGTACTGGTAAGGTAGCATTAGCAAGCCATGTGGAAGCAGGAGGAATTCCGCGAGAAGATGTGGCTAAAGTTATTTTGGAAACGTTGGTAAACGACGTGACCATCAGAAAAGAATTTGAAGTGGTCAGTGGAGTCACTCCGATCGATGAAGCCGTCAAAAATTTAAAGGATTAAAAGAAATGAACGTGTGACTTAAATCACACGTTCACTTTTTTTACATGAATGTCATATTGTTGCTGATAATATTGGGCAATTTCTTGACTACCAATTTGATGAAATATTTCTAATGCTTGAAGCATCATCGTATTTCCAGCCTTTTCATCTTTGAAACGATAGGTCCAGAAACCTTTGGAGAGGTTAAGGAGATTGCGCAAAAACATCGATTGTACGAGTTCTAGTGATTCAACCCGATTGAGAATATGTGCACTGTATTCTTGGTAGCCTTTGCTTGCTAAGAGTGCTATAGCACGACAGCATGCACAAACAAAAATTTCCAGATATTTCACGGAGTTAAATATTTTATGCTTTTTTTCTAAGAGGAATAAGTCAAGAATATATAAAATATCGCGTATGCTTAATTTATTCATTGTAAAGTAAAATACATAAAGCTCAATCTGGCCCCAAACTTTGATATCATAGAGATAATCTGTGATTGTATCAATATTTTCTGAACTTAATTCAGTATATGAAGCTTTTGCTGCTAAGGAGATATAAGGATAGCCTGCTTCAAAAGCGACTTTATAGAGATTGTCAAGTGCTTTTTTATCTTGTTTAAGAAAAGCCATCTCGATTTCCTTTAAAAGGGCTTCTGATTCATTGGGTGCATAATCGTTTAAAAGGTACTCGTATTCCTCAAGCCCAATCCCCATCAGTTGCAAAGCTTGTACGACTTTTTCAAAATTCATCATGGTTTCAGCTCGCTCAAAACGAGAAAGGGTGGCTTTTGAGATTCCTATAGAAGAAAAGTCCGATAAGGAGATATGTTTTTGCTCACGTATTTGCCGAAAAACATATCCAAATTTTTTATATACCATAAAATCTCCAGTCATTCATAGTGGCAGTTATAGCTATACTATCAGAAAATGCAACAAAAAATTAAAGTGTTATCAAATACGTGACGATAAAGAATATCGTTGCTTTTATGCAACGACATGAAAAGATAAAATTATTTATTATATTATAATATATTGTAAGAAGCAGAAGAAGAAAAGCCACTTTTCTTTTTCATCAAAAGGATAGAGGTGAAGATGATGGATATTATCAAAGAAATACTGGGGCCTTATTTTTTTGCCAAATTATTTTTGATTCCGGCAATCTTAGGTGGAATATTTCTCACTAAAAATATCATCCATCGCAGTAAATACGCTGAAAATCCTTACTCTGCCTTTTGGTTCTATTCGAGTAATTTTACATTATGGATTTTTCTTTTAAAATTATTATTTATTGAAATAGCTCAGGGTGGTGCTTATGGTTATTTACTGAGTGATATTTCGCTCATTTTCATCGCTATTGCAGTCGATTATTGTATTGTTACGCATTATGAAAAAATAGAATATGCTATGCTTCCACTGTTTACAATTTTCTATCTGTTTTATATTTACAACTATGGTTTTCATTGGAAGTCGATTTTATTAGTTACCTTATCTCTGGGTCTTTTTTGGCTGACGCTCTATTTTATTGCCAAAAATCAAACGGCTGTAATGCAAAGTTATGGTAAAATGATGCTTATAGGTTTAAGTCTGGTTGTTTCTGTGCAGCTCTTATTCCTTTCCGAATTTGCTTTTAGTTTGATACATTCACTAGAAATTTTCTGGAAAACATTTATACTCCTTGTGATTGCCAAGTTTATTTTGTTGGATATTTCTTCTATTGTAGGAGAGTATGCAAAGTACAAACGATATACTTATATTGATGCACTGACCAATGTATATAATAGGAGAAAATTTGAAGAAACGATGGATGAAATCCTCGCCAGTGATCAGATTTCCAAATTTTCATTAGTCTTTTTTGATATTGATAATTTTAAACACATTAACGATCATTATGGGCATAGCTCAGGTGATTATGTATTAAAAGAAATTTGTATGCTCATCAAAAAGTATTTAAGAGAAACAGGAGAAAACGGGCAACTTTTCCGCTATGGTGGTGATGAATTCTTTCTTCTTTTTCGCAATCGCAAAGGAGAAGTCGTACGTGATATTATGGAGCAGATAGCCAAGGAAATTTCCGAATATGTCTTTCACGCGAGTTCTAACACTATTAAAACATCAATTTCAGTCGGGGTGGTTGAAATTACGGATAAAGTAACACGTGACCAAGCTATTTATCGTGTCGATAAGCATTTATATATTGCAAAAGAAAACGGGAAAAATCAAGTTTACTTTAAATAGAAAAAAATGATTTTTCTCTTTTTTTTGTCTATTTCATTTTGTTTTAAGAAAGTTTTTAAGTATACTGAAGTTGTAGGAAACAGGAAGGTGTGCTTTTACATTAAAGGAGTATCAGATATTGCAAAAGGAAGAATTAAACAAGGAACAAACCGAAGAAAATTACAGTTATTCCGATCTGTTCTTTGAAAAGGGACATTGGCTTTTAAAAATTAAACAACTCCTCATCGCTCTTTTGGGTTGGGTGTGCTTCATTGTGCCGACTTTTATTACCATAGCATCCTTTTTATATAAGACTTCAAATGGGAAGTATGGCATTGCCTTTTGGAAATATTCCGAAGGAGTTTTGGAAATTAAATTTTTGTTGATTCTGCTGGCTTTCTGTGTGGTCATCACCTTTACTTATGCAGCGAGCATGACAATTATTCAAAATAACCGAAGGGAATCGGTCATTGAAAAATGGCCTACATTTGATTCGGTCTCCAGTATTGAGCGAAGAAAAAGGGGAAAGAAATTTATGGCGGACCGCTTCGGTGAAGAAGAATTCCGTCATAATGTAAAATATTTTGAAGTTCTACCAGAAAAGAATTTAAAAAATGACGAGCTTTCAAAAGTTCTAGGTAAAGATGAGGTTGATACTTATGATATCTGATATTTTCGGCCAGATGTTTACATCGGATAGTGGTCTACAAATGGTTATCACCGTGTGTTTAATAATCTTGTGTCTTTATCCCGTTATTGGTGCTTTGTTTTGGTTTTTTGGCTCTTTGAGTTACCGTTTCCTAAAAAAAGGGCGAAAAGAGACAAATTTTGTGGAACTAGCACCTGATGAGCAACCGATGATTACGATTATGATTCCTGCTCATAATGAAGAAGTGATGATTGAGGAAACGATTGAGTACTTAGCTACAATGCTCAATTATAGTAACTATGAAATATTAGTGATTAATGATGGTAGTACCGATCAAACTTTGCCTATTCTCCAAAACTTACAAGAAAAGTACGATAAGTTGCGTGTTATTAATATCTTGAAAAATCAAGGAAAGGCACACGGCTTTAACATTGGTACTTACTTTGCGAAGGGGGAATATATTTTAAGTAATGATGCGGATACAATCCCCGAAAGAGATGCGCTTATGAAATATATGAACTATTTCATGAGTGAAATCGATGTCAACACAGCTGCGGTTACAGCCAATATGGATGTGCAGAACCGGACGACTATTATGGGAAAATCGCAAACTGTTGAGTTTTCAAGTATCGTTGGTGTCATTAAAAGAAGCCAAACCGCGATCAATGATTCAATGTACTCGTACAGTGGAGCGAATACCATGTATAAAAAGCAGTTTTTGATCGACGTTGGCGGCTTTAGACAAGACCGAAGTACAGAGGATATTAGTATCGCTTGGGATCACTTAATGTATGGTGTGACGCCGCGTTTTGCCCCAGATATTATTTTTCACATGAATGTACCAGAAACCCTTTCGCAGCTCTATAAGCAAAGAAAACGTTGGGCTCAGGGAGGTACTGAAGTATGGTTTACTAACTCACTGAAGTTTATCTTGCATCCCATTAAGTACCGTTATGTTCTGTCAATGTTTATTGACACGACTTTTTCCATCATTTGGTCATTCTTCTTTTTCATTACGTCAATTATATTTATCTTGGCTATGCTCTATTTCCTTATTGTAGGTAATTATGAGCGGCTTTGGCATGGGTTTGCGATGTCCTTTATCTTTGTTACCTTCGAGCTTATAGCGGGCACCTTGCAGCTTTTAGCCGCACTAATCTTAGACAGTAAGGGACAAAAATTCAAATACTTTATTTTTGCTCCCCTCTATATGTTATTTTTCTGGATGGTCAATCCATTGACGATAATCACGACTTTTATACCAGCCATGAAGGCTTGTTTTGGTAAAAGTGAACACGCTGGTGCTTGGGTCAGCCCTACAAGGAAAAGCCTGAAGAAAGGATAAACTATGCTTTTAGATGTAATGTTTCTGTTGACAATAATCTTTATTCTTCTCTGCTTGCTCGGAATTGTGACCAGCTATGTTTGGGCGAAACGACAAAACAGAATTTATCCTAAAACAATGGAAGATGCTGAAAATTATACATTTTACTTTCAGACAATTATTGATAATAAAGGAGAAAAAACTGGTTTAGAAGCACTGCTCCGCAAGTATGATGTAGAAAAACAAGAATGGGTTTTCCCAGATGATATTGATAAATTTACCTTACGTGAAGTGATTTATCTGCTTCATAAAAGTTTTGTGAAAATAAACTATCCGTCACAATTTTTAGCCATTAATATTAGCCTGAAACAACTTTCAGATCCACGTTACGAATACTTTATTCGCTGGGTCAAAGGCGAATGCTATCCGATGGAGCTGCGGATTGAAATCAATGTGGAGTTGACAGACAAGATTGGCTGGCTTATGAAATCAAGGATCAAGAAGAATTTGAAGTTAAGCCAAGACATTGGTGTTCATGTTATCCTAGAAAAAGTCGAACCAAGTAAAAAATACTTTCACAAGATCAAGTGGCTATTGAATGATATCTATGGTGTGAAAATCCCGCTTTCTAAATTTCAAAAGAAAAGTGATTCTGAATGGTTTGATCTCAACATGGGCGATTGGGTCCGTTTGATTAGAGAAAAAAACAAAAATATTGATATCACTGAGGTTGAAGATCGAGAAGGTATTGATTTAGCCGATAAATTAAAAATCGACAATCGACAAGGTTATTTTATAGACAAGCCTCATTATGAGAAATAGCTTGTTCTATTTTTTTTGCTTAAATTAGTGCTTGAAAGTTGCATTATTTAGGAAAAAGAGTAGAATAGGTTTGAGCAAAACGATTTTAAAAAAATGTGGCGCATCTCAGACAATAATCAATGAAAAAAGGACGAGTACGGAAATGACTGAAATGACTTTTGAAGAACGCTTAAAACAGCTTCGAAAGACTTATCTTGAAGGCGATAGTGAAGATAAGGAAGCTCAAGAGATGAATGCTTTCATGAGTTTATCAAAAGAAGATAAAATCAAAAAAATTGAAGCCCATTTAACAGAAATTGAAAATAAAAAAGAAGCTTTGGAAAGCACTCTCTCCAATCAAACAGATGCTCTCTCACGTGAGAATATTCAGCATCATCTGGAAGCATTAGCTGACAAAAAAGAACTTATGCTTCAAAAATTAGAATATGTTAAAAAAGATGAATTTAGTGCTGCAAAACGAGAACGAATCAAACGTCAGTTGGCAGAACTGGAATTTAAACGTTGTCGTCTACGCATGAATAATAAGGACTGTTCAAAGTTGGACAAGAAAATTCAAGAGAAACAAAGACGATTTAGAAATGATATTTAAGGAGTTATATGCTTCAGTCTATCCTTCATGTGATCATTTTCTTGCTCGCATTAGTTTTTTCAAATGTTATCAATAAAATTTTCCCTAAGTTAGCCTTGCCTTTAGTGCAAGTTCTCATAGGGATTCTTTTTGGTTTTGGAGGTATTTCAGAATTTCTTCACGTTGACCCGGAATTCTTCCTTGGTTTCATCATTGCACCGCTCTTGTTTAGAGAGAGTACAGAAGCAGAAGTGAAACGGATTGTTAAACACCGACATTTGATACTTGTGCTTATATTCCCGCTGGTTTTTGTTACTGCTCTTGGATTAGGTGGTATTTTACATCTGTTTTATATGAGCATTCCTTTAGCAGCTTGTCTGGCTTTAGGAGCTGCACTAGCCCCAACGGATGCAATTGCTGTGGGTACGTTATCGACCCGCTTTGTTTTTCCTCAAAGAATCATGAATATTCTCCAGGGTGAGGGACTCTTTAATGATGCATCTGGTATCGTATCCTTCCAGATTGCTGTGCTTGCACTTGTAACAGGGACTTTTTCTTTACCACAGGCGACCCTTAATTTAATCCTGTCCATTATAGGCGGCTTTGCTATTGGTATTGGGCTTTCGATTTTTAAAAATAAAATTTTAGAAATTCTTGATGATGTCGATGCGCGTGATGTCAGTGGCTATTTGATGCTGGAGTTCGTAATGCCGCTTGCAGCATTTGCTTTGGCCGAAGTTTTGCACGTTTCGGGAATTATCGCCGTTGTTGTTGCTGGTATCTTCCAGTCCAATGGTTTTCGACCAACTACTGTGTTTGATGCACAAGTGACGCGTGTCAAAAATAGTGTATGGGAAACGATTGTGTTTATGCTGAACTCAAGTGTCTTTATCTTCCTTGGGATTGAGTTGCATAGTCTTGTTTTTCCTTTCCTTTTTGACCGGACATATTCCGTTTTTTGGCTGGTTTTTGTTGTACTACTTTTGACTTTTGCCCTATTTTTGCTAAGATTTTTAATCTTATTGTCTTATTATTTGGTGACTGTCAAAGACAAGGGAGAAATCTTTCACTCTTATTGGAGCGAATTGTTATTGTTGACTTTTTCTGGTACAAAAGGGACGGTTTCCATTGCGACCATACTTCTTTTACCTCAGCTTGCGGATAATACCAACAATCTATTAATCTTTTTTTGCGCCTCAGTTACTGGTTTAAGCTTTCTTGTGAGCTTGCTTACTTTGCCTTACTTTGCAGTTGAGAAAAAACGCATGGTCAATAATTTGGCAGTTATCGCAATTTTAGGTGACGTTGTGCAAGAATTACGGGAAAGAATTACTGAGAAAGCGCAAAATGGCTATCACCTTGTGATTGCCGATTATCAAAACCGGATTCAGAAGCTCATTGTAGAGCAAGAAAGTGCTGGAATTACAGAAAATTTTAACACCTTGCAATTATTAATTATCCGTGTAGAAATTGAAGGGCTTGAAGATGCGCTGGAAAAAGAGAAAATCTCGATGCGTACTTATCGTACCTACCACCGCTACATCCATACTCTGGAGCAAGATTTGGCACATGACTTGGTTTCAAGTATCCAGTTTGCCCAAGTGGTTACTTTGCGTGCTTTGAAAGTTTTAAAAACACGTATTTCTCGTTTTGACTTCCAACTTTCCCGTCCAAAAGTTGAAGATATGGAAGAAACGCGCCAAGAGATTAGCAATCTTTATTTAGATAATACAGAACTTGTTCTTGAACTTTTGGAAAATTTAGGGACAATCTATAATGCACAACTTGTTGACTTTCTCCAAGCAGAACGCTTCCGTCAAGCAGAGCATATTGCTCAAGGTAACTGGAACTATGTTAATGGATTTCGTGTAGCTACAGAATTGACGAATATAGAAGAATTGATGGAAGCCTATTATTTAGAGCGTAAGGTGATTTTCGAATATGAGCATACAGGACGAATTGCGCTTAATGAAGCTAAAAAATTACGCCAAACCGTTAATCTTTTGGAAGAATATGCCTTAGCAAGCGATCACCGTTCCTTCCTTTACGATTTATTTGAGTTTCGCAAAAGAAGAAAAGGAAAATAAAAAAGCGTGTGAGCGCTCTTTTTTTTGACCAAAAATAATTTTTTGTGATATAATAAACGTATCTTCAGGGCACCGTGAAATTCGGGACCGGCGGTTAAAGTCCGCGAAGCTGAAAAGCTTGATGTGGTGTAATTCCACAACCGACAGTAAAGTCTGGATGGGAGAAGAATAGGAAATAAGACTAGCTCTTTTTGGGTTGAGTCCGTTTTCGTCAATATTCAAAAACTCCCTTCAAAATGAAGAAATATTATTTTCTATTTTGGAGGTTTTTTCGTGTCAAATTCAAAAACACGTCGACTCACACTTATCGCAATGCTCAGTGCAATTTCTTTTGTACTGTCCTACCCAATGTTCCAATTTCCTTTGGTGCCGAGTGCAAGCTTTTTAAAGATTGACTTCACAATCTTGCCCATTTTGATTGGACTATTTATGCTTGGCTTAAGCAGTGCTTTTGCTATTCTTATCATTCGTTCGCTTTTGTGGTTACTTTTAAATAGTGACGGAGTGAATACCTATATTGGTTTACCAATGAATATTTTGACAGTTACTGTCTTTGTGCTGGTACTTTGGTTCTTTCTCCGTCACAGATTTAGCTTGCGTAACTATATTATGGCAGCCATTTTGGGGACATTGGCTTTAACTGTATTACAGGTAGTACTTAACTATGTATACGCTATACCACTTTACGCAATGTTTGCTAATTTTGATATCGCAACAATGTTTCCTGGTGGTATTTCAGCTTATATTGGTGCTGTTGTTGTCTTTAATATTCTACAAGGTCTCATTTTTGCAGGAAGCTTTGCTTTACTGTATTGGGCCCTCCGTGGATCAAAAGCCATCAAATTTATTAATGCTTAAACAGAAAAATAGAGCCTATAACTCAGGGCAAACTGAAAGAGAAAATGATCATGACTTCGTTAATGGTCATTTTTTTTGATTTTTTATTAATTTTTCCCTTGCATTTTTTAAAAACATCTGATATACTAATAGAAGTTCTGAAAAGGACTGACCGAAGACAGTTGGGGACATAAGTCATAAGCATCCAACCGAGGACAAACATTTTAAACAATGATTGAACTCTCTATGTCTTTTGGTCGTGGGGATTTTTATTTGTAAAAATTCCTACGAACAAAATAAAATGGAGGTAAACAAATGAGCGATTACAAAGTAAACGAAGCAACTATTGCTAAGAAAGCTGAGTTGGTTGACGTATTTGCAGAAAAATTCGAAGCTGCGACATCTATCGTTGTTGCAAGCTCACGTGGTTTAACTGTAGAACAAGACACTCAACTTCGTAAAGAGTTGCGTGAAGCCGGTGTGGAATTCAAAGTTGTTAAAAACTCAATCTTGCGTCGTGCAGCTGAAAAAGCTGGACTCGAAGGTTTGAACGACAGCTTCGTAGGCCCATCAGTAGTAGCTATCTCAAACGAAGATGCTATTGCCCCTGCTAAAATTTTGAGCGAGTTTGCTAAAACAGCAGACAAACTTGAAATCAAAGCTGGTGTTATCGAAGGAAAAGTTACAAGCAAAGAAGAAGTTGCAGCTATTGCATCTCTTCCAAGCCGCGACGGTCTTCTTTCTATGCTTCTTTCAGTGCTTCAAGCACCTGTCCGCAACGTGGCTCTCGCAGTCAAAGCTGTTGCAGAAAAAGAAGAATCAGCTGCTTAATTCCATATGGAATGACAGTAAGCAAATTTTATATCGGCGGATTTACGCAACAAACTAAAATTTACTAGGAGAATCAAAATGGCATTGAACATTGAAAACATCGTTGCTGAACTTGAAACAGCAACAATCCTCGAACTCTCTGAGCTCGTTAAAGCAATCGAAGAAAAATTTGACGTAACTGCAGCTGCTCCTGTAGCAGTAGCAGCTGCTGGTGGCGAAGCTGCAGCAGAAAAAGATTCATTTGACGTTGAATTGACAGCAGCAGGCGACAAAAAAGTTGCTACAATCAAAGCTGTTCGTGAAATCACTAGTCTTGGCTTGAAAGAAGCTAAAGAACTCGTTGATGGCGCACCAACAATGATCAAAGAAGGCGTTGCAACTGCAGAAGCTGAAGAAATCAAAGCTAAATTGGAAGAAGCTGGTGCTTCAATCACACTTAAATAATCATTTAAGTTCAATTTAGATGCAAGCATCCAATATTTTGGATAAAATTGCAATAAAAAACAGCCATTATTGGCTGTTTTTTTATATCGTTATGTAGTGAGTTGGCACAATTATTCCCTTGTATTTTTACGTGAGAAATTATATTTTTGTTATACTAGATTTATAATAGAAACTGATTCGAATACAAAGAGGAGTGCATATGATTGATAGATACAACTTGCCTAAGGAAGAATTACTTTCTTTACTAATGGAAGAGTCCAAGTTAGCACCACAGCATCAGTTGCCAGGTGAAGAGATTGAGGGGGTGAATGTTACCATGCAGTTTTTACGTGACGAAACTGGTCAAGTGCGTTATCTTCCGCGCCGTAAAGTGATGGGCTATGATCTTGATGGTGTAATTTTTTCTATGAAGAAAGCCATTGAATGTACCAATCAAAAGTTGGGCACTAACTTAAATATTGAAACGATGGAAGCTATTGACTATGACTTGATTTATTATGCAACAATGGATGAAGACATTCAGCGAAAAATTATCAGAGAAAGTACGCCAAATCGCAAGATGGTCGAAGATTTGGCAGAAGAACATTTGAACGGAGCAGAAATAGTACTGATTACAGCACGTCATGTTTCTTATGCTAAAGAAACGATAGAATCACTTAATCGTTTCGGTATTTATTATGACAAGATTTATTTTACTGAGGAGAAACTGCCGTTAATTATTGGATTGGATATTGATTGGTTCTATGATGACAAACCGGAAACCATTGCAGCCATTAAAAATCATAAAGTACGCACAAAAGCCGTGCTCGTCTCAGCGCCCTATAATCGTGGTGCCACAGAATATGATTATCGCTATAAAGTAGGACTGGAATAACTGTTTGGAGCTTCTTGCTTGAGTGCTGTGAGAGTTTACTTTCATATTTCTGTCACAGACCAGATATGGCCTGAGGGATCTTCGATATTAATGACACGCTGGCCATGAGCAATGAAAGAAGGGGTTTCAGGCGTACCGGGAGCAACCACTTGTCCGCCATTATCAAATGCCAGCGCTAAAATATTGTCAATATCCTTCAAATAGATTTGCAGACAAAGACCAACACCGCCTCGAGATTTCGGGGTGTTTTCTTTTACTTCAGCTAAAGTAAAGGGATAATTTTCTATTTTAAAATGACATCCATCCTGAATGCTTGCTCCGAAAACATTTTGATAAAATTTTAGCGATTGTTTGATATCTTGCACAAAAAGATTAATTGAAATTTTCATGGTAGCACTCACTTTTTATTCTTTATTATTTTATTGTACAAAACGCTTGGTTGCTTTACCAATGATTTGTGGGTATTCCTCCAAGCAAAGTAGAAGAAGCTGTTCCGAAAGGAGAAGTTTACTGAGATTCAGGAAAAAATTTTTATTATATGTTGACGTTTACATTTTTTTGTGATATCATTTACTTAACTTAATAAATGGCATGTAACTGATAATGCAGGCATAACCGGATTAGATTTAAAGAATTATATTCTTTTTATTTGGTTCGGTTTTTTTGTGTTTTCAAGTAGGATGCTAATACTAACACTAAGGGAGACAAACCATGAATGCACAAGAGTTAGCACAGAGCATATTAGAACTAGTCGGAACTAATTCTAATATATCTCAGCTGGAACACTGCTCAACAAGATTAAGGTTTACTTTAATTGATGATTCCAAAGCCGATGTTGAAGGATTGAAAAAATTATCGGGAGTACTAGGAGTTGTTCAGAATGTACAGACTCAGATTATTATTGGTAATTCTGTGGTAGAAATATATAATGAGATAAATAAGCTGCGGTCAAACAGTGAGGAAGAAAAAAATACAGCAAAGAAAAAGAACATGAAATTGTCAGCAAAAGTTTTAGATTTTATTGTTAGTATTTTTCAACCCTTGATTCCTGCCATTGCTGGAGGGGGGATTCTTAAATCTTTTCTTATGCTTTTTGCATTATTCGGCTTATTAGATAAAGCTTCCACAACTTATCAAATCTTATTTTTCATAGGGGATGCTCCACTTAGATTTCTTCCTTTATTGGTTGCTGTAACTACAGCAAATAAATTAAAATCTAATTCACTTGTGGCCCTTGCTGCAGTGAGTGCTCTATTAACGCCTGATCTAACCTCCATGTTAACAGAGGGCACACAATTATTTGGACTACCCTTAACAAATATAAATTATGCTTATCAAGTATTCCCAGCCATATTATCTGTTATCTGTTATTCCCAACTCGAAAAGGTTTTTACAAAGATAGTCCCCAAAGTGGTACGGACATTCTTTGTTCCAATGTTTAGTTTGCTCATTGTGGTGCCTTTAACTCTGTTTATTTTAGGTCCCTTAGGATTTACATTTGGTCAAGGATTTGCCTCAGTAATAATGTTCCTATTTGGTAAATTTGGGTGGATTGCCGTAGCAGTGTTAGCTGCATGTTTACCTTTTATGGTGGTTACAGGTATGCACAAGGCAATGATTCCTTATGTTGTTACATCTTTAGGACAAACTGGAAAAGAAATTATTTATAACGCCGCTTCTCTTGCGCACAATATTTCAGAATCCGGAGCAAATTTTGCGGTATCTTTAAGAACAAAAGATAAAAACTTACGTTCAACGGCTCTTTCTGCAGGGATTTCGGCACTGTTTGGTATTACTGAACCTGCTTTATATGGTGTGACAATTTTACATAAACGTGTATTGTACGGAGTAATGATTGGGAGTGCTATTGGCGGTGCATCCTTAGGATTGATGGCTGTTGAAGCATATGTTGCAGTTGGTCCAGGACTTGCTACATTATCTATGTTTATATCAGAGCGATTGGCAAATAACATGCTTCATGCGGTTATTGGATTAGTCATATCTTTCATTGTTTCGTTTATTGCTACCTTTATTTTATGGAAAGAACCCACTACAGAAAAAACAAAAATAGAAAGTACAAATACAACGACTTTGAAATCGCCAGTAGAAGGAACTGTGATTCCTTTGGAAGAAGTAAATGATGATGTGTTTTCAGCTAAATTACTTGGGGATGGCGTCGCAATACTACCAAATAAAGGTGAAGTGTACGCTCCAAGTGATGCAATCATTAAAATGGTGTACAAAACAAAACACGCTATAGGCTTAGAAACAGATAATGGTCAAGAAATTTTAATTCATATTGGAATTGATACGGTTAATCTAGAAGGAAAATATTTTAATGTACATGTAACTGAAGGGGACAAAGTAAAAACTGGAGAATTGCTGGTCAGCTTTGACATCAAGAAAATTGAAGCAGCAGGATTTGACCCGACAACTGTATTTATCTTTACCAAACCAAATCCAATTAAAATAAATATAACAAAACAAAATGAAGTCAATAAATTTGAAAATTTGTTGACCATAGTATAATGAAATAAGGAGAAGATAATTATGAGTTTTAAAAAGAACTTTCTTTGGGGTGGGGCATTATCTGCCAATCAAGTTGAGGGCGCATGGGATTTAGACGGCAAAGGCTTATCGGTTGCTGATGTAGCAATGTACAAGCCTGATTTAGACGTGAGCGACTATGCAGGTCACAATAACATTACATCAGAAATGATAAAAACGGCAGTTGAAACGAAAGATGACAAATTTTATCCTAAAAGACGAGGAATAGACTTTTATCATAAATACAAAGAAGATATTGAACTATTTTCAGAGATGGGTTTTAAAACTTTACGTATTTCAATTGCATGGACACGTCTTTTCCCAACGGGAGAAGAAGAATATCCTAATCAAGAGGGAATTAATTATTATAAATCCATTTTTAAAACCTTAAAAGAAAAAAATATTGAACCAATCGTAACTCTGTCACACTATGAAATGCCACTTCATCTTAGTATAAAATATAATGGATGGGTCAATAGAAAGCTTGTTGACATGTTTGTTAAATATTCCAAAGTTTGTTTTGTAGAGTTTGGCGAATATGTGAAATATTGGCTGACATTTAATGAAATTGATAGTGTAGGACGTCATCCATTTATTACAGCTGGAATAGTGCCAGACAAATGTATAGACTATAGTTTGGAGGAAGCAGTATATCAAGCACTTCATCATCAGTATATCGCAGCAGCTCAAGCAACAAAACTATGCCACCAATTAATTCCTGGAAGCATGATGGGATGTATGTTGACCAAGCTAACAACGTATCCAAACACATGTCATCCTGAAGATGTACTACTTTCGTTAGAACGTAATTTAGATAACTATTCTCATGCAGATATACAGATTTTTGGAAAATATCCCCGTTTGTATCTGCAAGACTTAAAAAATAAAAAGATTAATATTATAATGGAAGAGGATGACGAAAGTATTTTATCAGAGGGAACTGCTGACTATTTAGCCTTTAGCTATTATATGTCACGAACAGAATCCGCAGATCCGCAAAAAGAAAAAGCAGCCGGCAATACTATTATGAGTGTGAAAAACCCATATTTGTCATCAACCGAATGGGGGTGGCAGATTGACCCAGTTGGATTGAAAATATCATTGTTAGAGCTGTATGATCGCTATAATCTCCCTTTAATTATCGTTGAAAATGGTATGGGCGCAATTGACAAGCTAGAAGATAATCTTACAATTAAAGACAGTTACCGCATCGCTTATTTGAAATCACATATCGAAGAAATGAAAAAAGCTGTAGATATGGGAGTAGAACTCATAGGCTATACGAGCTGGGCGCCAATTGATTCCATTAGTGTTTCGACCTCACAAATGAGTAAAAGATACGGCTTCATCTATGTCGATCAAGATGATTTAGGCAAGGGTAGTAAAAAAAGATATAAAAAAGATTCATTTTATTGGTATAAAAAAGTTATTGAAACAAATGGTGAGAAGTTAGAATAGGAGCACATCTGTTGATAATAAAAAAAACGATGAACTCAAATGCTGTACTAGCGACTGATGATAAAGGCATAGAGTACATACTTTTAGGCAAAGGGATTGGTTACGGTAAAAAAATAGGAGCAGCTGTAGAAGAAGATACAGTTAATCAAACGTTTATTCCCTTAAAAAGTTCAAATCTAAAGGAATATATGGGAATTTTAGAAGCTATTCCTCCAGAACTGTTAGAAATAACTCGAGAAATAGTTTCAGAAGCTGAGCGTGTATTAGACTGCAAACTCAATCCTAGTATATACTTTATGCTTGGTGATCATTTAAACTTTGCAGTAGAACGATTTAGAAGTAATATATCTATAACAAATAGGGTTTTTTGGGAAATAAAAACTTATTATCCTAAAGAGTTTAAGTTGGGAGAATATTCCTTAAAAATCTTAAAAAAAGAGTGTGGCGTGGTTTTACCGCAAGAAGAAGCTGCAAATATCGCGTTTCATATTATCAATGCTCAAGTCAAATCAGGGCTTCAAGCAGATGGGATGAACTATGCAAAACTCATATCATCCATCAATAGTATTATACGATATAGCATTAGTGAAGAAATAGATACAGATAATGTAAACTATCAAAGGTTTATTACACATTTAAAATTTTTTGCAGAGCGATTTTTTAGTGATAGTCTTCTAGATGAAAGCAACAACCAGCTCTTCGAGCAAATAGTTATGATGTATCCCCAAGCGGTAGAGATATCCTTTCTTATTAAAGACCATATCGAAGCCATTTATTCTAAAAAAATCACAAAAGATGAAATCACTTATTTAACTATTCATATCAATCGCTTACTTAATTCGCATAAAATAGAAAAGCAAAACGATAAAAAATAGTAGTGTAACTCTTAATTTGTATTTGTAGAAAGTCTGATAAGAAGGATATTCTTGGCGCTAAAAGAAATAAAAAAGAACTGTAAAAATAAAACAACAATAGTAAAGTGAAAAACCCTCAGCTATTCAAACAGCTGAGGGTTTTATATTTTAAGTAACCTGAAAATCAGATAAAAAAAACTAAAAAAATGATAGAATAGGACTTAAGCAACACCCAAAAAATTGAATTTTATAGTTTGCAGGCTCTTGTCTACGGACTTTATGAAGAAGGAGAAAACGATGCCTGATACGATTCGTGTCATTGCAGATAAGGTCAATAATTTAAAGAATGTGTCGCTTGAAATCCCCAAGAAGAAAATAACAGTCTTTACTGGTGTTTCAGGCTCTGGGAAATCAAGCCTTGTTTTTGATACTCTTGCCGATGAGTCACAACGCCTCTTAAATGAAACCTTGCCTGCATTTGTTCGACAGTTTCTACCCAAATATGAACGTCCTGATGTGGAGCGGATTGAAAATCTTCCGGCCTCCATCGTCATTGACCAAAAAACTTTAGGGGGCAATGCCCGCTCGACTCTTGCGACAATCACTGATATTGCACCTGTTATTCGTCAACTTTTTGCAGGTGGAGGAAGCCCCCAGCTTGGAGCAGACCATTTTTCGTTTAATCTTTCAGCGGGCATGTGTCCAGAATGTCAAGGTATTGGTAAAAAACTAGAGTTGAAAATGGAGCTTTTTATTGATAAAGAACGCTCACTTAATAATGGTGCAGTTCTTTTTAAGCCTTACCAAAAAATCATCAAAATGTATGTAGAGAATGGTCTTTTTGATGGTGAAAAATTATTGAAAGATTATACAGAAGAGGAGCTGGATCGCCTTTATCACGGCAAAGAAGTCGGCAAAATCAAAATGGGCGAATACAACCTTACCTACGAGGGAATAGTTGACAAGTTTAATCGTGGTTTCTTGCAGAAAGAAGGTGACTTGTCTGCAGGTGCCCAAAAGACACTTGCAACTTATACGCATGAAGCGCTTTGCCCAGTTTGCCAAGGGAAACGTTTAAACCAAGAAACACTAGCGGTACGTTGGTTCGGACATAGCTTTGCGGATTTGATGAGTATAGAGCTGACAGAATTAAGTGATGTTCTGGCTCCACACGAGGGAACAGAACACCTTAAACAACAAATTGATCATCTGATCGACCTTGGGTTAGGTTATCTCAGTCTTGATCGAGAAACGACGACTTTATCTGGTGGAGAATCTCAGCGTGTAAAATTAGTAAAGCATTTAAATAACGCGCTATCGGATATGCTCTATATTTTTGATGAACCCTCTGTTGGTCTGCATCCGAGGGATGTGGCTCGTATTAATAGCATCTTTACAAAGCTGCGAGATAAAGGAAATACTGTGCTTATTATTGAGCATGATCCGGATGTTATCAAAATTGCTGATTGGGTGATAGAAGTTGGACCTGGTGCTGGTGTACATGGCGGTGAAATCATGTTTGAAGGAAGCTATGAGCAGCTTCTTCAGTCTGATTGTTTAACGGGGGAATATCTTTCTAAGATGACAACGATTAACGAAAAACCAAGACATCCTGTTCACTTTTATCAAGGAGAAATTTCAAACGCTAACAACCTTAAAAATGAACATCTTGATATTCCTCAAGGGCTTCTCACCGTTTTGACCGGTGTAGCTGGTTCAGGAAAATCAACACTTGTAGAGCATTCTTTACGAGCAACTTATCCAGAAGCTATTATGGTGACACAAGCAAGTCTAGCTGCCAACAGTCGTTCGAATCCAGCGACTTTTATAGGCATTATGGATAACATCAGAAAAGCCTTTGCAAAAGTGAATGAAGTTAAGCCTAGTCTATTCAGCTACAACTCCGAAGGCGCGTGCCCCGCTTGTGAAGGTAGAGGTTATATCGAATCTAACTTGGCATTTATGGAAACAGTGAAACAAACCTGTGAAGTTTGTCAGGGGAAACGTTACAAGATGGAAGCTCTAGCCTTTAAATATCAAGGAAAAGATATTACGGAAGTCCTAGACTTAACGGTTGAAGAAGCATTGGACTTTTTCAAGTCTGCTCCAGCGATTAAGAAAAAAATAAAAGCTATGAACGAAGTAGGACTTGGTTATCTGACATTGGGACAGCCAACGAGTACTTTATCTGGTGGTGAACGTCAGCGCTTGAAGTTGGCTAATGAGTTTTATCAAAAAGGAAATCTTTTTATTCTGGATGAACCATCAACAGGTCTGCATCTGTCTGATATTAGCCGTCTGATGAAGATTATGAAACATTTTGTTGACCAAGGCAATACCTTGGTCGTGATTGAACATCAGTTAGATATCATTCGCCAGGCGGACTGGATTATTGATATAGGTCCAGAAGGTGGCTCAGCTGGTGGCCAAGTGATTTACGCAGGACCGCCAGCTGGGTTACGAAATTGCTCAGCTTCACTTACTGCCCAATATATCTAATAGGAGACATAAAGATGTTACAAGTTATTCTGCATATTGATGAAAACAACAAATGGAACACACTCCTCTCTAACGTAAAGAATCTCAAAGAATGGCTCACTCAGAATAAAGAACCAGGCAAGATTGAGATTTTAGTAAATGGAGAAGCAGTAGAAATGGTACTGAAGTCCTCACCAGTGGATCTTGTGGAAGTCTTCAAAAGAGACGTCAAAGTTGCCGTTTGCCAAAATTCTTTAAACATGAGAGGATACAAAGTAGAAAGCCTACAAGAAGGTTGTACAGTTGTGCCCGCTGGTATTGTGGAACTCGTCCAAAAACAGAACTCAGGCTTTGCATATGTTAAACCATGAGATATTTTACTTTCAATATAGAGCATAAAATCATTCCAAACTATCAGGATGATTTTTTTTAGCTATATAGTATATTTGAAATAAAAAAAGACCTCCTATGAGATCTTTTATTTTTAATTATTCAGCAGTTTTCACAGCAACTTCGCCAGAAACTTTAAATTGGTTAGCGGCATCCAATTCTTTGTATGCGTCCAATTGTTCTTGAGTTGCGAAGTAAAGGTTACCATTGATTTCAGATGGGATTGTTTTGCCATCTGTACCTTTCATATCGCGAGCTTTGATTGATGCATTTTCTGCAACGTAAACATCACCTTTAATGTTACCGCCTTCGAGGTCAAAGCCAGGTGATTTAATGATCAAACGTTTTGTAGTCAAAGTAAATGAATCTGTGACTTGGTGTTTGTCGTTTTGTGCGATCAATGCCAATGTACGTTGAATTTGGCCGCTCTCGTTCATGAAGATACCATCAACAGTGATATCTTTATCAGCCGCATCGATATCTGAGTTACCAGATACTAACCAAGCACCTTTAGCGCTCAAGCCTGAAGCTAAAACATCAGCTGCATCTGTACCAGTTGTTGCACCAGTTTGAGTATCAGGTCCGTTACCTTCAAATTCGTGAGTTACTTCACCGTGTTCACCAATAGTGATTGCACCCATAGGGAATTCAAGAACTTCACCTTCGACAACTTTAGTTTCACCTGTTACTTTTGGTTTTTGCTCTTCAGGAAGTTTATTATAAGCATCCATGAGGTCTTGACTTGCAAAAGTCAAGTTACCGTCGATAGTTGCTTTACCTTCAACACCTTTACCGCTTTGTGCACCGAATCCAGGTGCAAAGACAGCTACATCACCTTTAATTGTACCATTAGAAAGTTTGAAACCAGGTGATTTTACTTCAACTTTATCAACAGTCAAAGTGTAACGGTCAGTTACAACGTGATCAGCATCTTGTGCGTAAGCTGCAAATTTACGTGCGATTTGGTTTTTGCTAGCATAAACACCCTCAACAGTCAAAGTTTTACCTGAAGCATCCATATCTTTTGTGATTGCTGCCAACCATGAACCGTTTTTAGACAATCCTTTTTGTAAATCTTCGAAACTGTTTGCTCCAGCAGTTGCTCCTGTGAAGGCATCAGCTGATTTGCTGCTGTCAGATTGTTCAGTTTTCGCATCGTTGTTGCCGTTTGCTGAGTCATTGTTGTTGCCACATGCTGCAAGCAAGAAGATTGAAGCTGCTGACAAAGTTACGATTGAAGCCAATTTAGTGGTTTTCATTTAGATTCTCCTAAATAATAAATTTGAATTGAGTTTGAGAGTGGTTATGAAATCGCTCGCAAACCTCGACACTTTAATTCTAACTTAAAAAAAAATAAAAAGCAAGAATTTGCCGGTTTATTCACAAAATTAAAAAGTGCATCTTTTCCATACAAATTGTGAGATACGAATGACAATTACTGCATTGTATACCTTACTTTATGACATCTATCTGCAATAGATTGCTTAGGGTTTCTGTGTGTTTAATTGTTTTTCATCCTAAAAAATAAACCTTAGAAGAAGAGATAACATCAAAAATTTAATTGTGCTCAAATGTGGATGTCTCAGGGATGGGCCAACACTTTAATTCTATCAACTTTGACAATAACATTAAAGAATGTTACTATGAATTACAATTGATGTAACTTAAGGGAAACAAAAGTAATGTTCGTCGATGAGAAAATTAATAAAGAAAGAAATTGAGGAAAAAATCAATGAAACGCCGAAGTAGACTTCTAGCTGTCCTTGGAATTGCAGCCTTATCTCTGACCTTAGTCGCATGTGGGAACAACCAAGCAGCTTCTGAGCCGGAAAAAGAAGCAGATACTGCTGCAGGAGCCACTAAAGAAGTAAGCTATACACCAGCTTCTGAGCTCAAAGATCGTTATGATGTTGTCATCGTAGGAGCGGGTGGAGCTGGGATGGCCGCAGCCCTCCAGGCACAAGAGGCAGGCATGAATCCGGTTATTTTAGAAAAAATGCCTGTAGCTGGGGGAAACACTTTGAAATCTTCCGGTGGAATGAATGCATCAGAAACTAAATTCCAAGAAAAAGCAGGCATTAAAGATTCAAATCAACTGTTTTTTAATGATACCTTAAAGGGTGGCAATAACACTAATGATCAAGACTTGTTGCACTATTTGGTGGATAATTCTGCTGAAGCCATTGATTGGTTAGATACAATGGGAATTACCTTGGACAATATCAGCTATAGTGGCGGTGCTAGCGTTAAACGTATCCATCGTCCTACAGATGGCTCAGCAGTTGGAACTTACTTGGTAGATGGCTTGCTAAGGAACATCCAAGAGAAAGAAATCCCCTTGTTTGTAAATGCTGATGTGAAAGCAATCAATGGAAAAGATGGAAAAGTAACAGGTGTTAAGGTTAAAATTGAAGGCCAAGAAAAGGAAATTGCTGGCGATGCAGTCGTAGTAACTACAGGTGGTTTTGGATCTAATAAGGAATTGATTGAAGAAAAACGCCCGGATCTTAAAGGTTATGTCAGCACAACTTCTAAAGGGAGTACCGGTGATGGCATCAAGATGATTAAGGCTCTTGGTGGTGCACTTGTCGATATGGACCAAATCCAAGTCCACCCAACTGTTGTTCAAGATACAGGCATGCTGATTACGGAAACTGTACGAGGTGAAGGAGCTATTCTTGTGAACCAACAAGGAAAACGTTTCTTTAATGAACTAGAGACTCGTGATAATGTTTCAGCTGCAATTACTGCTTTGCCTGGAAGCTATGCTTACCTGATTTTTGATAATGCGTTAGCAGAAAGAGCTAAACAATTGGAACACTATAGAGAAGAGGGTGTTGTAGTCGAAGCGGATACTATTGAAGAGTTGGCGAAAAAAATTGACATGAATCCCGAAGCTTTAAAAACGACTTTAGATAAATGGAACCAATCGGTTGCGGAACAAACCGATAAGGAATTCGGTCGTAAAACTGCTATGGATTATGATTTGAAAGAAGGACCTTTCTGCGCAATCCAAATTGCTCCAGGTATCCATCACACAATGGGTGGTGTAAAAATTAATACTAAAACTCAAGTATTGAAAGAAGACGGCTCTCCAATTACAGGCTTATATGCAGCAGGCGAAGTAACAGGTGGTATTCACGGACAAAACCGTATTGGTGGTAACGCTGTTGCGGATATCATGGTGTTTGGACGTCAAGCCGGACTCCAAGCAGCAGAGTATGTAAAAGCAGAATAGAATGAGTTCTAAAAAAACAGATGAATGATGATTCTGGTTTTTTAATAGTTTCTTTTCTGATATAGCATTCACTTTATAAAGTAAAGAAAGTGTAACAATGAAAACAAACACCATCCTGAAAGTAATCGCACAAGTTGCCCTTTTTATCGGGTTGTCCTCTCTTATCTTTGACAATATTCTACCAGAACAAGTGCATTATTCTGCCCCTGTTCTGTGGGTGCTCATGATTTATCGTTTTTTAGGCGCAGTAAGTTTTGGTTATCTGGCACTCATTTTAATCAAAAATAAAAAGCTTTGGTTAATTTATAAAGAAAATGATTCCTCTCAAAGTAAATATTTAAACTGGAAAAATATCAAACCTCTTCCTTTTATATTTCTTAGTTATTACCTTTTTCACCTCTACATGATTTTTATGGAGAATTTAAATAACACTCATTTTGTGATTGGTTATCGCTCTTTAAACTTAGGCTTGTTAGTAGAGCAGTATTTCCCTCTAGTCCTGATCATTTTGTTTGTCCTTCGTTTAGTGCTTGATCTACCAGAAGGAAAGATTCCGTCAAAACTTTTAAATGTCACAGCCGAGTTAAAAAAGGAACACTTTTATTGGGCCGTGCTCACGGCTCTTGCTTTTACGGATCATCTAGTCGCACGTTTGGTTTGGAATATTATTTTTGCCCCAGTTGATTCAACTGCGCCATTGCGTTTGATTTATGCTGATATGAGCATCCTTGGACGTCAGGATTTTATCCAACTTTTAGGAAATTTAGTCTTGATTTTTATAGTTATCGGCACCTTAAGTTACTTTATCGTCAAGGGTATTCAAGCCTTGACGACCAATAATATTAATTTTTCAGGTGCTTTAACGAGTAATTTTTTATTGGCCCTTGTTTTTAACTTCCTTATCCAAGCTTCAATGCGTGTAAATGAAGGACGAATGTACTATGGATATGTTGTGACAGGAATTAATCTCTTTCAGATTCTGATATTAATGTTGATCTTTATGTTCATCTATATGGTGGTGAATCGTTATATGATTGCGACAGCGATAATTATCATTATTTTTGGTGGCTTTAGTCTTGGCAATGCAATAAAATTTTCAGTGCGTCAGGAGCCTATCTACGTTTCTGAACTTGCTTGGCTATCTAATCTGCAGAGTTTGGCTTCTTTTATAGATGGGAAGTTATTGGTAGTCTTTAGTTTTGCTCTCCTCAGCATTTCTTTCCTCACTGTTCTACTGAGCAGAAAGTTTTTCCAGGGCAAAATGATGACTTGGAAAGTAAGAACGATGGTGCTTCTAGGAATCATCTTGCTTTTCTTTCCAATCATGTAAAATTTTCAAAATCTGAATGAACCCAAACAACAAATTAACTTTCCCATCCTTAGTCAATATATACAGCGTTACAACAAAAGCCTTCTGTGGCGCGGCTCGCCCAAACTTGCTAGAGACAAATCTCTGTCATATGTCTGGCTCAAGAAAATATACGGAAAAACTATGGAAGAGCCTGAGGGATACAGTCCATCAAAGCTTAAAGAAATTGTCCAGCGTTACAGCAAGGAAGCGGAAAAAATTAATGAAAAACGGTCAGAAGACATATCTGATGGTTTTGCGGGTGGCACAGCCAATATGGAAGCACAATCTTTGAGTGGTTTGCCGATGGTAAACTACTCAAGCAATATCTCGACCATTAATTCAGACGTGTTTCCGAGTATGCCTTTTATCCCTTCCATTTCAAATCAATTTTCCGAAAAAATTGCGTTGCATCCAGAAAATGCTGCCAACTATAACCGTAATGCGATTTATAAAAAGCTTGGTTTTGATCATTTCTATGCGCTCTCAAATACTGAAAAAGAGGATATCTTGACCAATCAAGAAACTTTGGATGGTTACGTTACAGATGCGCAAGTCTATCAAGAGGTCTTAGCCAAGATAGATCCTGAACGTTTGCAATTCTTTAGTGTCCTCACCATGCAAAACCACATGTCCTATGAAAAATACTCAGGCGCCTCAACAATCAAAGCGACTGGCGATGGTTATGATGAAGAGCAGAATAAATTCTTACAAAACTATGTTCGGAAAATTTCTGATACGGATAAAGAAACACAAAATTTCTTAGAAAAGCTACAGAAAATCAATAAAAAGATTACCGTTGTTTTTTATGGCGATCATCTTTCCAATGTCTTTCCGACTCATTATCCAAGCCTAAAAGCTGAGCCCTTAAAAGCTTATCAGACAGACTACTTTATCTGGACTAACACAGGGAATATGCACAATAAACAAGAAGAGATAAATGCAGCAGAATTCGCCCCAGCTTTGCTTGAAACCACAGGGGCAAAAGTTTCTCCATATTATGCTCTTCTATCCAAAGTGATGTGGGAGCTTCCGTCGGAATACAACTCTGCATTAGCTCCACAATTAACTTTTAATAACACGCTGCAAAGATATAAGGAGGACTTAGAAATCATTCAATACGACTTAACGGCGGGGAAACATTATTTAAAGGAAAGTGATCCTTTCTTTCAATTATCAGAATAGAAGTGAGAAGTGATGGAAACAGAAAAATTAAAAGACAGAGTTGAAAAGTTGGAGAGCAAACATAGAAAGATGACCATTGGATTATTTGTTCATGATATTGTCCTGATTGCTTTATCTGTGGCGGTGAGTTACTTGTTTTTATCTTAAGAATAAAAGATGAAAAACTCCAGAACGATTAGTATTCTGGAGTTTTGTGTTTCTAAGCTATGGATTTCTTATTTTTGTAAAAAATTCCCGCCATTGCCATGGCTGATTGAATTTTAAAAATAAAGGATAAGTAAGGCTGATGACAGCAGTTACCCATAAAAGACTGCCCACTGTGTCTGAAGGATAGTGTACACCTACTAAGAGACGTGAAAGTATGGTTAAAAGAACCAATACAAGGGCGCTTAAGGCTAAAAATATTTTAAAAAAAGCAGAGTTAATTTTGGGCAGTAGGATAAGGAAAAGGCAGCCCAGGAGCGCGGCAATGAAAGTTACGTGTCCACTCGGAAAGCTCATCCCTTGCTCTTTCAAAAATGGAGGCACCCGATAAGTTTCTGGTCGTACACGACCTATAATTAATTTAAAAAATGAAGCACCTGTTGAGCAAAGCATTAGGACGAATCCTAGCCATAACGGCGCCACTTTATTTCTAGTAAAAATAAGAAAGATAAAACCAGCAAACAGTGTGACTAGAAAGATGGGCACTAAAGAATGGTCAATAAGAGTAGAAAGTTTTAACAAGGAGTCGTTATTTTGCAGATGTCCAGCATAGGCTTGTATTTTGGGGTCTACAAAAGGCAGAGGACTTTCTAAAGCTTTCCCTTTGATAATCAAGGCAAGTAAAGCAAACAGAAGTAGACTTGTTATGCCACATATATACCATCGTTTATTGTTCATGTTTTCTCCAATATGAGTAAATTTATCTTTATGCTTAAAAAAACTTCTTGCTTGAACTGAAAGCAAGAAGCAAGGAGTTGAAAATAAGCTACAGGCAGTAACAAGCTAAATTTTATAGTTTTGTTCTATAGCCTTTTTCAACTTTTCAAATTATAGCATATAAAATTCTTTTTATACAGGTAAAATACATTAATTTACAATATGTTTACATTAAGTGTCTGAAAGGAGGGCTTTCAAAAAATATTAGACTTTGTGTTAAGAGTTTTCTGTTAAAATGACAATGTATTTCAAATGTAAATGCAATCTTGGTTATTAATTGAAATATAATTTCAATTAATATATAATGAAAGGGTATTCAAAGAAATATTGTTCTGCTGAATAGACATGTACGTTTTGCTGATTTCCTAAAAGAAGGAGTCAATCGCTAGTGGCTGAGCCGATGAACGTGCGCATATTTTATTTAAACAAGTGATCATTATTAGCTGGATTTACAGCTGATATGAAATAAAATTTACTTAAAGGAGTAAACATGCAAAAATTTCTCAAGTGGATTGAAACAAGATTGATGCCACCTATGACCAAAATTGGGATGCAACGCCATATGGTTGCTATACGTAACGGGGTTATCTCTACACTCTCCCTTATCCTAATAGGCTCTTTCATCATGGTTTTCGCCAATTTTCCGATTCCTGCTGTGGCGGAATGGTTAGCACCACATACAGCCAACTTAACAATTCCTTTTCGAATTACAATGGGTTTAATGGCAATCTATGCCTCCCTTGCCATGGGGGATTCTTTGGCTAAGTCTTATGATTTAGATGGTGTCACAGGAGGCGTTCTCTCATTAGCAGCTTTTTTGACTTTAACAATCCCTTTAAATGTCGATACTGTACTGACTGAAGCAGGCGAAGCGGCGATTGGTTGGGTCCTGCCTATGCAATACTTAGGTGGTGCAGGAATGTTCTCTGCGATTCTAACAATGATTTTCGCCGTGGAAATTTATCGTTTCTTCATCAAACGGGATATCACGATTAAAATGCCTGATGGAGTACCACCAGCAGTTGGTCGTTCATTTGGAGCATTATTACCAGGAGGATTTATTATTATCTTTCTCTGGATAGTACGTGTAATGCTCAATTTTGATATTAATGCCTTTATCATGAGCATTTTCAATCCAATTGCTGATCTGATGGGCAATAATATGTTTGGCGCTCTATTACCGATGATTTTTATCCATTTGCTTTGGGCGGCTGGTGTTCATGGAATGAACATTATCGGCTCCATTGTTCGTCCGATGTGGCTCATGATGCTTGATGCAAATATGGCTGCTATGGCTGATGGAACTCCGTTGACACAACTTCCTTATGTCGCACCAGAGCAATTTTATCAATGGTTTGTCACAATGGGCGGTGCGGGTGTAACATTGGTTCTTGTTTTCCTGCTCTTTACTTGTCGTGCCAAATATCTGAGAGATATGGCAAAACTGACCTTTGTACCAGGGCTATTTAATATCAACGAACCTTTAATCTTCGGTATGCCTTTGATGATGAATCCGGTCTTTACGATTCCTTTTGTTTTGAATCCCATAATCTTAACGATTGTTTCTTACAGTGCTGTCAGATTAGGATTGGTAAATGGTTTTGTGGCCAATGTGCCATGGACCTTACCTGCTCCAATTGGTGCTTATATGGCAACGGGGAATGACTGGCGTGCAATTATTCTTGTTTTAGTCAACCTCTTTATTGCTGGCTTAATTTATTATCCATTTGTAAAAATGTATGACAAGCAAATGCTTGAAGAAGAAAAGAAAGCAGCTACTGAAACTGAAGGAGCATAGATTTAAGTGCTCATTATTTAAATAAAAGTTCACATATAGAAAGTGTATAGACTTATGTTATATTCGATTCTCTTTTTTATCGCTACAGTAATTGTTATCCTTCGCGCGCGCCATTTCTCTATCAAAGCAGAAAACTTTAAAAATAAATATTTGCGCAGCCGTTGGTTTTGGGGAATTATGAGCATGCTTGCTCTGGCAATTGGTATTTTACTGCTCCCAAGTTTCCTTGTGCTACTGAAAATCCCTCTTATCATTTTTGCAGTATTCGCAGCAATGGTTTTCTTTGAAATGACACGACATGCGATTGAACGCGCTATGACCATCTATAATAAGAAAAATATAAATAAATATGACAGCAAAGATATTCACGAAGTGAACAGTTTGAATTAATTTTAAAAGGAAGAACATATGAAACGATTAGGAATCTCGATCTATCCAGAACATAGTACACTTGAACAAGACAAGGCTTATATTGACCTTGCCCATAAATATGGCTTTAGCCGTATCTTTACCTGTTTATTGTCCGTCAATGGCGAAAAGGAAGAAATTTTACAGAATTTTAAGGAAACGATAAGCTATGCCAGAAGCAAAAATTTTGAAGTGACGGTTGATATTGCACCACGTATTTTTGATGAGTTGGGAATCTCATATGATGATTTATCATTTTTTGCGGAGATGGGTGCGCATGGGATACGTCTAGATGTAGGTTTTACAGGTAAAGAAGAAGCCTTGATGACTTACAATCCCTATGGGCTCAAAATCGAGATCAATATGTCCAATGCGACAAAGTATATGGAAAATATTTTAAGTCACGTACCCAATCGCGACCTTTTAGTCGGCTGTCATAATTTTTATCCCAAGCGTTTCTCAGGGCTTTCTTATGATTTCTTTGTCAAATGCTCAAAAATGTATAAGGAAAACTACATTCAGACGGCTGCTTTTGTTAATTCTCACGATGCAACTTATGGTCCCTGGCCAGTGATGGAAGGCTTGGCAACTCTGGAGATGCACCGTGATTTGCCCATCGAAGTTCAAGCACAGCATTTATCAGCTACAGGGTTGATTGACGATATTATTATTGGCAATGCTTATGCTTCAGAAGCGGAGATACAAAAGCTTGTTGCTCTCAACCGTCAGATGATGACTTTTGGTATTGAGCTTGACGAAGCAATTACAGAGTTAGAGCGTGTGATTGTAGAAGAAGAGCCGCATTTTTACCGTGGTGATATTTCTGAATATATGATTCGCTCCACGCAATCACGGGTAAAATACAAGTCTGAAGCCTTCCCTAAAGGAAATACACGTGATATTAGACGGGGTGACATTATCATTGAGAACGAAACATATGGTCAATATAAAGGTGAGCTGAACATAGCACTTAAGGACATGAAAAATTCAGGTAAAACAAATGTAGTTGCCCGAATCCGGGAAGAAGAAATCTTTCTTTTGGATTATTTACAAGCTTGGGAAAACTTTCAATTTCAAGTTAAAGGATAATTGAAAGATATGAAGATTATTATTGGCGTGGACGCTGGTGGAACAAAAACAGAAGCTGTAGCTTACGATAGAGATGGAAATTCTTTAGCACAGGCATATTCTTCCTATGGAAATGTATTGATTGATTTCACAGCAGCTTGTCAGCATATTCAGCAAGCCATCAAAAGGTGCTTGAATGTATTACCTGATGCGGAGTTAGTTGCCCTTTCTTTAGGTGTGGCTGGAATAGGTTCAGGAAAATATAACGCAGAGCTTCAGCAAGCTTTATCCTTCTTTGGGGTTCCTATCCGGATAGAGACTGATGCACGTATCGCGCATGCGGCCTATTTCCCTAATGGTGATGGTATTTTGACAATCGCAGGGACAGGTGCTGTCAGTTTTGGTCACAGAGGAGAAAAGCAAGTAATGACTGGTGGTTGGGGGCATCTGATTGGAGCTGATCGTGGCTCTGGATATTGGATTGCTCTTCAGGCTATTGAAAAGATGGCAAACGACGAAGACCAAGGGAAACCTTTATCCCAACTTTCAAATGCGATTCTCCATTATCTTAACCTTCCTGATTCAGTCGCAATAAAACGATTTGTCTACGGCGCACCTAAGAAAGAACTTGCAGCACTGACACCGATTATTGTTGCCGAAGCAAATAAGGACAGCTTTACTGCTCAAAATATTCTGAGAGAAGCAGGACAGTTTTTGGCACAGATAACAATTGATAACTATAACAAATTAGATCGGCCCCAAGCCATTGGAATTGCTTTAAAGGGCTCTGTCCTTTTGAAAATACCTCAAGTGCAGACAACATTTATACAAGAAGTAAAGAAATTTGTGCCAACAGCCTCTATCATAACAGCAGAAGTATCCTCAACCAAAGGTGCCTTTTCCCTGGCTTTGGCTGAATTATAAAAAGAATTTTTCGCAATATTCTTTGTGATTTAAAAGAGCACTTGAGCAATATTCTCAAGTGCTTTTATTATACGTTCTTCTCAACATTTATTCTTGACATATCAAAAAGATAGGTTTACAATTGTAAACATAGGAGGAGGACATATGGAACTACATCATATATCTCTACTTACAGCTGACTTTGAGCAGAATTTTGATTTTTATGTTAATATTTTAGGCTTGCGTTTGGTGAAAAACTCTATTAATCAAGGTAATATCTATATGCGACATGTGTATTACGGTGATTTTATGGGGACTCCTGGAACTGTAGTGACTTTTTTTCCGGATCAACGCTTTGATGTAGAACGGCAAGATGGGAGTGACTATTTGTCCGGTATCCAATTCAAAATTCCTAAGGATTCTACTGAATACTGGGCGAAACGTTTTAAGAAGTTCGGCTTAGAATATCAACACACAGACAATACTTTACAGGTTCTTGATTTTGACAAGATTTTACTTGAGTTTATCGAAGTAGAAGAGCAAAATCAAGATGCCAATATCAATGTGCTGTCAGATGTACCTGCAGCTTTCCAAATCACAGGACTCTGGGGCAGTCGTCTCTACAGCTCAAATCTTGAGCAGACAAGGATCTTTTTTCAAGAGATACTTGGGAGTGAGGGAGGTATTACGCTTCTTCCCGCAACATCTAAAGAAGGCAAACGAGTCTGGGGGAGAGGGTCAATTGACCATATCGCTTTTGCAGTTCCTAACAGTAAAGCGCTCGATAATATATGGGAAAAAGCGCTAAGCTTAGGTTATGAGAGAGAATTATATGCGGATCGTGGTTATTTTCGATCGGTATATCTTAAAGAGCCAGGCGGTGTAAGGATTGAGTTTGCGACCCTAACTCCAGGCTTTACTCTGGATGAATCAATTCAAGATTTGGGAAGCGATTTAGCTTTACCGCCACGTTATGAAGCAAAACGTCAAGAACTCTTGCGCTATTATCAAAAGCAAGGTGTTCATTTTAAAAAAAAGAAAGAAGAAAATCATGAAAATTAAAGTACAACATCTTAACGGCCGTCAAGAAAGTAAAGAATTCGCTAACGTAGAAGAATTTGTTCTCCTCCAAAATCGTGAAATTCCTGCTTTAGAAGATTCAGCGAAAGTATTAGAACTCGAAATTGATGGTCAAAACCGCGAATTTGAAGGAAATATTGCTGCGCTTTATTTTGAATTGAGCAAATATTAAATTCCCGCCTGCTTGGCGATAATAATACATGGAGAAACAAAATGACAAGTGGACGTTTATCTGCATTTACAGATGGAATTGTCGCCATCTTAATTACTGTTATGGTTTTAAACCTGCGCATTCCTAAAGGTCCAAATTGGACAGACTTATTTGATATGGGATTTATTTTCTTAACCTATCTTGCAAGTTTTTACTTGTTGGCCATCTATTGGAATAACCATCATCACCTTTTCCATCTGGCTGAACGTGTTTCAGGAAGAATTCTGTGGTGGAATGTCGTGCTCTTATTTTTTATGAGTTTCATTCCCTTTACCACAAACTGGCTGTCTGAATTTTCAGGTTCAAAAACGCCTGAGATTGTTTATGCTGTAAATAACTTATTTATTGATATTATTTTTAATATCTTAAGCTACGAAATTTTTAAATCGAGAAATTATAAACTAAAGGACATGCATTGGGTTTGGAAAGGCGGTTTCTCTATCCTCATTTTAATGGTCGGAATTTTACTGACCGTTTTACTGCCTGTAGCTCAGATTTCATTAGTGGCAACAATCTTGAGTATGATTCCGTGGGTAATTCCAGATAAGCAGATTGAAAATTATGTCAATAAAAATTAAACAATCTATTGTAAAAAAGTGGCTCAACACAGTGTTTGGTCACTTTTATTTTGTTGTAAGAAACATAAATTGTGTTAAGATGAAGTGAGAGGAGAAGAAGCATGATCAGAAAAATGAAGGCTGAAGACCTGCAAAAAGTTGTAGAGCTTTGGCTGAGAGTTAATATTGCTAATCATCGGTTCATCAAGCGTGAGTACTGGTTGAAACAAGCTGCAGCTGTTGAAGAAGCTATGAAAGATGCTGACATATATGTTTACGAAGAAAACCAAAAAATCATTGCTTTTGTCGGTTTGATTGACCAATATATTGCAGGCATTTTTGTGAGTAATAGCAAGCAGTCTAAAGGTATTGGCAAATCACTTTTACAGCATATTAAAGCTTCAAGTCAAACGCTCTCTTTAAAAGTTTACCAGAAAAATGAAGGTGCTCTTCGTTTCTACCAAAGGGAAGGCTTTAAAATAGTGGCTGAAGGCTTAGATGAAGATAATAATGAAAAAGAGTTTTTGATGACTTGGAACTAAAAAGAACCATATTTTGGTCCTTTTTTTGATTTTTACTCAATTGTTATAAAACTCAGGTAAGATGAACTGGTCATTATTTTCAAATTGTAAAGCGAGACTTAGCATCAATACTTCCGAGTTTTTCTGGCCCCAAAGTTGAACACCTTGTGGTAAATGTGTTTCTTCCTCCAAGTAAATTGGAAGTGACAAGGCAGGTTGTCCTGTGAGATTACTGATAAAGTTGTAAGGCGTGAAAGCCAAGGAGTTTTCGAACGCTTGTTCTATGGTTGAGATTTGTTCAGAAAAGTTATATAACTCCATGTGTTTCATTTTTTCCGTAATGTTAGGATGGATGAGTTCTTCGTCCACTTTGGGGGCTGTTTTGGCTGTTGTCGGCGTTAAGAAGAGGTCAAAATTTTTAAAAATTTCTTCATCCAATGTGGCACATGCGCTATCCCACTTATTTAAAGCTTGAACATAAGAAGCAGCATCCGCATTACGACCAGCTTCTAACAAGGCATAAGTTAGTGGCTCTACATCACTGTTAATTATCTTGCGGTCATTAGCAATTTCCCAAGGTTTAAGCATAGCATATGTTTCAGCAGCATTCATTTGATAATATGTTTGAATCAAAGGGCGAGCATCGAAAGGAAAAGAAACCTCAGTTAGTTGATGACCTTGAGCTTTTAGAAAGTCTACGGCTTTATGAAGGGCGGCCTTAGAGGTCTCCGAAAGCATTATTCCCGATACCGGTGATTCAAAGGAATAAGCAATGTTTAAAGCTTTGTTTGGTTCTGTGAGATGATGCAGTGCCTTCTTATCTAATAACTCTGTTTGATAAGGATCAGCTTCTTGTTTAAGTTGCATTTCGGCCACAAAACTTGCTGTATCACGTACAGAAATAGTTAAAGCTCCAGTAGTTGCTGCACCTTGCCAACCTCGGTAGTTTCCTGGGCCCTGTGGCATAAGACCTCGTGTCATTTTCAAACCAATAAGACCTGAAAAAGAAGCAGGAATACGTATGGAGCCACCACCATCAGATGCGCCAGCCATGGGGAAAATCCCAGAAGCTACAGCGGAAGCAGCTCCACCTGAAGAGCCACCAGAGTAATAAGCTGTATTCCAAACATTACGTGTGTCACCATAAAGAGCTGAGTCTGTAATATTTTTAAAACCAAATTCAGGAGAGTTTGTTTGTCCGAAAGGCGTTAAGCCAGCTTTAAGAGCAGCTTTGACAAAGTTATCGTCTGAATGGGCCATATTATCTTCAAAAAGTTTTGAACTCGAAGTTGACGGAAGTCCTGCATGATCTTGCCCCAGCATCTTTAGTGGAAAGGGAAGACCTGCGAAATAACCGTTTTCTGTTTTTGATAAATCAGCTTGAGCCTGATGCAAGTCATAGGCAACGACGGCATTGTATTGCGGATTGATTTTTTCCAGTTTTTTTTGAGTGTTTTGGAGTAATTCAGTAGCACTGATTTGACCAGCACTGATTTTTTCTGCCCAATATGTAGCGTCTTTAATCTTTCTCATCTTTCATATCTTCCTCTCTAGGAGTAAAATCGCCACCGAGGTATTTTTCAGAAAGTTTTTTCATCGTTCCATTTTCTTGAAGTTTTACCAAGGCTTTATCGACTTTCTGTTGTAGGTCTTTGTCTTCTTTTTCCTTACCAAAAATGAAATAGCTAAATCCTGTATGTTTATCTGTCTCGCCTAAATCAATTGGTTCGACTTTTAAATTATAAGCATGTTGCTGGATGATTTGTGTGAGGGAAATTTGATCGTAAATCACAAAGTCACTTTTTCCTGAGTCAACATCAGCAACATAAGAAGCTAATGGATAGCTGGCGTCCATATATTTTAAATTCATTGCTTTGTCAGGATTTTCCTTGTTCCAGTTTTCCAGCATTGTTGCGACTTGAACACCAGATAAGACTTCGGTGGTTTTACCGGCTAAGTCATTCAAAGATTTGACTTGTAAATCAGGTTTAACTGCTACCGATGTTGCTGACTTAGATAGAGGTAGTGAGTAATTGTATTTTTCTGCACGTTCAGGTGTCCAAGAAAGAGCATTTGCAGCCATTTGAAAACGTCCATTATCAATTCCAGAAAGCACGGAATTAAAATCAATCACTTGGAATTTTAATTTGTATTCAGGAAGTTCTTTGAAAACAGCGCGTGCAAGTTCCACATCATAACCTGTTAACTTATTGTCTTCCATATAAGTATTAGGTTTTGAGTTGGCATTTGTGGCCACGATAATTTCCTTTGGCTCAGGCTTAACGCTTTCTTTTTTGCTGCAAGCGGTCAAAACCCCAAAAGAAGTGAGAGAAAATAAGGCTAGACCTAAAACTAATTTTTTATTCATTTATATATAATGGGTTTTTGCAAACCCTTCCTTTCTGTATATTTTTATTTTAGCAAATTTTAAAAATTCAGAAGCTTTTTATGTTTGGAAATTTTTGGTATGATCAAAAAGAACAAAAGAATAGGATAGAGGAGATAAAAATGGCAAAACATATCTTTACATCGCAAATTAATTGGCCCGGCGGACGTAATGCTGTTGGAAAGCTAGAAACAGGCGCTTTGCAAGAGAAAATTTCGATTCCATCTGTGATGGATGGTCCAGGTGTGGGGACGAATCCAGATGAAATGCTCTTGGGCGCTGCAAGTACTTGCTATACGATTACACTAGCAGCTTTACTTGAACGCAATGAGATTGCAGTACTTGATTTTAAGGTTGAATCTGAAGCAACAGTTAGTGTTGAAAAAGGAGTTTTTGCTTATGAAAAAATTGTCCATGACCTTTATTTGAAAATTGATGAAAAAGCAGATTACGACAAGACTTATCGCCTTGCTCAATATGCCGAAACTTCTTGCATGATTTCGAGAGCCGTGCAAGGTAATGTTGCAATCGAAGCTAACATCCATCTAGAAAAGGAAAAAGCAAGTTAAGCAGATATTCCATTTTTATTTTGGTGGAGGGTAAGTACTAACATGATATAATAGCAGTAAAAGTTTCAAAAAATTCAATTCAAGAAAAAATAGAAATCTGGAAATAAAAATGACGATTGCTTATCCTAAAATACTCTCAAGCTCACAAGTAAAACCTTATCTTTTTCAAGCGCGGTTTGGCTTAGAAAGAGAAGGTCACCGTGTGGATTCATCAGGAAACATAAGCGACTTAAACCATCCGGTAGCACTTGGTTCGCGGAGCTTTCATCCTTATCTTCAAACTGACTTTTCAGAAACACAAATGGAAGCCATTACTCCAGTTTTTGAAGAGCCAAAGCAAGCTCTACAATTTATGGAGGCTCTTCATGACGTGATGATTCGCTCTCTTGAACAAGATGAGCTCCTCTGGGCCCAATCCATGCCACCCGCTTTGCCGGAAAATGAATCAAATATCCGTCTTGCCAATCTAGAAAAAAAAGAAGATGTCCTTTACCGTGAAGGATTAGCAGAAAAATATGGCAAAAGAAAGCAAATGGTTTCTGGTATTCACTACAACTTTGAGTTCGGTGAGGATTTGCTAGAAGCCATGTGGAAGCAACAACGAGCGACAGATTTTAAAGCCTTCAAATCTGAAATTTATATGAAGCTCTCCCGACAATATTTGCGCTATATGTGGATTATTACATATTGTTTAGGAGCTTCGCCACGTGCCAATGCTGGATTTTTTACTGATAGAAATGAAAAAATACAGGAACCTGTACGTTCTATTAGAAATTCTAAATTTGGCTATCGGAACACGCCTGATATTTTCGTAAGCTATCAGAGTCTTGAACAGTATTATGATGACTTGCAAACTTACGTCAAAAAGGGTGCACTCTCTGAGATGAAGGAGTTTTATTCTGCTGTTCGTTTACGTGGTGGAAAGCGGGCGGAAGAGTTGCTGGACGTGGGCGTTCAGTATGTCGAGTTTCGCAATTTTGACTTGAATCCTTTTGTGCGAGTCGGCTTGGATGAAGATACTGCTCGATTTATCCACCTTTTTAGCCTTTATCTGATATATAAAGAGGAAGAAGAGACGCCAGATGAAGCACAAAGATTAGGTTATACAATAAATGATGTTGTAGCTTTAGAAAATCCTTTAGAAAAAACAGCTTATTATAATGAAGGCAAGCACTTTTTCGATCACATGCGCAGGTTTGCCCAGAACTTAGACTTTGCCCAAGATGATTTGGCGCTGATTGATAAGTTTGCTCAAATGCTGGAAAAACCTGAAACCACAATTGCTGGACAGATGGAGCTGGCTTATCGTCAAGACAAAGCTTTTGCTTTGGACTTGTCTCGCAAATACCATCAGCAATCCTATAAACGTCCGTTTCAATTGGCAGGCCTTACTCATCTCGAACTTTCGACGCAAAATTTGCTTTTTGATGCTATTCAAAAAGGCTTAAAAGTTGAAATTTTAGATGCACAAGACCAGATGATTGCTTTAAGTTATAAATCTCATACAGAAATTATCGAAAAAGGGAATATGACTTCGAAAGATTCCATGGTCGCTTATGCCATTATGGAAAATAAAGTGGTCACGAAAAAGCTGCTCAGTCGGGCACATTTAAAAACCCCGCAAGGGCAAGAATTTAGCAATTTAGCAACTGCACAGGCTGCCTTTCCACTTTTTGAAGCGGCCGCAATTGTTGTCAAGCCTAAATCAACGAATTATGGCATAGGAATTTCTATCTTTAAAAAACCAGCGACACAAGAACAGTTTTATAAAGCTCTAGAAATTGCGTTCCGAGAAGATAAAGAAGTTCTTGTTGAACGATTTGTTTCTGGTACCGAATACCGTTTCTTTGTGCTGGATGGCAAGACAAGGGCAGTCCTTCGCCGGGATGCCGCACATGTTATTGGTGATGGAGTATCCACGATCAGCCAACTGGTCGCACAGAAAAATGAGAATCCTCTACGTGGACATGATCATCGTTTTCCCTTGGAAAAAATCCAGATTACTGCCACCGAAAAACTTATGCTGGACGTCCAAGATTATACGGAACAGAGTATCCCTGAAAAAGACGTAAAGGTAAACCTCCGAGAAAATTCTAATGTATCAACAGGTGGAGACTCTATCGATGTCACGGATGAGATGCCTGAAATCTATAAGAACATTGCTGAAAAAGCTGCTGATGCTCTGCAAGTCAAGATCACTGGAGTGGATATACTGATCGAAGATCTCAATAATAGCTTGGGTGAAAAGTACAGCATTATTGAAGCTAACTTTAATCCTGCTATGCTTTTCCATCTCTATCCGTTGAAAGGGAAAGGTCGTCGGGTAACTATGGACGTTTTGCAATTCCTCTTTCCGGAAATTTTTGCCTAATAAATAAAATTCCTCTACCTATGAGGGATTTTATTTATTGTACGGTATTTATGAACATTTGATATGAAAAAATTGATAATAAATTTATACTTTTTTATTTTTGTGCAGAATATGATAGAATAGACTTAACAAATAGAATAGGATAAAAAGGCGGTTTCAAATTTTTGAATCTGTCTTTTTATCGGGTATTGGGGTATAGTTATGAAAAACAAACAATGGATGATTAACCTAGCAATTTCAAACTTATTGCTTGTGTTCTTAGGTGTAGGTCTCGTTATTCCTGTTTTGCCACAACTGAAAGAGCAAATGCATTTTTCAGGAACAACAATGGGAATGATGATTTCGATTTTTGCTATTGCCCAATTGATTGCCTCTCCAATCGCTGGGCATTTATCGGATAAGGTTGGACGAAAAAAGCTCATTGCTTTGGGTATGATTATTTTCGCCTTTTCTGAACTTTTATTTGGTTTAGCACAAGTAAAAGCTCTTTTTTACGTGTCTCGCGCTTTGGGAGGCATTGCAGCAGCTTTATTGATGCCTTCTGTTACAGCATATGTGGCAGATTTGACAACATTAGGCGAACGTGCCAAAGCCATGGGTAAAGTTTCAGCAGCGATCAGTGGAGGTTTTATCATTGGTCCTGGTGTCGGAGGATTTTTAGCAACTTTTGGTATAAGGGTTCCTTTTTTTGTGGCTGCACTATTAGCCTTCATCGGATTTATTTTGAGTATGACTGTGTTAAAAGAGCCAGAAAAAACAATGGATATTAATCCTGACACACCAAAAGCATCTTTCTTGGATATTCTCAAAAATCCAATGTTCACATCGCTTTTTGTCGTTATTTTAATTTCTTCGTTTGGTCTGCAAGCCTTCGAATCAATTTATAGCATTATGGCGACAATCAATTTTGGCTTTACTACAAGTGAAATTGCTTTAGTAATTACAGTAAGTGGTATTATCGCCCTTTTCTTCCAACTCTTCCTGTTCGACTGGATTGTTGGAAAGATTGGTGAAATGCATTTGATTCATTTGACCTTCTTTGCAAGTGCGCTCTTTATTGCTATTATTGCTTTCACAGGTAATCGCATCACTGTTGCTATTTCTACATTTGTTGTCTTCCTCGCCTTTGATTTATTTAGACCGGCAGTAACAACTTACTTGTCAAAACACGCAGGAGATCAACAAGGAGCAATCAATGGATTGAATTCAACCTTTACAAGTTTTGGTAATATTTTAGGTCCATTGGCTGCAGGAGTAATGTTTGATATCAATCATTTTTTCCCTTACTATATCTCGGCGATTATCTTGTTTGGTACCGGTGTATTGTCAATGCTTATGAACCGTAAATCGAAAAAAATGAAAAATTAAAAAAGAGTTCTTTAAGAAGAACCCTTTTTTATTTGGCATTCGCAAAGATTACCAAGTAAAGTAACGAATCAATTTGAAAATACCTAAGATAAGAACAACAACACCAAGAAGTGTCCAAAGTGCCATTGCACCCCATAAAGGTGTGAGCAAGAGCATGAAGCCCGCAACGACACTGAGAAGTCCTGAAAGAATTGTCCAAGGTTTAGATGGAGAATATGGAACAAACCCAAAGGAAACAAAGCCTTCAGTAATCCATGTGAAACCAACTAAAATACCAATGATGATAAACAAGGTAGCTGTTGCAGCTGCCAAGTTAATTAAAGAGAAAATACCCGCAACCAAGTAAACCGTACCTAAAAGAAGATGTCCAAAGCGTGACCACGGATTTTCATTCATCAAGGCAAAGATAGAAACAAGATAAGAAACCCCAATTAAAATGAAGGAAATCCCAATCAAAACAGTTCCAACTTGTGCCGTACGTCCAGGCCAAAACAAAATGAGTAATCCAATAAGTGTGGAAATAAGACCATTAATTCCGACGTTGTTACGTAATTTTTTCGAAAAGTTTTCAGAAAACATATTTATACCCCTTTCTTTTCTGATAATTTAATTATAACTTATTTTGGAGAGAAGTGCCCATAATATATTTGCCTAGTTATTATAATTGACATTCTGAAAAAGGACATTTATACTTAAGGTAAAATGAGAGTCGAAGGAGAAAAAAATGCAAATATCAAGTCGCTTTACGATTGCACTTCATATTTTTGCCTGTATCCATACCTTTGAGGGAGAACATAAGATTACTAGTGATTTTTTGGCTACAAGTATTAATGTAAATCCCGTGATTATTCGAAGAGTATTACAGCAACTGAAAGCTAACGAATTAGTGCATGTTGTGCGCGGGAGCGGTGGAGCTGCAATCGCTAAACCAATTGAAGATATTAGTTTATTCGATATTTATAGTGCGGTTGAAGTCATTAATAAAAATGGCTTATTCCATTTTCACGAACATCCCAGCCCTGACTGTTCTGTCGGGAAAAATATCCATCAGGTACTGGATGATAAACTTGATTTAATTCAAAAAGCGATGGAAGACCAAATGAAGGTGATGAGTTTACAAGAAGTAATTACTGATATTGATCATTATGTGGCGATAAATCCTTAAGAAACCAATTCGTTGACATTTAATAAAAGCTTATGTAGAATTAGTTGTAACAAAAAATATTACAACGAAAAAGACATGGAGGTCTAATATGAAATTAGCAGTAGTAGCAGCAAATGGTAAAGCCGGTCGTCTTATTGTACAAGAAGCGGTAGACAGAGGCTTGGATGTAACAGCAATTGTTCGGGGCGAAAACAAAACAGTAGCTCCGTCTTCTATCCAAAAAGATTTGTTTGATTTAACTAAAGAAGACATCAAGGATTTTGATGTTATTATCGATGCTTTTGGAACATGGGCAGAAGATAGCTTGGAGCAACATACTACTTCAATCCAACATCTTGCTGATCTTGTTGAAGGTACGGACAAGCGCTTGTTGATTGTTGGTGGTGCCGGAAGTCTTTATCTTAATCCAGAACATGATTTGGCACTTTATCAATCAGAAGGTTTCCCAGATGCTTTCAAACCATTGGCAACAGCTATGGCTGATTCATTAACTGCGTTGAGAAAACGTCAGGATGTGAAATGGACTTATGTAAGCCCTGCTGCAGATTTCCAAGCGGATGGTGAAAAAACTGGAGACTATGTTGTTGCGGGAGAAGAGTTTACGGTTAATGACAAAGGCGAAAGTGTGATTAGTTATGCAGACTATGCGAAAGCGATGATTAATATTGCACTGGAAGGAAATTATGTCGGACAACGTATCAGCGTTTTTAAAAAATAGTAAAAATAAGAGGGATTTTCTCAAGAAAATCCCTCTTATTTTTATATGTAAATTTATGAGCAAATAGTTTGACCTTTACTGACCAAAAGAGTATAATTAAGAGGTAGTAAGAAAAATGAGAAAAATACTACATTACTATGAAATGAATCGAGGTGCATTATGGACATCGAAAAAATGACAACAAGTATGCAAAAATCGCTTTATGAAGCGCAACAAATTGCGCAGACTCGCCATCATCAAGCGATTGAAATTCCACATTTATGGCGAATATTTGTGCAACCGAACAGTTTTGCCTTTAATTTTTACAAAGATTCAGAAATTAACATTGAAGAATTTACAAAAATTATTGAAAAAGAAATAGACAAGATTTCTTCTGTTGAAGGTAGCAATATTACCTATGGTCAAAATATTAGCGCAGATCTCTTTAATCTGTTCAATGCAGCAGATAAGATTGCCAAAGATATGGGTGATGAATATCTCTCAACTGAAATTGTACTCTTGGCCCTTTTTGAGTTAAAGAAAAATCCTTTAACAGAATATCTGGTTAGCCATGGAATGAATAAAGAAAAAACGAAATTAGCAATTGAAAACCTACGAGGAGGTGATAAAGTGACAAACCAAAATGCTGAAGATACATATAAAGCACTTGAAAAATACGGCGTCGACCTTGTTGCTCAAGTGAAATCAGGAAAACAAGATCCTGTAATCGGACGTGATGAAGAAATTCGTGATATTATTCGTGTCTTATCACGTAAAACAAAAAATAACCCGATTCTAATTGGTGAACCTGGTGTAGGTAAAACAGCCATTGTTGAAGGACTTGCGCAACGTATTGTCCGTAAAGATGTACCTGAAAATCTAAAAGATAAAACAGTATTCTCTTTGGATATGGGGGCACTTATTGCAGGTGCTAAATATCGTGGTGAGTTTGAAGAACGTCTGAAAGCAGTACTGAATGAAGTTAAAAAGTCTGACGGACAAATTATTCTCTTTATTGATGAGTTACACACGATCGTCGGTGCTGGTAAGACTGAAGGTTCAATGGATGCTGGTAATCTTTTGAAACCGATGCTTGCACGTGGTGAATTGCATTTAATTGGTGCAACAACTTTGGACGAGTACCGTAAATATATGGAAACAGACAAAGCTTTGGAACGTCGTTTCCAAAAAGTTCTAGTTACTGAACCAACAGTTGAAGATACTATTTCCATTCTGCGTGGTTTGAAAGAACGTTTTGAAATTCACCACGGTGTAACAATCCACGATAACGCATTGGTTGCAGCAGCAACACTTTCTGATCGTTATATTACAGACCGTTTCTTGCCAGATAAAGCGATTGACTTAGTCGATGAAGCCAGCGCAACAATTCGTGTTGAAATGAATTCTCTGCCAACAGAACTCGACCAAGCAAACCGCCGCTTGATGCAGTTGGAAATTGAAGAAGCAGCGCTCAAAAAAGAACGTGATGATGCTTCGAAGAAACGTTTAAATATCATTCGTGAAGAAATTGCAGAACTTCGTGAAGAAAACAATCAACTTAAAGCCCAATGGGAAGCTGAAAAGAAAGAAGTGGGCAATATTTCTGATAAACGGAATGAACTGGAACGTGCACGCCATGAATTAGAAGAAGCACAAAATGAAGGTGACTTTGAAAAAGCAGCGGCCTTACGTTACGGTAAAATTCCAGAAATTGAACAATCACTGAAAGAGCTTGAAAGCAAAGCAAAATCAGATGATCTCAGTCTTGTTCAAGAATCTGTCACTGAAGAACAAATTGCGGAAGTTGTAGGCCGTATGACAGGTATTCCTGTGACAAAACTGGTGGAAGGTGAACGTGAAAAACTCCTTCATTTACCAGAAACTCTTCATCAACGTGTAGTAGGGCAAGATGAGGCAGTTGAAGCTGTGTCTGATGCTATTATTCGTGCTCGAGCAGGAATTCAAGACCCTAATCGTCCTTTAGGTTCCTTCCTTTTCTTAGGACCTACAGGTGTTGGTAAGACAGAGTTAGCTAAAGCCTTGGCCGAAAATTTATTTGACTCCGAAGAACACATGGTTCGTATTGACATGAGTGAATATATGGAAAAACACAGTGTATCCCGTCTTGTCGGAGCTCCTCCAGGATATGTTGGTTATGATGAAGGTGGTCAACTGACTGAAGCTGTGCGCCGTAACCCATATACAATTATTTTGTTGGACGAAATTGAAAAAGCACATCCAGATGTCTTCAATATCTTGTTGCAAGTCTTGGATGATGGTCGTTTGACGGATTCAAAAGGCGTTTTGGTCGACTTCAAGAATACTGTTTTGATTATGACATCAAATGTCGGATCACAATATTTGCTAGACAATGTTGATGATCAAGGTGAAATATCTGAAGAAACAACTGAAGAAGTGATGAAACAATTGCGGATGCACTTCAAACCAGAATTCCTTAACCGTATTGATGATACTATTCTCTTCAAACCATTGTCATTGAATAATATTAAAAATATTATTGTGAAGATGACCGGTCAATTGACACAACGTCTTGAAGAAATGTCTGTTGAACTAGAACTCAGTGAAGAAGTCAAAGCATGGATTGCAGAAAATGCTTATGAACCAGCTTATGGTGCACGTCCATTAAAACGTTACTTGACAAAAGTTATTGAAAATCCACTTGCTAAATTAATTATAGCAGGTAAAATTCCACCAAAAACTAAAGTTCTTGTCAAACTTGTCGATAATAAAATTGACTTTGATATCTTACCCATCGAAGAATAATTGAAGAAAAAGAGAAAAGCCCGCGTTATCTCGGGCTTTTTGTATATAAAAATAGTATTTTGTCGAAATTTACAGATAATTCTTGACAACTTATAGCTTTTAGATGTAAAATATAAACACGATATATAGGAGGAGTCAATCATGGAAAAAACTTTCTTTATTATTAAACCTGACGGCGTTCAACGTGGTCTTGTAGGTGAAATATTGAAACGAATCGAGCAGCGTGGTTTTCAGCTAGAAAAACTAGAGCGACGTTCTGCTCCAAATGGAGACTTGATTGACAAGCATTACGAAGCATTAGTTGATAAAGATTTTTATCCAAATATTCGTAGTTATATGACTTCTGGACCAGTAGTTGTTGGTGTGATATCTGGTGTAGAAGCTATTTCTTGCTGGCGCACAATGATGGGGACAACTAATCCTAGTCAAGCTCAACCAGGGACTATTCGTGGAGATTTTGCTCAATCACCTGAAAAAGGTAAAGCCATTAAAAATATTGTCCATGGATCAGACTCACCGGAATCTGCAGAGCGAGAAATAGCACTCTGGTTTTCATAAACAGAAATAAGGTCAAGGATAAAGGCTTTCCATGGAAGTTTGAGCGACAAAGCTCCAAACATTAAAGGAAAGTCTTTTTTTGTTTGCTATTTTATTCAAGGAGAAGAATATGAAAGAATTTTGGGGACTTCATCCGACCATTAAAATTAGGTTAGTGATGAATTTTTTAGGAGCACTATGCTTTAGTACAGTTGGTGGCTCCATGACAATTTACTATAATAAATATATGGGTGCTGGTATCACAGGACTCTTGCTTATTGTGAGCTCTATTATGGTTTTTTTGGTTGGCCTTTATGCGGGACATTTGACAGATTTAAAAGGTCGTCGGCCTGTCATGCTTTTTTCAACTGCAGTAACTGCAGTTGGAGCAGCACTGGCAACTTTTTCTAACTCGGGATTTTACTTCAACCCTTGGACAACTTTTTTCGGATTTTTAATCGTGAATTTTGGTTTTGGCTTTTTTAATACAGCCAGCCAAGCGATGATTGTTGATTTAACAACAAGTGAAAACCGGAGAACAGTCTACAGTATTCAATACTGGATTATCAATTTTGCTATTATGATTGGTTCGGGACTTTCTGGTTGGTTTTTCCGTGATTATTTGGTCTGGCTTTTGCTGGTGATCACTATTGAAGAAATTTTGAGTTTTGTCGTTGTCTTGTTTTGGATTGATGAGTCTTTTGACCCGCATCAAGAACATCAAAAGAAAGCACCAAATATTATAAAAGCTTATTTCTTTGTGGCTAAAGACAGCATCTTTATGTCTTATTTATTTGCTTCGGTTTTTATTGCGATGATTTTTAATCAAATTGATTACTATTTGCCAGTACATCTAAGTGACAGTTTCTCAACAACACGAATTTTAGGGTTGGAACTTTATGGTCAACGGATGTTGACACTTTTCCTATTGATCAATACCTTGATTATCGTACTCTTTATGAGTAAAATGAATCAACTTACTAAAAATTGGTCGCGGAGCACAGGGATTACATTAGGAATTTTTCTCCAAGGTTTAGGTTTTATTATTGCCTTTTTAGGTCATAATTTAAGCTGGGAAGTTACAGCAGCAGTAGTTGCTACTTTGGGCGAAATGATTCTTGTACCTTTCTCTCAAGCTTTGAGAGCCGACCTGATGGAAGGTGATCATGTTGGGACTTATACGGGCGCCTTTTCAGTGACTCAGCCAGTCGCTTCCGTACTCTCAGGTGTTTTGGTTTCGCTGTCAGCACTCTATGGGAATATTGGCATGGCTATATTTATGGGAATAATTATCCTTTTAAGTATCCTTCCCTCACTGCGGGCTATTCGAATGCATGAAGCCTCATAGAATTTTAAAAAGGTCCATGTTATAATAAAAAACAAAGGAGTAAAAATAATGTCAGAAGGAATTATTGCTCAAAAAATTGTTTCTACCCATGTAAACGTATAAATAAAATTTACATGGGAGAATAACAAATGAAAGAAAACAAATATAATAATCAAGAATTTTTTTCAAAATATGCTCAAATGGAGCGTTCAAAATCAGGGTTAGAAGCTGCCGGAGAATGGTCAGAGCTACGAAATATTTTACCTGATTTTCACAACAAAAAAGTTTTGGACCTTGGCTGTGGATATGGTTGGCACTGCAAATATGCTGTTGAAAATGGAGCATCTTATGTCTTAGGCACAGATATTTCGAGTAAAATGCTGGAAAGAGCGACAAGTAAAAACTCAGATGAGAAAATAACTTATCAATGTATCGCTATGGAGGACTTATGTCTTGAACTGGATTCTTTTGATGTGGTTCTGAGCTCATTAGCCTTACATTACATTGAAGATTTGCCCATGCTTTTTTCCAACATATACATGTGCTTAACTACGGGCGGTCAGTTTGTGTTTTCGGTAGAACATCCTCTTTTTACTGCATCTGGCCTGCAAGATTGGATTTATGATGCAAAAGGAAAAAAAGAGTACTTTCCTGTAGACAATTATTTCTATGAGGGAAAACGTAAGGTGTCCTTCTTAGGAGAAGAAGTAACTAAATATCATCGAACTTTAACCACATATCTCAACATATTGCTACAACTTGGCTTTGAACTTCAACATGTGATTGAACCTCAGCCACCTGAACAAATGCTTGTATTTGAAGAAATGCATGATGAGCTGAGACGCCCGATGATGTTGATTGTTTCTGCAAGGAAAAAATAAAGAAAAGCTAGGAATAATTATTCCTAGCTTTTAATTTTCACACAGGAGGATTGTTTGTATGACGGAGTATGTGATATACTAAAGAAATAGAAAAAATTAGAAAAGGTGTTTTATGTCAGCCGTTAGTTTCATAGCTGTAATGTTGATTGGGGTCATTGCGGCAAATGTAATCAAAGAATTTTTCCCAAAAATATCTGAAACCTTTATTTTGATCGGAGTAGGAATTCTTCTGAGTTTCTTACCAGAGTTTAGGCATTTTGAGTTGGAGCCAGAGTTTTTCATGATGTTAATTATTGCACCTTTAATGTTTAATGAAGGCAGTAAAACATCTTTGAAAGAAGTTAGAAAAAATTTCAGAGGAATATTCTTTCTCTCCATTACTTTAGCTGTTGTAACTGTACTCTTTGTTGCAGCATTGACCACAAATATTATGGGCAGCTGGATTTTCCCCTTGGCAATTTGTTTTGCTGCAATTGTTACGCCAACAGACTCTGTTGCTGTTAAATCTATTATTGCGGGTAAAAAAATGCCACAAGGCGTAAATGAAGCTGTCGAGTTTGAATCTCTTTTCAATGATGCATCAGGTTTGGTCCTCTTAAGTTTGGGGCTTTCGGTGCTGGAAAGTGGTCATTTTAGTATTTGGAGAGGACTTGGCCAGTTTGCTTTTGTTTCCATTGGGGGAATACTTATTGGATTAATTGTCGGGACTTTCTTAGTTCGTATTCGCATTGCGATTAATCTTCGGGCAACAAATCCAGAAGCGACGATTATTCCGATTTCTATTTTAACGCCTTTTGCTCTTTATTTGCTTGCTGAGCATTTTGGCACCTCTGGAGTACTTGCAGTTGTTGCTGCAGGATTAATTCATAATTTTGAAGGCGATATGCTTAAACTTACGTCGACCAATGTTCAACTCACCAATAATACCATCTGGGAAATACTGAGTGGGATTCTCAACAATTTTGTCTTTATTTTATTAGGAGTAAGTCTCTTTGGTATTTGGGATATCTTTAAATCCTTAGGCTTAGAAGAAGCTGTTATACTCTTCTTTATCAGTGCTTTGGTTTACGTGCTGATGTTATTTATACGAAAATTCTGGACTAATCAAAGAGGTAATCGTTCTATCGAACATTTCTTCTCAAACGATAAGAAAGAGCGCGGTAAAGACTCCACTATTTTTGCTCTATCAGGAGCACACGGAACAATGACATTAGCAATGGCCTTCTCTTTACCCCTAAATACTGCTATTTTGAGCACTGAGAACAGAGAGATTATTATTAGTATGGCAACGATTGTCATTTTGCTCAGCCTTATCGTGCCTACATTTATCTTGCCTAAACTCTTGTCACCAATGAAAGCTGCAAGTTCAGACGACATTGATAGTGTTCGAAATGATATGGTTGACTATGCTATTTTACATATGATGCAAGTGATAGAGGACAGTAAGGTGCGCAGTAGCTTAACAAAGCAATTGCAATCACAAAAAGGTTTGCAAATTCCTGATCATAATAAGAGTAGTCGACTCTTAGAAAACATTGTGACCTGGCAAGAAGCATTTTTGGATAGTTCAGATATTCAAGAAAATTTTTCAGCGAAAGCTATTGACTACTTCAGAATTTACTTGGAGAATAGCAGCAAGCGCGCCATGAGTAAAAAAATTAGAAGAATGTTTTCGAGAAGAAGTCGATTACGTGGAGCTGATCAAAGTGAGATGCAAGAATTCATAGCCGTAAGAAATGAACTTGGGCATTTAGAGGATGTTCTTTATGAGGCCACAATGGAAAAATTAAATCGTCTTGAAAGAGAACGATTTGAGAAGAAGGTTACTGATTTCAGCGACATTGAAGAAGTGAAGCGAGTCTTCGAAAATAGACATTACCGTATGCGAAATGAAATTCAAGAAGAAACAATCGTGCCTAACGAACTACTTATTGAAGCTTTCCAACTTGAATATCAGTATGTACTGGATCAGGTGAAATCGGAAACTATCTCAAAAGAAACAAGCAACAAACTCTTTAAAGAAATCAATAACGCGCAAGTTTTACAACTACAAAATCAATAAAAAGGCTTAAGGCTTTTTTATAATAACTTTCGCTTAAGAAAAGTACTGTAAAATAAAAAATAATAATTAAATTTAAAATGTCTTTGTGACAGACGGCCGTTTATAAGTTGCTCACAGATAAGGGGAGATTATGGTTTCAAGAAGATCAAAAAGAAATAAAAAAGGAATTTTGAGAAGATTAATTGGTTTTCTTGTTGGGCTTATTATCGTGCTTGCGCTTTTTGTGGGAGGTCTTGTTTTGCTTGGGCGTTATGCAATTGCCAATAATACGGATAATCTTCTGTCGAAAGTTATTCCCTATTCAGAAAGTTTGACTGATGCTTCAGGAAATATTGCTCCAGCCAGTCCAGAAGCGATTGTCTCAACACTGAATCAAAATGCCAGCAATATTGTGAGTCGTTCGCAAGGTTTTATTGATTCAGCCCAAGCCACAACAGATGGACAGACAGTAAAATATACAGTAAGTTCCTCTAAAATGAACGGCTTCCTATCTCACAGCATCTTAGCAACAAATGGTGATCAGATAGAAAAAGTTGCCGATAAAGTTTTAGAATCAATGAAAGCTTCTGGGGTAAATCATCCTCAACTTGTTGTGAATCTTACCGATGATCAAGGCAAAACAATTCAAACTATTGATTATAGATAAAGAGAGTAAAAAGTTTCTTGACCTGAGCAAGAGGCTTTTTACTCTCTTTAATTTTATGTTATAATTAGAAAAAATGAGAAAGTAGGCCCAAATTTATGGAATATCAATTGAGCTCAACATCAGCTTTTCCACTTGTACATGTTACCCTGCAAGATAAGGAAGAAATTCAGATTGAGTCAGGAGCAATGGTTTACCACAACCCTTCAGTTACGCTTGAAGGTAAGATGAATAGCAATGGGAGAGGTGGTATTGGTGGCGCCTTGAAAGCTCTTGGGCGCTCAATAACAAGTGGTGAAAGTTTCTTTATCACTAAAGTCAAATCAAGCAGTGCTAATGGTCAAATCACTTTGGCGCCAGCTACTCCGGGTGCTGTGAAAGAACTTAATATTGGTCAAGAACAATGGCGTTTGAATACAGGGGCCTTCCTTGCAAGTGATGGGGATGTTCACTATACGATGGAACGACAAAAACTAAGTGGAGCTCTTCTTGGTGGAACTGGTGGTCTGTATGTTATGGAAACACAAGGAAGTGGCCGTATGTTAGTTAATGGCTATGGTGATATTGTCGAAATTGAATTAGATGGTACAGAAGAATATATCGTGGACAATCATCACGTCCTTGCATGGAGCAAAACGCTTGATTATTCAATCGAAGTCGCTTCTGGAACTTTTGGTTTTAAAACTGGTGAAGGGCTTGTCAACAAATTTAAAGGTCGTGGTAAAATCATGATTCAAAGCCGTAATATGGAGGCTTTTGCTGAGTCAATCATCCCTTTCTTACCAAGTAATGGTTAAATAAAAAAAAGCTATCGGTGATAGCTTTTTTTTATTTATGAATCTGATAGTTTTTGATTAAGCAGTGAGAGTTTTCTATTGCCTCGGTAAAGTTCAAATATAGTCCAAATGAGTAAAGCAATTACTAAAACAATAAGTAGAATTGCGGTTCCATCTGCAAGATAGGCAAGATTCTTAGGAAATAGACTTTCAATTTGGTCTGGTAGACCAATAAGATTAAGGTAAGTCAACGCAATGACAGAGAACCAACCAAAGAGTTGAACAATCCAATTGTTTTTAAATTTACCCATTTCATTTTTACTATTTGTAAGCATTAGAAGAGGAATAATGGAGAAGGGCAGTGCAAATGCAAGAAAGACTTGCGAATTATTCATGAGATTGTTAATGGCTTCATGCTGTGCTTTTAGACTGTAGCCACGTGTCATCGTAACACAAATCAAGACAGGAACGACAGATAGTAAGCGCGTGATTAGACGACGCGCCCACATTGGCATCCGCATATGGATAAATCCTTCCATTATGATTTGTCCTGTTAAAGTCCCCGTGATTGTCGAATTTTGCCCAGAAGCCAGTAAAGCTACGGCAAATAAGGTAGATAAAGCACCTGTCTTAGCAACATCCGCAAGTACACCATTACTTAATAAATCTGGTGTCGAAAGGGCATCGTAAAGGCCAAAAAATGAAGGGTCGTCAATGACACCTGTCTTAAATACAGCAACACCCATAATGAGCAATAGCGAATTAACAACAAAAGCTAAACTCAATTGGATATTAGAATCCCAAGTTGAAAAACGAACAGCTCGAGCGATATCTTTATCGTCATCATGGTCAATTTTACGACTTTGTGAAATTGAAGAATGGAGATAGAGATTATGTGGCATTACAGTTGCCCCAATGATACCAAGAGCTCCTGTTAAAGGTGTCATTCCTGCAATAGAAGGGGAAGTAGCAAAGGTCCGTGTATTTGGAATAAAACCTTCAACAATTCCTTTCCAATCGGGATTAGACAAAGCAACTTGATAGGTGAAAATAAATAAAATCACTAATATTAGACACACAACAAGAGCTTCAATCTTTCTAAAACCTACTTTTGTGAGGAGCAAGAGTAAAAAGACATCAAAAACCGTAATGAAGACCGCTAGAATAAGGGGAATATCGAAAAGTAAATACAGTGCGATTGCTGCACCAATAACTTCTGCAATGTCTGTTGCCATAATCGCAAGCTCTGTAAGTATCCATAGGATGATTCCTAAAGTTTTGCTGGTACGTGCACGGATAGCTTGGGCGAGGTCCATCTGGCTAACAATCCCAAGTTTTGCTGACATGTACTGAAGGAGCATAGCAATTAGGCTTGACATCAAAATGACAGAGATCAATAAATATTGAAAATTTTGTCCACCTGTGATTGAGGTTGACCAGTTTCCCGGATCCATGTAACCCACAGCCACTAAAGCTCCAGGTCCTGAATATGCAAGAAGTGTCCTAAAAAACTTACCATCTTTTGGAACTTTTACTGTGCCGTTAATCTCTTGGAGAGACTTTCCGTTTGTATGATAAATCAACTTATGTGGTTGATTTTTAAAATCATTCATTTTTACCTTCTCTAAGTTGAACTATATTCAACATTGTTTTTTAATATTACTGTTAATATAAGAGAAAATGTCTAGGTGTTTTCGTTTTCTAAAGCAGAAGCAACGGTTCCAGTTCTTTGCATTAGTAAGATTTTTTCTTGTAAAAATTGAGGAATAACCGAAACTTGGCCATTGTCCTCTTTTAGAATAATTGATCCATCCTGAAGCCGCTCAATAATCTGAATAAAGTGCGGGATGTTAATGTTTAACTTTTCAAAGAAGGCTTGTGCTTCCTCGTTTAAAGTCGTGATATAGTAACTTTTGTTTTCCTCAGCTTGCTTTAGCGGAATTTCTACTTTATTTTTTTTCCAAAACACTTCTGAAGGAATGGTTGAACCATGTGGATCAACAGCAGGATAATCTAATAAAGCATAGAGGTATTCCACAAGCTTTGGCGAAGAGGCGTGTTCTAAATTTTCAGCTTCATCATGAACTTCCTCTGTAGAATAGCCAAGTTTGTCCACTAAGAAACTTTCCCAAACACGATGGCTTTTAATAATAAAGCGAGCCTGAACCTTGCCTTGCTCTGATAAATTTACACCACGATATGGTGCATAGTCTACAAGTTGTTTTTTTGCTAATCTTTTAATCATTTCAGTTGCACTAGGCGCAGCAACAGATAATTTTTTTGCAATAAGTTGTATACTGACAGCTGAATCATCTCCCGCACGTTCCAAGGTATAAATAGCCTTAAGATAATCCTGCTCATTTTTTGTTAGTTTTAACACCTGAGTTTCTCCTTATATTATAACAAGAACATTATAGCACGTCCTTATTTATTTTTCAATAATATAAGGGCGGCCTAATGAGGGCATTGTTTACAAATGAAGATTAAAAAGCCACAAACATTTTTAAATTTGTGGCTTTTTAATCGCTTTAGTTCTTTTTGAGATGAATATCAAGTGCAAATTTGGTTTGGTTACTGATAAAGTAGGATTTAGAAAATTCAAAAGCATGTCCTTTTTGGTCGTAAGCAGTTTGCTCAATAACGAGGACGGGCGAATGACGTTCAATCTGCAAATTTTTGCTCACTTCCTCATCGGCTTGATCGGCGTAAATGACACGTTTAGCATCTACTAACTGTAGTTTTGCTTCCTGTCCCAGATAGTCATAGACAGAGCCTTCTAAGATTTCTTCGGTGATGGGAGCGATATAACTTGGCATGACAACATGTTCAAAACTATAAGCTTTGCCATTCAAAATACGAAGACGTTTAAATTCGTAAACCGGATCTGTTTTATTCAATAGAAGATGCTTTTGCTCTTCTGTAGAAGGTAAACGCGCATCAAAAAAGAGTATTTTACTTTTAATCTCTTGATCACGATGCGAATAAGTTACACCAATTGGTAAATCTAAAGGTAGAAGCTCTGTGGTTTCTTCCACTCTGGGACGAATATAAGTTCCGGAGCCTTGTTTACTAAAGATTAAGCCTTCGTTTTCTAATAAAGTGAGAGATTTTTTTAAAGTAATGCGTGACACATTATACTTTTCAGCAAAGAATTCTTGTGTAGGGAGAAGCGTTCCCGCTCGATAATGGTTGGTCAGGATGTCTCGTTTGATGTCAGCGTAGATTTCACGGTATTTGTACAATTTGTATACCTCGCTTTTTATGATTTGTATATATATTATATAACATTTTCTATGATTTGTCTACATTAATTTTATATTCATCTTTACAAATTTTAAAAAATTGTATATAATAAAAAACGGAAGCGGTTTCTTTTTGATGGAAGTGGCTTCTAAAAAAAGAAAAAGGAAGTGCGTATTATGAAAATTGATGTGCAGAAGTTTCAAGAACCATTACTAAAAGTATCTGCTTGGGTGGAGCGGAATACGATTTTACAGGCCATTAAAAATGCCTTTGTAAGGACAATACCGTTCACGGTTGTAGGTTCCTTCTCTAATCTGATCAAAATGCAGCTTGATGCCCTTATTAAAAACCAAGATATTCATAATGCTTTATTGACGAATATCAGTAATCTGTTTGGTTATATCGGAAATGCGACCTTAGGTATTGTTGCGCTTATTGTGGTCTTTTCTTCAGCATATTCTTATGCTTTCGAGCTCAAAAGAAATGAAAAAAACAGCCAACTTAATCCAATCATTGCAACTTTGCTAGCCTTTGCAGCATATTTCGTGATGGTACCCAATAACGTTAATTATTTGGATCCGAAAGCGGATATTGTTGAAGGTTTTTCAACCTCATTTTTCAGCTATGAAGGGATGTTTACAGCCCTCATCGTTGGTTTAATTGCCGTGGCTTTATTTGCACGATTTACACGAAGTAAATTTACAATCAAAATGCCCGGCAATGTGCCACAAAATGTATTTGATTCTTTCTTCTCATTAATTCCGATTAGTGGTGTACTGTTAATCTTTGGCGCAATTCGGATTGCCCTACAATCATTGGGTTATGTGTCATTACTACAAATGATTTCTGAAGTACTTATTAAGCCTTTGCTAACAGTAGGTACGGGATTACCTGCCATTCTCATCGTTATTCTACTCCAACAAATCTTATGGTTCCTCGGCCTTCATGGTTTCAATATCGTTTGGGGTGTCGTATCAGCTTTCTGGCTCCCTATTTTCTTAGAAAATGTAGCAAAATTTGCTGAAACACAAAGTTTTGCTGGCATTTCTATTGCGCCAAATACAATGACCAACGTATATGCCATGATTGGTGGTTCAGGTGCGACCTTTGGTTTAATTATCGCGATGCTTATCTTTACGAAGAAAGGCGAAAAAGAACGTGAAGTGGCAAAACTTGCTTTAATACCTGGATGTTTTGGGATAAATGAACCGGTTATCTTCGGCCTTCCTATCGTTCTTAATCCGTTAATGTTTATCCCCTGGGTGCTTGTCCCAATGATTAACGCTGTTATCGCTTATATTGTAACATCTATTGGCTGGGTTGTTCCTCTGGTCGTCCTGAATTCAGGAAATGAACCTATCTTTATCAGTACCTGGGTTTTAGGAGCCTTCCATATTAGTCCGGTTATATTGACCCTTGTTTTGGTTGTCTTAGACATTGTTTTATATGCACCGTTTGTAATTCTTAACCAAAAACAAGAACGTGCTGAACAAGCAGCAATGCTCAGTGCAGAATAGAATTTAAATAAGAAATAGAGGAAAGTACCCATGAAAAAAGTATATACTGTTGCACATACTCACTGGGATTTTGAATGGTATTTTACAAGACAAGAAGCACGTGTGCAATTTATTTTTCACATGGATGAAGTTTTAGAAGCTTTGGAAAGTAATCAGTTGGATTTTTATACTTTAGATGGTCAAATGTCAATTGTCGAAGATTATCTCAGTCTCTTTCCTGAAAGAGAAAAACAGCTGAAAAAATTTGTCCAGGCGGGCAGACTCTTCGTCGGACCTTGGTTCACACAAATTGATGAAATGACAACTTCTGGGGAATCAATAGTGAGAAATCTACGTATTGGTATTCGTGAAGCAGAAGAACTAGGCAGCGCTATGAGAATTGGCTACTTGCCAGATTCTTTCGGACAAAGTCAAGACATGCCGAAAATCTATCATGGCTTTGATATCCAACATGCCCTTTTTTGGCGCGGAATGCCGAATGAAGCGAATACGCGCTACTTTTATTGGTCAAGTAATGATGGTTCAAAAGTACTGACAGCCAATATTAAAAATGGTTACTATGCGGGAGTTGATTTAGTAGAAAAGAATGATTTTTCAGACCTGGTTGAAAGAATATCAACACATACAAATAGCAACGCGCATCTTTTACCGGTGGGAGGGGATCAGCGTGCAGTTGATTTTAATTTAAAAACAAGGATCGATAAGGCAAATCAAGAAATTGAAGAATCAACAGTGTTTATTGAAAGTAACTACCCGCAATTTTTCAAGGCACTCGAAAAAGATGCCCAAGAATTTCTAGATATCAAGGGCGAGTTTATTGAGCCAATAGATTCCAAAATTCACCGTGGTATTTATTCATCACGTTATGACTTAAAACAAGTCTATGATCAACTTGAGCGTCTCCTAACTTATCAGTTAGAACCAATGTCTGTTTTAGCTGCACGTTATGGCATTCCTGTTAAACAAGGTCTAATAGATAGCTTGTGGAAGATAGTAAGCCGCGGTCAAGCACACGACAGTGCTGGTGGTTGTAATAGTGATAAAACTAACCGCGATATCTATATGCGTGGGATAAATGGCCTACAGGAAGCTCAGTCTTGTATGGACTACTTGCTCAGAAAATTAAGTATTTCACTAAATAGGAATCAAGAAGACAGTCTTTTCATGTGGAATCCTCTTCCTTTTGAGCTTAAAGTGATAAAGAAAGTCAAACTTTCTACACAAAATAAACATTTTTCACTCACTGACGACAGGGGAGAGAAGGTAGCTTTTGAGATTATTGAGCAAGTAATGGAAAATGCAGCACTGCTTCGCAGAAATCCTGAGGAAATGCTTGATGAATCTTACTATGTTAGTACAATAGCAGTAGAATGCACTTTACCAGCCATGGGCTATGTGCATTATCATGTTAGTGCCGAGGAAGAAAAGGCTCAAACACTGCTAAAGGCAACAAGGATTGAAAATGATTTTTATCAGATTGAGTTTACCGAGGGAAAGTTCAATCTTTGGCTTAAGAAGAACGGTAAAAAATATTTAGATTTTCTATCTTTTGAAGATGGAGGAGATGAAGGAGATACCTACGATTATTCACCAGCCTTTGCGGATTGGATCTTAAATCTGAACTTTAATAACAGTCAAACTTCTCATGTGGAACAAGGAAAATTACTAAGCCGAATAATTGTAGAAGGCGAATGGAACCTTCCTTATAACCTAGCATCACGGAAAGCACAACAACTTGATGGACAGGTCACATATACATTAACTTTAGAGCTTAATAAGCAGGATAATCGGATTCAGCTTAGACTAAATGTGAATAATCAAGTGCTTGATCATCGTTTACGCCTAGTACTTAAAACAGATGTTCAGTCTGAGTTTTCGACCAGTGATACACCTTTTGGTATTATCAATCGACCGATTGAAGAAAAGCACTTGCAAGATTGGCGAGCAAGAGGATATAAAGAAGAACCCACAAGCATGCGTCCGATGATTCACTTCGCCAATCTTCATGATACGAAGACAAGCTGGAGTTTCTTAAGTAAAGGAACAAAAGATTTCCAAGTTCTTAATAAGGAGCAGCAAGAGCTTGCCATTACCATATTTAGAGGCGTGGGTTACCTAGGAAGACCAGATACACAAAGACGACCAGGAGATGCTTCTGGTTTGCAAACCAGAGAGGTTGAAACACCTGATAGCCAACTTTTAGGGGAAGTTTTCTTTGAAGGAAATATCGTGATAGACACTGATTTTAATGCTGCAGCTCTCCAAAATCAATACCTACTCACTACACAGGAAAATATATATTACCAAACACAGACAATCAATCGTTTTAGCACACCAATAGAATATTTCCCTATAAACAAGAAGAAGCTAGAATTAAAAGAGCAACAGGTAATAGCTTTAGCAAATAGTGAAGTAGCCTTCAGCAGCATGGAAACTTGTATCGATCAAAGAGGAATACAACTACGGCTCTATAATCCCTGTGATACTGCCCAAGATATGCCGGGAATCATCAAACTTCAAGATCCAGCAACAATTAAGCTGTTAAACTTGGAAGGTAAAATTATTGGCAATCTTGAAGATTCTGCCGAAGAGCTCATAATGGAAGAATTTAGACCAGGTGAAATTAGAACTTATGGTATCTTTTTCAAAAAATAGTAGGAGGACAAAGGAGTTGATAAAACAAGAAGAGTTAATCTCCAAGATTCAAAAACATGCAGAGACAATTCGTCTATGGGATGACCGAGCTACATCACTTTTTCAAGATGCCATAGTGGATACTATTTCAAACACCGTTTCAGTACGTGAAAATGGGGAAATATTTGTGGCCACAGGTGATATTCCGGCAATGTGGTTAAGAGATTCTACCTTTCAAATACTCCCATATTTGGAAATGGCGGATTCTATTCCGGAGATAACATCTTTGGTTCACGGTGTGTTGAGGCAACAATTACGCTATATTAATCATGACCCTTATGCCAATGCTTTTAATAAAGAACCAACAGACAATCACTATAGTCAAGATGTCTCTAATGTTCAAATATCGCCTTTAGTCTGGGAAAGAAAATTTGAGATTGACTCCTTGTGTGCACCATTATTCCTGGCTTATCAACTCTACAAGCATACAGGCTATAGCGAACACCTTAAGGAAGATTATTGGGCAACAGTTGAACTTGTTCTCGACACTTTTATTACGGAGCAACATCATGAAAGCTCAGACTATATTTTTAAAAGAACAAATTGCCCGCCATCCGATACACTATCTCATGAAGGACGTGGAGAACCAATTGGTTATACAGGTATGGTCTGGAGCGCCTTTAGACCGAGTGATGATGCGTGTAAGTACGGTTATTTTATTCCAGGGAATTGCTTTATCTTAGTGGTTTTGGGTCAACTTCTAGAGCTGTTTCCGGAGCATCACTCTCCAAGATTAAAAAGAAAAATAAAGAAACTTCAAGAAGAAATAACAGAAGGAATTCAAACTTATGGTCTAGTTACGTCTGAAAAAAATCCTTATTATGCCTATGAGGTTGATGGTTTAGGTAAACAACTCTTTATGGATGATGCAAATGTACCAAGTCTACTTTCCCTGCCTTTCCTCGGCTATTGTGAAGCAGAAGATCCACTTTATACAAAAACGAGAGAAAAATGCTTAAGTGAAGAAAATCCTTATTATTATGTGGGACGATATTTGCATGGCATCGGTAGCCCACATACGCCGCCACGGTATGTATGGCCAATAGCTTTAGCTATGGAAGGATTGACAACAAACGATATAGACAAAATGAAAAAACAGATAGAGACAATCGTTGCCGCAGATGGAGGAACTGGCCAGTGCCATGAGGGGATTGATGTGGACAATCCGAATAATTACACTCGCGAATGGTTCTCTTGGTCAAACATGACCTATTGTCAATTGGTTTTTCGGTACTTAAAGTTTAGTCAAAACAAATAAAATTTTTAAAAATGTTTTCTTAAGGAGGAGGCAAGATGAAAAAAATGAAACGCTATATTTTGGGTTTGCTTACAGTTGGACTTGGTATGCTTATTTTTGGTCCAATCTCTGCGCAGGCACAAGAAGACAGCCAGCAAGCGAAAACTATGGTCTACTACCGTGCATGGCGTGATAAGGAAATGAAAGGTGTCAATACCAGCCTTACAGACGAAAATTGGTTAAGCATGGATGATATTCCTTATGGAATTGATATTGTCAATGTTTTTAGCTATGTCCCTCAAGGTCAAGAAGATGCCGCTGCCCCCTTTTTTGAAAAGCTTAAAAAGTCTTATGTCCCCAACTTACATGCTCGAGGTGTAAAGTTGACTAAGGCAATAGATTATTCAGAGCTTTTAAAAATTCCATATGCAGGCAACTTTCCAACCCCAGAAGAATTTGATGCTTATGCGAATCAATTGTTAGACGAGCATGTACGCCAATACGGACTTGATGGCTTAGATATTGACATGGAAACGTATCCAAGTACTACAGATATTGCTCTGTCAAATGGTGTTATTCGAGCATTATCAAAATATATTGGGCCTCTCGCAAAGAACGGAACCGTATTTGTTTATGATACAAATGGCTCCAATCTCAATCCTTTGAAAGACGTTGCTGACAGTTTTACATATCTTGGTTACCAACAATATGGGTCAGATGACACACGCACAGCCAGAGCAATAAAAGATTATACCGGGGTAACTCCAAAAGAACAATTTATGCCTGGTTTAGCCTTTCCGGAAGAGCAAGACCGTAATAGATGGTACGATGCTAAAGAACCTTACGAAGAAAGTAATATTTACAAAGTAGCAAAATATACAGCAGAAAATAAACTGTATGGCATGTTTCTTTATGCCTTAGACCGTGATGGAAGAACATATAACAATTTTGATCTAAATCATATTGTGCCTTCTAACTTCCTTTGGACGAAAACAGCCATTTTACAGGCCAAAGGCTTTACTCTCCAAGAGACAAAAAATACAGCACTACATCATTGGGAGCGTGTTGGACAAGGAGCAGAGAATTATCAAACCGTTTTAAATAGAATTAATCAAGCTCGGTCAATTTATGAAGTTAATAAAGTCTTGCTTGGATCAAGCGATAACTTTGCCAATGACGGTGTAAGTCCTCAATATGACCCAATGTATGAATTACAACTCATGAAGTAGACTTCCGTTTTTGAATAAAAAATAGATGAGATTCTAGGAAATTTTACTTTTTCTAGGGTCTATTTTTGAAAAAGTATAAATCCTTCTATTTGAGAAGAAGGAAAGTAGAAGGAGCAGAATAATGAAAATAGAATTTCCAAAAGACTTTTGGTGGGGCGCAGCGACAAGTGGTCCACAAACTGAAGGACGTTTCAAGAAAAAACACGACAATGTTTTTGATTATGACTTTGATCATTTTAGTGAACGATTTTGGGGCTCAATTGGTCCAGATACTGCCAGTAATTTTTACAATGATTTCGAAGAAGATATCCGTTTGATGCAGAAAGCTGGACTCAACAGTATTAGAACAAGTATTCAGTGGTCCAGACTTATTGAGGATTTTGAGACTGGGAAGACTAATCCTCAAGCAGTGGCATTTTATAACCGCGTAATCGATACTTTCTTATCTGCCGGAATTCGGCCCATGATGAACTTACATCACTTTGATCTGCCTGTAGAGCTTCTCCATAAATATGGCGGATGGGAAAATAAAAAAGTGGCGCTACTCTTTGCTCAGTTTGCGGAGCAATGTTTCCGCTTATTTGGCGACCGAGTAACGGAGTGGTTTACACATAATGAGCCAATAGTAGTTGTTGAATGTGGCTATCTTTTAGGTTTCCATTATCCCGACCTTAAAGATGGTAAAAAAGCAGTTCAAGTTGCCTATAATCTGCAGTTAGCTTCCAGTTTAGCGATTGAAAGATTTAGAAAAATTAATAAGAATGCCCAAGCTCAGATTGGGATCATTCTCAACTTAACGCCTAATTATGCTAAGGACGAGGAAATACAGAACCTCAGAGCGGCTCACTTTGCTGATTTATGGCAAAACCAACTGTTTTTAGATGCTTCAGTAAAAGGACATTTCCCACAAGAACTCGTTAACATTTTAGAGCGTGATGGTGTATTGTGGGAAAGCACTACTGAAGAGCTTGAGGTGATAAAGCACAATACCGTGGATTTTTTAGGCGTCAATTATTACCACCCAAGTCGAGTCCAAGAGCCAGAGTTTTCAAGTGACAGTTTGGCTCAGGATTGGTTACCTGAAAAATATTATGCATCCTTTAACAAAAGAGGCGTGCGTATGAATGCAGACAGAGGCTGGGAGATTCACCCACAGACGATTTATAAAATAGCAAAAACGATACAAAAGGACTATAATAACATTCCTTGGTTCATCTCCGAAAATGGAATGGGTGTTGAAAATGAAGCGCGTTTTGAGGATACAAGTGGTGTTATCCAAGATGATTATCGTATTCAATTTATGACGGAACATCTTTACTATTTACACCAAGCAATGGTCGAAGGTTCAGCTTGTTTAGGTTATCATACATGGACACCAATAGATTGCTGGAGTTGGCGTAATTCCTATAAAAACCGCTATGGATTAATTTCTCTAGATATTCACAGACAAATCAAGAAACTAAAAAAATCAGCACATTGGTATCGTAAAGTTTCAGAAAGCTCAAGTGTTGACATTGAAGAAGCACTGTTACAAAAACTGAAAGAGGATAAATAATGGCACTGATAACAATTGATGTTGGTGGAAGCAACATTAAATATAGTCTTTTCTCTGAAGGGAAATTAGGAGAAGTCAAGTCGAAACAAACCCCCGATAATCTCGAAGATTATTACAGCTGTCTGAAGGATATTGTGAGTGAAATGAGACAAGAGAGGACAAATATTACTGGTGTTGCGATGAGCTCTCCTGGAGCGGTGAATCAATCAACAGGCTATATTGAAGGATTCAGCGCATTGCTTTATATTCACGGCTTTAATATCCAACACGCGTTAGAAGAAAAGTTAGGCTTAACTTTGACTATTGAAAATGATGCCAATTGTGCTGCTCTTGCCGAAGTTGCTTTTGGAGCAGCCAAGCATCTAAAAAATGTACTTTTTCTAGTACTTGGCACAGGAGTAGGTGGAGCTGTTGTTCTCAATGGAAAAATTCAACACGGGAAACATCTTTTTGGTGGTGAATTTGGTTTTATGTTGATGGATGAAAAACATACTTTTTCGGAACTGGGAACAGCAGTAAACATGGCAAAGCGTTACAATCAACGGCGTAATACAAATGTGACAGGTCAAGAAGTCTTTAGGAGAGCTATGCAAGAAAAGGATATTCTTGCACAAGAGGAGATGGAACGCTTTACATTTAATGTTGCTAAAGGTATTTATAATCTCCAGTATGCTTTTGATCCTGAACTCATTGTCATAGGTGGGGCAGTTTCACAAGCGGAGTGGCTGGTTCCAGAACTTAACAAACAGCTGAACAAAATAATTAAGACTTTAGAAATACCGCCTTTTTTGCCTGAGATTAAGGTTTGCCACTATCGTAATTCAGCCAATCTCATAGGTGCAGCCGTAAATTTTCAACAAAATAAGAGATAAAATAAAAGACATAGAAAACTATGTCTTTTTTAATAGAAGCATTAAATTTGATTATATACCCTATAGGGTATATAATGGTGTTATAAACAAAATAAAGGAAATAGTAAATGCGAACAATTACAATGCAAGAATTAATAGAAGTAATGAAGGACAAAGCTGATATTATTGATGTGCGAGAAGCTTATGAATATGAAGCTGGACATGTACCAACAGCACGTAATCTCCCCATGAGTGAGTTCGAAAACCGTATTGCCGAAGTTAATGTTGGAAGCTATATTATCTGTCAATCGGGTGCTCGCTCAGCACAGGTGACACAATGGCTCGCTGCAAATAATATCGACGCTATTAATGTCTTGGGCGGTACAAATGCTTGGGACGGTTGTTTGGCCAGTAAGGAGAACTGATGTTTGGATTATTTACTAAAATTAAAAGTATAACAACAACAGAGCTTGCTACACATCTGAGAAATAATCAGACAAAAGAAGAAGTTATTGATGTACGAGAACCTTATGAATATAAAAAAGGGCATATTAGAGGAGCTATAAACATCCCTTTAGGGCAAGTTTCTGGTGCATCACTAGTACCCGGCAAAAAGTATTTTGTGATTTGTCAATCAGGGATGAGATCGAAAAAAGCCTCTAAAATACTTTCAAAAATGAACTACAACGTAACAAACGTGACCGGGGGAATGCTGTCATGGCATGGTAAAGTGACACGAAAAGATTAAAAAGCTAAAAGCAGAAAAGTTCAGAGTGATTAACAAGTCTCTCTCTTTTTTTGATATAATACATTTATGACTTATCAAGTAAAAATAATATACCCTAAAGAAGAAGCTCTTGAGAGCAATAAATTAACAGAACGTACATTTAATGAATACATGGATGACTTGGAAGCAGAAGAAGTCATTAAACAGTATGAGCAACTTCTAACTGAAGGTTATTCTATCTCAGTTAACTTTTTCCCGCCACAAGTAGACAAAGAAGGTAGTGAACAAGATCCATTTAAAATTGCGGAGAGTTTTGAACTTGCTGGTATAACTTACAAAGCAACGTTGAAACTCAAAGCTTCAGGAACTTATGAAGATATGGTAAAAATTGCTAAAATGATTGAGCAACAAGGCTATGATTACAGCATCACTGTCAAACTTCAGATTAATGAAAATTCGCCCGTCGATTTTGAGAAAGAAAGTTCATGGTTTGATTCCGAATATGCAAAATATACGGTATTGCCTAAGGCAAGTAGCCAAGACATTTCAGATCTCCGCTCACTTTATGATATCTTATCCGAAGAACACTATAAGGTAAGCATCAATCTTAAAGCTAAAGTCAAAAAAGATGATGACGATAGCTTCGCCAGTCAGTTGGCAGCCTATCCTGCAGAAACTTTAGTCACCTTTAAATTATCGGATGCTACAGTATAATAATTATTTACATAAATAAAAATATGTAAACCGAAATTAAAAAGTGTCTGGGCTTAAGTTTTAATAATGAGTTAGATGGTCTTTAGATTGTTTTACATAAATAAAAAAAGAGCACAGGAATGCTCTTTTTTTATTTTTTCTTATTTTTCAATGCAGAATAACTTGCAAAGAGTCCCAGAATTACTAATACGAAGAACATGAGTAGAATGACTGATGTCCCAAATTGAGTGCCTTCTTTAAATCCTTGAGCGTGTTGAAAGACAGAGAGAATGTTGGCTACCAAAGCAGTTGCAATGGCTCCGATAAATTGTTGTGATGTATTAACCAATGCATTTCCGTCTGAGAGCTCTTCTGATGAAAGTGTGCTTAAACTGCTGGTCATTAAGTTGCTGTAGGAAACACCCAGTCCAAGCATCATAACGATATGTGCAATCAATAATAAAATAAGTGATTGCGTTGGTAGGAAAACAAAAAGTAAAATGATACCAAAGCTTGCAGTTAATAAACCAAAGGTGATTGGCTTCTTCGCACCAACCTGATCCAAGATTTTCCCAGAAATTGGAGCGAGGATTGCTCCGACAAGAGCTCCTGGAAACATAAAGAGTCCAGCCACAGCAGAGCTATATCCCGCAGAAACTTGGATAAAGTTAGGTAAAATAAAGGATAGACCTAAAAGAAGACCTTGATAAACCAGAAGCGTAAAGAGAAGTGCAACAAATTTATGATGACGTAATATAGCTAATTCGATCAGTGTTTCTTTACGATTATAATAAACAAAGAGTAGGGCACTTAAAATACCAACAATAAAGAGAATTACAAAGGTCAGAATTTGCTCGGCGCTCAAGGCAGAAATGAAGACGAAAAACATGACAGAAAGTGCCAAAACTGGTCGAAGTGCCAGTTTTTTTGTCGTTTGTTTTTTCTCTTCTGGAAGTGAAGAAAGACCAATAATTAGGGATACAACGATTAATGGAAGTAAAAAGATGTAAATATAGCGCCAATCCAATGCGTTTGAGATGATACCACCATAAGTTGGCCCAATGGCCGGTGCAATTGATGTTGTCACTGTTCCTAATCCCATCATCATACCACGTTTTTCAAGCGGCGCCTTGGTTAAGATAAGGTGGAACATTAAAGGCAAAGCAATACCGGTTCCGACACCTTGTAAAAGGCGTCCGGCCAGCAAGAAGGTAAAGTTAGGTGAAAAGCAATTAATCAGGACACCAAGGAAGAAAAGAAGATTCCCAGATATAAAGAGCTTACGAGACGAGAAGCGCTGATTAAAGTACGAAGACAAAGGAATAATAATCGCAATTGCTAATAGGTAAATAGTGGTCACCCACTGTATCTTGGAAGTACTTAGCCCAAACTCAGTAATTAATTGAGGGAAGGTCACGTTCATCGCTGTTTCGATTAATACACCTGAAAAAGACAAGAGCCCGGTAGCAATGACAGCACCTAAGAGATGAAATTGTTTGTTTTTATTCATGCAGTTAAATGTCCTCCTAATTTAAACAAAAAGAGGCGAAATTATTATCCTAAAATAATAATTTCGCCTCTGTATAATATCAACATAAATCTATGTTATCTGTACGAAAGTTATAACTTTTCTATTATAACTTCTATGATAAAAAAATGCAACTGTAAATATGAAAGGAAAGCCCAAGAAATCTAATTGAAATGTTCTTGTTATTTAACTATCAAAAATTTAACCTGTATTTATTACTTAATTATTGATATTTTGAGGAAAAGGAGTTATTATATAGTTGTGTTTACAAACGTAAACAATTCGAGCAAGTGAGTTTCACTTCCTACAATAGAAATAAAATGGAGAAGACAAGATGATTAAATTTTACTACACTCCCTCATGTACCAGCTGTCGGAAAGCAAAAGTTTGGTTAGAAAACCACAATCTGGAATACACAGAGCATAACTTATTTGCTGATCCTTTGACAGAAGAGGAGATTGGTGAATTGTTAGCTAAAACAGAAAACGGCACTGAAGATCTCATTTCAACACGTTCACAAGCATTTAAAAATTTAAACGTCAATGTAGAAGATATGACTGTTAAAGAGTGGACAAAATTCATCTCACAACATCCGGAGCTTCTTCGCCGACCACTTTTAGTGAAAGGTCCACAGCTCCAAGCTGGATTTAATGAAGATCAATTGCGCAGTTTCTTTTCGAGAGAATATCGTCAAATTGAGTTACAAGAAACAAAGAGCGCAGTAGCTTAAAGTACAAACTTGAAAAAATAATAGAAAAGAAAGAGGAAATAACCATGGCATATGTTACTAGTAATGATGAACAAAAAGTAGAAATCGTAAATATTGCTTCGCTTGAGAGACGTGTAAAAGATCGTATGGAAGCTCAAGGGAATAAAGGTGCCTTTGGTTATATTCGTGGTGGCGCAGAGGATGAATGGACAATGCGAGAAAACACGGCTTCCTTTAATACTAAAGCAATCTCTCCTCGTGTGTTACGGGGAATTGATTCTGCAGACTTGAGAACCAGCATTTTTGGAATTGATCTTAAAACACCGATTATACAAGCTCCGGTTGCTGCACAAGGTTTAGCTCATATGGAAGGAGAGGTTGATACAGCTAAAGCCATGGAAGAAGTGGGATCACTTTTCTCTATTTCAACTTATGGTTCAACATCTGTGGAAGATGCAGCAGCAGCTGTTAATGGAGCACCGCAATTTTTTCAACTTTATATGAGTAAAGACGACCAATTTAATCAGTTCTTGCTTGAAAAAGCGGTGAAATCTGGAGTTAAAGCCATTATCTTAACTGCTGACTCTACACTAGGTGGATATCGCGAAGAAGATGTGATTAATCATTTCCAATTTCCACTTCCAATGCCAAATTTGGCAGCATTTTCTGAGTCGGATGGCGTAGGAAAAGGTATTTTTGAAATTTATGCGGAAGCAAAACAAGGTCTCGTTCTCTCTGACATTCAAAAAATTAAAAACTGGACAAATCTTCCTGTTATCGTGAAAGGTATTCAAGATCCAGTTGATGCGATGGAGGCTATTGCAGCTGGTGCTGATGGTATTTGGGTATCTAATCACGGAGGTCGCCAGCTTGATGGAGGACCAGCTTCCTTTACCGTCCTTCCAAGAATTGCACAAGTGGTCAATAAACGTGTCCCAATTATTTTTGATAGTGGTGTACGTCGTGGGGAGCATGTCTTCAAAGCTTTAGCTAGTGGTGCAGACCTTGTTGCTATTGGTCGTCCCGTACTTTACGGCTTAAACTTAGGCGGGAAAGAGGGTGTTAAATCAGTGTTTGAACATCTTAATAAAGAATTATCGATTACCATGCAGTTAGCTGGTGCTAAAGATATTGAAGCTATCAAAAACACCGACTTACTTTAAATTTGAGTAAGTTAAATCAAAAAGTGTACCGAAAATCCTCTCTTAAAAAGTTATTTTTCGGGTATCTTTACCTTTTCAGACTATTTCGTAGTATAATTAAGATATATTGAAATGAAAAGGCTTTCGCTAGAGAGCAGCAATTCGTCATCTAATTTTCGGTCACTCATATTTTAAGTTTTTAGAAATGAGAGGAAATAGTAATGGTAGAAACAATAAAAGCTGGTGTTGCAGCAGTTAAAGTTCTTGAAAATTGGGGAGTAAAAGATATTTATGGTCTGCCAGGTGGCTCCATTAATTCTTTGATGGATGCCCTCTTAGAAGAAAAAGAGCGTATTCATTTTGTTCAGGTCCGTCATGAAGAAGTGGGTGCGATGGCTGCAAGTATGCACGCTAAATTTACAGGACATATCGGTGTAGCCTTCGGTTCTGCAGGACCTGGGGGAACACACTTAATGAACGGTTTATATGATGCAAAAGAAGATCATGTTCCTCTGTTGGCAATTATTGGTCAATTTGGCACTACTGGAATGAATATGGATACTTTCCAAGAAATGAATGAAGATCCAATTTATGCTGATGTTTCAGTCTACCATCGTGTGGTCATGACCGCACAATCGCTTCCTCATATTATTGACGAAGCGATTCGTCAAGCCTACAGCAAAAGAGGTGTGGCTGTAGTTCAACTTCCTGTTGATCTGGGTTGGCAAGAAATTGAAAAAGATTCATGGTTTGATGCAAGTCAAGCTTATATCCAACCGGAACTTGCTGAACCCAAACAAGAGGCTATTGAGCAAGCGATGCAAATTTTACAAAATGCTGAACGTCCTGTCATTTTCTCTGGTATCGGGATGCGTGGCGCAGGGACTGAACTTATGGAGCTTTCAAGAAAAATTAAAGCCCCAGTAATGGTTTCCGCACTGGCTATTGATATTATGGATGATGACTTTGAGGCTTTTCTTGGATCGCCTACTCGAGTTTCAAGAAAACCAGCTAATGATGCTATTGCAAACGCAGATACGGTTTTAATGCTGGGCACGAACCAACCTTTTATCGATGTTACGAATATGTTTGAACATGTGAAACACGTGATTCAAGTAGATATCGATCCTGCAAAACTAGGCAAACGACAACGGACAGAACTCAGCATTTTAGCAGATGCTAAAAAAGTTGTGAAAGCCCTCTCTCAGCAAATGAAGGAAAAAGAAGAGACACCTTGGTGGCGTGCTAATGTAAAAAATATCGCCAACTGGAAAAATTATACGCAGACCCTTGAAGAAGATAAAGAAAATCCGTTGAATCTTTATCAGGTCTATCATGCTATTAATAAAGTCGCGAAAAAGGATGCACTTTTTTCCACTGATGTTGGAGATGTTACGATGACATCTGTTCGTCATTTGCATATGGGTAAAGGTCAACTTTGGCGCACTTCTGGTTTATTTGCGACAATGGGTGTTGGGCTTCCCGGTGCGATTGCGGCCAAGTTAGATTTCCCTAATCGTCAAGTGTGGTCACTTTCAGGTGATGGTGCTTTTTCAATGGTTATGCAAGATTTAGCAACTCAAGCTCAAGAAAAGTTACCAATTATTAATGTCGTTTTCTCTAATCAACAGTTTGGTTTTATCAAAGATGAGCAAGAAACGACTAATAAAGGTTATCTTGGGGTGGAATTTACTGGGATTGATTTTGCAAAAGTTGCTGAGGCAATGGGCGTTCATGGCTTTACAGTTAACAAAGTCGAAGAGTTGGACAATATTTTTGCCCAAGCAATGAAGTTGGTTGAATCAGGCTTACCTGTACTTATTGATGCTAAAATTACGGGTGAAAGTCCTATTCCAGTGGAACGTCTGCAGCTTGATCCTAAACAATATCCACAAGAAACTATTGATGCTTTCAAAGAACGTTTCCATGCTGAAAAATTACAACCTTTTGCTGTTTATATGGAGGAAGAAGGTTTAGTTGAGGCAGGAAAGGCGACAGACTTGGGAGGCTTCTAATCACATTAAGGGGGGGAAATGGACAATTCAAAAATTAATAATCAAGCAACAACTGATGAAAACTTGGATCAAGCAGGTTACCGACGTTATCGTGGTAAGGAAATGGATATCTATTATAATGCTCAAATTTGCGAGCATGCAGGAGAATGCGTACGTGGTAATGCAGCTGTCTGGGAAGTGGGGCGCAGACCATGGATTATCCCAGACAATGGAGAAAAATTTGATAATCAAGAGATTATCAATCGTTGTCCATCTGGTGCACTAAAATTTATCAAATAAAAAGAAGAAAAGAGGAAGACTATGAAAACTGTTGAAGAAGACAACAACATTATCTTGTACAATGACAATAATGAACGCATCGGCGAGATGACGTTTATGAGAATGGGCAATAATATTGTTATCACTCATACAGGTGTTGCTATTGAATATCGAGGCCAGGGTCTTGCTCAACTACTTTTAAAGGCAGGAATTGAGAAAGCACGTAAAGAAAATCTCAAACTTCAAGCGACTTGCCCGTATGCGGCAAAGTATTTTAGAATCCACAAAGAAGAATTACAAGACGTTTTAAAATAGGAAAAACAAGTCAAAACATTCGCGTTTTGGCTTTTTTACTATTATGATGGATTTAAGAGAAAGTTGGAGGAGCAGATATGGAAAAATATAACTATATTATTATCGGTGCAGGACCTGGAGGGAATGCACTAGCTTATGCACTCAAAGAGCAGGGAGCATCTGTCCTAATTGCGGAAAAGGATAAATGGGGGGGAACGTGCCCGAACTATGGTTGTGATCCCACAAAGATTATGATGGCACTTGTCGAAGCAAAGTATAAAGCAGAAAATCTCGTATCTGCTGGTTTACACGGTAACCTTAGAATTGATTGGCAAGAAATGCTAGCTCGAAAAAGAGCATACAGTGATGCCATTCCTTCAAGCACTGAACAAGGATTGAAAAGCGCAGGCATTAAGACTGTTTATGGCTCGGCAAGTTTTCAGACCGATGGACATCTAGATGTCGGGGATAAGGCATACTTTGCGGATAACTATATCCTAGCAACTGGTGCACGACCAAGGGTTTTGGATATTCCGGGTAATGAGTTTTTACTGACTTCCAATGACTTCTTAGAGCTAGAGGAACTTCCCAAACGTCTTGTTTTCTTAGGTTCGGGTTATGTCTCACTTGAATTAGCGCAAATCGCTAATGCAGCGGGAGCTGAGGTTTCTGTTCTCACACACGGTGCACTAAAAATTCGAGGTTTCGCGGATGAATTTGCAGCCTCGTATATTAAGCAATTACAAAAGGAAGGCATTTCCTTTATTGATAATTTTTCGCCTGAAAGGCTTGAACAAACTGACTCAGGAATCAAAATCACTAGTGAAGACAATCGCAAAGTCACTGCTGATGGTGTTATCTCAGCAGTCGGGCGTATTCCAAATATTGAAGACCTAAATCTCGACGCTGTCGGTGTAAAAACAACGGCTAAAGGTATTGAAGTTAATGAATTTTTACAAACTAATAATCCAAATATATATGCTATCGGAGATGCTTTAGATAAAAAGCAACCCAAACTAACCCCTGTTTCAGGTTTTGAAGCCAGATACCTTGCACGTTATTTTGCACAGGACGGTGAAATTGAAGGTATCAAATATCCGGCCATTCCTACTGTTATTTTTGGATCTAGCAAACTCGCCCAAATTGGTCAAACCAAAATTCTTGATAAAGAAAATGAGCGAAACATAGATATGACGGATTGGTATACCTATAAACGCATAGCTGATCCTCTTTCAAAAATTAATGTTATTGTAAATGATAAAAATGAAATTCTTGGAGCGACACTTCTCTCGACAGTGGCAGAAGAACTTGTAAATATCTTGAATTTCTGTATTAATCAAGCTATTAATTTGGACAAATTTCAAAATATGATCATGGCCTATCCCACAATTGCTAGTGATTTATTCTATCTTTATGACTAAAAAGCAGAAAGAGCCAAGGTTGAGGCTCTTTTTTTACGTTTTTTAATTAATCTAATAATTTTTAGTTTATGCTTGACATATTTACAGCAAGCGATTACAATAGTTAAGTAATATGTGAGAACGTTTCCACATTATGTCACAAGGAGGTCTATTGGCTACAATCAAACAGGTTGCCTCGAAAGCTGGCGTTTCCGTGTCTACAGTTTCAAGATATATCACACATAACGGATATGTTAGCGCAGAAGCAGAGGTAAAGATTAAAAATGCGATTCAAGACTTGAATTACTCACCAAATATCTCGGCTCAGTCTCTAAAAAGTAAAAAAAGTAACTTGGTCGGTCTTTTATTGCCTGATATCTCTAATCCCTTCTTTCCAATGTTGGCGAAAGGAGTGGAAGAATTTCTTAGAGAAAAAGGCTACCAACTAATTTTAGGGAATGTTAGTGAAGATCGTGAAATCATCAAGTCCTATCTTCAGTTTTTAGTTCAAAGCAATGCTGCTGGTGTCATCACAACGGTTGACTTTAAGGAAGAATTTCCTGAGTTTGATTTACCTGCAGTAACTGTGGATCGTGTAGGTAAGAAAAGTGAATTTGGTGTCTTCTCTGACAACAGCCACGGCGGATTTCTGGCTGCCAAGGCTGTAGTAGAAGCAGGAGCACAGCAGATTGCAGTTGTTCGAGGACCATTGACAACGGATAATACGAATGAACGCTTTAGTTCTAGTATTACCTACTTAAATCAAGCAGCGGTGGACTATCAAGTTTTTCAAAGTATGAGCTATGATTTTTTGGAAATCCAAGCGGAAGCAGAAAAACTTCTCAAAGAACAAAACACTCTTGATACGATTATTCTGCCTTCTGATGTTCATGCGGTTGCATATATGCAGGAGATTCATCGCATAAATAAACGTATTCCTGAAGATATCCAACTGATTGGTTATGATGATATTTTGATGAGCAAATACGTTTATCCCGCTCTTTCAACAATTCATCAACCCGCTTATGAAATGGGGCATGAAGCGGCCCAATTAATTTATAAAATGGCAAACCATCAGCCAATTGACCAAAAACAGATTAAACTTAAAGTTTCTTATGTTGAACGAGACAGTACAAGAAAAATAAAGGAGAACTAAAATGAATAAGATCACAATTATTGGCAGTATCAACCTAGATACAACTTTGAGAGTAAGCAATATGCCGAAACCAGGTGAGACTTTACATGCAAAAGAACATTTTACTGCCGGTGGCGGTAAAGGTGCCAACCAAGCGGTAGCAGCAAAGCGTTCTGGCGCTGATACTTTCTTTATCGGTGCCATTGGTAAAGACGGTGCTGGACAAATGATGCGTGAGCTTTTAGAGTATGAAGATATAGATACTTCAGCTGTCCAACTCTTAGAAAGCCAATCTACAGGTCAAGCCTTTATTACCGTGGATGATTCTGGTGAAAACAGCATTATGATTTTCTCAGGGGCGAATAATGCATTTACATCGGATCACGTTGAAAACTCAAAGCATATTATTGCCAACAGCGATTTTTTGATTGCCCAATTTGAAAGTGCCCTTGACAGTACAGTTACTGCCTTTAAGCTTGCTAAAGAAAATGATGTTAGAACTATTCTTAATCCAGCACCTGCGAGAACGGATATTCCACAAGAGCTCTTAGCTACAACCGATATCATTATTCCCAATGAAACTGAAGCTGAACTCATAACTGGAATAAAAGTAGAAGATGAGCATAGTCTAAAAGCTGCTGCTGATTACTTCCACAATCTTGGTATTGAAGCAGTGATTATCACCTTAGGAAGTAAGGGAGCTTATTATGATATCAAAGATGGCAAGTCTGGTATTATTCCTGCTTTCAAGGTAGCGGCTGTCGATACAACAGCTGCTGGTGATACTTTCATCGGTGCTTTAAGCACTGTTTTAAAAGCTGATTTCAGTAATATTGAGGATGCTATTCTTTATGGCAGTAAAGCTTCATCACTGACTGTACAAAGATACGGCGCACAACCCTCTATCCCTTACAAAAATGAACTGGATTAGGAGTATTTCAAATGAAAAAAACAAAAGTTATAAATTCTGATATTTCACGTGTCATTGCTCAAATGGGTCACTTTGACAAGCTTAGCATTGGTGATGCTGGGATGCCAGTTCCAAGAGGAACAGAAAAAATTGACTTGGCTGTAGATAATGGTATTCCAAGCTTCATGGACGTCTTAAATAACGTTTTAGAAGAACTTGAAGTTCAAAAAATCTATCTTGCTGAAGAGATAAAAGAAAATAACCCAAAAATTTTAACTCAAATTACTGATCGCTTACCTAATACACCTGTCGAATTTATTCCACATAGCGATATGAAGGCAGAGTTAAATAACTGTCATGCCTTTATCCGTACAGGAGAAATGACACCTTACGCAAACATCTTACTAGAAAGCAATGTCGTATTTTAAAGACAAATAGGAGAAAAACAAAAACATGAATACAACAGCACTATTAATTGGCCTTGGCCCGCTTCTTGGTTGGGGGCTTTACCCAACAATCGTTTCAAAAATTGGTGGGAAACCCGTCAACCAAATCCTTGGTTCAACTTTAGGTACTCTAATTTTTGCCCTAGTTTTTTCCATGTCACAAGGCATTCATTTAGCTTCAGGGATGGATTTATTTCTCGGTATTTTATCTGGAATCGGTTGGGCTGCAGGGCAAATCGTAACTTTTTACTGTTTTAGTTTGATTGGTTCTTCTAAAGTAATGCCAATTACGACAGCTTTCCAACTCTTAGCTGCATCACTTTGGGGTGTTGTTGCTTTGGGAAACTGGCCTGGTGTTAGTGCTAAAATTTTGGGAGCTTTCTCTCTTATACTTATTATTTTTGGTGCGAGCTTGACTGTTTGGTCTGAAGAAAAAACGCCTGCAAGTACGGGGCTTTTGAGAAAAGTAGTTATTTTCTTAGCGCTTGGTGCGATTGGGTATTGGGCCTACTCTGCTGCACCTCAAGCTAGTAACTTGTCAGGTCAAGAAGCCTTTCTCCCACAAGCCATTGGTATGCTCTTGACTGCTCTTATTTACAGTATTGTCATCTCTTTCAAAGAAAAGTCAAAAATGGCAATCTTTGAAAGCGTATCATACAAACATATCATCTCCGGTTTCTTCTTTGCATTTGCGGCCTTAACTTATCTCATCTCTGCTCAACCTGATATGAATGGTTTGGCGACTGGATTTATTCTTTCTCAAACATCTGTTGTTTTAGCAACTTTGACAGGAATCTGGTTCTTAAATCAAAGAAAAACAAAAAAAGAAATGCTCCTAACAATTATTGGTCTGGTCTTAATCATTATTGCAGCCTCAATAACTGTTACTATCTAAAGAGAAATACAGCTTTAAAGGCTGTATTTTTTTATATTAAGATATGCTATACTTGAAGTAAAAGAAAGGAGCAATTATGCACGTAAATAAGGAAATTGTAAGACATGGGGAGGCACTTGCTCACGTCTGAACCATGTTGTCTCCCAATAAGTTACTAAAACTTTTTGGAGGAACAAAACTTGAACACAAACTATAGATTAAATACATTAGGCTTCACAGAAAAATTTAAAAAAGAAGCTATGAATTATCCAGATTTTTATCCCGGACGAGTGATTGAGCAGAATCGCAATCAATACATCGTCGCAACTCAATCAGGTGAAGTCAAAGCAGAAGTATCGGGGAAATATCGTTTTGAAGCATTAGAATCACTTGACTTTCCAGTAGTCGGCGATTTCGTTCTCTTAGATCGAGAAACAGATTCTACTGGACGGGCACAAATTCAGCGCTGTTTGCCACGCCACTCAGCTCTTATTCGTAAAGCAGCTGGAGAGACGCATGAACGCCAACTTATGGCGACTAATATAGATAAAGTCTTGATTTGTATGTCGCTTAATGAAGACTTTAATCTACGACGAGCAGAGCGTTATCTTACCCTAGTATGGGAATCAGGTGCTCTTCCTGTATTTGTATTAACTAAAACAGATGTAGCACAGAATATGGAACAAAAACAAGCAGCTCTCCAAGTGATTAGTTTAGGTGTTGATATTATTCTGACATCCTCACAAACTGAAAATGGATATTTTCCTTTACAATCCTACATCACGGCCGGAGAAACCTATGTTTTGATTGGTTCATCTGGTGTGGGTAAATCAACATTGGTTAACGCATTATTGGGACAAAAAGCGTTAAAAACAAATAATCTACGCAGTGATGGAAAAGGAAAGCACACCACAACACAACGTAGGCTATTTAAATTACCTTCAGGAGCTATGATTATTGATACGCCGGGGATACGTGAAGTTGGCTTAGATCGGGCAAATTTTAGTGAAAGCTTCTCAGATATTGAAGCTTTAGAATCGCAATGCAAGTTTTCTGATTGTAAGCATGGCAATGAACCCGCATGTGCTATTCAAGGCGCTCTTGCACAAGGTGAACTTTCATTTGAACGTTTTTCAAACTACCAAAAGCTACTAAAAGAAACAGCTTATGCAGGTCTAAATAACAGAGAAATTGAAAGAAAAAAACTCGACACAATGTTTAAAGAAGTTGGCGGCATGAAAAATGTTCGTAAAGCACTAAAACAAAAAAATAAACGTTACTACTAGAAGACAAAGCACTGATCTTTACTCATCAGTGCTTTTTATGATAGAACCAATAAAAATTTGAGCGCTTGCTTTATCTTTATGACACAGTATGTTATACTAAAATTAATTTCTATATGAAATATAATCCTATAGAAAAAATAAATATCATAACACAATGGGTACCGATAAAATGATCATTTTATCAGTTGAGAAAAACCATCAAACCTGCTCGGGTTAAGACCTGCGAAGGGATGTGTCATTACTACTTTTAGTTTATCTAACTTGATGTGGTATGTTTTTTGCTTTCCCCTCCTTGTGTTTACAAAGGAGTTTTTTTATGTCAACTTTAACAGAAATTCGTCATCAAAAGCCTTTAATCTTAAGTCTTACGAATAGTGTTACCATCCAAAGAGTTGCTGATCTTGTAAGTTTTCTAGGTGCTTCACCTTTAATGTCGTCCGAAAAGGATGAAATTAAAGATCTCCTTACACTTGCAAGTGTACTTGTTTTAAATACAGGTACTTTGAGCCAAGAAGATGTACCACTTTTCATTGTAGCGGGACGTTTAGCAAACGAAAAAGGAATCCCGGTTGTTTTAGATCCAGTAGCCGTACACGTTCCTTATAGGGCCAAAATCATGAAACAACTCTTATCTGAAATTCACTTCGATATTATCCGAGGGAATGCTTCGGAAATTGCTTGGTTTGCTGAAGAGGAAGAAAAGAGTAAAGGTATCGACTCACTTGCTACGACTATCAGCAGTAATAATGCAAAAAGTGCAGCAAAAAAAACAAATGCTGTTATTGTTCAGACGGGACAAACAGATGTCATCACAGATGGAAATCATCTGCATTATGTGAAGACAAGCAGCAAACTTTTTGAAATAAATGTTGGATGTGGTGATATGTTAACTGCGGCGATCGCTACTTTTTCAGCCACAAATTCTCACCTACTTGAAGCTTCATATGAAGCTACTAAATTTTTTAGTGAATCTGGAATCCAGGCAGAACGACAAGTCAAAGGGCTTCCTGGAGATTTCATCACTGCCTTATTAAATAATATCTATTGCAGTTCAAAGAAAGCGGGGCTAAGAAAATGATTGAGGTACCACAAGTTGTCACAATTGCAGGTATTGATTCAAGTGGAGGAGCAGGAATTAATGCGGATCTTAAAACTTTTCACAGTCAAAAAGTTTATTCGGCTACGATTGTTGTAGGTCTGACTGCTCAAAATACACTTGGGGTGCAAGAGATTTCAAGTGTAGCGCCTCATTTTATATTATCGCAATTTGACTCAGTGTTTTCTGACTTAGATATTTCTGCTGCAAAAACAGGGGCACTTTTCGATGTAGCTCAAGTTAAAGCTGTTATCACAGGAATTAAACGCTATCAACCCCAACATTTGGTAGTTGATCCGGTGATGGTTGCGAAAGGAGGTACCGTTCTTCTTTCAGATGAAGCTATCAGGTGCATAAAAAAAGACCTTTTTCCCTTAGCAGAACTCATTACGCCGAATCTGCAAGAAGCAGAAGTACTTCTGGATTACCCGATTTCTAATGAGGAAGAGATACGACAAGCGCTTTATGATCTGCAAAGTTTGGGGGCGAAAAATGTTCTGATTAAAGGAGGGCATTCAGCGCGAGAAACTGTGACAGATTTATTATTGACAGAATCTGGTGAAATTATGTGTTATTCTGCTTCAAGAATTCATACAAATCGAACACATGGTACAGGGGATACACTTTCCTCATATATTACAGCTCATCTTGCACGGGGAGAAGAACTGCTTGATATTTTACCTCATGCAAAATCCTTTATCACAAACGCAATAAAAGAAAGTATTAATGTTGGTCACGGACACGGTCCTCTTAATCATTGGGTAAGATGTGATGAATAAAGAATATTTAAAGTGTTATTTTATTGCAGGTCCACAAAATTTTGCTGAATTATCCATAGAAAAAGCAGTCGAAAAAATTATTGTGATTCTACAGTCAGGAGTATCTTCCTATCAATTTCGCGATAAAGGAACAATTTATAGGAATCAAAATCAAAGAATGACCACTGTATTGAAGCTCCAAGAAGCAGCAAAGGACTTACATATCCCTTTTATTGTCAATGATGATTTAGAACTGGCTTGCATGATCCAAGCAGATGGGGTTCATCTTGGACAACAAGATAGAGCAATTGCAGAAGCCAGAGAAAAGCTAGGCCCGAAAAAATATATTGGGCTATCGGTTAGAAATAAACAAGAACTCTTAGCAGCACAAAAAAGTGACGCAGATTATCTTGGCATTGGCCCCATTTATCCTACAAGCAGTAAATCAGATGCTGCCGAGCCATTTGGAGAAAAACAACTGAGAGAGTTGCTTCTTGTAAATCAAAAATCAATCGTTGGAATTGGTGGCATTACTCTTGATTCGCTAAATAAACTGAGCCAAATGCCTTTGGATGGAGTAGCAGTTATTTCACTTTTAACAAGAGCAACAAATCCACAAAATATCGTAAGAAAAATACACGCACTATTTTAGACAAAAAATAGTATTTATCATTAAAAAGTCTCCTTTTATTACTTATAATAAACACAAAAACATGAATGTTCAAATTGCTCTTAAAAATGTATTTATGTTTTAGTATACTATAAATAAATAAGACTATTGGAGAAAATATGAAAAGATTTATTGGGTTAACTGTTGTATCAATTATTTTTTGTGGAGGATATTTTGCTTTAAAACATATTTTAAACACGACTGACTATTACGCGAAAGTTACTTTGGAAAACAAGACGAGTTCTGTGACCAGAAGCACTTCTGATTCAGAAAGTGAATACGTCTATTTCTTCAAATCCTCTAATAGTAAAGGGGAAATCAAAGATCTACGTTTACGTGCAGATTCATTACGTGAAGGTGTATACATCATGGCTCACGTAAATTACGATAAGATTGTACGTTGGAATATTGTAGAAGAAAGAAGTGTTCCGCCAAAAGCGCTAGAGAAGATAAAGTTATAAAACAAAAATAATGCCTACTGCATTATTTTTTTATTTTGTTTAATATTAATAAATGTTTAAGCAATTAATTCGCTTTTGTTCTGACAATTCTGTACAATTAAAATATAAAGCGCTATCACACCAAAAGATTGGAGAAGGATATGAAAATTAATACAAGGAAAAGAAAGTTCACCTTAGCTTCTGTGGTGTTACTTGCTGCAGTTTCAAACATGATTGTTTCTCAATCAGCTGTGGAGGCCGTAACGACCACCATTAAAAATCAGGTCTCTAATGGTGAGGTTGTTATTTATGCACAACAGGCTGGACCTTCAAGTGCTGCCGCTACGGGAAATGCTATCGGGAATAATGACGGTACACAACAAGCTGCAGGTGAATCTTCAACATCTACGGCGACAAATAACTTAACAATGTCGAACGTTCAGTTTTCTGCAACTAAAATTACACCGACTGGTGCTGCTTCTGCAATGGTTAACAGTACAGGTGATGTTGTATCTTCAGCCTTTACAGCCGATGTTTCAACAAGAAAAATTCAGAAAACCGATACAAATGGTATGACGGACTTTACGGGACTTACTGATGGTTATTGGCTTTTTCATCAAATGACTTTGGTTGGTGGTGTCCAGACCGTTAAGGATTTTATTGTGACGGTTAATACTTCCGATACAACCAATAAAGGTCCACTGAATGTCTATCCGAAGCAGGATATGACGAAATATAAAAACTTATTTGATATTGCTGCTACAAACGCTGATGATAACTACAACGGAAAAACGCCTAATGAACTTGTATCACCCAATGCAGATACGACAACTTTAATTGATACAAATGAGAGTGACGCTGCGAATACAACGACAGCAGCAGCTGGAAACAAGGTCGGTTGGAACGTCAATACAAGCTTTGATAAATCACAATGGGTCAATACTTCTGATACAGTGACTTCGCCTGATATCGCAGATAATGTTAAAGCAAAATTTACGATTGAAGATACGATTCCAGCAGGATTCACAATCGGTATTCCAACGCTTAAGGCGGGTACAACAGCTTTAACACCTGAAGTAGATTATACAATGACCATTACGAATCAAGTGGTTTCAGTTTCTTTAACAAATGATGGCATGAAAAAAGTAGCTGGTCTACTAGATGCAGCAACAGGTAGAATAAATATGAACCTCTACATTCCTACGACAGTATCAGGTAGTGTTACAGCGGGGTCATATAAAGATAATGCCAAAACAACAATCATCAATGCTTACGGTGTCGATCTCAGTTCAACACCTAAAAATTCTACTGTAAATATTGGTGGTGTCCAACTGACGAAAACGGATGGGACTTCAGCAATTACTTCATCTCCAGCTACATTTGTGCTGGTAAGAGCAAAAGATGCAGCCGCGGCTGAGTCCTTGGTTAAAAAACATGCCTCAAGCTTTAATGGCTCTTCTTCAGATCTTTCCAGTTTACCGACAGCCTACTCATCAACAGACAAAGCATCTTTCGTGACACAAGCTGACGGAACAATTGCTGTCAAAACAACAGGAGCTTCAGGAGTCGCTACTTTTTCTGGTCTTAACCTTGTTGACACCAACACAGACACAGAAAACACAAGCAACTATTTTGCGGTCGAAGTGATTGCTCCTGATGGTTTCCAATTACCAACAGCAACGACAGCTGCCAATGTAACAAAGGTCAATGCTTCAACAACACCTGCTGCGCATAATAATGATATTGTGAATAATAAACCATTCCCACTTCCATTTACAGGTGGAGCAGGAATTGTCGCCGTGGTATTAGTAGCAGGAGCAGCGGGTTTTGCAGCAATGGTTATTCGTAAAAAGAAACAAGAAGTAGAGGTAGATTCAAAATAGTAAAATATGGATACCATGCAGGAGGAGCACATGCGTGATAAAAGTTCAGATAGAAAAAGCGAACGCCGATTTTCACTGCGCAATATTATTTCCACTGTTCTGTTGATTCTTGCTTTGGGTCTTTTATTTTATCCTATCTTTGTGAACTATATGGTCGCGCAACAAAATAAAACGACAATCCAAAAATATACCAATAGCGTTGAAACAATAGATCCAGCCCAAGCAAAACATCTCAAAGATGAAGCAACTATTTATAATCAGTATATTTACGCCAAAAGTCAATACCAAAGCTGGAATAAAGCAGTACCAGATTATAAGCAGCAGTTGGTGACTAACAATGATAAAGTTATTGCTTATCTCTCCATTCCACAAATTAAGGTTACGAACATCCCTGTTTATAGTGGCGATAGTGAAGAAACATTAGCAGCAGGTGTAGGTCATATCCCACAGACAAGTTTACCCATTGGTGGGGAAAATACACATGCTGTATTATCAGCACATTCTGGGCATATTAATAATACCTTATTTTCTGATTTGGAAGACTTGAAAATGAAGGATGTTTTCTACATTCATGTCTTAGATCAAACATTAAAATACGAGATTTTTGAGCGAAAAATTGTAAATCCTGAAGATACGGATGCTATTAATGTCATTCCGGGAAAGGATTTGGTCACACTGGTTACATGCTGGCCAACAGGTATTAACAATAAACGCCTACTTGTTACAGGAAGAAGAGTTACTACAAATACATTGAATCCACAAGAGCACATTCAACGTAATAAATATGGCTACAATTTCTGGGTGATGCTTCTTGCAAGTCTGTTAGCGCTGTGTGCATTGGGGCTTGTTTTACGCAATGTCTTGGGTGCTAAAAACTATAATATGCGAATCGATAGAGCACAGTTCGATGCGATTCAAAAAGGCAAACAAGAAATTATTATTGCGCCACTTCCTCCGGGAAGTAGAAAGTACCGCTTAAAAGATAAAATTACACTCATTGCGGCAGAGGCTCTTGAGTCTGATAAACGTCAATATTTTGCAAAAGTAGATGACCAACAGTGGGAGAGTGTTAATAAGAGTAAGAAAGCTGAAAAACAAAAGATAAAAATTACTCAAATTATAAATGCAGATGAATTTAATAAAACAGATGAACACTTAGAAAACACAACATATCTTGAGTTTAAAAAGACAGCGGAGCACCTGTTACAAGAGCGGTTAAATACAAAACAGCTTCCTGAAAACTGTATTTTAATTAAGGTGATGGTAAAAGAATAAATTCTAGAGAGGATCCACATGAAAAAAAGACGACTATTGGCTCTTATATTCTTTTTTTCAATTATTTTATTGAGATGGAATAATGCGCCAATTCAAGCAGCGGAAAGACATTCTCAAAATATAATCATTGTAAAATATGGACTCACATCGGCGTCTCATGGATTTTCTACTGATCAAAGCTTTAATACCGGCTTAAAAATTAACAATATCATTATTGATAATGAAGGTAAGGAACTTCAACCCATAGCTGATATAAGCTATACAGTACAGCAAATTACGGAGAAGGATGATTTAGCAGTAATGGACTCCTCAAGCTACACAAAAGTGGGCAATCCGATAAAACTCGTGACAAATAACGAAGGTATCGCAAATACACGTTTAGGTGACGGCAAATACATCCTAACTGAGCAAGCCAATAGTGCTGCAGGGCTTATTAATCCGCAAGCACCTGTTTTGCTTGATTTCCCAACAGCAGATAGCCTAGAAGAGATTTATATATATCCCAAATCTAGTCTTATTAAGACTGAAAAGCAACCTACACAAAATTTTCCCAAGCCAAAACAAATTCAGTACAGACATGATTTACCACATACGGGTGAAAAAATCTCATGGTTTATCGCACTTGGTGGGGCATTTCTTTTGATTATTGTTGCTTTTGTTCTTAATCGTAAAGAAAAAAGTACACAAACGAAGTGAATTTAGGGGAAGGAGGTGAATTTATTTGAAGAAAATGAGCAAAAGTGATTGTGGTGACTTAAGTTTGGGCTACAAATATTATAAGGAAATAAGAAGAAAGGATAATAGAAGGAAAAGCAAAGCATTACACAAATATTTTAAACTGGTTTTATATGCTCTCACCTTCTTTATACTTAGTCCATTGTCACCTGTTGTGAATTGGATGCCTTCTTTGGGGACTCTTTCTGCTGAGGCTTCCATTTCTCAACAAACGGATGGTACTGGTATAACTTGGAATCTTATCACAGCAGGTAATGATATCAATACGTTAGCTACCACAGCACTTCCCGGTTCTACACTTTATATAAAAGCAGCAAACGATTTGACCTTAGGCGTTACTGCAGTATTGCCTTTAAACTTAACTTTAGTTTTTGATATGGGCGGCCATGCTCTATACAATACAGGAGCTGCCGTTATTACACCTTCTGTAGGGAACACCATAACTTTTCAAAATGAACGTATCGTATCAACAGGGACGACTAATAGCACTACTGTACCAAGTCCCTTAGGAGTAGGTACGGTAACAGGAGTATACAACTACTATTATGGTCTCTTTAGTGCAACAAATATCTCGGGAGTAAGTATAACTTACAAAAATGTTGTCCAAGATTTAGGGACTATAACAACTTGGGGAGCTGGTGGACAACCTTTTTATAATATTGGAAGTTCTGTTAATTTCTCTGGAACCAATTACTTTAACTATAATTCGGGGCAGGAATTCATGGAAGGTACAGGGATTAATGTCCTTGATGGAACTACAACAATTAAACACAGCTCCGGTGGAAATGCCCCATTGTGGGCTCAATCCGCGGCTTCAATAAATGTTGCGGCAGGAGCGACTTTAGATTTTACGGGAAGTTCAACTGGACGTGGTTTTATTTATCTTGATAATACACCCACTTTTACGATAAATAATAATGGCACTCTAAAGCTCAACATGGCTGGCCCAAGTAGTAATAATTTTTATAGCAATACCGGCATGTCATCGATTACAATGAATTATGGTGTTAATTCTAGTACAACGATAACTGCACCCGGATTCTTTGATTATAATGCTACTGGTGGCGCTTTTAAAACAACGATTGGGCAGGGGGCGAGTTTTGACTATAGTACAGGGAATACTTCAAATGCTTTCTTAGGAACATTGGCTGCTACTGACAGTTTTACGCTAAATTCTGCGAAACATGTTCGGCTTAATACAAGTAAAACATCTGGAAGTAGCATCCTAGGAACGGACGCAAGTGCAATGCCATTTGTGCTAAATGCAAGTTCACCTTCAGCTTACGCCATTAACGGTTACAATAGTACCGGAGCTGCTAGTCTGCTGGCAAGTCCTACAAGTGGTGCATTTGGAGTAACTGGAACCTTTCATAGTAATTTAGCAGACTTAAACAAGCTTACTGGTCAAAAAATTCCTACAGCAACAGAAATTACCAGCTATCAAAATTCCGCACAGCTTGAATTTAACCTAGTATCTCCTGCGCAAGCCAATTTTAGTTATGTATGGGCGGCGAATGTTCCTGGACAAAACGGGATAGCTGGTACTTTACTTGGGCAACTTCCGGCTCGTGTATCAGAGCAAGGAACCGTTGGAGGAGCTCTAACAGCGCCAACATTATCTGCAGCACCCAAAGGCTATTATATCTCGGGTTATAAGGCACCCAACGGCACAATCTACAGCACACTGGCTGCAGCTTTAGCAGCGGTTAATAATGTATTTGGTACGACTTCGAACACAACGACACCTGATGTTTACATGCCTTCCACAAATGATTTTCAAGTCATTTTGAGTGCAGAGGAGCAAACATTTTATATTAATTATGGCTATGCGTTTACAAATTTTGGAAATGTACCACCTTTCCCACCCAATGCTTATAGCCAAAAAGGCTTGACTGGCGCACCACTCGCAATAAGTGGATTAGGAGCTGCCCCGACAGGATATCATTATTCTGCTGTGATGAATAACAAGGGGTCATCTTGGATTGATCAGACAAATCCGGAAACGGGAGCAGCTAATACACCTACACCTTATTATGTATCGATTAGTTTGGCACTCACAGCAGCGATAACTCAGCAAAATGGGGGAATGTATTTCGGAACCTCATCTTTAAGTGCAGCACCAATAATTAATAATCAAGGGGCATTTGATAACAATGTAATGGCTATGCTTACAGCAAATGCGGAAATTGCAAACTATACTTATGGTTGGGCCAATATTACACCAGGTTATAATGGAAATGCCGGACAGATTTATGGGAATCTTCCAAGTCAAGCAACTTCTAATGGTGGCTTCGGTGACACCATTGCGCGAGACACATCGGGCATAAATTCTCCGGGAAACAATTACCAGACCTTTGTAGCTCCTCCAAATGATAAGGCTCTTAGTGGCTATTCTGTGGCTGTACGTGCACCAAATGGAATAACATACACATCGGATTCCAATGCTGTTGCGAGCTCTACAGTAATTAAAACAACTACGCCATTAACAACTGCGACTCAAGCCAATACTTTTAAAGAAGGAGCAGCAGCAAATAATTTCGTGATTACTTATACACCTATTGCAAATAAGATAAGTTGGCACTACACATACGATCCAAGTATATCTAATCCACCGGCTGCCCCTGCTGACATTGTCCAAACAGGTGTGTTAACAGGCGCGCCACTTACAGATCCAAAAGCGACAGCGCCAAATGGATACTTTATTGAAGGGTATCAGTATCCTGGAGATACCAAGATTTATCCCACAATTGCGGAGCTACAGACTGCGCATTTCTCTGGCACTAGTGACATAACGATTAATGTCCTTTTAGCTAAAAATTTTGTCTTACCTTATACAGGAGGCTCAGGACAGTTTGGGATAATCTTAGCATCAGCTACACTTGCCTTTCTTGCTTTAGCTTTTTACATCTTTAAAAGGAAAGATTAAAGTATTTCTTTTAACCACAGGATCTCGATCGTGTGGTTTTTTCTAATTTTTTGCAATAATTGAGGTATATAAGTGTATTTGTGCTCAGATATTGGTATAATTAAGCATTATGACAAGAAAAAATATACTAAAAGCACAACGAATCGTAGTAAAAATTGGTACAAGCTCGTTGATTTTACCGAATGGGAAGATAAATTTATCAAATATAGATGAACTGGCTTTTGTGTTATCCGATATAAATAATAAGGGGTATGAAGTTATCTTAGTAACTTCAGGAGCTATCGGAGCAGGATTAAACGTTCTTGGGATGAATGAACGTCCAAAAGATATTGCACAGCAACAAGCCTTAGCAAGTATTGGTCAAGTAGAGTTGATGAGTCTTTACACGCAAATGTTTCGTCGTTATTCTCAAAAAGTGTCACAGCTTTTATTAACACGGGATGTTACCGATTTTCCACTGAGCTCAAATAATGCTGAAAATGCCTTGAATGCGCTGCTCTCTCTGGGAATCATCCCTATTATCAATGAAAATGATGCTATAGCTGTCGATGAAATGGATCACCAAACAAAATTTGGCGACAATGACAAGCTGGGAGCGATTGTTTCAAAACTTGTGGATGCTGACTTACTCATTATGCTTTCTGATATTGATGGACTTTATAATAAAAACCCCAATATTTATGATGATGCTAAAATATTTAAAGAAATCCATGATATAACGGATGAATTACGACAAATGGCGGGAGGAGCCGGAAGTCGTTTTGGTACAGGCGGAATGACCTCTAAGCTTGCCGCTGCAGAAATTTTATTTGAGAACAAGCAGGAGATGGTTCTGACCAATGGTGAACGCATCCGTGAAATAAAGGATATTATTGCTGGACAGGAAATCGGGACTTATTTTCACCAAAAAATTGAGAAAGAAGAAGCAAGATGATTGAAGATTTAGGAGTAAAAGTCAAAGCGGCAAGTAAAGAAGCAGCAAAACTATCTGCTGCAACAAAAAACAACTTTCTGCTTTTCCTAGCAGATACTCTCATTCAAAACACAAGCCGGATTATTTTTGAGAACGAGAGGGACTTACTTAAAGCAAAAGAATATGGCATTTCGGATATTATGGTAGATCGTTTACGATTGACGCCAGAAAGAATTTCGGATATGGCACTTGGGTTACGTCAAGTGGCGGACTTACCTGATCCTATCGGCCAAGTTTTACAAGGATTCACAAATCTTGATGGGCTAAAAATTGTCCAAAAACGTGTGCCACTCGGTACGGTTGGGATGATTTTTGAGAGCCGCCCAAATGTGACAATTGATGCCTTTTCACTTTGTTTTAAAACAGGAAATAGTGTTCTCTTACGCGGTGGTTCAGACGCCATACATTCTAATACAGTCTTAGTTGAAATTATTAAAGAAAGCTTACGTAAGCAAGGAATTAACTCAAGTATCGTAGAGCTTCTCACGGATACCAGTCATGCAGAAGCAGAAAAGATGATGCAGGCTGATCAATTTTTAGACGTACTTATTCCTCGAGGTTCTGCTCGATTGATTAACCGTGTAAAAGAAAAAGCAACAGTTCCTGTTATTGAAACGGGAGTTGGAAACTGTACCATTTATGTTGATGAAACTGCTGATTTAGACATGGCTACAAAAATAGTCGTCAATGCTAAAACACAGCGCCCAAGTGTTTGTAATGCTGCTGAAAGTCTCGTAGTACATGAACAAATCGCTGCTGAATTTTTACCTAAATTGCAGGAAGCTTTGAAAAAAGCACATGAGGTTGAGTTTAGAGCAGATGAACGTTCCTTGAAAATTCTCCAAGCTTGTGCGGAAAGCTTAGCAATTGCCGTTCAAGAAGAAGATTTTGGTGCAGAGTACTTAGACTATATTATGTCAGTTAAAACGGTTGACAATTTAGATGAAGCAATTGAACATATTAATCAATATTCGAGTCGCCATTCAGAAAGTATCGTAACTAAAGATTACTTTAATGCTCAAAAATTTCAAGAGGAGATTGATGCAGCAGCAGTCTATGTAAATGCATCGACACGATTTACAGACGGCTTTGTCTTCGGACTTGGTGCTGAAATTGGGATATCTACTCAAAAACTCCATGCACGCGGGCCAATGGGACTAGAAGCTTTGACTTCAAGTAAATATCTAATTGACGGAAATGGTCAAATCCGCTAATATTTTTAAATAAAGAACGGTCTTCTAGGGCCGTTCTTTTATTACAAAAAAGTAAGGAATCAGTTAAGCAAAAAAAGATAAAATAGAAAGAAAAATGAGTATAAGAGTTTGATATTTCTTAGCTCGAGAGATTGAAGCTTGCTTAAATATAAGGAGTACATATGAAAAAAAGAGCGCAGAAGAGAAAGAAAGGAATCGATATGTTAGGTGTGACATTTTTTGTTTTTATTGCTGCGGTAATTGGAGTTTTATGTGTTGCTTTATATTATCAACAGACCAAGGCAAGCCCTGGCGAGCCAAGTACGCGCGTGATTAAAAAAACGGAAGAGCAACTAAAGTCAGAGCTTACCATTTACCCAACATTGTATGTTACTGGCTCAAGTGGCAGTCCTAAAAACAACATCAGTCATTTAGTTCAAGCAGTAACCAATAAAAATAATGCCGCAAAACCAGGCCTCACTGTAATTGCAGAAACAGGAAACAAATATAAATTAAGAATTACTGGAAAAATTGATGCTAGTAATAAATATCCAGCTATTGCTGTTGGGACAGATCATGGAACAAATAATCACGAAATCTATCAGTATGCGATAAAAGCTACAATAGAATATCTAGCGGCACACTATAATGTCCCTTGGTATAATATTTTAGGCTATTCTTCGGGAGCAGGTGGAGCTATGCGGTTTTTGATCAATTACTCGCAAGATAAAAATTTACCTCCCGCTAAAAAGTTTGTTGCCTTAGATGGTGAATTTAATCGCAAAGAAAAATTAAGAACCAACGAGACCATGGAAAGCCTGTATCAAAATGGTCCCGAAAACAAAAGCGCTGATTATAACTATTTTGAGAAAAATTATTCAAAAATGGATAAGGGCATCCATGTCTATCTCATGGCTTTAGATACGCCTGTCGGATCTGACTTTGATGGCGTTCTCCCGTGGTCGGATCTCTTTTCTGTTTATAACCTCTTTGAAAAAAATGGCAATATAACGGAAAAATTCACCTATACAAATAGCCCAGGAGAACGCTATTCTCATGGTTCGATTTGTAAAATGCCTGCAGCACAAGACTATATCGAGAAGGTTTTCTACCATTCAACTTAACTTACCAAAATGTAAGTTTACAGACAATTTAATTATAGTACAATCATATATTATGAATAGAAAATATAAAAAATTATTCATCTTTTTGGGAAAGACACTGTTTTACTTCGTAGTTATTTTAATTCTACTTTATCTTTATTCTTATAGTAAAACAGGAGGCGCACACTTTATCTACAACGAATTTTAGAAAGGAGATGTCATGAACATTTTTCACGAAATTTTATCCGGAGCAACAAAATATCCGGAGCGTTTAGCGATAGTCGAACACGACCAAGATTATACTTATCGTCAATTGCTTGATGCAGCATCACAGGTAGCTCAAAAAATATCTGCAATGCCCATCTCCCAACGTCCAATTATTGTATTTGGTAAAAACGGATTTTTATCATTAGCTACACTACTCGGTGTTTCGCTTACAGGGAGGGCCTATATTCCTGTAGATGCCCATACACCTTTTGAGAGAACGCAGCTGATTAAACAAGCCGCAAACCCCTCTTTAGTCATACATACAGTGGAACTTGAAGAGAAGTTTTCCCAACTTTTTACATCAAGAATATCTTATACTGAATACCAAGAAAATATCGATTTCGATTTTTCACAGATTGACAGTCGTCAAGCTGTGAACGGAGAGGATATTAACTACATTATCTATACTTCGGGCACAACGGGACTTCCAAAAGGTGTCGCAGTAACACATAATAACTTACTTAGCTTCACTAAATGGATGAATAAGGATTTTTCTATAATCGAAAATAATCACTTTCTGTCTCAAGCACTATATAGCTTTGATCTATCAATTTTCAGTTTATATCCTAGCTTGACAACAGGTGGGACCTTGATTTCACTTAGTCAAGAGGATACAACGAATTTCAAAAAACTTTTTGAACGACTTAATTCAAGTACAATCAATACCTGGGTTTCTACTCCATCCTTTATCGAAATATGCCTGCTTGATCCATCATTTGTTGAAGAAAATCATCCAGATTTACAGCAATTTATTTTTTGTGGCGAGGAATTAACGCACAAAACAGCATCAAAGTTGCTCGAAAAGTTCCCACATGCAAAAGTTTGGAACACTTATGGACCAACCGAAGCTACAGGTGCTATTACAAGTATTCAAGTTGATAAAACAATCCTTCATGACTATAAGCGCTTGCCTATTGGCACTGCAAAGCCAGGAGTTGAAATTCAAATCATTGATGATGAAATTATTATTATTGGGGATTCTGTAGCACAGGGATATTTTGAAAATTCGGAGAAGACAGCAGAAGTCTTCTTTGAGTATGAAGGCAAGAAGGCGTATCATACAGGAGATTCAGGCTATTTTGATGAAAATTCGGTCCTTAACTATAATGGTCGTATCGACTTTCAAATAAAATTCAATGGTTTTAGGATTGAGTTGCAGGATATCGAAGCTCATTTATATGAAATTGCTGAGATTGAAAAAGCATTAGTGGTGCCTCAAGAAAATGCCGCACATAAAGTAACAGGATTAATAGCAGTCATCCATTCTTCTCTAAGTTTTGAAACTAAGGCTGAAGAACGCGCATTTAATAAAAAAATCAAGGCACAACTTTCAAATACGATTATGGATTATATGATGCCGACTAAATTCATTTATCTTGATGATTTCCCACTTACTCCCAATGGAAAAATTGACCGAAAGGCCTTAACCAAACAAGTCCTTGGAGGTAAGAACTAGTGGAACCATATGCAACACCTTTTTATTTTGTGATTTTAGGGTTAGCACTGCTTCCACTTGTCATGGCACACGCCTACGGAAAAAAATGGATGGGCTATCAAGTCATCTTGACCATTGCCTTTCTCTGGATCAGTTTCGGCGGTAAAGTCAGTCTTTGGTCCCTTCTGGGTTTTGGGATTTTTGAAACAACTTTAATCAAGCTTTACGAGCACTATCGAAAACTCCAAAACAAAACCTGGGTGTTCGTTTTAGCAGTGATTGCATCGTTACTACCTTTAATAATCGTTAAGGTGACACCCTTATTGGACCCGATGCACCCACAATCTATCCTTGGTTTTTTAGGAATATCTTATGTGACCTTTAAAACTGTAAGTGTAATTCTTGAGTTACGCGATGGCCTGATTAAAGAAGTTCCCTTAAAGGAATATCTCTATTTTCTTTATTTCTTTCCCACCATTTCGTCAGGGCCAATTGATCGTTTCCGACGTTTCCAAAAAGAGCTAGAAGCGCCACTGACAGATAAGTATTCAGAGTATTTAGGAAAAGGAATTTTCTATATTTTCCAAGGATTCCTATATAATTTCATCATTTCTTATCTGATCTCACATTATTTTCTGCATGATTTAGCGATAAAAGCAACATTGCATCCCAATTTGTGGAATATGATGGGGAGCATGTACGCTTACGGTTTTTATCTCTTTTTCAACTTTGCAGGTTATTCTCTTTTTGCGATGGGCGTTTCTTTGATTATGGGATATAAAATTCCTATTAACTTCAATAAACCCTTTCTCGCCAAAAATATTAACGACTTTTGGCAACGCTGGCATATCTCTTTATCATTCTGGTTCAGAGACTTTGTTTTTATGCGTTTAGTAAAGTGGATTATGGTTAAAAAGTGGTCCAAAAATATGGTGACCATCTCAAACGTGGGTTACTTAGTAAACATGTTTATTATGGGATGCTGGCATGGTTTAACGTGGTACTATATCTTATATGGTGTTTATCATGCCTGCCTGATGATCAGTTATGATGCTTGGAAGCGAATGAAGAAGAAGCACAAATGGAATATTCCTGATAATATGTGGACACGTGGAGCTGCAATATTTATCACTTTTAATGCCGTTATGGTCAGTTTCCTTATCTTTTCAGGAATCCCTAATTATGCTATAATGCATGCAATCAATGGACTTGGTAGTCCTTTACCTAATTTTTAGACAATAATAGAAGAAAGAAGAATAAATATGAAAAATGAAGTATTAAATATCATTGAAGAAGTTGCTGGCACAGATGAGTTTCGTGAAGATTTAGATATGGATCTTTTTGAAGAAGGCATTCTTGACTCTATGAGAGCCATTATGCTTATTGTTGAGCTTGAAAATGCCTTTAGTTTAAGTTTACCACCTTCTGAAATGGATCGTGACGACTGGAATACAGCAAATAAAATTGCCGATCGTATCAAGGAAAAGATGGATGAAGAAAGATAAGGTACTTCAAGAACTCGCACCTTTGGTTGCGGCCCTTACTTTGCTAGCGATACTCATCTTTTCTCCTCTCACTGTTTTCCCTAAGTTTAATAAGCATGAACTTGATGAGTTTGCGACTGATCCTAAGAATCGGACAGGCTTTGTAAGCTATGCGATTAAATCACAAGCATTCTCTAATCTGCATTATCTGCCAATTTTAGGCTCTTCTGAGCTGGAACATATTGATCCTTTTCATCCAAGTAGTTTCTTTATGAAAAATAATAAAGGTTTTACGCCTTTTCTAGCAGGTCAACCCGGAACCCAATCCTTAACACACTTTTTCTATCTAAATTCTGTTGAAAAGCAATTGCATAACCGTAAGATTGTTTTTATCATCAGTCCACAATGGTTTACACGTAAAGGTATTGGTACACCTGAGTTAAGTCAATTTGTTTCTAAAGGTGAAATATATGCGTGGTTACAATCTGCCTCACCAAAAGATGTCGCGACACAAAAACTCGCTCAACGCCTCTTGAATTTTAAAGATTTTCCTGAGGATATTGTTGTTACTCATGCACTAAAAGCTCTAGCAAATGGTAAAAAAATCGACAGTATAAACCAGATTTCAATTAAACTTGCAAATCAGTTCTGGACGAAACAAGATTCTCTTTTTACGGGCTTATCAAAGCTCAGCGGTAGGCAAGAAAATTCATACGAAAAGATAGAGCGAATCAGTAAACAATTACCAAACACAAAAGATTTCGAAAAACTGGATCAAGCAGCATACGAACGAGGAGCTGCAAATTCAGCAAATAATGAATTTCAAATTGTTGACCATGTGTGGTCAAGAAATCTTCAAAAGGTCTTTAAAGAACGTAAAGGTGTGATGAAGGAAGTGAGTTACCTGAGAAGTCCGGAATATCTTGATTTTCAACAGCTTTTAAATCAATTTGCAAAAAATAATAATGATGTCCAGTTCGTTATTCCACCTGTAAATGGAGCATGGTACCAGTATACAGGGCTCTCTTATGACATGTTACAGGAGTTTAGCGCAAAAATTAAATATCAACTTAACAGCCAAGGTTTCCATCACATTTATGACATGACAAATAAATTCAACGAAAAGTACTATATTGGGGACACTATCCACTTGAATAATCGTGGTTGGGTGGCTTTAGATAAAAAAATCGAAGAATTTATGAAACATCCGACTAAAACAGAATATAAGATCGACAATGCTCAATTTCTTAGCACAGAATGGGCCAATGGAGATAAGGAAGTTTCTCTTAATAGATAAAAAATAAATTAAAAAACGACAATATTCAATTGTCGTTTTTTGTTTGTCCGATTTCTTGGACATGTTCTCATTATTTATGGCAGAAAATGCTTAATTTACTCTATTTTATTCTATGGAGTTAAAAATCGTCTACTCAATCTAATATTAAAAACATTTGGACTTATCCCTCTATCTTTGTATTATTAAATTAGGAGAAAGAGAAAAAATTTAAAGTAATTATCATTTTACTTTAATGTTTAATCTTTTTTAAACTAAATAAAAAGGAGGGAAACGAAATGTTGCAAACAAAGTGACATCTATTTTTGATTTTTTCTAAAAAAGTTCATTAATTCAAAATAAAAAGGAGTAGAAACATGAAAACTTTAAGACAAGTATTGAAAGGGCTTGTGTTGGCGATAGTACTTTCGGTATTAATTATCTCCGGGATGCGATTAAAAAATACCTTGAGTCGAGTAAGTGCGGATAGAGTTGATAAGAAAACAGATCAAAAAGTGGCACCCATACGAGATAATAATAACAACACAGCTCAAATTTTAGAAAAAGAGGCATGGTGGACAGATCAAGAAGCTTATGAAGCTAACTTACTTTTAAAAGTGAACGGTTCAAGTCTCTCTGGGCCGATGGATGTCGTTTTTGTTTTAGACCGCTCAGGTAGCATGGACATGACTTATACCGATAATGCTAATGCGACAGGTTATGAAGGATATCCTTTATTCTCCAGCTCTTGCTTAAACCAGGAACATTTCTACCTTGAACCACTTCATGAAGGACAGGAACCCGAAGCAAGCGCAGATAAATCAAAAGTTTATGAGAATAGTGATAACACCCTCACAGTTTATAACGCGGATGTTGATAAATGGGAAGTGATTGGGACTACACCGGTTCATCTTTTTGAGCAATTTACTCAAAGTACAGCCAAGTATATTCCTTACCATTTCAAGAAGGAAGGTGAAAAATTTGTACGTATCAGTCATTGGGATGCTGCAGCTAAAGTAGCTGGAAAAACACAACCTGGTGTTTGGGTACATGGCGATGAAGATGAAGGTTGCTATGACCGATGGATGCTATCAAAAGAAGCTATTTCGGAAGTGACCGATAAGTTACTCCAAGAACATCCTGAAAACAGAGTGGCTCTGGCACCATTTTCAATTCGAGATTCATCGATGGTTACCCATTTAAATTATAATTCACAACGAATGAAAAATTTTAGAGATAATCTTGTTTTAAAAAATAATGAACATGGCTACTTTGGCCCAAGTACGGGAACCACCATTGAAGCAGATGGCTCAATCGGTGGCAACTATAATTCTACTGTAGGTTGGAAGGATAATATTGCTGAAAATAGAGCAGCTATTGATGATATGCTTCCTCGTCTGTTTACAACGCCACAAACAGACTATCAATACGGATTGAGTATGGCATATAACCTCCTTCAATCACGCAGTGATGAAGCTAAGGCAACAAAAGGTGCGATGGTCGTTTTCTTATCAGATGGTGTTCCACAAAGTACTGCAACAATGCGAGCTGGCTGGTCAGGTGGCGGTCCCATTGTATCTTTTGGGCAAACAGATGGTAGAATTCTAGCAATGTCCGCAGCTATTACAAGTGATGAACCTGTAGAAGTAGAAGGTGCACCAACAGGGACATATCAACGTCACGATATCGACCAAAATTATCTAAAACTCATTGAGGGAACAACCTATGAAGTTGCTGGAATGGGTGCAGAAATGCTGACAGTAGATTATATGGCTAACAGTGCTATCTTAAAAACAATGGCAAACGACCCACAAAATTATTTTGAGGTTCCAGCTGATAATGTTGGTGCAGGAAAAACGTACTTGACTGATTTGCTGCTTAATTCTACGCTCTTCCCAGGTGGGCGTGATTCTGTTCTTAGAGATAAAGTGAGTCAATATTATTATGTCCCAGAAAACGCCACTCTGCCTCAAGGTGTCACGATTGAAGGAAACTATGAGGACAAAGGTGAAGAACAGACGATTGTCTGGGAGTTAGGCGATCTTTATGATTATAGTCCTGATGGCTACCCATCTGTAAATATTCCGCTGGTATTAAAAGAAGAATATCGTCAGGTTTCACAGGATACTTACTACCCAACAAATGCAGATACAAGCGATAAAGCCATGGATATTTTGGATCCTGAACGAGGAATTGACGATGAAGATACAGGCGCAAAGCTCTATTATACAGACCCTCATAATCAAAAACGTTACGATACTATTGGCACACCAAAGCTTGCTGTTAAGCCGGATACAGTAAAAAGTACTCGTTACCAAATCCAAGCTGAAAAACTATTGAGCGGACGTTCTCTTTTAGCGGGAGAGTTTGCTTTCGAGTTGCTAGACAGTGCAGGAAAAGTTATTCAAACCGTACACAATGATGCTTCAGGTAAAATAGAATTTTCACCAATCACTTACACAAGCACGGGAGATTATGATTATACAGTGAGAGAGAAAGGTGGTTTGGATAAGACCATTGACTATGATGCAGTCAATCATAAAGTTACTGTTAGCATCAAGGAAGAAGCAGGGAACCTTGTTGCTACAGCTACAGGAGATGCAGCGATACAGTTTAAAAACAGTTATCAACCACTTGGTACAGAAATTCATTTGCAAGCAACCAAAGAACTTGTCGGAAAGAAACTGATAGATCAGGAATTCACGTTTGAATTAGTCAATGCTTCAAATCAAGTTATTCAAACGGCCAAAAATGATGCTTTAGGACAGATTCGATTTGATAAGCTAGCTTATACAAAAACAGGAAGCTACGATTACACGATTCGTGAAAAGGCTGGAGTAGATCCTCAAATTACCTACGATACTAAATCCTATAAGATTCATGTTGAAGTAGTAGACCAAAAAGGAAAACTTGTTGCATCTATAAGTTACAAACAAAAACCACAGTTTAAAAATATCTATCTTGAAGAAAAAAAATCATCTTCTAAAGATGATGGAAACAAGAACTTGATTGAAAAGGTGGAACCACAGAAAAAAGTCTTACCAAAAGCAGGAGAGTTTAACAAGACAGCTGCTATTGTCACTGGGCTTGGATTAATTTTAATGGTATTGGCAATCTTCTGGGCAAGAAAATTTAGAAAGAATAGAAAATAGAAATCTGTAAAAAGACTAGTATTAACTAGTCTTTTTAATATGTTACAATTAGAAAAACAATGATAAAGAGTGGTGAAATATTATATGAATCGTAAAATAAACAATAGATACGGAAAAATTTTTAAAGAACTGAGAGAAAAAAGATCATTACCTCTTTCTCATTTTGAAAAAATTGGTATTTCTAAATCTTCTTTAGCTAAATTTGAACGTGGAGAAACTATGATGAAATTTGATAGAGTAGTAAATGCCTTACAAGAAATGGATTTTACTTTAACAGAGTTTGAGCATTTTATTAATGATTTTTCACTTAGTTATATTGAAGAAAAATTAAAAGAAATAGAAGTGGCTGATTTTACACAAGATAGTACAAAATTGGAGGAAATCTATCAAGATACTAAGATAAGAGGTTACACTTTGACCTCTTTATCAGCCAAAGCATTATTTATGGGACTGACGGAAGAAGAAGAAGAACTTATTATCAATCACTTATTTGAAACAGAATCGTGGGGTTATTTTGAATTATCTATTTTTTATTTTACAATGGATTGTTTGAAAACGCGGGAAATATTGAAATTACTTCATCCCTTTCTTCTACACGGGCATACCTTTCTTGATATACAAGGTTATCGTGAAAGGTTTCTACAAGTTTCTTATAGAGCTGTAGCCCGCATGTGTTATACCAAAAATCAAGAATTAGCACATATAATTTTAGGAAATACAAGACTAGAAAAATATGAACATAGCTTGCTTTTGACAAATATTAGAAATATTATTGAAGGCTATTATATTTATACTTTTGAAAATCAATCAAAAGGAGAAGAACTTATGAATGAAGCAATCTGGATTTTTAACAAGCTTAATAGTCATAAGATAGCAGAATATTATCAGCACAGATATGATAAATATATTAAATAGAAAGATAGTGTTTAAGTCACTATCTTTTTCGTTTGTGCTCTTCGTGTCATAAAAGACACAAAAAAAATTCCTTTATATATTTCTGTTATCATGAAATAAAGGGGATGGGAAATGATTTACAAAAAATATGGGAGAATATTTAAAAAAATAAGAAATCAAAGAAGATATCCTCTCTCTTATTTTGAGAATGTGGGTATCTCTAAATCAGCGCTTGCCAAGTTTGAAAGAGGAGAAACGATGATTGGGCTTGACAGAGCTACTCGAGCGCTTCAAGAAATGGGTATTACACTTGAAGAGTTTGAGCAACTTATAAACGATTTCACAATGGATTATTATGATGAGTTTTTATTTGAAATTGAAAAAGCAGACATTGCTCAAAAGACTGAAGTTCTAGAACGCCTCTATATTCAAGCAAAAACGCATGGTGATTATTTACTCTCATTAGCAGTTAAAGGCCGGTTGGGTGTCTTAGAAACAGAAGATATAAATGAAATTGTGGATACATTAACTGAAATTGAGTATTGGGGATATTTTGAACTTTCATTTTTTTACTTTACAATGGATGATTTATCTGTAAAAGATATAAAAAAATTAATGCTAGATTTATTTTCTGTCAATACACCTGGATATAGGAGCTTTAAATACCGTCATCGTCTCTCGCAAATTGGATATAGAGCAATATTTATTTTTACAAAAAGGGGTTATCAAGAATATGCGAGACTTTTTTTTGATACCTGTGAACCTTATCATTTAGAGTATGATGTCTCTCTCACACATCATAGAGAACTCGTTATAGGTTTTTATATATATAAATTCATAGATAGAGAAAAAGGCTTGAAGAGGATTAATACAATTTTAAAAATATTTGAAAAAACAGGTGAGCAAGAACTGGCAGATTATACAAAGCTCAGGTTGGGTTTATAAGAAGACGTTAGAAAATTAAAAGAAGGAGGATTGAACTACAAATGAAAAAAATAAAATTTTTGGTTGCCTGTCTAGTTAGCATGTTTAGTCTCTATGTGATTATACAAAATAATAAAGTTTATGCTGATAAGGCCAATTTTTCAGTCAATCCAATCATAACAAAGAGTGATACGAGTAAAAACACTGGTTATTTTGACTTGTTAATGCAACCAGGAGAAGTCAGAGATGTATCTTTTGAAATCTACAATAGCTCTAATAGAGAAATCAAAATAAAGACATCTTTGGGTACAGCATTTACTGGAAGTACAGGTACTGTTGGTTATAAACCAGATGTTGTAAAACCCGATAATTCTCTTAAATATAATCTAAAAGACTATGTAACTACACCCAATGTTGTCAGAATTTCTCCAAAGTCGAAAAAAATTATATCAGCTATAGTGAAAATGCCAAATGCAATCTTTGATGGTGTAATGGCTGGAGGATTTAATTTTACTGAAGCAAATTCAGCTCCAACAAGACAATCTGAGAAAAAAGGCATTACTATTGAGAATGAATATCGATACGTCATTGGACTCATAATCCAGCAGTCAAGTAATTATGTAGCTCCTTGCTTAAATTTAGAAGGCGTATATGCGTCACAAAAGAATAGACGAAATTCAATTAATATTAATTTAACAAATACAGCTATGACCTATCTAATGGATATGAGTACTCAAATAAAAATATCTAAAAAAGATGATCCCTCAATTTCTTATTCTTATAATAATAGTCAGATGAAAATGGCTCCAAATTCAAATTTTGAGCTTGCTGTTCCTGCATATTTAAAAAAATCTGGAGGAGAACTGAGCACCTTATTAAAACCAGGGAAATATAAATTAATAATGACAGTCTATGGAGAAAAAGATGAAAAAGGAAAATTTAAGGAAATTGTCAACCAGCAACCCATACTATACAATCACAAATGGTCTTTCGAAAAAGAATTTGAAATCAGTGAATATACAGCTCAAAAATTAAACGAAAGTGATATAAGCATGGAGAAAAATAATTTAGGATGGCTTCTAGTTCCAGCGGCTTTAGTCATAGTAATGTTAACACTCGTCATTATTATACTCCTTACAAAACAAAAAACAGGATAAGAAAGGAAAATAAAGTGAAAAAATATTTATTATTGCTGTTGGTTTTATTTACAATGGCGCAACCTATTAGAGCAGATACTTATTCAATAGATTCTTCTGTAGTGACAGCAACTATAGGATTTACCAACAATCCAGACTTATCAGCAAATAAAAAACCAGAAGCTGAATCTTTCGCAGAAAGTGTAGTAATAGATAAAAAAATAGCTACCTTACCAGCTACGGGAGAAAGAACACAAGTGAAAATTTTTGGCGTTATCTTTGTTCTATTATCATTATATTTACTTATTTTAAAATATTTAACGATTTTTCGAGAAAGGAAAATTTTATGAAAAAAACAACCTTATTTTGCGCAACAGCAATTACAACTCTTACAGCATTAAGTTTAGCGACTAGTGCTTCCGCTCTATCAGTTGATGACACTCACTACACTACAGATGCATCCGTTTCATTTACTCCAAATACTACAGCGCCAGAAATTACAAATCCTGACGTTCCTAATCCAGGTACTGGTATTGACTCTGCTTTTGCTATAGATTATGCTTCAAATCTTGATTTTGGTAGTCATATGGTTGAATCAGGTGAAAGAACATATTATGCAACATTAGACAAAACAACAAATAATGCGCTAAGTGTTGTCACGCATGATCAGCGAGGAGAAACTACTGGATGGACACTATCAGTTCAACAAAAAGGACAATTCAAAAATACATCCAATACATCACTTGAAGGAGCATCCTTAAAATTTAGTAGTGGAGTAGCTATGAATACGTCGAGCACGGGAATATATGTACCAACATTCAATTCCTCTTTAGGAATTCTTGATCCTGATGCAACTTCAGCAACCCCGATTATGAGTGGAGATGGTACTGTCGGAGGATATGCCGTTGTATTTGGTACACAAGCAGATTATGGTACAAATGATAATACCAGTGGGCCAATTTCTTTAACTATTCCTTCAGCTAAAGTTGGGAGCTTTTCAACAACTTTAGAATATACTCTTGAAGCAGCTAGATAATTTCATCCAATTCATAGGAGGCAATAATGGGAAAGATAGCAAAAAAACTATTAAAGCACTTAATATTAAGGGCATTATTTCCACTTTTATTATTGTTCCCTTTAACTCTTGTAAAAGCTGAGACCAACAATATAATCGTTAATCCTGGAGATAAAATTGATACAGGGAATCATGATTTCTCTCCTACAGAATTAAAAGAAACAACAAATTGGGGCATTTTAGGTACAAGCAGTCCTTGGTGGGATGCAAATGGTTATACCTTAATGCTAAATAACCAAGGAAAAGATAAAGTTGGTTATGGTGTTTTTAAATATGCTCTGGACTTTAGTAAACCTGTTAAATTAACTGCATCATTTGGTGTGAATATTAATAATGCTTATACATATGCAGCTGGTGATAGCTTGGGTTTTATCTTGACAGATGTCAATGCTAATGAAATAACGAAAGGACAGTCAGGAGGAGGATTGGGAATTTTAGGTATTCCTAATGCCATCTTTGCAGGAAGGGACTTTTATTATAATTTTGGCATTCCGACCTACGATAGCTCTGTGGGACAAGTCACTGAGGGACCATTACTTGGTCGAGTTAATGGCTCAAGTCAGATTACAATAAGGCAAACGAGTGCCGATGGCTTATCACTTTTAAAACCCGATACTCTATCAGCAGTTTCAGCTCAATATGGTATTTTTAATAAAGGAAGTGGCTCAACTAAAAGTACAGGAATTGACTATGTACAACTTGAGTGGATTCCTACAGATGGAGGGATGGTGACTTCATCAGGCAAGGTTTCTGGTTATTTAAAACTAACTTACGGAAGTGGAGTGGATGCAAATGGTGATGTGAATGGCTCAACTACATCTGTCCTCTATGGAAATCCAACTGATTCTTCGCTTCAACTTTCTCAAATGTTGAGTATAGGAGTGGCTGGTGCAACTGGGGGGAATTATTCTGACCTTAGCTTTAATGCACAAAGTTCATACTTAACTGGTAGTAAAGCAACTCAAGATGTTAAAGTTAACTATATTAATGCTGTTACAGGCAAAAAAATCTTGACAAAAGAACAAGCGGTCATTCACGCAAATGTTGGTGATACTGTTTCACTTCATTCTCCATCAGCTAGTCCGGATAGCAATCGAGACTTTTATGAGTACCTCGCACCAGATTTAACGAGCGAAGGATTCACATTTAAAGGAATATCAACGGGAAATAGCATCGATACAAGCAACAATAACTCTACTTCGGATCTGACAGTACTTAATAATGATGAAATCATTACAACGCCTGAAGGATTAGAGACGCCAACAAATAATACATTTAATATTTATTATACTCCAACCTTACAATCAGCAAAGTTTATTTCGTGGTATAGTCAAGGAACACCGGGAACTAGTGAGGCTTTGACAGATATTTCAGGAACGGTATTCGCACAACCTTCAAATACTCCTACAACACCTGGAAAAGCTGCTGCTCTCCCAAAAGCTTTGTCAATTGAAGGCTATCTGGAAGATGCAGTGCCAGAACCTGCCTTAGAAATACCTAAGGGTTACAAAATTGCAAAAGTTATTGGACCTGACAAAAAAGTATACTCTTCAATCGAATTAGCCCGTTTAGCCAATCTTTTATTGTACATGAATGATAATGAATTCAATGTTGTTTTAGAAGCTAACACGCATCGAGCAAGTTTTAGTTATCAATATGGGAAAGGTACACCTGGTGTAGATGATAATACGGGGTTACCTAGTACTACACCTACAACTCCTGGACCCATGGCACCAGAGCTCCCTCAGATTTCTGCAGCAGAAGATCAACAAGGAACAACCGGAAGTCCAATAGCTTCTCCGATTATAAATCCTATAGATATACTTGGTTACAGCGTCACTTCAATTTTGAAACCAGGAAATACATTAGTGCCAGTTGCAACAGGAATCCATCCTGAATCAGATTGGATGTCTTGGGACTATAGTCAAGAAACTATTACCGGTGAGGACAGTCAGTTTGTGTATATTATTACACCAGACGTTCAAACAAGTATAGTTGGATTTGTGTATTCACCTGGAACACCGGGTGTAGACGAAGGAGGTATTCCAAGTGACAATCCAGTTATACCTGGAAAAGCAGCTCCGTTACCAGCGGCTCAAAAGATATCTGGAGTTACAAATGGTTTATTGACTATCGAAAAACCTAATATTCCAGCAGGCTATACCATTGATTATGTAATAGGTCCAGATGGAACAAGTTATTCAGTTGAAGGTACATTACTTACAATGATAAATATGAAAGGGCAAGTAACGACGGAAACTGTGGCAGCTGGAACAACAGCTTTAGAAGCTGCAAATAATCATCACCCGTACTTTATTATTGCCCCAAATATAATTGCAAATAATTTTGCGGTTTATTTAAAAGCGTTACCTCGAACATCTATGATTTATTTTGATGTGAGCAAGGTGGATGCACCTGATGAAGTTCCGCAACCTAAAAATATTACTCTCTCGCAAGGAGTAACGGGAAGTATTATCAGCAAAAATGATATTGATACAGCAGTATCTGCCCTTCAGGCCATGATTACAGATGAAAATGGATATGAAAAATGGGAAATTTCTCAAGTACTGGGACCAAACAAAGATGAGTTAGATTTGAATGTGATTGAAGGAAATAATAATGCTATTATTGGTCAATTACCAACTCTCATTAACAAGACGCCCTATTTACTAGGAGAATCTAGCGATTATAAAAATGATGATGGTGATAAAGTGGTCAATAATTATATTTTTAAGTTATCTTATTCAGGTAAATTACTACTAACAGTACCAGATACTCTTTCATTTGGTGATCATTTTGTGAATGGAGGTAATCCTGTTTATACTGGTCAGCTTAGTGATGATGTAATCGTTACTGATGAGAGAGCTATTTTAACGCCTTGGACCTTAACAGTAGAAGAATTGAGCCCAATTCAAGAGATAAACCCCATAACCCTTTTACCTCTTGTAAAAGGAGTCGGAGTTACTTTTACGGATTGCTTAAGCTTTGGAGAAAATGAAGAAACAGCAAAAACTTTGACCTCGAGCAACAGTATTGAAATCTTTAAGCAAGATTTTGGTACGAGCAATCCAATTACTGTTTTACCTCGATCTCATCCCTCAAAACAATTTTATCTTAAAGTTCCCGACGAAAAGCAGAAAGTGGGGAAAAACTATTCTGGAAAATTGGAATGGACAATTGAACTTGTAAAATGAGGGTTAAGATATAATCAAATCGTAAAGGAGGAAAGCTATAAGAAAAAGAAATATTAATGAAAGTGTTTTAAGTAAGATGTTAGAAGAAATTCTAACATCTTACTTTTATATAATGGATAAAATAAAAAAGAAGGCTCCCTTCTTTTTTATCGTATGTAATATATAAAGATTATTCTACAGTTTCTACAATCTCACTCAAACTTTGACGCTTTTTATTAGGAATTTCCGTTGCTCGATAACCAAAACCTGCCATATATGCGACACCAAATTCTTCTAAATCAATTAGTCCTTTTTCAGATAAATAATTTTCAACAGCATCGATATTAAAACCTTCGATAGGACAACTATCAATGCCTAGAAAAGAAGCAGTAGTCATCATATTTGCTAATGGGATATATGTTTGTTTTACCGCCCAATCATATTTTGCCTTGTCATCAGATAGTTTAAAATCTTCTGCCTGAAATTTTTTGAAAAATTGGCTTTGGGGTGAGTTTTCAGAATAAGGGAGCTCTAAAACATCTTCAACAATATGTTTGACATGGCTACTGTCATAAGAAACCCCTTTCTTAGCTAGAGCGATAATAAATTTATCTGCTCCATCTAGGCTATTTACTGCTCCCCAAGCCCGGCTTTTCAGGTCTTCCCGTATTTCTTTGTTCTCGATGACGAGAAATTTCCAAGGTTCATAGCCAAATGAACTTGGAGATAGACGCGCAGCCTCAAGGATTGTTGCCCAATCTTGCACAGCAATTTTTTTACTTCTATCGAATTTTTTTGTTGCAAAACGATTAGTGTGTGCCTTTAATATCATATTTCTTAATTGTTCTTGATTCATTTTTGTCTCCTTTTTTAGAACGCTTGTTCTCATAAAACTAAAAATATTAATACTCCGAATCACTCAGAATATTTTTATATTTTATAGAATTGATAGTGTTGTTTTAATAATATTTTCAAGCTCTGTCCGGCTCGTCGCTGAGCGTACAAGTACCCGAATGCCAATTAAAGCATTGTTTAAATAGCTTGCTAAAATACGTGTATCAGTATCAGCAGCTAATTCACCTTTTTCCTTCGCTTGATTTAGCAAAAGCACAAAAAAACTTTTTGTCTTTTCGAAAAAATGTTGAACTTGATCAGCAATATCACCATCACGTAAGGCGAGCTCAATTGCCGAATTTACAAAAAGACAACCTTTACGACATTCTTCTTTTGGAAATGCTGAGTCATTAAAAATTGCTTCAAACTTTTCTCGAATACTCATACTTTTAGCAGTAATCAAAACATAATTTTGACTCATATCTTGATCATACTTGTTTAAGATTTTGAGATAAAGTTGGCGTTTATCACCGTAAGTATCATAAATACTTCTTCGATGGATACCTAGATGGTCAACTAAATCTTGAACAGAAGTATGTTCATAGCCTTTTTCCAAGAAAATATCTGTTGCTCTATCTAAAATCACATCGTAGTCAAACTCTTTGGCTCTAGGCAAAATATTCTCCTTTCTATAAATAGTAGAACGCTCATTCTAATAATAACAGAAAGATATATCTGATGCAAGTTTGAGGAATTTTTGCATAAGAGATAAAAAATTTAAGACTAAAAATAAAAGTCAAAATGATAGGTTTTTTAATAAAATAATACAGAGAATATTATTTTATTATGTTTTAAATAGTTTGCATGATAAACTAGTAATAGGTACTCTTAAAAAAGATAAGTATTTTAATAAAAACTAAAAGAATTATGGGGGAATTATAATGAACTGGTTTCAATTATCAAAAGTAGATATATTAAAGAAGCTCCAAGTAGAAGAGGATGTTGGATTAGCAGAAGAGGAGCGCAAAAAAAGATTATCAGAAAATGGTTTTAACTTATTATCTGGAGAAAAAACTGAGGGAAAATTAAAAAAGTTTTTCAAACACTTCAATGATTTATTGATTTATGTATTGCTCGTAGCTGCACTACTTAAAGGAGTTAGTCAAGACTATATCGATATGTTTATCATTTTAATCGTTGTGGTTATAAATGCATTGATTGGTTATATCCAAGAGTCAAAAGCAAGCAACTCCTTAGACGGCCTAACGAGTTTAATGGGAACAGAGGCGACAATCGTCATTAGCGGTGAGAAAAAAGTTGTTTCGACCGATTCTTTAGTAAAAGGTGACATTGTTTTACTAAACTCAGGAGATATTATTCCTGCTGACGTAAGAATTTTAGAAGCGTATAATTTAGTTGTAGATGAAGCGATGCTAACAGGGGAATCAACCCCTGTACAGAAAAATGCTGATTCCATATCAACGGAAGTAGACTTAGCAGACCGTGTCAATATGGGCTATTCAGGTTCTTTAGTGAACAGCGGAAGTGGTAAAGCGGTTGTTGTTGAAACAGGTGACAACACAGAGATAGGGAAAATTAGTGTCCACCTGAAAGAGGTTGGTGTGACAGAAACGCCTTTGATTAAAAAGATGAAATATTTGAATAAACAAATATTTTTTATTCTTTTGATACTCATCGTTTCATTAGTTGCTTTCAGTTTCTTTCACCGGGATTTCACGTTTGAAGAAGCAACTTCCTGGATTATTTCACTGGCAGTGTCCTCAGTTCCTGAAGGATTGCCAGCAGTCCTTTCAATTATTTTATCTCTGGGTGTCACGCGCATGTCTGCAAAGAAAGCCATCATTAAAAAAATGCCAGCAGTTGAGACATTGGGAAGTATGGAAATTATCTGTTCCGATAAAACTGGTACCCTGACTAAAAATGAAATGTCAGTTTTGACAGTCTTGACTAAGAAAAAGATATTTGAAAAAAATCAAACTGAACAATGGAAAGATGACCTTAATATCTTTAATGAAGATTACCAACTCAAGAAGTTGGTTGAAACTGCTATTTATTGTAATGATACAAAAATCGATTACCATAATGGGCAAAGGACTGTGATTGGTAATCCGACTGAAGCAGCCTTACTAGAGTGGGCTTCTCATATGGAAACTACCCAAGATGAAAAGGTGCTGTATAAAATTCCGTTTGATTCCTCATACAAATATATGGCGACTCTAGTTGATGTAGATAATCAACGCTTTATTTACTTAAAAGGAGCACCAGATGTTTTACTTGGAATGGTAGATTATCAATTTGGCGATAACACAACAGAAAAAATTGACCCCGAACTATGGGATAAAATGATATCGAATCAAGCCAAAAAAGGCCAACGTATACTCGCTACGGCTATGAAAGAAGTTTCTTCGAATCAAAAAACAATTACACATGAAGATTTGAAAGAGAATATGGTTCTTGTTGGAATGTATGGTATCATTGACCCACCAAAACCATCTGCAATAGAAGCAATTAAAAAGAGCCACCGTGCTGGTATTTCCGTTAAGATGATTACCGGAGACCATAAAGATACAGCTGTCGCAATAGCGAAAGAAATTGGTCTGAAAAATACGGACAGAGCCATTACTGGTAAAGACATCGAAACGATGACAGACCAAGAGCTATCCGAAGTTGTACTTAAAAATGATGTTTTTGCGAGAACTACGCCAGAACATAAATTGCGATTAGTGAGTGCTATAAAAGCGCATGGCAAAATTGTTGGAATGACAGGAGATGGTGTGAATGATGCTCCAGCTCTTAAAAAAGCAGACATTGGTATCGCAATGGGGCAAAAAGGAACACAAGTTACAAAAGATGCTGCAGATATGGTTTTGGCAGATGATAATTTTGCTACTATTTCAGATGCAGTACGCGAAGGAAGACGTGTCTATGATAATTTAAAAAATACAATTTATTTTTCTTTACCAACAGCATTTGCTCAAGGTTTGTTAGTTGTTGTATCTATATTAATTGATCGCCCATTACCATTGACGTCAATCCAAATCTTGTGGTTAAATATGGTCACAACAATTACACTTTCTTTTGCATTAGGTTTTGAAAAAGAAGCACCTAATGTCATGGATAGACCCCCTCGAGATCCACACGAAAATATATTAAGCCGTTATGCTATCTTTAGAATGTTCTATGTTTCTATACTCTTAGCTGCTTTAGGCTTTTTAGTCAATAATATTGTTATATCTATGGGAGCAGCAACACCTGTAGCCCAAACTACTCTTTTAATGACCCTCGTTTTCGGACAAGTGTTTTACATGATAAATTGTCGAAGTATATCTAAGTTCTCTATCGACCAAAACATGTTTAAAAATCGTGTGTTGTGGCTATCATTGTTTATTTTATTGGTGCTGCAACTTGCTATTGTCTATATCCCAACAATTAGTAGTGCTTTAGGTACGACAAACATCGGGTTTCATAATCTTCTTTATGCATCCTTAGCTGGATTAACAGTTTTCGTCGTAGTAGAGCTAGAAAAATTTATTTCACATCGTCTCTTTTCTTTAGAAATTTAGCATAGAAAAAGATCTATCACTTTCGATGAATATCAAAATAAAAAAGCTAGTGAATAACTCAATTCATTAGCTTTTTTAGACTAATCTCGCTTCATGTATAACAGTGGATAGGGATTTCCTTGCTCATCGAACTCTGTTCTCTTATAGACTTCAAAGCCCATATATTCATAAAACCCTCTTGCGCGTGGATTTTGTTCATTCACAGCAAGATCATTAATGGAGTATTCAGTGATTCCATATTCGAGGAGTTTCTTGCCAAAGCCTTTACCTCTTTCACCAGATGCAATAAAAAGCATCTCTAGATGATGATCAACAATACCCATAAAACCAACTGGCATATCTTTATCATTTTTTAAGAGAATTAAACGAGGGATTTCCTTTAGTGCTTGAGGCACATACTTTTTAATATCATTTATTTCATTATCTGAAAGGAAGAGGTGTGTTTCTTTTACAGAACTTTCCCAAATCACCAATAACTTTTCTACTAAATCTTCAGATCTATCTTTTAAATCAATATCTATAACTTTCAATTTAACTATGCTCCTTAATACTTTACTAAGCTAATCCTAACACATGAAGTTCCTTATTTCAATTTATGGCATGACTAGAGTCTTTTTTTAGAAGATATTTTTTGTGTTTAATTATATTATATATATTTATACTAATTTTTATATTATGGTATAATATTCAATAAAATTAAAAAATAGGAGTTCTTAAAATTATGGAAAAAACCTTTATCCCAAAAGAATACAAATCAATACTGGATGTTTATGATACTCAAACAGCTATTGGATTTATTAAACGTTGTTTTGAAGAAGCGCTAACAGGAAGTTTAAAACTAAAAAGAGTATCAGCCCCACTTTTTGTTGACGATCATTCGGGTTTAAATGATAACTTAAGTGGAAACGAACGACCTGTAAAATTTGATGTACCAGTTTTAAATTATAATGGAGAAATTGTACATTCCTTAGCTAAATGGAAAAGAGCCGCTTTAAAACAATATGATTTTCATGTAGGCAACGGCCTTTACGCAGATATGAATGCCATTAGACGTGACGAAGAGTTAGATAATCTTCATTCAATTTATGTAGACCAATGGGACTGGGAGCGAGTGATTTCAAGAGAACAACGAAGCCTTGATTACCTAAAAGAAACCGTTCAAAATTTAGTGAATGCTATCGCAGAAACATCAAGTCGTTTACATACCAAATATCCAAAAGTAGAAACAGTCATAGATACAAATGTTTCCTTCATTACAAGTCAAGAATTAATAGATCTTTATCCCAACTTAACAGCAAAAGAAAGAGAAAATGTTTACGTTAAAGAACATCCGACTACCTTTATCTTACAAATTGGTGATATCTTAAGCCACGGTGAACCACATGATCAGCGGGCACCAGACTATGATGATTGGTCTTTAAATGGTGACTTACTTTTCTGGCATGAACCTTTAGGATGCGCAATGGAATTATCGAGTATGGGCATTCGTGTAGATGATAAAGCTTTACTTACACAATTAGAAAAGGCCAATGCCAACGATCGTTTAGCATATCCTTTTCATCAGCAAATACTCAATAATGAATTACCATTAACCATTGGTGGGGGTATTGGACAAAGCCGTATGTGTATGTTATTACTGAGCAAAGTACATATCGGTGAAGTACAAGTTTCTTTATGGGATGAAGAAACACTTAATGCTTGTAAAGATAAGGTCTTTTTACTATAAAAACTAGGGATGAAGGAAAGTAATTAGAGTTAAAAAATATAAAGTGTGTTTGAAGTTATTGCTTAATAATAAAAAATAATAAATAAAAAAACTTTTTTGGTTAGATTATTATCCTCCAAGGCATAAATGATAAAAGAAAATTTATAAAACCCATAGAGACTACTCTTCTCTATGGGTTTTATCTCAAGTTAAGAATGTGAATTTATATAGCTGTCCTTTATTTCTTGAGGTAAGTCCTCAGGAATTTTTCTTTTTACAGCTTGTTCATCGCCAGTACTCAAAGCTTCATCGTAATACCAACATTTGAACTTTAACATATCAAGTGTCTTATTCAGATGATTAATTTCTTCCTCAATCTGTTGTTTTTGGTCATTAAAGAGTTTTTTTCTTTCCTCGAGAGTTTCGTTACCAAGCTCCGTCCAGTCAATGAATTTTTTAATATCTCTAATTTTTAGACCAGATTTTTTCAGGCATTCAAAAACCCGGAGAGCTTCAATTTCGTCTTCAGAAAATTGACGAATACCCGATTTTCGCTCAATCTTTGGAAATAATCCTTCTTTATCATAATACCGTAACGTTGATATAGGAATATCAAACATTTTTGAAACTTCACCAATTGTATACATGTTTTCTACCTCTTTTAGTGAGAAAGTGTTTTGTACAATAATATCGTAAATATCATACGTTAACTTTCTTTACATACTAAATTATATCATAACAATTTTCTAATTATTTTTATAAAAGAAGTTTGAAATAAAATAATTTTACTTATTATTTGACCTAAAGTGCACTCTAGGGTATATAATAAATCTTACAATAAGAGAGGAGATAGAATAATGACAGATTATAATCCATTATTTGGTAAAGGTGAATTAAACATTGACTATGCAAAATTTTTTATTGGAGATTCTCATTTAAAATTTTTAGCAAGTCAAGGAGATATTTCAGTTAATAATGTTACGTTTGAGCCAGGAACTAGAAATGATTGGCACACGCATAGCAATGGTTTCCAAATCCTTCTTGTCACAGATGGAGAGGGCTGGTACCAAGAAGATGAAAAGCCTGCTCGAAAACTTACTAAAGGGGATGTCGTAAGCATTTCAGACGGTGTCAAACACTGGCACGGTGCAACAAAAACCTCTTGGTTTAGTCATATTGCAATTAGCAAGGGGACTACTACTTGGTTAGGAAAAGTAACAGATGAGTATGAAAATTTGTAAGGAGAATAGAAAATGAAAACAACAATTTTTGAAAAAGCAGGTTTGGTAACAGTTCAAGAAGTGGAAAAACCAAAATTACAAGCAGAGGATGATGTTATTATCAAAGTTGTCCGTGCCTGTGTTTGTGGATCAGATTTATGGTCGTATGCTCATGGAGACAACAAAGAAGCCCACTCTGAAAATACAGGACACGAGGCTATTGGGATTGTCCACGAAATCGGATCTGCTATTACCACAGTGAAACCTGGTGACTTTGTAATTGCTCCCTTTACACATGGATGTGGTGAATGTGATGCATGTCGTTCAGGATTCGATGGGACATGTGATCGACACCTCGGAGGTTCAAACTGGTCAAATGGTTTTCAATCAGAATATATTCGTTTCCACTATGCAAATTGGGCATTAATAAAAATTCCAGGACAACCCTCCGATTATACTGAAGGTATGTTAAAGTCCTTACTTACTCTGGCAGATGTTATGCCTACAGGTTACCATGCTGCGAGATGCGCCAATGTAAAAAGAGGAGACAAAGTCGTAGTTATTGGGGATGGTGCTGTTGGTCAGTGTGCAGTTATAGCCGCTAAAATGCGGGGCGCTTCTCAAATTATTTTGATGAGTCGTCATGCAGATCGTCAAAAATTAGCCTTGGAGTTAGGTGCAACAGATGTTATTGCTGAACGTGGAGAAGAAGGAATTGCAAAGGTTCGTGAAATTTTAGGTGGCGGTGCGGATGCTGCTCTTGAATGTGTTGGAACTGAATCAGCAATAGACCAAGCACTTGGAGTTCTTCACAATGGGGGACACGTTGGTTTTGTTGGTGTTCCTCACTATAATAACCGTCCGCTTGGTTCGACATTTGCACAAAATATTTCAATTGCCGGAGGTTCAGCATCTGTAACGACATATGATAAACAATTCTTGCTAAAAGAAGTTCTGGATGGAAATATTAATCCTGGTCGCGTATTTACTCAAACTTATGATTTTGAGAATGTCAATCAAGCTTATCAAGACATGCAAGATCGTAAAACAATCAAATCTATGATTGTTACGTCCAAAAGTTATTAAATTACAAGCAATGAGAAAAAGCCTTGTGTAGGTACTTAAAATAAATCTTCCTTAGCTGTATACTCAATAATATTAAAAAAATTAAACAAAAAAGACTATCCACAGATGGCCTTTTTTGTATTTTTATGTACATGTAAAAAATATATTCCACTGGAAATTGAAAAGTCTTAGTGAATAACTTAACATATAAATTAAAGGAGAAATGAAAAATCAATAAACACAAAGAAAAAATAAAGCCATTAAAATCACAGATATAGAACTTCATGAGTTGGAAAATCTACCAAAGTAGGCGAATAAAAAACTCGAAAAACAGAAGCAGCGGTCTATTACTTAGTACCAAAGTACTCTGAATCCTTTAAGGTTAAAGTATCGCCTCATACACTACGACATATATTGGCTACAAGGTTGTATTCAAAAATAAAGTCCCAAGTTTTAGTGAGTCAACAACTCGGACATTCAACAAGTAAATCAAATGATTTATAAAATAACTTATAAAAAAAGAGTCCAGAAATTAATAAATTTCTGGACTCAGTATAAAAAACATCTGGATACTTTTTATACTACACGTTAAAGTGTTTTTTATAATATAAGCTGATTGAACCTAAAATAATTAAAATAGTTCCGATTTCTAAAATAATTTCCGTATTATTTTCCCCCGTTTTAGGTAGTAGTTTTGTACTTTCAGCAGAGTTAAATGAATCTTGTTTTTGTAACTTACTCAGTGTGGAGATAATTGGTGTACTTTTGGCCGTATTGGTTACTGGATTACTTGGAATTACAGAATCAACTGTAGGCATATTGGTTGCTGGGTCACTTGGAATCACAGGATCAACTGTAGGCATATTGGTTGCTATGTCACTTGGAATTACGGGATCAACTGTAGGCATATTGGTTGCTGGGTTACTTGGAATCACAGGATCAACTGTAGGCATATTGGTTGCTGGGTCACTTGGAATCACAGGATCAACTGTAGGCATATTGGTTGCTGGGTCACTTGGAATCACAGGATTTGCAGTCCATCCAGCATAAAGTTGAATATTTTGAGTAAGCGGAGCTGGGAGAAACACATATTTAGTTATTGCTTCTGGCTCTAGATACCATCCAGAAAACATATATCCATCTCGAGTAGCAGGAACAGGGGGCTGTATTAAATTCGCCCCAGCTTTAGGTACATACATTATTGTACTATTATTATTCCCAGGATAGTTATCAAAAAATTCAATTGTATATTGTGCGAATTCTTCATAATTATGTACCCCCCAAGAGGTATTCCCATCTGTGAACTCTATATCTGTGGATATACCATCATTCATCCAAGTGCTATCAAAGGGACTAAAATCAGCATTTTTATAAGTTAGAGTAAGAGTTTGCGCAACAATGTCCATTTTTATTTCACTTGGACTAAAGTTCAGTTGATGGCTAGGGCTACTACTATAGTTACCTTTATAGGTTCCTATAATATACGGTTTTACAAGAGTCATATCGGGAAATCTTGAAGGTATGTACACTGTAACGATGAGATCTTCACCCGTTTGAGGATTATACGTTGTAGAATGGATCTGCGTTTCTTGAATAGTAACTTTAGTTGAAGCTTTTATCTGTTTTGGGAATATAATGACACTCATAATAAGAATGATTACCAAAAGGAACACTTTTTTGAAAATAGTTGTACTCTCCTAAGTTTTATTTTTATAAGTGTAATATATCACAATGCTTTTCTTAAATCTACCTAAAAACAATAAAAATATTAAATCTTAATAAAATTGTAAAATTGCAATTTGAACTAAAGTGGCATATGTATAATAAACTGGATAGTATGTTAAGATAAAATTAAAAAATATTATTGTGAGAAAAAAATTCAAGATAATATAGATTAAAAATATACGCTAAATCCATGTTTCAATAAATCATTTTCTGTTATTGAGATAAATTATGAGTTTGAAGTTTATATCAATTAGCCCCCTAGAAAAAAATATTCACAGTTGAATCTATTTTTTTAGTTAGAATAATAGTTTTAGAAATATTTATGATTTTCTTGAGAAATAATTGAATTTTTTGAGGTAAAGTAGATTAATAAATAAAAGGAGCAACAATGGAAAAAATATTACAAACCCAAAAATTATCAAAAAAGTATAAATCGCAATACGCATTAAAAGATGTTTCTATATCAATTTATAAAGGTGATATTTATGGCTTGATTGGGAGAAACGGAGCAGGGAAAACTACTTTATTGAAATTAATTACACAATTAATTTCTCCTACCGATGGTAAAGTCATTTTGTTTGGTTCAAATAGCAGAAATGAATGGGAAAGAAATCTTAAGCGAATAGGTGCAGTTATAGAAAATCCGGTAGCTTATGATATCCTATCTGCAAAACAAAATCTTGAGTTTTACTGCAAACTACGTGGAATCTCTAATTCCAAACAAATAATAAAAGAAACATTAGAATTAGTGCGTTTAGAAAATACCGGAACAAAAAAGTTTAAAAATTTTTCTTTGGGAATGAAACAAAAGTTAGGTATTGCCATTGCGATCCTTGCTCGACCAGATTTACTGATATTGGATGAACCTATAAATGGATTAGATCCTATAGCAATAACTGAATTCAGAAGAATGATTCTTAATCTTAATAGAACAGAAAATATGACAATTATTATTTCAAGTCATATATTAAGTGAACTATATCAAGTTGCAACTCGATTTGGGATAGTCAATCAAGGAAAGTTAGTTCGAGAAATCTCTAAACAAGAATTTGATGAGATGAGTGAAGAATACATTATTTTAAAAACGCCACAAGTATCCCAAGCAAGTCAAGTATTGGAAGAAAAATTGAATTATCCTTTTAAAGTTATTTCAGAAAATCAGATTAATATTTTTGGAAAAAATCACCATATTAATGAAGTAAATAAAACGTTACTCATGAGTCAAATAGAGATTGAAGAAATACATTACTTCAAACAAAATCTAGAAAATTATTTTACCAATCTTATCACAACTACTGAGGAGGAACGATAACATGTTTAATATTATTCGAGCTGATTTTTATAGGATTTTACATTCAAAGATATTTTATCTTACCCAGATTGCTTTGTTTGTAATGGTATTAGTGAATGTCTCTAGCCATACGACTTTTCTTGCAGGGATTCAATCAGATGATTTTATGAATGTAGTACATAATATTGAAAGAAGTAGTTGGACAGGAGCTACGGCACTTGTGGGTACAAGTTTGATGGCAGGGGCGTTAATATATTTTTACCTTCCGCTTTTCATTCTTAGTATTGGTTATGATTTAACTCATGGAACCATTAAGAATTTAATTAGTTCTGGATTTTCACGTCAAATAATTTTTGTTTCAAAATATGTTACCTTTCTTATTCTGTCAGCAGCTGAATATCTCTTTTACTATGTACTTGCTTTTTCTATTGCAAGTATTTCTTCTGGTATTGGTGTTTTTAAAGAAAATTTCTTATACAGTTTTTTTCAATCAATGGGAATACAATTTCTTTCACTTCAGGCGATATTTGCTTTGACAATATTAATTCTATATGTGTCTCGTTCAAATGTAGCAGCGGTTATAGCTACGGTTTCGTTTCCTGTTTTACTGTCTACAGTCTCCGTCCTTTTATTCCCCAAAAGTAAAATCATTCAATATTTTGACTTTCAAGGCAATATCAATAATACATTCCTTTCGATGCCAAAAGACTACTGGTTGAATGTTTCGCTTTTTTCAATTGTCTTTATTATTATTTGGAGTTCAATTAGTTATATTTGGTTCAAACGGCAAGAATTATAAAGTATAAAAGTAAATCAAAAAGGCATGAGTCCCTAAATATTAGGTTCATGCCTTTTTGATTATTTCCCAATTCAATATAGTAACAAATACGGGGGAATTATAAAAAATATCAAATTCACCATTTGTCTGTTCAACTAATTCTTTGACAATATAAAGTCCTAAACCTGAAGAAACTTCAAACGAAGATAAATTCTCAGAGTAAAAACGATTGGTTAATTTTTCTATTGCAACAATTTGCTGCTGAGTTTCATTTTTAATAATAATTGAAGCTCTATTTTTGTTAGAAGTAAGTTTTACCGAAAGATTATTTTTACCATGTTTTAATACATTCCCTAAAATGTTTTGCATAATGCGTTCAAATACATCTGAGTTATTATATATATAATATTCTTCATTTGGAAAATCAAAACTGACGTTAAATTTTTTATCAGTTAAACGATCATAGTACTGTAGAAATATATTCTTAAGTAGAGTATTTAAGTTGATTACTTCAATTTCAATTTTTTTATTTTCGAGTAATGCTTGATACTCTAGCAAAACTGTCAACCTTTTGGAGACAATTTCTAAGTTATTTTTTATTTTTATTAGAGCCATATCTTCAGCGGGTGAATTTTTAATAGTTTGCTGAAGATAACCGTTGGCAATAGTTAAAGGAGTACGAATATCATGAGCAATATTATGTAAGGCAAGATTAAAAGACTCTCTTTCATATTTTTCTAACTTTTGACTTTCAGATAAAGCATCAAACATAAAATTGATTTCTTTGCTCAATTTTTCGATTGTAGCATTATTTGTTGCATGAGTAATTAATAAATTAGATTTATTATTTATCTTGTATCTAATATCGTGACTAAGCTTATTCAATGCTTTGTTAAGAAAATAATATTTTAAAAGCAGAATAACAAATATAATTAAAGCAAAAATAATTATTCCTATACTATACATCTATTTGTCCATTCTTACACCTAACCCCCATAAGGTTTCTATATAATTATTTTTAGGGTCAAGTTGAGCTATTTTTTTTCGAAGATTACTTAAGTGAGTATTGATTGTATTGTCGCCAGCTAAGTAACTTTCTTTCCAAACAACTTCATAGAGATGTTCTTTAGTAAAAATTTTTTCTGGATGACTCATCAAAAGATAAATAATCTCAAATTCTATACGTCCAAGTATGATTTTTTTTCCTTATTATTTAATGAAAAATCTGAAGAATTCAGAGTTATTTGTTTAAAGCTTAATTGAGAATATTTGGATTCAGTTGTATTTGAATTCCTGAGTTGCACAGCTATTCGAGCAGATAATTCATCTAAATCAAAAGGTTTTGTTACGTAATCATTGGCACCGTTTAAAAGAAATTCACTAATTTTCTTTTTATCTCCTAGGGCACTCATAATAATAATGGGTACGTTATTTTTTAAACGTAATTCTTTGAGAACTTGATCTCCTTGTTTTCCTGGAAGCATAACGTCTAAGATAACAAGATTGATATTATTATTTTCAAAAAGAAGTAGTCCTTCTGTACCAGAAAAGGCAGAAATAACTACATATTCATTTTTGAATTGGTTCGTTAATATTGATTGAATTTCATCATTATCTTCGATAATTAATAATGTTTTTTTCATATTTTCTCCATAGGGGATAATTACCGTTTTGTATACTTTGTTTATTATAACTTAAAAAATCCATAAAGAATAGTAGGAATAACACGTAAAAAATTTAGTAAATATATTTTTTGCTTATGAATTTAATTTTATGGTATAGTTTTGCCATAGTACTTTCCTTCAAGATTTATAATGAAAGTTTAATGAAATCTGAGCAAAATGTAGAGCGGAGGCATAGAGAGATGAATAACACATATATTGACTTAGTCACAAAAAAAGTGCATAGTCTAGACGAAGGGTTATTGGTTAATGAACTGGATGAGAGTTTAAAAGCTTTGATAAAAGATGATTTCCCCTATTTATCAGGAGATAATTTTATTAGTCAAAAAAGCTTAGTCAATTATAGAAAAAAAAGAATTAATCAAATGATCACTCAAGATAATAAGGTAAATGCGAAGATGGACAGGCGTTTTAAAAAGTTTCACAACAGTGGTGATTATCAAGAAGTAGACGTACAGGCATCTTTGGACAAAACTAAAACAATAGGAACAAGGTTAGCAGATGTCGTTTCCAATTTCGGAGGATCATGGACTTTTATTCTTATTTTCCTTTCGATTCTAATCTTGTGGATTATAGTAAATACAATACACCTTTTTGGACTTCATTTTGACCCCTACCCTTTCATTCTACTTAATCTAGCATTGTCTATGATTGCGGCAATACAAGCTCCAATAATTATGATGAGTCAAAATCGCTCTGCAACATATGATCGTCTGAGTTCAAAAAATGATTATAATATAAATAAAAAATCAGAATTAGAAATCCGACTTTTGCATTCTAAATTGGATCATTTGATTCAAAAAGACCAGCCTATTAATATGGAAATACAAAAAATTCAAACAGATCTTCTTATAGACATGGATGTTAGATTGGAAAAAATAGAACAACAATTAAAATAAAACACTTATACTCGAGGTGGATTTTAAAATTGAGTAAAGATAAAAAATATTGAGTTAAAAATGAAAAAATTTAATAAAAAAATATACATTTTCATTACATTATAGGAAATTAAATGTGATGAATTTATACCAGATCGAACTTTGAAATTCTCAAGCGGAGTTAGCGTTTTAAATAGACATTAGTTGATTAGCTAGCACCGTGGGTAACTCATATATCAAAAAGGAACAGAAGTTATTTTGTTCCTTTTTGAATGAGGTCAAAAATATGTTTAACTTCGTTTATAGTAGCTTTTCTAAAATAATAATCCATAGGATTAAGTCCTTTCTCTATAGAAAATTGTAAAGACCATTATAACATTATTGGAGATAATATGAATTCAATTTAAGTAAAAGAGAGTTATAACACAAGTTTTTCGGAAAGATGTCTAATAAAAGGTTATGTTATAATATAATCTATCAGCAATAACCTCCAGGAAGGATAAATAAAGTGAAGATAATCCAAGCTGTACATGTCAACGGTACAGATCATTTTTATCTTTTAATGTAGCCTAGTAAACTTCAATAGAAAATTACTTTAAATGGCTCAACAGTCAAGTTCAAACCTATTTATTTCTAGAAGTTATGGTATAATTATATTCGAAAAAAATAAATTATAGGAAGAATTTATTAAACTTACTGAGTATATAGTTTAGAGAGATTTTGGGATATCCTATGACATCTTTCCGAAAAACTATAATATTCTTGAAAGTTTTATAAATTTATGGTATACTTAAAAAACTATGAAACGTGAACTTCTACTTGCAAATATTGACCGCATAAAAAAACGTATGCCCGACTTCGTTTTGGAATATTATCAATCAAAGCTTAGTATTCCTTATAGCTTGACTACGCTCTATCAATATCTTTTAGAATACGAGAGATTTTTTAATTGGCTTATTGATAGTGATGTCAGCAAAGCAAAAAATATTTCTGGTATAGATTTAGATACATTAGAAAATCTAGCACGTTCTGACATTGAAGGTTATATCCTCTACTTACGTGAAAAACCACGTCAAAATAATAAGTCTGGACTAACACAAAACTCAGTAAAACGTACTTTAGCTGCACTTTCCAGCCTTTTTAAATATCTTACGGAGCAAGCTGAAGGCGTAAATGGCGAGCCATACTTTTACCGTAATGTTATGAAAAAAGTGCAGATTCAAAAAAATAGAGAAACTTTGGCTTCCAGGGCTGAGAATATTAAAGGAAAACTGTTTTTAGGCGATGAAACACAAGGTTTTCTGGATTTTATTGATAATGAATACGAAAAAAGTTTGTCTAATCGAGCCCTCTCTTCTTTTAATAAAAATAAAGAACGTGATTTAGCGATTATTGCGCTGATGTTGGCTTCTGGCGTACGTCTGTCTGAAGCTGTTAATATCAATATAGCTGATTTGAATATGAAGACTCTAGTTGTGGAAGTTACACGTAAAGGGGGCAAAAGGGATGCCGTTAATATCGCAAAATTTGCTGAGCTTTATCTACTCAACTACTTAGAGATTCGTGAACAGCGTTATAAACCAGAAAAAAGTAATAAAGCCTTCTTCTTGTCTATTTACCGAGGGCAAGCTTCTCGGATTGATGGATCAAGCATTGAAAAGTTAGTCTCTAAGTACTCGCAAGCTTTTAAAGTAAGAATAACACCACATAAACTTCGTCACACCTTAGCGACTCGCCTTTACGCACAAACCAATTCTCAAGTTCTGGTAAGTCATCAGCTCGGACATTCTTCAACACAGGTTACTGACCTCTACACCCATATTATTAGTCAAGAACAGAAAAATGCACTTGACGAACTATAAGCAAGACTGGTAAAATTTAAGTAGACTATTAATTTAAGATAAAAACTATAAGTGGAAAGAATCGAATGAATAATACTACTCTAAAAATGTCACAACAAGAAATTATTTATGAATTGAAATATGCTTGGAGCAGACAAAAATCCGTTAGCATACGCTTTTTGCAAAATTCGCAAGAAACTACTTCTCAAGGTAAAATTTTTGGTATTGACTATGATTTACTTTATATTAAAGAAGAGAACTTGGTGCGGAGAATCGCCTTAGATGATATTTTAAGCATAAATATATAGCGTTTTACATAATTAATTTTATGTAAAATACACTTAATAATAAAAACCTCTATTAATTTAGAGGTTTTTATTATTACATTTTTTCAATGATTTGGCTTAAGTCTTCTAATGCTCGCTCAGCAACCTTCGTATAACGTTCCTTTTTATCACGGATACGCGGACCTTCAAGTTCTTTGACAATACCAAAGGTCACATTCATAGGTTGGAAATGTTTACTGTCTGTATGTGTGATGTAATATGGGAGAGCACCAATAGCTGTTGTTTGCGGGAATATGATTTCTTCTTCACCCTTAAAAAGACGAGCAGCGTTTATTCCGGCAACCAAACCACTTGCTGCTGATTCAACGTAACCTTCTACACCAGTCATTTGACCGGCAAAGAAAAGATTTTCTTGTTTTCTTGATTGGAAAGTTTGCTTGAGTAGGTTAGGAGAATCCATGTATGAATTTCGATGCATTACACCATAACGTACAAACTCAGCATTTTCTAATCCAGGTATCATTTGGAAAACACGTTTTTGCTCCCCCCACTTAAGGTGAGTTTGGAAACCTACGATATTATACAAAGATGCCGAAGCATTATCCTGGCGCAACTGTACAACGGCATAAGGCGTTTTAAAATCACCATCACGTGGACCTGTATATGTATCAGGATATTCTAATCCAACAGGTTTCATTGGACCAAATAACATTGTTTTATAACCACGTTTAGCCATTTCCTCGATTGGCATGCAACCTTCGAAAACTTTTAGATCTTCAAATGAATTGAGTGGAGCCTCTTCAGCAGTAATTAAAGCTTGTTGGAAATTATTGAATTCTTCCTTTGTCATTGGACAATTGATATAGTCCGCTTCTCCTTTATCGTAACGAGATTTTTTATAGACTTTATCGTAATCTATTGTATTCGCATCAATAATCGGAGCTGCAGCATCATAAAAATAAAATCCATCTCCACCATTAAATTCATGAATTTTTGCAGCTAAAGCATCACTTGTTAAGGGACCCGTTGCAATAATTGTAATTTCTTCGTCTAAGTTAGGTAAATCTGTAATTTCACCGCGGATTACCTCAATCAAAGGGTTTTCTGAAACAGCTTGAGTAATAAAAGCTGAAAACTCTTCACGGTCAACTGCTAAAGCTCCACCAGCTGGCACTTGTGTTTTTTCGGCAGCTTGCATCATGACAGAATCCAAACGACGCATCTCCTCTTTCAGTAGTCCCACAGCATTTGTGATTGCTGCTCCACGGAAAGAATTTGAACAAACCAACTCGGCAAATTTGTCTGTTTTATGCTGAGGCGTAGCTTTAACGCCACGCATTTCGTAAAGTTTTACTGGAATGCCACGTTTTGCAATTTGGTAAGCAGCTTCAGAACCCGCAAGACCTGCGCCAATAACGTTTATATGTGTTTTATTCATTTTAACTTTCTATATTATTAAACATAAAATTAATTATGTAAAATGACTTTATTTTTGTTTTTCCTCTTTGTAGTCACAAGTTTCATTACTACATACTACTTGTTTGCCACCGCCACGTACTTTCTTTTCTACCAAATAGTGCTCACATTTTGGACAAGAACGGCCAACAGGTTTATCCCAGCTTGTAAATTCGCACTCAGGGTATCTGTCACAACCATAGAAAAGACGATTTTTCTTTGTCTTACGTTCAATGATTTGCCCTTTGTGGCAACTTGGACAGGTTACGCCAATTTCTTTTACAATGGCTTTGGTATTGTGACATTCAGGGAAATTACTACATGCATAGAATTTGCCATATCGTCCCAACTTAATTACCATTGGATGTCCACAAACGTCACAATCAAAACCAGCTGGTTCGTCTTTAATGACGATTTTTTCCATTTCAACCTCGGCTTTTTCAAGTTCGACGGCAAAAGGTTTATAAAATTGATCAACGACATCAACCCAACGGCGCTGGCCTTCTTCTACTTTATCCAGATCTTTTTCCATTTCGGCTGTAAATTCAGTATTTACAATATTCGGGAAAAATTCAACCACAAGTTTATTTACAATTTCGCCTAGTTCAGTTGGTTCAAAACGTTTGGCCACTAAACGGGCATAATAACGTTTTTGGATTGTTTCAAGAGTTGGTGCGTATGTTGATGGACGACCAACTCCATTTTCTTCCAGAACTTTAATCAAAGTTGCTTCACTGTAACGGGCAGGCGGCTGAGTGAAGTGCTGTTCTGGTTTGAGATTTGCTTTCTTAACAACATCTCCAGCTGTCATATCAGGAAGCATGTTGTTTTTCTCAGAGTCGTTATAGATAGCTAAATAACCATCAAATTTAACTTGTGAGCCATTGGCAATGAAAATCACACCATTTTGTGAAAGATTGACTTTCATCGTATCAAAAATAGCAGCTGTCATTTGGCTTGCCACAAAGCGATTCCAAATTAAAGTGTAAAGTTTTAACTGATCTTTGTCTAAATATTTCGCAATTGCTTCAGGAGTATTAAGGACATTAGTAGGACGGATTGCTTCATGGGCATCTTGAGCTCCGGCTTTATTAGAAACTTTTGAAGAATGCTTGCTATACTTAGCACCAAAACGCTCTGTAATGAAGTCTGCAGCTACGCCTTGCGCCACTGGAGAGATACGTGTTGAATCGGTACGCATATAGGTAATCAGCCCTTGGTGGCCTTGTGCACCCAATGTGAGCCCCTCATACAGTTGTTGGGCAACCATCATGGTTTTCCGTGTACGGAAATTAATTTTATTGGCCGCATCTTGTTGCATTGAGCTAGTTGTGTATGGAAGTGGTGAATTTCTACGACGTTCTTTTTTCTCTACTTTATCAACATCGAAATCTGGACCAGACAACCGAGACATAACTTCCATCACATCATCGTTGTTATTTAGTGCACGTTTCTTACCATCAACACCCCAGAAAGCAGCTTTAAACTTTTTAGCTCCTTTTTTAAATTCGCCATCAATTGACCAATATTCTTGAGGGATAAAAGCATTAATTTCGTTTTCTCGATCAACAATGAGTTTGAGGGCGATAGACTGGACACGACCAGCTGATAATCCTTTTTTAACTTTTTTCCAAAGAATTGGACTGATTGAATACCCAACTAAACGGTCTAAAATACGTCGTGCTTGTTGTGCATCTACCAAATCAACATCAATACTACGTGGTTCTTTAAATGCATTTTTAACAGCATCTTTAGTAATTTCGTTAAAAACAACCCGATTTTTATCTTCCAAAGGAAGACCTAAAATATGTGCCAAATGCCAAGCAATGGCTTCTCCTTCTCGGTCCGGGTCACTTGCTAAGTAAACAGCTTTTGCTGCTTTAGCCTCTTTTTTAAGAGAATTGATCAGTGGTGCTTTTCCACGTATATTAATATATTGTGGTTCATAATCATTGTCAATGTCTACGGACATTGTTGATTTTTTCAAATCACGTATATGCCCAACAGAAGCAACAACTTTGTAGTTTCGTCCTAAATATTTTTCAATTGTTTTTGCTTTAGCAGGTGACTCAACAATTACGAGATTTTTGCCTTTAACAATTTTTGTTTTCTTTTTACTCGCAGTTTTCTTACTGCTCGTTTTCTTTTTTGTAGTTGTTTGTTTTTCACTTGCTTTCGCCATATATTTACCTATTTTTTCAAATTTCAATAGTCTAATAATATAGGCTTTTAGGTCAGATGTCAAGTAATAAAACCAAAAGTGTTTTTCTTATAGGAGAATTAAACATTTATTAAAATGAAAAAAGTTCTGTCAGTCCTTGGTTTTACTAATTTTACATAGATTTATAAATTTTCAATTTTTATAAAAAATTAAGGAAAGAAATTCCCTTCATATAAATAAAATTCATCTAAAATATCTTGTCCATGAGTGACAAGCTTGGCTGCACCTTGTTGGATTAATTGATTACAGCCAGAAGCATTTCTATTCAAAATATCTCCAGGTACAGCAAAAACTTCTCTATTACCCTCTAAAGCATAACGACTTGTGATAAGGCTACCACTACGTTGTTTTGCTTCCACAACAACAACACCACGGGAAAGACCAGCAATGATTCTATTTCTCTCTGGGAAATGAAACTTGAGGGGTTGCTCTCCTACAAGGTATTCTGATAAAACTAATTCATGTGCTGCTAAGTATTCTTGTAATTTACGATTTTCTTTTGGATAACTAATATCTAACCCATTACCAATGACAGCAATGGTTGGAGTTTTTTGTTTTACAGCTGCTACATGGCTTGAGGTGTCAACACCGCGTGCTAATCCGCTCACAATAACAAAGTTTTGCTTTAATTCCTCAATAAGCTTGTGGATTATTCTTGGTGCTTCCTTAGACATTTCACGACTACCTACAAACCCAAGTTTAGGAAGACTAAGCAATTTAAGATCTCCTCGGTAAAAAAGGAGGGCAGGCGGATTATATGTTTCTCTCAGCCATTCGGGATAAATGTCATCTAAAATGGAAAAGGAGGGGAAAATTTTGTATTGCTCACGAAGTCGTTTCACATCTTGACTCTTATAACTCTCAATAAAATTAGGGACAGTTTTGACCTCTGCAATCCGCGCTAACTGGCGTAGAGTGAGTTTTGCTTCATGCCTCCTCTGATAATCAATCAGTTTCAAAATCCCTAAATTAGACATTCCTGCTTTTTTTAAACGTAATATTTCAAAGTTTTTAATCATGCAGCCTCCATTTTTGGTGTTATTCATTAATTAATACGCAAAAAATAGAAGCTGTTCACATAAAAAACTGCATTTCTGCAGTTTTTTTATTCCGCTTGTTCAATATCTTTTTTGAGTTGATCAAGATTAAATTTGGCTTGGAGGAAGTTTTGAGATTTTGTTGGGAAGTTTTGCTCTAAGGCATCCACTTGGCCTATTTCTACTTTACCGGAAAAGCCAGTAAATCCTAAAATATGGCCACCAAAATTGCATGAATCAGCAAGAAAATGCAGATGGTATCCAGCGACACTTACACCATGAAACATTTCTGGAGTCCAAAAACCGACGATAGTTCCCTTGACGTTCTCCTCTTTATATTCGGGTTGATTTTCTGCTACTTTAGCAAAAGGTTCGCCTTCTGCTGCGCCTGGAGCCATGCGCACATGCATCATATCAAAATCACCAGTCATTTTAATTGTATAAAAGGTATTTTCGCTATTAAACTCATTTTCAATTTTTTTGAAGAGTTCTTCGCTGGCGATTTTTTCTTCTTGTTGGAAAGAAAGTGTTGCTTCATGATGAGATACTGCAGCGTATGGAACAGTTTCATTGTCTTCTACTTGACGTACTTTTTTGTCTCCTGTTGCAATATAAGCTTTGCCATCCAAGACAATCAACTCACCATTAATACCAGACAAGGTCCCGATACCAAAGTCACCTTTCTCCAAGAGTTCTCCAATTGTTAGAGTTCCTTCGTAAAGTCCTGACATCAAAGCTGCAAGGGTGTTGTGTTGAAATAACTTCATTTTTCTTTCCTTTCGAAATTTTGGATTATTTAATACTCTAATTTTATCATATTATCACTGCCACAATGAATATACGGATTATTTTTTATATCTTCTTCTAAAAAAGACTAAGCAATTTGCTTAGTCTTTAATGAATAACTTATTAGTCTTCAAACCATTTATCAACTTGTTCTTTATGAGATTTAATCCATGTTGCTGCTGCTTGTTCTGGTGTTTTACCATTTTGAACATCAAGCATTACAGATTCCATATCTTTTTGAGACCAGTTAAACTTGTCTAATACTTTATAAGCTTCAGGATTATCTTCTTTAAGTCCTTTACGTACAATTGTATTGATGTCTTCAGCTTTACCCATTGAGTTTTTAGGATCTTCTAAATATTTCAAATCATACTTATTAAACATCCAGTGAGGTGACCAGCCAGTGATTACGATATCTTTATGTTGCTTGATAGCTTCACCAAGGGCAACAGTCATCGCACCTGAAGACGATGGTACTAAGTTCCAATCTTTCAAGTTATCATAATCTTTCAGAGCTTTCTCTGTTGCGGCCATAACACCAGCACCAGGTTCAATACCGATAATTGATTTTTCTGCTTGATCTTTCAAATCTTCGATAGAATTTGCTTTCATGTAGCTTGGTACGACAAGACCAACTTTAGCTCCTTTAAGGTTAGGGCCAAGCAATTCAACAGACTTGCTGAATTTTTTCCATTGTGTTTCATGGGTGTTTGGGAGCCAAGCAGAAACCATACCGTCAGCTTGACCATTTGCTACAGTTTGCCAAGCAACAGTATTATCTAAAGCTGTCTTCTTAACGTCAAATCCATGTTGCTCCATAGCTTGACTTAATACATTAATAGATGCAACTTCTGAGTCCCAGTTCATATATACAAGCTCAACATTTTTATCTGCTGCTGTTTTCGTAAGTGTAACACCAGAAATACCACCAATGATAAGAACGATAAGAGCTACCAGCGCTCCTCTTTTTTTCCATTTCTTAAGTTGCGGATTGCCTTGTTTTTCAGTTGGGGCAACATTAAGTTTTTGAGTGAAACGGTCAATGATAATAGCTAAAATAACTAAAGCAATACCGTTTACAAAACCTTTACCAATATCCGCAGATTGAACAGCCGCTAAGACGCCACGTCCAAGACCAGGTGCACCGATCATTGAAGCAATAACGACCATCGAAAGTGCCAACATAATAGTTTGGTTAACACCTGCTAAAATTGTTCCTTTTGCTAACGGAAACTCTAACTTAAAGAGCTTTTGTCTTGGTGTTGACCCAAAAGAATCTGCTGCTTCGACCAATTCAGTAGAAACTTGACGAATACCCAAGTTTGTCATACGAACTGTTGGTGGCAAAGCAAAGATAACTGAGGCAAATACACCAGGGACCACACCGATACCAAAGAAAGCAACGGCCGGAATCAAGTAAACGAAACCGGGCATGGTTTGCATGAAGTCCAAAATGGGCTGCACAATCTTAGCAACAAGTTCGGACTTAGCCATCCATATACCTAAAGGAATACCGATAATAATAGAAACTAAACTAGAAAGCAAGACCAATGTTACTGTATTCATCAAATCTGTCCATAAACCTTGATTGGCAATAAGAACTAAACCTAAGAATGTAAAGATAGGGAAGGCAATTTTACGTCCAGAAACTAAAACTGCCAAGAAAGTAACAACAATAATCATTAACCAAAATGGTACAGCTGTAAGTCCCGCAGTTACTGTATCCATAATTGCTGTACCAGCTTTTTGAATAATATCAAAACCAGCACTTAGATTGCTTGTAATCCAATCTGTTGCAGTCGAAACCCAATCTGCTAAGGGTATCTTACCTATTGCTAACTCAATCATTATTTACCTCCTCATCGTCTACATCTGCTAAAGCTTCAAGTACTCGTCCGCGGATAAGAATACCTTTGAGGAATCCTTCGTCATCTACCACGGCAACAGGCGTTGGAGAGTCATATATGATAGGTAAGATATCACTTACTAATGTTTCTTTACCAACTTGTCCAACATCTGTCATGAGAACTTCGCGAAGAGATTTATTCGCTTGTTTTGCTTGAACTGCTGCTTCACTGGTAATAACACCATAAAATTGACGTTTTTTATCGACAGCCATTAAAGAACTTACTTCTTCTGTCTTCATCTTTTTAAGCGCAACACTTGGACCATCAATGTCAATGTTAGTTGTTAAGGCAGGAATCATAATGTTCTCCGCTGTGATAACTTTTGCACGATCGACATCTTCTACGAAGGTTTTAACGTAATCATTAGCAGGATTAGTAAGAATTTCTTCACCTGTACCAATCTGCATGATTTTACCATCCTTCATAATGGCAATACGGTCACCGATACGTAATGCTTCATTCAAGTCATGCGAAATGAAAATAATTGTTTTTTGGAATTTTGCTTGAAGTTCCAAAAGTTCATCTTGCATCTCACGACGAATCAATGGGTCCAAAGCTGAGAAAGCTTCGTCCATCAGAAGAATTTCTGGGTCATTGGCTAAAGCACGCGCTAAGCCGACACGTTGTTGCATCCCTCCTGAAAGTTGGTTCGGATATTGATTTTTAAAATCAAGTAAGTTAGCATTGTCTAAAGCTTTTTCAGCACGCTTGCGACGCTCTTCTTTTGGTACGTTTTGTACTTCCAAACCATATTCTGTATTCTCAAGAATCGTTCTATGAGGGAAGAGACCAAAATTTTGGAAAACCATACTCATCGTTTTGCGACGCACTTTCAGCAAATCTTCTTTATTTAACGTAGCAACATCTTCACCGTCAATGAAAATCTTACCGCTTGTTGGCTCAATCAAACGATTAAGTAAACGTAATAGTGTGGACTTGCCTGAACCAGAAAGTCCCATAATAACGAAAATTTCGCCTTCATTTACTTCAAAGTTGGCATCATAAACACCGACACTCGCACCTGTTTTTCTTAAAATTTCGTTTTTCGAATCACCCTGCTCGACCATTGCCAAAGCAGTTTTTACACGTTTACCAAATATTTTGGTTAAGTGCTCAATTTTAATTTTTACTGGCAAAATATTCTCCTTTACTCTTAATAATTAAATACATTTCATTATTTAATGTTCATCAAAGTGACCATTCCATAATAACAAGGTATTGTCACTTTGTCAAATAAGTAAACTTACAAATATCTTAAATTGCCTAAATATGAAAAAATCTTTCTATAGTGACAGTTCCTATTGCCTGTCTCTATAGAAAGATATTTCTCAATGTCAAAACTAATTTTTATAAAAGAAATTTTGAATAATTTGTAAAGAATCTGCTCCACCAACAAAATACAAGGTATCATATTGGTTCAATGTCGCATATGGGCCTGGCGAAATAATTAATTCGTCATTCTGTAAGATGGCAATAACGGTTGCACCTGTATTTTGCCATAAGTTCATTTCTCCGATAGTTTTACCTAAGTTTTCGGAAGGTTCATTAAGCTCAAGTTCAATCGGAGTCATTGGATTGGATTTTTGAAAGTGTGCTGTTTGCCCAACGAGTTTATCTAAAGTCGATGAAAAATTGGCAAGTTCCTTTTGTTGGCGAGCGACACTTTTCAAAATATCAGCTTGTAAATCCTGAATTGACTTAACTTCTTGATGTTGAGTCAAAAACTCTTGAGCTTTTTGACGTGAAGCAATAACAACGCCACTTCCATGAATCGAATCCACAATCCCTAAATCACTAAGAATGCTTACTGCTTTTCGTGCTGTTTCGGGAGAAACACCAAAAGTTGTTGCTAAGGTCGATCTTGCATAAATTTTTTGACCGATTTTTAATTCGTTGCGTACAATATTTTCCGCAATTAATATAGCAATTTGCTGATATTTCGGTTGTCTAACCTCTTTCACTTTTTCCTCCTTTTTTATTTATTCGTATACTATCATCATATAAAAATGCATTATGCCTTCTATTTTAATGTAAAAATACAAAAAAAGATAGTAAAATTATTTTTAAAGTGTAAAATTTCGAATATATCCTAGTTTGTATTTTATCGACTTGTATGATAAATATGTTTCGTATAAGTAATCTATGATATAATAGTCGCAAAAGTTTAAAAATAGAAAGTGATAATATGAACTGGATTTTTCGATTGATTAAAGGAATGATTATTGCTCTTGGCTTCATTCTTCCTGGTGTTTCTGGCGGGGTTCTTGCAGCCATTTTAGGGATTTATGAACGTATGCTCCATTTCTTGGCTCATATTCGTCAGGATTTCAAGAAGAATTTTCTTTTCTTCCTTCCTGTTGGTATTGGTGGGATTTTAGGCTTAGTTCTCCTTAGTCGACCTCTTGAGTGGGTGTTAGCGCATTATCAGATAATTGTATTATGGGGGTTTGCAGGTGCAATTTTAGGAACACTCCCTTCTCTCTTTAAAGAAAGCACACGTCAGAAGGCTCGTGATAAAAGTGATACCTTTACTTTAATCCTCACATTTGTTTTGTCAACACTTATTTTATATATGTTACCTGCCATTGCAGGAACGGTTCCGGCAAACTTCTTTGGTTTCTTCCTTGCAGGTATTTTAATCGCCTTAGGTGTTTTGGTACCTGGACTTAGCCCCTCAAATCTTCTTTTAATTCTTGGACTTTTCTCTCCAATGCTCGAAGGTTTTAAAAACCGTGATATTTTCGGTGTGTTTCTTCCTATTGCCATTGGTGGATTATTTGCTCTAGTAAGTTTTTCAAAATTAATGGAGAAACTTCTTATTAATTTCCATTCTAAAGTTTACAACTTTATCATTGGTTTAGTACTCTCAAGCACATTGCTGATTGTAGTACCTACACAAAGTGCCGAAGCCATCAATTATGCAGGTGCAACTCTCTCAACCTTCTTTATGAGTGCTCTACTCTTTGTAATTGGACTTGTATTAGGTCTCTGGATGAGTAAGTTAGAAGAAAAATATAAATAAAGATTAATATCATAATAAAAAAGACTGGATATCAAACCAGTCTTTTTGTCTTAATCTGTTTCAATTAAACCAATATTTTTATCGGCACGTCGGTAAACAACACTCGTACGATTAGTATAGGCATCCAAGAAAACATAAAAATCATGGCCAAGCATATCCATCTGAAGCACTGCCTCTTCCGCATCCATCGGTTTAAGATCAACACGTTTCGTGCGGACGATTTTCACAGTATCTTCTTCAATCTCATCAATGGCATCTAAAGGAGCAAATTCGTCACCAAAGGCTAAGCCAGTTGGGACATTTATTTTTGATTTGCGGTTTACACGCGTTTTATATTTGCGAATTTGTCGTTCTAACTTTTCTTCCACTAAATCAATAGCTGCAAGTACATCTAGAGCAGTATTTTCTGCTCTTAAAGTTACATTTTTAGCTGGCACAGTTACTTCAACCTTATTACGCTTATCGGAATAAGACTTAATATTCACGTAGGCTGTGACTTCATGTCCATCATTAAAGTATTTATTTAATTTACCGATTTTATCTTCGATATATGAACGAATTGCATCTGTAATTTCCACATTTTCTGCACGAATACTAAATTTAATCATAAGGTTGTTCCCATGGCATTTCAAAGAAATGCTCTTTCTTTTATTTATTTCTTATTTAATTTTAATATAAAAACAAATATGGGTCAACTAATATCCGAGATTTGCTAGAATTAAAACTCTTGTGCTGCAGTTTCTACTTTACCAAGGAATTCAGCCAAAAATTCTTCAGCTTTTTCAGGTTGGTAAGCATGGCCTTCAACACTAAGTGAAGAGAAGTCTGTACCAATGAATTCAAAGATAGTCTTCATATATTGGCTACCTGTATCTTGACCATTATACATACCGCCGCTTGCTTGCAAGTGCATAACTTTCTTATCTGTTGCCAAACCTTTTGGTCCTTCTGCTGTGTAACGGAAAGTTTTACCAGCAACATTGACTGTATCAATCCATTTTTTAAGGCTAGCAGGAATCATAAGGTTCCACAATGGACTCGCAATGACTACCTTATCTGCTGAAAGGAATTGTTCTGTAAAGGCACCAAAACGTGCAACTTTATCTTGTTGTGATTCAGACAAGGCAGTGAAGTCTACACCATTTTGCATTGCAATAAAGGCAGAAGCCATGTCTTGATCAATTTCAGGAATATCGGCAGAGAAAACATCGAGTACTTCTACTTCATCATCTGCATTTGCAGTCTTATAGGCTGATACAAAAGTATCCAAGCCTTTAATTGAGAAGCTGTCTTCAGCTGTCAAGGGATGTCCTTTTACAACAAGTAATTTAGTCATTAATAAATCCTCCAAGATTTTGTTTAATTTACATTTGTAAACAATTTTTACTTTAATATTATAGCAAAAACATTTTAAGAATACTACAATTTTAGTACGTGAAACTTAGCACAAACTTAAAGAATAATAAAACCACCTCGAAATGTTTCAAGATGGTTTTGTTTTTAATGACGAATGAGATAGTCAAAAGCACCCAGAGAAGCTGTTGCACCACTTCCCATGGCAATCACAATTTGTTTATAAGCTGAATCTGTACAATCCCCTGCAGCAAATACACCAGGTACATTAGTAGCACCTTGCTTATCAACGATAATTTCGCCTCGTGAGTTACGCTCTACTACTCCCTCAAGCCACTCTGTGTTAGGCACAAGACCGATAAGAATAAAGACACCTGATAATTCGATATTTACTTCTTTTTGAGTATCACGTTCGACATAATCTAGACTTTCAACTTTATCTGTACCATGAATAGCCTTCGTTTCTACATTGGTCAGAACCGTAACATTATCCAATGAATAGAGTTTTTCTTGTAAAACTTTATCTGCTTTAAGCTCTGGTAAAAATTCTAAAACAGTCACATGTTCAACTACACCAGCTAAATCGATGGCTGCTTCAATCCCCGAGTTTCCTCCCCCAACTACGGCAATTTTTTGACCTGCAAAGATCGGTCCATCACAATGCGGACAATAAGCAATTCCTTTATTTTTGAATTCTTCCTCACCTGGAATACCAAGTGAACGCCAACGTGCTCCTGTTGATAATACAACCGTTTTAGACTGTAGAACAGCTCCATTTTCCAGAGTCACTTTAAGCAGGTCGTTTTTCTCTAATTTCACTGCTTTTTGTGTTTTCATAATATCAGCTGGATAGGCTTTGACATGTTCTTCTAGTTGGGCAGCCAACTTTGGTCCTTCAGTATAAGTCGTCCCAATCAAGTTCTCAATGCCTAGAGTTTCTAATGGCTGACCACCGAATTTTTCTGCTAAAATACCTGTGCGTATCCCTTTGCGTGCTGCATAAATAGCCGCACTCGCACCTGCTGGACCACCGCCAACAACAAGAACATCATAAGGATCTTTGTCGTCAAATTCTTCACTTCCAGCTTGACCCACGAGTTTATTTAATATTTCTTCAAGACTCATGCGCCCACTTGAAAATTCCTCACCGTTAACAAAAACTGTTGGCACAGCCATCACACCACGAGATTTGACTTCGTCTTGGAACATGCCGCCTTCAATCATCGTATGCGTAATATTTTCGTTAAGAACACTCATGATATTCAAGGCTTGGACAACATCTGGACAGTTATGACAAGTCAAACTTACATAAGTTTCAAAATGATAAGGTTTATCGATAGCTTGAATTCGTTTTTTAAGGTCTTCTTCAATCTTTGGTGCGCGACCACTTACTTGTAAAAGAGCCAAAACAAGCGAGTTAAATTCATGACCTAAAGGAATACCAGCAAAAGCAATACCTCTCATTTCTCCCTTACGGACAACAGAAAAGCCAGGAGCTTTGACTAACTTAGCTTCTTCAACACTTATACGTGGTGACATTTCAGCAATTTCATTAACAAAATCACGTACTTTTTTACCGTTAGCATCTGCAGGATCTGCCTTAACGCGTAATGCGATATCATTTTCTAGAAGCTCTAAATATTGCTTGAGTTGTGCTTTAAGATTTTCTTCTAACATTTTATCTTTCCATTCTTTTTAGCTTAAAAAGGCGAGTAATCTACTTCGCCTCATTAAATTAAATTTTACCAACTAAGTCTAAACCTGGTGTTAGAGTTTCCGCATCTTCTTTCCATTTAGCTGGGCAAACTTCTCCTGGATTTTTACGGATATATTGTGCTGCACGTACTTTATCTACTAATTGGCTTGCATCACGACCAATACCATCTGCAGTTATTTCGACAGCTTGTACAATACCATCTGGGTCGATGATAAATGAACCACGTTGTGATAAACCAGATTCTTCATCCAATACATCAAAAATACGAGAAATCTTTTGTGATGGATCAGCAAGCATTGGATATTCTACTTTACCAATAGCTTCACTGTGTTCGTGCCAAGCTGCATGAACAAAATGTGTATCTGTAGAACATGAATAAACTTCTACGCCCAAATCTTTAAGAATACTATATTGTTCTTGTAAATCTTCCAATTCTGTTGGACAAACAAAAGAGAAATCCGCAGGATAAAAGACAATAACATTCCATTTTCCTTTAAGATCATCTGAGTTTACTGTCAAGAACTTGCCATTTTGATAAGCTTCAGTGACGAAAGGTGCAACTTCTTTTCCGATTAATGACATGATTATTATCTCCAATTTTTCTAATATTTTTTTGTACTTCTTAAATAATTATCACAAAATGAATAAGGTTAGTCAAAAGATATGTTCAAGTTTTTAGAGAAAATAAAGCGCTTAACACTTCTGAATTATTACATTTTGAGTGATGATTCTATATACTATTGTTTAGATATACGAAACACCCATCACGAAAATGTTTATCAAATAACAAATCACTCGCTTTTAAAAATTATCTATTAAAAACAAAAAAAGCCCAGGTGGGCTTCTTTATTTTACAGTAAAAGCGGATGCCTTATCCAACATAAAAGGACGTAAATAAGCTGTTGCACTACTTGTTGGAAGTATCTCGTCGCGAAGTGTGATGCCTAATTCATTTTGAATATAAGCTCTTCTCTCTTGCACGCGCCCCCAAATGTCAGGATACGCTTCTTTTATCTCCTGTCTTAACTGTGCATCCGCCAAGAAAATGCCACTTTCACAACTTACACCACCGTATCCAGGAACAGATGGAATAATATCAATCTGGAACAGCATGCCACTCTCGATACTTTCTGTTGACTGCGGGTAGACTGGTGAGCTCATCCATTCTTCATCAGCGGAGAGATGGCCAGGATTAAGAGTCCAACCGTATTTTTCTTGTGGCAAAACTTCTTCTATTTTGTTATATAGCTCTTGCCCTTGTATACCAATCTTGATTGTTTCCAGCCAAGTTTTAACGGCATTAAAATAAGGTTTTGCAACAGCCGAAAGATAATCTTTCTCTTCATCTGGAAGATCAGAAACTTGACTTACTGCATAGCCTCCTCGGCTTTGGAGGCCTCCTTTATACCCTGTCGTTAGGGAAAGTTTGTCTCCCTTTTTAATGACTTTATCGCTTGGATAAATATTGGCCTTTACAAAACGTTCACCAGTTGCCATTATTGTAACGACATTATGTGCTTGTCCAAGGTCTGATAATTCTCTTGCAACTTCCATTTCACTTTTTCCAAGCTCTATCTGATTCATCGCTTGTAACATGCAGCGTCCTGCCAAAGCAGCACCGAATTCATAATGAGCAAATTCGTTTGCATTATTTGTTGTGCGAACACCATTTTCCCCGATAAACAAACGTGTAGCATTTTCTAGCTTAGCTTCAGGACATAAGGTTTGGACAGCGTGAACTAAGAAATGAGGTACATCAAAAAGCTGATAATTATCCTCTTTTGCGCTGGTAAAGTTTTTCCACCCCACTAAACCAATCTTTTGAGTATTCTCTAGGCCACATTTGCTTAAGATTTCTTCAACTGTTTCTTGAGTATTCATAGGCTGATTAGGTAGAGAAAGATGTGGCATATGTACCGCTTCTGCTTTTAATCTTGCCTTATCTGCTTTATTTAGGTTTTCATTACCTAAAACAAGATAAGCTTTACCATCCTTATGAAGTACAAGCAAGGCTTCTTCAAAACGCGGGACAAACCCTGTAAGATACTCAAAGTTACTGCCATGTTCTAGGTCCGCATAGATAATTAAGCGATCAAAATTATCTTGGTTCATTTTATCAAGCAGTTTTTGCTTTCTTTGTTCCATTGTTTCGTCAGACAGTACAACTGGTTTTAAGTTTGCTTCAAGCGCTGGTGGTTGAATTTTTGTGAGTTGAATCATCTTTACTCCTTTTGTCAAAATAAGAACTGCCGCTTCAGCAATTCTTATTTCTTACTTTATATTCTTTTAATTTTTTAACTCTTGGGCGACGGCTTTCAAGCGTGAAAATTGAGCAGGTTCGGATAAAGAAACCGTCATTTCCCAAGCTTTGCTCCCTTCCTCAACTGCTAAAGTCAGGAAAAAGCGCTGAAAATACGACAAGTGCTCTGACTGCCGAAGATAATCAATATCGTCTTGTGTCAAAAAAGTTTGTTCACGCTGGATTGCTTTATTCAAATAGCGGAGCCAGAGCCGCGCATTTCCTCTTGATTTTTGAGCCGCAGCTTCAAAATATTCTTTCCAATTCATTTATAATAGCCTCAAAAGTTCGGGATTTTCTTTTAAATAATTTTTTAACGCTTCTTGGCCATAAGCGAGACCGTAAGCTTCTAAAACAACCGCAGGATCTGAAGTTCCTTCTGAATAATTGTTGAGTAAATCAAGGAGCGTATCTGGACGCTCAATGTTTAACTTCTTCATAATCTGGGCAATATCAGGAATATCCTTGGCTCTGCCCACTTGAATTTTGTCAATCAATACTGACTGTAAGGAAGACAGATAGACTTCGAGATGACTTGCTTCAAAAATTAAAACTTTATCCTCATCAGAAAGTGACATAATACGTCCGATAGAATGGCTTAGCCAGGGTTCGTTAGCAGTTCCGACATGAAATTCTTGCCCAATCTCCGCAATAATTTCCTCGACTTTAGCAGTAGACTCATAGAAAGCGTCAATATCTTCGGTAGCCTTTAGTCCATGATATTCTAAAACAAAACCACCAACACACTGTAAGCTTAAATGGATATTATTTTCTGCTAATTTTTCATTCAAACGTATAAACAACTTATTATAATTCATAAATTATATACTTTCTTTTGAAATATCTCTTCTTGATTATAGCATACCACGCCCTATAAAAAAAGAGTTTTTCCTCTCTTTTACATAATAAAAAACACCTCTTGGTGTTTTAATTGTTAATTTTTTCAAAGGCATTATTCAGGTCGGCCAATAAATCATGGATATCTTCAATACCTGCAGACAGGCGAATCAGGCCATCCTTAATACCAGCTTCTTCACGAATCTTTTTCGGTATTGAAGCATGGGTCATCACTGCAGGTACCTCAATCAGACTTTCCACACCGCCGAGTGATTCAGCTAAAGTAAAGTATTCTAAAGCCTCGACAAAGTCTTTGACTTTATGTTCATCCTTAAGTTCAAAAGAAAGCATTCCTCCAAAGCCAGACATTTGTTGTGAAGCAATCTCATAACCTGGGTCTTGCGGAAGTCCTGGATAATAGACTTTGCTTACTTTCTCTGACGCATCAAGAAACTCTGCAATTTTTTGAGCATTTTTAGCATGGGACTCCATACGAAGTGCTAAAGTTTTGATTCCTCTTTGAACTAACCAGCTGTCTTGAGGACCTAAAACACCACCGATTGAATTTTGCATGAAGGCGATACGTTCAGCTAATTCTTCTTTATCTGTGGTGACAAGTCCAGAAACAACATCGGAATGTCCACCAAGATACTTCGTACCGGAATGCAAAACAATATCCGCACCTAAACTTAAAGGACGTTGGAAGTAGGGTGTCGCAAAAGTATTATCAACGATGGTCAGTAGATTATTTTCCTTAGCAATATCTGCAAGTTTTTGGATATCTAAAACAGTCATCAAAGGATTAGAAGGTGTTTCAAAATATATTGCCTTGGTTGAAGCTTTAATCTTATCTTTTAAAGCAGAAATATCTGTCAAATCGACCAAGTCATATTCCAAACCAAAATTAGACATGACTTTATCCATGAGGCGGAAAGTTCCCCCATAAACATCATTACCTAGAATCAAGTGGTCCCCTGATTTAAAAATAGAAAGAACGGCATGAATGCCAGCCAAACCTGAACCAAAAGCAAAGCCCTGCACACCGCCTTCTAGGTCAGCAATGAGCATTTCTAAGGCCTGACGGGTTGGATTTCCCGATCTTGAATATTCATAAGCTTTGGGTTGACCCAGACCATCTTGCTTATATGTCGACACTTGATAGATAGGAACAGAAACAGCCCCTGTGGTAGCATCTTCACTGATACCTCCGTGAATCATCTTCGTTTTTAATTTCATCTCACTCATACTTCACCTCTTTTTAATTGTTTATTTATTATAATGCAGATTATCTTTCGTTGAGTTTGGGTAATCCTATATCCGACTTTTAATTTTTTTATGTTAAGAGAAAAACCCTTAAACAAGGGCTTTTTTCTTATAGTTTCACTTCATTTGCCGGAGCAAAAAGATCATTTAAAGCTTCACTCATGGTTGGATGAGTGTAGATATGATCTCTTAACATCGTGTAAGGTATTTTTGCTTTCATCGCAAGCGATAAAATATTTATCACTTCATGTGATTCTTCAGCATAAAGAGTTGCACCTAATATTTCTTGTGTTTCTGGGTCTACTAATGCTTTAAGTAGCCCTTTACTTTGTCCCAGTACTGCAGATTTTGGAATAGATGTAGCTTCTAAACGGAACAATCGATATTTGGTACCTTGAGCTTGAGCTATTGTTTCTGTTAAGCCTATATTAGACAGAGTTGGTGTGATAAAAACACTACTTGCTAACTCGCCTCGATTACTTAATGTGCGAGATTTGTCGCCATAAAGTTGACTTTCAATGATACGAAAATCATCCAATGATGTATAAGTAAATTGAGGACCACCGTGAACATCACCTAAAGCCCAAATATTTGGAGTCGAAGTTTCAAGTTTTTCATTCACCAAAATATGCCCGGCCTCACCAACCTTAATTGACGTATTTTCTAAGCCCAATCCAGATGTATTAGGCTTACGCCCTGTAGCAAGAAGAATCTTATTCCCCTGCACCTCTTCTGCCTGACCGTCTCTTGTAATATTGAGGATGCTTTCTTCATCACGGTCAAAAACACCATTTATCTCATAGCCAAGTTTGAATACTGCACCAGCATCTTCTAAATCTCGCTTCACGCGCTGCGCAACATCTCTATCTTGACGCGGCAAAAATATATCGTGTGAGTCAATAATCGTTACCTTTGATCCATAAGACAGAAACATGGCTGCAAATTCAAGTCCGATATAGCCAGAACCCACAATCAGAAGGTGTTCAGGTTTTTCTTGTAAGTCCATCAACCCTGTCGAGGTCACAAGATTTTTACTCTCCGACATACCAAGGATTGAGGGCAAAATAGCACGCGCACCCGTATTGATAAAGATACGTTCAGCTTGAACAAGCATTATGGGCTTTCCTTCTTCGGATATTTCGACCTCATGGTCTGAAAGAAATCTCGCCTTCCCGTCAATTACAGTTGCATTTGGTTCATCTGCAATCATATGGTAATTCTTTTTATTCAGCTTTTCGACCAGGCTGAATTTTTGAAGGACTGCCTCGGTGAAAGCTTCACCTTTTTGGCCATTTACAATTAACGACTTAGACGGAATACAGCCAATATTAATACAAGTTCCCCCGTACATCCGCGTAGATTGTTCCACGATTGCTACTGTTTCCCCTTTATTGGCCAATGATTTAGCAAGGGTTTTCCCTGCCTTCCCAAAACCAATAATTAAATTCTTAAATGTCCTTCTCTCCATATTAAAGCTTGCCTCTATAGTCAACGATAAGAAGATTATGGCTCAAATATTCTCCGTCTGTCTTCAAAGCAATGAGGTTGTAACTGCCTTCCACTTTAGCTTGTAAATCTTGGGCGCTCCAGAACATTTCCCCCCATTTTTTGAAGTAAACAGGGCCAAATTCTGAATCCATATGTGCATCAAAAGCCTCTGGCAACTTGCCTTTGTCAATAGCAAGGATACGGTAACGTGAGATACCGCCCGCACATGCGTCAATAGCCTCGTTCTTTTCACTCAACTCGTGGTCAAAATCCAATACAAAATCTGCATTATCAAATTTCGCTAATTTTTCGCTTACTGTTTTGTCAAATATAATTTTCATGCTTTTTTCCTCCTATGATTTAAGCAAGTGCCTTAATTTCTTTTCCTAATTGATCCAAGCCGTTTTCAAAAACTGACCAGTCTTGTGTAAGTTTCAGTAATAGGAGACTTCCTTGTATCGTTGAGATGACATGCTGAGCTTGCGTTTTAGAACGCGCTTGAGTCCAACCTGTGATTTCCACAATCCTAGCTTGAATCAATGCTGTCCAAGTCTCCATAAGCTGTCCTAACAACTCACGAAAATCTTTATCTTCACTCGCACCAAGTTCAACGACAAGGTTTCCTACAGCACAACCATAATGTTGTGTTTCATCCACATGCACCTGAATTTCCCAGTTTAGCATTGCTAGCAAAGCTTGTTTGGGGTCCTCCATCTGGCGCAATAAGGGATCAAAACATTGTGTTTCCCAGTCATTACTATGAGAACGAATCACTTCTAAACAGATTTCTTTTTTTGATAAAAAATAATGATAGAGTTGTCCTTTTCCAGTACCCGAGTCCTCGAGAATATCTCGGATAGAAGTTGAGGCATAACCTTTTTGACAAAAAAGCTTTTTACTGCTGTCAATGATTTTTTCTTTTGCTTCTGACACTTTACACGCTCCAATCATTTTACCTACCGCTTGGTACAATACTAATATACCAAATTATGATGCCTTGACCAAATAATTGAACTGAGATTTTCTTTTCTTAATTTTTTGAAAGGTTCATGATATTAAAAATTATAATATTTTGTTACACTAAAATATAACGGATGTAAAAACAATATTGGAGGAATTATGAAGAAGACCATACTATTATCGATAGCATTAATAGGAGTTTTTGTACTTAGTGGATGTAAAGATGTCAAAAAAGAAAATACTGAAACAAAAAATGTTCCAGTTTCAAGTACTAATAAGAGCACCGTAAAGACAACAGAAACCCAAGCATCAAGTGCTTTGGAGAGTATCCCTACATCAACTCCTACATCTGAAGAAAAGGAAACTGAACAAACTTCTTCATCTTTATTTGAAGGTTATAGCGCTGAACAAATTGAATATGCGCGGGTAACAGAAGCAATAATTCATTATTATAAAGGGGATTATCAACCTGTATCTATCGATGTTACTAAAAATGGACAAAATCATCAGATTTTTCCTTTTGAAGGCTCTGTAGTTCTTCCTCAAGAAACTGTTACTTTATCCTTTAGCAAAGATAATACGATGGCCGGAACAACTATTATTACCTATAGTTCTAATCATGACGGTTCAATAAATTTTTATAAAGATCCAAATCATTATCAAGATGAAAGATACCTTAAAAATCCTTCATGGGTTAAGGAGGAATCGCAAAAATTACTAGACAGCATGCAGACAATAGAAATACCTATTTCATTTGATTACGAAGCTGCTCAAATCATTTCCAAAATACAAGTGAAGTAAAAATTGATCTTTTTGTTTGTATTTAGGCTTTAAAAAAATCCAAAATAAAAACCTACCCTACTTAAGTTACATGGCCTTAAGCAGGGTAGGTTTTTCTGATCTGTGTTTTAAATTACACCCACAAGGATGAAGAGGATAACGATAATCCCCAGCGCAATACGGTACCAACCAAAGATTTGGAAGTCACGGCGTTTGATGTAGCTCATCAAGAATTTAATAACGAAGATAGATACAACATAAGCGACAACCATTCCAACGATAAGGGCAATCACTTCTGAGAGACTAAAGTGAAGGCCGAATTTCAAGAGTTTAAAGGCAGAGGCGCCAAGCATAGTGGGTACTGCGAGGAAGAAAGTAAACTCGGCAGCAACGACACGTGAAACTCCAATAAGCAAGGCACCCACAATTGTTGCTCCTGATCGTGATGTCCCTGGAATCATTGAGAGGACTTGGAACATCCCGATGATCAGTGCAGTTTGATAGGTAATTTCTTTCATTGTATTGATTTTTGGTACACGTGTTTTATTCCAACGTTCAATCACGATAAAGGCGATACCATAAACAATCAGCATAATGGCAATTGTCAATGGTGTTCCAAAATTTTCTTCTAAGAAATCATTTAAGAATAAGCCAAATACAGCTGACGGAAGGAAGGCCACTACAACCTTAACCCACATGTTAAAGACAGAACGTTTGATCCGTACACCTTTTCCTTCAACATTAACAAAAGGATTCATCTGTGACCAGAATTCCACAATAACTGCAATAATTGCACCTAATTGGATGACTACAAAGAACATATCTTTGAAAGCTTGTGTCATGTTGGTGTGAATGAAGGCATCCACTAAAAGCATATGCCCTGTGCTTGATACGGGGAGCCATTCTGTAATTCCCTCGACGATGCCGAGAAAAATAATTTTCAAAAGTTCAATAAAATTTAAATCCATTTTTCCTTATGTCCTATTCATTAATGAGGTAGAAACTGCCATCTGTAACTTTGACTGTCAAAGCTGTCTCTTGATTTCCCGTTTGATAAGGAAATTCTTTTTTGACATGATTTACATAAAGTTCTTCTGCCTCTACATTTATCCCCGGCAATTGACTGTTTATTATTTTCAATTGGCCGTCTTTTTTAACAATTTTGCTACGTTCTTTCAGATGAAGATTTTCAAAAATAGTTGCACCATCATTTGAAGCAAAATCCATACTTTCTGCTGTCACACGTTCTAAAACAGAAGCCCCATCATTAGAAGTTACTTTCAAATGTCCCGACAAAGTCAAATCACGCAATTGCCACGCAGCATCACTAATATTCATCGTGAGTTGGCTTCCTTTAACCCTTTCTAAGGAAAGGCCACCGTCTCGAAGATTAATTTTGAGACTATCTGCTTTCAAATCACGCAAGGTTTTTTGTCCGGATGTTCCGTCGATAATGATTTTCTCAAAATTCATATCTTCTGGTACAGTTACAATTATTTTTTCCTGACCCATTTTACCAAAATTAAGCCCTAAATTGAAGTCAAAGGTGCTTTTTCTCGCCTCAACATTCAAAGTTTTACCTTGAAGGTTAATCTCAGGCTTCTGATCAAGCAAGTGGCTCTCAACTTTCAGAGTTGAGCCAGAGATAATTTCTAAATCCGCATCTTTACTGTTGATAATCAGATTTTTTACTTTATCTGTAGCAAAAGTCTGTTCTGTAGAAATAAGATGAGAGATTTGAGGACGACCTTCTTTCCAGACAAGACTCGTTTTACCTCCAGCAGCTAAGCCAATACCTAAAAGAATAATGCCAGAAATAATCATAGTCAGTGCGGCAACTATCGTTCTTCTATTTTTCACAAGACTGCTCCTTTCTGATCGCGTTTGGTTCTTTGAGTTAATTTACGCCCCAACCATTTAATCATTCCAAGAAAACGAAGGCACAGCCATTTTGTGAGGAAAAGAATAAAAGGACTGATAAGGATTCCCAACCCAAAAAGCAAAAGACCAAGTCCGCTAAAGACAAGTGTTGTCATTGGACTACTGAAGATGACACCAAGTCCAGAAATGAAGGAGAATAATCCACCAAACACGAGTGAAACATCAAGCATGTACAGGCTAAAGAGGAGAGCTAATAGCATCATTAACAAGGCTAGAATAAGTAAAAGAATGGCAAGTGTCAAGGGTACCAAAAGCGGTGAAGCAAAAAGACCAAGTATAATGAGCCAGACCAGCTGAAAACGTGATTTAGCGGGTATACTTTTTTCTTCTTCTTGCGCGTGATCATCTTGGTCTAAGAAATAACTGAGTTTGAGCTTGGTAGCAAATTGTTTTGGTGTTCCATACTGTGCTTTTATATCCTCAAGTGTCATTCCTGACTCAATAAAGTATTCTTGATAATAAGCGATTAAGTCTCCACTTTCTTCTTGAGGTAGTTCTGTCAGATGGGCCTGCACAGCCTCTAAATAACTATTCATCGTTTTCGAGTTCTCCTTCTACTAAAAGTTTATCCATGGCATTACGGAATTGCTGCCAGTCAGCAATTATTTTTTGAAGCTCGTGGTGTCCATTCTCTGTTATCCGATAATAACGTCTCATGCGACCTTCATAAGGCTCGTCATAATTTTCTAAAAGCTCATGCTTTTTTAAACGACGTAAGACAGGATACATGGTTGATTCACTAATCGGAAGTTGGGCTTGTACTGTTTTTGTCAACGCATAGCCATACATATCTTTCTTATTCAACAAAGAAAGTACTGTCCCGTCTAGAAGTAAGGTTGGAATTTGAATATCCATAATTGTCCTTTCCTTTTCCTTCATAGCATATTATATATTGTATAATATGATACTATACGACATATAATAACATATAAAACATCTGCTGACAAGTATGAGGCAATAATTTCAAAAGATATGATAAAATAAGTTAAAGTTAAACTGAAGGGTAAAGAACTGCATGCAAATCATAAAACTCCGGGAACATAAGGAAAAGCTTGAACAAGCTGCAAACTGGTTTCACCAGAAATGGGAAATTCCACTTTCTGCCTATCAAGAAAGCATGGCGTCTTGTCTCCAAGGTTCAGAAACCATTCCGCAATGGTATATGATGATCCATGAATCAGAAATTATTGGTGGCCTTGGAATTATTGAAAATGATTTTCATGATCGTAAAGATTTATCGCCTAATATTTGTGCTTTGTATGTGGAAAAAGAATTCCGTAGTCAAGGGATTGCGGAAAAGTTACTCCAAGAAGCTTGCGATGATATGAAGATGCAAGGGATTCATAGGCTCTATCTTGTCACTGACCATACTCATCTTTATGAACGCTACGGTTGGGAATTTATTGGCTTTGTTCAAGCGGAAGATGAAGACGAGATGTTACGGGTGTATTCTTACCAAATCTAAAAAAACTCCTATTTAGGAGTTTTTTTATTTTTCTTGTGGTCTTTCATATTTTAGTCCCATCGCATTGATTGAGACAATTACTGTTGAGATACTCATCAATACTGCAGCAGCCAATGGATCAATAGAGATACCAAAGGTTGGGTAAAGAATGCCGGCAGCAACAGGAATAGCAATGATATTATAACCCGCTCCAAACCAAAGGTTTTGTTTCATCTTACGATTAGAGCGTTTAGCTATCTCAATCAGTGCTAAAACATCACTCGGATGTGAGTTGACCAAGACAACATCTGCTGTATTGATAGCGACAGATGTTCCGCCTCCAATCGCAATGCCGAGATCACTTGTAGCAAGCGCAGGTGAGTCATTGACACCGTCACCAATAAAGAGAACACCACCTTTTTCTTGGTAATCTTGGACAATCTTTGCTTTATCTTCTGGTTTTAATTCAGCACGAAATTCCGCAATGCCAAGATTTTTTGCAATTTTTTCTGCGGTAGCTCCATTATCTCCAGTCAACATTACAGGTATGATATCACGTTTTTTCAATTCTTCGATAAAGAATTTCGCATCTTCTTTTGGTGAATCACCTAAAGCAACAAAACCGTAAAGTGTTTTATCTGAAATGAGGAAGGAAACAGTCAGACCTTTGTCAAAGACCTTTTGAACTTCTGCTTCATCAATTATGATGCCATTTTCTTTGAGGTAAGCGTAAGAGACGATACTGTAATTTTTTCCTTGAACAGTACCTTTTAAGCCTACACCAGGAATATTTTCCAGATTTTCTGCTTCTAATTTCAAATCGTCAACAGCATTGACAATTGACAGCGCAATAGGGTGTGTTGAACCACTTTCTAATGCGGCCATAACTTGTAGAATATCTACCTTATCATCCTTAGCCAAATCGACTACTTGACGTACACTAAATTTTCCGTCTGTTAGTGTCCCGGTTTTATCCATAAGAGCATATTTTATTTTACTAATAGATTCAAGAGATGTACGGTTTTGAATCAGCAAACCATTTTTAGCCGAAAGATTAGTTAGGCGTGCCACGACTAAAGGTACAGCCAATCCTAAGGCGTGAGGACATGCGATGACAAAGACAGAAACAGCAGTCATAAGTGCAAAGCTCAATGAGGAAGTCATCATCCAAACAATAAAGGAACCAATCCCCACGATCAATGCCGCCCAGAAAAGCCAACCTGCTACACGATCTGCTAAGTTTTCACTGGCAGACTTTTGCTTTTGCGCCTTCTCTACTAATTGCGCAATTTGCGCCAGAAGAGAATCTTTTCCTAGAGAAGTTACTTTCATTTCAAAAGGGAGGTTCTGGTTTAGAGAACCGCCGTAAACTGTATCTCCTGCTTCTTTCGAGACCAAACGCGATTCACCTGTGATCATCGATTCATCAATAGACAAGTGAGTTGTTTCCGATGTCAAAATACCATCAGCTGGAATACGTTCGTTTTCTTTTACGAGAAGAATATCGTCCACTTGGAGCTCAGAAATGGCTACATCTTTTCCGTCTTTCAGATGAGCTTTTTTAGGAACGAGGGATGCAAGATCCTTGAGGGCATCTCCTGCACGACTAACTGCCCGCATCTCGATAATGTGACCTGCCAGCATGATAACAATCAAGGTCGAGAGCTCAAACCAAAAGTCCATTGCCTCGCCACCTGTCCATAATAAAACCGTAGCATAAACCGAGTAAGCATAAGCCACGACAATTCCCATCGTAATGAGCATCATCATCGCCGGTTTTCGAGATTGAAATTCTCCACGCGCGCCACTAAAGAAAGGTGTGCCACCATAGAAGAAAATAATGGACCCTAAAATAAGTCTGACAATCGAATCGCCTTGAAAGCTTATCAGCTGAAAACCGGCAATACTTGAAATAGCAAGCAAAGGAACCATGAGCGCAATACTGACCTTCAGCTTCTTACCCATATTACCCATGTGCATCATATGTCCTCCATGGTTCATCATATCATGTCCATCATGATGGTCCATTTCTGCCATATCATTCATCTCGTGATGCATGTGCTCTTTATGTTCTTCTTCCATCTCAACCTCCTTAAATTTTCTATTCTTTTAATAACTTTATATCTACAGTTTACATTTGTAAACTTATAAAGTCAAGTAAAAACTAAAAAAATGGAAAGAGAAAACTCCCTTCTGCTGTTTTGCGCCAAATAAAAAGTGGAATTAACTCCACTTCTATCTTTATTTACTTGTAACTTGACCAATCACGAGGTTGGCAATGACATTACCCGTTTTTGTAAGATTGATATTTTCTACACGCTCCGCATTTGTAAAAGCCACAATAATTTCTGTTCCTTTTCCTGCAGCTTTAATTTTTTGCAGATCCATATCAGCAATCTTATCGCCTTTTTTAAGAACTTGGCCTTCAGAAACAGTTAACTTAAACGGCTCACCTATAAGCTCAACCGTATCTAAGCCCATATGTAAAAGAACTTCTAAGCCTGATTCTGTTTGGATGCCCATTGCATGTTTGGTTGGGAAGATATTTGTTATTTTACCTGAAATTGGTGCAAATACTTCTTCTTTTGTCGGTAATATCGCAAAGCCATCTCCCATCATTTGAGCTGAGAAAACTTGATCCGGAACTTCCGTGATTGGCATAACTTTACCTGTAGCCACCGCAAATATTTCTTGCGTGAATGCTTTAGTATCTGCCAGAACAACCTCTTTTGTTGTTGCTACAATATGGTCCGGAACTTCTCCAGTTTGTTGAATTTTTTTCAATTCATCCGCTACAAATTGCACTTCTGTACCTACGATGACTTGGACGTTCTTTTTATCTAAAACACGCACCCCAGGTACACCAGTTGCTTTGATTGCAGCTTGATCCACTAAGTCAGAATTTTCGACAGTTAAACGTAATCGTGTCGTACAATTATCAACTGTTTTAAGATTATCATTGCCAAGACCTTGATAAATACGGCCAGCAAGAAAAGCAAATTTTTCATCTGTAGAAGATAAATCTGGCTCTTCCTCACCTTCGCCACCTTCCTCACGACCCGGTGTCATCATATTAAATTTCTTAATGACAAAATCAAAAGTAAAGTAATAAACGACAGCCATAACCAAACCGAGCACAAGAAGCATGTAAGGTTGATTCGCAATTGGCACACGTAAGCTCAAGATGAAGTCGATGAGACCAGCCGAAAAGTTAAAGCCGGCAGTCCAATGGAAAAGGGCAGCGATAAACATGGAAATACCTGTTAATACCGCATGCACAACATAAAGTGGCCAGGCCACAAACATAAATGAGAATTCCAAAGGTTCGGTTACACCAGTGAAAAATGAAGCAAAACCAGCAGCAAGCATAAGTGAAGCCGTAGCTTTTTTCTTTTCGGGACGTGCATTGCGATAAATTGCATATGCACCTGCAGGCAAGCCAAACATCATAATAGGGAAGAATCCTGCTTGATAACGGCCCGTAATCCCTTGAGTTCCAATGTTTTTCCAGAAATTACCGATGTCATTAATCCCTGCAGCATCGAACCAGAAAACGTTATTGAGTGCGTGATGCATTCCTGTTGGGATTAACAAGCGGTTCGAGAAACCGTAAATCCCAGCTCCTAAAGGACCAAGATTAACGATAGCTTTACCAAAAGTTGTTAATCCTCCGAAAACGGCAGGCCAAAGGAAAAGTAAAACAGCTGAAAGTGCGGCCATTATAACCGCAGTAAGTATTGGCACTAAACGTCGACCACTAAAGAAAGACAAGGCCATCGGCAGTTTCGTGTTACTGAACTTATTATAAACTGCTGCTGCGATTAGACCAGCTAAAATTCCTATAAAAACGTTCCCGTTGTTAATCTTAGTGAATGCAGTATTCACTTTTTCGACATCAATTCTTTGCAAGAGAGCCACAGAATCAGGATTGAGTAAAGTCATTGGGACAAGGAAGGATACTACGCCAGCCAGTGCTGCGGAGCCATCTTTGTCCTTGGACATTCCAAAGGCCAGTCCAACAGCAAAGAGTAATCCTAAGTTATTCAAAATCGTTTGTCCGGCTTGAATCATAAAGGCTGCCAATACATTATTGGCGCCCCAGCCTGTAGGATCAATCCAATATCCAATCCCCGTAAATAAAGCTGCAACAGGTAAAGTCGCAACCGGAAGCATGAGCGATCGGCCCATCTTCTGCATGTATTCTTTCATAAATCCTCCAAGAATAGAAAAATTAAATAATTTACCAAAAATGGCACGTACACAAACCTCTACTTTTAAGCACCAATATCAATACTTCTTATTTCACAAAAAGTAAGATTTAACTTTGGTTGACATATAAAAAGGCCATTGCCAATGCTTACACAATCGCCTTGTTTCGTTAAATCTTCGACCAGTTAAAATTTATGATATTTTTCACTTAATATGAGTAAATTTATTTGTACAATATTATTTTAACATCTTCTTGGTGATTTTGGTGAGTATAGGTGTAGAGGATGTATTACTTGTCAATATACGACCTGATTTTTACCTTTAGACTTTGCAATATAAAGTTTCTTATCAACATCATTGATAATTTCTTGCTGCTCTTGTGCGCCAACTACTTCAACTGCTCCTACCGATATTGAAGCCTTGAAGCTACTTTTTTCATACTCGAAATCATAAGTTGAGACCATATTAACAATGTCTTCCATAATCTCCTTGACTTCTTCTTCTAGATTATTTCTAAATATGATGAAAAACTCATCTCCTCCATAACGGAATAACTGACCAGATGTATTTTCTTTTTTTAACTTAATCCTAACAAGCTCACAAATCTCTTTTAATGTATGATCACCAGCAGCATGACCATAAGTATCATTTATATGCTTAAAGGCGTCCACATCAAAAAGGACGACAGTAAAAACTGACATATACTGACTTTCAATGATTTCTTGTAAAGTTTCCTCAAATTTTCTCCTATTATAAGTATTCGTAAGAGTATCCATGTAGGAGTACTTCCTCAATTCAGAATATTCTTGAACGATCAACTTTAAAATCGCTAATACTTTTTCAGCAATAAATAGCATAATGCATATTTTTAAAAATATACCTACAGAATAACCTAAACTAAATTGAAATCTGGAACTAGATATGAGCATGACAGATAGAGTGATAGGAAAGCTCGCGAATAAATAGAAGTAACGTTTTTTTGTTACAAGCAATCGGTACTTGGAAATGATGTATAAACTCGTCCAAAATAAAAAGAGTGCCAATAAGACAAGCACAGTTGAGCGTATGTCAAATCCATAAGTGTAAGTATACAAGGCATAAAAGAGTAAAAATAACGGTATGACTGCATATTCTACGTATTTATAGTAGGATACAACAAAGTAATCGATAGCCACAACAACAAAAATTAATGAAGTATCACTTAATAGTCCGCCTTCTGGTGAGTTTTTATCAATTTGGGTAAATAATAATTTTAAAACAATGATTAGAAATGTGAAATTCGTGGAATATAAAATATAGGTAAAAAAACTATTCTTATTTAATTTATAGTGGCGAATTAAATATTTAAAAATATAAATCATCCCTAAAATGCCAGGAATTAAAAACATTTTTACAATAAAATTACTCCCAAATATATCTTGAATATCATTGACATAAATCATAAACTAGTCCTCTCAATAAAACTGATGTGGAATACTGTAATAGTAACTTTGCTGTTTCCACTCTTGAGGAAAAGTTTTCAGAAGCGCTTCTTCTTCCACGCCTTCAATAACTATTTCTTTATCAAATGATGTGATAATCGACTCTATTGCTAATAAATAGTTGGAGAGTTGTTCTGATTCAAGAATATTTTTAAACTCCAAGGTTGATAATTTTATTCGTGATATGTAGGGATGCAAGTCAATTAAGCTCCTAAATGAATTAACACCCAATAAAAAGTCATCTAAGGCAATATCATAGCCCATCTGCTTGATTGATTTTATTATCTCACGTGGAACAATTTCTGAATAGTGGTTATTTCTATAAAGAGGAATCCGTTCTGTCAGCTCTATTTTCAGCTTTTCTTTATAATTGAAACTTTCAAGAAATGCAATCGTTTCAGAATAATACAATTCTTGATAGTCAATATTTAAAGAGTAGATAGTCTTCTCTTTTTTCAATAAATCATTCAAAATTTTACTGATTTTTTCTATATAGAGCATATGTAATTCTCGATCTGACATTAATTCAGCAAAGAGTTGTTCTGGAAACACATATTTCCCTGAAACTTCTTCCCTCAATAGCAGCTCGTATTCTTCTTGGATCGAATCATTCATATTACATATTTTTTGTCTAAAAAAGCATAAGTTATTGATACTTTTTCTTGCCTTATTGTTTGTCATTTTCTTTTATTATTCCAATTTTATCTTAAAGTGGCTGAGACATTCTCTGGTTTACTGACACTTTTCTTAATGATACCTTCTGTACTTTTGCGGAAGATATTTCCTGATTTCTTCACTGTTATATCCAACTAAAAGCTTATTATCATCTAAAACAATCGGTGTTTGAAGGAGGTTTGTATTATGTTTTAAATACTCAAGTCCTTCATTAAATGACAATTCATATAAATGAAGTATACCTTTTCTTGTCTCAGATTTACTTCGCGTTGGGTGTTTAACAATATCTTCCAAACCTTTATCTGTCATTGATAATGTCTTTACTATATCTTCTTTTGAAATTTTGGCAATAGGAGCTTTGCTTATTGTTATGCTGTGATCTTTAAACCACTTAAGTGTTTGACGCGAAGAATTACAGCCCCTTTTATAATATACTTGTATGATGTCTTTATCCTCTAATTTTATCTTTAAGAATTTTTATTCTATTTGTTTTGTTAGAAGTGATTTAAATCACTAATAGATTATAACGATAAATGACGTTCAAATTTTTTATATCCGGTATTTCGGATTAATAAATACATATTTTCTAATTTTATATTATAATAAAGTTTGATATTAAATTTTAGTAGGAGTAATTTATTTGGTCTATCAAAAATATGGAATAACTTTTAAAAATATGAGAAAACAAAATAAATTTACTTTAGCTGATTTTTCCGAAGTAGGTTTAGCAAGTTCGACCTTGTCTGATTTCGAACGTGGTTTGACCATGATTAGTTTGGAAAAAATTGATTTAGCCTTACAACTCATGGGCTGTAGTTTATCTGATTTTGATAGCCATTTAAATTTCTACTCTCCTACTGATCCCATATATATATTGCAAGAACTAGAAGGAGCAATCCTATTCAATGATTCCCTAAAATTGAAAGACCTTTACATGACTTGTAAACAAACAAAGCAAAGAAATCTTTGCCTAACCATAAAATTCCTACTGAAAAAGGGAACTTTAGAAGAAAAAAATGAAATCGTCAATTTCTTATACGAAACCAAGGCATTTGGTATAAAAGAACTTTCTATTTTTTACATCATCATGCATCAACTGGCCCCTCAAGATATTTTAAACATTATGAAGAGGTTAAAACAATATGGAAAAGGGATGTCTAATTCTGAAATTTATCACCGTCATCTGTCTCACGTGATACTAGAAGTTATCACTGTCCTTTCAAATTACGGACTTAAAGACGAAGCTCACTATTTTATAAAAAGAGTTGAAGAACTCAATCTAGCTCAATCTATGCTTTTAAGAAATTTATTTAAGGCGGTAAAAGGGTTGTGGGTATATAATTTTGAAAACAAACTTGAAGGAAAAGAACAGATAAAAAAAGCTATGGAAATACTGTTGCTTGCTGCTCAACCTGAGGTCGCTCAATTTCACCAAGAAAGATTTAAAATGTTAGTTGACCTATGAAGAATAGAATTTTCTACTCTGTATATGAATTTCAAATAAAAAGAAACGAGTATCAAATCCCGTTTCTTTTTTTTATTTTATCGCTATCTAATTCAAAACAGCGACAGCCAAGCTTAAATAAGTCGCAAAGAGTATCCAGACAAAGTATGGCAAGAGTAGGATTGCTGACCATTGGTTGATTTTGAAAAATTTCTTAATACAAAGATAGACCACAATATCAAGAACAAGGATAACAAGTACTCCAAACCAGAAATAACCCTTGAAAAAGATAATGCTCCAGATAAAGTTGAGGAATAACTGGATGACATAAAGCAAGAGAGCGGGCTGGGCTTCACTTTTTCTTAATTTTAAATTTTGAAAAACTATAAAACCTGCTACAGCAATCAAGGCATAGAGAATTGGCCAAACAATACCAAACAGATAATCTGGTGGCGCCAATGGCGGAAGTTGTAAGTTGTTATAAATTGATTTGATATCACCAGCTAATATTCCTGATAAACTCCCAATTGCTTCTACCACAATGATAAACAACCCAACAAGTAATATCGGTTTTAGTTTACTAGAATGTTTCATAATGCTCCTCCTCTTTTTCTAAGTTATCCGTTTTCTTTAGTATTTTCTTAATTTTAACATATCCCCTATTTTAAAGGCAGTTATTCGATTGTAAATTTTACGCATGTTGGGTTGCTTAGAAAGCTTTGTCTATACTCTTTGATAAAGATTTTACTTTGACTTTACCCTATTTTTATTTTTTAAAATTCCCTTTTTAATTGAATCGAAAATTAAAAATTGTTATAATAATTATAGCGCTTACATGATTAGTCCGGACATAGTCTTACCACCAACAGGAGGAACTATGATCAAAAATGGAAACACACGTCACTTAAAAATAGCTATTGCGACATTAGCCTTGGCTACACTTGGTTTTACAGGCGCACATGCTCAAGCAGATGCTGCCGATGAAATGGTCAATCCCACCGATAAGGTTTTAGTCGGTTATTGGCACAATTGGAAATCAACAGGTAAAGATGGTTATAAATACGGAACCTCTGCTGATTTTGATCTTTCACAGACACAAGACGGATACAATGTTATTAACGTATCTTTCATGAAAACACCTCAAGGAAGTTCTCTTCCCACATTTAAACCTTATAATAAGACCGATGCTGAATTCAGAGCTGAGGTTGCAAAACTCAACGCAGAAGGCAAATCTGTATTAATTGCATTAGGAGGTGCAGACGCTCATATCGCACTTACTAAAGCGCAAGAGGATGACTTTGTGAATGAGGTTATCCGTCTTGTAGATACTTATGGCTTTGACGGCTTGGATATTGATTTAGAGCAATCTGCCATTGATGCAGCTGACAATAATACTGTCATCCCATCAGCTTTACGGAAAGTCAAAGCTCATTATCGTCAACAAGGTAAGAACTTTATGATTACGATGGCCCCAGAATTTCCTTATCTTACAACTACAGGGAAGTATGCGCCTTATATCAATGGTTTAGAAGGTGATTACGATTATATTAATCCTCAGTATTACAATCAAGGCGGTGATGGTTTTTGGGATTCTGACTTAAACATGTGGATTTCCCAATCTAACGACGAGCAAAAAGAAGCTTTCCTCTATGGTTTGACACATCGCCTTGTCACAGGAACCGATAATTTCATCAAAATTCCGGCAGACAAGTTTGTGATTGGCTTGCCTGCAAATGAGGATGCGGCAGCAACAGGTTACGTTAAAAATCCTAAAGATGTCGAAAATGCCTTAAAACGCCTAAAAGCTTCTGGAAATGAAATCAAAGGCTTAATGACCTGGTCCGTCAATTGGGATGCAGGTAAGAGCGCGACAGGCTTAAATTACAACAATTCCTTCGTCAACACCTATGCACCGATGCTTTTTGGAGACACTGGGGGCGGAAATGAAACAAAACCAACACTTCCAATAATCACAGTTTCTGATCTTACAGAAACCAGTGCTACAATTCAAGCAAAATCAACAGATGCATCTGGGATAGCCAACTACGAGATTAAAGTTGGGGGAAAAACTTATACAAGTAAAGATGGATTACAAGCTATCTCCGGTCTTAAAGCCGCAACAACTTATACCGTTGAAGTTGTCGCAATCAATAATGCTGGCATTCGTTCTGACAGTGCAAGCACGACTTTTAGCACTACAGGTGGCACAGTAACTCCTGAAAATACATGGAGCAAGGATAAAGAATATTGGACGGGTGACCGCGTCTACTACAATGGAAAAGAATATGAAGCAAAATGGTGGACCAAGGGTGACCAACCTGACTTGTCAGGCCCTTACGGACCTTGGAAAGAAATATGATATGCTTTAACAAGCAGAAAGGAGCAAAGTTATGAAAAAAATGTTTATTGGGTTTTTAATCACTTTAGGAGTATTGGGTGCTTCATTGGCTTTCAATACTAAAACGGTCTTAGCTCACGGTTACGTTGAGAGTCCTCCAGCACGTGGTTATCAAGGTAAGCTTGATTATGAAAAATATGGCTGGACAACAGCTTATAATCTCTATGGAAATGTCATCACAAATCCTCAATCACTTGAAGCTCCCAAAGGTTTCCCTGAAAGCGGACCTGTAGATGGACGCATCGCTTCAGCTAATGGTGGTCTAGGACAAATCGCTGACTTTGTCCTTGATAATCAAACAAGCGACCGTTGGAAAAAAACAACAATAAACACTGGTGTAAATCAGTTCACGTGGAAATATACAGCACCACATAAAACAACCAAATGGCACTATTACATGACCAAAACAGGTTGGGATCAAAATGCGCCACTCAAACGTTCAGAGTTAGAGCTCATTGGTACTGTCAATCATGATGGCTCTACTGCTTCTAACAACTTGACACACTCTATCACTGTCCCAAGTAATCGCTCAGGTTACCATATTATCCTCGCTGTTTGGGATGTTGCTGATACACCAAATGCTTTCTACAATGTTATCGATGTCAATGTCCAAAATAATAATATGCTCTTCGGACCATTTGCTGCGGTTGAATAAACAAAAGAAAAGAACTCTTATCAAAGAGTTCTTTTTACTTTTCGGAAGTTTTGAGCCACTTGATGAGTTCTGCCGCAATTTCTTCTTGTTGTTTTTCATTTGAGATATCTGCTTGGTTGTCGCCTTTCTGGGCACCATAGCTACCAAAACCGGCATGATTACCGCCCTCCAATTCTACATTTATCGTTTGTTGTGGCAGATAGGTTTTGGCCTTATCATATGAAGACTGGTTAAGCACGCCATCTTTCGTGCCTACGATAGATAAAACTTTCCCCTTGAAATCTTTCAAGCTTCCTTTTTGATCAGGATAACTTGCAAGGAAAAAGACACCTTCTAAAGCTGAATTATCTTGATGACCTGCTGCAAAGCGACTGGCCATAACTCCACCTAGAGAATGACCGCCAACGATATATTGGGAGAGATGTTCATCCTTGATTACTTTCTCAGCCAGATTGGGATTAAAAATGGCAAGATTCAGAGGCTCTTTGAGAAGGTAAACAGAATATCCAACTTCTGCTACTTTACTGGCCCAAATACTATAACTTGCATTGTCCACCAATGCGCCTTGATAAAAGATAACACTGGCTTTATCTGGATTGCCTTTAAAGAACAAAGCATTATCTGTCTTTTCGGCTTGGCTAGCAATGTTTGATGCTTGAGGAGTTGGATGATAGGTACTGGACTTAATGTAGATAAATCCTGCGGCCAGAAGGACGAGTAAAATGCTTACAACCCATAGAACTATTTTTTTGAGTTTTTTCATTGATTTTTTCCTTTTTATAATATTTTTATTCAAACTAAAAGCCCTCAAAGAAAGGACTTCTAAACATTATTTAAAATTGCATTGAGGAAAAAATAAATTAAAATATATAGTTTATCGAAAGCCATTATTGTAAGTGAAGACAGATGCCTCATGACTCTCGATTTCTGTTTATTTACTTTGCCATCAATTCCATTCTTATTCTATCATTCTTATGAAGAGAATGCTTTAATTCTGCTTACAATATTTATTTTAATTCAAAATTCCTTAAAAAAAACTAAATCATATGTTATGATTATAATATGCTAAAAAAAGCAAACAAATAATGATTATAAGAGATATGGTAAATAAGGAGGAGATATTTTATAGTGAAAAAATATCAAAAGGTTTTAATGCTGAGCGCAGTTTTTCTGTCGTCGACGCAAGGAATAATGGTAAGTGCGAGTGAACTCACAGCCGTAAACAAGGAAAAAAATGAGCCAATAGCTTCAAGCATCGAGGAAAGTAGCACTTCAACTTCTGCAAGTACTTCTGAAACTTCAACTGAAAACAAAAGCACTGAAAATAGTGTAGTAGATAAAAGCAGCTCAAGTACTGAAGTAACGATAAAGGAACAAGATACAAGTGCTGAAACGGCGGAAGTAGCAAGTACGACCGAGCATCCTGTGGTACAAGCTCGAAGTGCTGTAACTTATCAGCAACCTCTTAATAGTGGTACACTACCAAAGGTGCCGGTAAGCTTAGAAAAATTACCTATCAAGCATTCAGGCAATCCTTTTAAAGACGTTTCACAATCTTTATATAAAAATTACATTAGCTGGATCTATAGTCGAGGAATTACCACAGGTTATACACCAACGACGTATAATCCAGATGGTTACGTGACACGTGGTGAAATGGCTGTCTTTCTTCATCGTCTCGCGGGAACTCCAAGTTATAAAGCACCATTCAATGTCTATACAGATGTCAATCAGTATAAAAACCAGATTCTCTGGCTGACAGCGACAACTGTATCGAACGGAACTGCGCCCCACTACAATCCGAACGGTAACGTGACGCGAGGGCAAATGGCTGCCTTTCTACATAGAATGGCAAAAGTTTCAGGAAATGCTCCTACCTCAGGAAAATATAACACGAAGTTCGTAGATTCCAAAAATCATATGTTTGCCAATGACATTGGCTGGTTGAGTTCAAAAGGTATCACTACGGGTTATACACCAACAACTTTTAGACCTGATGCATATGTGACACGTGGTGAGATGGCAGCTTTCCTCCAACGTTTCTATAATGTCACTTCCCAGACAAATAAACAAAATCCCTATCCTGCAGGCCAATGTACAGCTTATGTTTGGGACTATTTCAACGGAAATATTCCTCTCTATGTCGGCAATGCAAAAGAGTGGACTAAATACGCTAACAGTAAGCCTGCTGTCGGAACAATTGCTGTCTTTCCTCCAGGAAATCAAGGTGCAGGAGATCTTGGCCACGTCGCAGTTGTTATTTCGGTTTCCGGCTCTAAAATGAGAGTAAGTGAAGGAAACTATAACGGTGGATGGGGCACTGAGCGTGACTGTTCAACAGCCGGTGTTAAATTTATTCGCCCTTAAAATTCAAGAAAATTATACTAAAAAGTGCTGGATAGTTGTTCCAAGCACTTTTTTCTATTCTTACATATCATAGTTGGGAATGACGATATTTTCTTCTTCGAGAACGGCCTGACCAGAGATTTTAACTCTTTCCCCCTCAATTTCGCAAGCAATCACCCCACCACGATTAGAGAGTTGTCTAGCGATGAGTTTTGTTTTCTCTAGCTTCTCTCCCCATAATGGTGCCAAGCGTGTATGTGACGAACCTGTCACTGGGTCCTCATCTACACCACCATGAGGTGCAAAATATCTCGATACAAAATCAACATCTGCTCCTTTTGCTGTGATTGTGACCGCATGAGAAGCTAATGATTTAATGATAGCAATCTGTGGTTTTGCATCCTTTACTGCTGATTCTGAATCCAACACAAGTATAAGGTGATCTTTTTCTTGGGTAGTGTAAGCTTCTTGAATGGTTGTCCCTGAGAATGCTGCTTTCATTTCTTCAGTGATTTCCTTTGGAAAAAGCTGTTGACGTGGAAAGTTTAAGATAAATTGATCATTATGCATGGCGACAGTTAATTTCCCAGATTTGGATTTAAAGCTCAAAACCTCGCACTCGTTTTCTAACTTCTGCTTGATGACAAATGCGGCCGCAATCATACCATGTCCACACAATAGAACTTCCCTTTTAGGGCTGAACCACTGGATTTCCCATTCATTTTCTACATTTTTATAGATAAAGGAGGTTTCAGGCAAGGCAATTTCAGAAGCAATCTGTTGGAGCTGCTCTTTTGGAAGTTGTTGGGTTAAGATACAGACTGCCGCAGGATTTCCTAAACTCTCCTTGCCGGTGAAAGCGTTGATGATGTCGTAGTGCATGAATTACCCCTTATTGTACTCGTTTTAATATGTACCTTTATTATATACTATAATTTACAATAGAGAACTATAAGGAAGAAAAAACTTGATAATACTGACATTATCAAGTTTTTTACTTATTTTTATTCTTTATTCAATGTTATCAATAAAATTCCTCAGGCAAAAGCGTATCCGCTAATTTAATATTGTCTGAGTAATCGATAGGAACATCAATAACGACTGGTCCTGTGCTGTCAGGGATTGATTCTAAGAGTTCTTTGAGTTCTTCTGCGCTGTGGACACGATAGCCTTTAGCACCCATAGCATCTGCATATTTCACATAGTCAACACTACCGAAGTTTACACCTGCTGCACGGCCGTATTTTTTCTCTTCTTGGAATTTAACCATGTCATAGTGACCATCGTTCCAGATGATGTGGATCAATGGTAAGTTAAGGCGAACGGCAACTTCAAGTTCTTGACCGGTGAAGAGGAAACCTCCATCACCAGAGTGAGAATAAACTTTGTGTCCTGGGCGGAGCAAGCCAGCTGTAATTCCCCAAGGCAAAGCTACACCGAGTGTTTGCATACCATTTGAGAAGAGCAAGTGACGTGGTTCATAAGAACGGAAGTAACGTGCCATCCAGATATAGAGTGAGCCAACGTCAACAGTCACAGTTTCATCATCTTTAACGACTTCTTGGAAAGTACTTACCAAGTCGAGTGGGTGCAAACGTCCTTCTTCAGCTGCTTCAACATCAAATTCGTGTTGGTTAATCACGTCACGCAGACCTTTAAGGTATTCAACTGAACCCTCTGGCAAGTTGTAACCACGGACTGCTGGCAAAAGATTTTCCAATGTTTGAGCGATATCACCAATCAATTCACGTTCTGGTTGGTAATAAGTATCAATCTCAGCAATGGCGTTGTCAATAACAACGATACGGCTATCAATTTCGGCATTCCAGTTGCGTGCTTCATACTCGATTGGGTCATAACCAACAGCAATGACTAAGTCTGAACGTTTGAGCAACATATCTCCCGGTTGGTTACGGAAAAGACCGATACGACCGAAGAATGTATGTTCAAGGTCACGCGAAATCACACCTGCACCTTGGAAAGTTTCAACGACTGGAATAGATACGTGTGAAAGTAAGTTACGCAAAGCTTTGGCCACTTTTTCATCTGAACCACCAGCACCGACAAGGATAACAGGCAATACAGCATTTTTAATCGCTTGCGCTAAATAGTTGATGTCATCAATTGAGGCATTACCCATCTTAGGATCTGACAAAGGTTTAATGGCATTCACTGAAACTTCTGAATCAGTCACGTCTTGTGGGATAGATAAGAAACTTGAACCTGCACGACCGCCTTTAGCGATACGGTAAGCATTGGCTACTGTTTCAGAAATTGTTGATGGATCCAAGATTTCTTGTGAATATTTTGAAGCAGGCGCCATCATTTGAGCATTGTCCATAGATTGGTGTGCACGTTTCAAACGATCAGCGCGTTTTACTTGTCCACCAATAGCAAGGATCGCATCTCCTTCAGATGTTGCTGTCAAAAGTGGCGTTGCCAAGTTTGATACACCAGGTCCAGAAGTAACCAAAACAACACCAGGTTCACCAGTGATACGTCCCACAGCTTGTGCCATAAAAGCAGCACCTTGCTCATGGTGAGTAATGATTAATTCTGGCGCTTTTGGATCATGCTCCAAGCGGTCGAATACGCGGTCAATTTTGGCACCGGGGATACCAAAAACATATTTTACATTATGGTTAATTAAACTATCTACAACTAAGTCTGAGCCGAATTTTTTATCAGTCATTTCTTCTCCATTTCAATTAAGATTCACAATCTTCACAATCAATTTTAGCAGAAAACATTTTAATTTACAAAAATCGCGCTTGAAGAATGTATATGTAGTCTGCTTTCACAAGATTTCTACACCTAAAACGCTTACATCTCCTTCTATGAAATATTACAGACTTTGTAATCTTACTTCAATAAAAAAAACCATTGCTCGATTACTCGAACAACAGTCCTCTCATTTCTTCATCTTCTGGCACGAGTTCCAGATATTGTTTAATATAGGTTTGCGCCTTCTCATTTTGTCCGATTTGCAAAAGGAAATCCACATAATCCTTCAAGAAATCTGGATTATCAGTCAAGGCAGTCGACAAGAGCTCTGTATAGAGCGCTTCTGCTTGTGCATCATTTTCCAACTCTTTATGGGATTGGGCAAATAACCACTGCGCTAAGAGATGTTCTTCTTCTAACAACTCTTCCAAGCGAATCACTGCTTCAAAGTCTGACTCGTTGAAATAAAGGTTTGCCAGGAGGAATACTGTTTCGTCATGGAGCTCAGCAACATTGAGCGCATCCATCAAGTATCGTTCTGCAGCTGCTTGATCTTTTTGACTATAAGCTAGCTTCGAGAGAAAATGCAACAGTAAAGCCGAATTTGGATTTTTCAATAAACCATCTTGAGCCACACGGGCAGCTTCATCAAACTGACGGTCTGCTTCCAGTGTTTGGGCATAGGCTAATTCGTAATTTAGTAAATCTGTATTATAATCTTCTAGCTGTTTGAAATAGCTAATCGCCCGTGCTTGATTGTCCAACTCGCTATAAAGCAAAGCAATCTTGTAAATCGTATCAACAGTTTTATCGAACTCTAAAGACTTTTCTAAAAAGGAAATCGCATTTTCAAAATTCCCTAGATGTGCGTAGGATTCACCGATACGCTGATAAGTAGAGATTTTAGTTTGCTGTAGAATTTCACGTACAGAAAGCTTGGCGTAGTTTTGAATAGCTTCCTGATAGGCGCCCTGCTCGTAATAACTTTCCGCAAGTGCAAACGTAATCAGGGGAGAGTCGGAAAGTTCACGTGCTTCTTCCAGCTTGCTAATGGCCGTCTCAAAGTCGCCTTCAAACTGGTACAAATCCGCAATTTGAATCAAAGCAGCAACATAGTTTTCGTCTCCAACAGGAATTTGATAGAGATAGTTTAAAGCATCATCAATCTGTCCATCATCCTCTGCAATCTCTGCCAGATTAATCAAGTAGTCGGTACTTTCAGGATTGTCACCCAGAATCTTATCATAGACTTGATGGCTCTCATCGATAAAACCCATCATTTGTAAATATTCTGCCAAATCCGCAAGCATTTCTTCATTATCATGCTTGAGCGCATTGCTCAAAGCATTATGCATCCCAATCAAATCACCTTTATGTAGAAAATCAATGGTATCTTCTGAATAAGACATTAGCTCTCCTCTATTTTTTCAAGTTCACTTGTATTGCCTAAATCAACAGGTTGATAAAGTTCCGAAATTTCACGATACCAATCATAGATATGTGTAATAATTACTTTGGCTGCAGCATAGAACGGAATTCCCAGTAGAACGCCCCATAAGCCAAAGACTTTGCCGGCCGTTAAGAGCACAAAGAGAACTGTAATCGGGTGAATGCTCAACTGTTTACCTAAAACTAAAGGCGAAACGAAACGTCCTTCAAGTGTTTGTTCAATGATATAGACAATCAAAACTTTAAGCAACATGATTGGTCCACCCGTTGCTAAACCGATAATCATAGCCGGAATGATGGCCAAGTAGAATCCAAGGAAGGGAATCAAGTTAAAAAGTCCGGATAAGATAGCAAGTGTAATCCCATAACGCAAACCAATGATTGGTAAACCAATCGCAAGCATCAAAGCAACTGCAATGGCCACAATAACTTGACCGCGTACATAGTTTGCAAGTTGTGAATTCATCTCAGTCAAGATTTTTGAAGTATCTTTACGCCAGTTTACTGGTAAAAGATGTGTAATATAGCCGTTCAGGTTTTTTCCGTCACGTAAAAGATAGAAAAGCACGAACGGGAAGATAACCAGTGAAATAAAGACACTTGCTGTACGCGTGATCACATCAGTGATTGAGCTAAAGGCAGCAGTTGAAAAGTTTTTCGACCAGTCCACGATATTATTCCCAAGGGAATCCATGAAATCATCCATTTGTGGGCGGAATTGCTCAAAGTGTCGATTGGTCAACAGTTTATTTACTTCTTCTTGCGCTTGTTCGACGTAGTTAGGTACGTGCTTAGAGAAGCTTGCCACACTATTGGAGATAGAAGGAATGGCGTAAGCCAAGCCCCAAACCAACAATCCAGCAATTAGAATAAAAAGCACAATAATACTGGCAATACGCGGCACACGTTTCTTTTCGAGATAATCAACAATCGGATTAAGCAGGTAATAAAACACAGCTGCTAAAACGACAGGTAATGAAACAATGGTCAGAAAATCTGCAATTGGTGCAAAGATAAAGTTGACTTTGCTGAGTAATAGAATATTAAGTAATAAAAGTAAGACAACTAAGAGTGCCGTCACGACTTTATTATTTACAAACCATTTGAAAAAAACAGAGGCTCTAAAATTTTGTTTTTCCATAGGATTTTTCCCCTTCTAATGTGTAAAATACTGTTTAAATTATAACATAATCCCTGTAATATTGACATCGAAGGTTCTTTTTTTACATAATTTTATTTATATAAAAAAGCTATGTTCACAGCTTTTTTAGTTCATAATATTGAATTTGCAGAAAAATTTTACGTTTCACAATTTTCCAGCCCTTTTTTTGAAAAAGATTTGCCAGCTCTTTAGGGTGATAAACTTTGACATCGCCTTCAGTTGAAAAGCGGTTCAGTCGCCAATTATAAAGCTTTGTCACTATAGGGATATGGATTTCCGCAATCACCAGTCTACCGTCTTGTTTTAACAAACGACTAGCTTCATCTAAAAAGCGATCGGGATGAGGGAAGTGATGAAAGCTGGCGGAACAAGTGATAATATCGAAATTATCCTTCGGAAACGGAACAGCTTCCGCGCTGCCTTGCTTAAAATCAAACTGAGGATGACGTTGGCTGGCAATCTTGACCATTTCAGAAGAAATGTCTAAACCTGCCCCAAAAATGGCTTTCTGCTTACTAATCATAGACAGTAATGTACCATTGGCACAGCCAATATCAAGGATATTGGCATTTCTCGGTACTTCCAAATGTTTGACAATAAATTTTTTGAAAAATGAAGCAAGGAAACCATCAAAGGAATGGTCAAACCGCTGGGCGATATTGTCGTAGAATTTTTCGGATTCTTTTTCGTAGTTATGGTTTTTGTGTGGCATTTTTGGGTCCTTTTTGGTATTGAGTCTTATTTTTTCACCAGCAAAACTATACACTCGCATAACTCAATCTATTAGAAAAGATAATTTTTTATCTTTTCTAATAGATTCAAACAGACACGCAAAACTGTAGAGCTATATATCTAATTATATTAATATTTATTTAAACGGTCTCTTTTATTGTCAGCGTATCTGGGACACGAACAGGTAAAAGCGAGTTACTTGTTCGACGGGACGTATTTATCTAATGTACTATTCAGAAAATTCCCTTTTGAGGAGCATTTTATCCACCAAGGAAGAAAGAAGATTCTGTTTATTTTTTAAAGACTGACTTAAATCATGCTAAATGATAACATAAGGATTATCAAGCAAATTACATTAATAAAAACTTCTTATCGAAACATACTTCAAGTAATAACAATCAGTTGAAATGCAATTACTTGAAAAAGATCTCCTTTGTATATCGGCACAACTTATAAAACGTTAAAATTCAATGAAAGTAAACTGTGTCTTCATCCTTGATTTAAGAAGAAACACCAAAATGGATGGTTATGTCCCACTTCTTTCTATATAATATCTTTTTCTCAGAAATTAATGTCCATCGAAAATACCATTGAAAGTCTAAGCATATTTCATAAGGTTTTCTATAAACTAAACCCGTTAACTCTTAATCAAAGTTGGTAAGTTTTTTAATTATAATTTACTTCTCAGGTAGCGAAAAAATCCTTAAGAATTCTTCAGTTAGAACTTTATTTCTAACAATAATACTTTCTTTATTCCAAATCCCTTTAGCCGTATCAATACTTTCATTAAGGTGTAGACCTAGTTCTAATCCCACTTTATTTCCGTTATCTTCGTACTTCACTTTTTCTATAAAGCTCCTATTCCCAAGTCCTGGATTATACGGCGTTAATGTTAAATTTCCTAATAGATGAACTACTTCATTTTGAATGTTTTCAGCTTGTGACATATCTTCAGAGGAGATCATTTTTTTCCAGTCATCAGTTAATTTTTGAGGAAGAATATGTTCAATTTGCCAGATTAACTTATTTGAATTTTTATCAAACTGGTCCAGTGAATCTGGAGTACCCTTTGTAAAAATCTTGTTAGGGAATGATCTCTCTAGATTTATTAAAATGAATCGTGCTGTTTTTGTATTCTTATCATAGAGACCATCCTCTAATGCAATTTGCATTTGAGAATTGCTAGGGGTCATCTCACGTAAAGCACCTTGCACAGCAGCAAAAAGATCCTTTCCAATCAATGACTCTTCAAAAATTCTATTTTTCAACTCAAATAAACGTTGACGTACATTAGAAGCTTTGGGTACTAATGCAACATTTCTTCGGACATAGAAATTTATTAAAGAAGATATTATTCTATTCCAATACTCTTCAATCTCAAGAGATTCTTTATTCTTAAGAACATACATCAAGAAAGGATAGGCAGTTGTACTATCTAATTGAGCAAGTCCCGAAAGTGAATAATCAAATTGTTTAAAATCAGAATTTGCTATTTCTTTAAAAACATTGGCATTTTCAATCAGCGTGTCTATATAGTTTTTCTCTTTGAAAATTTCAGTGTACTCTTTTACAAGTCGACCTTTTGTAATACTTGAAGCAGTTTTCATATTATGAAAAGCATCATAGTTATTTAAGATAAACTGTGTCATTTTCCTATCATCAAGCTCGTCATCAATAGAAAATAGGTCTCTTAGCTCATTCCACTTATTTATATCGCCATTTTTACTTAAAAATATATTCTTGAGTAAATCTAATGGAGTTAGAGGTAAACCTTTAGAATTCAAACTTGCAAAGACTTGATAAGCATCACTTAAATCTGGAACAGATATTTGTAATAACTCCACGTTATTAAGTTTATGATAATACCCTAAAAGTTCAGATACATCTGTAAAATCAGAAAAAAGCTTATCTTTAATAAAACCGTATCTCTTTGAAAAAGCATATTTCCCCCACCTTCCTGGCTCTTTTTTATTTAGTACTGATTTGGCTAAATCAGTCCAAATTTCTTGATCTTTATCCAAAAGTGTAAGTCTTACATTACCAGTTCTTGAAAAAATAACTTGACGTTTAATATCTGTCGTTGCCTCATAAATATCTTCTTTTAGTGATTCCGAAAGATCTTCTTCCTTTCTAAAATCAACAAATTTTTCATAAGCTGCTAGCAAAAATAAGGACAAAGTTGTTAGTCTTTGTTGTCCATCTATCACGTTATTATTTCCATCTTCAGAATTGATTAGGAGATTTCCAACATAATAACCAGTTTCTTCAAATTTAATGTCATTGAATAATGTTTCAATTTGTTCCTCCTTCCACGAATAGTTTCTCTGATAAACTGGAATTGTATAGATATTCTCAGAGCTAGTTTGAAAAATGGTTGCAAGTGTTTTAGTTTCTGGTGTTATCTTCATCTACGTTCTCCTTTTTTAATCTTGACCAACAATCCCACACACTCCACATGCTTCGTCTGCGGGAAAAGATCAACAGGTTGTACTTTTTCCAAAAGATAACCTTCTTCTTCAAAGCGGACGACATCACGCGCAAATGTTGCTGGATTGCATGAGATATAGACCACGACTCGCGCTTGGGTAGCTGTGGCCGCTTTGATAAAGCTTTCGTCTAGACCCTTACGTGGTGGATCAACGAAGATAATATCAGGTTGGATACCGTCTTGTAACCATTGTGGCATTACTTCTTCTGCTGGTCCTACTTCGTACTGCGCATTTGTAATACCATTCAGCGCTGCATTGGTCTTGGCGTTTTCTACTGCTTCTGGTATGATTTCCATACCATACACCTGTGCGACCTTATCTGCCATTCCAAGGCCGATCGTACCGATACCGGAATAAGCATCAATCACAACATCTTCGGCTTTCAAATCTGCAAAATCATAAGCCAACTGATAGAGTTTTTCTGCCTGTGCTGTGTTGACTTGATAGAAAGCACGGGCCGAGATTTGGAAGTCTTTACCTAACATGCTGTCCGTTATATAATCTTTACCTGAGAGCAGTTTGAACTTAGAGCCAAAGATCGCATTCCCTGTTGAGGTGTTAATACTGAGCTGGAAAGAGTCCACTTTATTACTGTATTCAGCCACAAGTTCTGAAAGTCCCGTGAATTTCTCTTTAGTCACAACCAAAATCAGCATCATTTGGCCGCTGTGATGACCGCGACGAATCACGATATTGCGTACAATACCTCGTTTCGTTTGCTCATCATAAGGCGGAATATTGAGCTTGATTAAACTCTCCCGCACCTGATTGACTAACTCATCAATTTCTGGATTTTGGATATAAAAATCACGGATTGGCACTAAATCGTGTGAGTTTTTTCGGAAAAAGCCCGTTTCTGTTTTACCATTGATGCTACGCACAGGCACCTGTGCTTTATTACGATATTGGCTTTCTTGCTCCGCACCTAAAGTGTCAAGAACCGGAAAGTCTGGCTTATGTGCATTTTTACGAAGTACATCAACAACTTGTTTATGTTTAAAGTGAAGCTGGGCTGAATAAGTCATGTGCCCAAAGTCAGCAATTCCTGTGCGGAGATAGGTCATATTGACATCTTGCACACGATCTGGTGATTGGCTGAACCATTCTTCAACCTTGCCAAAGCCGAAGTTTTTTCCGACTTTTAGGACTTTTATTTTAATCTCTTCACCGGGTAAGGCATTTTCAACAAAAAAAGGGAAGTTATCTGCTTTGATAACTCCTTGCCCTTCATGTGTTAAGTCAAGGACTGTTCCTTGAATCACTTCATTTTTCTGGAATTTTTTCATGCTTTTATGATAGCATACCCGCTTGATAAAGTCCAATGTCTTTCATCCCCTGCTATCAAGAATCAATTTCTCCAAAAAAGCAGTAATTTTTTCACTCTCTGCAGGCAGATGCTCCTGGCTCACCTGAAGAACTTCTGGATTATCTCCTACAGAAATTGCAAGCTTGGCATGTGCGAGTAATTTTACATCATTTTTATCATTGCCAAAGCCGATATAGTTAGTTTGTCCCATGACTTCCGATAACACCTGATATTTATTGATGTTTTTTGCCGTAATCACGAGTTCCTCTACATCGGAATGGTATAAAACAGCCAGTTCTTCGCCTGTATCGAATTCCTGATAAAATTTTGGTGTCACACCAAATATGATGATTTTGATAACATCTTCATAACTCAAGTCGACGTTTTGAGCTTTGTGGGCGGTATCCAATTTATTAAGTATGTTTGTTTGAGTAGAAACTTTTGCACTGTAATTCCAATCATAATCTATAACATATTCTAGCTTTCGCAACTCTATAAAAGTTACGATTTTTTCTACACTATTGGGTGTGATAGTTTGGGTAGAGAAAATGCGTTGCTTCATGCGGACAATACTACCATTTCCGCCAATCAAATCATTGTCGGGGAAGTCTTCCAAAAGCGACAACATGTCACGTACGGGACGGGCTGAAGCAAAGATTATTTTGACCCTTTCATCCAGTTGACGTAATTTTTCCAGTATATTTGCTTCGATTTCGTAACCATTAAAAACAATTGTCCCGTCCAAGTCAAACACCAATGCATCATAACTTTCTTTCTTAAAATCCATTCTCTTTCTCCATCATTGTCTCTCTCAACTTATTTTAACAGACATGAGCTTTTTTTAGAGCTATGCGAAACCCGATGCAGCTTTTATTTGGGAAATGGTTCGGCATTTGCGCTTATAAAATGAAAAAACTCCATGACCTGTAAAGTATCATAAAGTTTTGAATTTAAATATCAAAGAATGGATTAGTATTTTCTTTACTTTCAATAATTTCAACATCTGTGCCAAAGCTAGCTAGTTTTTCAGCGACTTTTGGGATAAAGAGATGTTCCAAGTAATGACCAGGATCAAGTCCAATAAGCCCTTGCGAAAGCTGGTCATGACCAACGTGATAATATATATCACCCGTAATATAGAGATCTGCAGCTTTGGCTTGGGCTTCCGGCCAAAATTTGCCGCCGCTGCCACCACAGATTGCCACACGTTGAATAGTCTGGCTCAAAGAGCGATCATAAGTCACCAAACGCAGATGATCTAAAGCAAAAGTTTGTTTCATTTTTTCTGAAAAATCAGCCAAGCTCATCGGTGTAATATTTCCAACACGACCTAAACCTTCCGCTGATAAGATTTCCGTATCTTTAATTTCTAAAAGATCACAGAACCAATCGTTCAGGCCACCATCCACAACATCAATATTGGTATGACTTGTATAAACTGCAATACCCGCTTTTATCAAATCAAGGACAATTTTTTCTTGACTGTCCGCATCTGTCAGGTTTGCTAAAGGCCGAAAAATAACCGGATGTTTCGCTAAAATCAAATCCACATCTTTTTCAATAGCTTCTGAAACTGTTTGTTCACGAATATCTAAAGTAACCAAGACCTTTTTTACTGGAGCATCAAGAGAGCCTATCTGTAATCCAACAGGATCGCCTTCAACTGCTAAATCTTTGGGACAAAATTCTTCGTACAAGGCCATGAAATCTCTGATTTTCATTGGAGAACTCCTTCTATTTTTTCTTTTTCTGCTTGAAATGTGGCACGTTTTTCATGATTTTCAGGAAGTCGCTCAAGTATTTTATTTAAAGTATTGAGCTCTTTATTCCACTTTTGACAGAAGACTTCTGATTTTTCTTGGGACAAATATGGTCCAAATTCAAGTTCTGTTTCATTCAGCTCGGCTGTGCCGTGTTCTGCCACAATAATTTCGTAGATTTTCCCTGCTTCCAGAAGTATCTTTTCGGAAGTAATTACAAAATCACGGTCCATAAGCCAAGAACGAAGGCTTTCTTCATGATTATTAGGTTGTAAAATGAGTTCCTCTACTTGGCTCAATTTATCTTTTCCTGCTTCGAGAATTTCGGAGATTAAAATACCACCCATACCAGCAATTACAATGCTTGTGATATTATCACTTTCTTCAAAGGCAGCCAAACCATTGGCTAATCTGACTTCAATCTTCTCTTGCAAGTTCTGCTCAGCCACATGATTATGGGCGATTTGATAAGGTCCTTTAACTACCTCGCCTGCGATGGCAAAGTCAATCTTTTCTTGCTGAATCAAATAGGTAGGTAAATAAGCATGATCACTGCCCACGTCCAGAAGACGACTGTTTGGTTTCACGAGATCTGCAACAGCTTGTAGACGTTTCGAGAGTTTTATTTCATTCATTTAAGTTTTTCTTTCCAAATTTACAGTATTCGAGCACAGGACATTCTTCACACTTTGGTGCACGCGCTGTACAATGATAACGGCCAAAGAAGATGAGATGGTGATGACTTTCCACCCAACGTTCTTCAGGAATCAACCTCATCAACTTCTCTTCAACCTCCAAGACGGAGGCTTTTTGTGGCACAATATCCAAGCGTTTTGAAATCCGTTCAACATGGGTATCAACAGCTATTCCGGGAATACCGTAGGTTTCTCCCAGAACAACATTTGCCGTTTTCCTGCCTACACCTGGCAAGGTTTGTAATAACTTTTTATCTCTTGGCAGTTCACTATTAAAATTTTCTACCAACATTTGGGAAGTCTTGACAATGTTTTTCGCTTTTGTTTTGTAAAGTCCAATCGTTCGGATACATTGTTCAACATCTGCGATATCTGCCTGTGCCAAGCTTTCCGGATCAGGGTATTTAGCAAAAAGTCCCGGTGTTGCCTTGTTCACACCCTTATCTGTTGCTTGGGCGGATAAAATCGTGGCAATTAAAAGTTGAAAGGGTGTTTCCCATTCTAGCTCCCCATGTGCTTCAGGAAACATAGCGACAATGATATCTAAAGCTTCTAAAAATCGTTTCTTACTCAGCATATTATTTTCCGTTCCAGGGCCCATCCATCGGGATATAGAAATCAGTATTTTTATGGTTTTGCGTTGCTTCGTTACGTTCTTCCTTGCGCTGTTCCACTGCTTGGGTACTCATCAAGCCGTCATTACGCCAATTGCGTAAAATGGCTTTGATATAGTTGAGCGAAACCTTGCGGTTCACCACTGCTTCACGTAGGGCAAGTTTAATGAGCTCAAAGTCGTACTTATCTTCAAACAAGAGAATACGAAGCTCTTCGCTTTGCATCGGAGTAATCATGCCCATTTCCGCTTCAAAAATATTGACCAATTCTTGTAGCTGGCTCTTATTTTGTTGTGTTGGTGCAGTTGTTTCTGCATGCTCTTCTTTAGCTAAACCATCCAGTTGGTCTAACTTTTTTAAAGCTGGTGTGACATCAAAAATGGTTTCCATATCTCCAGCAATTCCGAGTAAAGTAACTTTTAAAGAGCCAAACTCTTGAAGGTTGTCAATACTACGATTCACATCGGCAAGTTTTTTTCCTATTTTAGTTGCAATTTCACTTGGTGCTATATCACGATTTTCATATAAATAGAGCCAAACCAAAAAATCCTCTGCCGAAGGAAACACTTGAGCGAAATGCTCCAGCATAGCATGAGGAAGTACGATGTGTCCAGTCATGTAATTTTCATAGTAGGTCATAGTTCTATTTTATCATAAATGCTTCAATCAACCACAGATACATCATCATTGAAATACACATTTAATTTTTAAATTTTTTGACATAAACAAAACGCTCAACAAATGCAAAAATAATAACGATAATTACTGCCAGTGTACTATGAGAATCGACGATTCCTAATACTTTTAGAAGTGCAATAACAACAATTTCAAGTGCAATTAATACGGCGATAGCTACAATGTTTTTCATAAATCTCTCTTATAATTCTTTATTTTTAATAATGATACATGTTATTTTAGCATAAGCAATCCTATAGAACGCTACATCTTGAGACCGATTTATTGGGGGTTAGCTCATTTACAAAATATGATATTGAATAAAAAAGAAACCCTCATTTACTAAGAGTTTCTTTGTTTATTTGATGCTAATTTTAATCAAATTCCTCATATTCATTTGGATCTTGACCATCAATACGTCCGTCTGGTTTTTCCAGAGTATTAATCTGCGCAACTTCATCTTCAGTTAATTCAAAATCAAAAATTGCTAGATTTTTTCGTTGATGGATTAAATTTCTGGATTTTGGAATGGGAACAATGCCACGTTCTACATGCCAACGCAATACAACTTGACCTGCTGTCTTCCCATACTTTTCAGCCAGACTTGTGATAATGGGCTCTTCAAGAGCATCATTTCCTCGCCCTAATGGACTCCAGGCTTCCGTGATGATACCACGCTCAGCGTTGGCTTTCACCATACGCTCTTGCACCCAATAGGGGTGGATTTCGATTTGGTTAACGGCTGGAGTAACGCCTGTTTCAGTAATAATTTTGTCTAAATGCTCGGGTTCAAAATTTGAAACACCAATAGAGCGTATTAAGCCCATTTTTTGAGCTTGGATTAAAGCCTTCCAGGCTTCCACATATAGTCCACGTTTTGGCAAAGGCCAGTGAATCAGATATAAATCAAAATACTCCAAGCCCATCCGATAGAGCGATTCTTGAATCATGGCCAAAGCATCTTCATAATGATGATATTTTCCCGGTAACTTCGTTGTCACGAAAAACTCTGAACGCGGAAGACCTGAGCGACGAATGGCTTCACCAACTATCCCCTCACTGTCATAGTTGGTTGATGTATCCAAAAGACGGTAACCACTCTGGATAGCTGTCAAAACCTGATCCAGACCTTCTCCGCCCCTTATCTGGTATGTTCCTAAACCTACAGACGGTAGCAAATGACCATCATTCATCGTTATTAAAGGTGTTTTCATTAGTAAATCCTCCTTATAGTTGAATTTCCACAGAAAATAAACACATATTCTCTATATTTTCATTCTAACATAGGACAGAGTTGAAGAAAAAATACCTGTTTATTAATTTTGGACGACGAGGTTTTATTTTTCCAACTATTCTTTGCCAAACAAGAATTTATATTCGCCGTAGCCTTCTTCTTCTAACTTTTCAACCGGGATAAATCTTAAAGCCGCAGCATTTATACAATAACGCAATCCTCCTTGATCCTGTGGCCCATCATTGAACACATGTCCTAAGTGAGAATCAGCCTCCTTACTTCTTACTTCCACACGATGCATGCCTAATGAAAAGTCAGCTTTTTCTTTGACCCCGCGTTTTTCTATGGGGTGAGTAAATGACGGCCAGCCACAACCAGCATCATATTTATCAGTTGAACTAAAGAGCGGTTCCCCGCTGACCACATCAACATAAATTCCCTCTTGATAAAAATCATCGTATTTTCCTGAAAAAGGACGTTCAGTTGCATTTTCTTGAGTCACTGCATATTCTATGTCAGACAATCTTTGCTTGAGTTCTTCTTTTGAAGGTTTTTCCATTATAAACACCGCCTTATCTGTTTTTCTCCCTTTATTATAGCACTCTCACAATAAAAAGTAGTTTGTTCTGTCTGTAATTTCTCCTTGAAGTTCTTTATTATAGCAGCATAAAAAACACCACTTATCTAAAGTGGCATTTCTTCATCTTTGAACTCTAGTTTTTAGCAATGCAATGCGGCGTACAATGACATTTTTTAACTTTATCGCACCCATATTGTCCATCACTTCGAGACAACCTGCTATAATTTTTTCACCTTTACTTCGACTTTCAAAAGCGTAGGTATAACATCCTTTTAAAACACGAGCGATCGCCTTACTTGTCAAATCTGATTCCACAGCGAGACTGTTCAACCGTGATAAAACAATCCCTGCTTTTGTATCACATTCTGCTTCAATAAATACTAATTCGGCCTTAATCAAAATATTAATCAGCAATGCACGATATTCATGAAGTACTTTTAAGTATTTAAAAACATTTTTATTTTTAAAAAATGTTTCGATAATATTCCAGACCAAGTTTAGGTTGAGTTGTTCCAAAGTGTGGATGAGGATATATAATTCATACAACCCCCAAAGTGGCCCTACTGATAAAAGAGATTCGACTTCTTGGATCTCTTTTTCCGACAGCTGAGTGTAAGTTGCTTTGGCACTTAAAGCAATCATATAGGTAGATTCATTCTCATATTCGAGATTTTTTTCATACAGATGTTGGAGTTCTGCCTCATCTTGATTATAATATGCATCTTCAATATTTTGAAACTGTGTAATAAAATATTCAGGTAAGCCGTTATTTACAAGCAAGGAATAATCCAAAATAGTAAGATTCATACTTTCTAGAAGCGCTTCAAGCTTGTCAAAAGATACTAGAGATTTCCCATTTTCAAACTGTGAAATCGTTGCTTTAGAAACCCCACTTAGTGTATTCAACTCTGATAGACTCATATTTTTTTGTAATCTTAAGTTGCGGAATATTTTTCCATACTTACTATAAATCATTTTACACCAAACCTACTTTCGAGCTTACGAAGTAGATAATCATTATCTACTTCGTAAGCTCTCACTTTCCAAGATAAAATTATATCTTTTTTGTTCTTAGGAGTATATACCAAACAGGATATGTTTAGAATGCTAAACATAGTATGCTTACCTTAGATTTTGGCTTGTCACTTGAGGAGTCTTTTTGTTATGATTGAAAGTTATTCGAAAAGTAATTTTGGTTTCTTCTATTATAATGGTAGTGGCAAGTATTTCTCTTTAAATACGATAAAAAAACGAGGTTTTACAGGACCTCGTTTTAGTTCATTATTATTTTGTTATTATATTACTTTGATTGGAGGATCAATTAGTAAAAGAAGCGAATGAGTATACCACCCATGATGAGGACAATGGCACCACACAAACGGTTGGCCATTTGTGCGAAGGCAATCATTTCCATACGATCAGAGGCAGAGAGAACAGCGATATTACCTGTTCCACCCATAGAGTTGTTGATCATACCAGCCCCAATAGCTGTTTCGACAGGGTACATACCTAAGGCAAGGCCTAAGAACCAGCTTGTTAAGCCCATAGCAATAACACTTGTCAGACAAAGCACAATAAATTGCCATGTCAAAGCAGAACCTAGTGTGGTCAAATCAATCAATGCCAAACCAATACCTGCTAATACCGCATGTGTAAGATTGGTCATGATGATTTGGTTAAACATCACCACTGATTCTTCCAACTCTTTTGGTACAGCATCAAAGGCTTTGAGAACAAAGACGATGATGATCATAAAGGCATATTCATGGATATTTGGGAAGAATTTGTTTAAAATCACACCCACCATGAGTAGAGTAAAGGCATAAAGCATACCGACACCAATTTTAGTGGCATCAAATTCAATTTTAGGTTTTGCGAGTTCTTCTTTTGTTGCAGAAACTAAAGTTCCGTGACCATTGTATTTTGATTTCGCAAAGATTTTAGAAATAGAAAGCGCCCCAATGATGGCAATAATATTCCCAAAGGTTACTGCGGGAGCAAGTTGAGAGAAAATTGCGGTTTGGTTACCATTGGCTAAACCATCAGCATAGATTTGTGATAAAGGAGTAATTCCGGCTCCCATACCACCAGACATCATAGGCATTGAAACATACATGACAGAGTCTGCAAATCCATTGCCAAGCAAGACACCCATACCACCAACAGCGAAGAAACCAACAACCATTGTCACCAAAGCAACAGGGATAAATTTAGCTGAAGCTTTGACAAGCAAACTTCTATTCATTCCCAAGATTGACCCACAAATCAAGGCTGCAATATAGAAATCAAGAAAACCAAATTGACCGCCCATAAATTTGCCTACTGCATCAATCACATTTGCAGGAATAATATGGAAAAAGGATAAGAGAGTTGCACCTAACAAAGTGAAGACTGACCCACCACCCAAATATGAATTCATAATCGGTAATTTTTCACCAATAAAGTAAAGCAAGTGCCCCAATAGTACTAATAGGAGTGTAATCCCCACCATGTTAAGTGGCAATTTCCCTAAACCTATCGTCACTGCCAACACAATCATAAAAAAGGCATAGAGAGGAAGACTTATTCCTGAAATTTTTATTTCTTTTAATTTTTTCATTTTAATCCATTAACCTCTTAGTATTTTGGATACCATTTCATCTCGCGAACGGCTTTCACCATATCTTTTTCTTGAGCTTGTGCTAAGCCTTGTTCTTGAGCTTTTTTCGCTACTGCTTCTGCAACTTTGATTGAAACATCGGCAACATATTCAAATGGAGGAAGCACAGGAGCACCTGCAGCACCTGGATCAACAAGTCCGCTCAATGAGTGCGCAGCGGCACCAATCATTTCATCAGTAAGAAGTGATGCTTCTGAAGCCAACATACCAAGACCCAAACCAGGATAGATCAAAGCATTATTTGCTTGACCGATTTGGTAGTCAACGCCTTTATAAGAGACAGTTCCTGAAGGAATACCTGTTGCAACAAAAGCTTTACCATCAGACCATGTAATTACTTGTTCAGCAGTTGCTTCCAATTTTTTAGTAGGGTTTGAGATTGGGAAAATCACTGGACGTTCAGTGTTGGCACACATTGCTTCAACAACTTCTTTGGTAAACGCACCAGCATCAGTTGAAGTACCAACCAAAATAGTGGCTTTAACTGTTCTGATAACACTGGCTAAGTCAGTCATATCACCAGCATTTGCAAAGTCTGCACGTTTTTTAGCAAATGGTTTTTGTGCTGGAGTCAAATCTTCCATATCATCAAAGAGCAAACCTTGTTTGTCCATCATGAAGAAATGGTTGTAAGCTTCTTCTTCTGAAAGTCCTTCACTTACCATTTCTGCATGAACACGGGCAGCAATCCCTGCACCAGCAGATCCACCACCGTAGCAGAGATAAACTTGATTCGTTAATTTTTCACCTGTGATATCAAGTGAACCGAAGATACCACCTAAAACAACAATACCAGTTCCTTGAATATCATCATTGAAAGTTGGAATTTCTTTTTTGTATTTGTTCAAGATATTTGCAGCATTTGAACGTCCGAAGTCTTCCCAGTGCAAGTAGAGTTTAGGGAACATTGCTTCAGCAGTTTCCACAAACTGATCAACAAAGTCGTAGTATTGGTCACCATAAACACGTGCGTGACGATTTCCAAGATACATTGAGTCTTCCAAGAGCTCTTTACGGTTAGTACCTGCATCAATAACGATAGGAAGAACTGATGCTGGATCGATACCGGCTGCTGCAGTATAAACCATTAATTTACCTACAGAGATATCAACACCTTGTGTACCCCAGTCGCCAATACCGAGAATTCCTTCAGCATCTGTCACAACAATCAGACGGATATTGCGATCGCCCGCTGCGTTTTTCAATGTTTCTTGAATATTTTCTGGATGATTAATATCAAGATATGCAGCATATTGGGGATCTACAAATAGACGGCTATAGTTTTCGATAGTTTCAGCAATAACTGGATCATATACGATAGGGTTAAACTCTACGATATGTTGGTTAAACAAATAGTAGAACAAAGTACGATTTGTATTGAAGATTTCCATCAAGAAATGACGTTTTTCCAAATCAGATGGTTTTTCCAAGTAATGTTGGTAAGTTTGTTCTGCTTGTTCTTCAAGTGTTTGAACATAAGGTGGCAAAAGACCGATTAAGCCAAGTTCCTTACGTTCTTCCATAGTAAATGCTGTTCCTTTATTTAAAAAAGGATTGTTTAAAATTTCATGTGCACGCATACGTACGTCCTCCAAATTTATTATTCCTATAAGAAATTCTTACAAGATGTATTTTAATACTTATAAAAAATTATAGTCAAACCTTTGGGTTATGATAAATATTATTTATAACAAATCGGAAAACTTGTGATAGAATATAAGGGTCAAAGGAGCGTTTAAACTAATGAACTTGCATGATTTCGAGTACTTTAATGCCTTAGGAGACTTGTTGTCTTTTACTGCTGTTTCTAATCATTTTGGGGTAAGTCAGCCGACAATTACCTATGCTGTAAAGAGATTGGAACAATATTATAACTGTAACTTAATATACAAAGATCCTTCTCACCGGACAGTTGTCCTAACAGATGAAGGAAAAATATTGAAGATTCATATCGAAAGTATTTTAGAAGAGTTGGCACTAACGCAAAGAGCCATCGAGCATTCTAAAAATCATCAAAATCATATTGGTTTTCCTCCTATCATTCGAGCAAAAATCCTGGCTCAACTCTTAAACGATAAGGATGCGATTAGCTTTTTATCGAAATTTGATTTAGTATCGGGTGGCTCGGAGGAACTTCTGGCCAAACTTATCTCCGGCACAATTGATTTTAGCCTTATAGGCAGTATTGCTCCCCTGATGCACCCCAACCTTTTTGTGAAGCTACTTTATCAACGCGAATTTTATATCTTTGTTTCTAAAGATAACCCACTTGCCTCACGTCAAGAAATTTCATTTAAAGAAGCTTTGGATTATCCTTTTATCCTGCTTGATGAAAGCTTTGTGCATATGGAAGCTTTCCAAAATTTAAATGAAAAATACAAGAAAAAAGCAAAAGTGCTCTTTAATTTTTCTGATATCCATACTATTGGCCAACTGGTCAACTCAAATGTTGGCATAACCTTGATGACCGATTTTCTTCCTTTTGCCGATATGGATAGTCTTATAAAGATACCACTAATACCTGAAGATAAGCAAATTTTTCATGTTCAATATGCCTATTTAAGAAGTACACTGCTCAATGAGGACTTGAAGGAATTGATTCGCTTGCTTGATGAGCTAAATGAAAAAATAACTTAAAGTGAAAAGAGAATTTTTCTCTTTTTTCTTTGTTAATTTTTCTCCATTTTTTTCACAAACTTTCGCCAACCGCATAATTCCGGAAAGAATTGTTTGACAAGCCCCCCTCAAAAAAGGTAAAATATTCACAAAGACTATGTAAAGGAGATAACATGGCTGGCTCCCAAGTTAATAAACAACTACCTAAGGCAACGGCAAAACGTTTGCCTCAATATTATCGCTTGTTCAAACTTTTAGTTGATGAACAAGTAACACGCACAAACTCACAACTTATTTCGGAAAAAATTGGTGTGGATGCAGCGACGATTCGTCGCGATTTTTCACTTTTTGGTGAGCTGGGACGTCGAGGCTATGGCTATGAAACACGTGCTTTACGTGATTTCTTTGGAGAATTACTCGGACAAGATCAAGAAACGCATATCGCACTCGTCGGAGTCGGTAACCTTGGACGCGCCCTTATTAATTATGAATTCCAAAACCGCAATAAAATGCGCGTTACCCAAGCTTATGATGTTCCAGAAAATCCACTCGTTGGTACAACAACTTCTACAGGTGTTCCTATCTACGACATCGCTGACTTCTCTAAAAATATTAAAAATTCAAAAATCAAAACAGCAATTATTTCTGTAAATAAAGAGAACGCTCAAGAAGTCGCAGACATCCTAGTTAAATCAGGTATCAAAGGTATTCTTAACTTTTCACCTTTGCGCTTGCAAGTTCCAGAAGACGTTGTCGTTCAGTCGATTGACTTAACGAAAGAACTACAAACTCTCTTATTCTTTATGTCAAATAAGGACATCAAATAAAACAAAAAAGCCTGATTTAAAAATCACGCTTTTTTTAATAGTTTCATCTTTTTATGAATATCACAAGTCAGATAAAAATTTACGATATTCTCTCGGAAAAAAACGCCGTATTTCATCAGAATTATAGCCAACCAGGTAATTATTTTCATCTAAAATGATTGGTGTTTTAAACAGTGACGTATTCATTTTGAGATAATACAGCGCACTGTGGAGCTTCATATCTGCTATTTTTTCCAACTCTTCTTCATTTTTAATATTAACTCTTTCTGGATTTTTGATTAATTCATTTATCCCTTCTGTCGTTAGCATTAAAAGTCTCAGTAAATCATCTACAGTTATTTGACTTATGTTTTGCTTTTCAAAATTAATACCGTAACGTTCAAACCACATGAAAGCTTTTTGACTGGATTTACACTTGCTTCTATAATAAATTTTTAATATGCGCCACACCTCTTTACTATTGTATTTATTATTTGGAGATTAAATAAAATTAAGAAATAAAATAGGTAATACCAAGAGCAAAAAGAATGGAATCATTACTTGCATTGGATCTGAAATAATATGTGCTGCCAAATCCATTGAGAGCTGTTCAAAAGGAGATATGGGGCTTGTTTTTATCAAATTATCACCAGATACATTCCCGGTCATACTTAAATTCATTGTCTTACTGCTGTTATCATTTAAAGGACTCGTTTTTGTTAATCGTCCTTGAACTAAACGGCGATATATTGTACCCACATTTCCCTCACAGCGGATGAGTGTTAGGATTGGTGTTCCTTTAACATCGCTATTAACCACATCGACTTGTGTATCCTTTATGACTTCATTTTTAATCACTTGGTACTCATAAACATTCTGAAAATCAGTCGCATAGATTTTATCGCCTTTAACAAGGTTACTGATGCGATTAAAAAGAACATCGACATTTTTGTTTGTATTGACATTATAAATATTGTGTGCCAGAAGCACGTAGTTGCCTTTGCCTAATTTTTGTCCTTGCCGATATGTTGAAGCGCCGGTCATCAAATTTGTTTGACTTATCCCGGCCAATATGGGCAAGTTTACTTCTTCTTTTGGAATATAAAGCTTACCTATACCATTATCATTGACAGTCTGTTGCAGATTTTTCCTACTTTCAGCAAAATTAGTAACATTTACACTGGCAATTTTACTCTCATCATAATCATCTTTGAGTATCTTATCTGGATTATAGGCGGACAATTCGTGTTGCTTTCCCACATTAATATTAGGTAAGGAGGATTGTGTTTGCATTCGGAAATAGCCGTAAATGGCGAAACCTAAAATAGAAATCATAATCACTAACATCACAACAAACATCCCACGTGTCACCATTATCAAATGACGAATACGTGTCATGGCTCGTGCCGAAATTTCTGGGTCCTTCTTGCGTGACTGTTTCAAGAAGATACGATACAGCAGAAAGAGGAGAATGAACAAGAGGAAACAAAGTCCCAATGATCCCAACACAACAGTTTGATAAGTCCAAATATTACGCTTACTTGTCTTCTTAGATATGGCTTCTTTATAAGGAATTCGTTTTCCATTCACAAGGAGGCGATATGTGTTAATTCCTGGTGGTGTACATGTCAAAAGTGTTACGCGATCTTCACCGGGAATGATTTTCACCTTGTCCACTTCACTCGGAAGAACTTCTTGAAAAGAATCAATTTCATAGGCGAGTTTTTTACCTAATATATTAATGAAGAAGATATCTCCTTCTTTCAGATTTTTGATATCTGTAAAAAGAACTTGGTTTTCTAAGCCACTATGTCCACTAAGTACAGCCCGTGTATTCTTCCCCCCAATGGGCACAGAAGACGATTCAAAATGCCCCACGCCCTTATCTAGAGTGCCATAAGAGGTACCATGATAAAAAGGGAGATGATTTACATTGATAGCTGGAATGTCAATCGTCCCCATTACTGGAGGATTACCGTTAGAGATAACCTTGCTGTAATCTACTGGATGACCAACTTTTCCTTCTTGGCGGTCAAAGATATATTGGTTGTATTTTTCAGCTAAAGCCCACTGCTCGTCACGTTCTTTTTGACTCATCTTTTTCAGACTATCATTGTAACTACTGGTTGCGACAGACCTTTGTTGGTTAGCCAAGTAATTACCAATGATGGGATAGATAAGTATACCAATACCAATAAAAATCAATAGAAAGGCAAAAACAAGGAGGGGAGAAACTCTTCGCCTTTTTTGACCTAATGGGACAGCATTATCCCTTTTACTTTTTTGTTTCTTAATCAATTTTCTCTCCAACTTTTCTTCAAAGTTTTGTTTGTTCTTGAAAAAATATAAGATTGAAGTCCTGCATACCATCCGGCTTGCATTCTACTTCAATCTTATTTTTTCAAGGGTTATTGTGTTGTCACACTTATTCGTGTGCTTTTTTCGTCCACCATAGTCCACTGAAACCCACAACTACAATCACGCTTATCATCGCGATGATAATTTGATAGGATCCAATATTACCACTTGTATCGGGTAATTTATCTGGCAAATTATTATCCGGAATTTGCGGTGTATCCGGTAAAACCATACTTGATTTTGGATAAATATAGACTTCATTTATCAAACCATTTGCATTTTGCATGGGAAGGGAAACTAAAACAGGCGACATTGGTGTTGGTACTTGCTCACTTTTTGCTTCAGTGACTTGATACACACCACGGGGAAGTCCTGTTAATTCGGCTTCGCCTTGAGCATTTGTTGTGACCCTTTGACTAAAGGCATCAGTACCTTGAGCGGTCACATAAGTATTCATTTCCGTTTTAGTCATGCGTGTAATTGTATACTGTACACCTGCAAGACGTTGAAGATCTTCTGTACCACTTGTGACTGGTGTTCCATCATGAGTTAGCTGACTTTCTTGACTGTCACTCAAATTATATTTAATAATATGAATACCATAACTTCCAGGAACTTCTTGGGCTGCAGCATTTGAAGCAAATCCAAAGGACAGAAAGACTGACAAAGCAGCTGCTAGAGTAAAAATGTATTTTTTCAATTTAAGCTGCCTCCTTACTATTTTTTCTATGACGATAAAAGAGACCACCACCAAGTCCAAGCATTCCCAGAACAACAAGGCTAAGCGCAATCAAGAGGCCAATGCCTGCTTTTCCACCTGTGAAAGGTAAGATTGATTCAGCATCATCCTTGATTTGAAGATTAATCGTTTGATTACCTTCTTTTACAGTAAACGTAACCGGTGTTTTCAAAAGCTCATAACCATTTGGTGCTTTAATTTCAAAAACAGTATAGGTCTGAGAGATTGGATTATGATCGGCATCGTAACCAGCAAAAAGGTTTTGATCGACATTCAAATTACCTGTCTTATCGGTTGTATAGGTACCAATAAAGTCAGCGCTTTGTTCACCATCTGCCGGTATCTCTTTTAAATCTCCACGATAAATGGCGAATTTCGCACCAGCAAGTCCATCGCCTAAAATATTCTTTTTGAAGATGTCTAAGTGTGCTGAGCGGTTGAGTCCTAAGTTATTGTAAGGTAATTCTTGCAAACCATCTTTTGGCTTAATCACTGTATCGAGATCTTTAAGTCTTGCTCCAACGTCATTCCAGTCAGAACCTTTAATCGGATTTTGAGCTGTGATACGGTCTTCCTCTGCTTTAACTTTTGAATTTTTTGCATCTGAGTTAGACGAATCTGCCATGAACTTAGTGACTTGGTACTCTTTTGTTTGCAATTTGCCGTTGATTTCAAATTCAGCGATATAATGCCCTTCGGATAAGTTACTGAAAATATAGAATCCTTTATCATCTGTTTTGATTAAAGAATTTCCTTTGTCATCAATGAATTTTTCACCTTTGACATTTTCAGTTACCAGTTGATCTTTATAGTTTGGATTTTCCAAGCTTGTACGATAAAGCTTAACAGAAATATCTTTAACAGGTGCCTCAGCATCGTCTTTCAATCCGTCATAGTTATCGTCATACCAAACATATCCTGACAATTCACGACCATAAATCTTCGTTTCAACATTGTTTGTTGTTTGCTCTTGATTGACAATCGAATTCACTGTTGCATTATTGATTAAATCTGCACCAACGTTGTCTTTATGTTCTACTGTGATTTTCAAAGCATAAGTTGTATTGGCTGGAATGTTGTCTACATCCACCAAAATTGCAGATGTTTTTTCCAAGACAGAGGCATCTGAGCCATCATAAGCTAGCCAACCCTTAGCGGCTAATTCTGTCGCACTTTGAGGTAAACTATTTGGATCTAATTTAGTATTTGTTTCTGCTTGACTTGGATCTTTGTAATAAAGACGTGCTCCTTTAACAGCTTCACCGTTCGCATCAACTAATTGAGCTGACAGGACATGGGCTGTACCTTTAGCATTAAAGCTTGTTTGACGATCATCTTGATTGAAAGGTAAAACATCTAAAATACGAACCTTATCCATACTTGATGTTGCACTGGTATTTGCCATGTTGATTGTGTAAGTGATCGGTTGAAGACGGCTTTTTGCTGTGTCGACTGGATCAACAGTTCCGTTTTCTGTTAGATTCTTATCCACTTCTTTAGAAACTTTCAAGGCATTTTCTGTGTCTTTGTCCACCGTAGTCACCACATCATTACTTGGATCATCAAAAGTTGTGTCATTATAATAATGACCGGACTGTTTTGTATTATTCACGATATGAACTTTACCATTTTCGTCACGTTCTACTTTTCCTTCATCAGTTACGCGAGCACCTATTTCGAAACGCACTTTATGGATTTCTTCATACATTTTAGGATCTTTAAGCAACTCTGGCTTAGCTTTTATCGTTAACACACCATTAACCATGCTATATTCAAAACTATTTGTAAGATCCTCACCTTTAGTGCTGCCATCCCAAGCATAAGCTTTTATCGATGATACATCGTCAAAAGTAATTCCAGCAGGTGTGCTGTCTGTTAATTGCCAATCTTTGAGCGCCTTATTTTCATCATAGGTAGGAAGCTCTAAAAATTCCCCCTCTAAAGTATAAAGATATTTTTCATGGATATCCGTCAATGTATCGGAATCCACAAGTTTTTCATCGGAGTCACTAACATATTTTATCGGAGGATTTAAAGGTTTAGGCTTAGATAAATTCTTCACTGAAGGAACAGCAAAATAATCAACTGTCCCTTCAGCAGTTTTCTGATTGAGCAAATAAGTTGCAGCATTGGCAGGATAGAATTTTCCATCACGATATTCTTCTTTTAACTCAACATTATAAGTCAAACGAATACCATCTTTTTCTGTCTTTGTTCCACCGAAATTTAAAGAATTTAGGGTAACTTGATTATTTTCTGGCACAACTTGCACATCAGAAGCATACGCTGGAAAATTTGCAGTTCCTTGTTTGATTTCTGTCAGAGCACCATTCTCCACCTTCAATGCAGAAAGTTCTGGATTACCTTTGTAAGTGACAAATTCACTCATCGGATCAGTTACAATACCATTTTGAATGGAGTTTGACAATCTATTTTTCAATTGATCCAAAGCATCAATCAAGTCTTCTTCATTTGCTGCAGAGTAATGGCCATCTTCACCCATAGCTTCTAATACTTCAAAAGCATCTCTGGATGTACCGAACCCAATAGAATATTTAAGGACATTTGAAAAACGGCTATTCTGTCCTTCAATATAATCAATTGTAGGGGGAATACATTCGTCTGTATTCCAAGCTGTAGTACTTCCATTTCCTTTAAAATACTTTGTCGACCAACTATTTGACAATGAATATTCGTCTATGTCACCTAATGATTGGATTTTTATTCCATTTGTATCAAGTTCATTATTATAATTATTTGTATTTGGATAAAAAGTAGGTAAGCCATCTGTTAATACAATTAATACTTTTTCAGCATCACCTCGTACACCATATTTTGGATCATTTAACATTTTATAACCCGCATCTACGCCCATAAAAGTAGGGGTGGCTGAACCATCTCGAGGTTGATCTTTGATAATACTTTGTCTCATTAGGTCAGTGGAGTTATCTGTAAAAGTGCTTCCAGTTGAAAACTTCCCTATTTCAGCAAAGACACTCGAATCTTCCTCAGAACCAAAAGCCCCTAGACCTAATCTTATTGCTCCATTATTTGAAGAAAGTAATTGACTGGAAAAGTCTTGTACAGCATCATGCAGTTGATTCCATTTTGAAGTTCCCAAAGATATAGAATCATTCATCGAAGAAGACTTATCCAAGACTAAAGCAATATCGACAGGTTGTGTTTCTTTCAAAGCTTTACCAATAACATCCAATTGAATTTTGAAATTATTAGGATCATCAGTTGGTATGACGATTTTTTTTACATATGCATCACTATAAGAATGATAGCCATTTTCAAAATCCATTATTCCAGTATCTAAAACATTTTCAGTTGGTGTCACTTCACTGTTTTCTTTGCTGAAATCAAAGTTTTGAATATTGTCTGAACTCTGGTTCGTTGTGTAATTCTGTGTGTGATGGGTTGGATAAATGCCCGTGTTATCATTTACATAAGTGAATGGATCATTCGGATTCACATCTATTCTCGGTGTCGTTATTTTAGGGAAAAAGTTAGTCTCTTTTACTGGGTCCACAGGAACAGAATCATCTATTGTTTCCGCAAATACAGGAGCAAAGCTATTAAACACTAATACAAACGTAGCAAGCCCCATCATTATTTTTTTCATACGTTTTCTTTTAAGATTCATTTTTTATCCTCTTCCATCATTCAAAAAACAAAAGAATTTTCATTTTTTAGTAAAATTTATCTATTATTTCTTGATGATTAATAAGCAATCAGACGGCTAGAGTAAGCTCTATCCGCCTATTACCTGAATCTAATTATGCTTGACGACGTTTTTTGTCAATGACAACTGCCGCTGTACCAAGTGCAATTGCACCAATCGCGATACTTACCATCAATGTTGTGCCTTTTGCACCAGTAAATGGAAGATCTGATTCTTTTTTGTTTTCAACAGTTGCTTCCCAAGTTGCATCTGCTGCTGTATTTAAGTTAACAGTTACTTTTATTGGATCTTTAACCAATTCGTAACCTGTTGGCGCTTTTGTTTCAACCACCCAGTAGTCACGTTGGATATCTGCATCAGCAAATGTTGGTTCTGTACCATCCATATCTTGCTTGCCATTACCATTCACATCGTCGTACCATTTCAATGGTAAACCATCAAACCCAGCATGACCTTGACCATCTGAAGTTGTTGTTAAGAAATGAACCCCAGCAGGTAATTTGGTCCCTTCAGTATAAGATTGACCATCTGATGCTAAGAATTTCCCACCACGGGCATTTGCTTCTGAAGTTGCAATATAGAACTCCGCTCCCGCTAAGTTATCTCCTTTTTCATCTACCTTATGAAGATCTAAACCACCATCAAAGTAATCCGGAATATCACTGTTATGATCTGTATCTGGTTCCAAACCTGGTGATTTTTCATCTACAGTAAAGCTGTTATCAATCTTACCATCCCAACCTTCTTTAACTTGGGCTTTATAAACCACGCGCATTTGTGTTGCACCTGTCATAGTTCCAACTTTTTCCATTCCAGCTTGAGTTAACTGAACTGTATTCTTGCCTGCAGGTGTCATTTCATTAGCACCATCTACAAAAGTATAATCAGTCCCTTGTTCAAGTGATACCCAGTTATTGTCCTTGTCTTTAACTTGCATATCCACAGACAAGAGATTTTGATTTGAATCCATGTCATCGGTAACTTTCAGATAATCCATATAAACTTTATCACCTTTATGAACACGTCCACCAGTTGAGCCTGGTCCAGTATAATCTGTATTTGGATCTAAACCATCAATAAAGCTATCTTCTGCTGCCACATAGTAAAAATCAGAAGGATTAATATTAAATGCTGCTTCCCATTGATAGGTTTGACCAGCAACGAGTGATTCTCCGTCCATTCCATCAATCGTTTTAACGGGGTTAAGAGGTGTGTCTTCCTCATTTTTTGGATACACATTAATATCATAAATCAAACCAGACTGAGAACTACGATTTGTCATTGGCACATAAATGAAAGCAGGAATAGCTTTGTATTTAATTGTTGTTGCATCACCTGTCTCATTATTAATCACACCAGTTGAATCTTCTTCAACTAGCATGTAGATACCATCATTTGCTTTACCAGTACCTAAGTCAAATTTGATTTGCCCCTTATCATCCGTCGTTTTTTCTACTGGAGTGAAACTCTTATCAATTTCGTAGTCTTTACCTTCAACTGCTGTAGATACATCAACTAAAGGCTGCCCTCCATCCAAAGCCTTCACGCGCACGAGCTGGAACTTTACATTTTTCAATGTTGCTAAGTTGTCAGGATTATTCCATTCTGTACCATCACCAGGTGCTCCAAGTTGCCCTTCACTTTGAATAGCATATTTGGTCAAGGTGATTGAACGTGCTGATGTGTTATCCGCAATAGCTGACGAATCCGCATGAGCAACTATAACATTGTTCAAAAATGCTGGTGCTGATAAACTCATCACACTTGTTCCAGCAAGGGTTGTTAAAGCTAAGCCAACAATCATTTTGTGTTTGTAAGATTTTTTCATTTTTTCCTCTTTTTTTAGATATATAGTTCTCAAGTTAATTAAATTGACGAAAGACTTTAATGTAACTTAATCGGTTGTATTATACCGCCTATTTTTGCAAAACTCAATGGCTAAACGGCTTTGTTTAGGATACTAAACAAAGAATTTTTCAGGAATGCCCAGTTTATATTAGTCTGTTTTATAAAGCACAGTTTTGAAAAACAAAAATATTCAGACAATTGTTTCCAAACACTTTTAAGATATTTAAAACAAGACGAAAATAAACATAAGAAAACAACCAGTGAAAAAACACTGATTGCTTTAAAAGTTGTAACAGATTCTCTCAGTTTATCAATAAATAACTTTTTTTCTTACTATTAATTGTATTTTTATAGTAAAATTCCAGTATATTTTTAAGTTCTATAGCCTCTACATCTAGTAAGATACGCAAGGAACGTCTGACTATTTTGTTTCCCATTTGGCTGTCTTCAAATTTATAAATACAACATCCTTCCAAAAACATGCCAACAACTTTTTCCGTGATATCAATTATAGGCGGTAGTCCTTTTAGATACTTAATTAAACCCTCCGCTTCTTTTTGCATTCCTTGAGTGATAAGTAATAGAATGATTTTCACAATAAGTCGAGCAAAGAGAGGTCGATATTCCCGCCGTTCGCGGAGATATTCATATTTCGATAAACTTAACTTATTAATAATCGAAAGTGTAAGATTTTGGTCTATCTGAGGCATTACATTAATAAATAAATTGAGCTCATATCTACTCCACATCTCGCAATTATTAAAAAAAGTCTCAAGTTGCGTTTTTTCTTCCACATCGAGCTTCTCGTAACATGCCTTAGCCGCCAAAGCAATGAAATAATCTTCTTCAATCTCATAATAAATATTGTCATGATAAATCTTCATGAGTTTTTTTTTATTACGCGTCATATAAGCCCGTTCAATCTCTCGAAACTGTATGATAAAATATTCTGATTCACTGTTATTAATCATCAGAATATACGAAGTCATTGTTACATTCATCTTTTGAAGGGCCATATCCAATTTATCAAATGAAAGTAATGTTTTTCCATTCTCAAATTGTGACAACGTGCCTTTCGAAATTCCAAGGCTTTCAAAATAGCCTAGTGTCTTTTTATGCTGTTTCCTCAGCGTTCTAAAAGATTCACCATACTTGCTATAACTCATTTATTCTCCTCAAAAAAAAATCAAGTGATTCAAGCATTTCTTCTTAGACCTAATGAAATGCTTAAAACGCTTGAGCGTTATTCCCGGTGGAATTATATTTTATTTTTTTTGTATTTTTAACATGGATACAAAAGAAAATTACAAGATATAGTTTAGCATATTTTTTAATCATAATACGATACATTGGACTACAGAATGTTCATATTTCAAGATTTTAAACAATTTATATTAGATTGTCTATACCACTCTTTTAAGTGTTATAATAGTTTAAGTGAAAAAAGGAGCCTCAATGAAGAAAAAGTTTAAGATATTGACAATAATTTTTTTAATTATTCTGATAATAACGATAACATCATTAACATTTTATATGTATAATTTCGCATTTGTACCCGGAAACAAAAGTTTTGTCCCACATACTGGCCAAGATAATCCTGTAAATCTTAAAGCCAGCCAATGGCTTAAGTCTACGCAAAAGCAAGAATGGCATGAAAAATCAGCAACAGATAATTTGAAACTCAATGCTTATTATATTCCTGCACAAAAAGAAACCCCAAAAACCATTATAATTGCTCACGGTTACTTGGGCAAAAAAGAAGATATGGCACGCTATATGAAAATGTATCATGAGCTTGGATACAATGTCTTAGCGCCTGATGATCGCGGGGCAGGAACATCTGAAGGCAACTATATTGGGTTTGGCTGGCCAGATCGTTTAGATTATGTTAAATGGATTGACAAGGTTATTGAGTATAATGGTCAGGAGAGTCAAATCGCCTTGTTTGGTGTAAGTATGGGAGGCGCAACAGTCATGTTTACTGCAGGAGAAAAGCTTCCTTCTCAAGTCAAAGCAGTTATTGAGGACTGTGGATACAGCAGTATTTCTTCTGAACTCACTTACCAACTAAAAGAAATGTTTCACCTTCCAAAATTTCCTCTCGTCTACACGACCCAGTTCCTTGTCCAAGCGCGTGCGCATTACAACTTCGGGGAGGCGGATGCTACTAAAGCTTTAAGCCGGTCAACTCTTCCTATCTTTATCATCCACGGCGCAGAGGATAAATTTGTACCAACAAAAATGGCAGAAGAAAATTTTAAAGCTGCTCATTCTCCTAAAGAATTATGGATTGTACCAAAAGCCCAGCATGCACAGTCCTATATAGTCAAACCTGAGCAATATAAGCAACGGACAGCTGATTTTTTAAATAAATACATGAAGTAAAACTGTATGAACTGAGGATGTACCTTAAACGTTATGTTGTATCCCTTGCCTTCCTCTTTCCCTCGTCAACTTTCCAATAATCCCTCTTCTCTAAAACTCAAATAAGAAGCCTGTCCCGTAATGATATGATCTAAAAGGTGAATACCTAAATTATCGCATGCTTGCTTAAGCTTTTGGGTAAATAATTTGTCTTGTTGGCTTGGCTGTGTAAACCCCGATGGATGATTATGTGCAATGATAATCCCTACAGCTAAATTTTTTACCGCATGATGTAAAATTTCTCGTGGATTAGCAATGGAATGGTTCACAGCACCAATAAAAATCGTTTTTTTCTGGATAATACGATGTTGTGCATCTAGATAGATTGCCACCAAATTTTCCTGCTCAAAATCAGACATCTCATCTGCTAAACTCAATCCAAATTGCTGAGATCCTATCACCTGACCATATCTTTTTCTTTGGGTTGTGTGGATTCGTTTGCCCATCTCAATCATCGCCCGAATTTCCAAGGCTTTAATAGGTCCGATACCGGGAATTGCTTTCAACTCTTCTAGAGACGCACGCCGAAAATCTTCTAAACTACTAAAGGTGTTCAAAACCCGGTCAGCAAGTTCCATGACATTTTCTATTTTACTGCCTGTACGGAGTAAAATAGCTAAAAGTTCTTGTTCATTCAGCTTTTCAGGTCCAAAAATGATCAATCTTTCTCGGGGCCTCATAGGATAATGTTCTTCTTTAATCTGATACACGACTTTCTCCTTAGTCATTTATACGAAAAAAGAGTCTAAGTATCACTCCTGTTTTAGAAAATAAAAAAAGTGGTTTTTGATAACCCACTTTTTTATTTCGTTTTTATTCAACTGTTACAGCTTTGGCAAGATTACGTGGTTTATCAACATCCAATCCACGTTGGACCGTTGCGTAGTAAGCGATAAGCTGTGTAGGAACCACCATTGAGATAGCTGATAGATAAGGATGAACGTTATTGATAACGATATCGTCATCTTCACGCGCTACAGCTTCTTCTACAATCGTAATTGCTGAAGCTCCACGTGCCACTGTTTCCATAACGTTTCCACGTGTGTGTGCCGCAACTTCTTCGTTATTTGAAATCAGGGCAATAACAGGGGTACCATTTTCAATCAAGGAAATTGTTCCGTGTTTGAGTTCTCCAGCAGCAAAGCCTTCACATTGGATATATGAAATCTCTTTTAATTTCAAGCTGGCTTCCATAGAGACAAAGTAGTCTTGCTTGCGACCAATATAGAAAGCATTTCTTGCTTCTGGTAAAAGCTTAGCTACTACGTCGGAAATCAGGTCCTTTTCTGATAATGTAGATTCAATAGATTGAGCCACGAGTGAAATTTCTTTAACCAAGTCAAAAGAAAGTGACTTAGGATTTTGGTCTGCATCGCCTACAGCTTTTGCTAAGAAGGCAAGCGTTGCAATTTGCCCAGTGTAAGCTTTTGTAGAAGCAACCGAAATTTCAGGTCCAGCACCGATTAACATTGTGTATGTTGCTTCACGTGACAATGTAGAGCCAGGAACATTTGTAACCGTTAAACTTGGATAACCAAGTTCATTTACTTTTACCAATACCTGGCGGCTATCTGCAGTTTCACCAGATTGTGAAAGGAAGATGAACAAAGGGTTTTTACTCAATAATGGCATACCGTAACCCCACTCAGAAGCCACGCCAAGCTCAACTGGTGTATTTGTCAGCTCTTCGAGGATTTGTTTTGAAGCATAACCTGCATGAAGTGATGTTCCTGCCGCAATAATATAAATACGATCTGCTGCTTGAACTGCTTTAACAATATCCGTATCAACAGTTAGTTGGCCATCTTGATCGGTATAAGTTGAGACCAATTTACGCATTACTGTTGGTTGTTCATCAATTTCTTTGAGCATGTAGTAAGGATATGTTCCTTTACCAATGTCAGAAAGATCAAGTTCTGCTGTGTAGCTTTGGCGCTCAATCTTATTTCCTTCGTAATCCATGACTTCTGCCTTATCTTTAGTTAAGACAACCAGTTCTTTGTCATGAATTTCCATAAATTCAGATGTTTCACGAATCATCGCCATGGCATCAGAACACACCATATTGTAGCCGTCTCCCAAGCCGATAAGTAAAGGAGATTTGTTTTTCGCAACATAGACTACATCAGCATCTTCAGCATCCATAAGAGCAAAAGCATAAGAACCTTCAATAATAGAGAGTGCTTTTTTAAATGCTTCAAGTACAGAAAGTCCTTCTTCTTCTGCAAACTTAGCGATGAGATGAACAGCAACTTCTGTGTCTGTTTGACCTTTAAATGTATCTTTAGCGAGATATTCTTCTCTGATTTCGGAGAAGTTTTCAATTACACCATTATGTACTAAAACGAAACGTCCTGAAGTAGAAGTATGAGGATGCGCGTTATCTTCAGTTGGTTTACCATGGGTCGCCCAACGTGTATGACCAATCCCTGTTGATCCTGTAACGTTATCACCTGTTTTTGCCTCTAAATCTGCAATGCGACCTACAGATTTTACAAGATTCGCTTGTCCGGTACCATCAGCAACAAAGATTCCTGCTGAATCATAACCACGGTATTCAAGTTTTTCAAGACCTTGCATTAGAATGTCTGTTGCATTACGATTTCCGACAACTCCTACGATACCACACATATTAATTTCTCCATAAGCTAATTGGTATAGTTAGCTTTTTCTTTATTTTTCGTCAATAAGAATATGATAATACAATGTTTTGTATTTGTCAAGAATAATAAATCATTAATTGGTATAGTTTTTATTAAGTAAAAAAAAATAAATCTTCCGATTTACTTTAATTGTAATTTGAATAATGCTTTATCTATTTCTGTAAGTACCTTTTCGAGGTCTTCTGCATTATTTACGAAGTCAAGTGCGTCTCCATTAATCTGTATTTTAGGTGACACATCATAATTTTCATACCAGGTCGGGTATTCTTCATGAACTTGATGATAATATGCTTTTAATTCAGGCTGATCGTCAATCTGTTCAAAACTGCGACCACGTTGCGCAATCCGGGAAAGCATTGTTTCAAAACTCACATCAATATAAACTAGTAAGTCAGGCCGCTTTTTAGGCATTCCTTCCATTTCCTCGAGCATATTACTGAGCAAGTTCTGATAGATTTCTAACTCTGTTTTGGTAACATTGCCATTTTTATAGTTTAGAGTTAAGAAAAGTTCGTCTTCAAAAATTGACCGGTCAAGGACATTATTCTCTTGAGTATAAGCCATTTTGATTGATTCAAAACGCTTGTTCAAAAAATAGATTTGCAACAAGAAAGCATACTTTTTTGGATCTTGATAATACAAATCAAGAACCGGATTATTATCTACTGCCTCATAGTAAACATCTGTTCCAAGATGCTCCCCTAAAGCTTTTGCTAAGCTTGATTTTCCAGCTCCTATTGTTCCTGCTAAAACAATCACAGTTTTCTTCCTCCTAAAGTCCATCAAGGACTGATTTTTATTGCTCTGACTCTAAGATGTATGCCCTAATTTGAGACATGAAATACAAAGAACCGGTCATTAAAAGTACATCGTCTTTCTGTAGATTTGCTTTTAATGCTGAATATGTGCTTTTCCAATCTTCTGCCAATACTACATTTTCTTTTTCTAAGTAAGTAAAATCTTCTAATTTTAAAGCTTTCGGATAATCAAAAGTTGTCAAAATAAGCTCAGAATTATCAACAGTTTGCAACATTTTAATCATTTCAGTAATATCTTTTGTGACCAGAGCTGAAAAAAGAATCGTAATCTTACGACCTGAAAATTCATTTTTTAAGTTTTCCAAGAGTCGTTGCATGGCATGTACATTATGCGCCCCATCAAGTAGTGTTAAAGGAGCTCGGCTGATTTCTTCCATGCGCGCTGGCCAGAAAGTTCTTTTTAATCCCTTTCTGATTGCTTCTTCTGAAAGTGATAATCCTACTTTCTGCGCGTAAACCATAGTAAGTTTAACAGCAAGTGCTGCATTATCTACTTGATGAAGACCAAGTAAGGATTTTTGCAAGTTGAGCAAGTGAATTTCATCATCCTTGTAATTAAATCGCTCATTTTCAAGGATTTCTACCTGATAATCAATACCGTATTGATAATGCTGCGCTTGATTTTTTTGAGCTGTTTGCGCAATAACAGCTAGAGCTTCGTCTGCTATTTTCCCTGTCACCAAGGGTGTATTCGGCTTAATGATTCCTGCCTTTTGGGCAGCTATCTTTTCTAGGGTATCCCCTAAGATATCCATATGGTCCATCCCAATTGTTGTAATTGCAGTTGCTACAGGTTGAATGACATTAGTACTATCTAAAAGTCCCCCTAAGCCTACTTCTATCAAAGCTACATCAACGTGTTCGTCTGCAAAATAGCGAAAAGCCAGAGCGGTAATAATTTCAAATTCTGTGATGCCAGCAAGATTTTCATCCTTATCCATTTCTTCTACGAATGGTTTTAGTTGCTCAACATACATGATAAGCTTGTCATCAGGAATAGGATGGCCATTAATCGCCATCCGTTCGCCAAAAGTCGCAATAAAAGGACTGGTAAAAGTAGCCACAGTCAAGTCCAACTGCTCCAGAATACCTCTGGTAAAAGCAACAGTTGAGCCTTTGCCATTTGTACCAGCAACATGAAGCATTGATAACTCTTTTTCAGGGTTTCCAAGCAATTTGAGCAAGGCTTCAATTCGTGTCAATCCTGGACGGATATTAAATTTAAGACGAGAATGTATCCATTCTAGTGCTGTTTCGATAGTCATGTTAGGCTTGTTTTCCCTTCTAGAAAATACTTTTTAAATTCCTCAGGTGCCTCTGTTTTGGAAAGCAAAAAAACAGGCAGCTCTGCCAGTTCAGAAGGCTCATCCCGCAATTTAAGGAGATAACGAAAATCTATGTGCTGATGTGCTTTTTCTTCCTTAACCGCATTATAGGGAATATTAATAAGATTCACATCTATAAGACGTGGTGTATCAGCTGTCAGACCTGTTTCTTCATGGAATTCACGCTTTGCCGTCTCATAGGGTTTTTCCCCTTCTTCGACATGTCCAGCAGGCAGTAAGAGTTCTTTTTGATAGGGATGCTCGATAAAATACATTTTCTCCCCTTTAAAAACGACAGCAGATGCTGATAGTTGCAAATCCGGATTCTGTTTTCCTTCAAGTCCTTTTTTATTGCGTAAAAGAGCAATTACCTGTTCTTGTTTTTTAGAACTTTCTAAAACAGAAAGTTCACGTATCAAATCATTATACATTAGTATTTTTGGTATATTTTAAAATTATCAATTAAACGTCGTGTTGCTGCAACATCATGTACACGTAGGACACGCCCACCATCCATCATCATTTGATTTTCAAGAATCAATGTTGATAAAAGACGCTCATCTACTTCCATATTCATAAGATTGGTCATAAAAGATTTACGAGAGATTGCGACCATCACCGGCAAACCTAGGCAAGTCAATAGTTCAGTCGTTTTTAGGCGCTGTAAAGAGTCAATTCCTGTTGCTCCGCCTGAAAAACCAACGCCTGGGTCTACACATATTTGTGCATTCGCAATGTCAAGTTGATTTAATTCTTTCTGTTTCTCTGTAAAATAGACTGGCAGTTCTTGATAAACATTATCTGCGTAATGCATACCTGCTCGACCATTATTCATAGCAACCAAAGCCGGTTGATATTCTTGCATCAACTGTAGTTTTTCAGGTGTATCAAAACCATCAATATCATTAATAATATCTGCACCTGCATCCAGTACACACTGCATAACATAGGCTTCATCAGTGTCTATAGCGATAACTGCTTCCGGAAATGCCTTACGAATACTCTGCAAGGGCTGAGCGAGACGTTGCCATTCTTCTTCTGGCGAAATATCTGCGTAACCTGGACGAGAAGACTTTCCTCCAAGTTCAATGACTTGTGCCCCCTCTTGTAAATCCTGTTCTACTCGTTGTAGGATAAAATCCAAATTGAGATTTTCTTCTGCACCATCAAAGAATGAATCTGGTGTGACATTGACAATAGAATAAACAATCGGATCCAAAGTCAAATCAAAAGAGAAATTCTGTCCTGACCAAATAATCTGATGACGTTTAAAAATGCGCTCCAAATCCAATTTTTCCTGAGATGTAGGCCAAGCCTTAATCAAATCCGCCAATTCATAAATCGTTAAAAAAGTCAGCAAATCATGATTGTCTACGAGAACTTTTGCTCTTACACGGTACAAAAGATTATCCAATTTAGCTTTTTCTTGGCTGCTCATCTCAGTAAAACAGATAGAGATGTGCTTCAGAGAAAAACAATCAGTGTTTTTTTCAATGATTTTCATTTTAATTCAAGCTTTCTAAAAATTCGAGACGTGTTTCTCTGCTTTCTTCAAATTCACCCATGAAGAAAGAGGTTTTTGTTTGGGAATTTCCTTTTTTAACACCACGCATTTCCACACACATATGACGCGCTTCGACAACAACTGCAACACCTTTTGGCTCTAAGATATCATTTAAGATTTCCGCTATGTCTCGCGTAATGTTCTCTTGTACTGAAAGTTTATGCGAAACGTAGTTGACCAAGCGCGGTATCTTGCTTAAGCCAATAATATTGCCATCTTTAGGGATATAGGCTACGTTTGCCTTACCAAAGAAAGGCAACATGTGATGTTCGCACATCGAGTAAAAGGGAATGTCCTTGATTAAGATAGTTTGATCCTGGTCTGTTTTTTCAATTTTAAAGAGTTTATACTCCTCAAATTGCGTTAATTTTTGTGAAGAGAGAATTTCTTCATACATTTTAGCTACACGTTCTGGCGTTTCTAAGAGTCCTTCCCGTTCAGGATCTTCACCAACAGCTGAGAGAATTTCTCGTACAGCAAGCTCAATACGTTTTCTAGCGGGCTTTTCCGTCGGAATTTCTACTATTTCTTGTTCAGTATCCTTGAGCTTTTCAATAGCTTGTTTCACTTGTTGTTCGTATGAGAAACCAGGCTCTAAAATTTCCAAAAGTGGCACAAGAACAAAAAGGCGATTAAAGACTTCTTTGTGCGGAACCATCAAATCTTCCTCTAAAATTTGTTCGTTTCCGTAAAATAAAATATCGATATCTATCGTGCGTGGTCCCCAATGAATTTTGCGAACACGATTTAATTTGGCTTCGATTTTATGAATAAGCTCCAATAGCTGGCTAGCTTCAAGTGTCGTTGAAATCTTCAAGGCCATATTGACAAAGTCATCTTGCTCCACTCCCCCGACAGGTGAGGTTTGATAAAACTTTGATCTTCTATCTATTAAAATGGCCGAATCCTGTCCCAATAAGCTTACCGCATCTTGCAAGTAAGCTTGCTTGTCTCCAATATTGCTCCCTAAACTCAAATAAACCGTTTGCATCACTTTCTTGCTTCCCCCCTTAGAAAGCCGTAAATATTTTCTAAATGTTAAATATTTTAACCGACCATTTCAATTTCGACATTGTCAAAGATTCCTGCAATAGGTACAGCCAATTTGCGGATATGTACTTCTACTGTTTTCACTTTATTGTTTTGTTTAATGGCTTGAATGATATCGAAAGCCAACTTTTCAATCAAATCTGCACGTGAGACTTCAATTATTTCCGCGATACTCTCATAAAAAGCAACATAACTCAAAGTTTCGTCAAGCTCATCTAAACCAGAGTAGGAAAAATTCGTGGTAACAATCAAGTCAATTTCTAAATTTTGTCCTAAGATTTTTTCTTCAGGTAAAACGCCGATATGTGAAAAGAACTTCATATTGTTAATCTTAATCTTATACATATTGTTCAATGGCTTTCCAAGCCTCCTCGATTCCTGTTTTATCAAAACTAGAAAAGATTACAAAATCATCTGTGCTGTCAAATTGCAAGGCTTTTTTTATCACTGAGACATGCTTGTTCCATTTACCGCGTGGAATTTTGTCGGCCTTTGTTGCAACTAAAATTACAGGAATATCATAGAATTTCAAAAAAGTGTACATCAGCTTGTCATCTTCAGATGGTTCGTGTCGTAAATCAACGAGAGCAACCACCGCTTTAAGATTAGGCGCTGTAGTGAGATATTCTTCAATCATCTTACCGAACTTTTCACGCTCTTTTTTCGAAACACGTGCATAGCCGTATCCTGGAACGTCTACCAAATGAACCGTATCATCTACATTGTAAAAATTTAGGAGCTGCGTTTTACCTGGCGAACTTGAGGTACGCGCAAAGTTCTTACGGTTTAATAAGGTATTGATAAAGCTTGATTTTCCAACGTTAGAGCGACCAGCAAGAGCAATTTCCGGCATGTCTGTCTCTGGATATTGCTTGGCAGAGGCTGCTGAAATAGTCAGTTGTAAATTATTAGGGTTTATTTTCATTATTTCTCTCTTTCCTTGTGTGTCAAACTATTTTAGATAGTTGCGCAAGGTTTATTTAAAGTCTTTTTTAGGGAAGAAGGTTCACAAATCACATCTCTCCCTGTCTATTATCATTGATTTACTAAAGGTAAATCAATGATAATAACAAGAAAACCATGAGCACTCATGATTTTCTGTTTTTTATTTTTGAATATAAATGATTTCTGCTTCTGCTTTATCACGCACAGCTGCTTCCGTAATAATCACTTTTTCAATATTATCATGACTTGGTATTTCAAACATGATATCCATCATCACTTCTTCAATGATTGAACGTAAGCCACGTGCACCTGTTTTACGTTCGATAGCTTTCTCAGCAATGGCATGCAAAGCTGCATCCTCAAATTCCAGTTCCACATTGTCATAGCTTAACAACTGCTTGTATTGCTTGATAAGTGCGTTTTTAGGCTCGGTCAAGATACTGATAAGATCAGCTTCTGTCAAACGTTCAAGCGCAGCAACTACAGGCAACCGTCCAATAAATTCAGGAATCAATCCGAAAGTTTGGATATCTTCAGCAATGATTTCTTGCATATAAGATTCATTGTCAGACAAGGCCTTATTATTTGTGCCAAAGCCGATAATTTTCTCACCTAAGCGTTGTTTGACAATTTCTTCAATACCGTCAAAGGCTCCGCCTACAATGAAGAGAATGTTTTTAGTATCAATTTGAATCATCTCTTGGTTAGGATGTTTACGCCCACCTTGTGGGGGAACGCTGGCAACTGTACCTTCGATAATTTTTAAGAGGGCTTGTTGTACACCTTCACCGGAAACGTCACGAGTGATAGAAACATTTTCTGATTTTTTAGCAATTTTATCAATTTCATCAATGTAGATGATACCACGCTCAGCACGTTCAATATTGAAATCACTAGCTTGCAGCAGTTTGAGCAAGATATTTTCAACATCTTCACCCACATAGCCTGCTTCTGTCAAACTTGTAGCATCAGCAATAGCAAAAGGAACATTAAGCGACTTAGCTAAAGTTTGTGCCAAAAAAGTTTTCCCTGAACCTGTAGGACCAATCAATAAGATATTAGACTTTTGAAGTTCAACTTCTTCGTCATCTTGACCTGTAAAGTTGATGCGTTTGTAATGATTATAAACAGCAACCGCAAGTGCACGTTTTGCACGCTCTTGCCCGATAACATAACCATTCAGATGATCCAACATTTCTCTTGGGGTCATTACAGGAGTGGTTTCAAATTCTTGAGCCATTTCCTCGCGCATCTCTTCTTCAATCAAATGGCTTGATAGCTCCACACATTCGTCACAAATATAAACACCGACACCGGCGATAAGTTTCTTTACTTCTGGTTGGCTCTTGCCACAGAATGAACAATATATATTTTCGTTTTCTTTTGTATCGTTAGACATTTATTTCTCTTTTTCTAGATTTTAAACATTTTTAGGAAAATAAAGTTCCAAAAAAAGCATGAATGGAATTTACAATATTCGTAAAGGCATTAAGAAGAAAAATAGTTCCTAAGCCCCAGCGTTTTTTGCGGAAGCATTGCAGTGCAAGTATTACACATATTGCGCATAAAACAGCGGTAAATAAGCCAAAAATAGATTTTGTCACGGCTTTTGTTTCTCCTTCCGCTCATATTTTTCGACGGTAAAGTCATAAGGATTTTGCTCGTCTTTTTTGTGATAATCCGCTGACACCTTCGCATACTTCGAAAAATCAAACGTATCAGGGAAATATGTATCCCCCGCAAATTCTCCATGAACAACCGTTTTATAGAGCGCTGATAGCTCCTTTTCGAAAAGAAGGAACATCTCTGATCCGCCAATGATATATAAATCACGCTCTTGATTATTATACCATTCTATAACTTCGGATACACTATGCATGATTAAGACACGTTCATTATCTTCTTTAGGGTAAGCTTCATCTCGTGTAAGGACGATAGTGATACGTCCAGGAAGCACGCGCTTATTCATGCCTTCAAAGGTTTTGCGGCCCATCAAAATCACTTGATGATAAGTTGTCTTTTTAAAATGTTCGAGTTCAGCAGGTAAACGCCAAGGTAAATGACCATCAATGCCAATCACTTTTTTCTCATCTTCTGCCCAGATAGCGTAAATCATTTTATTTCACCTATGTGCTTTTCTTCAATTGCTTTGAAAAGCCAATCATCCTTTTAAACAAAGATGTTCCTTTCTTTTGGGATTTTAAGGCCATCTATTTCATACACAAATAGCTGATGAAATTCATAAAGAATCCTTCAAGACCTTATTTATTAACCGTTTAAACAGTTAATCTCTCGCTGTTCTCTCAGAAGCTTTTTTCTGCTTTGAGGGATAGAATTACCTTTCCTATTATACCAAAAAACACCTTTTTTTACTTTAATTTTTCTTATTCGGAAAAAAATGAAAAAAATTTCCATTATTTCCTTTACTTTTCCTTAAAGATGTGTTAAGATTACTCTATCAATTAATTTGTTTCAATCAACCCTGTTATGATTAAAGCAAATTAGTCCCCCAACTAGGCTGCTCGCTGAGACCATACTCCGAGCTACCTAGTTTTTATTTTTGTAAAAATGTAAAACCCTTACAAAAACGGAATGGAGAAAATTATGAATCATATTGCACTTTTCGAACCACGTATCCATTTTAACACTGGAAATATTGCACGCACTTGCGCAGCTACTAACACTACCTTACATTTGATTGAGCCTTTCGGCTTTGAAATTACCGATAAAAATCTCAAAAGAGCTGGATTGGACTATTGGGATCAGGTCAACATTGTTTATCACAAAAATCTGGATGATTTTATCAAGCACGTAGATGGGAAACTATTTTTAGTTAGTAAGTTTGCGGATCAAGTATATTCAGGTGTTGATTATGCGGAAACTTCAGAAGACTACTACTTCCTCTTTGGACGAGAGGATACTGGTTTACCAGAAGACTTTATGCGAGAAAATGCTGAAAAATGTATTCGCATTCCAATGAATGATGAACATGTACGTAGTCTAAATCTTTCTAACACTGCTTGTATGATTGTCTATGAAGCGCTTCGTCAGCAAGAATTTTCTGGTTTGGAGCTTAAACATACTTATGAAAATGACAAACTAAAATAAATCTACTCTTTCTTAGTTGAAAGATAAAAATTTAAAGAAAAACGGAAGTTATAGCGTGTAACTTCCGTTTTTTATTATTTATTAATTTTCTTGAGACGAAGTGTAAGCCCAAACAGAGCTAAAACCAAGAAAGTCAGTCCTAAAATAAAATTGATTAGAGTCATATTTTCACCTGCCTTGGGCAAAAATTTTCGCTTTGCTGAAGCTACTTGATCTTTTTCTCCACCTTTAGGAGTTTCAGTTGCTTGAGAAATCATCTTATTTTTTGTATAGACATAACTTACAGTTTGTACTTGGTCTGTATAATGACCTGCAGCATTACCACGAACTTCTTTGAAAGTATAACCTTTGATATCTTTCTTTTCAGTGCTATAACCTTCTCCAACAATTCCTGATTTTACAACGTCTTCCGAAATTGACTGGCCATTCGTATCTACATATTGGACAAGGACAGTTCCAGTTACATGAGAAAGTTCATTCTTAGTATAAACATAAGTGACAGTTTGGGCTTGATCAGTGAACTTACCTGATGCATCACCTTGAACTTCTTTAAATGTATAGCCTAGAATATCTTTTTGCTCTGTCGTATACGCTTCTCCAATATTTCCTGCTTTTATCACATCATCAGAAATTTTATTGCCTTCTATGTCCACGAATTTTACAGTAATATCACCACCTTTTACAGGTTGAGCTTCTTTTACAGTAATTGTGGCTACAGCAGAATATGTGCCTTGATTTTCAGAGTTTGAAAAGAAATTAGGTACAAACCTGGTATACGTGACTTTATAAGTTCCTGCTTTTGTCGTATCGACTTGCCCTTCAACATTTATATCTGAAAAAGGAACCGCATTTCCATAATAATCTGTGGCACTGTCAAAGTTATCTTCTGATTTCCATGTATCACCAACTGTTAGTTCTGAGTCATGTACAATAACTGTTGATTTATCTTTGTATTGCTCATAAACATACGTGACAGTTTGAGGTTGATCTGTAAATTTACCGGAGGGATTACCTTGTACTTCCTTGAAGGTGTAACCTGCGATATCTTTTTGTTCTGTTGTATAAGCTTCTCCAATATTTCCTGCTTTTATGACATCTTCTGCGATAGGAGTGCCTTCTGTATCTACGTACTTCACAGTCACATTCCCTGCTGCTATGGTGTAAGGTTGCCATACATAGGTATCGCTTTTAGCATTGGAATTGAAGTTCTGAGTGAGTTGCTTACTTGTCCAAACATCTGCTCCTTGCGGATGCGAAAGCGAACCTGTCCCAACATTTTGCCACTTCCCTGTGTATTGATTATTTGCTGAAATTTCTGGAAGCTCCACGTTGACACTATCCGTAACCCAAAAACGGAATTTATCGCTAAGTTTTAGCACCTTTAAAGAAGTTGTATTTTGGAAAAAACGTGACATCTCATAGCCTGTTATCCATGATTTTTCTAATTGTGTCATATCAAAACCTGAAAGATCAAGAGCTTCTAAAGAAGAATCTCCCATAAATACACCTTGTGCAGAATATAAAGGAGTAAGTCGCCACTGAGACAAATCTAGTTCCTTTAATTTGGGCATCTCTGAAAAAGCATAAGTAATGGCAATCATATTTGAAACGTTCCAATTGGAAACATTTAATGATTCCATATTTGTCGCACCATTAAGAAAAGAAAATATCGTTGTAACATTGGATACATCCCAAGAAGTCAAGTCAAGACTTGTCAAGCTCGCACAACCTCCAAACACCCGTTGCATCTCAGTGGTATGAGAGGTATTAAGTCTTTCAATACCATCAATACTAGTGACATTCGTTAAATAATCAAATAAATTACTTAGTATATTTCCAGCAACAACGTCGCCTTCAAAACGAATACTTGTTATCTGCTTGCTCCATTGATACCAGGGACTCAGTCTTGCGCCATTTTGGTTCACCGGTGTGTCAGAAAATGTTCCAGCTCCAATGTGTAACACACCTGATGAATCAATTCTCCACGGTGCTGTCCCAAAAGTTCCTGCTGCGATATCACTTGAACTTGCCTGAACTTCAACATTTTCTGGTGAAGCCTCTGGGGTTACTTCTTGGGTTTCTTCTACTTTTGGGGTTTCAGCAATAACTTGTAATGTGGGTGAGATAGCTCCCAACACTATCGTGCTTAAAGCGATTGCATGAGTCAATTTTTTCATATATTAATCCAATTTCCCTTGATATTTCGTTTGCGCGAAAAAGTACGGTTTGTTGGAAACAAAAAAACTTGACAATGCCGGTAATAAAGCCTTTCTAAGCTGAAGTTTATCATAGAAAATCATGCATGGGCTATTGCATAGATAAAAAGATAAAGGTATAATGGAGATGTATCGGTTATGTGAAAAGAGATGTGTTAGAAAAACCGTACTTTTATTGAAATATGCTTTTTATACCTCAGAATAGAAAAAAACAGCTAGCTATAACTGGCTGTTTTTCTTATATCCTTCATCTTACTGTGTGAATTCTGTTGAAGTTAAGTTGACTTTTGATTTACGCTCTGAATTTAAAACGAGATTAAGCAAGATAGCTGAAACAGTACTTACAACAATTCCATTAGAAAGGAAGATTTGTGCCCAGCTTGGTAAACTTACAAAAAGGTTACTTGAGTTAAAACCAACGCCCATCCCAACTGAAACAGCTACGATAAGCAGGTTTTGATTATCTTTGTAATCTACTGTACCAAGCATATTCACACCTTGCATGGCAACCATTCCAAACATGATAAGCATAGCTCCACCGAGTACGGGAACTGGAATAAGTTGAGCAATTGCTGCAAACTTAGGAATCAAACCTAAAACAATCAGAAAGCCAGCAGTGAAATAAATAGGCTTACGTGATTTAATACCTGATAACTGTACTAATCCAACGTTTTGTGAGAAACCTGTATAGGGGAAAGTATTGAAAATTCCACCAAGCAAAACAGCAAGACCTTCTGAGCGGTAACCGTTACGCAAACGTTTTTCAGATAATTCATCACCTGTCAAGTCAGCCAAAGCTAAGTAAACACCTGTTGATTCGACCATTGAAACAATGGCGATAATAATCATCATCAAACAGTCAACCAGATAAAAACGTGGCATTGCCATACGGAAAGGAATCGGCAAGTGGGCCCATGGCGCTTGATTGATCGCAGAGAAGTCAACCATATGTAAGCTTGCTGCTAAAATTGTTCCTGCAACTAAACCAATCAAGATAGCAATAGAACGAATGAAGCCCTTTGCAAAGATATTTACCAAGACAATAACCAAGATGGTAAATCCCGCAAGCAAGAGACTATTGGCTGTTGGAGCTGCTTCGTTATTACCCATATTTCCTACTGCAACAGGAATCAAAGTTAAACCAATCGTGGTAATTACTGAACCAGTAACAAGTGGTGGGAAAAATTTACGAATTTTAGAGAAAACTCCTGCAAAAGCGATAACGAAGATACCTGAGGCAATTAAGGCACCAAACATCGCGCCATCACCATGTTTTTGACCAATAATAATCAGTGGGGCAACGGACTGAAAAGCAACGCCCAAGACAACTGGAAGACCAATCCCAAAGTTTTTGGTCATCTTTAATTGCAACAAAGTCGCCAAACCACACATAAAAATATCGGCCGAAATCAAATAAGTCAATTGCATAGCACTATAATTGAGGGCTGAGGCAATCATAATAGGAACAAGTATTGAACCTGAATACATGGCGAGTAAATGCTGCAAACCTAAAACTGCAGCTTGTCCGTTGGCTTGTCTTTTTGTATTAAACATTTCTTCCCTTCTCCTTCTTAATCCCAAGCAGCATCATCTGCTGGCGCAAAGACGACTTGACCTGACTCAAACTTTTCAATACGGGCTAGAGAAGTCACTGTTAAGCCTTTCTCCATCAATAGATCGCGTCCGGTTTGAAAACTCTTTTCAATGACAATACCGATACCAGCAACTTTTGCGCCTGCCTGTTTGATCAGCTCTTCGAGACCAAGCGCAGCTTGACCATTGGCTAAAAAGTCATCCACAAGTAAAACAGTATCTTCAGAAGAGATAAATTTACGAGAAATTGAAACTGTTGAAGTAATTTGTTTTGTAAATGAAAAAACCTCTGTTGTCAATAATTCTTCATTCATTGTGATATTTTTGGATTTTTTAGCAAAAACCATGGGTACACCAAGTGCTTCTGCTGCATAAAGTGCTGGTGCAATACCGCTTGCTTCAATCGTTACAACTTTAGTGATATTTTTATCTTTGTAAACTTCAGCAAAGCGCGCACCAATCGCTTTCATCAACTCATAATCGACCTGATGCGTAAGGAAGCTGTCCACTTTTAATACTTGGTCTCCCAAAACTTGTCCATCAGTTTCGATACGATTTTCCAATAACTTCATAACTTCTCCTATAACATTTATCACTCAAGACTGGCTTTGGCTCTAATACGCACAAAAACTCTACCCGATAAGGTAGAGTATTTCTAGACGACAAAAAGAAGATATTATTTACGACCTTTAAATGTAAACGATGAAAATTTCGATTTAAAGATAGGACTGTACAAATAGAATCCTCTTATTGTCCTGCCTTTACGGTGCAGGGTAGAAACACTTAGCCATATCCTAAGCATAAATAAGATTTTTAATATTGATACAGTATATCGCATTTTATTATTTTTAGCAAGAAAATATCGTAATAAATAAAATTTTTTCAAATATTCATCAGAATTGTTCGGAATTTACTTATTTTTTTGCTTCATTTACCAATTGTGAAACTTCTTTTTTGGTCAGGCGACGGTAGCGACCAGGGACTAAACCATCTAAACTTAATGGTCCATATTGAACACGGCTAAGTTTTTGGACAGGCAAACCAACTGCTGCAAACATTTTCTTAACTTGATGATTTTGTCCTTCATGGATTGTCAAGCTAACAAGCGAGCTGTTTTTCGCTTTGTCCTGTTTCATAATCTCATAACGTGCTGGACTCACTTTTTTCCCATCAATGGTCATACCTAAAGTCAAAGGACGCAAGTTTTCCTTATTGGCTTGCCCTTCAACCTTAGCGATATAAACTTTTTCAACACCATGGCGCGGATGTGTCATCAAGTTGGTAAATTCTCCATCATTAGTCAGCAACAGGAGACCACTTGTGTCCCAGTCTAAACGACCGACAGGATAAATGCGCTCCTTTCCTGAAGGGAGCAAATCCATAACGGTTTGGCGCCCCTTATCATCGCTTGAGCTTGAGATATAGCCACGTGGCTTGTTAAGCATATAGTAAACCGGTTCTTCGTTATAAACAGCTACACCGTTGACTTCAACGATATCTCCTGATTCTACTTGATAGCCCAGATTGGTCATTGTAACGTTGTTGACAGAAACTTTTCCTGATAGAATAAGTTCTTCTGCCTTACGTCGGCTGGCGACACCTGCATGTGCCAAAAATTTATTGATTCGCATTTAATTCCTCATTTTCGTTAAATAATACTTGTTTTTCGCCAATAAATTGGCTTTCATCTATTTCCGGTAGCTCTGACAAGTCATTGATACCAATATAATCTAAAAAGAACTCTGTTGTTCCATAAAGTCCTGGACGACCAACAACTTCAAGCGTACCTGTTTTTTCGACCAAATCATAAGCACGCAGTGTTGAGAGCGCTCCACTAGAGTTGACACCACGTAACTGATCAATTTCTAGGCGCGTAATCGGCTGTTTGTAGGCAATAATCGAAAGTACTTCTAAGGCAGAACGTGACAGACTTTGATTTAGTGGCGTCTTCGCATAGTTTTTAAGAATATCAGCAAAGCTATCTTTCGTTGCTAACTTATATTTCCCAGCTGTTTCGATAATAGTTAGTGCAGATTCTTCATCGGCTTGATATTTCTCAATAAGGCGCTCAATTTGTTGTTCACAAGCAAACTTACTCATGCCTGAAAGCTCTGATAATTGATTTAACTCCAGTCCTTCTTCACCCGTAACAAAGAGTAACAGCTCCAAAGTAGCTGTCTTATTCAGATTGTTCATCTTTCGTTTGTCCTCTTTCTAATAGAATTTCACCAAAAACTTCTTCCTGCTTAAACGTTACTTGTTGTGTTTTTATGAGCTCTAGTAAAGCCATGAAAGTGGTCAAAAGTTCTTCTTTCGATGTCTTCTTCGAAAACAGAGAACTAAACTTACAAGTCTTTTTCTTTAAAAAGTAACGGGATAACTCCACTATCTTATCGGAAATTGAGAATTTCTCTGCCTCTATTGTTGTATTCTCATCTGTGAAAGACTGTTTTTGTAAAGCTAAAACATTACTGAAAGCCAAAAATAAATCCAGACTGTTATGATCTTGTAAAAGTACTGCATCTTCTCCAATAATTTCCGTTTTGGCTTTGGAATAATACTGACTACGAGCTTCATGCATCTGGGCAATATCTTCGGATAGTGCTTTATATTTTCGATACTCATCGATTTGTGCCAGCAAATCTTGTTCCAACTGTTCAGTATCTTCGATGAATTCCTCGGCCACTGTAGGCAAAAGGCGACGGGACTTTATCAGCATTAACTGACTCGCCATGACCATATATTCACTGGCAATTTCCAACTCTAATGTTTTCATGGCCTTCAAAAAGTTCAAATATTGTTCAATAATCGGAACCAAAGGCACCTCAAAAATATCAACTTTATATTGCCCAACCAAGTGCAAAAGTAAATCTAAAGGACCTTCAAAATCATTGATTTTTATCTTTATTTCTTCACTCATTTATAGTATTTCTCTAAAGTAGTTGTTGTAGATAGCCCTAGAGCTTCTGCTAATTCGTATACGGTTTTACCCAGCCGCACTTGTTGTAAGATATATTGTTCGCGTAATTCTTTTGCTGTTAAATCCGTATATTTTTTTAGTTCTAAATAAAGAAATTGACGTGATTTGGTAAACAATTCATCAGCATTGTTTATTCTTTGGGTATAAAGTGCAAACTTATCACGTATTGGTAAAACACGCTTTAAGCCGGACTTCTCAACAGTAAGAATTCGGAATTTCCAGTTGAAATTTTCCCACCTTAAGTGCTGTATTTCTGAAAAAGTTAATCCAAACTCAAGAATTAAAAATGCTAAAAAATGACCAGGAGAAGTCACCGGTTTGTAAACGGATGACATGTTCTTGATTTCTAACTTTTTCTTTAGTTCTTTCTTTGGTGCATTTACTTGCTGAATTTTATGGTATTCTTTCAATAAATTTTTATCGTAAAGATAGAGAAGAAACTGATTTGCACTTGATATCTTGCGGCGTTGTGCTGCCACAGCCAATTTTTTCAAAGACTGACGATAAAGCATGAGCGACTCACGAGAAATTGTTCTTTTCTCAAAAAACTCGGCAAAATTTCGTAAATCATAAAGATAATTTGATTTGGTATTTTCTGAGAAATTTTTACTCTCTAAAAAATTAGGAATTTCGTTCGATAATATCATATTTTTTACTAAATTCATGGGCAAAAGCGTTAATGGCTTTAAGAATTTCTTGACGTGCAATAATCCCCACAAACTCGGTTCTTTTTACTACCGGCAAGAAAGGCTCTTTAACCAACTTATGTAAGATTTCTTCCAAGGGTGCTGAGGGGGAGACTGTTTCTATCTCAGTGTCCACAATCTCTGATATAGGTGTATTCATCGATTTTTCATAAAAGAAATCTTCACCCATCTCAAATTCGACAATATCTGCAAGCCCTAAAACGCCGACAAACTCTTTATCTTTAGTGAGAACAGGAACTCTAGAATATTTATACTGACTGAGCAATAATTTTGCATGAGAAATATTATGTTCGTCACATAAAATAGCTACGTCGTCAGCATCTTTTATAAAAGTTTCGCTTTGTTCTAAGAAATATTTTTCAATAGCTTTATCAATCATTTTTACTCTACCTCTTTTTTCTAAAGCTCAAAAGTAAACTGTAGACCTGGAATTTCCTGGTGCTCTAAATCATGATAAGAAACCTTATAGCCATCTTCTAAAATTGTGACGACAGCATACATTTTGATATTGATACTTCCTCTAGGCTGACTTACTGAACCCGGATTAATATACAAGGTATTTCCTATCATCTGTGCGACAGGCTGATGGATATGACCAAAAAGTGCAATGTCCGCTTCTTTTTCTTCTGCAAAGTAAGAATAACGATCAAGACCTAAGCCAACGTAAAACTGGTGGCCATGAGCAATAAGAACTTTCTTCCCTTCGACATCCACCATTTTTATCTCAGAATAGCCTTCATCGTAGTCGCAATTTCCCGCAACTACGGTGATACCTTGCCATATATCATCATTACTTGGCAATTCAGAATCGCCACAATGAAACAAAGCTGATGCTGTGCCTTCATATTTTTTTTTGATTTTTTTAATTACGTCACGATCAGTATGTGAATCACTCATTACAATAAACATTGAAGACTCCTTTTAGCTAACACTCATGCCGCTTTTTATTTTTTAATGTGCTCCAGCCATTCTGGGAGTTCTGTCATTAATTTTTGTAAAGCTTGACCACGATGTGAAGCTGTATTTTTTTCTTCAGCACTAAGCTGAGCAGCAGTTCGGTCTGACGTTCCCACTAAAAAGATAGGATCATAGCCAAAACCATTTTCGCCTTGCGGCGTAAGGCCAATACGTCCTTGCCAGTCTGCTTCAACAACCAAACTGTCATGGCCTGGATAAGCAGCAACTAATGTCGTATGGAAATGCGCCGTCCGACGCTCAGGTGTTATTGCTGTTGAAGCTAACTCATGGAGAAGTTTTGCAATATTTTCCTCATCTGTTGGATCAGGCCCAGCAAAACGATGGCTCCAAACACCAGGCAAACCCCCTAAAACATCCACACATAAGCCAGAATCATCACCGATGACAACTTCACCAGTAATTTCGGCAATTTGTTCTGCTTTGAGACGTGCATTTTCTTCAAAAGTCATGCCAGTTTCAGCAATATCTGGTAACTCAGGATAATCTTTAAGATTTTTAATTTTGTAGCCAAATTCTTCAAATAGACGTTTGAATTCTGCTGTTTTCCCATCGTTACGTGTGGCGATGAGTATCGTTTTTTTAGCAGATAATTCTGTGTGCTGTGCAGTGATTTTTGCCGAACCAAGCCATCTGTCCGCAATAGCTTGAAAATCTTCTGCCTTACCTGTTGTATAAAAACGGTGATGGAGATTTTGACGCTCTTCACCGTTGAGATCAAAATAATTTAGCAAAACGGTAATATCACGTACAGTTTCAGAACCACTGTCAATAAGCTGAACATCCGGTCCCATTTCTTTTTGGATGAGTTTGCGCAAAAGAGGATAATGTGTGCAGCCTAAAATCAAGGTGTCAACTTTGCCAACCATTGGTTTTAAAGCCTTCGCTACTATTTCTTGAGCCTCTTCCGAATCTGCACCGTTGGATTCAACCAATGGTACAAACTCTGGGCAAGCCAAACTACGTACATCAACACTTGATGATTTGAGTTGAATAACTTTACGATATTGATCAGAATTAACCGTTGCTTGTGTCGCAATTACGCCGACTTTCTTGTTAATTGTTTTTTGAATCGCACTTGAAGCACCTGGTAAAATCACACCTATGACAGGAATATCAAGAGCTGCTCTTACTTCTTCAATTGCAACTGCTGTTGCTGTATTGCAAGCGAAAACAATCATTTTTACATTTTTAGAAAGCAAAAAATTGACCATATCCCAAGTGAAAGCAGTAATCTGCTCATTTGAGCGTGGCCCGTAAGGCGCACGTTGCGTATCACCGATATAGACAATTTCTTCGTTTGGTAATTGACGGAGAATCTCGCGAACAACGGTCAAGCCTCCAACTCCTGAATCTAGTAAGCCAATAGGTCTGTTGTCCATAAATACCTCCAAAATTTACTTTTTATCTTATTTTTTCTTAGTGTCTGCTTGTTTAGCTGCACTACGAATTTGACGAAGTACTTGTTGTACTTGTGCTTCAGATGGTTTGCGTCCCATTGAACCCATCATCATACGTACTGCATCTTCATTCAATGGTGGGTTATCCATCAAGAGCTTTTTAGTTTGTTTTTGTGTAAACCAAGCGCCCCCAGCAAAGCCAGCAATGGCAAAGACAATCATAAGTAAAATTGCAACAAATAAATTCATTAATACTCTCCTACAAGAAAGCTATAAAATCGCTTTCGTAATTTTTACTCCTTATTATATCAAATTTAGACACATTTGTCAGCTGCAGATTTTCTCTTTATTTTTTGAGACTTTTATTTATTATTCAACAGTATAAATCCAACCTTCTGGGGCTTCCTTATCGCCAAATTGAATACCAACAAGTTCATTGTATAAGCGTTGAGTCACTGGGCCAACTTCTGTTTCTGAATAAAAAACATGGTGTTTATCCTGATCATCAATAGCACCAATTGGTGAAATGACTGCAGCAGTTCCACAAGCGCCTGCTTCGACAAAATCATCTAGTTGATCAACAAAAACATCTCCTTCAATAGCTTTCATTCCTAAACGTTCTTCCGCCAATTGCAATAAAGAATATTTTGTGATAGAAGGTAAAATTGAAGGGCTTAAAGGCGTGATGAACTCATTATTCTTGGTAATCCCAAAGAAGTTTGCTGCACCCACTTCTTCAATCTTAGTGTGTGTTGCAGGATCAAGATAAATCACATCAGAATAGCCAGCTTCATGTGCTTTTTGTCCTGGCTCAATCGAAGCGGCATAATTCCCTCCAACTTTTGCCGCACCTGTACCATGTGGCGCCGCACGGTCATAATCACGGGATACGAGGAAGTTTGTTGGTGCTAAACCACCTTTAAAATAAGAACCTACTGGGACCGCAAAAATTGTAAAGATGTATTCATCAGCTGGTTTTACCCCAACAAGGCCGCCAACACCTATTAATAATGGACGGAGGTAAAGCGTAGCTCCAGTTCCGTAAGGAGGGACAAAGTCTTCATTTGCTTTAACGACTTGTTTTACGGCATCGATAAACTTGTCTGTTGGTACTTCTGCCATACGCAAGCGGCGCGCTGTAGCTTGTAAACGCTCAGCGTTACGGTCAGGACGAAAAAGATTTATTTTTCCAGATTTTGTACGGTAGGCTTTGAGTCCTTCAAATCCTTGTTGTCCATAATGAAGCGCTGGCGAGCCTTCCGAAAGGTGCAAAGTCGCATCGCCTGTAAGTTTTCCATCATCCCATTTCCCATCTTTAAAATGTGAAATATAGCGATAAGGCAACTCTCTGTATTCAAAACCTAAATTTTCCCAATCTAATTCAACTGTCATTCTTTTTCATCCCCCATTTTATTGACATTCTTTTTCCATAAAGCCAAACTTCATGGTATTTGTTATAATTAATTATTATAAGCTATTTTGAATGTGATTTCAACATAAATTCAGAAAATTATAGAAATGGAAATAAAATGAATATTCTTAGAATAAATTTTCAAGAACTCGGCCAACTCTTGTTGGATAAATTAATCTACGTCTTTTTAGTCAGTCTTTTGTTTTTTATTTTATACCGGATCAGTGCACGCATCGTAGAAACTCTTTTCAAAAACTACAGCAATCGTTCTTGGGCAGATGCTTCTCGGATAATGACCTTAGCCCGCTTAACAAAAAGTGGTTTAACTTATCTGACAGCCTTTCTCTGGATTTATACCGTTCTCTCTATTCTTGGTGTTCCTGTAGGAAGTGTACTTGCAGGTGCTGGTATTCTTGGTGTTGCTCTTGGTTTCGCAGGCCGTGACCTTGTCGCAGATATCATCAATGGTTTCTTTATTATTGTCGAACATCAGATTAACGTGGGCGATTGGATTCGTTTTGAAAATCTCGGTATCGAAGGGGAGGTTACTGCTGTAGGTATCCGCTCAATCACTTTGATTTCAGATGATGGTGCCACAGCTTTCATTCCTAACCGTAATATTGAATCCTTGAAAAATTTCTCTTACAAAGATCGGACGATGAACTTAGACATCCCAGTTACAGCCGAAAATTTAGAAGCGATGAAAGACCAAGTTCTCCGTGTGAACGCTGAATATCCTCAAGTCGTTTACAACGGTATTATTACACGAGACGAAAGCATTTTTATACGGAGTTTACTCACGGCGAATCTCAGCGAAATAAATGGCTTACGGATGGAAATTATGAACAAATATTATACAAAATAAGCAGATCATGATGATCTGCTTATTTTTCTAACATTGATTTGATGGGTTCATAAGATTTACGGTGAATCGCTGTAACACCGTAGTTCTTTAGGCCTTCCAAATGCTTGGCCGTGCCATAACCTGCATTATGTTCAAAGTCGTAATGTGGGTATTTTTGTGCATACTCCGCCATCATTCGATCTCGTGTCACCTTCGCAACAATACTTGCTGCCGCAATGCTTGACGACTTGGCATCACCTTTGATAATACTGACTTGAGGAATATTAATGTCTAACTTCATCGCATCGATTAAGAGGCATTCTGGCTGTATTTCTAATTTTTCTACAGCTTGAAGCATTGCGATTTTAGTCGCCTGATATATGTTCACTTGGTCAATCGTTTCGTTATCAACTAAACCAACACTGACAGCAAGTGCTTTTTCTTGGACTTCTGCAAAAATAGCTTCATGTTTAGATTTTGGAATCTTCTTACTGTCGTTGAGACCTTTAATCTTACAATTTTTTGGTAAAATCACGGCTGCAGTCACAACAGGACCAGCTAAGGGGCCACGTCCAACCTCATCTATACCCGCAATCAAGTCCATCCCTTGCGCATATGCTTGTCGCTCAAAGTTCAGCATCATTTCTAAACGTTCGTCTTCTGCTTGTTCTGCTAAAATCTCTTTTTTACGACGTTTAATCGCTGTTTGAACTCCTGCACGAGTATCTTCCAAAAAAGCGTCCACTTCGAGTAGTGTATTTAAGCCGTTCAGTTGCTCTTTTATTTCTTTAATCGTTGACATAGTCACTCACTTTATCCAAGCAATATTCGCCCATTCTGCCATCACGTACATCCTTAACAAACATTTGATAAAAACGGTCATAATCATCACGGAAGCCAAAACGTTTGGTCAATTCCATGATGAGATCGGGAATTTCTAACTCCAGATCTGCTTCTTTCATGCGCAAACGTTTCATAGTAGCTTCTTGGTAATTTTCAAGGAAATACTGCAAACCAAAAATAGTCACATCATCCATCGGCAAAAGCTGATCCTTAATAGCGCCTGTTAAAGCAAGTTTTAGACCAACTTGGTCATCTTCGAATTTTGGCCAAAGTATCCCTGGTGTGTCAAGAATTTCCAACTCTTTATTGGTACGCAACCATTGCTGCCCCTTAGTTACACCAGGCTTATTTCCTGTAACAGCTACTTTTTTTCCTGCAAGACGGTTCATCAGTGTTGACTTACCCGCATTAGGAATACCTACAATCATCGTACGTAAAGAACTATTTTGGATGCCTCGTTCAGCATTACGCGCAAGCTTATCAGCCATCAAAGTTTTCGCTGCAACAGTCAAACGTTTGGCAGTATGTGCTTCTTTCGAATTGATGGCTAGAGCGATTATGCCTTGCTTTTCGAAAAACTCCACCCACGATTTCACAGCGTTTCTGTCAGCTAAATCAGCCTTGTTTAAAGCGATAAGACGTGGTTTATCCCCAATAATTTTATCCAACATTGGGTTACGTGAACTGATTGGTAAACGTGCATCTACCAACTCAATCACAAAATCAACATATTTTAAATTTTCTTGCACTTGACGACGCGCTTTGGACATGTGTCCTGGGAACCACTGAATTGCTACACCCATTTTTAAACCCTGCTATGACTGATGTCATAGCCTTTCATTTTTATTTTTTAGTGATGAAAATAAGTATTAAATACATCTAGAGATGTCCGTATCTCTATTTTACTTGAATCTGCTCTGTGTGTTTTTTCTTACATAAAAAAGCCTTGTAGAGCATATCATACTAGGCTATTCTATCATTTTTTGGGATTCTGCGCTAATATGTAGCTGTTTGAGTTTGTGGTCTATTTTATTGTTCTGGAGTTCTTTCTCATATAAAAACAGCAAGTCATGCCTTTGGTATCGTTTCTTTTAGATAGTTTTTATTTTTCTGAAAAGGTGGTTTTTCCCAAGTCAACTCATCATCATCTAATATTTCTTTTTTCCGAATACGGGAAACTTGCGAATTTCCTTTTACATAAAATCCTAAAGGTTCATCTCGCCATTCATCCATACATGTTATTCCAATTCTTTTTCGGCTAGCAATCTCTTTGGGTGTTTTGTCTACTTCTAATGTCAAACGTGAGTCAGGAAAATACTCTCCGTCTATCTCTTTCGTTATACCAAAGGATTTCGTGAGCTTTCCAGGACCACTGCCATCATGTTCTGGAGCATCTGCTTGAACGGCACGAATTAAAACAGCCTCTGGGATATCTTCGTCCATAGTTACTAGATTTAACATAAAATGACCATGAATTTGATATACATACCAGTGACCAGCGGAGAGATACATGGATTCATTACGAGGTGTACGTTTTCCCATGAAGCTATGGCACGCACTATCCAGTGTACCAAGATAAGCTTCAGTTTCTACAATATTACCAAGTATTTGCGACTCTCCGTCTGTTTCCATGACAAGTTTCATACCAAGAAGGCTTTTGGCCGTCTCAATTGTGCTTTTATTTATAATATCTAAAAAATTTTTATCTTTCATAAATACCTGTTCTTTCATATAGCAAAGTACTTTTTGGGTGCCGGTTTTACCTTTACTTAATTAGAATCTAGTCAATCCTTGATTACTCATATATCTTTTACATTGGAAGAGTGTGGCTTAGAAAAAAATAATTACCATCATATATTTACTAAGTCCCAACAAAAAGTTCAAACCCACTTCGTTGTTTTAGCATCAAGAATATTATATTTATCTAAATAAGACAGTAATGGATTTAAAACGTAAGAAAAGTTTACCATGTCCAGTGTTTCAATAAATTGTATTCCTTTTATTTTATTAGGTTCATTTAGTGTGGGAAGTCCTTTGGCAGTATTTGCAAAATAGAAATGTCCTCTCCACTCTATATCTCCAAAAACAAAATCATCAGAATACACTTCTTCCAAATCAGAAATAGTTAAAGAAATTTCTTCTTCAACTTCCCTTATTGCACAAGCAATTGAGGATTCTCCTTGTTCTTTTTTTCCTCCTGGAATGTTCCAGACTGCCTTTCGATCTCTTATAACTAAAACATCTCCACTTGCATCATTCAAAAAAACTCTAGAAAATTCTTTTTTCATTACCTAGTCTCCTTCCTTCCGAATATCCTATTCCATTTTAACTTCTTTGTTACTCTAACCCATACATAGAAGCAGATAGATTTTTATGTAGAATTTGATCTGAATCCTTATCATAGATAACATACATACCAACTGATCCATCAGAGAGTGTTTCTCCACTGGACCAGTTTGCTTTACCCTCAACTGCGGCTCCTCCCGGATAGTATTGCGTATATTCAACTAGTTCCTCAGGGGGGCCAAGTTCTTTTATTAGCTCTTTCATGAGTGTACCATGTGCGTAGTACTGCTCTTTCTTATCTGGGGAACGATGCAGCGCAGCAATTTGTATATTGTCGTACTTTTCTAAGCTCAGACCTTCAATTGCTGATGCATTTTTCTCAGCATATTCTTTTTCCTTTGAAAGCTTAACTTCTTTCGTTGACATATTTACAGCCGTGGCTTTTTCTTCAACTTTAAATGTTTTCAAATTCGTGTTTTTCAAGATAAAAACCATTACTATCAGTAGACTGAGGGTCAAAATGAAAAGAGACAGCCAAATCATTTTTCTACTTTTGTGTCTGGGATAGCTTATATACTCGGTCTGGCAGTAAAGACATCTTGTTGTTCTTGCTTCTTGAACAAATTCATTAGCGCCACAATTTTTACATTTCACTGTTTCATTCTTTGTCATAAATATTGCCCATCAAGTCTTTTCTTAAAATTTGTCCTGTTTCTTTATCATAACTGATTGAGATTGTTACTTCTCCGTCTTTTAAAGAAGACCCTGTGGACCAAGTTGCTATACCTTCAATTTTGTTTCCCGGAACACGACTTTCTTTTAAGCTATCTGGAGAATAACCAACACTTCGCTCAAGGTCCGAAAAGTGCATACCATTTTGGTAAATTGGATATTTACTTTCCGCTGAGACAATCTGTTCTGCTCGTTGGATATTGTTGTATTTTTCTAAAGACCAGCCCTTTATTTTATCAATATTTTCACGCGCGTATTGGTTCCTGTTTTTCTTTAAAGAGGAGTCACTTTGGAATAGTTTTTGATTTTGAGAAGTTGTTGATTTCCTTCCCGAATTGTTTATTCCATAAGAAACTAAAAACCAGACAATCACAAAAGTTGTAAAAACTAATGCTCCGATAGCAAGCCAAATATTTTTCCGACTTCTTCTGGGAGCATACTCCTCCTTGTACTGCGTAGCGCAATAGGAACAAATAAGTCTCCCTTGCTTTCTTATAAAACTTGATCCTCCACAATTTTTACAGATAATTGCCTCTATCATTTTAACCTGACCTTTAATTTTTACGTAAGGAGAAAAAAATTGATATGTATTAATCAATTATTTTCTCCTTGATGATATCACTATTTAAGTATATTGTATCATTTTTAAAAAGACATGCATTCATGCCTTTTTTATATTCTATCCAAAGGATCCGCAATCATATCCTGTTTACTTGATGCGTCTCCATCTACATCATTCAGATATGTTTCCATACGTATGGCATTAATCTGCAGCTTATCTTGACTAAAATCAATATTCTCTTTCTTAATGACCAGCTGTTGGGTAGTGAGCGTGTTGAAAATACCGTAGCGGAACTTAATCGCGTTTTGTTTTGCAAAAATATCCTTCCAAGTAATTTGAGGAATACGCTTTAAGACTTTTTCTGTATTAATATTTTTTAAAGGGTTATCTGTAAAAAGTGTCTTCAATGCCCCTTCACTTAGCATATCGTAAGCCCCAAAACCTTGACCCTTCACGACAGGTTCATAGATTTCCTCAGTTTCAAAACCAATCATTTGAAAATCCACCGTAGCCTGAGCTTCAAAATGCCCATGTTCTGTCTCTTTCGAAGGTTCGGTCTGAATATGAACAGTGACTTCTGCATTAGGCTTCATATGAATGGCATTGATCATATCATAACCTTGCCATGTTGTATCATCAAGAGCCGCAAATAATTCATTATTTAGCACCTCTACCCGCTTCTTCCATGCTTCGTTAATTTTTGTACTGTTTTTGACGTTTGCTGCTCTTTCTTTAACCAAAGATTCTTCTTTTTGTTGGTAAGCTTTGCTTCCTGGCCAGTAATACGTTTCCCAGATTTCCTTCTCACCAAGTTTGGTACGGATTTTTAAGACCTCGTTATTATTTTCCATACGAAACTTGCGTGTGACTGAGAAATCACCCGCTTTTTCTGTAATCGTGTGCGTAATAGGATTAATCTTCACATTTTTATCTGAGCGAATCACCATTTCCTGTTTGGTAAAAGGACTGGCTTGCACCAAATCTCCTCGTAATGAGCCGGCAGAAACACGGAGTTTATTTTCCCCAAAGCTGACCCATTTCCCCCGAACATCTGTTGTGTCTGGGCCTAAAAAGAGATAAGTAAGGAGAGCTGCGCTGACAAGAACTACTCCCAATAGACCACCAATAAATATTTTTTCATATTTAAATTGTAACATAAAGTAATATAAACGCAGATTAGAATATAAAAAACCAAGCAAAAACTTGATTTTCTACACTCTAATCTAACTAATCTAAATATTTTTTCGCAATATTCTGGTATGTATCAATCATATCTAAGTAATTTGAAATTTCAACATACTCATTAACTTGGTGAGGGAGATTACTTACTCCTGGGCCAAAGACGACAAAGTCAAATTTATTTTTGGATTTCACAAATTCGGCAGCATCAGTAGTTCCTGCGATGCCAATAACTGGTAAAGGCGTATCAAACTCACTTTGAATAGTTTGGATTAAGATTGAGTTTTTATCCGACTGCACTGCCACTTTATCCTCGTCAATCGTTAATGTCAACTTATAATCATGATTTTCATTCACTTTATCAACTACTTCTTGAAGTTTGGCCTTAATCTTATCGTTACCATAGGTTGGTACACTTCGGATATTTCCTTCAAGACTGGCTTCTCCCGGAATTGCATTCACCTGGTCACCCCCTCGGATAACAGTCACATTATGGATAGTTGTTCCCAGTTCTGCATCAGGGTATTCTTCAGCAATTTTATCCATTTCAACATTAACAGCAGTAATAAATTCGTTCAAGTGATTGATGGCATTAAAGCCTTCTTGAGGTTGTGAGCTATGTGCTGCTTTACCTGCTGAAACTACAGAGTAGTTAATCGATCCCATATGCGTGTAGACCAAGTTATAATTGGTCGGCTCAGCAATAATTAAGCCGGATAAATCATCCGCAAAACCGAGCTCTGTAAGCTGACGTCCACCAAGTTCTCCAACTTCCTCACCTACCGTAGCCAATAAACGGATGATTCCATCAAATTTTGTCTCAGCTTCTTTTAATTCAATCATTGCAATCGTGATGGCTGCAAGCCCAGATTTCATGTCTGTTGAACCACGCCCATATAATTTATCACCGTCAATAGTTGCAGAAAATGGCGGGTAAGTCCAAAGGGATTCATTACCAATATCAACAACGTCCATATGACCTGTCAGCCCCAAAACTCGGCTGCTTGAGCCACTCTTAATTTCAGCTACTAAACTGCTGCGCCCTTCGGCATATTGAATTAATTTGGAGTCAATTCCATGATTTTTCAATAAGTTTTGTAAATAAACAGCGACTTCTTCTTCATTTCCGTTAATCGATTTAATTTTTATCAAATCTTGTAAAATTTTAACTTTTTCTTCTTTTTCCATGAAATCCCTCCTAATTTTTAATTCATTTGCATTATTAATTTAACCTCTACTAATAATTGTACTCTATGTCATTTCGTCTTGCCAATAATTATACTTTTTATTTTTGGGAAAACTTTATTTATACAAAAAAAGAACCACTTTAGAAGTAATTCTTCTTTATTATTTCTTCAAAATGTTTTTCAAGACAATTCCACTGGTTACTGCCAACAATACACCTGTAGCAAGTGTTGTCTTTGTCACAATATTCCAAGGTCTTTCTGTAAGATGTTCAACTGTTTCTTTCATATAGTAAGCAGGATTTTGTCGCGGACCTTTGAGGCGTGCCGGTGCTTCTTCCTGAGTTTCAGCTAATGGCATAATCGGAACATAACCTGCTTCTGTTACAATCTTATTTTGTTTATCCTCAGAAGTCATTGGAGTTTGCGTTCCGTCTTCCTGCCCGACAAAATGATCCATCAATACACCTTGTTCTGGTACTTCATGTATTTGCCCAATAGTAAAATCTGTACCACAGAAACGAGTGCGCACAGTATTTGCAACGGCAGGCGCTGTTCCTTTGGCGACGACCAGTAAAGTGGTCAAACCAACCACTGAAGCTTTCTTTACCTTACTCCAGTATAAGGGCTTTTTTTGATTGATTAAAATTTTCATAGCTCCTCCTTATATTACAATTTCGTTACTTATATTATAGCATTCCCTTTTCTGTTTTTACTAATAATTTGAGAAATCCATGTTTTTCGTGTTACATTTTTTTATAAAACATCATTTAGGTTACACAAAGAATAAATATTGAGTTTATAATTATTTTTCTTTGTTTTCTTTCTTTTTTAGGTATATAATATTGAATAAATCAATATTTGATAAGAGGTATAATATGTTTATTGACTATACGTATGAACCACGGCGCGCAATTTTTTTTGAGGATGTAAAATCGAACTATGCCTCAATCGAGTGTGTGGAGAGAGGGCTTCATCCTTTAGATACCTCTCTATGTGTCATGAGTCGCTCAGATCACTCCTATGGCCTTATCTTAGCTTCAAGTCCGAAATTTAAAGAGGTTTTTGGAAAATCTAACGTCAGTCGTGCGGCAGATTTACCTTTTTTACTGGAAAATAGGAAATTTAACTATCGGCGTTGGTATGCCAAACATACTGACATTTACGGACAACGCACAGAACCCTCTATGCAACATGTCGCTTTTATTGAAAGTTGGGCTAAACGTACACATATCGTCCCTCCACAGATGGCTCTTTATATCGATAAGAATATCGAGATGCAGCAACTTTTGACCAACTATACTTCTTCTGAAGAAATTCACTCGTATTCTATTGATGAGTCCTTCCTTGATGTTACAGAATCTCTGAACCTTTTCTACCCTAAAATCAAAGATAAATATGAACAAATGGATTTGTTAGCTCAGGATTTACAGCAAAAAGTCCTTAAGCAAATGGGCCTATTTGTGACTGTTGGAATGGGGGATAACCCTTTACTGGCCAAGTTAGCGATGGATAATTATGCCAAGCACAGCGCAACTATGCGGGCGCTCATTCGTTATGAGGACGTCCCCGAGAAGATTTGGACACTTCCAAAGATGACTGATTTTTGGGGGATTGGGAGACGGACAGAGAAAAGATTCAATAAGTTAGGAATTTATTCTATCAAGGATCTGGCTCATGCGAACCCTGATAGAATTAAACGAAAAATGGGAATCGTTGGTCTGCAACAATTTTTTCATGCACATGGTATTGATGAAACCAATGTCCGCGAGAAGCACCACAAAAAATCAGAAAGCTACAGCAACAGTCAGATTTTGCCACGCGACTACGTAAAGCAAGATGAAATTGAGCTAGTGATTAAGGAAATGGCTGAGCATCTTGCTATCCGACTTCGAAAAGGTAAAAAGCTCGCGGGTGGTCTCTCACTTTATGTCAAACCTTCCTACAAAGAATACTCTTCTTCGATAAAAATAGCCAGTAAAATTGAGCCCACTCAAAGTACAACGGATATTCAAACCGAGTTTTTGCGCCTCTTTAGAGAAAAATATCATGGTGAAATTGTAAGAGAAATCGGTATCGGTGGTTTTGATTTATCTAGCGAAAATATCAAGCAACTTAATCTTTTTGAAACAATGCTCCCTAATGAATCTAAGGTCATCACTCATCAAAAACAGGAAGCTCTACAAAATGCCATTGATGAAATACGTGATAAATTTGATTTTACAGCCATTCAAAAAGCCAGCGTTTTGACAACTGGCTCTAGAGTTTTAGAAAGAAGCAAAATGATTGGCGGCCATGCAGCCGCAGGAGGAGAAAAAAATGACAGTTGATCGCTCATATAGCCCTTATGAATCTATCCGTAACTATCATGACAGAGGCATGATGAAATGGGGCGCTTTCGCCACAGGAGAGCTCTCTGAGGCACAACGAAAACTGCGAGAGAAAGAGGAATTAGAAAGTGAAATATCATCAAAGAAAGCAACTTCAAAATCAGACGATTAAGATTTTGCACATCATTCTGGTAATTCAGTCTGCGCAAATGCATAATAATTTCCATCAGGATCTTGGAAATTAAAGTTCACCATACCTTGGAAATCATTGATTGCGCTTGCTGTGTTCGTTGCTTTAGAGACACGCGTATGCCATTCCTCTAAGTCATCCACAGTAAAAAGCATTGAGCCTTTCATATCTGCTACTTCTGGTGAATTTTGACGAATAAAGTCAAGATTCCATAATTGAATACGTGCGCTTGGAGCATCCGCATCCACTGCGAAAATCACCGTTTCTTGCGAGCCTGAACCTTGGCGACGAAGTTCTTTCAAGCCAACTTTCGCCCAAAATTCTGCGTGCGTTGGGACATCCGAAACATAAAGCATATTACAAAGATTAATCATAGTATTTTCTCTTTTCTATAAAGTAAACAGATGGTGACTTGCTCTAAAACGCACCTTCTTCTTTTACATTGATTATCCCACAGTCTAAGGTAAAAAACAATTTAGAAACGCTGGAATTCCGATAGGGATAATTTATACATTGAGATAATGTGATAAGAAAATGTATCTTTTTAATAAGACTTTTCTTATTTTCAAATATTCAATTCATTTTTCCAAGTCTAATCTCTCCTCAAAGCTGATGTTTCTGTGCTATACTAGAATTATAAAATTACACGACTAATCAGGGAGGTTCTCATTTGATTCAATTTAATTTTTTATCAAAAACTTTTAATGTCATTATAAAAGTCTGTTTAAGTTTACTCGGGCTGGTCATTGCCTTTCTTATGTTTAAAGAGATTTGGGTTCTTCTCTCCTCATTTACTACAGGATTTATTGATTACAGTTTCTACGATATTATTGACCGTATCTTAACCTTTTTCCTCTTTTTGGAATTCTTAGAACTCATTATTCACTATCTCTCCGATAATGATCACCCAACAATCAAGAAATATATCTATATCGCGGTTGCTTCTATCGTTCGGCTTTTAATTTCAAATCACGAAACTTCTCAACTCAGCCTGTTCCTCCAATGTTCAGCCATTTTAGTCCTTATCATTGGAACCGTGATGCTCAACCTTTGGGGAGATTTAAAATAATAAAAACCTTCGCTTATCGTCGAAGGTTTTTTACATTCTCTTACTTAATACTCATCTGTGCAACAGTAAGAAGAACTGCTGGAACTCGATATGGCGAACATGATACATAATCCAAACCGATTTTTTGAAGGAAAGCAACAGAGTCTGGATCACCTCCTACTTCGCCACATACCCCAAAACTGATATCTTTATGTTGTGGTTTGACAAGCTCTATTGCCGTTTTCATCAAACTGCCCACTCCTTTCTGATCCAAATGTTGAAAGGGATCATCTTCTAAAATACCTTTTTCAACATAATCGGGCAAAAATTTGACCGAATCATCCCGAGAAAAGCCATAGGTCAGCTGTGTCAGGTCATTGGTACCAAAGCTAAAGAACTGTGCTGATGTCGCAAGCTGATCTGCCGTCAAACAAGCTCTTGGAATTTCAAGCATTGCGCCGATTTTATAGGCAATTTTCAGCTGGTGTTTTTCAAAGACATCTTGGATTTTGTCTTCTAACATCTTTTTAAGATAAGACAATTCTTTTTCTTCAGCAACTAAAGGAATCATAATCTCTGGTTTGACTTGCTTTCCTGTTTTAGCGAGTTCCAAAGCAGCTTCCATTATTGCTTCAACCTGCATTTCATATATTTCGGGATAGGTGATGGCTAAACGACAACCACGATGCCCCAGCATCGGATTGAACTCTTCAAGATCTTTACCTCTGTGCATAATAAAGTCAACCGTTTGTCCACACGCTTCAGCCACTTGCTCATATTCTTCCTTAGTTTTGGGCATAAATTCGTGAAGTGGCGGATCTAAAAGGCGAATCGTACATGGCATTCCTTCCGTCAGACTCAAAATTTCAGCAAAATCCTTTTTCTGGAATTCTTTGAGTGTTTCAAGGGATTGCTTACGCTGCAGTTGATCTTCTGAGAGAAACATTTTACGCATTTCCAAAATTCGTTCTTTCCCAAAGAACATATGTTCTGTACGTGCCAACCCAATGCCGCTTGCACCAAAATCCAGTGCAGCTCTAATATCTTCAACTGTCTCAGCATTTGCTCTGACTTGCATATTTCCGATGTGAGAGGCCCACTGAAGTACTTTTACTAAAAGATCTAGATCTTGTACCTTATCGAGTTTAATTTCCCCGCGGTAGATTTTTCCTGTTGTTCCATCTACTGAGAGTAAATCACCTTCGTTTATAGTGTGTGTACCGTCGTACGCTTGTTTGAGCTTTTCATTAATCGTTAATTGTTCGCATCCAACCACGCAGCACACCCCCATTCCTCGTGCTACGACAGCAGCATGAGAGGTCATTCCTCCACGAGAAGTGACAATAGCCTCACTCACAACCATACCTTCAATATCTTCTGGTGAAGTTTCTGTTCTAAGAAGGATAACTTTTTGCCCAGCTGCATGCGCTTTTTGCGCATCTTGCGCATAGAAATAGACTCTGCCAGATGTTGCACCAGGACTTGCAGGTAAACCCTTTGCCACAGATTTACTCTCCGCCAACATTTGTTCATCAAACACAGGATGAAGCAGCTGGGTAATCATTGAAGGTGTTAAGCGTTTCAGACTCTCCTCCTTACTTATTACGCCATCTTCTGCCATTTGCGTTGCAATTTTAAAGGCAGCCTTTGCTGTTCGTTTGCCATTACGTGTTTGAAGAATGAAAAGTTTTCCCTCTTCTATGGTGAACTCGATATCTTGCATATCTTGATAATGAGCTTCCAACTGATGGCATATTTTCTCAAATTGCATATAAATCGTGGGCTGTTCTTGTTTCAACTCTTGTATTGGACGTGGTGTCCGAATCCCTGCAACAACATCTTCTCCTTGCGCATTCAACAAAAATTCGCCAAAAACACCAGCTTCCCCTGTTGCAGGATTGCGTGTAAAGGCAACACCTGTACCGCTATTCCCTCCAGTATTTCCAAAAACCATTTCTTGGATATTAACGGCTGTTCCAAGTTTATCAGAGATTTCATGGATCCGACGGTAAGTTACAGCACGCGGATTATTCCAAGAAGTAAACACCGCTTCTACAGCCGCATAAAGTTGTTTGGAGGGATCTTGAGGGAAGTTTTCACCAACTTCTTTCAGATAGATTGTGGTAAATTGTTGAATAATCTCCTTCCAATCTTCCGCTTTCATCTCAATATCAGAACTGTAACCTTGGGTCGCTTTATATAGCGTTAGTGCTTCTTCAAAAATATTTTTATCAACCCCTTTAACCACATCGCCAAACATTTGGATTAAACGACGATAGCAATCATAAGCAAACACAGGATTTTCAGTCTTGTGGGCAAAGATTTCAACGCTTTGATGATTCAAGCCTAAATTCAAAATAGTATCCATCATACCCGGCATTGAAAATTTTGAGCCACTTCTGACCGAAACTAATAGCGGATTTTCCTCATCTGCAAATTTCTTTCCAGTTTCGTTTTCTAGCCTAGCAATATGTTCTTCTATTTCCTTAACCAACTCAGGCAATAATTTTTTCGAGTCCAGATACTCTAAGCAAGCTTCTGTAGTAATGGTAAATCCTTTGGGTACTGGTAAACCAATCCCAGTCATCTCTGCAAGATTTGCTCCTTTTCCTCCTAAGAGATCCTTTTGTTCTTTTGAACCTTCTGTAAAGTTATAAACACGTTTTTTTGCTTGTGACATTCGCGTCTCCTTTATATGTGACATACTATTTAGTGAATAAACACATTATATAGTATGTCATATTCGTTGTCAAGTTTTTTGTAATCGCATTCTTTTTAGCTTGTTAACATTACATGTGGCAACCATCCCTTTTATTAGTTGATTTAAAAAGATAAAACACATATAATATATAGTATGTCCTATTTATTAAGGAGTGACACTTGAAATTAACAACTCGACAAACTGAAATAATTAATATCGTAAAAGCGGAACAGCCCATCAGTGGTGAAAAAATTGCACAAACTTTAGGTTTAAGCCGTGCAACTTTAAGGAACGATCTGTCTATTCTTACCATGACAGGGTTACTTGATGCAAAGCCAAAGGTTGGCTATTTCTATACTGGGCAAAAAATGCAGCCTCTTTATATTGAAAGTTGCTACTCAAAAAAAGTGTCTGACTTTATGACTTCACCCCTGATTGTTGCACAAGATATGTCTGTTTACGATGCTGCGACAAGTCTTTTTCTCTATGATATTGGCAGTATCTATGTCAAAAATGAAAATGGCGATTTAGCTGGACTTCTTTCTCGTAAAGACCTTCTTCGGTTCGCTATAAGTGGCAATAATCTAGAAAAAACTCCTGTTGCTGTAATAATGACACGTATGCCTAATATCCATACTATAACCGCCGATAAGACTTTACTAGAAGCTGGGAATATTCTTTCTCGATACGAAGTAGATAGTTTACCTGTGCTTGAAAAAGCAGACTCGAAAAAAATAATCGGTAAAATATCCATTAAACACATCATGAAAGCTTTCATCCAAACAGGAAACGAAATGCAAAGCGAAGATTAAGGGGACAAAATGCAAAATATAAAAATTTATCTCATTACTGACTCTGTCGGTGAAACAGCAAAAAAAATTATTTCTGCTGTTGTGGCACAATTTCCAACTGTTGATTTATCAGATGTTCAGCTTTATCCTTTTACCAATGATAAAGATTCACTATTAGAAATTTTGAATGATGCCAAAAAAGAAAATGCCCTTGTCGCTATCACTCTCGTTGATAAGTCTTTAGTGGAGTGTGTCCAAAAATTTTCAGATACACATGATTTGGCCTATGTGGACTTTATGTCGCCGCTCATGCAACTTATTGAAAAACGTTCAGGTGAGCAACCTACACAAGAGTCCGGCAGTGTGCATCGGTTAAATCAAGCCTATTTTAATCGGGTCGCTGCTATCGAATTTGCGGTGAAATATGACGATGGGAAAGATCCTAAAGGTTTTTTAAATGCTGATATTGTGCTTCTTGGTGTCTCTCGAACTTCGAAAACCCCACTGAGTATGTACTTGGCCAACAAAGGTTACAAGGTAGCAAATCTCCCGATTATTCCGGAGGTCGAAGTGGCTAAAGAACTTTATAAAGTGAATCCGCATAAGATTATTGGCTTAACCAGTACTTCTGAAAGCTTAAGTAATATACGAAGCTACCGGGAGCAAACGCTCGGACTTAAAACAAAATCCATGTATTCTGATGAAAAACGTATTCTTGAAGAGTTGGCATATGCCGATACACTCTTTGAGCAGTTAGGCATAGAGACAATTGATGTCAGTAAACGTTCGATTGAAGAAAGCTCAATGCTTATTGAGAATCTTATCCAAAAATAAAAAGCACACAAGTGCTTTTATTTTTTATCTTACAGAAGAGTAAGTTTTTGAGTCATAATTCCTTGATAAAATAAATAAAGAAATAAAAAAACTTTAGAAAAGGACAACACTACATTGACAAAGAAACTTTGGATTATTCCAGCACTCATCTTGTTTATCGCAGGAGGCTACTTTGCCGTTAGTAAAGTTATCTCTTTATTCCACCAGCCTGTTCATGGCATCATTCTTTATAGTTCAGACAAAAAAGAACTTGATCAAAGCTTAAAAGACAACCAATCTTACATAAAAAATAACATCACTGTTGAAGGAAAATATGTCGCTGAAACAGATACTTTGGTATTAGATGCGACATCTGCTGAAAAATTGATTCAGGCAAAAGCTGTCAACGCAGTCAGCAAAAAAGGGGACGAATTCAAATTCAAACATATTACCTCGCTTTCGAAAACTCCTGCTTTATGGACCGCTGATACACAAGTAAAAAATATCGAAGATGAAAAAGGACAAAGTTTTACTGCTGCTACAACGGAATATGTTGTCTTAGGTGAATCAAGTATGACGAAAAAAACACTCGTTCTTGACAAAGAAGACTTCAGCAAGTTTCAAGCTCCTGCCAAATATGTCAGCATGATTGAAGAAAAACGATATGCTGCACATGCTTTAACAGAATATAAAGCCGATAAAGCACAAATTTTTAATTTTAAACAAAAATAAACACAACTAAGGTTGTGTTTTTTATATTGAATCCATATTTAAAGAAAAAATGAAATATGAACAAGTCCCTTGTGTTATGTATTAGGCTTAAGTTTTTTCACTAAAAATGTCCCAACACTCCAAAGTAACAATACGATAATAACAAAAAGAATCAATAAGCCAATTGAGCCATTAGCAATCGAGCGGAATAAGGTTAGTCCTCCTGCAGCGTAGACAAAGCCCCACGCTAAATAGCCTGGAAGAGCGACCAGTGTGTACTTGCTCCATTTCCAATCTAACATACCAGCAGCAAGCTGCACCACAGTTTGAAAACCAACTGTCAAGAAACTCAAAGGTATAACGGGCCATCCATATTTTTGAAGAGCAAGCATTCCTGCTCGATTTTCTTCGGATTTCTCTGCCTTTTTCCCCCATTTTGTCTTCAATAGTCCCATATGAATGAGTTTTCCTAGACCAAATGTCATCTGTGCCCTAAAGAAAACAACAATAAACAAGAACAAGGTGGCTTGCCAGAGTGGCAAACTTGCCACCCAATTTAGCATCTTTTCAACCATCTGTTTTTACTCCTCTTATTTTACATAAGCTTAATTATAAAGCTCTCTACTATTGAAACATAATATATTAAAAAGTCAAATTCTTTTGTTTTACATCAAATATAAACTAAAAAGCAAATACCTTAGTACTTGCTTTTTTTACTTTATTTTATTCCTTTCTAAATATTTTGTTATTTGTTCTTAAGCTTTTTTCTTTTTCTTCTTACCTAGAGCTGCGGCACCTATTAATCCTAAGCCTAAAACACCTAAGCCAATAGAGTCCTTATCGCCAGTATGCGGTAAAGTGCTCATGTGTTCTGAATTTCTAGATGCTAATGATGTTGATTCAGAAGAACTTAGTGATGCGGAAATTGATTCACTTGTTGACACAGATGCTGATTCAGACATTGATGATGAGGTTGAAAGTGAGACTGAATCACTTAGTGATAGCGATGTTGAGCCACTTTCTGATGCTGATTCTGAAACAGACTCTCTATTTGAAGTTGATATCGAAGTTGAATCACTTGATGAATCACTTATGGAATCACGACTTGACTCCGAACTTGATGATGAAAGTGAGACTGAATCACTTGTGGATACAGACAGCGAAGCACTTGCTGAACCAGACTCACTCACTGAATCGCTGAGAGAATCTCGCTCTGATGCTGAAATAGATGTTGAAAGACTGGCAGACTCACTGACGGAATCGCGACTTGACTCCGAGCTTGATGATGAAAGTGAGACTGAATCACTTGTAGATACCGACAACGAAGCACTTGTTGAACCAGACTCACTCACTGAATCGCTGAGAGAATCTCGCTCTGATGCTGAAATAGATGTCGAAAGGCTGGCAGACTCAGACATTGACTCACGCCCTGAAGCAGAGATGGAATCTGAAACAGAGACTGAATTACTTGTGGATACCGACAGCGAAGCACTTGTTGAACCAGACTCACTCACTGAATCGCTGAGAGAATCTCGCTCTGATGCTGAAATAGATGTCGAAAGGCTGGCAGACTCAGACATTGACTCACGTCCTGAAGCAGAGAGTGAATCTGAAACAGAGACTGAATCACTCAATGAAGATGATGCGGAATCACTTGCTGAAACGGAATGACTCACAGACTCACTGAGCGAGTTTCGGTTTGAATCAGAGACTGATGTCGAATCACTTAACGAATCTGAAGCTGAACCTGACTCTACTGGTTCAGACTGCGAAAGTGAATGTGATACTGAAGTTGACTCGCTCACGGATTGAGAAGCTGAACTTGATGTTGAAGTTGAGCTCGATGCTGACTCTGATCCACGGTCAGAATCTGACTGAGATACGGATAGACTATTTGAACTGCTTTCAGATGAAGACTCTGAACTTGAGAGCTCTCCTGAAAGAGATGCTGAGGTTGATTCTGAAACTGATGTCGAACCAGACATAGAGATAGAATCTGAAATTGAATCACTCTGTGATTCACGTTGTGAATCAGAAATTGAGCCCGACATACTATTTGAGCTACTTTCAGATGAAGACTCTGAACTTGATACCTTCCCTGATTCTGAAGCTGATGCCGAATCTGAGACAGATAAGGAAGCTGAGGTTGACACTGAAGTTGAGATTGACTCACTCAACGAATCACGTTCTGAAGTTGAGTGAACGATTGATTCACTTATTGACAAACTATCTGAAGCTGATTCTGAACTTGAAGTTCTACTTGAATCCGACGAGGATACTGATTCTGATATTGAAGCTGAACTTGAGCCTGATAGGGATTCTGAGACAGATTCACTTAAAGAGTCTCTTTCCGATGCTGAGGAGGATACAGATCCACTCACAGATACACTTTCAGATACTGAGTCCGAGCTTGAAGCTTGCTCTGAACCCGAAATAGATAGTGATTCTGAGGCTGATGTAGATACTGAGTGTGAGGCAGAACCTGAAGCCGAATTACTTGCAGAGTTAGTATTAGAATTTGAAGCTAATGATTCTGAAGCTGACTCCGAAGTAGAGTTACGGTTCGAATTTGATGCAGATAGGCTCTCTGAACTTGACAAGGATAAAGATGTCGAAAGTGAATCACTGATTGATACTGATGTTGATACCGAATCAGAAAGAGATTCTTGCTCTGAGCTCGATGTTGATAAGGAAACAGATATTGAATCACTTTGAGAATTATTTACGGACTCAGATACAGAGCCTGATTGACTGCTAGATTCACTTTGTGAACCTGAAAGTGATTGTGAACCACTTATAGATTCTGAAGCTGAAAGTGAGGTAGATACTGAATCTGACTGTGAACCAGAGGTTGAATGTGATACTGACTCACTGCTTGATTCAAGTGTTGAAGTTGAAGCTGAAGTACTTTCTGAGCTGGAAGCATTACTAGAGCCTGAAAGAGATTCACTTACGGAACTTGATGTTGAGAGACTTTCAGAAGTTGATTCACGACTTGAATAAGAGAGCGATTCAGAAATTGATTCTGATGCACTCACAGACTCACGCGCTGAATCTGAAAGTGAACGACTTTCTGAACTTGACTCAGAGACTGAACTTGATGTCGATAGACTCATTGATGTGGAAAGCGAAGCAGACTCGGAAGCTGATTGACGGCTAGAATCTGAGCTTGAGCTACTCTCTGAACTTGAATCTGAAGCTGATTCACGACTGGAAATAGAAAGTGAAGTACTTTCAGAAGCTGATTCGCTGCTTGAAAGTTTGCTTGATTCACTTGCGGAAAGGCTACCTGAATCACGTTCTGAGGCTGACGTTGATGTTGAAGCACTTGCTGAATCAGAGAGAGAGTCGCGACTCGAAGCTGAAACTGATGTTGAAACTGATGTCGAATCACTTATTGATTCTGACACAGATTCACTTACAGAAACAGATGCACTCGTTGAAGCACTATTTGAATCTCGTTCTGAGGCTGACAACGAGCTTGAAGCACTCACTGAGTCAGAAACAGATTCACGAGAAGAGTTTGATGTCGAAACAGACTCTGAGGCTGAAATGCTATTAGACTGTGATTGTGAATGACTTACTGAGGCTGACGTACTACTTGATTCACTATTTGAAGTTCGGTTCGAATCTGACATAGACGTTGAAATGCTCAACGAATCAGATTCTGATCCTGACTCAAGAGGTTCAGAATGAGACAATGATTGTGATACCGAAGTTGACTCACTCACAGACTGAGAAAGTGAGGTTGAGCTGGATTCAGATGATGAGTCGGAATCGGATTGACGTGATGAATCTGACTGTGATCCAGATAAACTATTTGAAACACTTTCAGACACAGATTCTGAACTTGAAATGCGTCCTGAGTCCGAAATTGAGATTGACTCAGAAACAGACTGGGAATCTGAGTTAGATGCAGAAACCGAGCTTGACTCACTTTCTGAATCACGACTAGATACAGACTGGGAGTCTGAGTGACTATTTGAACTGCTTTCAGATACAGATTCTGAACTTGAAGCTTTTCCAGACTCTGAGCTTGAGCTAGACTCTGAGCTTGAAATTGAAGTTGAGTGAGACCCCGATGTTGAGCTGGATTCACTCATAGAGTTTGTATCAGAATTAGAAGTCAGAGAATCTGAACTTGAGTCAGAAATTGAATCACGTGTTGAGTCAGAGTTTGAAGTGCTTTCTGAGCTTGAATCATTACGCGAATCAGAAAGCGATTCACTAATTGAGCTTGATACTGAAATGCTTTCAGAATGAGATTCACGTGCTGAGTCAGACACCGATTGTGAAGCTGATACAGAATCACTGAGCGAATCACGACTTGATTCTGAAAGAGAACTGCTCTCAGAGCTAGAACTACTTCTTGACTCGGATTGTGAAACACTCATCGAGCTTGATGTTGAATTTGATAGAGATTGAGAATCACGACTTGATTCTGAAAGAGAGCTACTTTCAGAAATAGATTCTGACATCGAATCACGGCCTGAAACAGAAAGCGAAGTACTCTCAGAAGCTGATTCGCTACTTGAATGCTTGCTTGAATCACTTGCCGACTCACTCAGAGAGGTACGAGCAGAGTCTGAAACAGATGTCGAAAGACTGGCAGAATCTGAGATAGAATCACGACTTGAGTTAGAAACTGAAACAGAGTCCGAAATCGATTCACTAAGAGAATTCGAAGTTGAATCACTTGCTGAGCTTGAATCACTCACCGACTCGCTTATTGAATCACGTGCAGAATCTGACAGAGAGTCTGAGATTGAGTGACTTGAAGAGTCAGATACTGATAGAGATAGACTTATCGAAGCTGACAACGAATCGGAGAGCGAGCTTGAATCACTCATTGATGTCGAAAGTGAACTACTTGTTGAAGTAGATAGCGATGCTGAGTTACTTTCTGAATTACGACTTGATTCTGAAGTCGAGGCAGAAAGACTTGAAGAATCTGACAATGACTCACGACTCGAATCTGAGCTTGAGGCAGAGTTTGAATCTGAAAAACTTCCTGATGTCGAAAGTGATGTACTCAACGATGCTGAAAGACTTGAAGATTCACTTGATGAAACGCGACTTGATTCTGAAAGCGAGCTTGAAGCGCTAAGCGAATCGGAGTCTGAACCAGATTCGACAGGCTCAGAGTTTGAATCTGAAGTTGAAACAGAAACAGATTGGCTCTCAGATTGAGATATAGAGTTTGAAACGGAAGCGGAAATTGACTCTGAGTCAGAATTACGTTCTGAATCTGAAACAGAAAGTGAGTTGCTGACAGAGTTACTTTCTGAAGCGGAGTCTGAACTTGAAGCTTTACTTGATTCTGAACTTGAGCTTGAGTTTGAAACAGACTGCGATTCTGATACAGAAGTTGATGCTGAAGCTGAATCACTGGTAGAAACCAGCTCTGACTCTGAGCTTGAGCCTGATTCACTCAATGAAGTACTGTTTGAAACCGACTCTGAATCAGAATTAAGGTTTGAATTTGAAACAGAGTTAGAAATAGAACCTGAAATTGATTCAGAAACCGAAAGTGACCCTGACACTGATTCGCTGCTTGACTCTTGTGCTGAGTTTGAAAGTGATTCTGAAACACTATTTGAAAGACTTTCTGAAGCGGAGTCTGAATTTGAAGCTTTACTTGATTCTGAACTTGAGCTTGACTCTGAGCTTGAAACGGAAGCTGAAAGAGAACCTGAAGCGGAACTTGACTCGCTCGCTGAGTTTTGATCAGAATTAGACTCAAGTGAGTTTGATGCAGAATCTGATAATGAATCTCTTGTTGATTCTGAACGTGAAGTACTTTCTGAAGCTGAGTTTTTACTTGACTCAGATATAGAGTCACTTATTGAAGTTGAGAGAGAACTTGATTCTGAAAGTGATTCACGACTTGATTCCGACAAAGATCCAGACACGGAGTTTGAATCACTCATAGAAGCCCACTCAGAAGTTGAAAGAGAATCTGAAGCTGAACCAGAAACTGACAATGAATCAGAGAGAGAATTGCTTACAGATGTTGAAGACGAGTTCGAATCTGAAAGTGATTCACGACTTGACTCTGATGATGAAACGGAAGCTGAGGCGGAGTCACTATTTGATTCTCTACTTGAGTTTGACGTTGAAGCACTGATTGAAACGGAAACTGAACCAGACAGTGAAGCAGAGTCACTCATAGAACTAGAAACTGAAGCTGATTCTGAGTTTGACTGACGTCCAGATTCTGACAGTGAAAGACTTTCTGAAGCTGATTCTGAACTTGAGGCTTTGCTTGACTCACTCGCTGAATCACTTGAAGAGTCACGTTCCGAAGCTGACAGTGAAGTTGAAAGACTTGCTGATTCTGAACTTGATTCTCGACTTGAAGTTGAATGCGAAATTGATTCCGAAACAGATGTGCTTACTGAGGTTGAAAGGGAATCACTTGTTGAAAGAGAGTCACTGCTTGAATCGCTTGTTGATTCACGACTTGATACTGATTGTGAATCAGAGGCAGATTGGCTTTCTGAACGAGAATCACGACTCGACTCTGATAATGAAGATGAAATCGAACTTGATTCACTTATTGATTGTGATATAGACTCGCTTGTAGATGTTGAAAGGCTTGCTGAATCACTTGTTGATTCTCTTTCCGAACCTGAAAGGGAAAGAGAATCTGATGTAGAGTCAGAAACTGATTCTTCTATTGATCCTGAATTAGAAATGGAATCACTTAGCGACTCACTGACTGAGACCGAATTAGATTCGCTTATTGAGGACGAATGTGATGCAGATTCACTATTAGACTCACGGTTTGAATCAGACAATGAACTTGAAACGCTTAGAGAGTCCGACTCAGAACCTGATTCTAAAGAGTCAGAATGAGAGTTTGAACTTGAGGCAGATGCAGATTCACTTACTGATTGTGACGTTGAAGTTGATCCAGATACAGAGTTAGATTCAGAAGATGAATTATTGCCTGATTCTGAAAGTGATGATGAGTCGCTTGATGAAGTGCTTTCTGAAGCTGAAGTCGAGCTTGACTCACGTCCCGATTCAGAAGCCGAGAGTGACTCAGAAGCTGAAACTGAAGTCGAGTTGGAGCTTGAGTCAGAGCTAGAATCGCTTGTCGAAACACGTTCTGAATCAGATTGAGAAATTGATTCTGAGACTGAACTGCTTTCGGAGCTTGACTCGGAGTTTGAATTTCGTCCAGAATCTGAGCTTGAGTCAGAAATTGAAGCTGAAACAGAGTCAGAGGTAGAACTTGAAACTGACTCAGAATCACTTTGTGAATTTCTCTCTGAATCAGATATTGAGGCAGAATCTGAAACTGAGCTGCTCTCTGAGCTTGAGTCGGAACTTGAATTTCGTCCAGATTCTGAAGACGAAACAGAATCAGAGACTGAGTTCGAAGTCGAAATTGAAGCTGATTCTGAGCTTGATTCTGATGCCGAATTTGTATTCGAATTAGAATTAAGTGATTCTGAGGCTGAATCTGAAGAGGAATCACGACTTGACTCGGAAAGTGATGTACTTTCTGAGCTTGATACTGATACCGAAGTTGAAATTGAATCACTTGTTGAGGTACTTGTCGAAAGCGATTCTGATACAGACTCAGAAATTGATGGACGTTCCGAAGTCGAAATTGAAGTCGATTCGCTTATTGAGTCCGATATAGAATTACGGTTTGAGTCAGAAAGTGATTCGCTAACTGAAGCTGACAATGATTCTGACTGTGATACTTCTTCACTTTGTGACTGTGAGTCTGAGCTTGACTCTGAGCTTGATTCTCGATTTGAATCTGAAACTGAGGCCGAATGACTGTTTGAGTCAGATGTTGATTCACGATTCGAATCTGATTGCGAATCTTTATGAGAATTAGATGCTGAGTCTGAGACGGAAGTCGACTCACTAAGCGAACGAGAATCAGATACTGAATCGGAGAGTGACTCCCGATTTGAATCTGAAAGCGAAGTTGAGAGACTGCTGGATTCTGAACTTGACTCACGACTTGACTCTGAGAGCGAGCTACTATCAGAAGATGAATCGCTACTTGAATTTTTACTTGATTCACTTGCTGAATCTGAACTTGATTCCTGCTCTGAAACTGAAAGTGAATGTGACGTGCTTGAAGAATCGGATTCAGACTCACGCGTTGATTCGGAAGTTGAGCTACTTATTGAAGTAGACTCTGAACTTGATTCTGAAATCGATAGGCTAATAGAGCCTGATTCTGAGCTTGACTCACTTGCTGACTCACGATTCGAATCAGACGTAGAGACAGATCCGCTCACTGAATCGGAGTTTGAGTCTTGCGTTGATTCTGAATGTGAGGATGAATTCGAAGCAGAATCACTAATTGAGTCTGATAACGATGCACTGATTGAGTCAGAAAGACTTGAAGATTCGCTCTGTGAATCGCGAGTCGATTCTGAGCTTGAAGTTGACTGGCTTGAAGAATCAGATTCTGATCCAGACACAATAGGTTCTGAATGTGAAAGAGAGCTTGAAATCGATTCTGAATCACTTACTGAGTTGGACACGGATGTCGAGTTTGATTCAGAACTTGAATCTGATGAAGACTGACGTTCTGACTCAGAATTTGAGAGTGATTCACTCACCGATGTACTTTCTGAAGCTGAATCAGATATTGAACCTTGTCCTGATTCCGAGGAAGATACAGAATCAGATATCGATTCTGAAACTGAAAGTGAGTGAGAATCTGATACTGACTCACTTACAGAAGCATGATCTGAATCTGATGTTGAAATAGATCCGCTTACAGAAAGACTCTCTGAAATCGAATCAGAAATTGAGCCTTTGCCCGACTCTGATGAAGAAATAGAATCGGAAATCGACTGAGAAACTGAAGTTGAACCAGACTCTGATGCTGACTCACTGGCTGAATTCGTCTCTGAATTTGATGCCAATGACTCTGATGCAGATTCCGAAACTGACTCACGTTTTGAGTCTGAAAGTGACGTACTTTGCGATGTAGATATAGAAGTTGAGACTGAAGCTGAGTCACTTATTGATCCTGAAGTTGAGACAGACTCTGATAAAGAATCTCGAATCGAGTCTGAGAGAGATTCTGAACTACTGCTTGAATTTGAATTTGAATCGCGGATTGAATCAGATAGCGAAACACTTTGAGAATCGGAAATTGATGTTGATTCTGATTGTGAATCACTCATGGAAGTTGAAAGTGAAGAAGATTCCGAATTAGAAGCGCGGTTTGAGTCGCTTGTAGAATTCGAAACACTTGCAGAATCACTGCTGGAATTTCGATTAGATTCACTTACTGATAGTGAATGACTGGCAGAATCACTCTCTGAATCTTCCACTGAGCCACTTAAAGATACCGAAACAGATTCGCTATTTGAATTTCGATTAGACTCACTTATGGATACAGATTGAGAGCCGCTTAATGAATTTGAGACACTTTCTGACTCACTCATAGATACTGAAAGAGAATCACTCACAGAGTTTGAAACACTCTCAGATTCACTTATAACTTCTGATTCAGAAGTAGATTCAGAACCAGAAATTGATTGTGAATCAGATATTGATTCTGAGCTTGACTCAGAAAGGGTTTCTGATAAAGATTCAGAACTAGAAATCGACTGGGAGTCAGATATTGATTCTGAGCTTGATTCAGAAAGGGTTTCTGAAGTAGATTCAGAGCTAGAAATCGACTGGGAGTCAGATATTGATTCTGAGCTTGACTCAGAAAGGGTCTCTGACAATGATTCAGATACAGATTCCGACCTTGAAATTGAATCCGAATCAGACTGTGATTCAAAGCTAGAATCGGATAAGCTTTTTGAATCACTTTTCGAGTCTGAGTCACTTACAATTTCTGATTGTGAAATAGATTCAGACCCACTCACACTCTCTGATGTAGAGGATGAATCACTAATTACAGGAATTTCATAACGGCTAACTGTTGTCCATCCATTTTCATTCGCAATCCAGTGTCCATCATTTACCACAATTTGAATGGCTGGATTTGTATCCGCCCATTCTGGGTGTTTCTTAATATAGTTCGTCCAATAAGTGCTCAAATCTCCATCATAAGAAATTTGAGTTGTATAATCTGTCACCGTTTTTCCGAGAGTTAAATTCAATACATTTTGTTGTGGAACAGAAGGATCAGCTTCAGATTTTAATTTAACCGCAACACTTCTTGGGAGCGGTTTGCTTGGATCAAATTGAACGGTCACATTATCTTTATTCATCTGAACCTTCATCAAACCGTCATATTTTGAAGGATCCGTCCCTTTACTGGACTGATAGTAATAACCTTTATAATTAACGTCATAAATCTGGTTTTCAGTGACTTGTCCGTCATCATAAGCAGCTCTTCGAACTGGACCTTGCAGTACTTGTGCTTCTGATGCAAGTTCAGAATTTGATTCAGATGTAGAAAGTGATTGTGATTGTGACTCTGATACAGAGCTAGTATTCGTTTCAGATTCACTCGTTTCTAACTTAATTGCGACACTATCTTTTTGAGCTAATGTTTCTTTTCCGCTCTGCTTCTCCACTGATGGTTGTGTCGTTTCAGCATAGGTTTGCCCTTGTGAAATCCCGGCACCTAATCCAAGACCTGCTACAAGTCCAGTTAAAGCCTTTAGGCCTGAACCAAATCTTGTTTTATGTGTGGCTTCATCTTCTTCACCGTATAATAGTTGGTAAGAAGTTTCTTTAATTTCTGCTTTAACTTGCTGTGCGGATTTTTTGGATAAATTTAACCAGCTAAAGTGCGTTAAACTGGAGATTACCCAAAATTTTCCCGACTTATGCATTTTAAAACGTGTTACTTGTTTTATAAGTCCCTTTTTCTTATTCATTAACCTTTTTCTTTCTTTTAATTTGTCAATACTTTTATACTGTTTCTGTACCTTTACTTGCATGAATTATCTTTATTTTTTTAAATAAAAGCTCACGCATCCCCATATTAATAAGAGAAATAGAGTAAAAATATGCACCCATTGGATATGTTACATCACCTCCTTTACCTTCAAAAACACATGTCTCCATTAATTTTCCTGAGCGCTCGTAGAATTCCATTTTTATTAAAACTGAGTCTTGAGGTTCACAAGTAAAGTCAGTTATTAATTCATAGTGCTTTCCACGCTTTAAAAGGGGAAGTTGTAGCAACGTGCGCTCCCCTTGGTAGAGAGAATTGGAAGTCCACTTCACAATAGTTGCCCCCGAGGGAAAAAAATTATTCGTGAAATAAACTGTATGATCCGAGCGATATACAATTTTTGCACCATATTTGTAAAAATTTATTTGCGAAGTATTCCAGACTATGTCAAAATCCATTTTGTTTCCTCTCTCGACCGTAAGTTTCCACTAAAATTCGATTATATTGATTAATAAACCATTGATTAATTGCCTGTGAATTATCATTATGGCGCCCAGGTATTCCTTTGCCTATGACTGCTGAATCCTTGTCAGATAAGGCTGTGATAATATTGGGGTATGCATTTTTATCGTAGTCATCATTTTTCATATAGGAAATGATAAAACGTGTATTTGAAAAATCTGATTTCTCAAATGAATCCCAAAAGCGTTGATTCAAAATCTCAACTCCCTCCTCTGAGAGACTCCCTGACAACGAGCGTAAAATATCTAAAGAAGTGGGAAATCCTCCTGGTCTGACAAGCTCTTCATTAGAAGCTATGTCACCAATATTCACTAAAGGTTTACCCACGATAACATAACCAGGCGACAGTTCACTTGCATAATAAAGGGCTCCATAAGTTCCCATCGAAAGTCCTGACAAGATGAGTTGGTCACTTGTAAAATGAAGTTCTTGTAAATGCCTCTGAATAATCTCAATTAACTGCCTTTCAAGTTCCATACTTCCCATATAAAAACTTCCCCCTTCCAACCGAGGATCAGTAATCAGCAAGAACGGTGTCCCTAGCTTCTTCATCATAAAGAAACCTTCGAAACCTTCAGCTGATCGATAGCCTGAGAAGTAGACATTAAGTGGTGGTTTTAAATCTCCTGGATGAAAGTAGTAAAAAAGTTCTTGGTTTCTTTCATCCACAATTTTTCTCCCACCAAGAATGTACTCTCCATAATGTTGGCGAGAATCTCTAAAGTGCAAAGGTCCAACTTTTAAAGTACCAAATCCTGTAGCTGTTAGCGATAAACTTAAGTAACCGATATTTTTCTCATAGGGAACTTCTATTCCTTTTTTTATCTCTTCTTGTGTGTAAACTCGTCTTTCAATGATTTGGCTGCTTCCCTCAAGTATTTTAAGTAGCGTGAAGGAAATCTTTGCGTTGCCTTGACATTCAAACTCTAACCATATTTTTTTAGAACGGCCATACATGCCAATATTATGCTGCCATGTTACTAAGGAATTTTGAGAAAATCCGGAAAAATCTCCTGTTAATTGCAGATAATCCTGCCCATATATTTCAATCTCTCCTCTAAATTCATCATTTACTGTTAGAGTGTTCACATGAAGTTTTGAACCCATTTGTCCGGAAAAGAAATTTTGCGATACACTCCTTATCACTTCTTCTTTTTTATCTTCTGTATTCATAAATAGAGGACATTTTTTTAAGGCTAAATCATGAGGAATCTCTTCTTCATAATCTTGATTAATAATCAGACTATAAGCTTCAATAACTTTTGAAAACTTAGTTACTTGTGTCCAGTTTATTTCGTCTGTACATATCACAGCATCAAATGTTCGTCCCTTCCTCTTCTTCATGAGTGCAAGAGCCTCCTCATCTGTTCCTGCCCACATATCAAAATAGGTCCACTCCAGTTTGTCTCCGTCTTGCAAGGATATGTACTCTTGCCAGTTTTTTTGACCGATTTGTAAAACGTGTGTCTTTTTATTCATTTATTCCTCCTAAAATTTGGCATATCTTCTCTCTAAGAGCAACTCCTGAATATTTTTTTATTTGTTGGACAGCGAACATCCGTGCTTCTTGCCAGTGTTTTAATCGATCCAGATAATAACTTAGACCTCGGTAAAGTTCGGTCCAGTCCGCGATCACTAAACCATTTTTATGGGCTTGCACATATTCTGTTTCCACTTGATTTATCTGAGGAATACCTGCACTTATACCTGCAATCTGAGTAAAAAGATCAGGCTCTTCTCTTAAATCAATAATTAATCGTGTTTCGTTAATGATTCTAAATAGCTCATCATCACTATTTATTATCTGAAGTTCAAAACTTTTCCATAATTGCATCACCCTTTTTACTTCTGGATTAGTCTTTTTTAAGAGTGTTGCATCGATAGAATTTTCTCCTGTCAACATGGGGAGCAGTTCTTCTACAAGCGGCATTTCTTCGGGAAATTTTTCAATAAAAAGAGCACGTATTTTTGCTGAAAAAGCCGAAATTAAGGGATACGATGCCATACGTATAATGATTTGAAAACTTCTTTCAACTTCGCAATTATCAAAGACATCAACTAAATAAGAAAAAAGTATCTCTATGGCTTGTCCGATTGCTTCTTTTGTCATGTCTCGGCTCTCAAAATAAATAACTTCTTCTTTTAACTCATGACTTCTGCTTAATTCGAATCGCGTATCATAAGGACTAATGCGGTGGATTTTGCTTTCTTCAGTAAATGCTTTTACTTTCTGCATATTCTGATTCGAATCCACAATCACAGCAAAGCACTGTCCAGTAACTTCTTCTAATTCTTTTTGAGTTTTTGTTTTACTACTTAAACGATTGCCAAATAGTGAGAGTGTCATCTTTGGAAGAACTTTACTTTTCTGGAAATAAGGTAAGTTCTTTTCTGTCAATGATACGATTATTGAATCATCTGCACCAAGTTGTTCATAATGACTCTCTAATTTTTCAAACTTAATTTCTTCTAAGCTCTCATAGTATCTTTGCCTTAGTCCTGCTGAATATTCTTCATTTACCTCACACGCAGCATCTTTATATGTGCGAATAACCCAGTGTTCTTGCTGATTCAAATACTCCTTATAGCAAAAGTTGCCATCTTCATAAATATCACGACTAGAAATAAAACCGCGGTCATCATAGATTTCGACTAAAGTTACCTTTCCTCCACTAATATATGTCACTTCAGAAATATAAGATGCTTCTCCTAAAGTAATCTGACCAATAAGTGCCTCTTCCTGATAAACTAAAATATTAAATGGCGTATAAGAAAAAGTCGCCGTATCAGGAAAATTTAAATCCTTCAATGTTAAGCTTTTTTGCTCCACGTGTTTGATTGTTTGTAACTCATCAAAAATGCTTACATAGCTGCTTTCTAACAAATCATAGCGGTGAAGGAAGTAACGGAGTTCAGGCATATAATCACTGATAAGAATTTTATAGGCAACATCAGAAGACATGAAAGACTGTACCTGTCCCATCAGATCATCTGTAGACATGCCTGACTGTATTTTTTTATTCCAGGCCGGTACAAAATAAATCATCGTTTTTTTCTCCTTCTATTTTTATAATCCTTCAACTTCCGGTATAAAAGCACCATAATCATTTCGATGGTAGTATCTTGAAAACTGCACTGTGATTTCTCGCATCAAAATCATAAGTATGAGCCAAGTAGGAACGAAATAAGCCCAAACACTGATATGAGGCCAATAAAGAGCAGCAAACATAGGTAGACCGATTATCGTACAGTTTAGTGCGGCTGAAATCCCTGCCATGCGAGAGACGTTATGAAAAAGATAACGCTCTGTATTTTTTCCTGGATAAACGTTATTAAAGTAATCTCCACTTTTTTTCAAATTATCTGCAATTTCTTTATAATCAATATTGACATAGGCAAAACCGTAAGTCAGTAGGACCAAACTAATAAGAAGGAGTATAACACCCAAAATATGATCCAACTGCACCTGTTCGTAAAGAAAACTTAAGAACTGATTATTTTTATCCCAACTTTTTAGCATGAATAGAATATACTGCGGAAATAAGACTACACTGAAAGCATACATAAATGGCATTCCTCCCGCTGGATTTGTGGGAATAGGAAGGTAGGATTGTGCAGCGAAACGGTCATCCAACATCACATGCATCAAAGGTAACCGACGTTCTCCTTGATAAAATCTAAAAATCATGAAAGATATTAGCAAAAGAAGGGTAAAAGCTAAAAGCCAACCTAAAAGAGTGATGATACCATGATAATTCTTCACTAAAGGCTCCAGAAAGCGAGCAGGCCAATTTCGAAGCATGCTTACTAAAATAATGATAGTAGGTCCGCCTATACCATAATCTGTATTAAGATTGCCTAACCAGATAAGGACAGCTAAACCAGCTACGAGTATCAAAGCTAAAGAGAGATTACCAATAGGTTTATAGACATCTCCCAAAATTTCAACCTGCGTTATAATACTAAAACTCTGAACCAAACCCAGCAGAATACTAAAAATATATTTCATGCGATAATTTTGCTGGGGAGTGAAACTTTCAATATGAAAGACTTTACTGACCGTAAGCACTCTCCAAAAAATCATAGCTGACATCCACGGTCCTAGCCCTAAAGAAAACAATGACAGTCTGTCAATAGAAAGTCCGGTCATACTCATTGCAAAAGATAGACCAGCTGTTTTACGCGAAAGTTCATATAGAGCTTGAGCATCTATTCCAGGAATAAGTATATTACTCCCCAATATATAGATGAGCACGATCATGAGTGAAAAGAGAAGACGTTTAATAGCCTTTTGCTTATAAATTGTTAAACTCATCTTTTATGTTTTCCTTTTTTTTAAAATAATCATTTTACAAGTGTGAGAATTATTCTCAGAAGTCCAATAAGGATACCAGATAACAAAAGGATTGAGGTCGCAATCACAATTCGATTTTTTATCTGATGTTTTGGTCTTAAGCGTGATTCCTCTTCAATTTTGGCTTGTTTCTCTTGGATTTTTATTAAAACGGGATCTTGATTTTTCATTTGAGTACTTCCTTATAATCATCAATTGTCGACTGCCCAGATGACCACCATTGACTACCCAGCGCTTTACGATACGCTTTAAAATTCTTACCTACTTCACGGATTCTTTGGACGAGATTCATCCAGTCGTTTTGGTGGAAAATATTCTCTTCACTTGTATAGCGTTTGTTGTGAATTGTTTCATTGAATCCCAAAATAAGTTGATTATTCTCAAAAGCTGTACGAATAATGTGCTCAACTTCATTTCCGTGGTTAATATCTAAGTAAAAACTACTTTTTGAAATAAGTTTTTCTAGCTCTGAGTCATCCACTGTTGGATACAATTGCACATTTGAATAATTTTCAAAAGCATGTAATTTCTGAGACATTGTCGTTCTCGCTGCGATATTAAACTGATAATTTGGTAAAGCATCTAGAAGCTGGTTGAGTTGTGCAATTTGGTCAGAGTTGGTAAGAATTAGAATAGATTTATTTATGGATTTACGTGCTCTCAAATTGTAGAGATAGCCGAGATACTCAATTTGTACACTTGTTTGCTCGTTAATTTGTTGCTGAATTCGAATGTATTCTTCACGATTTTGAATCACAATACGTTTCGTTGGTGCAGCTTTATCAGATAATATCATCCGCATATTCCCTGGTATTTCAGCTGATTCTTCTTGCCAAAATAAAGTATGGTTATATGCCTTATTTGGTTTCTTAGCCTTTAAAGCTTCTGTAATGAAAAAGGGACGCCCGAGTGAATTATAAAATATTTCACGCGTATTGCTTTTGGATTCTTCCAAATAAAAGATAATGAAGTCAGTATAAGTTTCAAAAACATATTGTTTCTTTTTATAATTGAGTTGAATGGTTTGAGTGATATGGTTTATCAAAATCACTTCTGCTTGTTTTTTATCAAAATAAGTTGTCAAAGTCCGCTGTCCATCACTGTAAGCTTCTCTACCAAACAATGTTCCATATTGATTGTAAAGATCAATCGCTCGAACTCTTCCTGAGTCGTTCAGCCATTCTACGGACTTCACTGCACGATAGTCCGTTTTTCTTTGACTATAATTGATGTGCCCTCTTTTTTTATAACCTTCAAAAATCTCTGCTTTTTGCCCGTCCCCTTTGATTTCCCAATAATTAGGGAGGGAAATTTCATTAAAAAATTTAGGAGAATCATTTTTGGAGGAATTATCTTCTTTCATTCCAGTAAAAAAACTGATAGGTGAAGCGACATGTTCTGGAAGATAGCCATCTTCATTCAAAACAATTGTTTGATGTTTATATCCAGCCTGTTTGAGGGAACTTTCTAAATCTTTCTCTTCCTCGCGATAGTTTTCAAATAAGTTAATCATGTGTGACCTCCGCTTCAAGTTGTGCCCATTTCTTTTGAATATGAGAGGTTAGAAATGGTTGAGCAATGTGATAAGATGCCTCGCGAACTTTTTCAAGTGCTGTCTGGCTTTGCTTTTGATGTTTCACAATTGCTTCTGCAATTGCTGAAATATTTTTAGGTGTTTCATTTTTACTATAAGACACTAATAAGCCATTTACTTCAGATTGAATAAAAGTTTGATTGCCATAAGGAACATCATAGCCAATCATTCCTAAACCTGAACCAACTGCTTCTAATAATGTAAGTCCAAAACCCTCACTTGTTGATGTCGAAACATAAGTCGTATAGTTTTTATATATATTTTTTAAATTATGCTGTCCCATTAAATGTATATAATCACTCGCTTCGAGTTCCTCGATTAACTTTCTTAAAATCGGTTCATCACCACCGCGTCCATAAATATCAAGGCTAAGATTTTTTATCTGTTTTCGTGCTTGCACCGTTGCCCGTATAAGCCAGTCCAAATGTTTCTCGCTTGCTAAGCGTGAAGCAGTGATTAAGGTATTGGCTTTCCTTTTTTTATTGACCATGAGTTTATCAATGCTACCTACTGGTATTGCGTAAACAGTGATTGGACCTTTTCCATATTTAAAAAACTGTTGTTCCAAAACTTGCTTCTGAATTTCTGTGGCAGTAACGAAAAAGTCAATACTTCGTGCATTTTCGAACTGATAATCGTAATAATTGTTCCAAAGAATCTTCTTCTCTGTCGTTAACGGCGCATTATAATGTTCTGCATGAATAACGACACCAACTTTAGCTTCACCTTTAGCCTTGATGATTTCTGGACCCATTCCTGTCGAACGATCGATAATTAGAATATCCTTTTTAGTTAAACCTAGGCTTTCAACAAAATGAATCAAAAGATTTTCTTTAGAATAAATGGTTCTATCCTCAAAAATATATAAACTTTGTTCTCCATTAAGAAGCTCATCGTAGGCAGTGGAGCCATCTTCATTGAAGAAACGACGTTGATAAAGATTCGCTTGATTATTGACAGGTTTAAAATATTCAGAAAAGATTTTGACATAGTTATAATAATCCCTCTGAATTAAATTCCCATTGACAATCGTTTCTGTTTTGTAAACTGCCCCACTTGCTCCTGTTTTGTCTATAAAAGCTGTGACCCGTATGCCTTCCCAGATATATGAAACTAAATTTTCATTTTTCTCTATATGTTGTGGTTTATTTGCAAAGCTATTTTCAAGTTGTTTAAGTGTAAAAGTTGTCGGGCTAATTTTAATATTTGTAAAGTATTGATAGAGCCAAATAACTTCATGGTCTTCAAAACCAATATTTTTAGTCATTGGTTCCAAGTTTTCATGGAAAATATCTGTAAAAATAAATTTTGCCTCTTGTTTATTCTTCTTAAAAATATTGGAACGATAAGCTTGTGCATACTCCACTCCTGAACTGGCCCAGCCTATGCCAAGATTGAAATTATAAATGGTCATTTTCTTTTCCCTTTTCTAAAAATAAGTAATTTTGTATCTCCATAAGCAATTGTTTAGTGAAAAAACCTTCCTTCACAAGTGCCCCCACACGTTGCACGTTGGAACTGATTCGCATGTACTCTGAAGAGGACATGCATTTCACATAATCTATTGCCTCCTCAAGATTATTTGCCACTAAACCAATCTCTTGCTCTTCCACAAAGCTTTGTTTTGCTAAACCTTTATTAACAATAATTGGTAAGCCTGCAGCAAGATAGGTGCTAAATTTAAAAGAAGCGTTCATTTCTGAGTATTCTCGTTCAAATTGGTTTTCAATATTTTCGCTCCAAACTAACCCAAAACCACCTTTATTAAGTTCACGTAAAAGTTGATCATCATGTTGCCAACCTTTCATCTTTAAAAAGCCTCTTGCATTCACTTCACCATTGCTAAAAACTTCTAATGGTAAATCACTGCTCCATTCTTTCACAAAAGGAAAACGTGTAATATTTCCAGCAAATTTCAATTTGCGTTGAAATTTTGGATATTTCAAATTATCAATTCCTACCAAATGGTCCCAGATACCTTGTATTTTCACAGGGCTTGTCAGACCTCGTTCTCGTAGTTTTTTCTCCATTCGTTCCGAAGGCAATATTACTAAGTCAGCTAAATTGTAAGCCTCTAAGTACCGCTCAAATAAATAGTCATTATTTTGAAACATAAGAGGCACAAAATCATGAATAAAGACGACTAGTTTATCTACTCTTTCACGAAGTATTTTCAAAAAAACTTCATCAAATGCAATCCCGTTCCAAGATGGCATTTGAGCAATGGCCAAATCTCCCTGTGTGACAGAAGACAGCATGCCAATGATTCTTTTTTCTTTTTCCTCTGGTGTATCTTCACTCACCGAATAAGCCGAAACACTGATTTCTTTAAATCCTTCATCGTGTGCAAGCTTAGTAATCATATGTTGCGCAGTCATAGCCGTGCTTTGTTCACTTTGTCCATATAAATTTGTTATATACTTTCTCATCTATCCTCTTATCACTTCTCTAAGGAAAAGTTACGATAAGTTCCCCTTTCTTAATATCTAGCAAACTTAATGCAGCGTTTTTTAGAATTAGGAGTGAGACCTCACTTTGTCTTTTTTGGTAACTTCTTTGAGCCTCCTTTTCAAATTCAGCAATGGGCTTTTTTTGTGCTGTCGATCGACTTTGCACAACAAAGCGGAGTTGATTCATTGCGTCTACTTGATTACTCCAAGAATTATCTATAGCTTTCAGCATTGTAATCTGTAAATATTGAAGAAAAGCTCTATCATCGCCAATTTTTTCTCTTTTTGCTTGAAGATTTTCTTTTAAAACATACCTTATATACCATTGTTTAAGTTCATTTGTTTTCAGATATTCTTCATTAACATTTTTAAAATTATAGTCAATATGATCTAAAATAAAACGTTGTATAGTATGTGATGTCTGTCTCTCTTTAGTTGAAAAATAATCATTAACGACAATTTCTGCACTCTGATTTACGATTAATAAAGCTTCAGATACACTTCTAAGTTCCATAATTTCTTGACGCTTCTTATTTACTTGCTCTTTCTGCAGGCGTAAAACTTCATCAAATTGGAGAGCCTTTATTCGCTCATCATAACCATTTTGTTCTGAAATTTTTTGAGCTTTCCTAAAAGCACGCTTTACCTTATAATTACGAATCGGTTTTGTAACTTCTTTATATTTTTCATAATAAGTTTGTATGCTTTCTTGGACGAAATTTTTAATAACATCATCTTCTAAAGACTCAAAGGTATAAGTATCCCCAGGTTCTCCCTGTCTACCTGCTCGACCTTTGGCTTGTAATTCAATACGTCTATTTAACATCCGCTCAGTTATAACAACTGCAAGCCCTCCTTTTTCACTAGCTTCTTCCGAGATTTTAATATCCGTACCTCGACCAGCCATAGAGGTAGAAATAGTCACCGCTCCGACCTGTCCTGCTTCAGAGATAATTTGCGCTTCTTTAGAGCTGCTCTTTGCATTAAGAATATTATGAGGAATTCCTATATTAAGTAAATTCAAAGAATAAAGTTCTGAAGCATCAACAGACCCTGTAATGACGAGAACAGGACGCCCTTCAGCATGTAAAGAAGTTATTTTTTCAAGGCTTGCTTCTAATTTAGCCGCAAAATTTGTGTAACTTTTCGGTTTGTGATCAACTCGGATACTTTTTTTATGAGTTTTTATCATTTTTACTGGGAGATTATAGGTATTGATAAATTCATTTTCCGCAACTTTTGCTGTGCCTGACATACCAGCCAACTGTCGAAACTGACGGAATAAATTTTGATAAGTTATAGATGAAATCGTCTGTGTTTCATTACTTAATTCAACAAATTCTTTTGCTTCAATAGCTTGATGTAAGCCATTTTGTAGATTCGAGCCTTCTAAAATTCGCCCATCTTTGCGGTCAAGCAGTTTAACTTCACCCTCTTCCACAAGATAATCTCGATCTCGTTTTAATGTATGATGTGCTTTTAAGGCCAATATTATATGTTGGTAGAGTGTAAAGAACTGTTGATCAAGAAGATTTGAAATCGAAAAATATTTCTTCGCTTTTGTAATGCCTTTTTCTGTCAACCAAACATTTTTCTGTTCTTCATCCAATTTAAAATCAGCTTCTTTTTGGAGTATCGTAATGAAGGCATTCGTGTTCTCAAAATAATTGGATTGAACTTTTGGCGCACCTGAAATAATCAAGGGCATCTGCGCACTATCTAGAAGGATCTCATCTACCTCATCTAAAAGAGCATAAGTCAATGTCGACATAAACTTCTCTTCTCTTTTTTCAGCCAAACCATCGATTAAAAAATCAAAAGCCAAAGTTCCATTTGAAATATAAATAATATTTGCAGCATAAACTGCTTGTCTTTTTTTTACATCAAATTCTTCTTCCTCAGGATCACTCGTACCATTTGCAACTTCTAAGCCTAACCATTGATAAACAGTACCTATACGTTCAAAGTCCCTACTTGCCAAATAGTCATTCGTTGTCACTAGAAAGACAGTATCCAGATACAAAGCTTTTAAATAAAGGGGTAAGGTAGCCACTAAGCTCTTTCCTTCACCAGTCTTCATCTCAGCAATTTGCCCCTCATAAAGGGCTAAAGCACCGAGCACTTGTTCATCTGTAGGATATAAACCTAGCACCCTTCGATCTGCTTCGCGAACTACCGCAAATGCCTCGGCAATAATATCAATTTCTTTCTCATTATTTAAAATACGTTTTTTTAATTCATCGGTTTTATTCCTGAGTTCTTTGTCACTAAATTTCATTACAATTTCTGATAAATTATTTATTTTTTTTAGCAGCTTCTTGTACACTCTCTACTCTTCCTTCTTTAACTATTTATTCACTCGCATTTTTTAGACAAACCTTAATTTTATTGCCAATTAACCTGTATAAATAAAAAAATATACAGAAAAAATGAAATAAAATTCACTTTTTTGTATATCTATTCACGATATTTTTCTCAAATAATAATAGAAAAGTTATTTTGAAAGAGAAAATCATATAATTCAATAAAAAATGGGCTAAAAAATAAAAAAATATTGAAAAAAGCCCCTGAAAACAGGAGCTTCTTTCAATAAAATTAAGGTTTTTTTTACAGATGTTCATAAGAAAATTTTGTAGCGAAATATTATTTCACAAAAAACTTCTCATTTATCTCACACTTACATAATATCATATATTTAAAATGAACACAATAAGCAAATCTTTCCAAAAAACAAAAATACGAAAGTCCTTTTCTTATCCAAATATTTTTTTGCACTTTAACAGGATCAAAAATACAACAAAATTCGCTTTTACCTTTCTGACTTATAGGTTGTATGTCAAATGGAAACAAGGTTCTTCGAGACTGTTATTTAAAAATTAAAAAAGCCCTCGCAATACGAGGACTTGGGAGTTTTATGAAAAATTTTGGAACAAGTAAAGTATAACCTTTCTTTCTTAAATCAAACAAAGGATACTATTTTTTAACCACAATAACATTGCAAGGTGCGTGATTAATGACGTAATTTGTTGTTGAGCCTACTAAAAGGCGGTCAAACATATCTGTTCCGGTTGCACCAATGACGATTAAGTCAATATTTTTATCTTCTTCTTCTGCAAAATTAACAATTCTTAGTTTTGGCTTACCTGCGATTTCGTAAGTTTCATATTCAACTTGTTCGCGGATAATATCTTTACAGTTTGCCAAAATATCTTGCGCAAGTTGATCCAATCCTGGTGTTTCTACAATACCTTTATGCACAGCACCATAATATTTATTGATATCTTTTACAGTCAGAACATGTAGTTTTGCATGATTGAGACGGGCAATGCGAATCGCTTCATCTACTGCTTTGTAAGATTGTTCAGATCCGTCCACAGGAACCAAAATATTTTTATAATAGTCAGTCATAAACATTCCTCCTTTTATATCTTTCTCTACTTCTATTGTACATTTTCTTCCCCTAAAAACGAAATCATTTCCTTGAAAGCAATGCTCGACCGAAAAAGGCATAAAAGAAATACGCCCACAAAGTGAGCGCATTGAAGTGATAAGATAAACATCTTACTGGAATACTTGTATTATATCGCCACTTTCTTAAGTAACACTAAAAATTAATGCTTTTAAATAAGACTATGACAAGCTACTTTTTGGATCTATTTAACGACCAAGACATTACATGGTGCATGATTTACAACAAACTGGGTGGTTGAACCTAACATGAGTTTATTAATCATACCTGCTCCAGTTGCGCCAATAACAATCAAATCCATCTTCTTATCTCCGGCAAATTGGACAATCATATGTTTGGGCGCACCAACAATTTCATAACTGTCATAAGATACTTCTTCACCAATAATCTCCGCCGCTTTCTTCAAAATATCTTGTGCCATTATATCAATTTCAGGATTTTCGACGACACCAAAGCCTGTCATGCCATAATGATGCTCCATATCCTTAACAGTCAAAACATGAAGTTTTGCGTTGTTTCTCTTTGCTAAAGTAATTGCTTCGTGCACTGCATTATAAGATTGATCTGAACCATCTAGTGCAACTAAAATATTGTGATATTGTTTTTCCATCATTAGTACCTCCGCTTCATTCTTTCCTTAAGTCTATTATCGCTCTTTCCTCGTAACAATTCAAATATTTCAGTGAAAAATTAGAGCAAATGTTCAGGTTTACTTTTAAAAGTAGCTTTTTTGTACTTTTTAAAAGAATGTGTTACAATGATTATGGAATTTCGTTATGTACGTTATAGTGTCCTTTCGTCGATATAATATAGAGAAAGGAGAATGCATTATGACATTCACTAACAAAAACAAAAATTTCAAGTATACTGTATCTTTGGATACTTCAAAAGATATTTTTAAAGTATTTTTGGCTAATGATCCAGCTGTTTTTGGGCTTGGTCGTACCATCGAAGAAGCAATGCAAAACTTGGAAGAATTAGCATAAGGAGCTCATAGCAATGGATGAATATTCCTCGTGATGGTATCTACTTCACACGTTTAAGTAGATGCCTTTTTTTGTACTCAAAAATCTAATTCTCTTCCCCTAAATATATCCTCAAAAATTTACTTCTTACCCAAATTATGGTTTAATGGCATCATAGACATCTGAATAGAAAAGAGATTGTACACATGATTTCAAAAAATATTCAAAGAGCAATGCTCAAAGCAAACCATATCGGCGCTGAATCTAAGGGCTTCCCCTATCTAGCCGAATGTTTAAGGCAGGAAGGAATTGTAAAAAATATATGGTACCTCCCTTCTGGAGACAGCTTCTACTTTTCGCAAGCTGGCTCACTTGTAAATCCGGGGAACCCTTTAATTGGACGTGTTGGGCCTTGCCCAGATTTTGATCAAATTGCTCTGATCAAAAATATTCGTGCAAACCAAGCTGGTAAAATTTCCTTCCCTGAATTCTTGGTTTCACTTTGGAAAGCGGGCGTAATCCGATATGAGATTGATTTCACTACACGACAGATGAGTTATTTTGGCGCATTTGACCAAGTCTATCAAGAAAACTATCCCACTGTTGAAATCGAGACTTCATCTACCGAATCTTTTCTCCCCTAATTAAAAAGCTCTTGAAATATCAAGGTCTTTTTTTATTACCGACTATGCAGAGTGTGATGTTTTTTCATCTTCATAAGATAAACCATTATCACAGAAGTTTTGCTTCTCGTTGCCATTTTTGTTAAAATTCATCTATGATAAAAATTTATTTTAAGGCATTAATTCAAGCACTGCTTATTTTAGCAGTTTGCCTCTTTCTTCTTATTTATGTAGGCACAAAAATGCTGGCCTTCATTGCTTAAAAAATTTTAAGCTTCTTTTGCTTATCTTCTTTCTTTTTGATAGAATTAAGGAATGGTTAAAATTTTATTTACCTCAATTATTAAAGTAGCGATTGCTCTTTTCATCATTATTTCTTTTGGAATGATGATGTTAACTTCATTCTTACCTATCATGTAAGCAAAAAAGTACCGGTAAATTACCGGTACTTTTTTATTCAGGAAAAGGTTCTACGTGTACGTCAATATCAAAAACTTCAAACTTTTCGGACAGTTGTTTTTCAATTTCCTCAGTAATCATGTGGCTTTCCGCAACTGAAAGTTGAGCATCCACATAGATAACGATATCTAGAAAAATATTGGCACCATAAGTTCTTCCTCTAAGAAAAGGTACTCCTTTCACACCAGGAATTTTTAAAATATCCTTCTTATATTTTTCCAAATCTTCCTCAGGAAAACCATCAGATAAAGTAAAACTACTCTCTCTGAAAATTTCAGCGGCCGTTTTGATAATGATAATACCAATAATAAAAGCCGCTACTGTATCTAAAATATAAAAGTGAAGATAAGAAGCCGCAATTGCTACAGCCGCACCAATTGATGTATAAGCATCACTTAAGTTATCCTTTGCTGCTGCCATCAAAGCTTGCGAATTAACTTTTTTTGCTAATCTACTATTATAAATGTACACAGCCACCATGATCAAAGCAGAACCAATACCGACTAATGCAGATAAAGGATTTGGTGGTGTAAAAGAATTATTGACAATCTTTTCAAAAGAAGAATATAAAACTTCAAGCCCAACCATTAGCATGATAAAGGAAGTAATCATACTCGCAATATTCTCAAATTTCCAATGTCCATAACGATGATCATTATCCTTTGGTTTGCGGGCAAGTTTCAAGCCTATGAGTACGGAAACTGAAGCAATCACATCTGTAAAATTATTCAAACCATCCGCACGCAACGCTTCCGAATTTGCAAATATCCCCATAAATATCTTTGTAAAAGCTAAAATAATATATGCTGAAATACTAACCCACGCGCCCTTCTCAGCGATTTTCAGTTCTTTATATCTCTTGTTTTCCATATCCTTCTCCTTCTGAAAAAAGTAACCTTTCTATTGTATCATCGACTATTGTAAAAACAAAATGAAATGTTGTTTTAATTTAATCAAGAAAGTTTAGAGCATTATTTTTAGGTTTCTCACATCTTTTTTCCTTTTATTCTATAAAATTACTCTTTTACAGTAAAAGAAAGCGTACTCTTTCCATCTATGATATACTGTAACCAGGAGATTAATTTATGAAAAAAATTATATTAGTGCTTATTCCACTACTTTTACTTGTTGGTTGTGGAGCGGATAAAAAAGAGGATACTGCCAATTTTGCTCAAGATAAACAGTCAAGTGCTCACAGTTCCTCCTCTACATCCACTCCTAGTTCTTCTCAGAATACTGTCGCATCAAGTGAGCAGCAAAATAATTATCCTGAAGCTTTAGAACAGTTTGCTAAAGGAGACTATTCAAACTTTCATGGGCTCTATAAAAACAGCAACAATGACTTTCTAATCATCACCAAAGACCACATTGAATATTATTCTCATACCGGAAAAGATATTGGCTCTGTCATTATCAACGAAAGTACTTTTAAATCTAAGACCGAAAATCAACCCTTTAACCAAATTTATCTTTTTAATCAAGGCCAGATAGAGATCAACTTTAATGCAACAGCAGATAAGATTGAAACAATTCAGATTACAGATAATGCTGGTACTACTGCTGATTTTACTTTAGCTGCCCAACTTGACAGCAATAATTTTACTAAGGATACTGTACTTAATTATTTTAAGAGCTATCTTTCTAATCCAGATGATTATTATTTTGATACTGTGAATACGCAAGATTCTTTTGTAATTCAAGTTTTTTCAAAAGAAATGCGAGCAAATGGTGGGAGCGGAACCGTTGGTTTATACAAGGTTTTACCTGATGGCACTATTTATCTTGTAACTTATGATGTAGCAACAAATACATACCCCAAAGCCGAGTAACCAATTATTCCTACATTATAAATAATAAATAAAAAATCTACGTTCTTAGACCGTAGATTTTTTATAAGTAAATTTTTCTAAATTTTATTCTGTACTTTTTGAGGAATATCTTGCTTCTGAACTTCCTCCCAGCTGGTTACGCCTTTCTTATCGTTATATACTAGCCTTAAATAAGCATCATGTCTGAGATTATGACTTCCAGTGAATTCCATTTCTTTGGCTTCACCCTTTTCATTATAACCGGTCAACGTATAATAGTACCTCGTAAATTCTTGCCCTGAATCGTCTTTTTCTTTTTTAGCAACACCATCTTCTTGAATATGAACGTAGTAACTGTCGCCACCATATGCTGTGTGATACCAAGCATAACCTCCGCCGACAACAATTAATACAAGTGCCATGATTCCTACTAATACTTTTTTCATATTTCATACCTCATTTATTTTTCTTCTATAAAATTATTTTACCTTTATTTTTGCAGTTACAACTTACATTTTCTTAAGAAAGTAATGTTCATTTTTTATTAAATTTGAAAAACCCACTATTCATCAAGTTTATCTAATGCCGATCTAGGGATTTCATACTCTTTCCTGATTTTCCAGCTGGTTGCGTCCTTTTTGTTGTCCGCGTGAATTTCTAGATAAGCCCCAGCGTGGAGTTGTTGATCCGTTTCAAGATGAATCTCCCTAAGAGCTCCTCTAGAGCTCACTCCCTTTACCGTATAATTATAGTGACCTAAGGTACCAGCCGAATTTTTAAGTGTTTTCGTATTTACCTTCCCTTGAACATGTGCAAAGTAAATCGTTTGTGTATAGCTAATATTTTCCCAAAAAAAGCCAATGTCTAAAATTAAGAGTACACCTAAAAAACCAAACAATATTTTTTTCATTTTATTTTTCCATTCAACTCACAACATTAAGTTGCTAGCATTATTTTACTCCAAATTTGTCTAAAATAGACTTACATTATTGTAATAATCAAATTTGAGCCCCCTTAACTCTGGGCGAATTCGCCCACACAAACTCTTGATTTTATTTATGATTCTATAATTATTTCTTCTATATAAATGTCTCTTTTTTGTGTCTTTATTTTAGAAAATATTTTTAAAAAAATTATCAAAAATATGCAACTTTAGTCGTATAAAAAATTGCATAATCGGTATTTTTTATCTATAATACAGGTATAAAAGCCCAAGATTAAATAGACAGAAAATGTAACTCATTTTATCTCCAAGGGAATTTTCTGTTCAGTTTAAATATGGGACCACTATACTTATGGGAGTAATCATTCTTGATAAAGAATTCAAAAAAAATAATCACTAAAAAATTTTTTCTATATGAGGCACTATTTGTAGCAGCTTTTCTCTTGAGTTCTTTTTGGCTTTTCAGTGCTATTCGTTCAGAAAATTTTTCTTTAGAGCAAATTTACTCAAAAAATGGAGCTTATATCTTCATACTTAGCTTAATAGCATTGATCGTATCTTATCTGAATCGCGATAATTTAAAACATGGGTTATCCTCTGTTATAAGATTTTTAGGTAATAATATTGTCGCAGTATTTGGGATTATGGTTCTCTTTCAAATAGTTACCCTTTTATTTGCTTCAGGCCTCTCAGGATATGATGTTTATGGAGTATATCATGCTGCTATGGGCGATATAAATTATCAAAAATGGACCTATCTCCAGAACTATCCTAATAATTTTTTACTTTTCTTATTCATGAGAGTCGTTCATAGTCTAACTCTTTTACAACTTTTAAATATCATAGCAATAGATTTTTCTATAGCAATGTCATATTTTACAGCAAAGCATCTTTTCGATAAACAAACCGCTCGATACAGTATCTTAATTTTTATAGCAACACTCGGTTTTAGTCCTTGGTTTTTAAACACATACAGTGACACCTTTGTGTTGCCTTTTGTGAGCTTAGGGATGTTCTTTTTGACTCGATGGAACCAAGACAATATTTCGGCTCACTACAGACTTATATCTTTACTCTCTGCTGGTTTTTTCAGCTCCATAGCTTACTATCTAAAGCCCTCTGCAATTATTTTTGTGATAGCATACTTTTTAATTTCTATACTTAAGCTAAGAAAACTCAAACCTTTCTTTATCTCCTTCTCAGTCTTTATTATTGGTGCTTTAGTGTTTGCAATGCCTTTTACACTTTATAAAAACAATCAAAACTATGTTCAATTTGATAAAAATAAAGCGTTTCCTATGACTCATTTTTTGATGTTAGGTATCTCTAAAAATGGTATGTATAATGTACCTGACGTGAGACTTACCAGATCAGCCAAAACTGCTAAGGAAAAGAAAGAGGTGAATATTGACGTCTTCAAGCAAAGACTAAAACAATTAGGAACTCTAGGATATGTCAAATTCCTATATGGAAAGTATTGTAAAACTGTCCGTGATGGTGCCTATGCTTGGGGCGCAGACGGTGGAGGTAAAACTGGTTTCCTTGTCACACAGAATCTCAATCCAAGCAAAAAACTCTCACCTTTTATTCATTCAAATTTCGGAAAGTTTTTAAGAAGCTTTATTTATACTGATAGCAATGGTAAAGGTTATGCCAATGGAAAAAATACTTTTTTCTACAGGTTCTTTGCACAAATTATCTATATCGTTATGATTTTTGGGATTTTACTTTCAACTCTAAAATCAAGCTATGATTTTAAAGTTATGTGGTTACTTTTATCTATGATTGGACTTATACTCTTCTTGCTTCTCTTTGAAGGTGGGAGAAGTCGCTATCTTATTCAAGCCTTGCCTGTATTTGTTATCTTAGCAGCTTATGGATATCATTCAAAATTTAGCACTCAAGATTTAAAAAAGGATTAATAAGTAAATAAAAATCTAACAGTCAAAAACTCTGCTTACTCCTTATACAACTCACAACTTCATAAATAGATAAACTCCTACTGTGTAGGGGTTTTATTTATGAAGCTTTAGTACACAATCTTGCAAAGATTTTTTGTTAAAATATAAATTATATTAAAAGGAGTCATTCTATGTTTTCATTTACTATCCCTAGCGCTTCTCTTCAGGAAATAATTTTTCAAAGTATCTGGTATGGCTTTATTTCAGGTATGATTTCTGGAATGGTTAAGATTGGTTGGGAAGCAATCCTTCCACCTAGAACCTCTGAAAGGAATGCCACTAATCCACCCCAACGTATGCTGGAGCAATTTGGAATACCTTCTTCACTTACTCATGCTTATGTTTTGTATTCGCGTGATCAAAAAGTGTATTGGTTTTCTTTAATTTTGCATTTTAGTTTTTCCATAGTCTTTGCTACATTATTTATTTTCATTGCACAATATTGGCCATGGATTGCCCTTTGGCAAGGTGCTGCTTATGGAATCATCATCTGGTTCGTTTGGCATATCGTTTTATTGCCTGTGATCAAAACCATCCCTGCACCTTGGAAACAGCCTTTCGCAGAACATTTCTCAGAGTTTTTTGGACATATCGTTTGGGCATGGTCCATCGCTGCCTGTCTATATTATTTAATATCAAAGGATAGCAGTGGAATTTTAACAAACATTTAAGTAAATTAAGTTTGTGTTTTAAGTTTATTGTGCTACAATAAGGATAGAATTTCGTTATATTCGTTATAGTGTCCTTTCGATGAGAAACAAGAAAGGGGAATGCATATGACATTCACTAATAACACTAAAAACTTCAAATACACAGTATCTCTAGATACTTCAACGAATTTATTTAAAGCTTCTATGGTAGATGCGACTACTTCATTAAGTAGTCTCGGCAACACCATTGAAGAAGCCGTGTATAATTTAGAAGCGATAGCATAACTAACAGCGCCTATTTGATTAGGCGCTTTTTTGTATGAAAAAAAACCGCTCAATAGAGCGGTTTTCTAGTCTATAAGAATCTATATAAACTGGTCAATGGAGGCGAGGGGAGTTGAACCCCTGTCCAGACACCTTGCTACATCAACGTCTACAACCATAGGACTTTCTCTAGTTTAACAAATTTCCAAAGCCAGTCTCAAACAGCAGAAATTTGCGGTGCTTTAAAATCTCTTTTTTTATGTAAAGCCACCATAAAAACGTATCCGACTGAGGTTTAGAGCTTCAGGCCGCCATCGGCGAACGATCATCAGCTACGCAAGCTGGTGTTTAGGCAGCGAGTGCGTAAGAAGTGTTATTTTTAGCAGTTATATTTATCTGCGATGGATTTAGGTGACATCACCACCAGTTGCAGTTCATGCGCGACAATGCCTGTCGAATCCGTAACGCCCCCGTTACGGTGGAATAACTTCCAGACATTAATTATAGCACAAGTCATTTAATATTTCACGCGCAATGGTCGAACCAAGATAGCAATAATTGAGAGTACTATAATGCCAACGCAAATGCTGACAGTACCAAAATTAACTTGCCCTGGCGCATTTAACACATTAATTGGAGAAAGCAAACTTAGAGGCAACCAGTCGGAAATATCACTCAGTGTCTGAATAATCGAACTCACTACCATCAGTACTATTGCGGAAACAACTGCTAGAAATGCCTTCCGTGTCCAGACAGCAACAGCACTGCCAAATATGACCAAGGTAAGTAGAGCTAGACTTTGGAGCAAACTCGCTGAGAGCACTCTGCCCAACTCAATTTCAGGAAAGAAAACCCAAGTTACATATGTGGCACTTACCACACCTACCAAATTGCTCACTAGGGTTACTAAAAAGGCGAGGATAAGCTTAGGCGTCCATAGAATAAACGAATTACGAGCTACTGTTGAGTAGTAGAGTCCGAGAGAGCTCTCCTTTTTCAGCTTAAAAGTATCAGCAGTAAAGTAAACCAAAACAAAAAGGCCGATCTGAGAAATATTACTAAAATACGACTCCATCAAAGCTTTCCAGTTGGGATCGGGCATGAGAATAATCGTCCCTTCTGTCCCACCAAAAGTCGCCAGAAATTCCTTCATATAATAAATCAAGACAGGTGAGGTAATACCAAAAAAAGCAAATAAAAAGAAAAGAATGAGGAGCCGGCTATTGCGCCACCACATTTTCGTTTCCAAAAGAATTAATCTTCTCACTTTTCTCCTCCTGTAATCGCACGCTCAAAAGCCATCTCAAGACTGTTGCTCGTAGCACGATAAGTACTTATTTTTTGCCCAATATCCGGGAAAATTTGTAGCAGTTTCTCTGTGTACTCACTTTTAATCATCAATTTTCCCGTAATTTCAGGATAGAATTCAATATCATTTACCTGAAGAATATCCATGACTTCTTGTTTGACTTGCTCACTTTTAATCTCTAGTTCTGCAAACTCGTCCATCTGACTATTTTCAATGAACTGATAAAGTGTGCCTTGAAAAATAAGTTCCCCATGATTTAAAACAAGGAGACGATCAGCAATATTTTCAATATCTGCAAGAAGGTGACTGGAAACAACCACTGTTTTTTCCTGTGATACTTTAGTAATCAGTTGCAAAATCTCAATTCGTCCAATAGGATCTAGAGCACTTGTTGGTTCGTCTAGAAATATCAAAACGGGATCAAGTAAGAGTGCCACAGCTATTCCCAGACGTTGCTTCATCCCCCGCGAATAGCCACCCACTTTCTTATTGGGATACTCTGATAAACCGACTTTTTCGAGTGTCGACTCAATTTGTTGAAGGTCTTCTGCTTTTTCGTTCAAGGCGCAACTTTGTTGCAACACCTCTGTTGCGGTAAGGTAGGCAGGAAATTCAGGTGTGTCCGGACAATAAGCCAAAGCTTGATTCGCAAGCTTAATTTCTCCCTGACTAGCTTTATGTTGACCTAAAATCGCATGAATTAAAGTTGTTTTTCCGGCACCATTAGGACCAATTAACCCAATAATTCCTGGTTCTGCACTAATTGAGCATGTCACGTTTTTTAAAGCGTCAAAATTACCGAAAGAAACCGTTAAATCTTCTATTTCAATGATTTTATTCATATGTGTCCCTTCCTACAATAAAATAAAGAATTCCGCCTAAAGGAATCGAAATGATACAGACAAGTGCCCAAGCCCATCTTGGCAGGTACTTAACATGTGCACTTTTAAAAATATTGTAAAAACAAGCCCCTAAGTAGAGACAAACTAGCAAAATTAAAGGAACAATTATACGTGTATCCATTTTTTACACTCCATTCTTTGTCTTTTAAAACTCATCTTCATCGATTTTTTGAATTTCACGCAATATTGTTGTTAGGTGTTGATCCGATGCGTACTCTGCTAAAAGCTCATCAATCAACTGATTGCGCACCACATAATTAGAAAAAAGATGCAACTTCTCCTCATAACCTTCCAATACTTTTTCTGTTCGCTTAATATTATCATATACAGCTTGACGACTGACATTGAATTCCTCAGCAATCTCAGCTAAGCTATAATTATCTGCATAATAAAGTTCAATATAATTCATCTGCTTGTCCGTCAAAAGAGTCGCGTAGAACTCAAATAGCGTGTTCATACGATTTGTTTTTTCGATTTCCATAATTTCCTAATATTCTAAGAAAACACCTGATTTTTAATCGCTGTTTTCATCCTTATTTATAACTTAATTGTCCGTTATCTTTTATAATTTTATCATAATTATCGCCGTAATCATAAGGACATCTTCCCAGATTTGTAGCTTTGTTTTGAGATAGAAACTTGTCATGAACCTCAATGTCCCTAATAGATCAGAAAATCTCAACATAAATTTATGCAAGTCACGCAACTTCATCCTCTCTCAAAAATAGTTTTGCTTCCCTCAGTCGAAAACTCTCTTTGTCTTGTTATCAATATGTTATAATGGAGGAATGAAAAAGATTTTAATTGCGGATGATGATCGTTCGATTTTAACCTTACTTTCTTATAATTTTAGGCAGAGTGATTTTGAAGTGACCACAGTCAGTGATGGCAAACAAGCTCTGGATAAAGCTAAGAGAAATCATTACGATTTAATTTTGCTGGATTTAATGATGCCCGAACTCTCTGGTATTGAAGTGACAGAAATTTTGCGAAAAAAGCAAAACTTCACGCCAATTTTGATACTTACAGCGCGTGATGACGAAGAGATGAAACTGACTGGTCTTAATTCAGGTTCTGATGAATACTTGGATAAAGCAACTCCTATGAAGGAGATTATTGTCCGAGTAAATGCACTCATTCGACGCCACCAGCACTATAATAAAACGATTGAAAACGAAAAATCCGCGGAAAAATCTGGTATTAAATTTGACCGATTGGAGCTTGATTTCACTAAAAAAGTTTGTATCTTTGATGGACAACCTTTAGAGCTAACTAAACGTGAATTTGAAATTTTAGAGCTTTTAATTGAACGCTCAGGCGATGTGATTTCGCGTGAAGAATTGTTGCAGCACTTTTGGGGCATTTCTTCCGCTGCCGAAACGCGAACCATTGACGTTTTAATCAGCAAAATTCGTAAAAAGTTAGACAATCAATTTATAAAAACAAAACGAGGATTTGGGTACTACTTCTCTGATGAAAAAGATTAAGCTAAAAAATATTGTCATCTCGACAATCATTTATCTTGTTGCGACTGTGATTCTGCTTGTTTTTCTCAACATACAGATTCTAAAAACCGACACCAATCGTGTCTTGCACACTATCGACACTACAAAAACACTCCTCGCAGAAAATCCAAATTCTGCGCTTCCTAACAAGTTTCAGTATCTTCCAGCAGGTACACACAACCAGGAGACCGCAAAAATTGAAGAGGGTGCAGACTATGCACAGTCTGTCAGCCGTCATACTATTGAAATTACAAGCCCTATCCGTGTTGACGGTGTGATAACAGGTTATCTTCATGCTGAAGACAGTCGAACTTCGCCTTGGTTTACCAACTTAATGGTCGGTGGTTTTGCTTTAATTGTTTATCTTGCTTGTGCTTCTTACGTCTTTGTTCATGCCAGACGTAATTATCTTTTCACTCAAGATATTGTTGCTAAAATTAAAAATATCGAACGTAGCCCGCTCACGCAGAGTTACTTGATGAGCGAAAACGATGATAAAGTAACTCTGGCGCTAAACTCTCTAGGCGAATACATCCAAAATCAGATTTTATCGCACAGTGAAAAGAAAGAGAACATTTACGAATTCATTGAACTGTTTCAATTTCCTATTTTCATTTACAATGCTAAAGGAAAAATTCGTAAAACAAATGCTGCTTTCAAAAATGAATTTGCGGATACACATAACCTTGATATTTTCAGTCCTTATGCTGACTTTTTAAGTTTCTTAGTGGATAAGATGCTCAATCCGACAACACAAGAAAAGAACTTTTACTTTGAAAACATCAACGCTTATTATCAGGTACGTATTTCTCCTCTGCCAGACTTGGACAATCGTTTTTTAGTCACTTTACTTGATATAACTGCGTTTAAACGAACACTAAATGCCCACAACGAACTGATTGCTAATGTTAGTCACGAACTGAAGACACCTCTAACTTCAATTAAAGGATTCGCTGAGTTACTAAAAGACGACACACTTTCGGAAGCAGACCGTCACGAGTTTTCTCATATTATCAGCAAAGAAAGTTCACGCTTGATTGCTTTGGTTCAAGACACGTTACTCCTAACCAAGCAAAACATTCATATTGACAAGAAAAAAATCAATCTCTCCGCCCTTGTCGAAGAGATCTTAAACACTTCACAACCCTTGCTTGATGAAAAGCACCTGTCACTTCAGACAGACATTGCTCCTATCTCTCAAGTTACCAACCGTCAGATGGTGCATAGTATTTTTGAAAATTTGATTGAAAACGCCATCAAATATACAGATGACCATGGAAAAATCTACGTTGGTCTCCATCAAAACAAGAAAAAAGTTGTTTTCACCGTCACAGATAACGGTCCTGGTTTAACAGAAATTGAAAAATCACGTATCTTTGAACGCTTCTACCGCGTAGATGAAAGCCGTGCCCAAGTCACAGGAACTGGTCTAGGATTGTCTATCGTGGATAAAAACGTCAGAGAACTTCAAGGACATATTGAGGTAATCAGCGTGCCTGGTAAAGGAACGACATTTACTGTTACTTTATGAAAAGAAAAAAGACTTCTCTAAAGAGAGTCTTTTTTTCTTTTAGCGTTCCAAATAAAACTCAAAACGCTCCCCAACATACTGAGAGAGGACATACTCAAATGCGCGACCATCGGACAAATAAGAAATTTGCGTCAATCCTAAAATAGCATCGCCCGACTTAATCTTAAGGTATTCAGCAACTTCGGTGCTGACTTTTTTGGCAGAAATAATCTGTTGACTGCGATCAATTTCATAACCTGCTTGTGTCAGTGTATTAAAAAAGTTAGAGGTAATATTTTTCTTCTCGAAAGATTTTACCAAATCATACGGAATGCTTGCAACTTCATAACAGATCGGTACTTGATCTGCATAACGCACACGTTCCATCCGGATAATCATTTGTTCTTTCGAAATTTCCAGCTTCTCGCACTCGACTTCGTTAGGCAAAGTTTTGAGGTAACTTAAAACTTCAGTTGACGGTGTTTTTCCCTGAGCAGTAATAATTTCTGTGAAGGATGTTGTGCCCCGCATCTTTTCGCGCACTCGGCGGCTGGCAACATACGTCCCACTCCCCACACGGCGCTCTAGGATTCCTTCCTCTACAAGTGACGTTACTGCTTGTCGCGCAGTCATTCGACTTACACCAAAGCGCTCAGCCAAATCTCGTTCACTCGGCAGCCGCTCACCAATCTTCCAAACTGTTTTTTCAACTTCTTCTTTTATCGCGTCATGAATTCTTATATAATTTGGAACATTGCTTCTTTGCATGGTGTCTCCCTCTGCCTTGTTTTTTTATTATTATATACCAATTTCAAATAAAAAACCAGCTATAATAGCTGATTTACATAATTGGTATAATTATTTTGCAGGGACTGTGATTTCACCATTGATGATTTTTTCTTTAGCAGTTTCAACAGCTTTCCATGCTTCATCTGAAGTATTGTTACGAGCGAGAGCTACACCTGAGTTTTTCAAGTCGTACTTAAGAATTTCACCACCAGGGAATTTGTCGTCTTTAGTTTTGTTTGAAACGTCTTTGACAACATTACCTACTTCTTTAAGTGTAGAAGCTAATACGAAGTTAGATTCTTTACCATCTTTAGATTTAAATTTACCTTCGTCTTCTTGGTCACGGTCAACACCGATAACCCAAACTTTATCTGCTTCGTTCTTTGTTTCGTTAAGAACACGTGCTTCTGTAAATACACCTGTACCTACACCACCGGCTGCTTGATAGATAATATCTGCGCCACCAGAGTACATTGCTGAAGCGATAGTTTTACCTTTACCTGCATCGCTAAATGAACCTGCATATTGAACATCTACTTTGATGTTTGGATTGACAGATTTAACACCTTCTTGGAAGCCAACTTGGAAGGCTGTGATGATATCTGACGCAATCCCTCCGATGAAGCCAACATGGTCAGTTTTTGTTGTTTTTGCTGCTGCAACACCGGCAAGATAAGCTGATTCTTGGTCAGCAAATGTTGCTGAAACAACGTTTTCTTGATTTTCAATCACAGAGTCAATAATTGCAAATTTAGTATCTGGATTGTTTTTAGCAGCTTGTGAAGTTGCTTCTTGGAGGCCGAATCCAATACCAAAGACTAAGTCATATCCACCAGATACAGCTGAGTTGAAGTTAGCTGTGTAGTCAGAAGCTGAGTTAGATTGGAAATAGTTGATACCTTTACCTCTTGAAAGGTTGTTCTCTTTACCCCATGCTTGCAAACCTTCCCAAGCTGATTGGTTGAATGAACGGTCATCAACACCACCAGTATCGGTAATCATCGCTACATTGAGATCTGTTTTGGCTTCACCACCTGAAGCTGCGTCACGTCCACGGCAACCTGCCAGAACTGCTACTGATGCAAGTGCAAGAGCACCAACTGCGAAAATACGTTTATTCATGGAAACGTTTTCCTCCAAATTTAAAAATTTTTAAAACTCTCGCAAGTAAGAGTTTTTATGTATAAGTTCATTTTAAGATATTTTGCATATTAATTCAAGCCAAAAAGAAAGATGTGGGATTTATCCACATCTTTGTTCGGAAATAGCTTTTTTTCTGTCAATTTTAGAATTTTATTCCAGTTCTTTAAAGGAATAAGGCAACAATTGACCCACTGATGTCTCTTTGACTTCTCCCGTTTTTGAGAGAAGATACACTGGCATATCAGCTTCACAAAATTCAGAAACGACTTGGCGACATGCACCACAAGGACTGATTGGAGCGGCAGTTTCTCCATAAATATACAGACTTGAAAATTCCAAATGATCTTCGGATACAGCCTTAAAAATAGCTGTTCTCTCCGCGCAATTGCTCAAGCCAAAGCTCGCATTCTCAATATTACACCCTTGGTAAACTTTACCATCGGTAGTTACAAGCGCTGCACCTACAGGAAAGTTGGAGTAAGGGACATAAGCATGACTGCTCGCTTCACGTGCTGCTTCAATAAGTTCTTTAGTAGCTGGCATTAGCAGTTTCACCTTCCATGATTGCGACACCTGAAGAACAGCCCAAGCGGTTTGCACCAGCTGCGATCATGGCTTTGGCATCCTCAAGATTGCGGATACCGCCTGAAGCTTTGACACCCATATCAGGTCCGACCGTTTCACGCATTAATTTTACATCTTCAACTTTGGCACCAGCTGTTGAAAATCCTGTTGATGTTTTAACAAAATCTGCGCCTGCACGTTGTGCTGCTTGACAAGCTTTGACTTTTTCTTCATCTGTCAAAAGACTTGTTTCGATAATAACTTTAAGGATACGGCCATCTTTAACAGCATTAACTGCTGCAATATCACTTTCCACTAAGTCCCATTTACCGTCTTTAGCTGCACCAATATTAATCACCATATCCACTTCGTCTGCACCTTTTTTGATTGCATCTACAGCTTCAAAGGCTTTGACTTCTGAAGTGTTTGCCCCGAGAGGGAAACCGATAACTGTACATACTTTTGAAACTTCATCTTTAAGTTGTTCAGCAGCAAATGCTACCCATGTTGGATTGATACAAACACTTGCAAACTCGTATTTTTTTGCTTCATCAATGATAGCTTGGACTTTTTCTTGTGTTGCATCTGCTTTGAGGATTGTGTGGTCAATGTATTGATTGATTTTCATTTTTAGGTCTTCTCCTAGTTATTATTTATTATGCGGACTTTCAAGTACGCTTTAGTTGTGAACATTAAAATTTATTTGGGCTTGCGATTTTTAAGGTAAAGCATACCAATAATCGTATAAACCGAGATAAAGATAAGGATAAAAAGTGTAACTTTAAGCAGCGTATTATGTGCCCAAAGATTCATTCCAATTGCGCCAAGTACAGCAGCTGTTACACTTTGGAGAGCTTTTATTCCGTTAGGAATAGGGGGAAGTTCATTTTTCATCAGCGAATAACTTCCAAAATTTCAGGTGCATGGATTTGCTGGTCAGAAATTTCGATATTATCTTTAAACTCCGCAATCAAATCGGAAGAAATTGCACGATTGCTATAAAGTGTAGCAATAAGATCGCCTTTTTGGACTGAATCGCCTACTTTTTTCGCAAGATTAATACCTGCTTCAAAATCGATTGTATCTGTCTTGGTTGCTCTTCCAGATCCTAGCTTCATCGCAACAATACCGACTCCCATTGCTTTTTCTTGTGAGATAAAACCATCACGCTCAGCATAAATCTCAACAGTATGTGCCACATTTAACTCTGCAGTCAAATGGTTAAATGCTGTTGCATCTCCGTGTTGCGCTTCACACATAGCAAGGAATTTACCATAAGCTTTACCATTATCAAGATTTTCAATGATTTCTGGAATGGTTTTTTCTACACCTGCTAATCCAAGCATAATTTGAGCCAGTTCCGCAATAAAGTGACGGAATTCTGGTGTACCTTTGCCATTTAGCGTATTTACGGCTTCCGTAATTTCATTACGATTACCAATAGCATAGCCTAAAGGCTGGTTCATATTGGTCAAAACTGCTACCGTTTCACGGCCAACAGCTTTTCCTAAGTCTACCATCGTGCGAGCCAAGAGACGCGCATCTTCGATATTCTTCATGAAAGCACCGTCGCCGACAGTCACATCAAGCAAAATGGCATTTGACCCAGAAGCAATTTTCTTAGACATGATCGAGCTTGCAATCAATGGGATAATATCTACTGTGGCTGTCACATCCCGAAGGGCATAGAGAAGCTTGTCTGCTTTAACCAACTCATCAGACTGACCAATCACCGCAATTCCGGAATTCTTCACTTGGGTGATAAAGTCTTCTTCTGTTTTTTCAATTTCAAATCCGGGAATGGATTCTAACTTATCTAATGTTCCACCAGTATGTCCTAAACCACGGCCGGACATTTTAGCGACAGGGACATCAAAACTTGCCACTAAAGGTGCTAAAATAATCGTTACTTTATCACCTACACCGCCAGTAGAGTGTTTGTCTACCTTCACACCAGGAATAGCCGATAAATCAAATTCTTTACCTGAAGCAACCATGGCCATGGTTAAGTTGGCTGTTTCTTCTGTCGTCATGCCTTTAAAATAAATTGCCATAGCAAGTGCTGCCATTTGGTAATCCGGAACCTCACCCGTTGCATAACCAGAGATAAGCCAATCGATTTCTGCTTTCTCAAAGTGGCCGCCATCACGTTTTTTTTGAATCAGGTCTACCATTCTGTAGGTCATAGTTTCTCCTTATAACTTTTTAAAATGTAATATCCTTTATCTTTGGCGACAATCTCACAATTGTCAAAGACATCCTTCATTTTCTTTTGCGCACTGGGCGCTCCCTGTTTTTTCTGAATGACGATCGTTAAATGCCCACCGTCATTTAAATGCTCATAGGCGTCGGATAAAATAGTGTGTACCACTTCTTTCCCCGCACGAATCGGGGGATTAGAAATAATAGCATCAAACTTTCCTTCAACCTGATCATATATGTTTGATAAAAAAATATCATTAACTTCTATATTATTTTTATCAGCATTTTTCTTAGCTAAATCAAGAGCACGGCTATTTACATCTACAAGTGTGGCTTTCAAGCCATATTTTTTTGCTAAAGTTAAAGCTAGGGTACCATAACCACAACCGACATCAAGCAAAGTCTTCGCTCCTTCTGGTTGAAAATTATCCAGTAAAACACGTGAACCGTAATCAATAGCGTTTTTAGAAAATACACCTGCATCTGTCAGAAAGTGGAGGGGAAGCCCTAAAAGTTCAACCGATAGTTCCTGCACGTCATGTGCTAAATCTCGATTGTCTTCATAATACATATTTGTTTTTACCATTACAGTTTATTTTATCACAAAATATTTCATTTTTTCTGGGAAAACCTTTACAGATAGAGAGGAAGGATTAGAAAACCCTTACATTATAATCTTGTTTTTTCAAGCAAGTCGGAGCTTCCTACCTTAGATACTGCTTAGGTTTAGGGCTTTATTGATAATTTTATAAAGTTAATCTTGCTGTTAAAACAAGTCTCTAAACACAGCCTACAAGCAAAATATGCTAAAATATCCTTATGAATAAATTCATCAATTATGATGAAATTTCGCGAGAAACTTGGCAAAATCTCTACCTTTCTTCAATCGTGCCTTTGACAAATAAGGAGCTCGATGCCATTCGTTCACTCAATGATGAAATTTCACTCCAAGACGTTATCGATGTATACTTGCCTTTAATTTATCTGGTCCGCCTCTATAAGAAAAATATTGAAGATTTAAGCTTTTCAAAAGGCTTATTTTTACAAAAAATTGTTAAAACGCCGCCATTAATTATCGGAATCTCCGGTTCTGTTGCAGTTGGAAAATCGACTGCAGCACGCCTTGTTCAACTTCTTTTGTCCCGTGAATTTAAAAAATTAAGCGTAGAGCTTGTGACAACCGATGGCTTTCTTTATCCTACAGCCGTTTTAGAAGAGCGAAACATGTTAGACCGTAAAGGATTCCCTGAAAGTTATGACATGGAGCACCTCTTAAACTTTCTTTACCGCGTAAAGAACGGCGAAACTTGTGAGATTCCGATTTATTCGCACGAAAATTACGATATACTCAAAGATCAAACTCAAACAATTGATCAACCTGATATCTTAATTGTCGAAGGGATAAATGTTCTCCAAAATCCACAGAGCGAGCATCTGTATGTTAGTGATTTTTATGATTTTTCTATTTATGTCGATGCGGATGAAGCTGTGATTGAAAGATGGTATTTGGAGCGTTTTGACAGTCTACTCAAACTTGCCGAAAATGATCCAAATAATTATTATCACCAATTTACAAAAATGCCTTACGATGAAGTGATGCAGCTAGCGCGTCAGACTTGGGCCAATACAAATTTGCCTAATTTGCGTGACTACATTGAGCCCACTCGCAATCGTGCAGAAGTCATCTTACACAAAACAGAGAATCATTACATTGATAAAATTTATTTGAAAAAGTTTTGAAAAAACATAACATTAATTTACTCTTTAATTAAAAATGCTGTATTTTTGTATCAAACGTTTTTATAATCCGTTCTTTTATGATAAAATATTTTAATATTAATTTTTAGGAGGCCCACTTGTCTGATAAACAACTTGAAAAAATTATCGTTCTTGACTATGGTAGTCAATATAATCAATTGATTGCGCGTCGCATTCGTGAAATCGGTGTTTTCTCAGAGCTGATGAGTCACAAAGTCACAGCTCAAGAAATCCGTGAAATAAACCCTTTGGGGATTGTACTTTCTGGGGGTCCTAACTCTGTTTACGACGAGGGTTCATTTGATATTGATCCTGAAATTTTCGAACTTGGATTACCTATTTTAGGTATCTGCTATGGTATGCAACTGATTAGTCACAAATTAGGTGGTAAAGTTGAGAGTGCTTCTGAAAGCGAATATGGTGTTGCACCTATCGAACTTAAAGCAAAATCTGAACTTTTCGCTCATACTCCTGAAACACAAGATGTTCTCATGAGCCACGGTGACCGTGTTGTTGAAATCCCTGAAGGCTTCCATGTGGTTGCTACTTCTCCAAACAGCCCATTTGCAGCGGTTGAAAATACAGAACGTAACATTTACGGTATTCAATTCCACCCTGAAGTACGTCACTCTGTATACGGAACAGATATGCTTCGCAACTTTGCTTTAAATATTTGTGGCGCTAAGGGTGATTGGTCAATGGAGAGCTTCATTGACATGCAAATTGAAAAAATCCGCGAACAAGTGGGAGACAAAAAAGTCTTGCTTGGTCTCTCTGGTGGTGTAGACTCATCTGTAGTTGGTGTGCTCTTACAACGTGCTATCGGTGACCAATTGACTTCAATCTTTGTGGACCATGGTTTCCTTCGTAAAGGCGAGGGTGATCAAGTGATGAACATGTTGGGAGACAAATTCGGCTTAAATATTATCCGTGTTAATGCTGAAGAACGTTTCATGAATAAGTTAGCTGGTGTGTCTGACCCAGAGAAAAAACGTAAAATCATCGGTAACGAATTTGTTTACGTCTTTGATGATGAAGCTTCTAAACTTAAAGATGTTAAATTCCTCGCTCAAGGTACACTTTATACAGATGTCATTGAGTCAGGAACAGATACTGCTCAAACAATCAAATCACATCACAATGTTGGTGGCTTGCCAGAAGATATGCAGTTCGAATTGATTGAACCTTTAAATACTCTCTTCAAAGACGAAGTTCGTGCCCTTGGTACAGAACTTGGTATGCCTGATGAGATTGTATGGCGTCAACCATTCCCAGGACCTGGTCTTGCCATTCGTGTTATGGGTGACTTGACACCTGAGAAAATCGCGGTCGTCCGTGATTCAGATGCTATTCTTCGTGAAGAAATCGCTGCTGCTGGATTAGACCGTGATGTATGGCAATATTTCACTGTTAATACTGGCGTTCGTTCAGTCGGTGTAATGGGCGATATTCGTACTTATGACTATACACTCGCTATCCGTGCCATCACTTCTATCGATGGTATGACAGCAGAGTTCGCCAAACTTCCATGGGATGTTTTACAAAAAATTTCAGTACGTATCGTTAATGAAGTGGATCATATCAACCGCGTCGTCTACGATATTACCTCTAAACCACCTGCAACTGTTGAGTGGGAATAATTCCTAGGTAAAACAAATAAAATAGAAATAAAAAATCGCTCAACAGAGCGGTTTTTCTTTTGTCTGAATCATTAAATTTGGCACAAAATAATCCCCCAACCTTATTGCTGAGGGATAGAGTTTATTATTTTTTACACTGCTATTATAACATCAAGAAAGCGTTATCGCAAGTGTTAAATAATTTTATTTTATCAAAGAATTAATGCAAGTTAACTTAAGCTTTTTCAAGTTCGAACAGGGGGTTTTTAGGAATTTCTTGCTTTTTAACTTCTTTCCAACTCAAAACGCCTTTTTTCTTATTGGTTACGACTTTCAAATAGTCATAATGTTTTAAACTATATTGTGCCGTAAGCTTTATTTCTTGCTATTTTCCTTTTTCATCAAATCCAATGACGGAATATTTATATTTTGTAACATGACCATTATCCGATTTTTTCATTTCAATTTTTTCATCTTCTTGAATTTTAACGAATAAATTCTTGCCACCATGCTCTGAATTGTGCCATACAGAATTTCCAACTATTAAAACTATAATTGCAACCAGGCCAAATACAACTCTTTTCATTATAAAATCCTTTTACTTATTTTTCCTGTAAAAACTATTATATAATGCTTCGCCCTTTTTTTTAAGGAAAACGACTCAGAATTCAGAAAAAAATTTTATAAGCAAAAAAGCTCTCCTTGGGAGGGCTTTTTTGCTTATTTGACAACCATAACGTTACAACGCGCATGATCAATAACATATGCTGTTGTAGAACCAACTAATAAACGGTCAAAGGCGCCTTTACCAGTAACACCAATAACGATCAAATCAATATCATTTGCTTGAGCAAAATCTACGATTTCTTTTTTGGGGGAACCTTCCACTCGATATGCCTTAAACTCTACCTGTTTCTTGATAATTTCAGAAGCTCTTTCAATGATTGCCCGTGATTGCTCTTCTAAATTTTCCAAGATAAGTGGTACACCATAAGCTGAACCATAAAGTCGCACATCGTCTTTGACATTCAAAACAAATAGCGATGTTTCATTGCGTGCTGCAATTTTTACAGCTTCACGTACTGCTTTGTCAGATTGTTCTGAACCATCAACAGCTACCAAAATGTTTTTGTATTTTTCTCTCATAAAAAGCCTCCCTTTTCTAAAATTATCAATTTAATTCCTGTATAATTATATTTTAAATTAAAAAGAGAGAAAAAGATAATAATATGGTTGGAAAATTAAAGAAAAATTTAGTTTCTACTTTAATTAGAAGCACTTACTTTGTTGGTCGTGTAATTTCAAATGTATGACCTAAGCTCGTATAGGCTCTCCCTGACAAGCGCGCAATGGGATCAAGTTCTTTCGCTTTAATATAGAGTCTTTCCTCATCAATGACAGAATCATCCATAAGAATATTTTTTACTTCTAAGAGCATTAATTGGCTTGTTTTTCCTACTGGAATATGCTGATGGAGCACAACCTCTAAACGGGCTTTAGCATTTTCTATAGCAGGTACTTTTACTTCTTCTGATGCTGTAATTTTAATGTCGAATTTTTCAATTTCACTTTCTGTAGCAGTGAGAGGTGCTGATGTTTGATTCATAGCTTCAACATTATCCATATTGACCAGATGGATGACACCTTCCTTTGTTTCCAAAAGGTTTCTAACAGAATCTTTCATCTCTGTCATAGCAATGGATACAATGACTGGATCTTTTGATACAACGTTAAAAAAGCTAAAGGGCGCTGCGTTGACAAGCCCTGTAGAATTTTGGGTTGTCAGCCATGCAATCGGTCTTGGAATAACGAGTCCTGAAATTAATTTGTAAGCATCAGTACTGCTCATATCTTCTGGTTTAAATACTTTCATTCTTTCTCCCTATACGACGTTCTTTAATTTTTTCCATGGTCCACAGTGGTTCTAATTTTCTATCTCGAAATGCATCTGACGTATCCAAACGTCGTAAAGCAGCTGCAGTTCGTGCCTTTTCCGCTTCTGCTCCTGGAAAGAGATGCGGAGGCAAACTTAGTGAGAGACCTGCCTCGTCTGAAGTCTCATCTATCCAAAAGCCTGAGGTTACGAGCGCTTCTTCGTAACTATCAACCTTGGCTTGCCCGGATCGTACCATATCTAAGGCAGCAATACCCGGAGTATCTGTAGCGATTTCGAAAAGCACACCGGGTGCAACATTTACATATTCACTGGAAAAATAAAAACGTTCTACGAATCCCGAGTGAGGCATCATATAAGATTTGACACGCTCAATCCAATATCTAAGGGTATCAGGATTAGCTGTACGAAATGCGACATGATGAACCGTGCCATAGCCTTGATATGCTCTCTGTGCTTCTTTATCCTGATCAATGATAATAGAAGCACCATTGCCCCCCTTCGCTACCTCAAAAAGAGTGAAATTATTTTCAGTAGCACTCTTGCGAAATCCAAAAACTTCTGCGAGCAATTGATGGATAATATTTACTTCTGCGAGCTTAATGAAAACAGGTCCTAAGCCTACAATAGCATGCTCAGCTTCTACATTTGAAAGTTGCCAAGGTTTACCTGGAGCAAGGACACCTTGATTTTTTTCGTCGGAAATCAATTGGTACCGCTGACCATCAAAATCCTCAAACTCAAGATATTTTTTACCAAAGCGTTCTGCCACCAAACTATGTGGCACAGCTGCCGCTTCAAATCTTTGATGCCAGTATTCTAAAGATATATCTTGAGCAACACGAAAAGAAATACGGTCAATGCTATTGATACCGTGGCTACCTGCACCTATTCCAGGGAAATCAAAAAATGTCATATCCGTTCCAGGATTGCCCTCTTCATCCGTAAAATAAAGGTGATAGGTGTCGTAGTCATCCTGATTAACGGTAAGTTTTGCCAGTCGCAGTCCTAAAATATTTGTAAAAAAATCATAGGTCTTTTGGGCACTTGAAGTAATCGCCGTAACATGGTGTATCCCTCCCAGTGCAAATTCCGAATTTAGTTTTGTCATAATTATTTTCCTTGAGTTAGTGTTTACACTTGTAAATCTTATCTTCATTATATCATGTCTTACATAATTTTCAAGCAACTTGCATTAAAAAAATGCCTCTCTTCTGAGACACATTTTCTATATTTTAAAATAATTTAATAGGAGCTGGCAAAAGTACAGTTCTGATAAGCTTCCTACCACTTGTTCTTGCTTTATCTTTTTAAGAAGCTCGTTGAGCACTTCTTCTTTTTTATAAGAAGATATTGTATCGATTCCTTTTTGAAAAAGCTCCTGGTCTTCAGATATAGGGATACTTTTCGTTTTTTCTAAAAGAGTAACAACCCTAGAGGCCTGGTTTCTTAAGTCAGTGTGTCGCGTAACATTGCTAAAGATTTCTGCTAATTTAGTGGCTGCCTCGATACATAGATTCTTTCCCATCACTCCATTTAAGTTTGAACGTATTATCCCTTGTTCCCAAACGTTTAAAACTCGTGCTGCAGCTGAAGTGAAGAGCAGACTAAACTGACAAATTTCCTCTGTCCGTAAATAAAAGATATAAGCCATCTGTAATGTATACGCTAACTGATAAATTTCCGAGCAACTTAAAGGATTGCACTTTGTTTTTAAAGAAGAATAATTTGCATTGATAAACTCAAAATGTAGCTTTAATAAGTGGACGATAATATCCCTAATTTTTTCATCATGTGAAGCCAGCGGTACAAATAAAGTTGCCTGCATAGCGGAATGTTGTAGCCAGAAAGTTGTCTCTCCTTGAAACAAAAGACCACGCTTCATTTTCTCTTGCTCTTCTAAATAACTTACCAGTCTATTTTTGAATGTCCTGCGAAAAATAAGTGTCCATTCGGGATTTATTTCTTCACTCAGCGTTTCGATTCGAAAAATTGTTTTTCGACTTTCCATCGACAGCCTGATTGTGTGCATCCTCTTCTTCCTTCCTGTAAATCATTCCCATATTTTTAAACGGGATATTTCTTTCAGACTTTCTGTAAAATCATCTGTCAGTATCGTCACATGACCCATTTTTCTGTCAATCTTCGCTTCTAGCTTTCCATAATCATGAATATGCCATTCAGGCCTTTTATGAGCCAATTGCTCCATTTGGGGAACATCTTGTCCCAGAATATTGAGCATAATGGCTTTTTTCAATAGGCGAGGTTGCGGCAATTCCTCGCCGAGAATTCCCTTGATATGTAAGTCAAATTGTGAAAAATCACACGCCTCTATTGTATAGTGTCCAGAGTTATGAGGACGTGGGGCAAGCTCATTTACATAAATCTCGCCCGCTGCTGTCAGAAACATTTCTACACAAAGTGTCCCTGAAAGCTGGAGCTCTTTAGCTATCGCCAGCGCCAAAACTTTAGCCTTTTCGCTGACCTCAAGAGGTACGGGAGCAGGAGCAATGGTACGGTGTAGAATATTATTAATATGTTCATTTTGACAAAGGGGGAAGGTCACAAAATCCTTACCATTCCCACTAATAATTAAAGAAATCTCACAATCAAAATCAACAAATTCCTCCAGTACACATTCTGCACTCTCTGCTAACTTCATGGCCTCTTTCAAATCCTCATCAGATTTCAAAACAACTTGACCGTGTCCATCATAGCCGCCCATTGTTGTTTTTAATACTTGTTTTTTTGTTACTTGCTCTGGAAGATCTTGAGCATTTTCTACGAGTTTCCACGGGGCTATTTTCACGCCACATTGTTCTAAAAACTCTTTTTCTAACCGACGATTTTGCGTAATTTCTAATAATCGAATGCCTTGCGGAATAGCGACACAGGCATCAAGCTGATGTAAAGCGCTAGCCGATACATTTTCAAACTCATAGGTTATCAGATCACAAGCATAAGCTAGCTTAAGAAGCGCATCAACATCATCATATTCCGCAATAATCAACTCATCCGAACACTTTGCTGCGGAACAGTTCGGATTTGGATCGAGTGTAATCACTTTATGGCCCATATATTGTGCAGAAATAGCCATCATTTGGCCCAACTGCCCACCACCAATAATTCCAATTGTTTTTTTCTTATGTTGCATATTCTTATTATAGGCCATTTTTCTTTGTTCTCCCTATTCTTTTCGGATAGTTTAAAAATAAATCCGCATATTATCCGGATTTTTGTTTACTAAAATCAAAATATTTTTACAAATATTACGCTCGTTTTTAAATTAAAAGTTTACAACAATTCTTTAGTTGAAGAGACTGATATATCGGCTGCTTCTTTTCTATATTTTTTCAATTTTTCTACTAAGCTTTTATCAGCAAGTGCCAAAATCTGAATAGCATAGAGAGCTGCATTTTTGGCTCCTGAAGTGCCTATAGCCATACTAGCAACAGGAACTCCACCTGGCATCTGGACGATGGAGTAAAGGCTATCTAAGCCAGATAAGGCACGTGACTGAATAGGCACACCAATAACAGGAAGAAGTGTCATTGCAGCAACCATTCCAGGTAAATGTGCCGCACCTCCTGCGCCAGCAATTATGAGCTTATAGCCTTGTTGCTCCGCATTTTTCGCAAAATTCATCATAATTTCTGGTGTCCGGTGAGCGGAAATGACCTTTTTATCAACATCGATACCGAACTCTTCCAAAATATGAGTCGCTTGTTTCATTGTCTCCCAATCTGAAAGTGATCCCATAATTACTGCAACATCTGCCATTTTTATACTCCTTTATTTCCAATGTCTTTACGATAAAACATCCCTGTATTGTCTAACTTATCTAATTTCTCGTAAAGTGATTTTTGAATACTTTTTATCTCTTTGCCGGTTTCGGTAACCATGTATATGCGTCCCCCTTTTGAAAGGAGCTGACCATCTTTTCTTATAACCCCAGCATAATAACAGTTCAAATCCTGTAGCTCTGGTAGAACAACACTCTTTGTTGAAGCATCGGGATAGCCCTGATTTGCTACAACTACTCCTAAGGTAACTTCTTCAGTATTACAGATCAAGTTTGGCTCACGTCCTTGTAAGATATCCATTATATTTTCAAAAAAATCACTGGTAATTGTTTCTAAAACCACTTGCGTTTCTGGGTCACCAAAGCGAGCATTAAATTCAATCGTTTTGACACCTTCGGATGTCAATATTAATCCGGCATAAAGAATACCAGTAAAAGGCTTATTCTCCGCCTCTAACCCAGCCACAGTTGGCTGAACAATTTTTTCTATGGCTTCTTGTACTACAGCTTTTGGAATATGAGGTACAGGTGCATAAGCACCCATCCCGCCTGTATTTGGCCCTCGATCGCCATCAAAGGCACGTTTATGATCTTGCGCAATAGGTAACGGGTATATCTTTCCATCATGTACTAAGCTAAAAAGTGAAAACTCTTCGCCATCAAGATATTCTTCTACCACAACTTTTGCTGCTTTTGTCTGGAAGATATCTTCTAAAGCAGCTTTTGCTGCTTCTAAATCCATGGCAACTGTGACGCCTTTTCCTGCAGCTAAGCCATCTGCCTTGATAACAATAGGTGCACCTTTTGTCTCAACGTAATTTAGAGCCTTTCCGAGATCCGTAAAACTCTCGTAGTCTGCTGTGGGTACGCCGTATTTTTTCATTATTGACTTAGCAAAAGTTTTACTGCCTTCGATTTGAGCAGCTTCAGCTCTCGGTCCAAATATAAGCAACCCTTCGTCTAAGAAAGCATCCACAATGCCGTTCATCAATGCTGTTTCTGGACCAACAAAAGTCAAGTCTACTTTTTTCTTCTTCGCAAAGTCTACCAACAGATGATTTTCAAGTTCGGAAATAGCTACATTTTCCAGCTTTTCCTCCGCCATACCCACATTTCCTGGGCAAATAAAAACTTTCTCTACTTTTTCACTTTTTGCAAATTTTCGTGCAAGTGCATGTTCACGCCCACCTGAGCCAACAACTAAAACCCTCATATTTCCTCACTTTCTTCTCACTTCTATCTTAAGATATTTAGAGAAAAAGAAAAAGCCCCAGGGGGCTTTTCTAAATATATTCTTATTCCATTGTTCGGAATTATCAAGCGAGGACAGGTAGAGAAGGTATTTCTAATAAATCTTCGATAACACAATCTGGTGTTAAATCTTTTTGCGCCTCTAAGTGTTTAGGATTATACCAAATTGTTTTAATACCTGCATTTTTTCCGCCTAGGATATCCGTAGCTAAGGTATCACCAACAATCGCAAAATCTTTATCCGCAGCATGATCGATATGTTCAAATACATAATCAAAGAATTCTTTTGATGGCTTGTGTTTTCCAATTTCTTCACTGATAAATATTTCTTTGAAATATCCGGCAATGCCAGACTCTAAAATTCGTGGACGAGAAACTTTTGATGTACCATTACTAACAATGTACATTTCTGTTGCTTCTTGCGCCAGGCAATCCAAAAGTTCCATTGCGTGGTCCATCAATTCATGACCTTGAGCCAAGTGAAGTTGGTAAGCTGCATCAACAGCCGAAGCATCGTAAGCTTCTTTAACTCCCAAAGCTCTAAAAGCATTAGCAAAACGTGTAGAAAGAAGCTCTTCACGACTGATTTCTCCTGCTTCATGACTTCGCCAAAGTGCTTTATTTTCACGTGAGTAGATGGCTCTGTTTTCTTTTGTATCTTCAATATGGTATTGCTCAAAGATTTTGCCTAAAGCCATGTACTCTGCCTTATCAAAATCAAGAAGTGTGTTGTCTATGTCAAAAAGTAATACAGTCATTTTCATCTCTTTCTAAAAATTTATGATAGCTCTAGTTTAACGATTTCATCGTATTTTTTCAACAAAAGAGACTTTTATAACGGTCACTATCTGGCTAATAAAGCAACCGACTGATAAGGTGCCAGTGTTTCAGACTTATATGAATCATAGTTATTAACGAAGACTTCTGCATCTTCAAAACCCTGTGGCAAAGTAAAGTTCACGCTGTGATTGGCAAAGTTATTCAGTACAAGTAAAAGTTGGCCTTTATATTCACGTACAAAAGCATAAATGTGCTCTGAATCTTTAAGTGCAGCTTTATAATCTCCCTCAGAAATAATTTTTTCCGTTTTTCGTAAACGAATCATTTCTTTATAGAAATTATAGATTTCTCCGTTTTTATCTCTTTTCAGATTAATGTCGGTATGTTTGCCCAACTTCAGCCATGGCTCTCCTTTGCTAAAGCCCGCATTTGCGCTATCGTCCCATTGCATCGGTGTTCTTGAATTGTCACGTGATTTACTGCTGATTATTTCAAACGCTTCGGATTCTGTTTTTCCTTGTTTCAAAAGTCTTTCGTAAGCATTCAAAGCTTCTAAGTCTTGGTAATCGGCAACAGAATCATAATCAGGGTCAATCATACCAATTTCTTCACCCATATAGATAAAAGGTGTGCCACGGCTGAGGTGAATCGCGGCTGCTAGCATTGTTGCTCCTTTTATACGGAAATTTTTCACATCCACAAAACGATTGAGCGCTCGAGGTTGATCATGATTATTCCAAAAAGTAGCATTCCAGCCGCCACCTTGTGACATTTTTTCGCCCCATTCATGGAAAAGCTCTTTGAGCGCTTGAAAATCAAAGGGAACTTTGGTCCATTTATCACCATCTTTGTAATCTGTTTTTAGATGATGGAAATTAAAAACCATACTGAGTTCTCTTCGCTCCGGTTGTGTATAGAGAATACTGTTTTCAATTGAGGTTGAGCTCATTTCTCCCACAGTTATGGCATGTTCATCTTGGCCAAAAGTAGCAGCATTGAGCATTTTCAAATATTCATGCGTGATTGGTCTATCAGTATACTCAAATTTCCCATCAAATTCTGGATTGTTTTTAAGTATTTCGTCTTTTCCAATAACGTTAATCACGTCAAAGCGAAAGCCTGATATACCTTTACCACGCCAAAAATTAACAACTTCAAACAGTTCTTTGCGAACATTGGGATTACGCCAATTTAAGTCGGCTTGAGAAATATCATAAAGATGAAGATAATATTTACCAGTATCGCCAAATGGCGCCCAAGCATTGCCACCAAATTTCGACACCCAATCCGTAGGTTCATCTCTAAGAATGAAGAAATCTTGGTAATATTTATCACCGGCAAGTGCTTTTTTAAACCATTCATGTTCTGTTGAAACATGATTCAAAACCATATCCAACATAAATTCAATACCTAACTCTTTACCACGTGCCACCATTTGGTCAAAATCTTTAAAATCACCAAATACTGGATCTATATTAGTATAGTCAGAAATATCATAACCATTATCTCTTTGCGGGCTGGGATAAAAAGGATTAAGCCAAATCATATCGATTCCTAATTCCGCCAAATAAGGTAATTTTTCCGTTACTCCTCTGAGATCACCAATACCATTTCCTGTAGTGTCTAAAAATGATTTAGGGTAAATTTGATAGATGACTTTTTCACTCAATGTCATAGTTTTTTCCTTTTGTTTCTTATTTATTTACGGCTGATTTAAAGACGTTTTTCTTTTCAAGTCCTGTTCCCATTGTATCTGAATCTTTAAAGCCAAAGAACCAAACCAATGTCATGGATACAACAATACAAACAGCTGTCGCAATCCAAAAGTAGATAAAGTTGTTAGGGTTACCTGCAGCATGAGTCAAAGGATTTGTCGTTGCAGCAAAGTTAGGGAAACCAATAAGTGAGCCTGAGAAGCCGTACATATGCAGATCAAATAAGCCAGCAACCGCAGCGCCTGCAGCTGCACCAATCGAACTCATAATGAAAACACGAATATATTTCAAGTTAATCCCATACATGGCTGGCTCAGTTACCCCACAAAAAGCCGAAATCGCTGCTGGTAAAGCTAACCCTTTGAGACTTTGTTGGCGTGTTTTGAGAAAGACAGCTAGAGCACCAGCACCTTGTGCCAACATTGTAAAGGAAACAATCATATTAATGTTTGATTCTCCTGTTGTTACGATTTGTTGAGTCAAGATAGGAATAACCAACCAATGGAGACCAAAGATAACTAGAACTTGGTAAAGTCCACCAATAATTGCTCCTGCTATAGTGAGATTAAGATTAATCAAGCCTGTAATGACTGAAGCAAGCGCAGAGGAAACAATACTAATTACGGGTCCTACCAATAAGAGTACCAATGAAGCCACAACAAAGAAAGTAATCATCGGTACAAAGATCGAGCGAAGTGCTAAAGGCATGTGTTTCTTAAGCCAAGCACCGATTGGTTTAGCCATCCAAGCTGCTACAATAATCGGGAAAATAGTATAAGCATAATTTGGCAAGCTAACAGGAATATTAAAATAACTTGTATTAAAAGTTACGCCAAATAATTCCATGACGACTGGTGCTTTTCCAGCTACAATCTCTCCTTTCTCAATAACATTTGGTGCTGCAACTAAGCCTTGTAAAGCAGGGTGAATCATAAATCCACCAACTGCAGCCACGACAAATGGGTCTGAACCTAACTGTTTAGCAGCAGCATAGCCGACCAAGACAGGAAGGAAGTAGAATGGTGCCATCGCCATTGTTGAAATAATAATATAGGTTGGATCTGTCGGACTAATAAGTTCAAAAATATGGTTTCCTTTAACAAACATGTTAAGAATCCCGTTAATCATACCACCAGCAGCTAATAAACCAATAATCGGCATCATTGATCCCGTAATTGTTCCAACTACAACTTGAAAAGCACGAATGATTGGATTTTTAGAAACTTTTGTTTCCTCGACTTCTTCACTACTTTCGCCATCCACGACACGACTGCCCAGCTGGGCCACAATTTCGTCATAGACATCCTCAACAGCTTGACCGATAACGACTTGGTACTGCCCCAAATTTGCATTGTAGACAACCCCCGCTACACCATCCATTGCTTCAAGTTTTTTATCGTCTGCTTTTTCTTTGTCGACTAAATAGAAACGTAAGCGTGTGATACAGTGAATCACCTTTGTGATATTTTCCTCACCACCAACAGCAGCAATAATTTCTGTTGCTAATTTTTTGTAATCTGCCATGATTTCTCCTTTTTATTTTGCAGTTGCTTGACCCAACAGATCACCTGCTTGAGCAATTCCTTTTTTAACAGTAAGACTATCGAGCTTTTCATTTGTATTTGTAATTAAAACCATACTCGTAAGTGGTAAACCCGCTGCTTCCACTTCTTTCCAATTGACCTGTCCCAGAGCATCGCCGCCGTCGACTATATCGCCCACTTTAACCTTAATCTGAAAAGGTTGTCCATTTAAACTTACTGTATCAATTCCTAGATGAAGCAACACTTCTAAACCATCTGCGCGCGTGAAGCCGATAGCATGTCCTTGTACTAGACTGACTTCTCCTGCTACTGGACTGACAATGTCACTACTTGTGGGTTCAATAGCATAACCATCTCCCATAACTTTTTTGGCAAATACAGGGTCGGAAACCTTTTCCAAATCAATAACTGTACCCGCTAAAGGTGTATAAAGGTTCTTGTCCTCACTTACACTTTTTTTCTTTCCAAAACCAAACATTTTTATTCTCCTTTAATAAAAATAAACTGCAACTTGTACGTACAAGTTTATAATAGCAAAATGAAAGCGGTTTTGCAAGCGGTTATATTTTTACTTTAACTTAAAGTGCTTTTTTGTTACACTTAGGTTATGAAAAAGTACGAAATTATTCTTCGGGATTTGGAGAAAAAAATTCATGAAGGAAGATATCCCGAAAATGAGCTCTTGCCCAGTGAAAACCAGCTTACAGTGCTCTATCAAACAAGCCGTGCAACGGTACGACAAGCGCTCAAAATCTTGGAAGAAAACGGGATTATTCAACGCCGTCACGGCTTTGGCTCCATTGTTATTCCCAGAGAGAGATTGATGTTCCCCATTTCAGGGTTAACTTCTTTCAAAGAGCTCAAAGATTCTTTAAACTTCAGCTCAACCACTGAAATATTAATTTTTGAAAAAATAACTGTAGATAAAGATCTCTCAGAACTTTCTTTTTTTGAAGAAGGCTCTCAAGCTTTTCATATCCTCCGCCGACGAAATATTGATGAGCAGTTCGTTATCCTAGACCGCGACTATATTTTAGCTTCTGCAGCACCTGATATGACCAGAGAAAAAGTAAAGTCTTCTCTATATGCTTACCTCGAAGATCATGTTCATCTTGATATTTCATATGCTCAAAAAGAAATCACAATTGATTTTGTCAATGATGAAGATAAAACTTATTTGGATTTGAACCCTAAGGATCGCCATGTCGTGAGTGTGCGCAGTCATGTTTATCTCGCCAATAATAATGTTTTCCAGTATACGGAAAGCCGACATCAGGTAGATAAGTTTCGCTTTACTGAATTTTCGAGACGGCAGAAACACTAATAAAAAAGCTAAACTCTCGTCTAGCTTTTTTTATTAGTGACGGAAATGTCTCACACCTGTAAAGATCATTGTGATGCCATACTTGTCACAGGCTTCAATGACTTCTTGATCACGAACGGAACCACCCGGTTGTACAATTGCTTTGATGCCAGATTTGGCAATCTCATCAATATTATCTGCAAAGGGGAAGAAGGCGTCAGAGGCAAGCACAGCATTATCTAGACCTTTTTCTTGAGCGGCTTCGATTGCTATTTTCACTGAAGCTACACGGTTGGTTTGACCAGGTCCAACCCCAAGTGTTTGATGTTCATTTGTAACAATGATACCGTTAGACTTCACATACTTGACCGCTTTCCATGCAAATTTTAGCGCTTCCCATTGTTCCATATCTGGTTGGACTTGCGTTACTACTGTCCAACTTTCTGGGTGTTCTGTAACAACATCTTGTTCTTGTACTAAAACACCGCCAAGCACGCCTGTAATCATCGGTTCTCTTTCTGATGCACCAATTTGTTCAAAATCAAGCGAAAGCAAACGAATATTTTTCTTTTTCGTTAAAATTGCCAGAGCTTCATCAGAAAATGCTGGTGCAATAATGATTTCTAAAAAGATTTTGCTCATTTTCTCAGCTGTTTTTGGGTCAACTGGACGATTTAAAACGACAATACCTCCGAAGATTGAAACAGGGTCTGCTTCATAAGCGTAATCCCAAGCTTGCTCAATCGTCTCCCCTTGACCAATGCCGCAAGGATTCATGTGCTTAAGCGCTACAACAGTTGGTTGCTCCGTAAAATCACGCGCAATTTGCAAGGCTGCATCTGCATCACGCACATTGTTGTAAGATAATTCTTTACCGTGTAATTGCACACTTTGCCCAATCGAATAAGCAGTTGGAAGGGCATTTTCATAAAAATCTGCATCTTGTTGTGGATTTTCACCATAACGCATCCCTTGTTTTAAATCATAGGTCAGTGTCAACTTTTCAGGTTTTTCCTCATGATCAGAAAACTTTTCTGTTAAATATTGTGCAATGAGTGCATCATAAGCAGCAGTATGTCGAAAAACCTTGGCAGCCAAACGTTGACGAAGCTCTAAGCTGGTTTCCCCAGCTTTTTTAAATTCTTGGAGAACTGCAGCATAGTCTGTGGGATCAACAAGAACAGTAACGTCTGCATGATTTTTTGCTGCAGAACGTAACATTGAAGGACCACCAATATCAATATTCTCGACAATTGTTTGATGATCAGCTCCTGACAAGAGTGTCTCTTTGAAAGGATAAAGATTGACAACAACCAAGTCAATGGGTGTAATATTGTGCTCTTCTAAGGCAGCTAGATGGCTGTCCAAATCACGTCGTGCCAAAAGTCCACCATGAATCATTGGATGTAATGTTTTCACACGTCCATCCATCATTTCCGGAAACTGCGTCACTTCTTCAATCGCTAAGGTTGCAATTCCTGCTTCATCCAAAGCTTTTTTAGTTCCGCCAGTTGAGATAATTTCAAAACCGAGTTTACTTAAAGACTCAGCCAATTCAACAATTCCATTTTTATCCGACACACTGATAAGCGCACGTTTAGTCATTTTTATTCCTTTTCTATTTTTAAGTTTATAATAGCTTTTACTATTTTTTGATAAGCTCTTCTACTACTTTTATATACAATTCATGCTCTATTTGATGGAGCTTTTTTTCATATTCGGCGAGTTCTGGGTAATAATCAAGCTGCTGCTGGGCTAAAATTTCTCCTGTATCGACTCCAGAATCCACCCAATGCACTGTGATTCCTAAGCCTTCTTGAGCCTGCCAAGATTCCTCTAAAGCATGAGCTGAACCCGCAAAAGCTGGCAGATATGATGGATGAATATTAATGATCCGACCTTCATAAGCTTGCAAAAGAGTAGGACCAACAATTTTCATATAACCTGCAAGACAAATCAAATCAATCTGATGTTCACGGAGCAAAGCAACTAAGGCTTCTTCATAACTTTGCTTATCAGCAAAAGATTTTAAGGTAAAGCTGACAGCAGCTATCTTGAGCTGCTGTGCTCTTTGTAGAGCATAAGCCTCAATCTTATCCGAGAATAAGAGCTGAACTTCAGCGGGAAAAGCTTGAGCAAGAGCTTCAAAGTTAGATCCTGAGCCAGAGGCGAAAACGGCAATCCTCATTTTATAATTACCGCTTGTTTCACACGTGGAGTAATTTTTCCGATTTCGTAGCATTTTACTCTTTGCTTCACTTCCTCAGCCTTTTCTGGGGCCACCGCAAGGACCATACCAATTCCCATATTGAAAATCTGGAACATTTCGTCATGAGGAACTTGACCGTATTTCTCCAAAGCTTTGAAAATAGGCAAAATCTCCCAGCTATCTTCTATAATTTCAGCTGTTAATTGATCACTAAACATTCGCGGAAGATTTTCATAAAAACCGCCTCCTGTAATGTGCGATATTCCTTTAATCATATTGTCCTTTATGAGCGGTAAGAGCTCTTGGACGTAGATATGAGTGGGTTCAAGTAACTCTTCTCCAAGGGAGCGTTCCAGCTCAGGAAGAATTTCTTGTTTATCAAAATCTTTAAAGATTTTCCGGACGAGCGAGTATCCATTCGAATGAATACCGGAGGAAGGAAGCCCTAATAAGGTATCACCTGCCTCAACATTCTTGCAGCCATCAATTAAGGCTGACTTTTCGGCAATACCGACAGCAAAACCTGCAAGGTCATAATCATCTGTATCATACATATCTGGCATTTCTGCTGTTTCACCGCCAATCAGGGCTGCACCTGACTGCAAACATCCTTGGGCAACACCTGCGACTACTTTTTCGAGCTTTTCCGGATGGTTTCTCCCGGTAGCGATATAGTCAAGAAAGTAGAGAGGTTCTGCTCCAGCTGCAACGATATCATTAACACACATGGCCACACAATCAATCCCAATCGTGTCATGTTTGTCTGCTTCAATAGCCAGCATCAACTTTGTGCCTACTCCGTCTGTTCCAGAAATAAGCACTGGTTCCTTAACATCAAGTTTTGAAAGATCAAATGCCGCTCCAAATCCTCCAAGTCCTCCAAGAACTCCCAGCCTTTTCGTTTTTTCCGCGTGTTTTTTTATGCGATCAACCACTTGGTAACCCGCTTCAACATCAACTCCTGCCTTTGCATAAGCATTTTTAGACATTTTTTCCTCCTAAAGATTTCAGGTAATTTTCTTCGTAATCGTAAAGTGGCGTCGGATATATACCGTCAAAGTAAGACAGACACAGATTATCATGTCCGATAGCCTCAACTAATCCTTCTTGGCTTAAAAAAGTAAGACTATCTGCTCCAATGATTTGGCAAATTTCATCGACTGAGTGTTCCGCTGCAATCAACTCTTCTCGCTTTTGAATATCGATACCATAAAAGCATGGATAAGCAAGCGGTGGGCTCGCAATTACAACGTGAACTTCAGCAGCGCCGGCATCTTTAAGTAAACGCACAATTCGTCTGCTTGTCGTTCCACGTACTATAGAATCGTCCACCATGATAACCTTTTTACCTTCGACTACACTGGAAACAGCCGAGAGCTTCATCCGTACACCTTGTTCTCTTAATTCTTGCGTAGGCTGAATAAATGTACGCGCCACATATTGATTTTTAATCAAGCCCATTTCGTAAGGTAATCCAGATTCTTCTGCATATCCGGATGCTGCTGAGAGTGACGAATTTGGCACACCAATAACAATATCTGCATCTACCTGTGCCTCACGTGCTAAGATACGCCCTGATTGTTTACGTGCGGTATGAACATTGACACCTGCAATAACACTGTCCGGACGTGCAAAGTAAATATACTCCATTGAACAAATTTGTGTATTGGTCTTATCTGTAAACTGCTCAACATGCAAGCCTTGATCATTAATTTGGATAATCTGCCCGGGTTTGACTTCTTGAACAAACTCTGCACCGATAACATCAAAAGCACAAGTTTCACTGGCTACAACGAGCGCACCGTTAGCCATTTTCCCAATAGATAAAGGACGGAAGCCATTAGGATCAAGAGCTGCAATCATTGAATCTTCTGTCATCAAGAGATAAGCAAAGCCACCTTTAACAGTATTCAAGGCTTCCTTTACTTTTCCCATAAATTCAGGATGATGGCTGCGGCGAATCAGATGCGCCAAAATTTCGGTGTCTGAACTTGAAGAAAAGATAGCACCTTGTGCTTCTAACTCACGTCGTAGCGATACGGCATTGGTCAAGTTACCGTTATGGGCTAGACCAAGCTGTGTGTCTTGAAATTTAAAATGAAAAGGCTGAATATTGTTTAATTCTGCTGAACCTGCTGTGGCGTAGCGTACATGGCCCATGGCTGCTTTCCCTGATAATTTTTGTAAATCTTTTTCGTGACGAAAAACTTCTGTTACCAAGCCTAAATCACGATGCCGCTGAAGTTGCCCATCATTATTTGACAGAATACCGGCACCTTCTTGTCCTCTGTGTTGCAAGGCATGAAGTCCAAAATAAGTCAGTTGTGCAGCTTCAGGATGTCCCCAGATGCCAAAAACGCCACATTCTTCGTTCAAGGACTTTACTTCATAAGGCATGGAATCGCTCCTTCATAAATCGCTTTCGCTTCTTCAGTAGATAGGGAAATTTCACCATCTTTTGCTGAAATTTTAATTTCTGACTTGTCTGTAACATGCCCTAACTTGCTTGCTTTCCCTGCCATCAGTTCTTCAAAATTCTTTTCATCTTCTGGGCGAACTGAGAGAATAAAGCGACCTTGACTTTCAGAGAAAAGTTGTGATACTTTGCCATCAAAATGAACCGAAATTCCTTTATTATTAGCAAAAGCCGACTCGACAAGAGCAACAGCTAAGCCACCTTCAGATAAATCATGCGCGGACTGAATCAGACCGGCTTGGATTGCTTTTAGTACGCGTTCCTGATTTTCTTTTTCAGCTTGCAGATCAAAGTTCAGCGTACCTGAAACCTCGCCTGTCATCATTTTTTGAATTTCAGAGCCAGAGAAATCATCGGCAGTATCCCCAATAATATAAATTAAGTCACCTGTTTCTTTAAAATCTTGTGTCGTAATATGTGCCACATCTTCAATCAAGCCAACCATCCCAATCATTGGTGTCGGTAAAATAGCTTGACCGTTCGTTTCGTTATAAAGGGAAACATTACCTGAGATGACCGGAGTAGATAACACACGGCAAGATTCCGAAATACCATCACATGCCTTGCTTAACTCGTAAAATTGTTCTGGCTTTTCTGGATTACCAAAGTTAAGGCAGTCCGTAATTGCTAAAGGTTTCCCACCTGAAGCAATGATATTTCGTGCTGCTTCTGCGACAGCTATTTGTCCACCAATCTCGGGATTAAGGTAGAGATAGCGCGCATTACAGTCTGTTGTCATTGCTAAAGCTTTATTGGAATGACGGAGGCGAATAACTGCTGCATCAGATCCTGGTGCAACGACTGTATTTGTCATTACTCGACTATCGTAGGTTTCATAAATACTGCGCTTGCTCGCAATTGTTGGTTGATTAAGGAGATCTTTGAGAACCTCTGTTGCATTTACGATTTCCGGGATAAATTTTTCAGCTTTTTCAAATTCAGCAATCCGTGCAGGTTCTTTCATTTCACGATAATAAACCGGTGCATCCTCAGCTAAAGAGTCTACTGGAATTTCGGCAACCTTTTTACCTTGATGGAACAATGTGTACATCCCATCGTCAGTGACTTCACCAATATTTACCGCATCAAGTTCGTATTTTTTGAAGAGCTCAACGATTTCATCTTCATGTCCTTTTTTAATGCAAAGTACCATCCGCTCTTGCGACTCTGAAAGCATCATTTCGTATGGTGTCATATTTGTCTCACGTTGTGGCACTAAATCTAAATTAAGTTTCAAACCTGAGCCAGCCTTTGAAGCCATTTCCGAAGTTGAAGAAACTAATCCAGCAGCCCCCATATCTTGAATACCAACAAGGATATCAGAATGATTATGGATCACTTCAAGACAAGCCTCTAACAAAAGTTTTTCCATAAAAGGATCGCCCACTTGAACGGCAGAACGTTGTGTTTCAGAACCTGAACCAAACTCCTGAGAGGCAAACGAAGCACCATGAATGCCGTCACGTCCTGTTTTCGCGCCGACATACATGATTGTGTTGCCTACACCTTTGGCTTGTCCTTTTTGGATGTGCTTATGCTCAATCAAGCCCACACACATCACGTTCACTAAAGGATTTCCCGCATAAGATTCATCAAAAGCTACTTCTCCACCTATTGTAGGAATACCGATACAGTTACCATATCCTGCTATTCCAGCTGTCACACGGTCAACAATGTGACGTGTTTTAGCATTGTCAATCTGACCAAAGCGAAGACTATCCAAAAGAGCAACTGGTCGCGCTCCCATCGAAAAGATATCACGAATAATCCCGCCCGATCCTGTTGCTGCACCTTCATAGGGTTCGACATAGCTTGGGTGATTGTGTGACTCTGCCTTGAAAACAACTGCCCAGTCATCACCAATATCAACGACTCCAGCACCTTCACCTGGTCCCATAAGTACTTGTGGACCTTCTGTTGGAAATTTTTTCAAGACAGGTTTTGAATTTTTATAACAACAATGCTCTGACCACATCACGGCATACATGCCAGTTTCTGTAAAGTTAGGCAGGCGACCACCAAGAATCTCATTTTTAATTTTAGAGTATTCTTCATCAGTCAAGCCCCATTCACGATAAATTTTTGACGTTTGGATTTGTTCTGGACTCATTTCACCGCTCATTGTGACGCTCCTTCTTCTACAAAATTTTTCAAGATACTGGCAAACATTTTTTTACCATCATTTCCACCAAGTAAGGATTCTACGGCGCGTTCTGGATGGGGCATCATCCCCAAAACATTCCCTTCTTGATTACAAATCCCAGCAATGTCTAAAGCAGAACCATTGGGGTTTCCATTTGCATAAGTGAAAACAATTTGTCCGTTATTTTTTAAATCTGCCAAGGTTTGTTCATCAGCAATATACTTGCCTTCCCCGTGAGCAATAGGCAAGCTAATCACTTCATCTTTAGAAAAGACAGTTGTAAATTTTGAATTATTATTTACTTTTAAGTTTTGCCACTTTGAAACAAACTTTAAGCTGTCATTTTGAATCAAAGCGCCTGGTAAAAGTCCTGCTTCGATAAGAATTTGAAACCCATTGCAGGTACCAAAGACAGGTTTCCCTTCTGCAGCCAAACGTTTAATTTCAGGCATAACATTCGAAAAAGAAGCAATGGCTCCGCAACGTAAGTAATCCCCGTAACTGAAACCTCCAGGAATCAACACACCATCAAAGCCTGCAAGAGACTTTTCCTCATGCCAGACAAATTCGGCTTCAGCTTGCATCACATCACGAATAGCCCAGAGGAGATCGAAATCACAATTTGATCCTGGAAATTGAATAACTGCAAATTTCATCAATCTACCACCTCAACCTTGTAAGTTTCCATGTTTGGATTTGCTAATAATTTTTCAGCTATCTCTTCCACTTTCTTCACGGCCAATTGAGAATCTCCCTCAACTTCGATTTCAAAATATTTACCAACGCGAATATCTTGAATTTCAGAGTAGCCTAGCTTTTGAGTTGCTGCCTTGATTGCTTGTCCTTGAGGATCCAAAATTGATTTTTTATAGGTTACGTAAACTTCTACTTTGCTCATTTTCTCTTTCTCGTTCACTTTCTTTTATTTGTCTCTGCCATAACGGCATTAAGTCTTAAAGTTCTTTTTCTTCTTGAAGGGCTGTGAGTACACGACTGTATACTTCAATCAAGTCGCCAATATTACGACGGAAAACATCTTTATCTAAATGGTTCCCCTCCGCATCCCAAAGGCGACAGGTATCTGGTGAAATTTCGTCTGCCAAGATAATTTCGCCATCTGCTGTACGACCAAATTCGAGTTTGAAATCAACCAAACTCAAGCCGATTTCCCCCCATATTTTTTGGAGAAGGGTATTGATTTTCAGTGTTTCTGACTTGATGAATTCCAGTTCTTCTGGTTGAGCAAGTTCAAGAAAATAGACATGTTCATCATTGATAAAAGGATCATCGAGTGCATCAGACTTGTAATAAAATTCAATAATAGGTCGAGGAAGAATGTCACCTTCTTCCAAAGCAAATCGCTTTGCAAAAGAGCCAGCAACACGATTTCTTAAGACCACTTCTAGAGGTATAATCTCAACTTTCCGATTCAATTGTTCGGTTTTAGACAGTTGTGTGATAAAAGATGTTTTGGTTTGTTCGGCATTCAATTTTTGAAAAATCAGGGATGTAATTTGATTGTTCAATGCCCCTTTGCCTTTAATTTCTTCTTTTCTTTTACCATTTAGAGCTGTTGCGTTATCACAATACTCCACCCAAACCAGCTGTTCATCCTCTGTTTTATAAAGCTTCTTTGCTTTACCTTCATAAAGTAAGCGTCCCTTTCTCACGATATGCCTCCTCTTTATTTTATAATTTAATTCTAACCTTATTTAGAGTACAAAAAAAGATATTACTTGTGAAAGTAATATCTTTTTTGAATATCATTCGCTTTTTACGAACATTTATATAAAACTTCAAATTCTTCACAGACAATATCCATATCTGGTGCGTAACAATCTAAATCTCGGAAAAAAGCTTCATGAACTTGCCGCCAATAAGCCAAGCTCCTGTCTCCTTCACCTTCGTTAAAGGCATGATCCTCTGTTACCTTATTAAACTTAGTAATATAGACCTTGCTTGTTTGAATCGCGGCTCGTGGATTTCCTTTGCCATCGAGTAAAATCTCATATCTTCCATCCACAGCAGGTAAAAAATCGTCTGGTCCATACAGGGACAATGCGCTTGCTGTAGCTCTTTTTTTCCCCTCAAGTACAAGTTCTAATAGCTCATCAGCCATTTGAGGAGTGTTACCAAAGGCCCAAGCATCACTGAAGTTATCTGGATTTAGATTAGCCTCTGCGATAAATTTTTCGTACATTTTTCCTTCCCGTCTTTTATAACTTTAATTGCATTTTGTAATTTTTTATATTTTGGTTGCGTCGTAGGACGATTTGTTGCTCTAAAATCTCATAGCCACGTTTTTCAAAAAAAGGCCGTGCAGTTAAGGAAACATCAACATTTATTCTTTCTGCCCCCTGCCCCTTACAATATTGTTCAATCTGATTGGCAAGGAGATTTCCTACACCTCGTTTCTGAGAATCCTTATCAACATACAGGCAATCAAATTTGTCTTCGCTTGTCGCATTAGCAAAGCCTAAAATTTTTCCGCTTTCTTCTACAACTATACAATAACTCTCAGCCAGCAGTTTTTCCGGAAAAAAATCAGACTTATCAGATGGCGCCCATGCTTCTAACTCTTCTGCAGAATAATCCGCAGCATTGATTGTATGTACTGTTGTATAAAACAAATCAACAATCTCAGCATAATCGTTTGAGCAGTAATGTCGACAGTTCATCTTAAATCGCCAAATCAAATTTGAGTTGTGGAGTCACAGGTTCATAGTCCACCAATTCAAAATCTTCTGGTTTAATATCAAAGAAATTCGTTCCATCTGGTACATTTAGAATCAAGCGTGGCTCTTTTTCTGAACCCGTGCGTGACAGTAACTCATTCGCTTGTTCAAATTGATTATCGTAAATATGCAAGTTGTTGACAAAGTAGAAAAACTTACCGACTTTCCAGCTGAAGTGTTTAGCCAACATCATTTGCAAAGCCACATACTGCATCGCATTAATATGATGCGCCACAAGCATGTCGTTTGAACGTTGAATCAAGGTTGCATCCAGATAAATTTGTCCATCTGCTTCACGTCTTACATCAAACATCGTTTGAAATGCACAAGGCAAAAGTCCTTCGGTTTCTTCAAAATCTTCATATTGCCAAAGATTAATGATATTCCGACGGTTCCATGGATTTTTTTCCAAACCTTCGAGAAGCTTGCCGATAATGTTATATTTTTTAACGGTTGCTCCATAACGTTGTCCAATGGTACCATCACCGATACCCCATTCAGCCCAATAATTCACACCATATTTTTCTTCTAGAACGTCAAGTGCGCTGGTCTGATCTTGGTAAATCCACATGAGTTCTTTGATTGCCGTCTTGATAGGAATACGACGAAGAGTTGTGATAGGAAATTGGCCTTTTTCAAGATCATAAGTGACGAAAGATCCTGTAATATATTTACTGTTGGCTGTTTGGCCATTTTTATATTTTGGACGCGCATTTTCTGAAAACACGCCATTTTCGAGGATATTACTGATATTTTCTTTGAAGATTTGGTCTGCGTAGGTCATATTTCCCTCTCTTACTTTCGCTTTATTATGACTAACATTATACCATATAAATAAACAAACTTTTAGAGGTTAGTTCCATTCTCTTAAAGTAATTATGACAATCAAAATAGAAAAAGAAACAAAAAAAAGCAAGAACTCGCTTGCTTTTTATATTTTTTCACTGAGCATTTCCCAGCGCTCATATTTTGTCTCAAGTTCTGTCGTTACTTGATCTAATTCTTTTTGAAGAGTAGAAAGCATACCGGCATCTGAACCATTTTCGTTCATTTCAGAATCAATTTCTTCTATTCGTTCTTCTAATTTTGCAATATCTTCTTCGATGGTTGCCCATTCTTTCTTCTCGGCCCAAGTCATCTTTGGTTTTGCATCTTCGCGTACGCGTGTATCAACTTTCGGAGCTGCTACTTCCACAGGAGCTGCCACTTTTGTCGCCAAGTAGTCACTATAAGCACCAAAAAGATGGTTAATTTTTCCATCCTCAAAAGCCAAGAGCTCATTGGAAACCTTGTCTTGGAAATACCGGTCGTGACTTACGGTAATTACAGCGCCAGGGAATTTTGCAAGAAAATCTTCTAAAACTGTCAAAGTTGCAATATCCAAATCATTGGTTGGCTCATCCAAGAGCAGAACATTAGGTTGTGTTAATAATATTTTTAAGAGGTAAAGGCGCTTCTTCTCACCACCAGAAAGTTTACGAATCAAAGTCCCATGTGTACTTCTCGGAAAGAGGAATTGTTCCAAAAGATTAACAATCGAAATTGTCTCACCGCTTGTATTTTGGCTAGCGGAAGCTACTTCTTCCAAGAAATTAATGATGCGTTTATCCTCTTCAAGTCCACGTATTTCTTGACTGAAGTATCCAATCTTAACAGTCTCACCGATATCCATCGTTCCTGACGTCAACTCAAGTTCTCCGGCGATAATATTGAGCAAGGTTGATTTACCTACACCATTATCACCAACGATACCAACACGACTTTTATTCTGTACAATCCAGTTCATGTCAGAAAAGATTGGACGATCAGGAAATGCAAAAGCTGCATTTTCAAAATTAATGACTTTTTTTCCTAAACGTGTCGTCGCCAAGCTGATGTCTACATCACCCAAGTCTTTATCTGTACGTACATCTTCTTTTAAGCTTTCAAAACGGTCAATACGTGCCTGTTGTTTAGTTGCTCGTGCTTGCGGAGACTTGCGTATCCAAGCTAATTCTGATTTGTAAAGCTGTTGGTTTTTATGCAAGCTTGCAGCTTCACGTTCCTCTGCTTCAGCACGTTGCGCCAAATAATCTTGATAATTCCCTTGGTATTCTTTGAGTTTTGACTTGTCTAGCTCAAATATACGCGTCGCCACATTGTCCAAAAAATAACGATCATGTGTCACAAAAAGCACTGTTCTCTTACTGTTTTTGAGATAGTTTTGCAGCCATGCGATAGTATCCACATCAAGGTGGTTGGTAGGTTCATCCAGCAAAAGTAAATCAGATGGATTGACGAGCGCTTGGGCTAATTGCACACGGCGCTTTTGTCCTCCTGAAAGCGAGCCTATCTTTGAAGAAAAATCTGGCAATTTGAGTTTTGTTAAAACTGTTTTCACATCTGCTTCTACTTGCCAAGCGTTTAAAGCATCCATATCAGATTGGGCACGTTCAAATTTGCTTAAATCTTCAATATTTAAAAGTGCAGCTTCATATCTTTTTATGGCCTTCATTTGGGGGAGTGAATCATCCAGAACAGTATCCATGATACTTGCTTCATCATCAAAATCTGGCTCTTGAGTCAAATAGGTAATTTTATAATCTTGGGGGTGAGTAAATGGAGAAACATCTCCATCAAAACCTTGAATGCCCGCAATCGTATTAAGCAAGGTTGTTTTACCTGTACCATTTGTGCCCAATAGCCCTATGCGATCGAGGTTATGTATAATAAATGAAATTTTATCAAAAAGTGTTTTATCTCCTACGCTTTTTGTTAATTCTGATACTAAAAAATCTGCCATGTTCTATCTAAATCCTATCTTTTTCTCTGAATACTCTTATTTATTATAGCACAAGTTAAGAAAGGCAAAGAGCCTTGACCCTTTGCCTTTCAACATTAAATACTACACATTAAAACTAGAAAAACTATCTGAGCTCAGATCTGTTAAATCTGCATTTCCTAAATCTAATAAGTAAATGCGAATTTTCTGGGCAAAGCTCATACCGCTTTGCGTATTTTCGATAGTTTTCTTGACTACCGGTATATCATCTGTGATTAAGCCATCAACATCGTATAGACGCATACGTTGTACTGTATTGGCATCATTAACATCCCAAGCATAAACTTTTTTACCATAATCGTGCGCTTTTTCCACAAATTCCGAATCCAATGTCGATATTTCAACTGAAAATGCATCAACATTACTTTTCGGTACTCCGATAAGGTTGTAGGTCATAATGTAAGATACAAAAGCAGATGAATCATGATTTTTTAGACTGCGTGACAAATCAAAGCTTAAAGATTGTACTTGATGTTTTCTTGCTTCAATATCTTTTTTATAACGTTGCAAGAAATTTCTACTTACTGCATTGACATCTTCCTTAAGCGGGATTTTAATTTCAATCAGTAATTTTTGATCAAGCCTATCTGCTTCTTTCAAGTATTCATCAAAGCTTGGTAAAGGGGCAGATTTACCATTTTCTCGGACAGTGAGTTTGGTGAGTTCAGCTAAAGTCAATTCATTTACTTTCTTGTTCACTCCAGCTAAGTGACGTAAATTTTCATCATGCATGACAACAAATTGCTTGTCCTTTGTTTCACGTACATCCATCTCAACATAATCTGGATGATAGGTTTGGCTAGTTTCAATCAAGGCGGGAATTGTATTTTGAACACCATTTTTCTCGGACACACCACGATGTGAAATAATAAGTGGATTTGATAAGGTATCCTGGCTGAGGTAATAAACGTTAAAAACACCAATGAGCGCAATAAACAGGACTGTAAAAAACCCCAATAAACTTCGGCTCACCCAACGCCAACCTTTAGGCAATAGTTGAAAAGCTTTTAGCTCAACATAGATTTCTTCTGGTGTTAATTCCTCTAACAAATTAATGACCACATAGAAAATCAAAATTAGTGACAAAAGCATGTGTAGTAAAGCTGAAACTTGGATAATAAACATAATCATCGTCGCAGATGCTAACGCTATTTGAGGCATGTGATGATCAATTGCGGATTGCAACAGAATCAAGAGTTGACTGATTACCCAGAAAGAAGCCAGTAAACTGATGAAAATTGCTATAAAGCGGAAAAAGAAAACTTTAAATTTTCCTTTGCTCATCTGCCAGCTGACACTCAATGAGGTCCTAAGTTTTTTCTGCTGCAAAATCATGAGCGGCAGAACAAAAATTAGACGGTATCCAATAAACATGGATAATAAAGTCAGTAAAATGTAGGCTGTCAAAAGCCACCAATTGTTAGTTGCAATAAACTCCAAGATGAAATTAGGCACTTGAATAGCGGAAATAATGTCTATACCGCTGGCAAAACCACTTAAAGGCAAAACTAACATAAAATAAAACAAGAAAAATAAGATAAGAGAAGGTCTGAGATGTCGCAACCGTGAAAATGTTGCATAAAGTAACTCAGGAATTGTAACTTTTTCTTTTTGCTTCACAAAGTGAACCAGTATCGTTAGAAAAGTAAATTCTAAGAATACCGAAACTACAATCAGGACCAAAATACCTACTAGAGCAAACGCTGTGAGTGGATGTTGACTGAAAATCGAGATTACATTATCATAAGCCAGATAATCAATCTCCTTACGGTGAAGTAAAAAATTAGTGGTCGCTGTTAATGTCGGAACTACAACGAGTAAAAGTAAGAGGTGAAAAAAGATGACGGGACCAAAATAATGAAACGTATTTTTAAAAAAGTCTTTTGTTGATTGGAATGTTTTACGCATTTTCCTTGCTTTCTTTTTAATAAATTAAAATGTAAGATAAATTTCTTCTTTTTATTTTAGCACAATATGTTTTGAAAACTAAGAACCTACTTTACGCTCGTTTAGAGGATAGACAGTTTTTAGTATTTTGTATAGGGCACAAAAAAAAGCACATAAGTGCTTTTTATCAGAATTAATCGTTGAAATCATAACGGAGTTTCATGCGATTTGAACCTGAAATTACCATACGTCCCAGCATTTCAGTCATTGCTTTTAATGCAAACGCTGCTAATTCTTCATTTGCTGCTTGTAGGTCTGCTGCAGCTCCCGCTTTATCCGTTTTATTTTGGATTTCACGGAATTTACCTACAGTTGCCAATTCATAGGTATCACGTAAATCAACGTACTTGCTGTAATCTGTATCACCAAGAAGTGCTGCTGTACAACTGAGCCAGTACATATTATTCAAGTCAAATGTCGCTGTTGCATCACGATAGCAAGCTGGTGTATCATCAACATTTGTGTAGAAAGGTACGACATGGTTGAAGGTATTTGCCCCAAATGCCAACCATTGAATACCTGCAAGTTTTTCATCAACATGATTACGGATTTGTAAAATGTGTACACTGTGGTTACGGTTGATCCCAATTGGACGGAAAAGTTGTGCTTGTTCCGGCGTATTTGTTGTACCGTAAGTATCAAATTCAGTATTTTCAAAGTGGCTTGAGAGCACAAATTTCATGTCTTCTACTGAAATTTTACGTGTGGCTTTACAGATGAATGGCAATTCTGGATTTTGAGGATCGTCACTTGGCGTTCCCAAAGCGTTTTGACCATACCAAGTACGTGGATTGTTATATACACTATCTTTAACTGAGCTGGAACCAAAGATATGACGTAAATTATAACCTTCAAAATCTGGGTTAAGATGGTTTTCATCAATCAGTGCTTTCAAATCTTTTGAACAAAGTGTATCTTCACTTTCAAAATCAAAATGATCAATGTTCATGCGGTTAGGCGCAACCACATAAGAATCATCTGGAATACGTACTGCTGCCCAATGATGGCCACCAATTGTTTCCAACCACCAAACTTCTTCCTTATCAGCAAAAGCAATACCGTTAGGTTCATATGTTCCATATTGATCAAGAAGGGCACCTAAGCGTTCAACACCTTCACGCGCACTGTGGATGTAAGGCAAGACAAGAGTAACATAGTCTTCTTCTCCCATGCCGCTTTCTTCATTGTAAGGGTCAAGTCCTAAGATACGTGGGTTTGTTGTAATTGTTTCTGTAGCTGACATTGCAACATTTGCAGCATTAATCCCTGCAGCAGCCCAAGTTCCGCTTGTTAAAACAGCATTTGGTGTAGCAGTATAACGCATTGGGTTTTCTGGAAGGTCCAGTTCCAAAGCACTTAACACAGCTTTATAATGACGCGGTTGTTGATCTGGTTGAACCACAACAAAGCGTTGTGGATCCAGTGCTTCATGTCCATCGTCATTACGAGCGATAAGTGTCGATCCATCAATTGAGGCTTTTTTCCCCACCAAAATAGTAGTACATGAACCTTGTTTACGAGTAATCATAGAATCTCCTTAATATATATTAAAATTTTGTTTCTATCATTTTTTAATTGGTTGTTAACGACTTGTTCTTCAATCTGATGTAGCAGCTTCCCTAAAATTGGACCTGGCTTGATATTAAATGTTTGAATAATGTCATTTCCAGTTACTGCAAGCTCTGACTTGCTATGTATCTGGAGCTTTGCATCATAGATATAAGCCTGATCACAATCAACATCTTGCCCTGCGGCAACTTTTAGCTGATCAACCAGCAGAGCTTTTTCTAACCCATAGCGATAAATGCTCTCTAAACTCCAACTTTCAAGCTTATAGGCTTCTGTCAAATCATACACATATTTGATAAAGTCATTCGACACCTTCCATTTTTTCAAGAAAGCTTTAACATTTATCTGATCACTATGCACTAAGAGCGCAGCCCAAGCTTGCTCTGAATTGACAAAAGTAAAGTGCGTCTCTAGAGTTTGAAGTAAAGCTTGTATAGCTTTTTCTTGCAAGTCCGGCAAAAAAGTATAAGCTTGCGAAGTTAACAATATTTCTAAGCCTTTTTTCCAATTTTTAGCCAAAAGCAACTTGTCGAGCTCAATGAAAATACGTTCAATAGAGATTTTGCTTAAAAGATGAGCACGCGATTGCATAGCTTTAAAGGTTTCTTTTTCAACATCGAAATTTAAAGTTGCAGCAAAACGCATTGCCCGCATAATCCGAAGCGCATCTTCATTAAAACGCTCCGTTGCAATTCCAACAGCACGCAAGCGTGACGCAGATAAATCAGAAAGACCATTGAACAAATCAATAATCTGTCCCTCAGTATCCATAGCAAAGGCATTAATCGTGAAATCGCGGCGTTTTAAATCTTCCGAAAGTTCTCGGACAAAATCTACAGAATCTGGGCGGCGATAATCTGTATAAGTGCTTTCTGTACGAAAAGTAGTAATTTCATAGTGTTCAGCTTCAGATTGACCAGCTAAGACTAACACGGTACCGTGATCAATTCCCACATCAATGGTATGCGGAAATATGGCTTTGGTTTCAGCCGGATATGCACTGGTTGCAATATCCACATCATGGATTGGCCTTTGCAAAAGCGCATCCCGTACGCTTCCTCCTACAAAATAAGCCTCAAAACCATGTGCCTGTATTTTTTCCAAAACCGGCAAAGCTTGTACAAATTCTGACGGCAAATTCTCTAGTTTCATACTACTATTTTAGCACTTTTCATCTGAAAAAGAGTTACTGAGCAAATCTTTTTTAAATATAAAAACTTTTACTGCCAAAGAGTAATGAGAATACGGATATTTTAGAAGAAAAAGTTATTGTTATTCAACTTTCTTCTTATTTTATAATAAAAAATGATTCTAAGGAGAATCATTTTTTATGGGGCATGCTTACTTCACTGCACATAAGCGATATATAGCTTCAGCATATATTTCCATCGTTTTACGCATGTCAGTAATTGCCCATTGTTCATTAGCTTGGTGCATATAGTCGGGTGTTTCAGGGAACATGGCTCCAAAGGCTACACAATTTTGCATCGTCCGAGCAAAGGTAGCCCCTCCAGAAACCATTGGCTCCGTCATATCTCCTGTAATTTCACGATAAGTAGCAAGAAGCGTTTGGATAAGTTCACTTTCTACCGGCACATAGAGAGGATTTAACCAATCATATTGCTTATATTCAAGTTGATAATCCGCTGCTTGAGCAGCAAGCTTTCCAGCCAGTTCATCTTTATCAATAGTTACAGGGATACGCATATCCACACCGATTTTTGTATGTTCAGGAGTGATCTCAACATCTGTGAAATTCATGGTTAATTCACCAGATTGTTCATCCATAACTTTGCCCACAACATTTTCACCTGTGGCATTTTCCTGAACAAGTTTACCCAAGAAATCAAGTGGCTTGAAGTCAAATACTTCTGCTAAGGCAATAGCCAAACGTAAAGTGGCATTTATCCCTTCTGGTGCAGCCATAGCATGTACGCTTTTGCCCTGTACGGAAATTCCTTTTTCGGTTTCTTCATAAGAAAAACCATGCGCTGCCAAGGCTGCTTTTACTTCTGCTAATTTTTCTGAAGTGTAAGCCGCACGATCGGGGACGACATTTAAAGCGCCGGGCGCATGTAATGTGAATTCGTTTGTGCCAGGCCCAGTAAGATAGGCTTGAAGCAACCCTTTTTCAGCAAAGTTGAGCGGAAAATGAGAATCAGGTGCAAAGCCCATGGTGATTGCTTCTTCTTTTTCATTATATTTATCCAAACAACGCCAAAGTGTTTCTTCATCTGTGCCAAAGATAAAACGAATTCGTCCGTCAAATGTCACACCAGCATCCATTAAAGCCTTCACTGCGTAGAGTGCAGCCATACTTGGTCCTTTATCGTCTTGGGTACCCCGCCCAATTAAAAGACCATCACGCTCGACCATTTCAAAAGGCTCAGTTTCCCAGCCTGCTTGGTCCGCTGCAGGTACAACATCCATGTGACAAAGTAAGCCAAAAAGTTTTTCGCCCTCGCCCGTCTCAGCGTAACCATAATAACCTTCAGGATCTTGGAAAGTCTTAAAACCTAATTCTTGACAAAGTTCCAAGACTTCTTCTAAAGCACCTAAAACTTTTTTCCCAAAAGGATGCCCTGGGCCAGAATCACTCTCGTCTAATACAGAGGCATGTTTGACTAAACGTCCTAGTGATTGCACAGCTGCTGTTTGATATTCATCTGTAATAAAAGTTTTCATGTGACCTCCAACAAAAGCTCCCCCGATGGAAAGCTTTTTATTCATTTTTTATAATACTGCGGCAACTCCAAGGATAATCATGATTACAACCAACTGAATCACAATCAACTTGGCCATAAATTTCCACCATGTTCCGATATTAAAGCGGGCAATAGCAAGTGCACCCATAACAACAGCGGATGTTGGTGTGATAAGGTTCAAAATACCTGATGCAGATTGATAAGCAGTAATGACCAAATCTTTTGAAACATTGGCGAATTCGCCCATTGGACCCATGATCCCCATGGTAGCAGCTGCTAAACCTGACGTTGATGGAATCAAGAAACTCATTGGCAAATAGAAGATAAACGTTAAGATAATAAATAGACTTGATGAAAGTCCTTGAAGTCCTTGTTCACCCCAATGCAAGATTGTATCTGTAATCATCCCGTTGTTCATCACAACCTGAATCCCACGTGCCACAGCTACGACGATAGCAACACCGATCATGTCTGATGCACCTTCGAGAAAGGCAGAGATAAATTCAGATTCTTTCATACGGTAAACGAAAGCAACCACAACGGCCATGACGATGAATAGCATTGTAATTTCTGGGAAGTACCATGCACCAAACGGCACCATGCTCTTACCAAGAACAACACCTAAGCCTGGAATTGATGTTAGCCAAGTAGTAAAGTCATTAAAGAAAGTAAAGTGTTCATTCAACATATCCCAGGGTACAAGTGACATGATCATAATGACAAAACTTCCGAAGAAAACAACATTGACCCATTTTTGACGTTGCGTAATATTTTCCTGTTTTTCAATAGAAGCAATGTCGAAATGTTGGATATCTGCTTCGCGATTTTTATAAACTAAAGACTTTGTAGGATCTTTTTCAATCTTTGAAGCATAACGATAAACATAGAGAATTGAAATCCCTGTAAGTACGACTAGCATGAAGAAGCGAAGTCCCATACCTTGTCCCATGGAGATACCAACTGCTTGAGAAGCTACACCTGTAGCAAATGGATTCACTGTAGAAGCCAAACAACCAACTTGAGAGCCAACTAAAACGATGGCAACTGCCACGACCGTATCGAAACCAACCGCAATCATGACAGGGATAATCAAAGCATAGAAAGCCAATGTTTCTTCCGCCATCCCATACGTTGATCCCCCAAGTGCAAAGAGAATCATTAAGACCGGAATCAGCATCTTCTCCTTACCTTTAAAACGCTTAACGATTGAGGCAATACCTGCTTCAAGTGCACCGGTTTTATTTACTACACCTAAAAAGCCACCTACCATTAAAATAAAGAATGAGATAGGAATTGCGGCTGGCGTAGCAGGTACATTTCCATTTGCTTCAATACCTAACATCCCATTAACGGGAGCCATAAGCATGTCCCAAATCCCTTGAGGGTTTGAAGCTACCTGTGTAAATGATCCAGCAATAATATTGCCAGCATCATCTACTTTGTAATGTCCTGCTGGAATAAACCAGGTCAGGATTGCAATAAGGACAATGATGATGAAAAGAATCGTGTATGCCGATGGCATTTGGAATTTTTTCTTTTCAGTTTTTGCTTCCATTATATACCTCCTAATGTATATTTATGCGTATAATAACAACTTTAGTTTAATATTTTTTTAACTTAAAGTCAAACAAAACTTGAAATAAATAGACAATTATTTCTCAACGTTTATATGATTGCGTTTACACTTCCTTAAAAATAACTATTTTATAAAACGCCAAAAAAAAGAGAAGGAATGACTAAAATGTTTCCTTCTCTTTTCACAATTAATTTTTATACAATAAATTATTTCTTAGGTGAGAACCCGTAAGCAATCGCACCCAAGCCTAGGTGAGTTGCAATAACAGGTCCAAATGTTACGATTTCGACATCATCGTAGCCATGAGCTTTGGCAAAATCATAAAGGTCTTTCGCACGATCTTCCGCATCAGCATGGAGAACGTAGACCTTGTGCGACTTTGGATCACTATTCGCAAGCATCAGTTTCTTTAGCTCTGACACAGCTTTCTTGCTTGTACGCACCTTATCATATACAACAACTTTACCATCTTCTGAAAACTGTAAAATAGGTTTGATATTGAGGAGTGTTCCTAAAAGTTCTCCACCTCTCGACAGGCGCCCCCCTTTAGCTAACCAATGAAGGTCATCTACAAGCATGAAGGCATTGTCATTTTCTCTTTGATACTCAAACTGAGCAATAATTTCGTCAAATGACTTTCCGGCATCCGCCGCATCAAGTGCTGTCTCAATCATATAGCCAAGTGGACTAGAGGTGATAAAGGTTTCAGGAAACTTGACTACCATATCTTCAAATTCACTTTGTAGATAAAATGCATTTTGATAAAAACCTGAAATTCCTGAACTCAAAAAAGCACCTAAAACATGAGTATAGCCCTCTTGTCTTAGTGTTCGCAGTAATTCTTCTAATTCAAGAATGCTTGGTTGTGATGTTTTAGGCGCCTCTGAAGTTGCGGCCATCAACTTATACCACTCTTGGTGTGTCATTTCACTTGGTTTATATTCTTTTCCCTCAATAGATATGGGAATTTCCAAGACAAATAAATCGTCACGATTTTTATATTGTTCGGCAAAGTCTGCCGAAGTATCTGTAATAATAGCTAATTTCATAATAAATAATCTTGAAAAAATCCTTAAAATTGGAGGTTGATGCCCGGTTGGTCAAGGGCAACCTCTGTTGTTTCGTACACCAAGCGCTTCAAAAGATCAAAAAGTGGGTCAGCAATTTGAGCCATTTCTTCTTGTTCTAATTCAGATTGCTCTTTCACTTGGCGACCACGAATGTAGTTAAGTTGGCTGAGCATACCTGATAAGACAATATTCTCCAAAGGAATCATATATGTCAAGATAGCATAAATTGCTGTATCTTCTGCAGCAACTTTTCCGTCAGGTACTTGATCGTGAGGCACTAACTGAAATTGTACATTGATATTTGTTTCAGGTGTTCCGTTTTCTTTTTCCCATTCGTAATTACGTGCATCATAGTGAAATTGATTTACAAATTCTTTATCACGTTCTAATGTTAATGTCATTTCCATTCACTCCAATTTTTTATTTTCTTGTCGGCGATATCTCCAAAATATGCTTTCTCATCTAAAAGCAAAGTGGCTACACCTGCGTTTATACCTGCTTCAATATCAAGAGGACGATCACCAATCATGACTGTTTCTTCTGGCACCAACTTATATTTGTGAATCAAATATTCCAAAGCTTCTGGACTTGGTTTCCGTGCAAAATTTTGCTGACTGGTAATGACTTCCGTAAAGTATTTTTTTAGTTCACCCAGATATTCAAAGGTGGCATCATCACGATGACTGAGGACAAAATTTTGTCCGCCATTTTCTACAATTTCTGACAAAATTTGTGGGATTTCAGGGTAAACCTGAGGATTGACTTGCATCTCTGCTTCTATTTTATGATACAAATCAAGAAAGTCATCGTCTGCAAACTCAAAAGCGAATTTACGAATAGAGAAGCGTTTGATATAAGCTTCTAAATCGCCCGGAAATTCTACTGAAGATTGCTTCATTGCTTCACGCAAGGCCTCTAACATTACAGGATAGGTATTGAAGAGTGTTCCATCAAAATCCCAAATATAATTTTTCCAAGCCATCAAGATTTTTCTCTTTCCATCTTTAGCTGTTTCAAAATCTCCTCTTCTTCTGCATTTGTCTCGTACTGCTCCAACAAATCCGGACGTCGTGCTAAAGTTTTTTTCAAGCTCTCCGTCAAGCGCCATTTACGAATATTTTCGTGATGACCGGACATCAGAACGCTTGGGACCTTCTTCCCACGAAACTCTTCTGGACGTGTATATTGCGGATACTCAAGTAATCCTGAAGAAAAAGAATCATCCTCATGACTGGCTGCTTTACCTAAAGCTCCAGGCAGCAAGCGTACTACAGAATCAACAATAACAGTAGCTGCTACTTCTCCGCCTGTTAAGACAAAGTCGCCAAGCGAAATCTCATCCGTCACTAGATCTTTAATTCGTTCATCATAACCTTCATAATGTCCACAAATAAAAATTAGATGCTCTTCTTGGGCAAGCTCTTCAGCCATTTTTTGATTGTAGCGTTTGCCTGCAGGATCAAGGAGAATCACACGCGCCTTTTCATGCGGAATCTTATCCATTGTATCATAGATAGGTTGCGGCATCAGCAACATGCCTTGACCTCCGCCATAAGGCATATCATCCACATGTCTTTGCTTGTTGCTCGCATTTTCGCGAAAATCGTGGGTATGAAGTTCAAGCAGTCCCTTTTCTTGTGCTTTCCCAACTATCGATTGGTTGAGTGAGTCGAACATATTTGGAAAAATGGTTAAAATATCAACTTTCATCCTAATCGTCCAAACCTTCCATAATTTCTACATCCACCCTTTTAGCTTGAAGATCAACATTCAATACAACAGGTGGAATATAAGGAAGAAGCAAGTCACGCTTGCCTTTACGTTTGACGACCCACACATCATTTGCACCTGGTTGAAGAATTTCGCTAACCTGTCCAATTAATTGATCATTTTCATATACATCTAAACCAATAATTTCATGATAATAAAATTCGCCTTCGTCCAAATCCTTCAACTTGTCCTCAGCTATTTTTAAAGTGAATTCCTTAAAGCCTTCAACATCATTAATATGATAAAAGCCATCAAATTTGACGATATAAAAATTCTTTTGTTTTCTAGATGATTTAACTTTCAAATCTTGGACATAATTTCCTTTTTTGTCAAAAAGAGCCAAAATTGTGTTTTTTGCAAAACGTTCTTCAGCAAAATCGGTAACTGAAATCACACGAACTTCTCCTTGAAGCCCTTGTGTGTTCACTATTGTGCCTACATTGTAAAATTTTGTCATACAGATATTTTACCATAATTCACGTATTATTTCCCTATATGCTTCTGTAAGTGTTTCTTCCTTTAAAAAAAGTTAGTTTTGAGGTAATTAACTTTTAATTAAAGTAAAAACCGATTTGATAAATCCTCAAATCGGTATAAAATTTTTAATTTTTTTCGCGCTTCGCACCATACAAAGAATAGATCACAATACCTAACAAAATCCAGATAAAACAGTATAGTTTCGCAAGTGAATCAAGATTTTCAAATACAATAATTGATCCTATCGCGCCCAGAGCTGGTAAAATCGGGTAAAATGGCATTTTGTAACTTGCTTGTGGTAAGTCTTTACCCTCACGCGGACGTAAAGCAAACATCCCGATCGAAACAAAGACAAAAGCAATCAATGTACCTGCGGAAATCAATTGTGCCAGGAAGGTAAATGGGAAAAATGCCCCAATAATTATTGCAACCGTAGTTAAAACAACCAAAGCATTGGTTGGATTCTCACGCTTGTCTACATCTCCCAATACTTTTGGAAGCATTCCGTCACGACCAAAAGCATAAATCAGTCGAGAACCCGCTAAAATCATTCCTAGTAAAGCAATAAACATTCCGGCATCAGCAACTATTGAAATCACTTGTGAAACCAAAGGAAAACCTGCTTCTGATAAAGCCCAAGATACAGGAGCTGCATTATTTGCATACTCAGTATAAGGATGCATGCCGACAAGAACAAGCGTGACTGCTGAAAACAGAACCACGGCAATGATGAGCGAGCCTACAATACCTAAAGGCATTGTACGTTTGGGGTTTTTAGCTTCAGCTGAATTAGCCGCAATCGAATCAAAGCCAATATAAGCAAGGAAAATCATTGAAACACCCGATAAAATTCCCGATAAACCTCCAAAGCCTGTAGTAGGATTGTGCTTAGGTATAAACGGTGTATAATTTTGGGGTTTAATCACTGTTAAACCTACAACAATAAATGTGATAATGGCAATAATTTTTAACACAACTAAGATTTGCGCAATTATTCCAGCATCATTAGAGCCCCGCCATACAAGAAGAGCGGCAATTAAAATAACAATTAAAGAAATAATATCAACGATACCACCATTAGTGCCAAGTGGATTAGCTAAAGCCGCAGGTAAATGTATATTAGAGGTTGCTAGAATATGCTGGAATGTAGCCGAGAAGCCCGAGCCTACAAAGGCTACGGCAATAAAGTATTCTGCAAGTAAGGCCCAACCCGCAATCCAGCCAAATCCCTCACCAAAGAGCACTGAAATCCATGAGTAGGCTGAGCCAGCAAAGGGCATAACACTGGCCATTTCAGCATAGGCCAATGCGACCATACCAGCAACAACTGCAGCAATCAAAAATGAAAATACAACAGCTGGTCCTGCAAATTGTGCAGCAACAATTCCTGGTAAAGTAAAGATTGAAGTAGAAATAATCGTTCCCACTCCTAAAGCCAAGAAGTCTTTAACCCCCAATGTTTTTTCTAATCTACTGTCCTTTTTACTGTAGGTTTCAAATTTTGCTTTTGTCGAAAATCCCAAATTTCTTTTTCTCCCTTCTTCTTATAGCTTATTTTTCCATGGATATAAGCTATAATTTAAAATATTAAAAATTTTAATTAGGTAAAATTGTACCATTTTATTTAAAATTATACAAACAATTATTGTGTTTTTTATTTTAAGTTGATGAATGAAAAATATTTTATATATATATTAGTTTGTTTATGATAGTATATAATTGTGGAATTTTTTAATAATATATTGGTTATTAAGAGACAATTGCAGATAGTTTATTGGAGGTTTTATGAATTTTTATGATATTGGTTTCTTGAAAACACAAGCGGGCTTAACAGATTACCTATGGTATATTTTCATTTTTGGTTCACTCATACTACTTATCGTTGTTTTTTCGTTATATTTGAAGCATCGAATCAAGACGAAATATCGAGATCTTAGTCTCATTTTTTTCTTGTTCCTCATCCTTTCTCTTGGAATACAGTATTCAAATTATCAGGTTAATCAGTCACGGCATTCTCAATCCTCTCAAATGGTCAATTTTGTTGAGCAATTTGCAGATAATATGAAGGTTGAGCAAAAAGACATTCTGGTAAGTTCAACTCAACTTACTGATGGAATCATTGTAAAAGTAAAAGATGATTTTTACACGGTCAATCTCAATGCCGATCAGCAATCCTATACTATCACCGAAACCCATCTGCTCAATAATAAAATCAATGTTATTTCTAAATAATAAGAAAGGTTAGCTATGCAATTATACAGTCCAATAATAATCAAATTTGCCCTCGGAATTGTTTGTTTAATTATCCAAATTAACATCATGGGAAAAGGTAATCTTGCACCCTCATCAGCAATGGATCAAGTTCAAAATTATGTCCTAGGTGGGATAATTGGAGGTGTCATTTATAATGATTCTATAACCGTCTTGCAATTTGTCCTTGTCTTAATCATCTGGACTCTTCTTGTACTTCTCCTAAAATTTGCTAAAGAACATAATCGTTATATTAAAGTCATCGTAGACGGAAAGCCACTTACTTTAATTCAAGATGGAAAAATAAAAGTTACGGAGTGTTTGAAAAATGGGATTTCTGCAAATGAACTTATGTTTAAGCTACGCTCTAATGGAATTTATGAAGTTCAAAATGTAAAGCGCGCAATTTTAGAGCAAAATGGTCAATTAACAATTATCGAATTTGGAGGAGAAAACATTAAATACCCGATTATTGTAGACGGACAAGCCAACTATGATGTTTTAGACATTATAAATAAAAACGAAGAGTGGCTTGAAACTAAAATCGTTGAAAACGGCTTTAATAAAATTACTGAAGTCTATCTAGGAGAATATATTTCGGGCGAATTAAAACTCTACGGCTATCATGATTAAACTCCACTCATATTAAAAAAGGATAATGAATAAATTTATTTATTTTTCTTTTCCAGTAATGTAAAACAAAAGCTCAAGAAAATAATAATTTTCTTGGGCTTTTACTTATACTTTTTTTGAATCGCGTTTAGTTTTTCTTTCGACTTAGGCATAAATCATGAATATAGTGCAAGGCATTATGCTTTATCGTCAATATTTGTCACATGGAATGTAAATCAGTTCGTAAACAACTTTGTGGTAATTTTTGCATGATTCTTGCACTCCAAAATGCTCGTTTATACGGCGTTCCAACTCCCGTTCACTGCATTCATCCTCAAAATACGCGTGGAAAAAGGCTTTTGAAATCATTTCTGTTTTTTCAAAAGTAAATTGTTGCACAAAAAATTCTTTCTTCTCTTTTTGAAGAAAGTTTTTGTAGTCTGCCATCCATTTTAACTCTGGGTTCACTTCTTGATCATAAGGAGAAAATAAGCTGTCCTCATCCTTAACCAATCGGAAGATAAGGCACCACTTTTGACTGAGTTGACACAATTTTTTTATCTTTTCAGGATGGTTCAAAGCAGGATTCATTGCGGAAAAAACAACTTGAAATTTTTTATTTGTTTTAATCATCGCCTCTTGGCTAATCCTAAGGAAATCGATATGCTCTGATTTTCTTTTCTCTCTTGCCAGTTCTAACATCTTTGGTGAAATATCCGCTAAAGTATATTTCTTAACTTGGTCCTGAAATACGGACAAGTAACGCCCGCTTCCTCCTGCAATATCTAAAAGTGTTTGACAAGGTAGAATTTTCTCTTGTACAAGGAACTTTCCTAACTCTTGAGCAATCGGGAAAGGCGATTCCTGTTGTATTTCTTCATATTCTTCAGCAAAACCATCCCAAAAATAGACGAGCTCTTGTTCTTCTTCAGTCAATTTCCTTTTTCCTCCTGATATGCATTTCTTGCTTATACAAGTTGTTCTTGATTTTCTTGTTAATTCTAAAACATTTTAGAATTATTGTACTATATCTCCCTGTATAACCATAGAAAAAAACCACCCAAAGAGTGATTTTTTATAAGAATTGTATTAATCTTTTGTTTTACCCAAGAAGAATGATACAACGGCTACCACAATAACGGCACCGATGATTGAGGGAATCAAAGCCATACCGGCCAATGAAGGCCCCCAGCTTCCGAGGAGGGCTTGACCCACAGCAGAACCAACTAAACCGGCTAAGATGTTAGCAATCCATCCCATAGATTTACCTTTACTTGTGATTGCTCCTGCTATCACCCCAATAATTGCACCAACAATAAGTGACCAAATCATAAAAATACCTCTTTCCTTTAAAATAATATTATAATTTCATAACAATTTCATTCTAACAAAATCATAATATTCAAGCAAACAACTTGTTTATTATTTTTAGGTAAGCTTAAGCTAGAGGTTAAATTGTTATATCATGTCACTAATTATTTACTCTGTTTCAGTGCTTCTTTAAAGATTTCAACATTTTCTTTAAAAATGTATTTACTCAATTGTTTACTTAGCATTGGACTAACATTACGATAAGCCATAGATGGTGTATTAGGGACACAATAGTAATAAATGCCTTTTTCTTTATAGATTGAGTCCTTCATTGTTGTGAAATGGTTCCCTTCAATAGTATTCCCCGCATCAGCTGCCGTATCTATGATGAAACTTCCTCTCTTCAGTTGTTTTTGATCCTCTAAGGATAAAATGGGGGCATTACCCGCTCCAACTTCGATACCATTGATGATAATATCGTAAGCGCAAAAAGTTTCCTTAAAAACCGGAAGTGTCCGTCGGTAGAACATTTTTACATTTGAAGAAAATTTTGAAACTGCATGAAAGGCGCCTTGTGAGACATTTCCTGAGCCAAGAACTGCTATTCTAGTGCTTTCATCTGGTAAAATGCCAAACTTCAGCAGAGCATCTAAAGTACCAGCATAACCAGCAAAAAAACTATTACGTTCCATAATACCTGATGGTATCTGTGTTTCGATGACTTTATCCTTATAATAAATAGCAGGGAAATTATTATCTAAATCAACAACAATAAGCTCTTTAGGAATGGCTTGTTCTTTCATAAAAGACTTACCAGAGCCATAAGGATGGGTCCAACCGATGATGATTTGGCCCTTTTTAATATAGTCATAGTCACTTGGCTGGATAAGTTTCAATGAAAAAATCGCTTCAGACTGTTTGAAGACTTCTTCTCTTGAAAGGATTTTACACCCTGCTTTTTCATATTCAACATCTTCAATATCTAAAAACTCTCCAAATCCAGTTTCAATCAGCAATTGATTATCAAAATCTGTAATGTCTTGTGGTAATAGTGGAACGCGACGTTCTCCTGGGAAATTTGCCTTAATAAAACCTAAAATCATAATTTTCTCCTTCTTTCTATTTTTTGAGATACAAATTGTATTATTTACCAATTTTGTATCCCCTTTCATTATTCTATCACTTTTATTTTTTAAATCCTATCAATATCTTTCTGAATTTTCGGAATATTACTCCATAAGTCAGATATATGTGCAATCTAAGCTCTTATTTTTTTGGAATAATGAAAAAATAATAAACCAATCATTTGAATCCGCTTTCCAGATGTGTTAGTTTAAGAATAGAAATGTATGTCAGCACATACTAGAAAAGAGGTATTTTATGATTTGGTCACTTATTGTCGGAGCCATCATTGGCTTAATTGCAGGAGTCATCACTAAAGGAGGCTCCATGGGCTGGATTGCCAACATCTTAGCCGGTTTAGTCGGTTCTGCTGTGGGTCAAGCCCTCCTCGGAAGCTGGGGGCCTTCATTGGCCGGTATGGCTTTGATTCCCTCAATCATCGGTGCCGTTATTGTGGTGGCCGTTGTATCCTTTGTTTTATCAAAAATGAGTCATTAATTTTTTCGTTAAAGCATCTAGAAAGGAGGCCTTGTGTCATCTGGAAAGAAATTTATTCTCATCGTATTTGATCTCCTCCTACTTTCTCTTGTAGTTCCTTCAGCTTGGGATTACTACAATTTAGTGGAGTATGGCGATATGACAAGTGCTTCAAGTCAAGTCGTCTATATCGGTGAATACGTACCTGTCTATCTATTCTGGGGAAATGCTATCTTGGCTGTTATTTTAATAATTGCCTTACTCATCATCGCATTTTATCCTCGTACCTATATTGATATTGAACTACCTACTCATGGTGGAAAACTCACTTTAAAACGTTCAGCTATTGAAGGACTTGTCCGTGAGAAAGTTCTCGAAAATGACTTTCTCAAATCTCCGCGCATTAATGTGACACTCTATAAAAAGAAAATAGACATTGATGTGAAGGGGGAAATCATTCCTCGGGTCGAAATTGCTGAAAAATCACGATTGCTCGAACAAGAGATTATTGATAGCTTAAAACTTTTCTTTGGTGTAGATCAACCTGTAAAAATAAAAGTTGAAGTAAATGCATTAAATAAAGAAACAAACAATAAACGCTCTCGCGTTGTATAGGAGGTGTCAATGGATTATCTGGAAAGATATCGATATCCAATTATTGGTGGCATTATCGGTGGTATAGCTGCCATTGCCATCTTCACTATTGGTTTTTGGAAAATGGTTCTACTGTTGATATTAATTGGCTTTGGTGTAATAGCAGGCTTATTTCTACAAAAGACTGGAATCATTGAACACTTAAAAAATCGGAAATAACTTAAAAATAAGGAGAATTAAATGGTACAAGAAAACATGAAACCCTTTGGAACAATGGCCGAAACTGAGCATACTGCTTCTAAGAATCACGAAAATACTCAGGATATCAAAGGAGAATTAACTTACGAAGACAAAGTAGTCCAAAAAATTGTAGGATTAGCTTTAGAAACCGTGGATGGCTTACTGGCTGTTGAAGGTGGCTTCTTCTCTAACTTAACTGGAAAACTTGTAAATACGGATGACGTAACTTCTGGAGTTGATGTTGAAGTGGGCAAAACACAAGTTGCAGTAGATTTGAAAGTTATCACAGAATACCGTAAAAATGTTCCAGAAATTTATAACCGCATCAAGGATGTTATCCGTAATGAAGTTGCAAACATGACGGACCTAGATGTTGTAGAAGTTAATGTAACAGTTACAGACATTAAGACAAAAGAACAACAAAAAGATGACGAAGTAACTGTCCAAGATCGTGTGGTTGACGCAGCGCAAACGACAGGAAAATTTACCTCAAAACAAGTCGATAAAGTAAAAGATAAAGTTGACGACATGACGCCTGAAAATGGGAGAGTAGAGTAAGTATTTCCGCTTCTTTCTTAAAATCTAACTTCTAAGTTGGCCTCTATGATAGGGGCCTTTTGGCTATCATATCTTGTTTTACTTTTGGAAGTGACTCTTTTTGGAGGAAAGTCAATGTTTAAATATAAAATCCTTAAAGCTTTAGAAGTTGCTGCTTCTAAAATAGCTCCCCTTGAAAGTGAAGAGGATAATACCTTATTTTACTTTTATCAACCTGACCGTCAATTTTTCAAACATCTAAATAATCAATATCAACAGGATCTCTCTTCTTTGTTTTATGATAAAAAAGAGGCTAACTATTTCTTTAATAAGGGAGAGAATGGAAATGGATATATCACTTTACTTCTTCTCTATCCAAGAGAGAGGGAGGAAGCTGAATTTGAGCATATGGTTGACTCTCTACTTATTTTAAAGCGTGAACATTCAGTAATAATCATTACTGAAGATAAAGAAGACTTCGTCTTAGAATTCCTTAAAGACTGCCAGAAGGAATTAAAAACCGAAGAAATTTTGGTTGGCTTGATTAATGCAGCTCTTGCTAAAATGACCGCAGATGCGCAAAAAATTAGGGATGAAATTATAAAACTAGAGACCTCGATTAATGATAATGGTCCTACACGCTCACTCTTCAGTCAATTACTTCAACTCAAAAAATATTTAATCAGTTTATCCCTAACCTATGATAGTGATGACAAAATAATAGAATTTTTTAAGCGTGAAAAAAATACTATGAGTTTAGACGAAAATGGACATAGCGGCATTATAAAACTTGAGGAAAATTTAGACAGTTTAAAAAAGCTTACTCAAGCCTATAATAAATATCTTGCTAGCTTAGATACAATGGTCAACAATCTAAGTTCCTTCCGTCTCAATACCATAATGAAAACTCTCACCGAAATTTCTATCGTTTTGACTATACCAACCATGATTTATGGCTTTTGGGGCATAAATCTTAAACTTCCCTTTGAAGAATTCTCCTTTGGTTTCCTATTGGTTTTGGCGATTTCGCTCGCCCTTAGTGGTGGTGTCTGGTATTGGTTGAGAAAAATAAAACTTTTATAAAAAGAAAAACATCCAACTTTAGGATGTTTTTTATTTCAAGTGAAAATATTTATTAAGCTTTTGCATATTTTGCAGATTCTTGGCCAGCTTGACGGCCAAAGATAATGATATCAGCGACTGCATTTCCTCCGATACGATTACCACCGTGCAAACCACCTGTAACTTCACCAGCGGCATATAAACCTTTTATTGGTTGACCATCTTCTTTTAGAACTTGTGTTTGTGTATTAATTTTGACACCAGCCATAGTGTGATGAATTCCTGGTGCAACTTTAATAGCATAAACCTTTCCAGAAATATCATTGGTCATCCCTGTTGTACGTCCAAATTCTGAATCCTTTTTATCGGCCACTGCTTTGTTCCATTTAGTCACTGTTGCATTAAGTTCTTCTGGTTTTATATCAAGTTTTTTCGCAAGTTCCTCAACATTATCTGCCTCAACAACCATATTTTTAGAAATATATTGATCTACAGCTTTAACTTTATCCTTTGTTCCTTCACCAAAAATGGCATAGGCATATTTGCCATCTTGTTTGAGCTCCGCTGCGGAAACTTTATCACGTGTATCCATTTCATTAAAGAAACGATTACCTTCTTTGTTTACGAGAATAGCTCCCTCACCACGAATTGACTCAGATACAAGATATCCTGTTTTTTGGAAAACAGTAGGGTGAATTTGAATTTTATCCATATCAACCAAAGCACCTCCAAGAGCGGAAATCATTTCAATCCCATCCCCAGTAGAACCAGCTGCATTAGTTGTGACATAGTCTTTCAAGTCAGGACGATATTTAGCAATCATTTTCTGATTGGCCCCAAATCCACCTGTTGTTACAACGACAGCTTTTGAGTCAACTTGTTTTGTTTCACCTTCGATTTTAACTTCGACACCTGAGACTTTTCCGTCTTTTTCATTTATTTTTGTCACATCACTATTAACAAAAACTGGAATATCACGTTTAGATATATTTTCTTCTAATCCTTTAACAAGATAAGCTCCGACAGCTGAACCATCATGTGGACGGTGTGTTCTAGAAACACTCATCCCACCTGTAGTCGTTAAATTATCAAGGACTATATCATTCTGTGCTAACCAATCTACTGCTGCTGCAGAATGATCGACAAAGTAACGAAGGAGTTCTTTATCATTTGTTCCTCCACCACCTTTAAGTGTTTCTTCATAAAATTTATCATTTGAGTCTGTAACACCTTGTGCTTTTTCGACAGATGTTTCCGAAGCGTTCAATCCAGCAGATGCTTTGGAAGTGTTTCCGCCAGCCATCGGCATTTTCTCAAGAATAACAGGATTCATTCCCGCATCCTTCGCCTCGATAGCTGCTGTCATCCCTGCACCACCAGAACCAACGATGATGACATCATAGCTTTTTTTCAAGCTTGACGGTTCTGCATAAGTCATAGTTTTGCTGGCGCCTGTTTTAGCATCAGTCTTTTCTGATGAACTAGAAGACGTACTTTTATTTTGAGCATTTCCTCCACATGCCGTCAATGAAAGGCCAACAATGGCAAGCAATCCTAATTTTGTCCAAATTTTCATAATCTCTCCTTGTGTTTGTATTCACATGAACAAATAGAATTCTACCATGTCCTATCTGGTTTGTCAAGTTTATATTAAAAAGTGTACAAAATATAAGAAATGTCTTTTTAAAATATTTATCAAAAAAAGTTCACATTTTTATGTGAACTTTTGACTATCTACAAATCATCAAAATCTAGATGATTTTTTCTACTTTAGTTATCTCTAACTCACTTGGAGTCACTCTGTCCATTTCAAGAATCCTTATCTGTAAATTATTCAAAACTTTAATACTCCCTACGTCAAATTCTTCTCTATTTTCCAGATAAGCATTAATAATATAACCACTGATAGTATTGCTTGCCGAAGGATTATCGAAATCAGTATCAAACTTATCTTCAATTTCAGATAAAGGAGTTTTCCCTTTGACATGATAAATTCCTGGTTCAACTTCGACAATATTTTCTTCTTCATGATCTTGCTCGTCTTGAATATCACCCACAAGTTCTTCCAGAATATCTTCAATCGTTACTAAACCGCTGGTTCCACCATATTCATCAGACAAAATTGCGAAATGTTTGTGTTCACTTTGCATTTGTGAAAGCAAGATTTTGACTGGGATAGTATCGATAAAGACAATGGGTTCCTGAGCAATCGTACGCACTTTTTGCATTGGCGACACAAGATACTCCTTAATAAGAGCTTGGAGAGTCACATATCCTAAGATATTGTCCTTAGATTTGCCAATGACTGGGAAACGCGTGTGTCCTTTTTCAATTGCAAACTCTAGCGCTTCTTTAATTGTTTTATCTGAAGCAATTGTTTCCATATCGAGACGAGGGACCATAATTTCTTTGGCTAATAAATCATCAAATTCAAAAACTTTGTTGAGATACTCGTATTCTTTTTCGTTAATTTCACCTTTAGCAAAGCTTTGGTTGGCTATCAAAAGGAGTTCTTCTTCCGAATGTGTTTCTTCTCCTTCTGATGCCAGGCTAAGATTAAAGAGTTTCCCAATAGAGCTTGCGGAAACATTCAACAGCCAGACAAAGGGATATGTAAGCTTGTAAAAATAGTGCAAAGGTCTTACGACTGCTAAAACAACAGCTTCTGTCTTCGAAATACTGAGTGATTTCGGAATCAATTCACCAATCACGACGTGAACAAAAGTAATCAGCAAGAAAGCTAAAACAATTGAAAAGCTTTCTGCAATCGTATTAGGCAGTGGAAAATAATGAATCAAAGGCGCAAGTAAGGCGTGAATTGTGCTTTCTCCGACCCAACCAATAGCCAAAGAAGTCAATGTAATCCCTAGCTGACAGGCGCTCAAGTATGAATCCAAATGCTCCACAACAACAATAGCTAATTTTGCTTGTTTGTTGCCCTCAGCTGCCAGTGTTTCTAAACGACTTTTACGTATTTTCACCAAAGAAAACTCAGATGCAACAAAGAAAGCTGTAAAAGCAATCATTAATACTATTATTATAAGATTTACCGTCAATAGATTATCCCCTTTATTTTTTAATCATTCTTAAAAATTCTCTCTTCTCTATTATAGCAAAAACTTTACCGGTCCTCATTGCGACACTGCTTGTTTAATAAAAAAGCACTAGAATTCTAGATGCTTTTTATTATACGCTCGTATTATCTCTGACTCTCAGACTTAACTTGACTACTTTTCACTTTTTGTAGCCAATCAAGTCGAAAGTTTTCTCTTTGGATGGCAAAATCTAAAACTAAAAAATGTCCATCTTTTTCTTTAGGATCATCTCCTCCAAAGATATGTGCTTGACGTTGCAGAAGATAATTCAGTTTTTTCTTATGTACTTCTATTTCTTCATTAATTAAGTCAATAATTCGGACATCGTCGTCATTCTTCAAAAAGTACAACCTTAACATAAATTCGTCCTTTTGAACAGCATAGAGTTCAGCAGGCGCTTGAATCCATTGGTCAAACATTTCACGCCCCTTATCTGTGATGTAGTACTTTTTTTTCTTTAATTTGGCACCAACAATTTCGACATCAAAATCGACTGCTTCAGCCTCAAAAAGTTTTCTTAAGGTCGGATAAATTTGTCCCGTATTTGCTTGCCAAAATTCGCCCACTTCGCTTTCGAAATTTTTCTTTAAATCATATCCTGTTAATGGTTCATGCTTCAACAAACCCAAAATAATATAAGACAATTTATCTTCACTGGCCATTTTATTTCTCCCTTATTCCATAATAACCCAATTTTTGAAAATTGTAAATGTAAACTCTATTATAACGGAATAATATTGAAATAAACACTCTCAGGCTATAAATGAAAAAAAGATGAATGAACTCATCTTTCTATTTCTTATTTGTTTACTTTTTGGTAGTTTTCATCAAAATACTTACCTTCACGAATATCATTTGGCAAACCTTCATATGGTGCTTGGGCAATGACATCTTCGTTGTCTGTTCCAGCATTAGCAATATACGTGATTGTAGCAAATTCTGGGACTAGGTATTTTGGATAAGTTTCGTATTTTTCACGTGATTCATGCATCACATCAATAAAGTCATTTTGGAAACATACCGTAATTTCTGGATGTTCGTGTACCCATTTTGGGAAGAAAATCATACCGTGCATTTTTTCTTCATTTGGCATGAAGTCTAAAGCAACATCTGTTCCTGTTGGTTCGGTCCAAGCAACTTTATAAATACCTTCTGTAAGCATCACGATGTCAACTTCTTGTTCTTTTACCCAACGACCAGCAACCATTCCGCCATGAATACGGTAATCGATTGTTTTCTCATTTTTAATATAAATTTCGTATTCCCAACCATTGTCATAGGTATAAATCATATGTGAGCCGATAAAGTCTTTTAATGTAGAGTATTTTTTCATTTTTAGTCCTTCTTTCTATATATGTAAATTAAACATGTTTTATTTACATATATAGATTACTCCTTTATTTAAAAATTGTCAAATAAAAAAATGCCGATTTTTAAATCAGCATTTTTATTTATAATTTTCTTTTTTTAGCAAAGTCTTCAATCATAACTTTCCGTACTTCTCGAGGCAAAAATTTTCGGATATCTTCTTCGTGGTAGCCGACTTGCAAATGGCTATTGTCTATGATTAATGGCTGACGAAGTAGTAGGGGGTTATCAACGATTGCTTGAATCAGTTCTTGAATCGTTAAAGAATAAAAATCATCTTTTAAATTTTGGATGGCTTTTCCTCTACGTGTAATAATATCATCAGACCCTTCTTCCGTTAAAGAAAAGATTGCAAGAACTTCTTCTTTTGTAAGTGTATCTTTGGTGAGATTGATTTCTTGGAACTCTAAGTGATGATCCATAAGCCATTTTCTTACCTTTTGTGATGATGAGTTGGCCGCCGCCGTATATAGCTTAATCATAGTTTATCCCTCTTATTCCCATTTTCAGAACCTTTTAGCGATTTTTCAAAGTCGTATCTTTAATATACTATTCTTTTCTTATTTGTGAGTTAACTGTTCCTTAAACCAAATTTAAAATTGTCTAGTTTTTTGCCACAAATCCAAGATATTAAATAAAAAAGCACAGATTTATGACCTGCGCTCTTTTATTTAATATCTTATTGATCCACCAAAAGGCGAACTTTTTTACCCTCAACGGGCACAAAGTAAACGACTGTACGAATTGCTTGAATGATACGTCCTTGACGGCCAATGATACGACCAATATCAGCTTCCGCTACTTCCAAATGGTACTCCATAAATTCTTCACCTTCGATAATTTCCAATGAAACAGCATCGGGTTCTGTGACCAAAGGTTTTACAATTGTCATTACAAGTTCTTTCACATCTTTTTGCATTTCTTACCTCTACTCTGACTAAAATCGTCCAAATTATTGTGAAATTGACAAAAAGCGGCTTAAGCCGCTTTTAATATTATTTGCTGAATTTTTGTTCGTGAAATTTTTTCATAACGCCAGCTTTTGAAAGGATGTTACGAACTGTATCAGATGGTTGTGCACCATTGTTAAGCCATTCCATAACGCGTTCTTCTTTCAAAGTTACTTGGTTTTCAGCTACAAGTGGGTTGTAAGTTCCAACTGTTTCGATGAAACGACCATCACGTGGTGAACGTGAATCAGCAACGTTGATACGGTAGTAAGGTTTTTTCTTTGAACCCATGCGAGTTAAACGAATTTTTACAGACATGTTATATTTCCTATTTCTATTTTTTATTACTTAACTATTATAGCATAAAATTTTTCCCTGTCAAGAAAAAAACTTGACAGCATTTTTATTACCATTCTTTCTGCTTTAGCAGATTAGAATGGCAATACGTAGGGAGCAAAGCGAGTTGTGAGCCTTGATTATTTGTTGTTCTGACGAATCTCTAGCAAAAGTTTTTCAGCTATCGCTTGATTCATTACTTTTTCTCGGCGAAGTTTTTCACTCAAAATAGTGATTTCTTCGTCTTTCGCGCCAACTGTCATTGCTAAGGCCCGAACTTGTAAACTCATATGTCCTTGCTGTATTCCCTCAGAAACTAGAGCACGCAAAGCAGCCAAATTTTGTGCCAAACCAACTGCAGCCATGACCTGTGCTAATTCTTTGGCTTCTGTAATTTCTAAGAGTTCTAAAGCAGCTTGAGCTTTTGGCAAAACTTTCACTGCCCCGCCAACCGTCGCCACCGGTAATGGTAGCTCAAGACTTCCCAAAAGTAAGCCATCCTTGACATCCCATTTCGCTAGACCTTGGTAGCTTCCTTCCTTGCTTGCATAAGCATGAATTCCAGAAGCCACAGCACGCGTGTCATTTCCTGTGGCAAGGACAACAGCGTTGATGCCATTCATAATGCCTTTATTATGTGTGGCAGCACGATAAGGATCAATTTTAGAAAAACGTGAAGCCGCCTGAATTTTTTCCGCAACTTCTTGCCCATTATTACCTTTACTCAGTCGTTCAACGGGAATTTCACAACTAACTTTAACCAAAGATTCCGTAGCATAATTGCTCAAGATACTGAATAATATTTTTTGCTCTGGAAACCATGTGCGAAAAAGATTAGCAACGCCTTCCAAAATGGCATTAACAATATTCGCTCCCATTGCGTCCTTCACGTCCACTTTAAAATCAACGGATACAAAGCCTTCTGCTCCGAAAGCTCTACTGCTCACCTGTCGTAAACCACCACCACGTTTAATAATGGAAGGATAAGCTTCTTTGGCAGCACGAAAAATACCTGCTTGATTTTCTTCGATAGTCTGCATTAAGTGGTCTGCCTGATCAACATCATAAAAAACAATCTGCCCTCGCATTAATCGTTCCGAAAGCACCGTTTGAAAATTTCCAGCTATTTTTGCGCCATTACTTGCAGCTGCAATCACGGAAGGTTCTTCGGTTACCATTGGAACAAGGAATTTTTTGCCATTAATGACAAAGTTTTGCGCCAAGCCCATGGGTAGCTCGAATTCACTGATTTGGTTTTCGATGAGATTATCTGCTAAAGCCGCATCAAGTACTGTTTCTTCTAGAATTTGTCGTGTTTCTGACTTTAAGTCAAGAAAATCCAGACGCTCTGCTGGACTCATTTGGTAAAATTTTTTCTTCATATTCATTGCTTACACTAAATTAGGGTTTTCCAAGAGGACAGCCAAACCGAGACCGCCACCAATACAAAGGCTAGCAATACCATAGCGCTTATTTTCGCGTTGAAGTGCATAAGCTAAAGTAGTCAAGACACGTGCTCCTGATGAACCAATAGCATGCCCTAAAGCAATAGCTCCACCATAAATATTCACTTTTTCTTCTGGAATATTGAGTTCTTGATTTACAGCAACACTGGAAGCCGCAAAAGCTTCATTGATTTCGAATAAGTCGATATCTTCAATATCCAAATCTGTACGATCAAGCAATTGGCGAATGGCTTTAATCGGGGAAACACCCATAATTTCAGGATCAATTCCAACTTCTTCACTAGCTAATAATTTTGCCAAGACTGGAAGCTCTTTGGCTTCGGCATAATCATCGTTTGCTAAAATCAAAGCAGATGCACCATCATTTACTGGCGATGAGTTACCTGCCGTTACACTTCCGTTTTCACTGAAGGCCGTACGTAGTGAAGAAAGCTTTTCTAATGACGAGTTTGCACGAATTGTCTCATCTTCTGCTAAATCTGAAAATGGTACAATTTCTTTTTCAAATGCACCCGCTGTACGTGCAGCTAGAGCCTTTTCTTGCGAACGTTGAGCAAAGCGATCTTGTTCTTCACGACTAATTTCAAATTGCTCGGCGATTGTTTCACCGATCAAACCCATAGACTCGCCATTAAAGGCATCTACCAAGCCCTCAGACATCATTGTAAGAACTTCTTCGCCAGATTTACGGTGACGAATGATTGGGGATTGAGACATGGATTCTGTTCCCCCAGCAATCACGACATCCGCTTCCTCAAGTTGTAAAAGTTGTTTAGCGAGAATCACTGCCTTCATACCTGAACCACAGACTTCATTAATCGTTGAAGCTGGAACATGGTGAGATAAACCACTATTGATTGAGATCTGACGTGCAATATTTTGCCCTGTACCAGCCTGTAGTACATTGCCAAAAATCACTTGTTTGACGTCATCTTTAATATCTTCATGGCGCTCAAGTAGATTTTTAACTACATGAACACCCAGTTCTGCAGCTGTCTTATCTGACAGAGCACCATCATATTTTCCGACAGGCGTACGAAGCGCATCGATAATTACTATTTCTTTCATAAGCCAAGTATAGCACATTTCTGCCCCAAATAGTCAAAAGTTTTTTCCAATTTTTAATCTTTTATGTTAAAATTGGAGCTTAAACATACAAATTAATAAAGCATATAAACTGGAGGATATATATGAATATTGGTATTGACAAACTTGCCTTTTTTGTTCCTGAAACTTATGTAGATATGACTGATTTAGCACTGGCGCGTAACATTGATCCTGCTAAATTTCATATCGGTATTGGACAAGACCAAATGGCAGTCAATCCGATCAGCCAAGATCTCATCACCTTTGCGACCAACGCAGCTGCTGAAATTCTGACTGAAGAAGATAAGCAAGCAATTGACATGGTCATTGTTGGGACCGAGTCTTCTGTTGATGAGTCAAAAGCCTCTGCTGTTGTTGTTCATGGTTTACTTGATATTCAACCTTTTGCGCGTTCTATTGAACTTAAAGAAGCCTGTTATGCAACAACTGCGGGCTTGCAAATGGCTAAAGACCATGTTTATCGTCACCCAGAGCGTAAAGTTCTCGTTATCGCAACTGATATTGCCAAATATGGCTTGAACACAGGTGGCGAACCCACACAAGGCGCTGGTGCTGTAGCCATGTTAATTGCAGCTAACCCTAATATCTTAGCACTCAATGATGACTCTGTCAGCTTGACACAAGATATTTATGACTTCTGGCGTCCTTTTGGTGATACTTATCCAACTGTTGATGGTCAGTTTTCAAATGCTACTTATATCGAGGCTTTTGCTAAAGTTTGGCAAGAGTATGCACGTCGTACTGGCCTTAGTTTCTCTGATTTTGCTGCCTTAGCTTTCCATACTCCTTATACTAAGATGGGAAAAAAAGCACTTCTTCCTCAACTTGAAAATGAAAGTTCTGAAGTTCAAGAACATCTTCTGGCGCAGTATGAGAAAGGAATTGTCTATAATCGTCGTGTAGGAAATCTTTATACAGGTTCGCTTTATCTCAGTTTGATTTCCTTGCTAGAAAATGCTGAAAATTTAAAAGCAGATGATAAGATTGGGCTCTTCAGCTATGGTTCTGGAACAGTTGCCGAATTTTTCTCTGGTCAATTAGTTGATGGCTTTGAGAAACATCTCCGTAAATCAGAGCACCAAGCTCTTTTAGACAATCGTAAAAAACTTTCTATTCCAGAATATGAAGAAATGTTCTCAGAAAGTCTGGATGCACATGTTGATCAAAAATTCTCTGATCCTATGCCCTATAGCCTTGCTGAATTAAAAAATTCAACACGACTTTATCGTAAATAAAAAACATTGGTTACGGCCAATGTTTTTTTGTTTATTTAAAAAATTGTCGGAACAAGCCCGCCATCCATACGAAGAGCTTCACCAGAAAAAGCACCTGCAAGAGCACTAGCGACATAAGCGACAAAATTACCAATTTCTTCAGGATGAATCAAACGTTGAATCGTTGATGTTGGACGATTGTTCAACATGAAGGCGCGACTTCTCTCTTCAACAGACTCTATATCTGGATAAAGTGAAGCCAATAAATTCTCAACACCTTCAGTTAATGTTGATCCTGGCATTACTGTATTTATTGTTACCGTAGTACCTACTGTTTCACGGCTTAAGGATTTCGCTAAAGACAGATTCATCGTTTTGGTCATAGAATAATGCGGCATTTCTGGACTTGGCATAATTGCTGCTTCTGATGCGATAAAAATGACACGCCCATTAGCATTTTTTGTCTTCATTTTAGGAAGATAAAATTGAGCTAAAGCAATCCCTGATATTGAATTAACCTCAAAGTAACGGCGCCATTCATCTAATTCGATGTCTTCAAACTTTGCATCGTTAAATATTGCCATATTATTGACTAAAATATCAACTTCTGGAAAAGCTTGAAAAAGAGCTTGTCGTTCATTTTCTATTGATAAATCATAGGCTGCTGGATAAAAAGTTTGGTTTGGATATTTTTTATTAAGTTCTTCAATTACTTTATCCACAACATCCGAAGTTCTGCCATTAATAATAACATCGGTACCTTCGGCCGCAAGACTTTCAGCAACCGCACGTCCAATACCTTTGGTTGATCCGGTAACTAAAGCAAGTTTATTTGTTAATTTTAAATCCATTTATTTGGTCCTTTCGTCATTAGCTTCACTTCTGTACTCTAATCATTATATAGCAGATTATCCTACTTGTATAGTACCTACTTTTGAGTAACTTAGGAACCTAAAAGTAAGTTTTGCCCTGTGTTTAGTTGTTAAAGATCACTGTCTCAAAGTTAAATGACTCAGGTAAATGACGGGCTATCGAATATTCAAAAATACGTCCATCATCAAGGTTAGCAACTTGCTCGACTTGCATCAGAAAATCCGTATCTGTAAGATGCATAGTCTGTTTTTCTAATGCGTTGGGACGTACACCTTTAACATTAAGAAATGAACTCTGAATAACAAGACCAAGTTCTTCCAAGATATATTTATAAATGGAACCCGTTAGATGGGAATATTTCAATTGTGGAATAATGGAAATGGGCATATAAGTGTACTCAATAATCGTTGGCACCTTTTTGACATACCTTACCCGTTCAATACGATATATGAAATCCCCTACATCTATGGATAATTTATGAGCAATATCCGCATTTGGATGCTCGACTTCAAAAGTTAAAACTTTAGATTCCATTTGTCCTAAATGACGCTTGGAAGAGCCCTCTACAGCATAGAGATGCGCTTTTTTGCCTTTGGTCCAATCTTTTACTATCGTTCCATAACCTCTTCGCCGGATCAAAAAACCCTCTGACACAAGAATATCCAATGCTTTTTTCACGGTCATTAAACTTGCATCATACTCTTGTACTAAGGCGTTACCATCTGCAATCCTGGAGTTGATAGGATAGTGACCAGACAAAATTTTTTCCTTAACATCTTCATAAATTACTAAATATTTTGGCTGTTTCTTTTTCATATACCGACCTCATAAACTGACATTCTCATTATTATTACACAATATCGTAGGAAAATAAAGTAAAAATCATAAGTTACTATCACTTATGATTTTTACTTTATTAGCGATTGGCTGAGCGCGCCATTCTCACATAAGTGTGACGTTTTCCTCGAATACTCATTGAAGCATGAAAAATATTTTCGGGAGCTGGCATTCCAGCTACGCCTGCATCTCCCAGCTCAAAGACATCTGCACCTGCACGTTTGGCCGCCAAAGCTAAACTTTGAATCGTACTTTTATCTGCACCTTCTTGCGAAGTTCCAACCACACAGTCCACCAATGTACCTGTTTTTCTAGTCGCAAAGGCTAATCGTGCGATTTGTTCTTCTGTGGTACCTGGTACAGCCCCCGGAGCAGGTAAGTCAAGCATATCAATTCCAGCATCAATATAGGCTTTTAAGTTTTCCCAAACCAAATCTGAGCCATGTGAGACAACGGGATTCAGCATTAAAAAGCCATTATAGAAACGACGTACCAGCTTAATATCCTCTACGATACGCTCTGGGCTTGCTTCAGGCGTAACATATGCTGTTAATGATAAGAAATTTATTCCTTTGCGAAGAACTTCCTTTATCGATGCTTCTGTCACTCTCTTATATTCAGGTCCGGTATCTTTGATAATTAAATTGACACCAACAGCGGTTCCTGTTAACTTCCGTAACTCTGAGAGGTCATTAACCTCCCCTAATCCAGGAATGACCATCTTTTGCACATCAATATCTTTCAAAAGTAATAAATCTGCACCAAAAGCTGCCGCCATTTCACCATTTGTAACCTCTGGATAGAGTGGTGCATTTTCTGCAGCTAGATCCACGAGTATTGTGCGTCCTTCTGCTTTTAAAATAGCTTCTTTGAATTCTTTTGATGTACTCTCTCGTGTAAAATCAGAAGCTTCATATCCTAAAATTCTTTTCATAGTGCTATATCTCCTAGTCCAACATGCTTAAACGGTAAACCGAAGGTGAAACTTGGTTAAAGCCATTTTCCAAAATCTCAATATTGGTGATAACTTCTTCATCTTTCACTAATTTTTCAACACCATTAATAATAGTATCATAGGCAGCGTCATAATAGCGACCATAATCGCCAACAGGTGTTTTTATTTGCTTTTCAATCCAGTCGCTATTTGCATTTTGATATTTAACAAGACCATAATTCATCGGACTATCTTCCCCAAATTCTGATACTTCAGGCATAATTCCAGCTTTCAAATCATTTTCTTGTTGATCCTCACCGTACTTAATAAAGGATCCTTTTGTTCCATGAACAATAAATCTTGGATAATCTTGTGCCACCAGATGATTTGTTTTTACTTTAACTTTTAATTGGTTTCCATAGTGCAAATCAACGTCAAAATAATTATCTACTGCTTCTGCAACTTCATTGTTTCTAATATCATAAGTTACTGCTTCAGGACGCCCAAAAAGTGCCACGAGTCTATCAATAGAGTGAATACCTAAACCATAAAACGCACCTGCTTCTTTTGGACCTTCTTCTGTTATTGATCCTGGACGATAATAATCAATGTGCGCTTCCACTTCAAGAATGTCTCCAAGTAAACCACGCTCAATAACCTGCTTTACTGCCAAATAATCCCCATCAAAACGTCTATTTTGGTAAGGGGCCACCATAACACCTTTTTCTTTCCCTAAGGCGAGCAACTCTTTGGCATGTTCCAATGTGTCAACAAAAGGTTTTTCTACGATTACTGATTTTCCAGCCTCAATTACTTTCTTAGCCAGCTCATAATGCGTGTGGGCTGGTGTACAAATTGTGATAAGTTGTATGTCATCATCCTTCAGCATTTCTTCTAAATCAGTTGTGAAATGCACGCCCTTTTCCAAATATGGTGCTGCAAGTTCTTCATTAATGTGTAAATCAAAAATTGTTTTAACCTTGATGTTTTCACGCAGAATAACATAAGGAAGGTGATAGCGATTTGCTGATTTCCCAAAACCGATAAATCCCATTGTAAGCATAAGATTCTCCTTAAATATATATGTTACTTTATAAAAGACTATACTTTTATATAAATTGAATTATACTTTTAAAAAATAGAATTGTCAAGAATATAAATTCCCAACTAAAATTAAGTAAATAAAAAAGCATTTATAAAAATGCTTTTTTATTTTAAACTGTTACTTCTTCCTTCATTGCTTTTTTAGCTGTTGCCATCATCAAACGAATACGATTGAGCTGGTTGACCGCAGAAACACCTGGATCATAATCAATTGGGCTAATGTTTGCACCCGGATATTGCCGACGTAACTCTTTCAGCATTCCTTTACCGACAATATGGTTGGGAAGGCAGCCAAATGGTTGGAGACAGACGATGTTTTGAACGCCTTTTTGCAACAGCTCAATCATTTCTCCTGTCAAGAACCAGCCTTCGCCTGTGTGATTACCTACTGAAACGATTCCTTCTGTATTGGCCGCTATTTCATAAATAGACTCAATACCGTCAAAACGGTCAGAAGCACGTAAAGCTTTATCCATCGGTTTTTCCAACATATTAATAATAGATAGTAGTGTTTTTGCCATCAATTTATTTTTCTTAGCAAAACCAATCTCATCTGTTTTCCAAATTTGGTTGTATAAAGAATAGTTCATAAAGCCAATCAAATCGAGAACTACTGCTTCAGCGCCTTCTTCTTCGATAATGCTCACAATGTCATTATTGGCAGTTTTGCTGTATTTAACCAGAATTTCACCGACAACACCCACACGAGGTTTTTGAATATCAAGGAGTTCGATATTATCAAAGTCCTTGATTATCTGTTTCATGTTCTTGTTGAATTCAAAAATAGAAGCAGATTTAACATTATGTTGTGCTTTTTCTAACCATTTCGCATGAAGTGCATTGACTGAACCTTTTTCAGCTTCATAAGGCCGCGTCCGATAAACCACGCGCTCAAACAAATCTCCATAAAGCACAGCAATCATAAAACGAGTCAAAAGTGGCACAGTAAACTTAAAGCCTTTTTCTGTCCCTTGGTTGCCCATGGATAAGCTTACCACTGGAACTTGGGGGAAACCTGCATCGACAAGTGCCTTACGAAGTAAAGGAATATAGTTTGTTGCGCGACATCCACCACCTGTTTGGGTCATCATGACGGATGTATTGTTTACATCGTATTCGCCAGATTGGAGAGCTTCGATGAGTTGACCAATCGTTATGATTGCAGGGTAGCAAGAATCATTATTCACAAATTTTAGTCCGTTGTTCACCGAGCTTTGGGTTTCTGGCAAAACAACTACATTGTAACCTGAAGCTGCAAAAGCGTTCTCAAGCAAGCCTTCTTGGTGAATTGGCGACAACATTGGCATGAGAAGCGTGTGTTTTTTAGCCATTTCTTTTGTAAAAACCGGATGTGTTTCAACAATTTCTTTGATTTGAATATTTTCTTCAACACCATGTCGACTACGTTCTGAAACTGCTGCCTTGAGAGAACGTAAACGAATACGCACTGCTCCCATATTTGAGCCTTCATCAATCTTAAGGACTGTATAGAGTTTATTATGGTTGCGCATAATTTCTTCGACTTGGTCTGTTGTCACTGCATCCAAACCACAACCAAATGAATTCAATTGTACTAATTCCAAATTTTTATTTTTACACACTACTTGCGCTGCAGCATAAAGGCGTGAGTGGTAAACCCATTGATTAACAACGCGCAGCCCAGCAACTTCTTCAAGATGTGCAATGCTGTCCTCTGTAAGGACGTGGAAACCTTCTTGCGTAATAATGTCAGCAATGCCATGATTAATCTCTGGATCCAAATGATAAGGACGACCTGAGAGAACTATAGCTTTTTCCTTGTTAAGGTTAATCTGCATGAGCAACTCTTCTGCCTTATCCCGAATGTCTTGCTTGAAGTTCTCCATCTCTTCAAAACCGTGGAAAACTGCAGCCTTCACTTCAGATAAATCCACTTTGAAACCCTGCCCAAGCAAAGCTTTATGGACATTGACAGCTACACCTTCCTGATCAGCTAGATTAATAAATGGATGAAGGTATTTAACTTTACCTTCTCGAATTTCATCAATATTGTTACGAATCACTTCGGGATAAGACTGAACAATCGGACAGTTATAATTATTTTCTGCTTGAGCCTGTTCTTTTTGTTCATAAAGCACTGAAGGATAAAAGATAGCCGGAACATCCTTTTGAATCAAGGACATAATGTGTCCATGTGATAGCTTGGCAGGATAACAAACTGTATCAGAAGGAATTGTTTCAATTCCTTTTTCAAAAAGTTCTTTATCAGACTTAGGGGATAATACTACTCGGAAACCTAGATCCGTTAACATGGTATGCCAGAGCGGATAATTTTCATACATATTTAGGACACGCGGAATCCCTATTTCTCCACGGGTCTGTTTTTTCTTGGTTAAGCTCCGGTATTTGAAAAGTTTCTTGTATTTATAGTCGACAAGATTAACCTTTTTATCACGTTTGTCAACTTTTACTTGTGTTGCTTTCTCTGCGCCTCGCTCACAGCGGTTTCCTGTAACAAACTTACTGCCGTCATTAAAGACGGTCAACGTCATTTTACACTGATTTTCGCAAAGGCCACAAACCATAAATTCTTTTTGTGTGCTGAATGCTTCCAAATCGTGCAAGTTCAGAATTCTTGATTTTTGCCCATACTCCTCCTTTTCTAGCGAAATTAAAGCACAGCCATAAGCGCCCATAAGTCCTGCTATAGAGGGACGGACAACTTCACGTTCGGAGATTTTTTCGAAAGCACGAAGTACAGCTTCATTATAGAAAGTCCCACCTTGAACGACAATCTTTGTTCCTAATTCTTCAGGACGTTTAACTTTAATTACTTTATAGAGGGCATTTTTGATGACAGAGTAACTTAAACCAGCAGAGATATCTCCTACAGTCGCACCTTCTTTTTGGACTTGTTTCACTTTCGAATTCATAAAGACTGTGCAACGTGAGCCCAGATTGACAGGATGTTTTGCTAATAGTGCAATTTCAGCAAAGTCACGCACATCGTATTTCAAAGAATGAGCGAAAGTTTCAATGAAAGAACCACAACCAGAAGAACAAGCTTCGTTTAAAGATATTGAACTTAAAGCACCATCGGTGATCCGCATGGCTTTCATGTCTTGGCCACCAATATCTAAAATAAAGTCTACACCGGGATTAAAATAATCCGCTGCCTTATAGTGCGCCATCGTTTCAACTTCCCCGTAATCGACTCGGAGTGCAGCTTTAATCAGGTGTTCACCATAGCCGGTCACAGTAGATTTGGCAATATAAACATCTTTTGGCAGTAAACGATAGACTTCTTTTAAGACGTCAATGACTGACTCTAAAGGTTCACCATTATTTGAACCATAATGATCAAAAAGAATATGTCCCTCACCATCAATGAGCACAATTTTTGTTGTGGTTGATCCAGCATCAATCCCTAAAAAAGTTGCTCCTTGATGTTCAGAGAGCTTTTTATAGCTTGCTTTTGCCTTAGCATGTCGTGCTCGAAAATCTGCTAACTCTTGTTCATTTTCAAAAAGACGATCCAACGTATCCTGCGGAATCAAGCTGTCGCTATTGTCACTTTCTAGATTATCAATTAAAGTACGAATCGTACTTGTTCTTGTTTCCTCAGCCAGAGCAGCACCCATTGCCACAAAAAGTTGAGGATTTTCCGGAAAAATAACATCCTCTTCTGCAATGTCCAAAGTTTCAATAAAACGTTTGCGCAATTCGCTCATAAAATAGAGCGGTCCACCGAGAAAAGCGATCTTTCCCGTAATCTTACGACCGGAAGCTAACCCAGCAATCGTTTGATTCACCACGGCTTGGAAGATTGAAGCAGCTATATCTTCTTTGCGTACTCCTTCATTGAGAAGGGGCTGAACATCTGTTTTGGCAAAAACTCCACAACGGCTAGCAATGGGGTATATTTTCTCATAGTCTTTAGCTAATGTATTGACACCCGCAGCATCTACTTTGAGTAAAGCCGCCATCTGGTCAATAAAAGCTCCTGTCCCACCAGCACAAGTCCCATTCATACGTAGCTCTTGGGTACCTGCGTCAAAAAAGGTCATCTTGGCATCTTCACCACCAAGTTCAATCATGACATCTGTTTCAGGAATAAATTTCTCGATAGTAATCGAGCTTGCGATAACTTCTTGGATAAAAGGGACATCAATTACATCTGCAAGTCCCATTCCCCCAGAGCCTGTGATTGCTAAGGTAAGTGAACACTCGCCTCTCTCTTCCAACAATTCTTTTAATACTTTTATCGTTGCCGTTTTTACATCTGAAAAATGACGTTCATATCGGCTAAAAAGGAGCTGATATTCCTCATCAAAAACAACGAGTTTTACTGTAGTAGAGCCGACATCAATCCCAGCCTTATAACTTTTCATAGTATTTTTTCCTTCTCTATTTGACAGGCTGTTGCTTATCTTATTCATTGTCTATTTTATCATTTATTCCTCATTTTTCAACCGTCAAGTTACAAGTTAATGTCATTTAAACAACATTTAGAAGTTGCGTGTCGTTTATGTCAAAAATGTTTTACATAGCTTAAATCGGTAGAATTTATCATAAAGGACTATAATAAACAACAGATACTACTATTATGTTGTTTAACCTACAAGTAAAGGGGAAATGTATTAATATGGCTAAAATAAATGATTTACGTGTCTTAAGAACACGAAAAATGATTACACAAGCTTTCTTTTCTTTGTTAAGAAATAAAAAATTTGAAAAAATTTCCATTCAAGAAATTGCAGATGCTGCAATGATAAATCGTGCAACTTTTTATGCACATTATGCCGACAAGCAAGATCTTTATGACAGTTTAATTGATACTTTTATCATGGATTTTATCAAAATTTTAGATGAACAAAATCCTGTAGATGGAACTGATGTTTATGTCAATGATATTGAAGAGATGTTGGCGCGCTTCTACGACTTTGTACGTCAAAATCCAGAAGTAGCACAAATTGTGATAGATAAATCACAGGACCAAACGATTATTAATCGTTTTATCGAGATATTAACCGAACGTTATACCGAACTTTTTGATAAGCTGGAAATTCGAGAACACGATGTATTAGTCCCAAGTGATTTTGTCATCAGCTATATTACTTCTATCTTAGCAGGCACACTTAAATGGTGGGTTTCTTCACCGAGTACCATGAAACCGAGTGATTTTGCACATCTTATCGTTAAATTAATTTCAAATGGTCACTTGACAGTTTTAGGTGTAAATATAAAATCATAATATTCGGCTGTAAGTATTTTTGTTTTATAGTGCAGATATAGTTTTCTCCCTTCTGCTACTTCTGATATAATTAAGATAATGAGAAGTATACAAGGAGCTCTACATGCAAGCAAAATACATTATGTCAATTGACCAAGGGACAACAAGTTCTCGCGCGATAATCTTTAACAAGCAAGGACAGCACGTCGGCAGTTCACAAAAAGAGTTACAGCAGCATTTTCCTCAAGCTGGATGGGTTGAACATGATGCCAATGAGATTTGGAATTCGGTACAATCTGTTGTCTCCGAAGCACTTATCCAATCAGGCATCAAACCTGCAGAAGTCGGAGCGATTGGTATTACCAATCAACGTGAAACTACCGTTGTATGGGATAAAAAAACAGGCATGCCCATTTATAATGCAATCGTCTGGCAATCTAGACAATCGGCAGCCATAGCTGATACTTTGAAAAAAAACGGCCATTCTGAACTTATCCACCAAAAAACTGGTCTTGTTATTGACTCTTACTTTTCAGCCACTAAAATACGTTGGATTTTAGATAAGGTTGACGGCGCGCAGGAACGCGCTGAACGTGGTGAATTGCTCTTTGGTACTATTGACAGTTGGTTAGTCTGGAAATTAACCGATGGTGAAACGCATGTAACAGACTATTCTAATGCAAGCCGGACCATGCTTTTTAACATCCATAATCTCCAATGGGACCAGGATATCCTCGACCTCTTGAATATTCCGGCAGCTATGCTTCCTCGCCCCGTTTCTAATTCTGAATGCTACGGTATGACCAAGCCCTATCATTTCTTTGGCTCAGAAATAGCTATTGCAGGGATGGCTGGAGATCAACAAGCGGCTTTATTTGGCCAAATGGCTTTTGAACCGGGAATGATTAAAAGTACTTATGGTACTGGTGCCTTCATCGTCATGAACACAGGTCAAGAGGCACAACTATCCAATGATCTTTTAACCACGATTGGTTACAGTATTAATGGTCAAGTTACCTACGCTCTTGAAGGGTCCGTTTTTGTTGCTGGCTCTTCTGTCCAATGGCTCCGTGATAGTCTGAAAATGATTGATAACAGTAAAGAATCTGAAGCAGCGGCTTTGGCTTCTAACAATAATGATGAAGTCTATGTTGTACCTGCTTTTGTGGGTTTGGGTGCTCCGTATTGGGATCAGGATGCTCGTGGGGCTATCTTTGGCATTACCCGAGGAACCAGCAATAACGACATTATCAAAGCTACCTTACAAGGCATTGCTTATCAAGTCAAGGACATTATTGATGCGATGCAAGAAGATTCAGGAATTGATATTCCATTACTGAAAGTTGACGGAGGTGCAGCTAATAATAGCTATTTAATGCAGTTCCAAGCGGATATTCTAAATATTCCCGTGCAAAAAGCCAAGGATCTTGAAACGACAGCTCTTGGTGCAGCTTTCTTGGCTGGTTTAGCAGTTGGTTTTTGGAAAGACATGAAGGAAATAAAAAGCTCTTATTCAGAAGGGCAAAGCTTCCAACCTCAAATGGATGAAAAACGACGACAAACACTTCATCAGGGTTGGAAAAAAGCTGTCGAAGCAACACGTGTTTTTAAATAAAAAAAAAGATCCAGAATTCTGGACCTTTTTTTATTTATTATATTATTTGCTCAACAAGGCCGCTGCTGCTTCATCTGCAATAACAACAACATCAGCATGTTTTTGCAAGATAGATGCTGGCATATCTTCAGTGATTTCACCTTCAACCATTCCTTTAATTGCTTCTGCTTTTGATTCGCCATAAGCCATCAATACGATTGATTTAGCTGCCATGATTGAAGCGATACCCATAGAAATCGCTTGACGTGGCACATCTTCTTCGTTTTCGAAGAAACGTGCATTTGCTTTAATTGTACTTTCTTGGAGATCGACAACGTGTGTTGTTTCTTCAAATGATGTTCCAGGCTCGTTGAAACCGATATGTCCGTTTTGACCAATTCCAAGAATTTGGAAATCAATCGGATGTTCAGCAATGATTTGATCATAAGCTTTTGTTTCTGCTTCTAAATCTGCTGCTTTACCATTTGGCAAGAAATTTTCTTTGAACGGTTTTTCATTGAAAAGGTGTTTGCTCATAAAGTAACGGTAAGATTGTTCATCTGAACCATCAAGTCCAACATACTCGTCCAAGTTTACTGAAGTCATATCTGAAAAATCAAGATCTGATTTAACGATTTGGTTGTAGAATTCTACTGGAGTTGAACCTGTAGCAAGTCCAAGTGTTTTTGCTCCATTATCCATTGCTTCTTTGAGTAAGTCAAAGCCGATTTTTGCGCCTTCAAGTTGGTTTTTTACTGTGATAACTTTCATGAGAGAGTCTCCTTTTTCAAATTGGTATATACACATTATAACGCTTATTCATTTTCTTGTCAATAGGAAAGTTCAATTTTCACCCAATTTTTTATCATGAAATTATAAATAAAAACGGCTAGCTGCCGTCTTTATTTTCCTTATTATTTTAAAGTATTTTCAAATTTATTTTTGACCTTGTCTAGCGTTTCTTGGGTAACAAGTTGGGTCTTGTTTCCTGGAATTTTAGTCGCATGAACGTTTATTTTACTTACCTTAAGCGCCTTATTATAGTGTTTAACCATATTCATAAAATCTGGAAAACTGATGTTAGTATTGACAACCTCAGGGAAGCTTTTCAGAATCGCTAAAGAGTGTCGCGCAAGAACAGAAGGTTTTTTCAAATTCTCAAATGTAGCAATGGCCACATCTTGTAGTCTATCTGTATAGCCTTTCTGATCATTAGAGTTAAGCAAGCTGAGATAAGCTGAAACTTCATCTGCTTTTTTTAACTCTACAGACCCTTGCTCAAATTTGAAGCCTTTGGATACAAAAGCTGCTGTATTCTGCACAACGATTCCCCCACTAGCCTCGACCAGTTTTCCCATGTTATCAAAGTTGATTTCCACTACTTTATTAGTTTCTGTACCAAAGGTCTCATTAAACTTCTTACTGACTGCTTCTGCTCCACCCTGAGTATAACTTTGATAGAGCGTTGTTTGATCTGGAAAAACTAAAAGAGGTTGGACATTGATCAGACTTGTTTTTTTGAGCTTCGCATTTGTAGAAGTAAGGCTGGAAGTCATAAGCACTTTCTCATTATCTACATGAGCTGTTCCAAGAATTAAAGTCGTAAATGTTTCTCCTTTCTTTAAGTTTACCGGACACGCTTCTGCAAGATGCAAAGTATTAGCCTTATTGATAGCTGTTTTTGAACTTTGATAGAAGAATACTCCTAAGCCAGTAAAAATAAATATCAAGACAAGTAAAGTAATACCGATAACTTTAGGAAACTTACTCTTTTTTTTAGTAGTTATTTTTCCCCTTGACCGTCTATAAGTTTCTTCTCCCATAACTCTCTCCTTATTTAAGAATGATAAAATCATTAACTGAGCGTTGATCCTGACTCGGGTATACTACTTCACCTTTAAAGGCCATTTGACTTGATCCGCCGCCATCCATAACAACTGCGTTTTTTAAATCCAATTCTTTAAACTTATCCATAATTTGATCGTATCCTGTACTTGTATCCGAAATAATAAGGTAAAGATTATTGTGAGCATCATTGGCTATGAAAGAGTGAATCATCCAATTCACTGAACCATCATTTTTTTGAATTTCACCATCACGGATTAATACCGAACCAAAACTGAAACTCATTTGCCCACCATTTTCAATGATTGTTGAGGCGGGTACAGAAGAGTCATAGATTTGACTACTACCGTCGTTATTGATAACAAAGGCAGTGTTAGCTCTCTTATCTGAACCCCAATCCTTAAAAAGTTTTCCATTGTTCATCTGAAACCCTGTGATGTGCATAGTGCTCATATTAAAACCAGAAGCATTCATGATTAAAGTCTCAGGATATTTTTGCATAATTTCTTGCAAGGTAAAAGCCGGAGCATCAACCGAAGTTGCCGTTTTTAATACTTCGACATTGTTGGCTTTATAAATTTTAAAACTGCCCGATGAAAGATCAGTAAACTTCTTGCCCCCCTCTTTCGAGTTTAGTTTTATCGTGCGGGCTTCTCCTGTATCTTTGACAATACTTTCAGAAGACTTGACTGCTTCTTTCGAACTGTTGGAGGCAATATAACCTGACTCTTGATCAGTATGTTGTACACTTTGAGCTTGACCATGGGGTTCTTCTTGTTTTTTAGGAGTCATAATTATAAATGCAGACCAGCCTACAATTAGTAGAAGGCCAAAGCTAATAAACCAACCTAACTTCTTTCGTTTTTTTATCGTTTTCATATCTCTACTTCCCTCATATTTTTCTCTACTGTTTTTTCAGTCATAAGATCTTCAATCACCTTAAGCACACGTTCTGTCGCTTTGCCATCACAATAGTTGTAGGTTTTCTTGAAAAAGAGAGCTCTTTCCTTTTGGTAGGATGTGCTATCCGTTGCCTGGAGCGCTTGGATAAGTTCACCTTCATTAAAAGTAACCTCTCCTGGAAATTCTTGCAAGTAATCGATTGTTAAACCTGGTTTTTTAGAGTAGCTTTTAAAGTCGGGCACATAAGCGATGATGGGTTTATCAAAGACCATCCAATCCACTGCAATAGCCGAATAATCGGTTATCAAAACATCCGTGACGCAGAAAATCGAGGAGATCGGTTCTTCTTCGATGAAAAGGACATGAGGATTATTCTCATAAGCCGAACCCGAAATAAGTGGATGCGCCTTGTAGATAATGACATAATCTTCACCCAAGGCTTGGTGCACGCGCGCCAAATCAATCTTGGCTTCTTTAAAATATGTACTGATCCGTCCACGAAATGTTGGGGCATAAGTAATGACTTTTTTATTAGCCAAAACAGGATACTTTTCAAGAAGTCGTACTTTGGTGTCTTGAACAAAATGGTCATCGAAGATTTTGTCATTGTTAGGAATACCTGTAACAAGGACATTTTCTTCAGGAAGATTGAAAGCTTGGGCATATACTCCTTTGTAAAAGTCGGAGTTGGCGATAGTATAATCGTAGTTTTTAATTTCGTAATCCCTTTGGACACAGTTGCCAAAGTTTTTTAGAGCTGCAGTGGCGTGCCAAATCTCTAGGACTTTGACTTCTTTACGATGGGGAAACTTGGAAATGACAAAGTTGTTATAGTCAATGATCACCAGTTTTGAACTTTGAAGAGCGAAAAGTTGCTGGATACAAGCCAGTCCATACTGAAGTTGTCCTAGGAAAGTGGGCTGGAACTTGAAAAGTAGAGTTTTTATCTCGTATTCTTGCTTTGCGCTTAACTCATCATGCAGAATTTTGAAATCCTTGGATAGGTTATCATGCTCAAGTGAAATGAAAGTGACACGGTTTTGATGCACACGACAGAGAAAAGTGAAGGGATAGAAGAGTGCCAAAATGAAGGTTAACACGATGGATTTAAGTTTCACTAAAAACCTCACTTACAATTTTTTCACAAGCACTGCCATCATTCCACGGATTAAATCTCTCGTTAAAAGCTCGCAGCCTTTGGTAGTCAAAATAATCATCTTTAATCATTTTTAGGAGTTCTTCTTCTGTTTTTACAAAATTATTAGGTAAATCATCAGGAACTTTAAGATAAAAACCTCGTAATTCTTTAGCATAATGTCCTAGATCATACATATAAAAATAAATAGGTCTTTCCAGTTGCGCATAGTCAAAAAATACACTTGAATAATCTGTAATCAGAGCATCGCTCACTAAGTAAGCATCACTAATGTCCTGATTTGGGTCCATTAAAAACACAAAATCGCTTAAATCTTGAGGTATATGATAAGTACTACAAATCAAGTAATGCGGTTTAAATAAAACAATATACTCTTCTCCAAGCACTCTTTTCCAACTATAGAAGTTAACCTTTAATTCAAAAGTATATCCCGCATTGTTATAAGAATTATCTCGCCATGTTGGAGCATAAAGAATTATTTTTTTATTTATAGGCAAATGATACTTCTTCTTTAATTCCGAAATCCGAGCAGGATCTGGCTGCACCAAACAATCAACCCGTGGATAGCCGACATTGAGCATTTTTTGCTGTGGAAAAGCAAATGCTGTTTCAAATACATGAGCGGAAAAAGGACTAGAAGCAATAAGATAGTCCCAATGCCTGCTGTCCTTATCATAGGATTTCACCATCTGTTTGTAGCTTTGTTTACTTCTATAATAAGTGGAACCATTATCAATAATATCGTGGCCTAAACGCTTCAGAGGAACACCATGCCAAGTTTGTAAGTAGACTTGGTCCGATTTTTTATAATAATAAGGTGCCATTTTGGAGTTAAAAATCCAATATTTGGCTTTAGAAAGATAGTAAAAATATTGAAATGAGTTAAACTTAACAGTCTTTGCTCCTGCGATTGATTTCACATCCTTGAAGGCCCATACTAATTGATAATCTGAAAATTCACCTGAATTTTTAATATATTCAAAAAGATATCTGGGATTACCAGAATAAGATTTTCCCTTAAAAGACGAGAATAATATTATTTTAGAATCTGTTTTTAATGTAACACCTAAAACACAAAGGAACGGATACATTATTATTCTAATGATTAATAGTCTTATTTTGGCTAGTAAAATCAATATTTCTCCCTTTTTTTCACTTTAAAACTACTTTACTGATACTTTTAATTAACTGGTTCATTGATAAATTTGTAGAAAACTCTTCTGAAATTTCATCAAATATTTTTTGATATGTATCTGCATTTTTTACTTTACTTAAAGCTTTTAGTAAAACATAAATATCTTTTTGTTCGGTTTCTCCTAAAATTGCTAAGCTTTTAGTTATAGACCTTTCACTTAAAGTTATTAAACTACATACCTCAGGTAGTTTTTCTACTTTAGAAAACTTATTTCCTTGAAAAACATACATACTACTATCAATTTTCAAATATAAGTCGGTTGTCTTTCGATCATTAGGGTAATTATTTTGGTTTTGCTTGAATAAATAATCGACTTGCTTCAATAGTTTAATTAATTTAAGCGGATTAATGACCAAGCCTAATTTTGTTAGAATTTTTTTTATATCGTTCATTTATTCTTTAATATTAGAAATATACATTTTTCCTAAATCTTGTTTGATACTTGACGATGAAGTTTTACCACGCGGAAAATACATGATTTTCAAATCAGGAAACTGTTCTTTCAAAAAGTCAAACTTTCCTTTCCAATCATCGCCCATGGCAAAAATATCAATATCAAACATTTCAATGTAAAGAGTTTTATCATCCCAGGACTGCTCTGGTACCACAAGATCTACATAACGAACAGACTCCAATATATACTTGCGTGTCATATATTCCTGATATGCTATTTTCCCTTTTTGGGCATTGAATTCATCTGTGGAAAGCATGACGATCAGCTTGTCACCAAGATTTTTGGCATTGCGTAACATATCTACATGGCTTTCGTGGAGAATGTCGAAGGTACCTGCGACAAGGATTCTTTTTTCTTTGTTCATTTATTTCCTATAAATCTTCCGTTCTTACAACATATATTTTCTTAAGTTAAAAATATATGAAAATATTATCGATTTTCTCAACTTTCGACGTAACTTGATATTAATTTCTTTCGGCAAATGAATATTTTTATCCTTAAACTGTCTACTATTTAATTTTGCGACAATATTATATATTCTTTCTGAATTATCATGATCTATATATTCTAGTATCAACTTTTTATTTGCTCTTACAAAATTTGATTCTTTAAAATCTTGTTCAATATATTTTGATATTAAATTAATGATTAAAGTTTCAGAATAAGCAATATCTCCTAAAAAGGTATCTTCTTTTTTACGTAGAATCCCATCTTTAAAAAACAAATCAAAATCAAAGTGGTAAAAAATATTCGGTTTAGACATGAAAGTCATATCATGTGTAACAGTGGAATAATCTGTCACACACAAAGATGAATCAATGAGTAGCTGTTGGACATTAATCTGACCTAGTTCAACTACTTCTATATAAGGATTAATATTCTTTTTAAATATATCTAAGTAAGGCTGCATCCTGTAATGAGGATAAAATAATATTTCAACATTATTTTTTCTACACTTTGATATAAAATCATCGTTGTTTAACAGAGAAGTCCATCTTATAAAGTAATCAGTATTTTCAAATTTAGTTAAAGGATTAATCCATTCTCTCCATGTTGGCATGACTAGAATTTTCTTTTGCTTTATTTCTTGGTGCAATGGCAACTTATCAAATCTAGATAATCCTGTTACAAATACTTCTTTATTATCATATCCAAAAGTTTTCTCGAGAAGATTTTTTTCTTCATATGAAGATACCGTAACACCATGAAAAGGATAATCATAGAATTTTTTATGGTATTCTGCCGGTTTTCGCCCCATCACCCCGTGTTGTAAGAAAAAACGTGCAGCAGATAAATTTTTGTTAATTTTAAAAGGTAAGATATAGTCCAAATCGTGACTACCTAAAAATGCAGAAGCTTTCAATGCTAACTCATAATGTTCTTCAGAATTTTTATATACATAATTTTCATTATAACTTGCTAAATTTTTCTCATCTTCTACTCCTCTTTCAATCACATAAAAAGGATTAACCTCATCTAATTTGTTTTTCATGAGAAATTCAAAAAATGCAAACCCCGTATCTTGAGCAGTATCCGGTCTTTCTCCAATAAGCCATACAGGCAATGCATTCATTGCTTTAGTATTCATTCTATGATTCTCTTTAAGTGGAGTATTTACTTCAATCTTGAGATTACCTCGAGGAGTTAAGGTTAAGTAATAAGTTTTTGATTTATCATTTATAGTTGCAATTACTCTATCTTTTTTATAAATATAGTCCACAAAACCTAATTTTCTATAAACATATCCTTTATTTTTTTTTGCTTCTACAAAGAAGTCATATAATCCATTTTTTAAAGCATATTTTGAAAAATCTAGCTCTATTTTTCTTTCGGTATTTCTGTATTTTGTTGTTTTATTAGAATATAAAACAGTAAACGGACTCTTCGCTTTCGTATGCTTTGTTGGAAGATATATTCTTTTACCAGTACATCTTTCTATAAGCAAGATGGAAAAATCTGTTTGCTCATTATAAGTTATACCTGCATCACATGTTAATTTTACTATTTTTCCTTCAACGTCTACTTCACTAATATTTCGAATAATTTTTGCCGGCTTGATTTTTAATCTAAGATAGTCTATACCAAAAACGTTCCAATACTGATACAATTCTTTTTTGTTACTAAAGTGATTTATTTCTTGATACTGATTCTTATATTTTAGTTTAAAAATACCCTTTTTACTTTCTAAACTGAAATCAAAGATTTTAGTGTTTTTGATAATTTCGCTCATAAATGCAGAAAAAAAGACACGATATCTTATTTCTTCAAACTTTTTATACCCTTTTATTCTCCTTATTACTTTCTTATTATCATATATAATTAAATCCATAGGTTGTATGTCATTAGCTACTACTATTTCAAAATATGTTTTCCTAAAGTAAATACTTTTCAAATAAATATCTTTTTGCATTCTTACAATCTTTTCTTTCTTATTAAATTCCATCTTACAAATAATCTGAAATTCTATCTCGAATCTTCATATGCATATTGGCTCCTATTATAAGTAAAATTACGAGCAACAATATAAAGCTCACATTGTACATTCCTTTTTCCCAAAACCATGCTCTTCCAAATGCTATATCTCTAAACCCTTCAATAAGGAAATAGAAAGGGTTAATCAATTGCGATTGAATCAAAAATTGAGGAATAATTTTAAAATGATCCAATGAAAAAATGACACCTGATCCATACATTAAAAATCTAAAGATATAATTCAAAAAGAATTTAAAATCAGGAAATACAACTTCGATTGAAGAACATAAAAGTGACATTGCTAAGGAAAAAATAATCAACATGGGGAAGTAATATAATAATTGCAACCAATACATGGATGGATAGTAGCCTGAAAACATTGCAATAATTAATCCCATTCCCACCATGATGTATAATTCTGTTAAAAAGCCAAACATTGATGCTGTAGGCATAATACTTACAGGGAATTTCATTTTCGCAGTCGTTTTAAATTGTGTAGAAACACTCTTTGCTCCAGTTACAATAACATGCTGCATAAAAGAGTACACGCCCATACCAATAAACATCCAAGGCAGTGGGGGAAGACCATCTGGAGCTGAGCGGTTCATCAATACACCAAAAATAATATAGTTGATAGCAAGTTGTACTAGAGGATCCAAGATTTCCCATATGCGTCCAAACTTATTTTGCATCGACGTGCTTTTGGTACTGTATTTTGATAAATTGATAGCTATAGGAAAATATTTAATCTGCTCTCTAAGGTAAAGAATTGCATCTTTCATTATTGAATTACCCCTTCATCTGGTTGCTCTGTGGTTGCATCGGCTGCTGTTGTTGGTAAATTTATAGTTTGACCTGGTTGGATAATATTAAAATCAATTCCTGGATTAAGCGCTTGAATTGCATCCACAGTTAAGCCTTTACTTTCAGCGATACTTCCTAGCGATTCCCCCGCTTGAATCATATATGTTGTTTCCTCTGATGAACTTGTCGCTGTGTCTGCCTCGCTTGTACTTGCAACAGTTTCACTTGTGCTTAATTCCGGAGTAGATTGAGAAGTAGCATCTTCATTTTCTGAGCTTGAAGAAACATCTATAGAACTCACTGTTGTTTTATTCCTTTGTTTATTTTTACTAGATACATCCTTCGGTTTAAAAATGTTTTGTGAGAAAAATTTTACGGGGTGTTGGACTGATTTTTTCAATGTCGTGTTACTCAAAGAGACGAGAGTAATCCAGAGAAAAACCAGCATACAAAGTGCCACTACTATTTTTGAGAAGAAAGATAGTTTGTGATTGTCTTTCTTCTTTTGCAAACTTTGGGTCACTTCACGATTAACACGACGACTTTTCGAAGAACTTTGACTAATAATTTCTTTTTTTAACTCCTCAACAGAGTAATCAAATTGGGCTTGACGTTGTTCTTGTTTATAAGCTTCTTGTTCTTTTTTTGATAAGGATTTAAACCAACGGACAAACTTTTCATACTCTGGTATAACTTCCTCTGGTGTTCCATATGCCTTGACTTCTCCGTAATTCAACCAAATAACGCGATCACTCCACTCTTTAACCGTGCGCATATCATGTGAAACCATCAAGATTGTTTTCCCTTGGTCCCGAAATTCAAACATTTTCTTTTTCGATTTGTCCACAAAGGTTTTATCCCCGACAGACAGGCCTTCATCAATAATCATGATGTCTGGATCTTGATGAACCATGATAGAGAAGCCCAGTTTTGCTTTCATACCAGAGGAGTATGTTTTAACAGGTTGGTCAATAAAAGGGCCAAGTTCAGAAAAATCAATAATATCCTGCATCTTGGCTTTTATTTCCTTATTTTTCATGCCGACCATCAAGCCCTTCAGACGGATATTTTCACGTCCTGAAAGATTGTTCTGCATTCCTGCATTAGCTGCAATAATTGAAACATCTCCATTTATTTCAACTTGCCCTGTAGTTTGCGCAATTTGACCGCTAATGATATTGGAGAGTGTTGATTTCCCTGCACCATTTAGACCAATGACTCCGACGCACTCTCCTTCATGTATTTCAAAGCTTACATTACGCAATGCCCAAAAGTCTTTCTGCCTTTTTTCATTTGCCCCTATTAAAGATTTTGCTTTGTTACGTGAGTTTTTTACCGGCAACATTTCAAACTTTTTAGACAAATTTTTGGCATTTATTTTACTAACCATCACTTGTGCACCGTTCTCCTTAGTCGTTTCTTTACAATTTCAAGACATTATTTAATATTAAAATACGTTTAGAACGTATTTTGGTGTTAAATAAATTCAGTGATTTTCTGCCTTACCTAATATTATTTCATCATAAGTAATGTTAAATAAAGCCAGAATTCTTTCCAATGTTTTTTTTGATATTTGAGAAGAATCTTCTTCTAAACCGTCTAGTTCATTGACTGTCAAGTTCAATTTATCTGCCAACAACTCCTTTGACAATCCTTCTTTTTCTCTCCAACCTCTTAAGGAATTCTGTTGCATAAAAACCTCTTTCTTAATTTGATCATAAATTAACACAATTATTTTAATTATAGCACGTTATAAATGAATAATCAAGACAAAACCGAACTATTTTTCTTGATTGCGTTTGAGTTTAACGCTATAATAAATATATGGATACTCAAGAACATCGTGCTATTATTGCAGCTAATATTAAAAAGTATCTTCAGATGAGTGGTATAAAGCAGAAAGATTTTGCTTCTAAAATCGGGATTGTTCCTTCTACTTTGTCAGATTACCTTAATATGCGAATCACACCTTCACAAGGTGTAATTCAAAAAATGGCAGATATTTTGGGAGTTGAAAAGTCTGATATTGATACTACCTATAAAAACAAACTCTCTCTCAATCTTGACAGACTAATTGATGAGGCTCTTTTCTATAAAAAAGAAGTAATTGAAGAGAAAGATCGTGAATTTTTAAAACGAACACTTGATGCTTATTTTCAATGTAAAAATAAGCATTAAGCTGGGAAAGCAAAAAAACTATCTCAACAAGGTAGTTTTTTTATGCGTAATAATTGTACTAATTGATAGATTCTTCTAAAAAGAAACAGGATTAATCTAAGCTTTCCATTTGTGATATAATATTGTAGTTATCTGTTCTCTACTTCTCGATAGAAAGAAAGTAGAAATTTTTACATTAAGGGTTAGTACTTAAGAGTAGAGTTTTTTTCTTTGAAAAGCTTTATATTTTCATTTTCCCTCAATATAGACAAATTAAAAATTGTAGAAAGTAGTAGAAAATATATTTTGAATATTAATGATTTTGATTTTAACTTACCAGAAGAACTTATCGCCCAAACACCTCTTGAAAAGCGTTCTGAGTCACGCCTTTTAGTCTTGGATAAAGAAAACCATTCAATGGAAGATAAACACTTCTATGATATTGTGGATGAGCTTAATCCTGGCGATGCTCTTGTTCTCAATAATACACGTGTCCTTCCTGCACGTCTCTATGGCGTTAAGCCAGAAACTCAAGGACATGTTGAACTTCTCCTTCTTAAGAACACTGAAGGTGATCGGTGGGAAACTTTAGCTAAGCCAGCAAAACGGATGCGTATTGGTCAAGAACTTTCTTTTGGTGATGGACGTTTAAAAGCAACCGTGGTTGAAGAATTGGAACACGGCGGACGTATCGTTGAATTTAGTTACGATGGTATCTTCCTGGAAGTTTTAGAAAGTTTAGGCGAAATGCCACTTCCGCCTTATATTCATGAAAAACTAGAAGATCAAGAACGTTATCAAACCGTCTTTGCAAAAGAAAACGGATCAGCTGCAGCACCAACTGCCGGCTTACACTACACACCTGAGCTATTAGACAAGATTCGTGCTAAAGGTGTTCATATTGTGGAACTTACTTTGCATGTAGGCTTGGGTACTTTCCGACCAGTGAGCGTTGATAATATTGAAGAACATCATATGCATAGTGAGTTCTATCAATTGTCTGAAGAAGCTGCGGCAACACTTCGTGCTGTTAAAGCCTCTGGTCATCGTGTAATTGCTTGTGGTACAACCTCTATCCGTACATTAGAAACGATTGGAACAAAATTTGATGGAGATATTCAAGCAGATTCTGGATGGACAGATATCTTTATCAAACCTGGCTATCAATGGAAAGTCGTTGATGCTTTCAATACTAACTTCCACTTGCCAAAATCAACACTTGTTATGCTGGTTGCTGCTTTTGCGGGGCAAGATTTTATCCTTGAAGCTTACCAACATGCAATTGATGAGCACTATCGCTTCTTCAGCTTTGGCGATGCGATGTTCGTAAAATAAATGAGTTTTCTTAATTTAGCACTCACTAAGGATTTTATTTCTGTGCTTTCAGATGGGCAAATTACCGAAAATGATCAAGCTATTCGTACGCATTTTAAAAAATTTTATGTGAGTCCCAATGGCTTTTTAGTCGGGATTACAGGTTTTCATAAGATAAGTGAAGAAATTCTGGTACAACTCCATTATCAACCGCAACTCATGCCCTTAGAAGCTCAGGAATTTCTTCTCAGCGCATTGCTCCGCTATAAGGACAAACGCTACGGTTTAACTAAAAAAGTAGCTTACAATGCTGTAATTGCCTTCTTTAGTGATGGGCAGCCACAAGCAAGAACCTATCATATTGAAGAAGGAATACTTTCAACGAAGGACTATCTTGGTTCAAGTTTAATTTCCTTTCCTCCTGATGATATTGACTTTGATCCTAATAAGCTGGTTAGCACTTATCTAAAAGATGGGCAATCTCTCCTACCTAAGATACAGTTGTTGCAGCGTAACGCCCTTTACCGGATTGCAGAAAACTCAAAGACTGTCAATAAAACAGTCTTCCAAGAAGTGATAAAAAAAGAGCCTCAGTCTTAATATTCTTATTAAGATTGAGGCTCTTTATTTTTTAGAAATTTTATAACGTGATACGAAGATTACAGTGCTTGATGAATAATGAGAGCAGGTCGAACACCACCTGAATCTACAGCTCCTAAATGTCTTGGTGGATGCCCTGTGAGATTACCACCTGGATTTCGAAGTGCTACATGGTCCGCCCCAGTAGCTACCTGCCAAGCTGTGTGGGGCGCCCCTGTTGTGCGCAACCACCACCAACCTATTGTAGTGAAGAGCGAACGCTCTGATAGGTTACGAAAACCTAGCCCTGGTCCAGATAGACGATTAACATCTGCCAATGATAGGGCAAAGGCACGCTCAATCCCGTTAGGAACAAGCTTTGTTTCATCTGCCGCAACAGCTGGTGGAAGTGTTTGAGCACGAAAATGCATTGTATCCAATTCTGCCTCTACTTGTGTTACACCATCAGAGGGAAAACTTTGAGCCACAGGTGCAACGATAGTTTTAATTTCACTGTTAAGTTCCTTTTCATACCAACTTTCTAATCGCTCTTCTTGGGCATTAAAGGTCGTATATCTCAACGTATCATTGAGAATAATCAGATGGTTGCCTTCCCCCATATTTTCAAGATATCGGAATTCATGTCCCGCCATAGTGAAGATGCGCCCTGGATTCATGGTTTCAAAATTAAAATCATTGACATGTGAATCAACATCGGAATCTGGGTTGTCATCTGCTTTGTCCACTGCATTATTACGTATACCTTTCAGTAATTTGCCTACACCACCACCATAGCCTTCTGTCGGTTCATCTTTAAATCGAAAATTTCCTAGTCCAATGAGCTCACTTTGTACATCAATAGCATAGTAATACCTGACCAAACTTACATCTTTACTCAGAACCCCCCTTTTGGCTTCGTCCAAAAAATAAGAAGTCGCACGACCTCGATGAAGCTGACTAGCCCAATACGCCCAACCTGTTTCATGGTCAACCACCCAGAAATTACCAATTTTTTCTTCATCTGGCAATTCATTCTCCCAATTATGTAAAGTCATCGGAGGTCTATCCTCAGGTAAAACTCCTCTAGTCGGATTAAGGGGGACGTCACCAATAATCCAGTCTTCATTGTTTTCGACAAAAAAACCAATAGTAAATCCAGGTCCAACACGGTGATTCCAGTAACCATCTGTTCCGTCTCCTGGATGCTTTCGACCATCTGTATTTGCATCAGTAGCGCCCCCACCGATAACATAGTCACGCGCATGTCCAGCAGCAGCAGTAATATTACTTTGAGGGTCACGGTTAAAGGTACGCAAATACCAAGGCGTATTATTGTTTCCTTCTTTCCAGCCGAAGTACAAGTCTGTGTAATGCTCAAAATAGTTGGAATTGTCGTTATCTGCTCGAACATTAATATCGTTTAAGCTGGGCTTCCATATTGTCCAAGATTCTATATTACTCCTAGAAGTGTTAGGGACAAGCGGTTTAACAGCTGTTTCTCCACGCTTTTTTATTTCCATGTACTCAGCCAAACGAATCCTTACCATAATCGGGTGCTCACTATAGTTTTCAACAAAAACATCTTTATTTCCAGTATCGCGATTATAATAGTCATGCACTCGTCCTCCTACAAAAGTATTATCCCCATCACGATCATTAAGCACGCGTTGATTAAAGTTGCTAAAAGCAAAAGCACCACTGATTAAAAGAACCAAAGTCAAAACTGCAATATTAACTATTCTTTTTTTGTGTTCCTTGTTCATCTAATATCCCCTTGTATATTTCAGTATATGAAAAAACATTAAGAATTCGCACCATAAATTACAAAATACCACTTACTTCTCGCTATGTTTTCATTTATATGTATATCATAATTTAATTTTAACTTAATACACATAAAATCCAAAATAATATTATAAAACAACCTGTTCAAGCGAACAGGTTGTCATTTTACCCATATCCACGGGATAATATGCCAAATAAATCCCAATAAGATTGAGAACATAATAATAAACAAGATATAAACAAAATATTCCATACCTTCTTCTACTTTTTTCCAAAACTTTTTCATTTGTTCGTTCCAATTCTCTATTTACTTCTAGATAAATCCCTGGTCTGTAGCTAGTTCTAACCGTCGGTACTCTCTTGGGAAGAATTGACGTAAATCATCCATGTTATAACCAACTTGGACTTTATTCTCATCTAAAACTATCGGTGAACGAAGTAGGTATGCATTCCGAGATAAATATTCTAGACCTTCGTCCAGATTCATTTCTAAAAGCATTTCTAAACTATTCTGTGTCTGTGGATTACTCATGCTCGACCGTTTAGTAATCGTCTCAATTCCTCCATCCATATAAGACAAAATTTTTTGCAAGTCTTGCTTAGAGATTTCACCTATTCTTTTCATATCTACATTTATTTTATACTTTTCAAACCATGACTTTGCTTTTTGGCTAGAACCACAGCCTTGTCTATAGTAAAATTTAATCATACTTTCCTCCTGTATTCTTTAAATAAGAAAATAGGAAGTGACTTATTTTTCTGTACAATGAGACTCTTCCGATATTTTTGAGTTATTTTATTTCTCATAATAAAAATTATATATTAATTCAATGAGAAAATAAGATAAAGCTTGGCAAATACAAAGCACCTTTCTTTATCTAAAAAAGCTTTCCTAATTAATTGGAAAGCTTTTTATAAATTATTATTTGGAAAAATATGGATTGGTTTTAAAAAGAACATCCAGAAGTGCAACACTAACTGCTGCTACAATCATCGCCTTAATAATTGCTCCTAAAATAAAAGGAGCAAAACCAATACCAAAGGCTGTTCCCCAAGGTGCACCAATAAAGAATTTCAGCCATACGGTACCAAGTACAAGAATCAAAAACTGAGCTAGAAGATTTGTCAATAAAATAGAGAAAAATTTGCGTTGAGTCTTCTGTAAAAAGTACGAAAGGAGAGGTGCTACGAGTACAAAGGAGAATAAAAATCCACCTGTTGGACCAAATAAAGCGCCAATTCCTGATCCTCCTCCTGCATAAACGGGCAAACCAACTGCTCCTAAAACGAGGTAAATCAGTAATGCAAAAAAGCTCTCACGAGGCTGTAGCAGCGTTGCAATAAGCCCAATAGCTAAAGTTTGAAGTGTTATGGGTACAATCCCCACAGGTATAGCCAAAGGAGAAAGTACTGCAATAATCGCGGCTCCTAAAGCGATCAGAGTAATAGAATATGTTTTAGAAATTTTCATAAAAATGTCCTTTTTGTTTTATAGATAAAATTATATCAACTTTTATAAAAGAATACAATCTTAAACTTTATGATTTATTAAAAAAACAGCCTTTTCAGCTGTTTTTTAATTTTAATATTTATCCATCATATCCATAAAGTCATCAAATAAATAACTTGCATCATGTGGCCCAGGAGCCGCATCTGGGTGAAATTGCACCGAAAAGGCTGGATAGCGTTTGTGACGTACTCCTTCAATGGATGCATCGTTTATTTCTACATGGGTAACCAAAAGATCTTCTGGTAGATCATCTGCGGACACAGCATAACCATGATTTTGGCTAGTAAAGTCAATTCGACCTGTTGCAATTTCTCTAACAGCATGGTTAAAGCCACGATGGCCAAATTTCATTTTATAAGTTGTTGCACCATTTGCAAGACTGAAGAGTTGGTGCCCCAAACAAATTCCAAAAATCGGAACTTTACCTTGAATCTGTTGAATCATTGTTACAGCTTCTGGTACATCTGTTGGATCCCCAGGTCCATTAGTGAGCATGACGCCATCTGGATTCATCTCTAAAATTTCTTCCGCAGTCGTACTATGGGGTACGACAGTAATGTCGCAATGTCTTTTTGATAATTCACGTAAAATTGAATGTTTAAGACCAAAGTCAACAACGACTACTTTTCTTCCCGTATTTGGGGAAGAGTATGCTGTTAAAGTGCTGCTTTTTTCCACTTGATTATTAGGTAAAACAGTTGCTTTAAGTTGACTCATTTGGTGCTCTATTTCATCTTTAGCATTAACCAAAGCAGCCTTCATAGTGCCATGTTGACGTATAATTTTCGTAAGAGCCCGGGTATCAATACCTGAAATCCCAGGGATATTTTTTGCTTCTAAGAATTCATCCAGTGACATCTGCATACGCCAGTTTGATGGACGGCGTGCTGCTTCACTCACCACGACTGCTTTACAGCTTGGATGAATTGATTCGTAGTCGTCTCGATTAACTCCATAATTTCCAACCAATGGATAAGTAAATGTCAAGATTTGTCCATTATAAGATTGGTCAGTGATGGATTCTTGATAACCGGTCATTCCAGTACTAAAAACAAGTTCTCCAGTGATATCTGTATTGGCACCAATTGCTTGCCCTTCAAAAATGGTTCCATCTTCTAATATTAACAGTCGCTTCATAGATTCCTCCAATAATTCTTCGCTTAGTCGCGTAATACTGCTTCTAAAATAGCCATACGAGTGTAAACACCGTTGGTCATTTGTTGGACGATACGGCTTTTCGCACATTCTACTAAGCTATCCGCAATTTCAACATCACGATTTACTGGCGCAGGGTGCATAATAATAGCTGTATCACGCAGTTTTTCGGCACGATCTACGGTTAAACCATAGCGTTCATGATAATCTTCTTTGGAAATAATATCTCCAGCTGTATGGCGTTCGTATTGAACACGGAGTAACATATGCACATCAAGTTCTGGGAGGATATCATCTAGATGCGCATAACTACCATAAGCACCGAATTCTTCTTCCTTGTACCATTTTTCAGGTCCAGTGAAATAGATTTGAGCCCCTAATTTCTGAAGCATCATCATATTTGATTTGGCAACACGAGAATGAGTTAAATCACCAGAGATGGCAATTTTTAAACCTTCAAATTTCCCAAATTCTTCGTAAATCGTCATCAAATCCAGCAAACATTGGCTTGGATGTTGTCCACTTCCATCACCACCATTTACAATGGCACAATGGATATTATCTGAATTGATCAACTGATCGTAGTAATGTTCCTCAGAAGAGCGAATCACACAAACTTCAACGCCAAGTGCGTCTAAAGTTAAAATTGTATCGTACAGTGTCTCACCTTTGCTCAACGCACTTGTTCCAACATCAAATTCAAGCACATCTAAGCCTAATTTACGTTCAGCGATATGAAAAGAGTTATGTGTTCGTGTGCTGTTTTCAAAGAACAGATTAGAAGTGAAAATTTGACGATTATTTTCAAATTTTGCTGTTCCCTTCTTAAACTCGGAAGCACGTTTAATCAAAGCCATAACTTCTTCTGTTGACAACACTTCCATGCTTGTTAAATGTGACAAGCTTACTAAACCATTTGTTACTGACATTATAGGTCTCCTTTACCCTAATCATGCTCTCTCTGTAGCATGATTTTTAAAAATGTTAATGAACGACTGTGATTTGTCCTTTGATGAGCAAATCGCTATATTAAGCTTCCTCTGGTAAAACCAGATTAAGCACAATACCAATAATTGTTGCAATAGCTACAGATGAAATTTGTAGATTTTGCGTGATATCAAGAACCATACCTCCGATACCAATAACCAGTACGACACTTGAAATTAACAAGTTACGTTTGATATCAAAGTTGATTTTATTTTCAACAATAATTTTCAAACCACTCGCTGCAATAACTCCGAAGAGGGCGATGGAAGCTCCACCGATAACTGGACTTGGGATAGAAGTTAGCAAAGCTGTCAATTTCCCAATAAAGCTGACTACTACCGCAAGAACAGCGGCACCGGCGATAACATAAATCGAATGTATCTTCGTAATAGCCATAACACCGATGTTTTCACCATATGAAGTTACTGGTGGCGCACCAATAAATGAAGCAATAACTTGTGCTACCCCATCACCTGCTAAAGTACGGTCAAGTCCTGGTTCTTTAAAATAATCCTTGCCTGTCAAGGAATTCAAAACCATAATATGTCCAAAGTGCTCTGTCATTGTGACAAAGGCGATAGGTGCCATCGTCAAGATTGCAGACGGATAAAAGGCCCATTTATAACTTAGGAATGGTATTTCCATTGTAGGAAGCGAGAGCCAACTTGCCTGGGAAACATTTGAAAAGTCCACAATGCTTTGACCAGTTACTTTCCCAATGATGATGGCTGCGATATATCCGGTGACAATACCGAGCAAAATCGGAACTACAGATAGGAAGCCTTTACCATAGATACTGAAAATAACGATTGCCATGACAGTAATCATAGAAATAGCTAAGAAAGGCAAACTATATCCTGTCATCGCTCCTGGATTAGTATACATAGAGTCATTGATAGCTACAGGCGCCAAGGAAAGACCGATGACCATAACGATTGGACCCACAACGATAGGTGGTAAAACTCGGTCAATCCAGCCTTGCCCAGCAAAGCGAACAATAATGGCAACAAGTAAGTAAACTAAACCACCCGTTAAAGCCCCTTGAGCAATTGCTGGCATTCCACCTTGCTTCATCAGAAGTTGCATTGCCCCAATGTAAGCAAAACTTGAACCCATATAAGCTGGGACTTTAAACCGTGTCACTGACATGTGTGCTAAAGTTCCTAAACCAGAACTAAGCAAGGCAATTGCAGGATCAATACCTACGAGGATTGGAACTAAAACTGTTGATCCAAACATGGCAAAAAGATGCTGGAAAGAAAGGCCAAACCATTGACCACCTTTCGGTTTTTCGTCAACTTTTAAAAGAATATCTGTATTGCTGGACACGATTAAGCCTCTTCTTTCTTGATTAAGATGCTATCTTCACCATCAACTTCTGACATGTTGACGATAATTTCTTCACCTTGGGATGTGGGGATATTTTTTCCAACATAGTCCGCACGAATCGGCAATTCACGATGGCCACGATCCACTAAGACTGCTAACTGAACACGCGCAGGGCGTCCACGGTCAACTAGCCCATCAATTGCTGCACGAATCGTACGACCAGTATAGAGTACGTCGTCTACTAAGACAATGTCTTTCCCTGTAATATCAACGTTAATTTCTGTTGTATCTTCTGTCGCTTTCTTATCATCACGGAATGGACGTGTATCAAGTTCGCCTAAAGGCATATCGATATTTTCCAACTGGGCCAAGCGCTCTTGGATTCGTTGAGCCAAGTACACACCGCGTGTCTTAATTCCGATAAGAACAAGTTTATCCAATTCTTTGTTTCGTTCAATAATTTCATAAGTAATACGTGTAATCGCACGTTTCATTGTGATTTCATCAATGATTTCTTTTTTTGCCATAAAACACTCCAATATAGAAAAATTCCCTAGTCCAAGGGCTAGGGAAGGTATCAGAAAATACTCTATAATATACTTTAATTAAGTTCATTCAAGATTCTGACCTTGCCTGCCTCTCTGGACACACTTAAAGGTTATAGTGATTATAGCAAATCCTTGATTTTTTTGCAAGAATTTACGACAGGTTCCCCTTTTAAAAATAAAATTATTATCAATATACAGAATATTTCCATACTTCGAGTAAATATTTTTGACAAATTAAAGACTTTAATATATTCTTGTACATAAGCTAAAAAACATTTTAACCCAGTAGGAAATAGTTTTCTTGTTCAGAAAGTCGGTGGTTGCTGCGAACCGATCAGAACTATTTGTTGAATTACACTAAAATGAGCTGAGAAAAAATAATAATTGAAATTATAAAGAAAAACACTCGCTGTTTTAAAAATAAGGTGGTACCGTGGAGAAATTCGCCCTTAGCTTCTTAAGCTGAGGGTGATTTTTTTATTTCAAAAGGAGGAAAGATATGAGCTCACAGAACATAAGTTATTTATCCTGTGGAGGAATTATCCGATATTGTTTAACAAAAGTTCATAAACAATTACAAAACACAAGTTAATCTACAAGGAAAAATATATGAAAAAAATAAAACAACCCAGCATGATGGAAGCCTGTCTCATGCTTACTTTAGTCATCGCAACAATTGCCATTTCCGTAATTGGCTTTAAGATTGCACCAAATATTGCCATTTTGTTTGCTATCGGTATTGTCATGATTTACATGTCTGCGAAACGTATGCCCTTTGATGCGATTCATGATGGCATAATCTCCGGAATAAAACCTGGCATCATCCCAATATTTATCTTTATTTTAGTAGGCTCCTTAATCGCTGTATGGATTCAAGCTGGAATCATACCTACTCTGATGGTTCTTGGTTTTAATATTATCAGTGTCAAATGGTTCGTACCTTCAGTCTTCATTGTCTGTGCGATTGTAGGGAGTGCCGTCGGAAGCGCCTTTACCGTGATGTCAACTATCGGTATTGCTTTCTTTGGTATCGGTGCAACGCTCGGACTCAATCCTGCTCTCATCGTAGGGGCGATTGTCTCTGGTGCTGTTTTCGGAGATAAAATGTCTCCACTTTCAGAATCAACAAACCTTACTGCTGCCGTTGTGGATGCGGATTTATTTAAGCACATCAAAAATCTTATGTGGTCGACACTTCCAGCATTTGTGGTTTCTTTAGTCTTATTTGCTATGTTAGGTGTCAGCAATCAAGCAACCAGTTTAGATAAGATTGCTGAAGTCACAAAAGTTCTACATGCTAATTTTTCAATTTCGGCCTGGGCCTTCATTCCTATCCTCCTCATGTTTGTTTGTGCTTGGAAAAAAATCCCCGCTATCCTTACTATTCTTTTGAATATTGGTATCGCTTTAGTAATGATATTTATTCATAATCCACATACAAAAGTTACTGACCTCGGTTTATTGATTGATTCTGGTTTTAAATCAGCAACAGGAAATCAAGAAATTGACCTCCTACTTTCACGTGGCGGAATTGAAAGCATGATGCCAACAGTATCACTCATCATTCTTACCTTATCTCTTGGCGGTCTCCTCATGAAAACAGGACTTGTTTCGACAGTCATGGACCGGGTTGCACATAAGCTTGCCTCACCAAAGAGTTTGATCACAACGACCTTGTTTACTAGTATCGGTGTAAATATCTTTATTGGTGAGCAATTCCTTTCGGTAATTCTTCCTGGAAATGCTTTTAAAGAGGTCTACAAAAAAGCCAATCTTGACCCCGTTGTCTTGGGACGTACGCTTGAGGATGGCGGAACAGTCATCAACTACCTTATTCCTTGGGGAATTGCAGGGAGTTTCGTTGCCAGTACTTTCGGCGTACCAACTCTGACTTACTTACCTTTTGTCTTCTTTAGTTTGTTCTCCCCTGTCTTTTCTCTTATCAGCGCTTTTACTGGCCTTGGGGTTAAAAAGATTTCCAGTATGAAAACAAAAGATGTTGTTTCTACAGCGCAAAGTTTGTAATAAAAAGCCATTAGAGAACTTCTAATGGCTTTTTTTCTTATACAAACACATTTAATATAAGTGCTCCAACGAGCCCAACAATGGCAATTAATGTTTCTAAAAGCGACCATGTTAACAGCGTTTCTTTGACTGTAAGATTGAAATATTCTTTAAACATCCAGAAACCTGCGTCATTGACATGACTAAAGAAAAGTGAGCCTGCTCCTGTAGCGATAACTAACAAAGCCGGATTTGTACCTGTAGCTGCCATTAAAGGTAAAACGAGTCCAGCTGCAGTTAAGGCTGCAACTGTGGCAGAACCCAAAGCTAAACGTAGAACAACAGCAATTAACCAAGCTAAAATCAAGGGTGACAGACGACTACCTTGGAAGATTTGAGCAACTGAGTCACCCACACCACCATCAATAAGGACTTGTTTAAAGGCACCACCACCACCAATAATTAGGAGCATCATGGCAATCTGTTTAATAGAAGCTTCTGCTGATGCCATTAAACGTTTCATTGGAATCTTACGGAAAATACCCATGGTAAAGATAGCGATAAGTAGTGAAAGAAGCATTGCCACATCCGGGCTACCAATAAAAGCAACTATATTATCTAGCGCACTTGGATTTTTTGGTGTTTTGCCTCCATGTGCCACCATCACGTATAAAGTAGAAATGGCCATCAAAAGAACTGGCATAAGTGAGGTAAGCGTTGCTGACAAGAAAGAGGGCGTTTCTTCAAGTCTGAACTCTTTATATTCTCCAACTGTTGACAAATTGCCTTTTCTTGAGAAGGCATCTGGGACCATCTTTTTCGCAAATTTTGTAAAGAGAGGACCCGCGATGAGAACTGTAGGTACGGCAATAATAAAGCCATAAAGAAGAACTAAGCCCATATTTGCCCCGTAAACACCTGCAATGGCTGTAGGTCCAGGGTGAGGTGGGAGGAATCCATGGGCAACAGACAGAGCTGCAACCATCGGAATACCCAAATAGAGAATTGGAATAGCGAGTTCTGCAGCAATCGCAAAGATAATTGGAATTAAAAGAACCATACCGACTTCAAAGAAAAGTGCGATTCCAATGATAAAGGAAGCTAAAACAACAGCAAGCTGAATCCTTTTATTCCCAAATTTGTCAATCAGAGTGTGCGCAATACGATAGGCACCGCCGGCATCTGAGACCAAGCGGCCAAGCATGGCTCCAAACCCAAAGATAATTCCTAAATGACCGAGCTGCCCGCCAATCCCTGTTTCGATAGAAGTTGGAATCTTTGCTAAATCAATCCCAAGAAGCATCGCAACAATAAAGGAAACGATAACCAGAGAGACAAAAGTATTCAACTTAGCTTTCCCAATCAAGAAAAGCAAGATCAATACTCCGACCAAAACGATAAGTAAATCCATAAAAATCTCCTAACTTTTATTTACGCTGATAGTCAGCTATAGCCTTATAACTTTCTTCAAAACTACGGGCCAATTGTACAAAAATGATTGATAATTCTCTATAAGCTTTAAAATTCTTACTGTTAGGCTTGTAGGTTGCATTAGATCCGATCATTTGCTCAACAACACCCAAATCATCAATCAATCCTAAGGCTTTTTCTGCCATTACCACAGCTGCTAAACAGCCTGCTTCCTTGCTTTCTGGCACATTAATTGGTTGTTCAAAAATATCAGCTAAAATTTGTGTCCATAACTCTGAACTGACAAATCCGCCTGTTGCTTGGATTTGCTTTAAATCTCCGGTCACTTCAATCAAACTTAGAGCCACCATGTAAAGATTGAACATTACACCCTCTAAAACGGCGCGGGCCATATGATCCCGATTATGTCCATGGTTTAAGCCAAAGAAGGAGCCTCTGGCATTAGCATCCCAAAGAGGAGCACGTTCCCCGCCCAAATAAGGATGGAAAAGCAGACCTTCTGCTCCCGCCTCTATCTGCGCGGCAATCTCAGTAATTTCGTCAAAGTTTAATTCCTCATCGAAAATTTGATCTCTTACCCAACGGAAAACATCACCACCAGAGTTAACTGGACCTCCGACTACCCAATGTTCCTTATCTAAAGCATAGGTAAATGTCCGTGCTTTAGCATCGACACGTGGCTTGTCTGTTACCACACGAATCGCTCCTGAAGTCCCAATAGTAATTGCAGCTACTCCTGGTTTAATGGCATTAACACCAAGATTAGAAAGTGGACCATCTCCTGCGCCCCAGACAAACTTAGTTGTCTCAGGAATGCCCATCTTCTTGGCAAATTCTGAAGGCATTCCCTCTTCAATCTCATAAGGTTCAACGACTTGTGGAAGTTGCTGTTGGGAAACTTTCACTAGTTTTAGAACTTCCTTGTCCCAGTTCAACTCATGAATATTAAAAATTCCTGTTCCAGTTGCGACCGACAAGTCCATCTTGTTCGTTTTAAAGAGACGATAGAAAATATAGCCTTTCAAATCAAGATAGTGCGCTGCATTTTCAAAAACTTCTGGGCGTTCACTTGCTAGCCATAAAAGTTTTGAGAGTGGCGCCATCGGATGAATCGGTGTTCCTGTTCGTTGATAAATTTCAAAACCTTGTCCTGAAGACTTCAGTTCATCTGTAAAAGCAACTGCTCGTGTATCTGCCCACGTAATCACTCTTGTCAAAGGTTGCCACTCTTGGTCAAAAGCAATAAGGGAGTGCAGTTGTGTACTGAAAGATACAGCTAAGAGCTCATCTTCCTCTTCTAGATGAATTGAAACCTCACGAATAGTAATCAAAACAGCTTCGAAAATGTCTTCCAGGGATTCTTCTGCCATTCCTGTCGAATCCCGATGAAGTTTATAGCCATGACTGCTACTAGCCACGATTTCTCCGTCTTTCTTAAAGAGAACTGCCTTAGTTGCAGTCGTCCCTAGGTCAAGACCAATCAAATATTCCATTTTTTCTCCTTACTTTTCTACTACTGCATGTCCACCAAAACCATTGCGCAAGGCAGCAACAACTTTCCCTGTCATTGTATCTTCTTGTAAACTACGATTTCGCATCATGAGTGAGAGAGCAATGATTGGGGCAGGGACTTCTAAATCTAGACTTTCTTCCACTGTCCATTTTCCTTCACCCGAAGCTGCAACTTTTCCTGCAATATCTTCTAATTTTGGATCTTGAGCAAACTGTGCTTCAGCCAATTCCATCAACCAGCTACGAATAACCGAACCATGATTCCATAGTTTTGCTACCGCCTCGTAATCATAATCATAAGGTGAAGCTTCCAAAATTTCAAAGCCTTCAGCAATAGCCTGCATCATGCCATATTCAATCCCATTGTGAATCATTTTGAGATAATGCCCGCTCCCTAATTTCCCAGTATAGAGATAACCGTTCTCTTGCGCCAAGGCTTTAAATAGTGGTTCAAGAACTTTCCAAGATGCCTCGTCATCTCCACCAATCATAAAATTTCCGCCAGAACGTGCACCAGCCATTCCTCCCGAAGTTCCAACATCGAAAAAGTGAATCCCCTTCTTTTTAAGTTCTTCATTTTGCTTCAAGTTGTCTTTATAATTAGAATTTCCGCCATCAATAAGAATGTCGCCCGCAGAGAGTTGTTCAGAAAGCTGTTCAATTGTTGAATTTGTCGCTTCTCCGGCTGGCAACATTACCCATACTATCTTAGGACTTGGAAGTTTACTTAAAAGATTTTCCAAGCTATGAGCTGCGGTTATTTTTTCAGAATATTTTTCTGCTTCATGCGCAATCGCTTCATTTTGATCAAAAGCCACCACTTCGATACCATGATCCACAGCATTTTGTACTAAGTTGTAGCCCATTTTTCCAAGACCGATCATTCCAAATTTCATTATATCTACTCTCCTTAAATTATCTGTCAATATTTTGATAACGCTTTCTTTTATTATAGGTAATTATTTTTCATTTGTCAACAATTTAAATGTAAATGTTTTTCTGTTAAAAGATGCACAAAAAAACCTTACTCCGATTGAAGTAAGGTGGTTTGTAATTTATTTAAGTTTAGCAACAAAGGCTTCATAAGGTTTGAGGACAATTTCTTCCACATTATCGATAGCCTCAGGATAGTTATGAATTACTTCCTCTTTTACTTCATATGAGGAAGAAAATTGATTTTTCTTAGTACTGAAATTAGCCACAATTAACCAGTTTTCACCTTTGTAAGATCGAATATAAGCAAAAACTTCTTCCGCTGTATCTTTAAGTAGCTCGAACTTGCCCCAGACGATGATTGGGTTTTCTTTACGTAAAGCAATCAACTTTTGATAAGTGTAAAAGATGGAATTTTCATCCTCTAAGGCTGCCTCTACATTAATTTTTTCATAGTTAGGGTTAATGGCTAACCAAGGATGGCCTGCACTAAATCCAGCTGATTTTTCATTGCTCCATTGCATCGGTGTACGTGCATTGTCACGTCCCTTTGCGTTGATTGACTGAAGAATATCCTCCTTACTGTAACCTTCATCCAATCTCACAAAATACATATTTCGACTTTCAATATCATCAATTTGTTCAATATCAGTTACAGGATTATTGGTCATGCCAATTTCTTCTCCTTGATAAATGTACGGAGTCCCTTTCATCATATGTAGGAGAATAGCTAGCATTTTAGCCGATTCTACACGGTATTCTTTATCATTACCCCAACGTGAGACAATCCTTGGCAGATCATGGTTATTCCAAAAGAGTGAATTCCAGCCTTCATTTCCTAATTCTGTTTGCCATTTACTAAAGACCTCCTTTAATTTTGGAATCTCTAGTGGCATCAAATCCCACTTGGTTTTTCCTTCAGCTTCATCTAAACCGATATGTTCAAATTGGAACACCATCGAGAGCTCTTTATTGGCTGGGTTAGAATATTGTTTCGCAATTTCAGGTGTTGCGCCCCAAGTTTCTCCTACAGTCAGCAGATTTTTATCCCCAAAAGTCGCCTGATTCATCTCCTTCAAATAATCGTGTAATTTTGGTCCATTTCCTGTAATACCTTGATTTGGTTGCTTCCCAATCAAATCGATGACATCCATACGGAAACCTCCAATACCTTTATCTATCCAAAAATTCATCATCTCATAAATGGCCTTGCGGAGTTTTTCATTTTCCCAATTGAGATCCGGTTGCTTCTTGCTGAACAAATGCAAATAGTATTGCTCTACAACTTCATCCCATTGCCAAGCAGGGCCTCCGAAGATTGACTTCAAATCATTAGGCAAACTGCCATCAGATGGTGCATCTCTCCAGATATAATAGTCGTGGTAGTTATTTTCTTTAGATTTTCTTGCTTCAATAAACCATGGATGCTCATCGCTGGTATGATTAACAACTAGATCCATAATAATTTTGATACCACGTTTATCTGCTTCAGAAATAAGGATTTCCATGTCTCTCATTGTGCCAAATTCGTCCATAATAGACTCATAATCTGAAATATCATAACCATTATCATCATTGGGAGACTGATAAACAGGACTAAGCCAAATACCACCAATACCTAGCTCAGCAAGATAATCTAAACGCGAAATAATACCTTTAATATCGCCTATACCATCTCCATTACTGTCTTGAAAACTTCTCGGATAAATCTGATACATCACAATTTCTTGCCACCAATTTTGTTGATTCATTATTTATTTCCTCTTTTTTCATTTTTTACGCAAGCGGTTGCTTAAAAATATGATAGCATTTTTAAACAAAATGAGCAACAAAAAGGTAAAGAATTTTTTGATCACATGAGGTATCATTTCTTCAAAGCTAATAAATGTGCGTATTCTAAATCATATTTTACTAAATCAAGTCCGAAAATTTTTTCTTGCTTTTCTAAATCATAGACAAGAAGATTTTTCCAAGTTAAAATCCAAACTTTACCATCTTTATCAAAGTCGACATTAATTAGCATATCTTCTGTAGAATAGTTCTCCATGAGTGATTCATCAAGTACTAACCGACGAATTTTTTGGCTATCTATATCGTAGAAACTTATTATCATTGAGGTATTAAAACTGTCATTCGCATGACTAATGGCTAAAATTTTTTCATCACTGGATACTGCTATTTTATGTGGTTCATCTTGCCCCAAGCTAACTTCCTTGCGTGCCAAACTCTCTTTATCAAGGATAACCAATTTATCTTGTGGAGTGGGTTCATAAGGATTACTCTTCAAGCGATTCCCTCTATTGGTCAGGTAAAATTTATTTCCTATTAGTTTTATATCCATAAAGCCTTCTGAGTTTGCTACGTTAGGACTTGTATTGGTGATTAACCTTTCATCTACTTTCGTTAAATTGTTTTTATCAAAAGTCACAAGATTGTTGTATGTATACTTTTCCCCCTCATTCGTCACATTATTCAAAACATAAAGATATTGCTCATCGGTTGCTGCAGCAGGCATCACGTTGTCAGCTGTATCTGGGAATTTATACTGTTTTTTTAGTGTTTTCGACTTATCATATTTATGAATAGATCCTCCCTTATATTGACTGGTCATAGGATAGTAAAACTTGCCATCAAATCCCGCTCCCGTGATTGGTCCTTCTGGGTATTCTGCTTTCGATAAGCTGCCTTTTTCAATATCTAAGCTAACGACTGTTTGTGGACCTCTTGGAAAAGGTCCTGGTGTGAAATCTTCAAAAACAAAGAAATGATTATTTTTAGAATCTGGTTGGAGATTATGGGTTGCGGTCTGCTCTCCTAGCTTTACTTTGTCTTCTGAGCGTTTCTTTGCCCCTTTATCTGTCCGCTCAAAACCTACAATCTTTTTATACGACATGATATAAAAGTCAGTTTTTTTACTCGTTTTAAAGGTCTGTTCTCCTTTAGGGAAGCTTCTATAGACTAAAAAGACGGCACCGAGCGAGAGTAAAACAGTAGCTAGGACTAGTAGTATTATTTTTTTCATTGTCCGATAGACATCCTTATTTTGCGCGATATATCAACTGGACTTTATTATTATAAAGCAACTCGGAAGGATGGATAGCACGTGCACCTGGGATATCGTAAGCGGAGGTATTGAGATTAACCTTGGCAACATCCATATAGGCTGCCCAAACCAGCTGCGAACAGTAAAAACTGTTCCTATTATTGGTTCTGTAGAAGTTATAATTATAAGGCTTGCCTACCTGTCTCCCCGCCCAATGACCCGCATGCCAATCTTGTGAGACAGTCGTTGACTTTACACCTGTTTGCCAGACATTATATTTTCCTACTTTTCCACGACCCTCAAAGTTATATTGAAGCTTAACCCCTGTTTTTGGGGAAGATTCTGCAGTAACCCATGATTTTTGTGGCGCTACTATTCCCGCATGCCAGCTCCAGAAATTCCATTGTTTGTCACAGCGATAACGCCATCACGCCAGGTCCATCTGCCATGTCGCGCACGTGTTCGCCCTGTCTTATCCGGAACTACTGGTAAGTTATCGATCTTTTCCATGATCTTATTTTCCTTCATTTCTTGATCAACCATCTTGAGATACATTTCTTCCAGTTCTTTTTCCATTTTTCTTGTTTCTTCGGAATCTGATGAGCGGCTACTCCTTTCTAATTTTTTGACATGTTCTGCCATCCTTGCTTTCAAGTCTTCCAAGGATTCGGCTTGGACTTGGCCCACTCCCCCTAAGGTTAATAAAACAAAACTCATCAGTCCGACTGATACTTGTTTTTTATTTTTCATCATAAATTTCCTCTTTTCCAATAATTTTTTCTTTCATCTTAACATAGATCTAACATCTATAATTTTTCTGTTTTATAAAGAAAAATTAAATCAAAGAAATAAATAGAAAGCTCTCGAAATGCTTTAAGCTTTCGCAATCAACACAAAGAAACCTCAATAAAATAGAAAAACTCCTGAACTATTAAGTTCAGAAGTCAATTTCAAATTGCCAAAAGAAATTTTTATCAAAGATCAAAAAAAGTCGCTTAAGCGACTTTTCTGGAGATTTTCTTACAAATCGTTGATGTCGAAGTCTTCACCAAGGAAGTCTGCGAGTGAGAAACCTTCTTGAGTTTCTGGAAGATCGTAGCTTGGTTTAGCTGCTTTACGTGGAGCACGTGGTTTACGGTCACGTTTTTCGCCATCTTCGTTATTACGAGCTGGGCGAGCTGGAGCTTCTTCCAATGCTTTGATTGAAAGTGAGATACGTTCTTCTTCAGGTTTCACGTCGAGAACTTTTACGTTCACAACTTGACCAACTTTAAGTACGTCTTTTGGATTTTCAACACGTTCCCAAGAGATTTGTGAAACGTGAACAAGTCCTTCAACGCCTGGGAAGAGTTCAACGAATGCACCAAAGTCAGTAAGACGTTTAACAGTTCCTTCAACAGTTGAGCCAACTGGTGCTTTTTCTTCAACTTGTTCCCATGGGCCAGCTTGTGTAGCTTTAAGAGAAAGTGAAAGACGACCAGCTTCTTCATCAAGTTTCAAGATTTTAACTTCAACTTTATCACCAGGTTTTACAACGTCTGATGGACGTTTAACACGGTTGTGGCTAAGTTCTGAAACGTGAACAAGTCCGTCAATACCACCAAGGTCAACGAATGCACCGAAGTTAGTAACACGTGAAACAGTACCTTCAACGATATCGCCTTCGTTCAATTGAGCAAAAGCTTCTTTACGCATTTCGATAGTTTCAGCTTCAACTACAGCACGACGGCTAAGGATGAAGCGGTTTTCAGAAGCGTTGATTTCGATAATTTTAGCTTCAATTTCTTGACCAACAAATTTCTTAGTATCTTTAACGAAGTATGTATCAATCATAGACGCTGGGATAAATCCACGAACACCGTTATAGTCTACTGAAAGTCCGCCTTTAACGTCTTTAGTAACTTTAACTGTAAGGATTTCGCCTTCTTTACCTTCAAGTTCAGTCCAAGCTTTACGAGCTTCAAGACGTTTCAATGAAAGAAGGTATACATTTGCACCTTCAGCATCTTTACCAACGATTTGTTTAATAACAAGCAAATCAAGAATATCACCAGGTTTTACGAATGTATTGATATCAGCATCACGGTCGTTTGTGATTTCGCGAAGTGTAAGGACACCTTCAACACCTGTACCAACGATAGCAACTGTTGCTTGCCCGTTTTCGATAGTAAGGATTTCACCCTTTACGACGTCACGTACTTTAACGTCCTCAACGCTGTTTAACAATGTTTCAAATTCATTCATTTGTAAAAAAATTCCTCCAACAATTTGACTGTCTACAGTCTTATGACTTAGTATATCACAACTATGAGAGAAATGAAAGCTTTTTAATACTTTTTTTCTTCTTTTTTATAAAGAATACCTTTAAATAGTCTAAAAGTTTATTTCGACTTGTCTTTACAGTATTTATCGCTAAAAAAATTAAGCCATTACAGCTTAATTTTCGTGATAGAAAACGTTTTCTTTTATTTGCTCTGAAGGGAGTACTGTTTGCGCAAATAAGAGACGATTTTTACTTGTATCACTCGGATCTGCTATATCTGAAACAACAACCGTGCCATCTTCTTGAAGCGTAGGAATTGGTTTTCCTGCTGGATAAAAATATAGTTTTGCCGAATGCCTATTGTCCGTCATAATATAAGGAATTCCGTAGTCATCATAACCACCTTTTATCATATAATATTCACGCTTACCAAAAAGAAATCGTGACCCATCGATTTCGTAATTCACACCACGCTCACTTTCCCATTTACCTTGTATACTTGAGTAATCTCCTTGAGCTATCTGCGCAACGAGTTGATTTGTTGTTTCTTCTTGATCAAAAATTGGTCTCAACCGTGGAAGTGTGATATTGTCAGCTAATAGTTTGCTTTGTTCTTTGTAATTTGTACTCCAAATAAATGCGAGGCTCGTTAACAATACTAAAGCAAGTAAAACAAGATTTCCTTTTCCAATTTTTTTCATATCCCCACCATTAAATAAATTTTTGATTATAAATAAATTATAACAAATTTAAAATTTAATCAAAAATAAAACGTGGGTTTCCCCACGTTTCTCTTATTTTATTGGTATTGCATAATTTGGCCGTTTTTATAAGCAAAGTCAATCAAGGCCCCGCCGAGACACTCTTCACCGTCATAAAAAACAACAGCTTGTCCTGGAGTGATAGCACGTACAGGTTCATCAAATTTGACAGCAACTTTATCTCCCTTAACAGAGATAGTTACACCTGTGTCTTCTTGACGGTAACGGAATTTCGCTGTGCAATGCATTTCAAATTCTTCAGGCATTGGACGAGTGAAGCTCAATTCACTGGCAGTTAAATTATCAGAGTATAAATGCTCATGATGGAAGCCTTGTCCAACATAGAGCGTATTTGTACTAAGATCTTTCCCTACTACAAACCACGGATCACTTGTAGTTTGACCATGTTGACCGCCAATTCCCAAACCACCACGTTGACCAATGGTATAATACATGAGACCGGCATGCGTACCCATTTCTACACCATCTAGTGTCATCATTTTACCTGAAGTGGCTGGAAGATAGTTTGTTAAAAATTCTTTAAAATTCTTTTCACCGATGAAACAGATTCCTGTTGAGTCTTTCTTCTTCGCTGTTGCAAGTCCAGCACGTTCGGCAATGGCGCGTACTTCCGGTTTTTCCAAATGACCAAGTGGAAACATTGTTTTCTTCAATTGGTCTTGTGACAATTGGCTTAGGAAATAAGTTTGGTCTTTATTATTATCCACGCCACGAAGCATATGAACTGTGCCATCTTCGTCTGTTGTTACACGCGCATAGTGGCCTGTTGCTACGTAATCAGCCCCGAGTTCCATTGCGTAATCAAGAAATGCTTTAAACTTAATTTCTTTATTACACATAACATCGGGGTTAGGTGTCCGACCTGCACGGTATTCGGCCAAGAAATATTCAAACACACGGTCCCAATATTCTTTTTCAAAGTTGACAGAATAGTAAGGAATACCGATTTGGTCAGCTACTGCTGCTACATCTTTGTAGTCTTCTGTAGCAGTACATACACCATTTTCGTCAGTATCATCCCAGTTTTTCATGAAAACACCAACGACATCGTAACCTTGTTCTTTCAGCATTAAAGCTGTAACTGAACTATCGACGCCACCAGACATACCGACAACGACTCTTGTTTTTGAATTATCCATTATTTGTTCACCATCTCTTTCTATTTTTATTAGATTTCCTATTTTTCTTTAGAAAAACAAAAAAGCTTACATTCAGTTGAAGGCTGAAGTAAATAATAGGTAACGATTTATTATACCAGTTTTTTCCAGAAATAAATAGACTGTGAAATGCTATAATAGAAATATGATTGAACACACAGATAATCCTTTAATTTTTAACATAGAAATCAATAAAAATAAATACGCAAACCTTGCTGAAACAAAGCGAGTTTGTCCTTTTTGCGATACACCCAATCTCAAAGATATTTTGGACAGACAAGGGCACAAAATTTGGCTTAAAAACAAATTTCCCACTGTCGAAAATTCTTTGATGACTGTGATTATCGAGTCAGATAAACACCTCGGAGATGTCTCTACCTACTCTGTTCAAGAAAATAGAGAAGTCTTTCGGTTTGCTTTTGAATGTTGGCAGAAGCTATTGGATAATCCCCAATATAAATCAGTACTTATGTTTAAAAACTTTGGCCCCCATTCTGGCGGAACATTACGTCATCCACACATGCAGATTGTTGGCTTGGAAGAGGCAGATGGTTATGAACATATCTCTCCTGAAAATTTTGAAGGTGTAACACTTAAAGAAAATAGTGTCGATATTACAATCTCTACTCGTCCGATTATGGGATTTGTGGAATTTAATGTTATCATTTCCCAACTTGAATATATCGATCATTTGGCTGATAAGGTTCAGCTTATTACACAGTATTTACTGAATGACTATATGAACGGACGCTGTGATTCTTACAATCTTTTTTTCTACAAAATGCCGGACAGCCAGCGTTATATTTGTAAGATTGTACCACGGTTTATCACTTCTCCTTACTACATCGGCTATAAAATACCTCAGGTCAACAAAGACAATCGCTTAGAAGAAATCGCAAAAGAGTTAAAAACAAAGCTGGACTAGTCCAGTTTTTCTTTTATAAATAAGAAATTAGGTTATAATAAGTGTATGTTTGATTTTATCAAGAAAAATATTTGGCTAATGCTCGGAAGTTTTATCCTCCCTGCTGGACTACTTGCGGTAGCTTTCGCCTTCCTCGGTATTTATTGGGGAAGTGACACTTCTATCCTCGCTGGTGATGCATATCATCAATATGTTGCTATTCACACGCTTTATCGGGATATTCTTCATAATAGTAACTTAGGCTTTCTCTATACTTTCACGAATGGTTTGGGGCTTAACCTTTATGCTTTCTCTGCTTACTACATGGGAAGTTTCTTCATGCCCCTTACTTATTTTTTCAATGTTCATACTATGCCAGATGCACTTTATCTGATTACACTTTTAAAGTTTGGAACGATTGGTCTCTCAAGTTTTGTTGCATTGAAAAACATGTATAAATCCATCCCCTCTCTTATCACGCTGGCATTATCCACATCTTTCACCCTGATGAGCTTCTTAACGAGTCAAGTTGAAATTATCATGTGGCTCGATGTTTTCATCTGGCTTCCTCTCATCATGTGGGGCTTGCACGGACTTCAAGATTTCGGCAAGCGTAAACTGTATTACATCAGCTTAAGCCTTCTATTCATCCAAAATTACTATTTTGGCTTTATGGTTGCAATTTTCTTAGTGTTATATTTTATAGCACGTTCAACATTTACCAAGTGGTCATGGAAAAAGTTTTTTGATTTTGCGATTACTTCTATGTTATCTGCTGTAACAAGTTTAGTTATGCTTCTTCCAATGTATCTTGATTTGAAAGCAAATAATACTCAAGCTGTTTCCCAGATCAATGATTTTTGGACACAAAATTCTGCCGTTTTTGATCTTTTTTCTAAAAACTTTGTGGGAGCCTATGATACAACACAGTATAATGCTGTCCCAATGATTTATTTAGGGCTCATCCCCTTCCTTCTTGCTCTTACTTTCTTCTTCCTTCCTCAAGTGAAATGGCAGACCAAAATAGCTTTTGGTGTCCTACTTGCATTTCTGACTGCCTCTTTTTATCTACAAGTTTTAGATTTGGCGTGGCAAGGGATGCATTCTCCAAACATGTTTTTACATCGTTACGCTTTCCTTTTCTCTCTTCTCATTTTACTTATGGCCTGTGAAGTTCTCACGCGCTTCAAGTCTTTAAAACTCTGGATGACTATAGTACCCTTTGTGCTGCTTTCCCTTGGTTTTATTGCTGCTGCTTTACTCGGGGATTATGCTTATCTCGATACGCTACAGCTTGCTCTGACTCTGCTCTTTGCCTTGGCTTATTTCTTGGTTCTTCTTACCTTCTTTAAAAAATGGCTCCCTTGGAAAGTTTTAGTTGCCATCCTTGCTTTGTTCATGTGTGCAGAAGCAGGTTTAAATGGATACTACCAGCTTGCAGGAGTTAAGAAAGAATGGAATTTTGCAAGCCGAGCTTACTACAATACCCAAACAAAATTCATTCAACCTCTCGTCCAAAATGTAGTCGAACGTTCTGGAGATACCTTTGTGCGTACAGAAAACACGGTCCCCGATACGGCAAATGATGGTATGAAATATAATTATAATGCCTTATCGCAGTTTTCTTCTGTCCGTAATAGTAATTCAAGCCGGGTCTTGGGACTTTTAGGGTTTCATACAGACAGCACCTTCCTTAATCTCCGCTACCCTGAAAACACGTTACTCATGGATTCACTTCTTTCCATAAATTATAATATCAATCAATTTCAACCTGAGAAATACGGTTTTAAGCAAATAAAACCTTCTTTATTTGAGAATCACAATGCACAATCGGTTGGAATATTTGTAAAAGATGGGTACCAAGATGCAGCTCTGAGCAGTTCAGAAAGAGCAACAATCAGTAATCAAGAAGCCTTTCTCCATCAATTGACGCACAGTAAAGAAAAATATTTCACGCAGATTTACCCAGACTCAGAAAACAGTAACAGTACGATAACCGGTGGTAAAGAACAAGTTACACTGATACGTAAAGTCGAAGAAGACGGCGGCGTTTCAGTGACCTATGAGCTTACCGTACCCGCACATAGTCAAGCCTATCTTGAATTACCTAATGTAAGCTACATTAATGATAATTCAAAAATGACTACGATTACGATTCATTCAGGAAAAAAAGTTCTTCATTCTTATAATGTCAATAGTAAAGATGTTGGTAACTTTTATAATTTGGGAACTTCTGAAAAGGAAACAAAACTAACAGTGAGTGTTTCCTTCCCAGAAAACTCACAAGTTTCCTTTGGCATAACAAGATTTTGGGCTTTGGATAACACCAAATACCAAGCAGCTATGGATACTCTAAAGCAAACACAGGTGAAAACCGAACAAGTAAAAAACGGACTTCGTTTGACTTATAATAGCAATACCTCTGGTGATCTTTTCCTCACATTACCTTATGATAAAGGTTGGTCAGCCAAACTGGATGGACATTCCGTAACCTTAGATAAAGCACAAGAAGGTTTCATGAAAGTTACTGCCCCTAGAGGTGAACATGTTGTCGAACTTACTTTCTTCCCTCAAGGCTTAAAAGCAGGGATAGCATGTTTTATAGGTGGAATCGCTCTCTTTGCTCTTTATGATTTCTTAAATAGAAAAAAACAGCTTTAAGTGCTGTTTTTTTCTATTTAACTTTAATGCTGGCGAATCAAAGTATTCTTGAAAGAATATTTATCCGCACGATAATAAGAAATATCGTATAAGATAGGTCGAGCGTCTAAAGCAAAAGCCGTGGAGTGTACGCGGAAAACTGGACTGTTCACTTTCACTTCCAGTAACTGAGCAAGTTCCTCTGTAGCCAGAATCGCCTCAATTTCTTGGTGCGAATAGCCAATTTCTATTTTTTTCTCAATCATGGAAAACAAGGATCCAGTCAATTCTTTCTCAGTTGCTCCCGTGATTAATTGTTCTGCAAAATAGAGTTTTTCTAAAGTCATGGGTTCATTATCAAGTAAACGCAATCGCTGTAATTCCACCAGTTCTGCTGTGGTGTTCAGTGCTTTTACAACTTCCTCTGGCACTTTCGTCAATTTTTTAAAATTTAGTAAACGTGTTTGCCCAACTTTTCCCATAGCCTCTGCTGCTTCGGTAAAGGACTTCAAACCCATACCTCCACTTTGAATCTTGGGTTGTTCAATCACATAGGCGCCTTTTCCTTTTTTCTTGATTACAATTTGTTTTGTCATCAAATCTTCCATGGCTTTACGTACGGTTAAGCGACTCACGCCAAACTCCAATGCCAAATCGTATTCGGATGGAAGTTTTTGAGCAGATACATAAGTGCCCTGCTCAATTCTTTTTTCTATTTCTTGAGAAACAACTAAAAACTTTGCTTTGCTTTCTTTTCGTTCAGTATTCATTACCTTTATTTTATCACGCTTATCTTCTTTTTAAAAGTTTCTTATTGACCAAGTCTTTCAATACTTTTCATATAAATTTCTATCATTTGTTTTAAATGTTCAATCTTTATATATTCATTTTCCTTATGGGCAATTCCTTTTTCCCCCGGAAAAGATGGCCCAAAAGCTACAATATTTGGCATTGACCGCGCATAAGTCGCTCCTGTAGTTGTGACGGGTTGACCATTTAATCCTGTCACTTCTTCATAAATATTTGATAAATCTTGTATTTCTTGCTTCATCTTGTCAACGTAGGTTCCGGGCAGACTGCGAATAATTTTGAAACTTGTGTCTGGGTAAAGATTTTCGCTTAAAGCATTAATGACTTGCTCCTCTGTCACAGTTACCGGATAACGAATACTAAGTGACAGATGAATAAGATTATTTTCTCTTTTGATTTTGTATGGCGTAAGTATTAAACGCCCACTTTCTTGGTCCGCAAAAGCAATACCTACTCCTTGACCAAAATGTTTTTCATGAAAACTATGGGTGAGCCATGAGAAATAGTGCCTCAGCTCCTTATTTTCTAAATTATTTTGAAGTAAGGCTGCCAATGCTGTAATTGCATTTTTCCCTAATTCTGGCGCATTGCTTGGCGTCCGCAATCCTTTGGCACTATAAGTTTGACGTCCACCAGAAAGTTGAATGTCATCAGGAACAAAGTCTTTAGCCATTGCACCATGAAAATCGCCCAGTGAATCCAATACACCGTGAGCAAATCTTGTCGTCAACTCAAGAGCAACAACACCTCGCTCCCCGTAAACTACTGGAAATTTGCAATCTGGTGTAAAACCAAAAACCGGTGCCTTTTCTTCTGACAAATAAAGAGGCACATCTGCTGATCCACTTTCTTCATCAGTTCCAAAAATAATGCGTATTGGTAGACGAGGTTTGAATTTTCTTTCCTTTAATAACTTCAAAGCAAATAGACAGGACAGAATTGGTCCCTTATTGTCTAACACACCTCGCCCATAGAAATAGCCTTCACGCTCCTCAAGCTTAAAGGGAGGCGATAACCAGCCTGGGCCCTCTGCAGCAACCACATCAAGATGTCCAACTACTCCAATATAATCCTCACCTTCCCCTAATTGAGCATAACCCATTGCATCTTTGACGATTTGTATTTCCAGACCATAAGATTGTGCTTTTTCCATGACATAAGCTAAAACTTGACGTGGCTCTGCTCCAAAAGGGGCACCAGCTTCGGCTTCGCCTTTGACACTGGGAATCGCAATTGCTCCTTCCAAAAGGGATACATAGTCCTCCCAATTTTGTTCAATTTCTGTCCTATACATTTTTTACCTCTTTAGAATGCTTTGCTGTTTAAAAAACGAACTGTTTATATGCTTCTCGTGACTTATTATTTTCCTTTGCCTGTAAAACTTTACAAATTGCCTTATAAGATTCATTAAGTCCGACACCACCTTTTTTTGGCATTTTTACAATATCAATTACTTCTTTGTAAGCAGAAATTAAAGCTTGGTTTTCTTCAGACATGGCACAAACTACTTTGAGAGATGTATTTTTTTGTATATCTTGAGCAAGCTCCAATGACATTTTGGAAAACTCAGGGTAGTTAAAGGAAGGTCCGCAAATCACGCCCTCAATATTAAGCCGTTGCAACATACCTTTTATCTTTCTTTGAACAACATCTGGTGCTTCCCTATAGGTTTGTTCTCCCATATAAATCGTAACCAGCAAATTTTGTTCATGCTCAGCAAGTAAGGGTTTCAAAGTCACTCCTGGTCCAATCACTTCTTTTGTAGCAGTAAGTGGAACTTTTACATCATCCTTTGTTCCCATTCCCGCTTGAATTTGATTTAAAATCATTACAAGTCTCATTCTATCCTCCTATAGATTATCAAAGCTCAACATTTCCTCTGTAATAGCTTCTAATTCTGCATCAGCAGCTTGTCGTTCTTCATTCATGTATTGTACATCCATAATTTTGATAAAAGGAATGTAGATAAATACACCAATAATAAGCAAAACGAGTTGCAAAAGTGCTCCGGCCCAGTTTGTTGCTAAGAAACCTGAAATAATAATGGGCGTAGTCCACGGAATCAAAACACCGTTGGTGATTGGCACAAGATGAAGGTTCATCATAATATAAGAAACAATAATATTAAAGGTTGGTACTAAGACAAAAGGAATAAAAATGAGAGGATTGAGTACAATAGGAAGACCAAAAATAATCGGCTCATTTATCCCAAATATACCTGGAACCAAAGCAAGCTTACCTAACTCCTTAATCCGTTTTGAACGGCAAACAATTAGCATTGCAATTAATAAAGAAAGTGTTGATCCAGCACCTCCAAAGGTTGCAAATAAGTCTTGAAATTGAGCATTTACAATATGAGGTGCTCCGGTACCATTTTTAAAATACTCTACATTTTCAAGAGAGAGTGTCAGCAGGATAGGATTAAAAACCGCACCCACGACTGAACTTCCGTTGACGCCGAAAAACCAGAAAACATGAAGAAAGATATAAGCAATAATCATCGCCCATACTGTATCTCCGAGATGGAGCAGTGGTATTTGTAAAAAGTTAAAAACTAAGTCAAAAGCATTTGTGCCAAAAATGTTCAATATCAAGTTCAGTGCAAAAAATATTAGCATGACAAAAGCGCCTGGAATCAAAGCAGCGAAGGAATCTTCAACCATTGGTGGTACACCTTCAGGCATTTTGATTACCCATTTTCTGTTCACAGCAAATTGATAAAGATTAACAGAAACAAAGGCACAGATAATCCCGATAAAAATCCCTTTTGCTCCGACCCAAGAAAGTGGGAGAGCTGTTAAGGTAGCTGATACAGGATTTGCCATCCCCTCAACTGTCACCTCTCCGGTCACAGAGTATGGCATCAGAAGAAACCAAGACATTAAAGTAACTGCCGCTCCAAAAATGGGGTTAGCCTTAATTTCTTTCGCAAAAGAATAACCTATCCCCACAACTGCAAACACGGCCATGATTGTAAAGGTCGCATCTGCAGGCTTGGTAATCATTTCAGCTAAGGTCGTCCCGGTCTTACTGTTAATAACCGTCGTTTCCAAAAAATTAATCCATTGAGGAATAGGGAAATTTGCTAAAAGTAAAAAGAAAGATCCCGCAATCAATAGTGGTGTTGAAACGAGAAAACCATTTCTTATTGCAATAAGATACTTGTTACGTCCTATTTTTTCAGCCAGGGGCAACATAATTTTTTCAAGCTTTGAAAACATCAATTTCTCCTTCTACCTATTCGATAGGTGCTTTAATTCTTGCTTCATAAGCATCTAACCATTCTTGGCTAATGGGCTCGATTTTTGTCTTGTGATTTGCTTCTGGGTGGGCGATAAAGATTCTTGGTTCTTGTTTGTGAGTGGCCACACTAAAAGTAAATTCTACATTAGTTGCAACGCCCCAGTTTCCTTCTTTATCCAGTGCGACAAGTGAAAAAGCTCCTGCTTTACCGTATCTTTCTTTCAATTTATCTTCAAAAGAATACACCGCCTGATCACAAGCCTCTTGGGGCGTATGGCCTTCAGACATGAGACGAACGATTTCATAGGATAAAATTCCTTTCATCAAATCTTCACCAAGTCCTGTTGCTGTAGCCCCTCCAACCTGACTATCCACATAAAAGCCGGAACCTGAGAGTGGTGAATCACCAACCCGGCCAGATTTTTTCATGAAGAGACCAGAACTTGAAGTTCCTGCCACCATTTTTCTACTACTGTCTAAGGCAACCATACCCACCGTATCATGTCCATCATAAGCCGAAAGACCTGTACGTTTCATTTCTTCTAAACGTCTCTCCCATATTTTTTTGGCGCGCTCTGTTAACATTTTTTTCTGCTTAAAGCCTGCTTCAATAGCATATTGTCTTGCGCCTGGACCGACTCGCATACTATTAAATTTTTCCTCAGATAAGGCTTTTGCTACTGCTATTGGATTAGCAATATCAGTAATGCCTGCCACTGCACCAATTTTAAAACTATCTCCATCCATATATGCAGCATCCATTTCTAAAATTCCTGCTTCATTTGGTAGTCCACCATATCCGACAGACTTATAATAAGGATAATCTTCAACCTCTTTTATAGCTTGTTCTAGTGCTTCTCCAGCCTCTCCTCCTTTGCTCAAAAGCTCTTCAGCTTTACAAACCCCATCATGAGCCATTCGCCACGTTGCAATAATTCCCCACATAAATACTCCTTTTTTATTTTATATACAATCTAGTATATACTATTTGCATACATTATAAATTAAACGCTTACATTTGTCAAGGCACAAATAAAAATAGAGAAAGACTCATGCTTCTCTATTTTTATACTATTCTTGATTATAGATGTTTAATGCCTCTAGGAACACATGACCATACTTTTTCAACTTCACTTGACCTACACCGGAAACTTCTAAAAATGTCTCTTCGTCTAAAGGCATAATTCTTGTCATGTCTTTCAATGAAGCATCGGAAAATATCATGAAAGGAGGAACGCCTTCTGACTTGGCAATATCGAGACGTAACATCCGTAATTCTTCAAATAACTCCAAATTAAATGTACCATTAGCTACAGACTGTTGCTTAGTAGTGCTTAAAGCTGTACGTCGCCAGACTTGCTCTCTACCTTGTAGAACAGCTATCCCACGATCAGAAACCCCAAGTAAGGGGAATTTGCCTGCGGAGACAGCTAAGTAACCTTCCCCCGCTAAAAAATCAATCAGTTCTCCAACTGCTTTTTGCGAATATCCCTTCATTATGCCAAAAGTTGAGAGTTTTTCAAAATTCCAACGTGCTAAGTTTTTATTTTTAGAGCCTACTAAAACTTGTGCGACTGCTGTTTTTCCGAAACGTTGTTCCATCCGAATAACACAAGACATAACTTTTTGTGCATCAAGCGTAACATCTGTACGCTCCCGGTCGTCTAAACAGTTTGAGCACTTATGACAGTCCTCTCCCGCATCACCAAAATACTGTAAAATATAACCCTGCAAGCAAGTTTCTGAGCTTGTATAAGCTTGCATCTGCCTTAGTTTTTCGTATTCTTGCTCCTTATGTTGCTCACTCCCTTCGCCTTGCTCGATCAAGAAGTTTCTGAGACGAACATCATTGGGCGAAAATAATAAGATAGCATCCGAATCAAGTCCATCTCTTCCTGCACGACCTGCTTCTTGATAGTAGGCTTCAATAGTAGCAGGCATCCCATAATGAATTACAAAACGAACATTGCTCTTATTTATCCCCATTCCAAAAGCATTGGTTGCCACCATAATAGGAACTTCATCATAAAGGAAATCTTCTTGGTTTTTTTGGCGCTCTCCCTCAGCTAAACCGGCATGATAACGTTTAGCAGGAAAATTATTTCGGTTTAACCATTCCGTAACTTCTTCTACTTCTTTACGTGTGTTGGCATAGATAATGCCTGATTCGTCAGTATGTTCTTTTAAGTAGGACTTTAAAAAGTCACGTTTATCTTTTCCTTTAACAACTTCAAAGCGTAAGTTTTCGCGTAAAAAACCTGTTTTAACAGTGTTGTCTTCAGAGATTTGTAATAAGTCTTGAATATCTGCAGATACCCGAGGTGTGGCTGTAGCTGTTAGTGCTAAGATTGTTGGTGAAGTAGGCAAATCAGCCAATCGTTTCGCAAAAGTAACATAAGAAGGTCTAAAATCATGTCCCCATTGAGAGATACAGTGTGCTTCATCAATTGCAACCAAATCAATAGGAAGGTGTTGCAAAAAATAGTTAAAAGATTCTAATTCAAACCGTTCAGGCGCAACAAACAAGATTTTAACCTCGCCATTTTCGATCTGTTGCATTCGGAAATAAGCTTCTTGCTCATCTACTGTCGAATTAATAAATGTTGCTGGTATATTTGCAATATTTAGCTGATCCACCTGATCCTTCATCAGGGAAATTAAAGGCGAGACCACAAGAGTAACGCCTTCTTGTAAAAGGGCAGGTAATTGATAGCAAATGGATTTCCCTGCACCTGTCGGCAATATCCCCAGGGTATCTTTTCCCTGTAGAACTTGCTCTATTATTTGTTTTTGACCTTGACGGAAACTTTCATAGCCAAATATTTCCTTGAGTTTTGCTTCTAAATTCATCTTTTCCTATTATACGTTTAATACTAAAAAAATTCACGAACAAAAGTGAATTTTTTTCTTTTATTTTTAGAGTACCTCAATTTTTTGTTTTAGTTAAAAGTAAGGAATTCAAAATTACGGAAACGCTAGACAAGCTCATTGCTGCTGCAGCAATCATTGGATTGAGTAATCCAAAAGCTGCCAGCGGGATACCAATAATATTGTAAATGAAGGCCCAAAAATAATTTTGTTTGATTTTACTTAAGGTTTTTCGAGAGATCTTAAAGAGATCGAGTAATTTATGGATTTTACCACCCATAATGGTCACATCTCCTGCTTCCATCGCAATATCTGAGCCTGTTGCCATGGCAACACCCACAGTACTACTTGCTAATGCAATAGCATCGTTTATTCCGTCGCCTACCATAATGGAATGTGAAGTTTCTTGGACAATTTTAGCTTTGTCTTCAGGTGATAGATTACTTCTTACTTCATCCAAATTGACAATTTCTTGGATTTTTTTAGCAGAATCTTCATTGTCCCCTGTCAACATCACAGTTTTAATGCCGGCTTTTTTCAGTGCAGCTACGGTCTGCACACTTTCTTGCTTAATTGAAGATTTAAAGGTTGCTGTAGCTATATGGCTTACATCATCCGCAAGATAAATAACAGTATCTGTGCTTGATGTGACATCGTACCCGTGCTCTTCCATAAGTTTTGCATTTCCTGCATAATATTGACGGCCATTTATTTCTCCTGAAAGTCCACGACCAGCAATTTCTTTAAGGTTTTCTACGGGGTAGATTTCCTCAGTTTTTACGGATTGAGCTAACGGATGGTGCGAATGACTTTCTAAACTTGCTAAAATTTTAAATGATTCATCGTTGCCCTCAAATTGAGACAACTCAAATTCACCTGTCGTAATCGTCCCTGTCTTATCAAAGAAAACTGTTGTCACGCTATTTGTCAGTTCTAAAGCATTGGCATTTTTCAACAGCAAGCCATTCTTAGCAGCAAGTCCTGTTCCTGAAATAATTGCGGTTGGTGTCGCTAAACCAAGCGCACATGGGCAAGCAATAACCAATGTTGCCACAGCATGCATAATGGCAGTCAATAATGTCCCAGTAATAGCCCATGTTGCTACAAAAGTCACAAGTGAAATGACCAAAACAATTGGAACAAAGACATTTGAGATTTTATCCGCGAATTTTTGAATATCAGGTTTTGAGGCTTGCGCTTCTTCCATCATTTCAACCATCCGAGAAATAGTCGAATCGTTAACATCTCGAACAACAACAGCTTTAATGGAACCGTCTAAATTCACAGCCCCTTCAAATAGTGTATCATCGTCTGCTTTGACAACAGGTAAAGATTCGCCAGTCAAGTGACTTTCGTCAAAAGATGCTTTACCTTTAAGGATCATTGCATCCAAAGGTACCTTCTCTCCCGGATAAATTTGAATAACATCCCCGATTTGGACTTCTTCAAGCGGGCGCTCACCTTCTTCTGTGTGAACCATTTTAACCCTGCTACTCATCAAGCTCGTGATTGCCTGACTTGTTTTTTCTTTAGCATTGTGCTCAAGTACTTTTCCTAAAACAACCAAGGTAATAATAACCATAGCTGATTCAAAATTCAAAGCATTCTCTTGTCCTAAAAATACCGCTAAAATTAAACTCGAAAAATATGCAACGCTAGTTCCAAGTGCTACTAGAACATCCATATTTGCATTTCCATTTTTCAATGCATGATAAGCGCCGACGTAAAAGCGCCAACCGATAATAAACTGAACAGGTGTTGCGAGAATAAGTTGTAAAACAGGATTGTGTAGAAACATCAAATAGTGTGTGCCCAATACTCCTTCAAACATAGCAAGTACTAAAGGCAGAGTCAAAATTACTGACACGATCAATGACAATCGTAAATTACGATTCCTTCTACGCGCTTGAGCTGCAATTTTTTCTTGATGTGCTTTATCGTTTACAATAGCACCATAGCCCACCTTTTCAACTATATTGATCACATCTTGATCATTAATGCTATCATCAAAAATGACTTTTGCTTTTTCGGTTGCCAAGTTAACTGTTGCTTCTTGGATTTTATTCGAGTTATTCAATGCTTTGGATACGGTATTCACACAGTTTGCACAGGTCATACCCGTGATGACAAAGTTTTGACTTCTCATTTTCTACTCCTTCATTAAATTTACAAATGTAAACATTGTGTTCCAGAGAAAACTGCCCCTAAGGACAGCCTTCTTATTTTACTAATTCGTAGCCAGCTTCTTTAACAGCCATTGCTAAATCTTCTACGGGTGTTGTCGCTGCATCGAATTTCACAAGTGCTTCATTCTTTTTTAAAGAGACTTTTGCGGATTTTACACCAGTAAGCCCTTCGAGTGCTGAAGTCACATGCATTGCACAGTGATCACAAGTCATACCTTTGATTACGAATTTTTCTTTTTCCATTATCTCTCCTCCATATTAGCTGACGTGTTGGCAGCTGCAAGAATTAAAATTTTCTAAACAAGTACAAGTTGTTTCTTGAACTGTTTCTTTATTTTTTAACGCTTCTTGCAAACTTGCTACATCTTCTGAAGTCAAGTTTGACAAGGCGATCATATCGGCTAAGAGCTTCACTTGTTTTGTTTCACAAACTTTTTCAAGTAAAGACTGTCCCATCATTTGAATAGCTGTACATTCTGCCATTAAAGGGCGATAAACAAACTTACGACCTTCTTTTTCAGTACTTAGCATTCCCTTTTTCACGAGGCGCCCCAGCAAAGTTTTAACTGTTGCTAGAGACCAATCCAAATCGGGCGAAATTTGACAAGAAATCTCATCAACTCGTGCTTCGCCGAGCGACCATATAACACGCATAACAATCAATTCTGCATTTGATATATTAAATTCTGTTTCGTTCATTGGCGCTCCTTACTTTATTTTTACTACAACTACAGTTTACAACTGTAAACTATAAATGTCAAGTCACAACTCTGTATTATAAATAAAAAAACCCTTTAAGGCAAGTATAGACTTTCAAAAAGGGTCGTTTATTTTCAATATTATTATTTTCCGTCACCAAAGATGCGTTCCATAATTTCACGTCCTGTTGGCGTTGCAGCAAGCCCACCTTCACCAGTTTCACGGTGAGCAGAGGGCAGTGAGCGTCCTACATTGTACATACATGTGATCACTTCATCAACAGGTATAACTGTTTTAACACCAGCTAAAGCCATATCGGCAGAAATCATCGCCTGAGAAGCCCCCATAGCGTTACGATGGACACAAGGAATTTCTACTAAACCTGCGACAGGGTCACAAATGAGGCCCAACATATTTTGGAGTGTCAAGGCTAAAGCTATTCCGGCTTGCTCGCCCGTACCTCCAGCCATGATAACCAAAGCGGCTGCGGACATGGCCGATGCCGACCCAACTTCTGCTTGACATCCTCCTTCAGCACCTGCAATCGTTGCATTGTTTGCGATTGCTAAACCAAAAGCACCAGCTGTAAAGATAAATTCTACCTGCTGCTCATGTGTAAGCCCTAACTTCTTCGTTGCTGCAGAGAGCACACCAGGTAGACATCCAGCTGACCCAGCTGTCGGTGTCGCACAGATGAGTCCCATCTGAGCATTGACTTCATTTACAGCTACGCCATCACGCGCTGCTCCTAAAATAACATCACCTGATATCGCTTTTCCTGATTTAATGTATTCATCCATCTTCTTGGCATCGCCACCTGTAAGTCCTGTTGTTGACTTATTCCCAAGTAGTCCTTCCTCAATTGATGACATCATTGTCGCCAAGTTATGTTCCATCATCTCAATGATTTGTTCACGGCTCGCACCGGTTTGTTCTATTTCTTCTGCAATCATCAATTCAGCAATTGATGGATATGCTTTTGCATCTTCAAGCAGTTCTTGTACATTTGAAAACATAATTACCCCTTATTTAAAGAAATTTACAGCAGAAAGTTTCGGAATGTGTTTCATTTCCTCAAAAGCTTCTTCGACATCGAAACTGTCTACTTCCATAATCATGATTGCTTTTTCACCTTTAGCTTCACGTGTCAAATTCATTTGTGCCACGTTAATATCATGCTTTTCAAAAATAGCTCCGAGACGCGCCAAAATACCTGGTGCATCTTGATGGACAATAACAAAAGTTGGCATCCCTGCTGAAATAGAAATATCGAAACCATTGAGTTCGGTCACTTGAATCAAGCCCCCGCCAATAGAAATCCCTGTGACGCTCATGTCACGGTCCCCTTTTTTCAAAATCAGACGCGCTGTGTTAGGATGGTCTGCCTTATCTTCTGGATGAGGCACATATGTCACTTCCATCCCTTCTTCGTGAGCAATGCGCGGTGCATCTCGTAAGCGAGGATCATCAGGATCCATACCTAAAACACCAGCAACCAAAGCAACATCTGTTCCATGTCCACGATAAGTTTTGGCAAAACTCTCATACAAATGAATCTCAACCTTCTCGGGCAATTCGCCAAAAATTGAACGAATAATCTTTCCTATACGGGCAGCACCGGCAGTGTGAGAACTACTGGGACCAACCATTACAGGACCAATAATGTCAAATACACTTTTGTAACGTAAATTTTCCATATTTCCTCCGCAACTTTGCTCAGCAAAGCTTTTCGTTCGAATTTTTTATATTCCAACGAAACAATTTATTCTTAAAATCATTATAACACTAATACGCTTTCATATCTATATAAAACTGGGGCTGTAGCAAAAAGATAAGTTTGCTAATTTTCCCATTTTACGTGGACTTTTCAGACTATTCTTTAATGATTAAAAATGCAAAAAGGACATTTTTTTCTCAATTCTCGCCGATAGTTTGTGATATAATAAACTTTAGAAAAATAGAAAGAGAGATTTCAATGAAATTCAATCACAAACCTCTGAATCTTTATGTAAATTTCAAAGAATCTGCTGAAAAGTTCCCCAAAAGTCGTTTTATTTTCGATAAAAAGTTAAACGCTTTCCCGGAATTAGAGCTTGAAACAAATTATCAAAGCGTTCACGAAGCAGTCTTGCAAAAAGCTTATAATTTGTCAGCCTTGGGAATAAAAAAAGAAGACAAGGTCATTATTTTTAAATCAAGTGCTTTTGACACTTATCTTCTTGCCGTTGCTGTGTCCTATCTGGGTGCTGTGCCTGCAATGATTTCCCATCACTTTTCTACACCAGTAATGGATACTCTTGCTGCACGCCTTGAAACTCCTTGGCTCATTTTTGATGAAGATACAGATGCTGTCGTTCAGGAATTAAAAAATGTAAACGAAGATCACAAACTCCTTGTTTCTGACTTTGCTTCAATCACTAATAGTCCTGAGGTAAGCAATCAACAATTAGCTACGGATGAGATTGCTTATCTCACACATACCTCAGGTACTACTGGAATTCCGAAACTGATTGCACACTCAGCTCAATCTATGGGCTGGCGTTGGGTCTTGCAACGTACAGTAATGGATTGGATGCCAGACAAATCTTCACTGTTGGCATTCCATATTTCACCTGTTCATTCCCGCTTTAACATTGGTATATCATCAGCCATGACCTTCGGCTTTGATCTTATGCCACTTTCTAATTTAGAAAAAAATACTGTGCTTAGCATGTTTGAAAAATATCGCCCTACAGCTTTTGAAACACACCCAAACCATTTTGTTCGTCTATCAAATGTTGTAAAGGAAACACCCGAGGCCTTTGCTTCTATTCGCTATCTCCACTCTACTTTTGATGCGATTAACAAAGATACGATGCATACTTTCCTTGCGGCTTCTAAAGAGGAAAATCCTGTTTTCTTGCAAATCTACGGTCAGTCTGAATGCGGTCCAATGATTTGGAAAAAACACCGCCTTAGTACCTTACCAAGTACAAATGCTCGTGAAATGGGCATCGGCATGCCTGGACTTTCCCAAGCGCGCGTAACAGATGCTGACGGAAATGTTGTTCCTGCTGGTACACCTGGTCATATTCATTTCCTCTCTAAAGGGCGTGCTCTTACTTATTATAAAGAGGATAGTCGTTTTGCTGAAGAAGTTTATGGCGACTGGTGGGATACAGGCGACTGGGGGATTATGGATGAAAATGGTGTGCTCTTCCTCTATGATCGTCAAGTTGATCTCATTGACAAGGTGGAGTCAAACTTAGCCATTGAAGATCTCCTCCTCGATCAACACGACTTTCTTGACGAAGTAATAATTATCCGCGATGCTTCTGGACATCCTCAACCTATTTTGGCGCTTGCCGAAGGTAAAGAAATGGACTGGAAAGCTTGGTGGTCTTCTATCATTGACATGCCATTCCTAAATGAGCCGCTTCTCATGGACTATGATGCGATACCTCGTACAGCCACAATGAAAGTTCAAAGATTAGCTCTTGAGCGTGAACTTGCAGCAGCTAAAAAATAAATATCATATACAAAAAAGGTAGTTCCCAAGAGGAAACTACCTTTTTTAAATTATTTTGCTACTGCTTGCCACAGAAGCGATAAAAGGAGAGAGAAAGCATAAGAGCTATTAAATAAAACCATATTTTTTAAAGAATAAACAAAGCTATGAGGCGCAGGAACTTCTGCTGCATGGTGTTTCAAGTTCTTCTGAATTATCGGAAAGGAAAGAACAGTCAATAATGTTGGCCATTCAAAAATTCCAATGAAAAAACCTAAAATAATGAAGAAATATGCACTGTACATAAGCAGTTGAAAAAGCTGAATACCTTGTTTACGTCCAATATAATAAACTAAAGTATAACGATGGTTTTTAATATCTGTATCCCAATCACGCAAGTTGTTAGCCAGCATAATATTTGCAATCGTAAAGACTAACGGTAAACTCGCAATTACCATTGCTATAGCACCAACTATATCTCCAGAAAGCGCAAAAGAGTTTGCCGCAAAGTTGAGATCAAGTTTAAAAATAGGATTTTCTGCACTATTGATGAGAATCACCATTGCAAAGATTCCAAATCCCATTGTTCCACCGGAAAAGATTTCACCCAATGGCATACGAGAAAGAGGTATCGGACCATAAGTATAAAAAACGCCGATAAAGAAGACGATGCCTCCCAGCACCAAAAAGAGCCAGCCCGTAAAATAAGCCAAAAGGAAACCCAAACCCAGGCTGACAAGAACCATGAATACTATCAAATTTCTAACAAAATGTGGTGACAGATTAGCTTTACCAATAATATTTTCTTGTTTTTGATAAATTTCATCTTTAGCTTTTTGAAAATCTTGATAATTGTTAATCGCTGTTACCGTCATATCAAAAATAAGCATAGCCAATAAAAAAAGAAACGATAGGCCAGCGTTAAATGTTTTAAAATAACTCAGACTGAAAAATAAGCCAATAATATAAGGAAATATACTGGCAATTTTGGTTTTAATTTCAACAAGTTCTAAAAATGTTTTAAATGTCATAAAGCGTTTGGGATATCCTTCACTATATTTTCTTTGGTTTTCAAACAATCAAACTTCCTAGATGTTTAATTCTTCTTAGGATGCTCATCTTTTCCAGACAGCATGAACACTCTATATTATAGCTGATAAATGCTCCAGAATCAATTTCCGAAGGAATTTATCAGAAATAAAAAATAGCTCTAATGAGCTATTTTTTAATTAACGTCCTTTATAAATTGAACGAGATTTACCATACCATACTTGGGTAAGTATTTTTTGAATCCAAGGTTGAACCCATTTATCTAAACCAAATGCGCGGCCTGAACCGTTCATTAAGGCAATTGCTACTGGAATAAACCAGATGTTTACCCAGAAGAACATACCAGATAGTGCGAACATCACTGTCAATGCTGCAGTTACAGCTGATGCAATCCAAGTAAAGAGACCAAAGATAATAGCAAGAGCAAGTAAAACTTCAACGATAGACATGAATTTTTGCATGAACAATGCAACATCACGATTTGGAATCATGAACTTAAAGATAGGTTCCATCCAATGTGGTACTTTTTCAAGTACTGGCATTGGCTCTGTACCATAAGCATATGAGAGACCCCATTCTGTCGCTTTGTGTGCAGCTTCTGCTCCACCACTAGCAGCAGCGCCAGTTGCACCAGCAGCAGCATCTGCAGCTTTAGTTGCAGCTTCACCTGTTGCGCCAGCAGCAGCATCTGCATGTTTAGGTACTTCTTGCAACCAAGCAAATGGGAATTTAAGATCGTCTGTGAACCAAGAACCTTTACCAAACCAAGTTGTAGGATTAAAGAATTGACCTTCACCAACAATTTTCTTCATTGCTTCTGTCAACCAAACAAGACCATAGAAGATACGAAGTGGCACAGCCCAGAGTACGTTACCTAAACGTGAAGTGTGACCACGCATGAAGTTACGATCATCTTTTGTACGGAAAACTTCATCCAAAGCATAACGCCAGAAATAATGAGCGGAACGGATTTGCAATGTGTAGATAAAGTAAACAATGTTTTTCATCAACATTGCCCAGAAACCTGTCAAACGCATGTTTCCGACTTTAGCAACACCCCAAGTTGAACCGATAGAAACCATTGTTCCTTGGTATTTGCTTTCGTGTTTATGTTTGCTTCCACCGTTAATATCTGCGATGATATTTGAAGCTGCTGTGTGCGCTGTTTGCTCTGCCGCTTCAACGATTTGTGGTGTTGGACGACCTGTATCAGGTTCGATATAACCTGATACATCTCCGGCTACATAGATACCTTTATCTTCAAAACCAACTGCTTCCATAAATTCATTGGCTTGGAGACGATGTCCACGTTCTGTTTCGTTAAGATTAGTCTGTGCTGCTGTATTCCCTTGAACACCTGTAGTCCAAATCAATGTGTGTGTTGGGATTTCTTTTGAAACTTTTTCTTCGTCTCGTCCACCAACATTTACTTTGATGTGATCTTCTGCAACTTCAACGATACCGTGATTTGTCAATACATTGACATTTTTCTTTTCAAGATATGCATGTGCACGGTCTGCTTGTTTGCGGTCCAATGTATTCAAGATTGTTGGCATCATTTCAACAACGTTGATTGTGATTTCTTCCTCAGGAATTTTCCAATCTGTTGAAACCTTCTTACGCCAGTCAATCAATTCACCAGCCATTTCAATCCCTGTGAAACCTGAGCCTGCAACAGAGATAGTCAAAAGTGCACGGCGTTTTTCATCGTCAACTTCTGTTGAACCATATTGAACAACAGTTTCAAGTTGACGTTTGATACGCATAGCATCTTCGAGTGACCAAAGAGTAAAACCATGTTCTTTAACACCAGGTACCCCAAAGTCGTTAGGTTCACCACCAAGAGCAACTACAACATAGTCATAGTCGTAGCTTCCTTGTTCAGTGATAACCTTTTTGTTATCTTTATCAAGACTGACAACAGCATCAGTTACAAGGCTCACATTTTTACGTTTTCCCAAAAGTTTTTGGAAGTCATATTGAACTGTTGTGAATGGCACACGTCCTGCTGCAACTTCATGAAGTTGCGTCATAGATGTATGATAACTGTGTTTGTCAATCAAAGTGATGTCAGCATTCGCTTTAAGCTTTTTCGAAAGCTCACGTGTTGCATGAACCCCAGCAACACCACCACCGATGACTACGATTTTTTTCTTAGTCATTTAAAATCGGTCTCCTACTAGTAATATAATAATGAAAAAAATTTCCATCTAACATTATATCGCTTTCATGCTGCTTTGTAAAGTCCGACATTGTGCTTCTACTAAGTAAGCGGACAAATAAAAGTTAGTTGACGAATTTATACATACCCTATCCTGTTTTTAAAGTCAAAATTAAAAATTTTATAAGAGTACCTAGCTTCTTTTTTCAAGCTGAATTGCTGCATATTCCCCTAGCTATGTAGTACAATAATTTTATGAAGCTTACATTTGATGATACTATCACCAAGCGCCTATTAGCGCTTATTGAAGATGAGCCTGCTGACTTTGTCTTAGACTTTGATCATACTTTAAGTAATGAGACACTCCCAAGCAGCTGTTGTGGCATTACACGTTATCGTATTGTTGCCGTTAATAAAGGAGAAGTTCCTAAAGTTTTTGATGGGAAAATCAGCTCACCTTTAGGTGATTTCTACTGCAAGGCTTGGGGTATGATGTATTTTGATGAAAATATGCGTGTCCGTGTTACGGCCAATCATTTGATTGAGATTATGGGCGATGGCGAAAAGATAGCCCCACATATTGAAATTGTTGACTATCGTCACCAATAAATAGTTATCCTATTTTTGTCCAAACTACAGAAATTTTCTGTGGTTTTTTCTTAAAATAATTGACAGAGTTTTCTAATGATATTACAATAAAAGGAACTACTTTATATCAAGTTACCCGAAAGGACATCTCGCCCATGGGAAAAATAAAAATCAACTGGAACCTTTGGCTTAACGGACTACTTTTTTTCGTTGTGCTTTTCTTACTTTTTAATGTCATTTCAAACATTACCCCTATTACAAAAAGCATTGGCAATTTTTTACAAATTCTCTCACCTCTGTTTCTCGGAGCAATCGTTGCATACTTTTTAGATAAACCTATTCATAAACTTAGCTTGCTTTTTAGACGTTTGAATGTAAAATTTATCCAACATCATGCAAGAAAATTTAGTATTTTTGTCACTTATATGATTTTCTTACTTCTCCTCTTTTTTGTTATTTATTATCTCTTTCCCATTGTGGTTCGTAACTTACTCGAGTTTCTACGCTTATTACCTACGATTTACCAAAATATTTATCAATGGCTCAGCAGTAATCAATTTCAAGAGTTAGATAATTTCTTACAAATCGAAGACTCTATTCGCTCTTTTGTCAATGCGTTTAGTGCACAAGACGCCGCACGCTACATTACCAGCGGCATTGAATCTCTGAGTACTTTTACTTTCACACTTGCTTCACAGCTTTTCCGTATTGTTGTTGGCATTATCATTTCAATTTATCTTTTGTTATATAAAGAAAGTATCTTACAGATTCTCTCCCGCTTTGGGAAGATTTCTGCTAAGCAGGAGCATCTCCAAGCAATAAAATATTATCTTCGCCAAACAGATATTATCTTCTATAAATTTATTTCCACACAATTCATTGATGCATGCATCATGTGGATTTCATCCACGTTCTTACTATTTATCCTCCACATAACGAGCGTTGCTCATAATCCCTTCTCAGTGGCCTTAGGTTTGCTTATTGGTATTTGCAACATGATTCCTTATTTTGGTTCAATTTTTGCTTCGATTGTCGCAATGATTATCGCTTTTTTTACCGGCGGTTGGGAAGCAGGGCTTGTTACGATTATTATGCTCATCATCCTTCAGCAAATTGATGGAAATATCATCGGACCAAAACTAATGAGTGGTGCTTTGAATGTTAACCCCATTATCGTTATTATCTCTATCTCGATTGGCGGCGCTTATTTTGGTATATTAGGCATGTTCGTCGCTGTACCTGTCGCAGCCTTACTTAAAATTATTTTTATGGAGTATTTAGAGGCTAAGGAAAGTAAACTTTCTCTCACTCCTCACGAAAAATAAAAAAGAGTTATTTCTAACTCTTTTTTTCTTGGACTTTTTGAATAAAATTAAGGAGTTTTTGGTTAAAAGCCTCAATATTTTCCACATGAAGAATATGACCACAATCTGCAAAAATACTTACCTCTGATTGTGCGTTATGTTGTAGGTTCCGTGCTGCCTGAGCATGTTCTGGAGGAAAAATAGGCGAACACCCACCAGCAAAGAACAAATGGGGAACCGTTTCGCGCATAAGATTCTGACGCCAATCTTGCGTAATCACATTTTGAAGCAAGGCTTGGTGCTTTTGAAAATTAAAGGGCAACATCCCTTTACCTAACACACGTTTTACTTGATCTGTCAATTGACGATGAGTTAATTTTGTGCGCGGAAAATCTTTAATAAAATCAGATAATTCACCAAGAGTTTTACCTGTTTGTCCATCTAACCAGTCCGGTGCTCTCATAAATGTAGGTGCTTGATCCTCTGTTACGATTGCTGTTAACTTTCCGTCTGTAAAAAGCTCTTCATATGCCATAATGGTCGCTGCTCCCATCGAGTGTCCAACCAATACAGGTAGAGAAAGTTGCAGAGCATTCATCAACTCTTCTAAATCAGTCGCCAAACGATGTAAGGTCATCCCATAATCTACTTCTTGGCTTTGTCCATGACTCCGGTGATCATAAGTGACTACACGATAACCTGCAGCAACAAAATAATCGACTTGAAAAGCCCAAGTAACTTCACTCGCAGAATAGCCGTTAATAAAAACGATTGCTTGATTTTCTGTTGCTCCATAGCTATGATAATTGATCTGAACTCCATCATTTGTTGTATAAAAAGGCATTGTTTCTTCTTTCTATTGCTCAATCTTTTACTGTACATATCTGACAGCAAAAACTATTCATATTGTAGCAAAAAAGACGACGAAATCCTGATTTTTTGCTTTAATGTTTGGTAATGAACAGAAAAAGAGCGAAATTTGCTCGCTCTTTTTAGATTATTTAACAACAATATTTACCAATTTATTCGGAATTGCGATAACTTTAACGATATTTCCTTCCACTTCGACTGCTTCTAAAGCTACTTTTTCAAGTTGGTCTTTTGGTAAATCTTTTTCAATCATGACTTTAGCTTTTAACTTACCGTTGATTTGAACGACAATTTCTATTTCATCTTCAACAAGTTTGCTTTCATCAAATGATGGCCACGCAACATACGAAATACCTGCCTCATTACCGAGTTCAACCCAGAGTTCTTCTGCAAGGTGAGGTGCAAATGGAGCTAAAAGTTGAACAAAGCCCTTCGCATATTCAAGCGGTAATGTTTTAGACTTATTGGCTGCATTTACAAAGATCATCAATTGAGAAATTGCTGTATTAAACAACATGTGATCCAAGCGCTCGGTAACGTTTTTAACTGTTTCATTATAAACTTTATCTAGGCTACCATCATTTTCTTCAGTGATTGTGCTATTGCTGAGCAAACGAACCACACGATCCAAGAATTTACGTGCACCTTCCAGTCCTTCTTCTGACCAAGGAATACTTGCATCTAAAGGTCCCATGAACATTTCATAAACACGTAAAGTATCGGCTCCGTAACGTTTAACGACATCATCGGGATTAACCACATTTTTCAATGATTTAGACATTTTAGCTGGAGCTTGCTCAAGCTCTTCGCCAGTCTCAACATTGTAATAAGAGCCATCACGTTTTTCAACCTTATCTGTAGCAACCAAAGCACCGCGACTATCGCGATATGAAGTTCCCAAAATCATCCCTTGATTGAAAAGCTTTTGGAAGGGTTCATTTGTTGGAACAACACCCAAGTCAAAGAGAACTTTATGCCAGAATCGTGCATAGAGAAGGTGAAGAACCGCATGTTCGGCTCCGCCGACATAAATATCAACAGGAAGCCATTCTTTAATCAGCTCTGGATCAGCAATAGCTTGGCTATTTTTAGGATCAATGTAGCGCAAGTAATACCATGACGAACCGGCCCATTGTGGCATTGTATTTGTTTCACGACGGCCTTTTACACCATCTTCGCGTGTCACAGTCAGCCAATCTGTTAAATTCGCCAAAGGTGATTCACCAGTACCTGACGGTTTAATATTTGAAGTTTTTGGTAAAACTAATGGTAGTTCTTCTTCTGGAACAGCAGTAGTTGTACCATCTTCCCAATGAATAATTGGGATTGGCTCGCCCCAATAACGTTGACGACTAAAGAGCCAGTCACGTAGACGATAAGTCACTTTACGAGAGCCGATACCTTTTTCTTCCAGATAAGCGACCATTTTTTCAATCGCTTCTTCCTTTTCCATACCATTCAAGAAATCAGAATTTATAATTTTTCCACCTTCTGTATGGCAGGCTTCTTGAACATTTCCACCATCAAAAACAGGAACGATTTCTAAGTCATAGACTTTAGCGAATTCCCAATCTCGTTCATCATGTCCAGGTACTGCCATAACGGCACCATGTCCGTAGCTTGCAAGAACATAATCAGCAATCCAGATAGGCATTTTTTTGCCACTTACTGGATTAATTGCGTATGCACCTGTCCAAACACCAGTCTTATCCTTTGCCAAGTCTGTACGAGCCAAATCTGACTTAAGGCTGGCTTGGTGTTTATAGTCTTCTACAGCATCAGCTTGTTCAGCAGTAGTAATTTTTTCTACTAATGGGTGCTCTGGTGCAAGAACAGCAAATGTTGAGCCAAAAAGCGTTTCTGGACGCGTTGTGAAAACCGTAAATTCTTCATCAGTGCCCTCAACTTTAAAGTTGATATCTGCACCGACAGATTTACCAATCCAATTGCGTTGCATTTCTTTGATAGATTCTGGCCAGTCGAGCTCTTCCAAATCATTAAGCAAACGCTCCGCATAAGCTGTAATCTTAAGCATCCATTGACGCATCGGCTTGCGAACAACGGGATAGCCGCCACGCTCCGAAGTGCCATCAGGGAGGACTTCTTCATTGGCGATAGCTGTTCCTAATTCTTCAACCCAGTTGACAGCTACTTCAGCTTCATAGGCCAAACCTTTTTCATACAACTTCGTAAAAATCCACTGTGTCCATTTATAAAATTCTGGATCTGTTGTATTTACTTCACGTTCCCAGTCATAGCTGAAACCAAGACTATTGATTTGACGTTTAAAAGTAGCGATATTTTTAGCTGTAAATTCGACAGGATCATTACCTGTATCAATCGCGTACTGCTCGGCAGGCAAACCAAAAGCATCCCAACCCATTGGATGAAGGACATTATAACCTTGCGCCCGTTTATAACGGCTCAGAATATCTGTTGCTGTATAACCTTCAGGATGCCCCACGTGAAGACCTGCTCCTGATGGATAAGGAAACATGTCTAGTGCATAAAATTTCGGTTTGTTTTTGTCTGTTCCTGTACGGAAAGTGTTATTGTCCGCCCAGTATTTTTGCCACTTGGCTTCAATGTCAATGTGTTTGTATTCCATATTTCATTCCTTAAAGTTTTTTATAAATTATATTTACAAATCTCAAATTCTATTATATCAAAAAAATCAAAAAAGCAGATCGCTGCTTTTTATCTGGAGCAGAAAATTATTCATGACCAATTAGACTAAATGCTAAAACTAAATCACTGCCTACAAGTTGTAAGCCATATTTCTGTTCATATTTTTTTACTTTATTGAGTAAGGTGTTCCGATGAACATAGAGCAGCTTTGCTGCAGCTGCTTGATTACCATATGTAGTATAAAGGGCACGCACTAGTTCCTTATCTTCCGGACTTTGCAGAAGCTCTTGTCTGACGTCATTCAATAATAAACTTTCGACATGCATGAGACCCTGAGCCAGAATAGACTCACTAAAGCTGGCTTTTTGCTGAAAAAACTGTGTTTCTTCTTGATAGACTTGCTCGAGCTCTTCGTTGGACACAAAGCTTCCGAGGTAATATTGAAGTTTCTCACCCATATCTTGAGACAAGACTTTTAGACTATCTGTAAGCTCTGATTTACTCAGATTATTCCCAGTATATTCTTCAATAACGAATTGTTTTTCAGCATTTTCTCGTATTACATCAGGTAAGATAAATTTTATATTTTCTACAAGTTCTGAAAAATCCGCAACAGCAAATTGCAAGATACGAAAACGTCCTAGAGGTAAAGACGAAAAGTCAGTAGTCTGCTCTGAAAGTAAGGCTATTAAAGTACGCTCTCGTTGATTAAGCTCTGCTTCTTCCACGTTGCGGTAAAGTTTTTTTATCTTTTCTATTTCCATTTTTCAAAAAAGTGACCTAAAGGTCACTCTGCTCTTAATTTTCCGTAGGGATGTGTAATTCGAAAAGTGGTGACAAGGGACGCTTCTCGTGAATACGGATGATGGCATCGGCAAGCAATGGTGCGATTGAAATCTCAACAATCTTATCACTGCGACGTTCATCTGGTATTTCAATAGTATCCAAAACTACCAACTTATTAATTCCTGAACTTTCGATACGTTCAATAGCTGGACCTGATAAAACAGCATGTGTACATGAAGCATAAACTTCAGTAGCACCAAGCTCTTTCAAGGCATTTGCGGCCAAAGTAATTGTACCAGCTGTATCAATCATATCATCAATCAAGATACACTTCTTCCCTTTAACATCACCGATAATATTCATAATTTCAGCAACGTTGGCGCGTGGACGACGTTTATCAATGATTGCGATTGGTGCTTTCAAGAAAGCCGCTAACTTGCGTGCACGGCCCACACCACCATGGTCAGGAGAAACGATTACTAAATCATCGCCATTGGCAAAGCCGTGACGACGGAAGTAATCAGCAATCAATGGTGAGCCCATAAGGTGATCCACAGGAATATTGAAGAAACCTTGAATCTGAGCAGCATGCAAATCAAAGGTAATCAAGCGGTCTGCACCAGCAATTTGAAGCATGTTTGCGACCAATTTTGATGTGATTGGTTCGCGTGCACGTGCTTTACGGTCTTGACGGGCATAACCATAGTAAGGCATTACCACATTGATTGAGGCAGCACTGGCACGTTTTAAGGCATCCATCATAATCAACAGTTCCATTAAGTTTTCATTAACAGGGGCACTTGTTGATTGGAGGATAAAGACGTGTTCTCCACGGATACTTTCATCGATTTTGACTTCGACTTCACCATCATTATAAGTGAGCACGCGTGATTTTCCAACTTGGATACCAATTTCTTTTGCAACTTTATGAGCCAACTTTTGGTTAGATGAAAGTGCAAATAACTTCAAATTTGAATACGACATGATAGCCTTTCTATATAAAACAGTTCTCTAATTAGACCTTTCCATTTTATCGTGAATTGTGTTTTTTTTCAAGTCCCGATAAACTATCCTAAAGCGAGGCTTTACCATTTTCATCCTAAAATTGAAAAAATGCCTATCTTTTACAGATAGACATTTTTTTTACTAGATGAGCTCCTTAAATAAACCACGTACAAAGAATTCTTCATCAAAGTCTGTAAGATCATTAATCCCTTCGCCCAGTCCGACAAGTTTTACCGGAATTTTCAAGCTCTGAACGATAGATAAAACAATTCCCCCTTTTGCAGAACCATCTAACTTGGTCAAAGCAATCCCCGTAATCGGTGTTACTGCGCTAAATTCTTTAGCTTGTTGAATAGCATTTTGACCTGTTGTTGCATCCAAAGCAAGAATCACTTCATGTGGTGCAGCAGGCAACTCACGCTTGATAATTTTTCCTATTTTTTCCAGTTCTTTCATCAAGTTATCTTTGTTTTGAAGACGACCAGCTGTATCAATCAAAAGAATATCATAGTTTTCTTCTTTTGCTTTTACGACAGCATCAAATACTACACTGGCTGGATCTGAACCTGCTGGTTTCGTGACAACAGGAACCTCTGAGCGTTTGCCCCACTCCACAAGTTGATCAATCGCACCAGCACGGAAAGTATCAGCAGCTGCAAGAAGGACTTTTTTACCTTCGTTTTTATAACGATGAGCAAGTTTACCGATTGTTGTTGTCTTACCTACACCATTTACACCAACAAAAAGGAAAACAGTGAGTTCATCTTGGATATTTAACTCAGACGGTACTTTTTCATCATCAAACTTATCTACAATTTTTTCAACAATTAATTGCCGTAATGCTTCTTGTGATTTTGCATTTGCCAATTTAGCTTCGTTTCGCAACTCTTCTGTAACCTCTAAAGCTAAGTCAACACCAACGTCTGACATAATAAGTGTTTCTTCAAGCTCTTCAAAGAATTCTTCGTCCACAGAACGGAAATTAGCTAAAAAGGCATTGAAACGTTGACCAAAAGTCTTACGTGTTTTTTCTAAAGACTTGTCGTATTTTTCTTCAATATTGGTAGTTTCTTCCTCTTGAGCTGGTGAATCTACTGCAACTTCATTCTCTTCTAAGACTTCTTCCTTTGAGGCAATTGCTTCGACTTCAGCTGCTTCAAGCTCTTCAATTTCATCTTCTAGAATATCAGATTCTTCTTGGAATTCTTCTTTTTCTTCGGCTTCTTCAGCTGAAGGTTCATCTGCAAATTCAGCTACAACTTCAGGCATCGTTTCTATTAAAACTTCTTCATCTGGCTCACTCTGAACAAGTTCTTCAGTTTCTACTTCTTCATCTACGACTTCCCCTGCTTCAACCTCTGGCTGTTCTTTTACTTCAACAACTTCTTCAGGAACATCTTCGATTTCCTTTTTCTTACCAAATAAACGATCAAATAATCCCATATTTCCTCCTACAAAACATATTCTTGAATGACTTCTGCAACTGCATGTTGGTCATTCGTAAAGTTTGAAATAATATTGGCTTCCTTCTTCACAGTCGGTACAGCATTTCCCATTGCAACACCATAACCAGCCCATGAAATCATGCTTAAATCATTTTCTTCATCACCCATCGCCATAACATTCTCAGGTGTGATATCCAATTGTTCAATCAGTTTTGATAAACCAAAGGCCTTGTTTATTCCTTTAGGCATGAATTCTAACAAAATATCACGTGTTTTAAAAATTTCAAACTGGTCAAATAATGTTTTGGGAAATTTAGGAATCTGTGCATCCAGAAAAGCCGCATCTGTACAAGAAACAATCTTATTATAAATTGCATCAGGAGCAAGCTCTTCAAATTTTACGGGGTGAAATTCCAAAAGGCTGTTGATAAAGCCATATTGAGATTGTCGTGCACTCTCCGTGACATAGACAATGTCATCACTTAAAACATCACATGGAATTTCCAAAGCTTGAGTTTCCTGCTTGATGAGGCGAACATCATCATAAGTCAATACTTTCTTTGAAAGAATTTCCCCTGTATTACGTTGCACTAACCCACCATTAAAGGTAATACTAAAGTCATTGAAATCTAGCATCTTCAATGTTTTCAAAAAAGGTTGAATTGCTGCAAGAGGGCGGCCAGTTGTTAAAACTACTTCTACACCGTTCTGACGTGCTTTTTGGATTGCTTCAATATTTGGAGCAGAAATCTCTTTTGCACTGTTCAGCAGTGTTCCATCAAGATCTAAAGCGATCAATTTTACATCATTTGTCATGTTTATATTATAACATACTCTGCCCTACGATAATTGCTCCCTAAGATGCATTTTTTTAGACCAGAAATTAAAAGAGTGAAAGGCATATTCTTTTTACGTATAAGAAATAAGGAAGGTTTTATGAGCTTTAACAGGAAAATTTTTGAAGTATTTTCCTTGAGATTTTAGCTCTCTAGGTACTTCAGAAGAGAGGAGGAAAAGTCATAAAACTCTAGAAAAACAGTAACATTAAACCATTTTCCATCAAGAACTCTCTAAAGAGAGTTAACCAAGTAATTAGACTGTGGCAAAAGCCACCTCAGTTTTAGTAAAGGAAACAACTATGACAAAAAAACTCTTTGTTCTTACTTCCATTTTATCCCTCACAATGGGTACAGTTCTCGTGGGCTGTGCAAGTGGGGATAGCAAGACGACAGATACTTCAAAAGAAAAAACAAATCAATCTAAAGAAAACGCCTCCTCCTTTAATTTTATCTCCAGTAAAAACCAACCTGAAACAGTGAAAGATTTTTTACCGCTATTTGCTCAGCAATTAAAAAAATATAATCAAGTCGCTGAAAAAATTTGGCCCAAAAATGCCGTAACTGGCATTCCTGTAGTTTTAGAAGATACAGAAAGTAAAAAAATGTGGAAAATAAATCCAGATGGACAAATCAGTGATTTTTCCGAAAAAGAAGCTAAGGAGCTGAATGTTGAACGCTCTGAAGCACCGGGGACTTGGGGGTATTATGGCAAGCAGTTTGATAAGTTTGGTGTAGATGCTCAATATAGCCTTGAGGGAAAAACTCTTGAAGGTGGTGGAATGTATTTTTCACTAGATAGCGCTGCACTCAAAAATAAAGAGATATGGAATCGCTATCCACACTTAGGATCATACGACGCTTTGGTCTTTGTCTTACATGAGAATTTCCATATATTTGAACAAACAAAATGGAATAAACTATCAGAAACAGAGATTGCTAAGATAGGTTCAGAAAAAGACCAACATCTAGGACAAACCGAAGCACGTATTATACGTTACCAATTAATTCAAAACTTGATGAAGGCTGTTACTCATCCAAAGGATAAGACCTTAGTTTTGCAAGCCATCGCAACATATAATGAATATAAAACAAAGCATAAAACTGACTTTGATAATGCACACTATTGGGATCGTACTGAAGGTTCTGCACAATATATGGAAATTATGACGGCTTTATATACCTACTTCCCAGATCAACTTAGCACCGATAAGGATATCACTCATGCAATCCAAACCTTAGGGAAGCAAACTAAAGGATACGGCAGTTCTACTGGAAATGTAGAAGAATCATATGATATTGGTGCTTTCGCAGGTTTATTATTGGATAATTATGATTCATCATGGAAAATGAAACTCATGAAAGATAAAGACACTACACCAATGAGTTTATTAGCTGATTATTTCCAAAATGAAAAACTTCCAGCTTACACCCCACTTAATGAAGAAGATAAAAACAAGCTTTTAGAAAAAATAACAGATAAGAAAAAAGAGCTCGTCACATATCATAAACAATCTTTAGAAGAAATGAAGAAAGAGCTTCATGCTGCCTCAGATCCCCAGCAAAAAGAGGCATTAGAAAAGGAAATCAAAGCTCTTGAGGCAAAGATCGCCGCATTAGAAAAGTAATATAAAAAATAAACCATATTCACTTATGAATATGGTTTTATACTGTCGTGATTAAAATAAAAATAATAATTTCAGCCCCTTGGTCAGCCGTGACACCTGTTTTCTCAAAAAATTATATAAATAAAAGTATATTAAAAAGCAAACAATCGCTTGATCCATTGTTTTTAATTCATTGAGATGACGAGTAGAATGACAAGAAGCAAAACTAATAATAAAAGTAACTCCCAAACCATTAGTGAAAGTAACGGGTTCAGACCTTTAATGTGTAAACGATCCGCAATCCCATCTAATATATTTTTATTCATATGTATAATATATCAAAAAGTTTAATAGTTTGCAACATAATTTCTTTGTTTTCTTTTAAATTACAAAAAGATTAATTTAAAATTCACTTCCCCAAAAACAATAACTAAAAAGTTATTGTTTTACTTCGCTTTCCATTTTTTCAAATTCTTTTTCAACAAAATATCCCGAGAGCCAAATAGCAAAGAGAATTCCAAGCATTCCTAAAAGCATTGATGCCATATCTGCCATAAGTAATTTAGAGTTTATTATCTCAGCAAAGCTATAATGTAGCCGAACAAACCAAAGAATAAGGCTTAGAGATGATCCTAACAAACCAAAAAAGAGTGTATTTACAGCAGTTCCTAGAATTTGCTGTGAAATTATAAAGCGTTGTTCCTTAAACTGCAGCAATGTCATCTGCTCATCTTGTTCTACAACTTCAGATAAACTAGCAACCAAAGCCATAGCTGCTTCTGCAACTGCACCCAACATTGAAATAACCATGACCACAATTGCAACGTTAGAAAAATTTAACCCTATTGCAAGGGATAATTCCTCTAACTCCTCTGTATCTTCGATTGCAAAACCTTGTAGGTTACCGACATACTGTACAAGCACAGCCAAAATGAGAAGAGAAAATACAACAATGAGACTTGTTTTAAAAGAAATGTTTGTTACCATATTATCATCAGAAGACATATATATGGCAATTGCCAAAATGAGTACTGAAACAACACTTAAGAGAACAAATGTGTTCATTCCCAAAGAAAGCAAGGTTATCATTGCAAAAATCAAAATGAAATTAAGCCCTAGTCCGATGAGATTTCTTATACCTTCAACACCCGAAACTAAAATCAGTAAGCCAGTCAAAATAATAAAGAGAACAATTAAACTATTCATTTCTTGCTTCCTTTCTTAGTCCAAAACTTGTCACTACAGCCGTAATCGGAACTGCAAGTACGATACCGATCGCAGAGATAATGGTTTGTAAAAGTCCAAGATTAAGAGCAGTTCCTGCAATATAATTCCATGTGTTCCCATTTCTTAGCAAGAGCAAAGTCATGGGAATCGTTTCTGCCATAAAAATCATAAAGAGCACATTTGTTAAAGTCCCAATAATCTCTTTTCCAATTTCCATGCCGGACTTAATATAGTCTTTTTGAGACATGTTTATTTCATTAAGCTGATTTTGACGATAAAGTCCAAATAAACCAGCAACGATATCTCCAGTACCATCCATAATTGCACCTAAGACACTGATGATTGCACCTACGAAAAAGAATAAAATCGGGTTTTGAGTCACATAATTCATCATTTCAAAATGAATACCTGAATTACCTGTAAGTTTTAAAACAGAAAAGGTCAGCAGAAATGTCAAAAGGCTAGTGAGAACTGTGGTGAATAGCGTAAATAACATTTGCCGTGTAAATCCTAAAACAAAACCTAGTGAGCTGATCGCAAAGACCAATGCTAAGCAAGAAAAAGTGATAAGCGCATTTACAGAAGTAAACTGAATATCAAAAGCAAGTGCTAAAACAAAGTATAAAAGGTTAAGTAGCAAGGACAACGTAAGGAAGAGTGTTGCACGCCATCGAATAAAGCTTAAGGTTAGTCCGATAAAAAGAACAGCTAAACTCACAATCAATGCATCTCGTTTCTGGCCAACGATCTGCATCGTTCCCGCACTTTCACGCAATAAAATCTTTTGATTTTTACGATAAAGCTGTCCAGTAAGTTGGGACTGATTAGAGATATTTTTTAGATTTAAAACCTGATTTTTTTGCCTAGTATTGAGCAGCCTAACTTTAAGATTTTGCTGCACTTCTGTATCTTTATTATTGAAGTTATCACTTAAAGCTGTCTTTTCCACGGTTTTTACGTCTTCAATAATCCCCAAAGGTTCATGATAAAATCGTGCATTATGATCGACGATAACAAAAGCTGCCACTGCAACCAAGCAGGGCAGAATAATTTTTTTCAGAAAGAATTTAATCATTATTTTTTACCACAGTCAAAATTACAAAATATCCTAAGATATAAATAACCGCAAAGGTGAGAATCAGTCCTAAGGAGAATTTTGTTTTTGGCTCATTTTGTGAAATAGAGAAACCAAAAGAAGCGTACTTGCTGTTGGACAGCTCAATCAGATGCGGATAGTCTAGATTTTCTGTATTGGTCATTAAGGCCAACGTAACAGGAACTTTTTGAATGTTTTCTACTCGCAGACGATAATGACCAACTGGCATTTCCGTCTTCAAAACAGTCATCGCATCTTCTGCCAGAATTGGGGTTTCACCAACTTCTTTCCATTGCTCAGCTTCTTTTTTCTCAAGAATCAATTTCATTTCCATATTCGCGTAAGAGTTGAAATCAATACGATTGGCTGATGTAGTTAAATCAAATGCTTGAGAAATACTTTTCCCTGCTCCTAAGTCGATACTGCCTTTGCTATAACCAAAGTGATTAACCGAATGTTGCTGCGCGTTCACGACAATTGCTTGTTTTGGTTGTTTTTGCATCAATGTTAGCATCAGCCCTAAAGACAACAAAGCCATAATTGGATAAGCTATCTTCAAGAGCTTGCTTCGCCCTTTTTCAGGTCTAAAGACAGTTTTTTCCGAAAAAATTTTATCAAAGCTGAGTGCAGCCGCAAGAATGATTAAAGCAAAGGTCATGAATTGGTAACGAGGTTTAACTTCCCAAAGTAAAGTATGAAAGAGTGTAATTCCCATCGTTGTTAAAATTGCTAGAGAAAAAACTGATATCTCCTCTTTTTTTGTCTTCCAAAGGCGGTAAACAATGGCAAAGAGGAATACGGTCATCAATGCTTTAGCATAAGTTGAGATAAAGATATTAATAGCACCAATATTATCAATGACCCAACCTGGAGCTTTCGTCCAATTGTAATACCCAGAAAAAAGCTGATAATCCGTAGCCGTTGCAAAAGTTCCACAAGACCAAAGTTGCCCAAACTTCGCCAATAAGAGTATTGGAATCATCCATGGATTTTTTCCTAAATGTACTAAACGCTCTTTGATTCCAGCAATATTAGCTTCTTTGGCCGTTTCAAAACCAAAGTGGTTTAGTGTATAGTCACGATCAACAGGTGTCCATTCGCCCATTGATTCTGTATTTAAGCCCTCATAAATCCAGTTTACTGTTGGAAAAACATCTGGTCCTTTTAAGTCATATTGCATAGCACTTGCTAAACCACGAGTTACTCCCATGGCCAAAACAATACCAACACAAGAAGCTAAAATGAGCTTAACTATTGAAAGCCATAATTTTTTATATTTTTTTCGTTGACTAAAGGCCACTAAGCCTAAAATTGCTAAAGCAATCAGAATAATAATCACATTGGGGCGCGCAAGGAAACCAAGAGTAAATAAGATTGCCGTACTGACAAATTGCCAAATACCGAATGAACTTGTACGTTGAGCCTTATCAAAACGCAGTGCAACAATCAATAAAACTAAAATCGCAAATCCATCTGAATATCCTACCCTCAATAAGAAGTCATAATTCATTGGAAGCATAAGCATCAGAAGGGCCACAAAGGTTGCTAAATCTGGTCTTTTTTTCCATAGGAAGCGAACCAGCAATACCCAAATACTTGTATTGATAAGGATATTAAAAGCATAAAAGACGAAGTAGTAAGAGATATGGAGTACTTCTGCAAGCTTCATAAATCCAACATTCAAAGCTACCAGAGGCACGAGGTTAGGATATTGCCTAATCCAAACATCCCAAACCATATCTCCTTGCATAATTCGTGTGGCTTGTGCTTGAATATGCCAGGGGTCTCCGAAAACCATCGTATGAATTTGAGTCACAGATAAAATCTGTAAGAGAAGAAAAACTGCAAAAAAGGCGAAAATAAATATTTTCAAGCCTTTTTTATTCATATTTTGAAATTTTCTATAGGCAAAACGGAGGATGAAAAAGAGCAAACCAGCACACAACACAACCGAAATAGGTTCGACAAAACCAGCATCCGTAAAAGGTTGCACAGCCATAATAGCTAGGGCTGCAATAAAGAGCCAAAGCAGAATACGATACATGCTTTTATTCAGAAATTCCATTTTTCCTCCTACTGCGTTGAATAAAGTCTACCAAGCCCATGGTTGCTAGAATAAGCATTATTGGTGCAAAGTTATAAAGGTAACGTGAATTAGCTTCCCAAAGTAATAAGAAGCCTGTCAAACCTGCCATTGAAAGTCCGACAATGAACCATTCTGTTTTATGCTTCTTGAAAATACCTAGGAAGATTTCATACCACATCAAGGGGACGATGGCTAACCAATAGAGTGTTTGTGCTGCTTTAATCAACAACCAGCCCGTAATATTCCCTTCTTCTGGCGCAAAGCTGGTCCAGTCAAAATAACGGAATATAAAGGGATTAGAATGACGATATGTATAGAAGAAATTACTCAAATCACCGTTAAACCACGTATACATGATTTTACGCCACAATTGAACCAGAACACCTGGAACACCCATTTCCTTGAGATTTTCAATAAAACGATGCTTTATCCCTTCTTTCTTTGATGCTACATCTGTAAATGATTGAGAGTAGGCTAAGACATCAGGATTGAAGCCTCCATACTTATTGATAGGATCAAAAGACATTGTTACCCAATGAATCATCGGCAAATTGTAACGGTCATTAGCTTGTTCTGAGAAAGCTGGTTCATTTGCGATAACTGCCTTAACACCTTGATGCACACCCACAAAAAGTAATGCTGCTACAGGAACCATAATGAGCAGTTTTTTCCATTTACGGTTAAGTACAAGGAAACAAAAGACAGCAATCATTGGGATGAAAACAGTAGGTTTAATACTATAGCCAAAGAATACAACAAGGCATGCTGCTATCCACCAGATAATCATCTTGCTGGTCTTCTCTGACTGAAGTGCATAAATCATAAAGAGTAAGCCAAAGATGACAAAAGGTAAGGTTGCTGTATCTGTGTAGAGCTGTGCTCCATAAAGATAGAAGGGTATAAAACCAAAAGCAACTAAATTGTAAATCAAAGCCATTTTAAGATTAGAAATCTTTTTAATGATTAATGAACCACCTAGAACAGAAAGACTTGTCAGAATTGCTGCTACTACAGTTGTCGCAATGATTCTCGATAAGTTGGTTGTGAAAGGAGCAAAAAGAGTGTTATAGACAATACCGAAAAACTGATTATTGGGATAACGTAAAAAATAGAGAAGTTCATCTTCAGTCATTGGAAGATGTGTAAATGAACGACCACCAAGCTGCATGGTATCTCTAAATATTACAAAGAAATCCCAGTCATGTGCTGTGTCAGGCACATGAATAATAAAGAAAAAAGGCACAAGCAATACTGCAAGCCCTAAAATCCACATTGACATTTTATAGTAATGTTGGATTTTACTTTCTGTAAGTGTGTCGATTTTCTTAACTGATCGATAAACGAAAACCATGTAAGCTGCTGCGATAAACATACAGATATTCCCGAGGATAAAAGCTGTGATGTACTTTTCATTCCAAACAGGTGTTTCCATGATTACATAGATATTTGTTCCAAGCCAGATGAGGCCAAAGATAAGTGACCAAAAGATCTTACACTTTCGCGGATCTTTTAAGTGTTGATGTAGTGTATTCAACATTATTTTCCTTTAAAACGTTTTGTAGTAGTTGATTGGATTTTCCCAATACAACAAAATGATATTCTTTTCCTATATAGATAAAACGAAGCGTTCTTGGCGTAAGTTTTACTGAGCTCATATAATTGAAGTCAATTTCAAGCATACCTAAACGAAAATCACGAGAAAAATGCAGTGCATTTTCTGCTGCAAAAAAGCGACGTTGTCTCACTAAGAAATAGAAAGCGAGAACCAGAAAGACAAGAATAGTTATTTGAAACCAATTCATTCGAAGATTGTTTTCATAGAAAAGAACTTGTTGGAAAGAAAGGAGAATAACCCACCACATCCAGGCTATTTTATAAATATTACTTAAAGGCTGAAAATATCCTGATTTCATAAAATATTACTTTCCTTTCTCATCTTTTTTGCTGGTGGAAGGTGCATTTTTTGCATCTTCTTTTTCTTTATCTTTTGCTTTTGCTGCTGCTTCAGCTTCTTCTTGAGCTTTTTTCGCTGCCAAGACCGGATCGTTAAAGAGATCAACTGTAGATACTCCTTGGTTTTCGGAAAGAAGAGATGTAGAACGTGCTTTCAAGACATCTTGTTCTTCTTTCAAACGATTCCTTGTTGAAGTGACATTGTAACTATAGTTACCCGGCTGTACCGGCTTAAACCCAGGCGGAGTGTAGAAACGAAGGAGATCTTCCGTATTGAAGGTATCTGACATGTCTAACATTTTATTAACTTTTTCTTGGATGCTATCCACATACTTCTGTTGACTTTCCGTTAACTTCAGAACTTCTCCGGTCTTTGTGTCATGGTAAACCGAACTTGTCGCACTTGATTTGGTGATTGTTGGTGTGACGAAACCACGATTTCGAAGTGCAACGAATTGTTCACGTTTTGGTGCAAAGACATCTTGTCCAAACTGGATATAATCTTTTGTTGAAATACCAAGCAAGTGCTCCAAGGTTGGCATAACATCGATTTCACCAATAAATTCATCACTGATGTGTCCAGATGTTTGACCAGGAATATCAATCATGAACGGTGTACGTTGCATCATTGTATTATCATACTCTGTCCAGTTATCTGCACTTTTACCAATGAATGGGGCATAGTATTTTGTATCTGAACCAGAAATTCCGTAGTGATCACCGTAAAGAACAATAACGGATTTTTCATAAAGTCCAGATTTTTTCAAGTAATCAAAGAAATCTTTAACCGATGAATCCAGATAATTAGCGGTAACAAAATAATTGTCAACGACTGAGTTCCCTGAACCACCTTCTAAAAGTTTTGGGTTCATCTCATAATCTTCAAGACCTGTATAAGGCGTATGATTTGTAACCGTCAAATATTTCGCATAAAAAGGTTGCTGTAACTGCTCAAGATATGGAATTGAATCGTTAAAGAAATATTTATCTTTAACGCCCCAAGCAGTAGAGTTCGTTGGCGTGAGATCATAGAAAGATTGGTCAAAGAAGTTTTGATAACCCATATTACGATAAACGTTATTACGACTATAAAATGAGCCAACATTCCCATGAAAAACCGCACTTGAATAGCCTTCTTTTTGTTGCAGAATGGCTGGCATAGCTTGGAAAGTTTGTGTACTTCCTAGACTTGAGAAGAGTGAACCAGATGATAAACCAAACGTTGAAGTTTCAAGCATGGTTTCTGCATCAGAAGTTTTTCCTTGCCCAACTTGGTTAAAGAAATTTGAGAAAGAATAAACAGAAGGATTATTGTTATAAAGTGAATTCAAGAAGGGAGTAACTTCTTCACCGTTTACCTTCATATTAATGACATCTTGTTGCAGTGATTCAAGGTGAATCACAATAACGTTACGGTTTTTCGCAATCCCAAACATCTTGGCATTTGGCGCAAGATAGCGATCTTCTTGAATGTATTTTTGAACTTTTGTAAAGTCTGTTTTAGAAGCCATAGCTCGAGTTTCGTTGGACACATGAGTATACCAGCTATTGGTCGCTAACCATGGGCCTAAGCCCAAATAACGGACAACATAAGTGGCATCGTATTGTGCTTGTCGTGAAACTAAACGATGCTCAGTGAGATCCGCCATCCAAAAGTTTAAGCCAAAAATCATGACAGAGGCACTGAAAACCTTAAAGGCAAAAATATTCGTAGGACGACGCTCATCCATTCTAATCTTCTTGGTAAGAAAAAGCACAAGAATAACAATAATGTCAATCCAGAACACGATGTCCACCCAAGAAATAGCGATTGAACCTAAGTCGAAACCTTTTCCGACCATCCCTGCTCCCCCCGTTAAGGTGTTAAGCGTAAGAAAGTCTGAAAACTCACGATAGTAAAGGATATTTCCGTAGACTAACAAGTTTCCAATCAAGTTCATTAATAGCATACCTAGATAGAAAAGCTGCTTTCTTTTAATAAACAGTATTAAGCTAAAGAAGATTGCTGTAAAGCCTATGGGATTCACAATAACCAATAGATAATCTGCAAGATTAGAAGAGTTCAAACCCTTAAAGACAGAAAAGTAAGCAATCATGGTTTTGACCCAAATAAAGAAGGTCGACCAGCATACTAAACCTAGTCGTGTATTAAAACTATTAAGTAATTTTTTCAAGGTAAACCTCAATTTATTTTTTATTTGCACAAGATTAAATTCCTTTTTTTACATTGGGAATAATTCTAACAAATGAGCCTTGAGCTAAGCTTAAGCTTTATATGGCTGACCTGTTTAAACTTCATCCTCTAATCGTACAGAAACGACCTTAGAAACCCCTGCATCAGCCATTGTGACACCATACATGGTACCTGCTGCTGCCATTGTCCCACGACGATGTGTGACAACAATAAATTGGTTGGAGTTATCAAAGTGATTCATGTAATCTCCGAAACGTTTAACATTCGCTTCATCTAATGCTGCTTCTACCTCATCCAAGACCACAAATGGAACCGTTCTAACTCGTAAAATAGCAAAAATTAATGCCAGAGCAGTTAAGGCTTTTTCTCCTCCAGACATGAGATTCAAGCTGGCTAATTTTTTACCTGGAGGTTGTACTTTGATTTCGACGCCAGCTTCCAATAGATTAGTGCTGGTTAACTCAAGATTAGCTTCTCCTCCGGCAAACATTTGTGAAAAGGTTAGTTGGAAACTTTCTCTAATTTGTTCAAATGTTGTCTTAAAGCGGATTTCTACCTCTTCATTCATCTCTTGAATCGTTTCGAGTAGCATATTTTTAGCTTCCAAGAGGTCATCCCGTTGGCCACTCAAAAATTCGTGACGTTGATATACTTCCTCATACTGAGTGATAGCATCCAAATTAATCGGACCAAGCGCACGGATTTGGCGTTCTAAAAGACTGAGCTGTTGCTCTGATTCAGAAAGATTTTCAAGGGTTTTAGCCTTCATTTTAGCTTCATCGAAACTCATTTCATACTCAGTAAAGAGTGTGGTTTGACGATTTTTCAAGAGCTTTTCTGATTGTTCAATCCTTACTTCCAAACGCGCTTTTTGATTATTTAGTACTTGATTTTGTTCCAATAGGTCCCGATTTTGCTCTTCAAATTCTTCTGCTTGAGCTTGAAGATCGTCCCTCTCAAAGCGTAAGCTCACTAACTTCACATTAGCTTCTTGAAGTTTAGCCTCAGCCTCCTTCAATTGGTGAGCATAAAGATTACGACTTGCTTCATCGGTCTGAGCTTCTCCAATTGCTTGCAACTTAGCTTTTTCAGTACCTAAAGCTTCATATTCTTGCCTTAAGCGCTCTTGCTCTGTTTGAGCAAAACGTAATTCATTTTTTAGACTGGACAGGAGTAATTTCGTTTCATGATAAGCACTATTTTTTTGTTCTTTAAGAGCATTGAAACTTTGACTGTTAGATTTAACTTCTTCAAGTTGATCATCTAAGGATTGTTTGTCCTCAGCAATTTTAGACAGCTGCTGTATCAGCTTTTCGTTATTCTTTGATAATTCTTGCAGTGCTTGGTGCGCTTCCGTATTTTCGGTATCCGCAACCAAAGCTTGCAGATTTGCTTTTTGTTCTGATAATTGCTTAATCTGCAACTGTAAGCTTTGTTCCGCAAGGCGTTTTTCTTGAATATTGGAACGTAAAGCTTCAAGTTGACCACTCAAAGTTTGACGTGAAAGCTGTTGCTTTTGTAATTTGTCTTCGACTGCTTTTAACTTACTTTCTGCTAAAGCGATAACTTCAGTCAGATGATCAATTTCTGTGCTGGTAAAAGTTGTATTGTTACGTTTTGCTGCACCACCAGAGTAAGAACCACCCGGATTAATCTGCGTACCATCCAAGGTGACGATACGAATAGTGTAGTTCATTGTACGTGCTATTTGACTTGCATGTTCGGCTGTATCAACAATGGCGGTAGTTGCCAACAAACTTGACATTGCTCTTTGCAATCGTGGTTCAAAATTAACCAAATTTAAAGCAGTATCAATGAACCCCTCCATTGTCACAAGACGTTCGTAATTTCGAAACTCCCGCGGCTTAATTGTTGTGAGCGGGAGAAATGTTGCACGACCCAAGCGTTTTTCTCTTAAATAAGCGATAGCTTTTTTGGCTGAGTTTTCATCTTCTACCACAATATTTTGACTGCCACCACCTAAGGCAATATCGATAGCTGTGGTGTATTTTTTATCAAAAGTTAAAAGGTCGGCAACAACGCCAACAATGCCACCAAGTGCAGCACTTTGTGTCATAACAGCCCGTACACCCTGATACAGGTTACTGTGACTGTCACGAATATTTTCCATGCTTGCAAGATTGGCCTTGTACTTGCTAAGCTGTTGCATCTGATCGTACATCACATTTTGACCTTGACGCTCTGCTTCAACATATTTTGCTTCTGTCGCGCTCTTTTCTTGCAGTTCCTTTTCAAGTTCTTGAGCAGTTTGAGTGAGCGCGCCTAACGCAGTTTCTGCTTTTGTAAGATCAGCAGAAATCGTTTGAAACTTTTCTGTGTTTTCTTTTGCGTTTTCATCAGATTCCACTAGGCGACGTGAAATATTTTCATATTCAGCCTTATTTTTAGTTAATTGATTAGAAAACTCTGCCTCTTGTTGCACCAATTGCAAATAGTCTTCGCGAAGTCGCTCTGCTAAAGTTTCTGGACTTTCAGCAAAACGTTCCAATTCTTTTTCTAACTGCTCAAGTTGTTCTTGGGCTGCCTTCTCTTTATCTTTGAGTTCCGCTTTTTTCTTTTCTGAAGTTTCTTTCTGTTGCGAAACTTCCTGTAATTTAACATCAAGTTCTTCAATACGCTCTTGACGTTCTGCAGCTGATTTTTGAGAAGAGGACTTTTGCAGATCGAAAACTTCTATTTTATGTTGTAAATCAGACTTAAGTTCTGTTAAGGACAAGCTGTCTTGTTGGACTTTCTCTTGCTCTTGTTCTACTTTCAAACGCGCTTTTTTAAGATTAGTTAGCTGCTCTTCGTAGCTTTCTTGTTGACTTTTTAAAGTACTAAGCTCAGTTTTTACTGCATTTAAGTCATCTTTCGCTTGTTCATACTTTTCCTTCTCCTCAAGAAGTTGAGCCACCAAAACAGAAAGAGCAAGCTCAGAGCGTTGTGCCTCTAAATCTTGAAAACGCAAAGCAACATCACGTTGGGCACGCAATGGTGTTAATTGACCATTAAGCTCAAAGATAATATCTTCGAGACGATCGAGATTATCTTGTGTGGTCTGTAGTTTGCTCTCTGTTTCAGCACGCCGCGTCTTGTACTTCAAAACACCAGCTGCTTCTTCAAAAATTGCTCGACGTTCTTCTGCTTTCGAATTAAAGACTGATTCGATACGCCCTTGGGAAATAATCGAAAGAGAATCACGCCCCAACCCTGTATCTGTGAAAAGTTCATGAATATCTTTCAAGCGGCACTTACGCCCATTAATCAAAAATTCCGAATCACCATTGCGATATAGGCGACGTGTAATAGTTACTTCCACGTCTTCTTCATAACCTGTAAGATACTGGTCTGCATTATCAAAAGTTACAATAACTTCAGTATAGTTTAGTGCCTTACGCTTTGCTGTACCTGAAAAAATAACATCCGGCATTTTCCCGCCACGAAGTGACTTAGCTGATTGCTCTCCTAAAGCCCAGCGTAGTGCTTCAACTATATTTGACTTACCGGAACCATTGGGTCCAACAACAGCTGTAACGCCTTGGTCAAATTCAATTTTCGTGCGGTCAGCAAAAGACTTAAAGCCGACAATTTCCATTTTTTTAAGATACATGAATCTGACCTTTTATTGCATTTTCCGCTGCTTTTTGTTCAGCAACTTTCTTTGATTTACCTCGCCCACGTCCAAGCTCTTTTCCATTATTATAAACTGCAGCGACGAATTCACGCGCGTGTGCTGGGCCTGTTTCTTCTAAAATTTTATATTCGATGATCGTCTCACCATCAACTTGCAGAACCTCTTGCAGGTTTGTTTTATAGTCAATGACTTTAAAATAATCGTCAGCTTTTACATGCGGAATAACCACTCGATTTATAAATCGACGAACTTCTTCCATACCTGCATCTAAGAAAAGAGCACCTAGAAAAGCTTCAAAGAGATTTTCTAGGTTGGTATCACGATTACGTCCGCCTGTTTTTTCCTCACCATTACCTAAACGTAGAAAACGTCCAAACTCACACTGACGCGAAAAATTAGCCAAAGATTCTGTGCGGACAATGCTAGAACGCATCTTCGATAATTCACCTTCAAGTTTATCTGGATAAGTACGATAAAGATATTCTGAGATGATTAAAGACAGAGCGACGTCTCCCAAAAACTCCAAACGTTCATTGTTTGCAACCTTTGGGAGGCGTTCTTCATTCGTGTAGCTCGAGTGAGTAAAAGCTATTTTTAACAATTCTTCATCAGCAAATTTTATACCAAATTCATTTTTAAGCTTATTTTGAAGCTCAAACATAAAAATTCCTCCTAAATTTTATTATTAACTTAGTTATTATACCAAATTTTTGTGCCTTTTTGGTGTAGACTACAAAGAAAAGAGCTTGCACAGGCAAACTCTTTTACACACTATCCATACGCGCTAATATAAAGGCTAGAACGAAACAGAGCCCTAATGGTAGAGCCACTACCATCACGTATAAATTTAGCATTGAAATTAAAATATAGAAACTTCCAATAACTAACTGATAAAGTTGCCATATTCCACCTGTTGGTCGATCCATTCGAATAAAGGAGACCCAATTTACAATCATGATTGACATAACAATGACAAACACTAAAGCAAAAAGTTTCAATAGAAAAAGGCCACTATGCCCTGCAATGGTCAGAGTCATTTCCAGATCTTTTTCTTCCCAGTTAATTATGAATCGAATAAAGGCAAACATCATTAATACAGCAATAAGGGTTGTAAAAACACTCCCAATCAAGGCACAAATTTTCGCTCGTTTCATCTTTTCTCCGTTGGTTTGATGACTGTATTTTATAACTATAAGCTTAAATTAACACTAAAGTAGTGCAGATATTCAAAAAGGAAAGCTCTCAAAAAAATTTTTAAGTTTTTCGTCCATCATTCCAATCTGACTGTAGGTAGAATGAACGCTACACATTAAAAACAATCAAAGATAATAAAAAACCATAACATTTTGTCATGATTTTTTAAACTCCTATATTATTTAAGTGCTTGAGCAGCTGTAATAATAGCAAGTTTATAAACATCTTCTTCGTTACTTCCACGAGAAAGATCAGAGATTGGTGCGTTCAGTCCTTGCAAGATTGGACCAATTGCTTCAAAGTTTCCTAGACGTTGAGCAATTTTGTAGCCAATATTACCAGATTGGATATCTGGGAAGATAAATACATTTGAACGTCCTGCCACTGGGCTATCTGGTGATTTTTGACGGGCAACTGCTGGAGAGAACGCTGCATCAAATTGAAGTTCGCCATCGATATCAAGCTCTGGATGTTCTTCTTTGACCAATGCTGTTGCTTCAACGACTTTAGTCACATCATCTGATTTACCTGAACCCTTAGTTGAGAAAGATAGCATTGCAACTTTTGGATCAATATCAAAGAGTTTTGCTGTTTCCGCTGAAGCCACGGCGATATCTGCCAAGGTATTTGCATCTGGATCAATGTTAATCGCACAATCGGCAAAGATATACTTTTCATTATCGTCACGGCCACGAACCATAATGAATGCACCTGATACGGATTTCACACCTGGTTTAGTTTTAATAATTTGTAGGGCAGGACGGACAGTGTCCGCAGTTGAATGAACTGCACCTGAAACCATACCATCAGCGATACCCATATGTACAAGCATTGTTCCAAAATAGTTTGAATCTTTAAGGATTTCGCGCGCTTGCTCTTCTGTTACTTTACCTTTACGACGTTCAACAAAAATTTCGACCATTTTCTCAAAACGTTCACAGTTCAATGGATCGTAGATTTGAAAACCATCTGGATTAATCCCACGTGAGATTAAAGTACCTGTTACTTCAGAGATATTCCCAATAAATACTGGGGTAATCAATTTATCTGCGTACAGACGGTTAGCTGCGCCTAATACACGCGCATCTGTTCCTTCAGGAAAGACAATTTGTAGGCCTTTGCCAGAAATTTTTTGTTTGAGCGATTCAAAGAGTTCCATAATACTTCCTTTTACTATTTTTAGAATTTCAATAATGATTATATCACAATGTCACAAAAAATGCCCACTTATGTAAACGTTTTTTTAATATTATGGATAGAAGAGTTTCTTCTGTACATTCTTTTTTCGAATAAAAAAACAATCTTGCGATTGCTTCTTACTCTCCATGCAAAATACTGGCGATTTTTGTAGTTAAGATATCTACCCCAACAGTATTTGAAACGCCTTCTGGAATAATGACATCCGCATATCGTTTCGTTGGTTCAATAAATTGATGATACATCGGTTTTACAGCATCCATATATTGTGTAATAACAGAATCTAAAGTACGCCCACGTTCTTCAATATCACGACGAATACGACGTAAAATGCGTACATCATCATCTGTATCCACGAACACCTTAATATCCATTAAGTTACGCAGCTTTTCGTTTTCTAAAACTAAGATTCCTTCTACAATCAAGACATCTACAGGTTCTTGTCGGTAAGTTTTTTCACTTCGTGTATGGTTGGCATAATCATAGGTTGGGATATCAACAGCACGACCATTTTGCAACTCTTTTAATTGGGCAATCAGGTAGTCTGTATCAAAAGCCAATGGATGGTCGTAGTTTGTCTTTGTACGTTCTTCAAATGTCAATTGTGATTGATCTTTATAGTAACTGTCATGTTCAATCATAGCAATATTTTCATCTTTAAACATAGATAAAATTGCTTGAGACACGCTGGTTTTCCCACTTGCTGAGCCACCTGTTACACCGATAATCAATGGTTTTTTCAAAATTACTTCTCCATATTTTATGTATCCACTATAACTTCAATTTCTTAGGGATATTATGTTATTCTCCCTATTTTATCATAAAACTGAACCAGCTTCAGCTCTAAAAACTATTTCAAACCAATCTTTTTTATCACTTAAAAAATTTAGTGACTTTTATTTTCACAGCTCATGCATTAGTTTTAAATGAGTTTTACCAAAAAATTTGCTATAATGGTTTTAATAAATTTTTGATAAGAAAAGGGGTGTATGATGCTTAAACTTGGAATTATCGGTACTGGGTGGATTAGTGGATCTTTTGTCGAAGCTGCCCATCTCACCAAAAAATATAGTCTTGAGGCTGTTTTCTCACGTAATCTTGAGAGTGCAGTATCTTTTACAGAAGACTTTGACGATATCGAACTTTACGATGATTTAGATGATTTTTTCAAGCATGATTTGGATATCATCTATATTGCCAGCCCAAATGCTATTCATTTTGAACAAGCGAAGGCTGCTATTTTAGCAGGTAACAATATCATCGTTGAAAAACCAGCGTTTTCAAATCCACAAGAATTAGCTGAAATTATCAAGTTAGCGGATGAAAATGACGTTCTCTTTTTCGAGGCTGCCCGAAACATCCATGAGCAAGCCTTTGAGACCATCAATTTATTCTTAGCAGATAAAAAAGTTGTTGGGGCTGATTTTACCTATTCAAAATACTCTTCAAAAATGCCTGCACTATTAGCTGGAAAACTTCCCAATAAATTCAACAGTAAATTTTCTGGTGGCCTCCTGGCAGATCTAGGTGTTTATCTCCTCTATGCAGCTGTTTATTGGTTTGATAAACCACAGTCTGCTTGCTACGATGCTGTCCTTCTGTCAAGTGGTGTGGATATTTCTGGTATTGGAAGCTTGGATTATGGTGATTTCAAAGTTGCAATCAAATGCGCAGGAAACCTCACAAGCTATCTCTCAAGTGAAATCTACACAGATCAAGGCACTTTGATTTTAGATGGTGTCAATGCTATAACCTCTGCAAAATTTATTCGTTTTGATGGAAGCAAGGAAGTTATCAAGGTTACACCACCAAAACATTCTCTCTTTGATGAAGCTCTCCACTTTGCTGAAATCATTGAAACTATTTCTACTCCTGCTGCTCGCTCACTCTACAAAGACTTGCACCAGTTGGCACAAGATGTTTCCGAAACAAGTTATATGATGCGCCAAAGTGCAGGAATCGTCTTTGAAGCTGATAAAAAATAAGATTTAATCATTGACTCCATATCGGAGTCTTTTGATCCCTTAGTTAAATTGGATATAACCCGGACCTCCTAAGTCTGAATCGCCAGTTCGAACCTGGCAGGGATCATTAAAAAAAGCTTCCTTAAGGAAGCTTTTTCTTTATACTTATTCAATTGAGGCATAAAACCTATAAAGGAGAATATGGGATTCGAACCCATGCGCGGTTTTACCCACCTATACACTTTCCAAGCGTACCTCTTCAGCCTCTTGAGTAATTCTCCAAATGTTAATTATCAATTTTCAAAATATATTATACCATATCCTCTGTCATAAATGCCAATTTATGTGTAGTTTGTTATAACAACAATTAAAAAACTCTTCCACATGACATGGAAGAGTAGGAGTTTTATGAAAAAATTTTATTGGAATAAATGTATTATACTGTTTGCTCCTTAAAAGGAGCTCAAGTCAAAATAAACTGAAACAGAAATATACTTTTACTTCTTTTAAAGTAGTCCTGCATCTTTAAGGATATCTTCAAGATAGGTACCTTTTATCTTCTTCAAACCAAATTTCAAAGATTCTTTTTTCAAAAGAGGCAAATCCATTTCCATCAATTTCTTTTTGTCTGAAAGATAATAAACCGAGCGAGCTAGTGTGCGCAAGTCGTAAGCCGAAGCAAAAACTTCAGGGACACCACGCTCTACATTTAGAAATTGATAAACAGCTTCCATCGCGGTACGTACCGAATACTCGGTTGTGAAGACCGTATCTCTCTCTGTCTCAGCAAAATTCCCAATAAAGGCAAGATTCACAGAATTTTCCGGAATCACTTGAGGACGATCCCCTGGCTCACGTAACATAAAGTAAGAGGTAATAAAGGGCATATAAACTGGAATCGTATTAGTATTTTCTTTAACAAATTCCTCTATTTCTGCTTCAGGCATACCCAAATGATAAAGGAGCTCTTGTGTTATTTCCTCACCGGTACATTTCTCAATTGGTTTTTTAATATAGTTCCCTGGTGTATTAGACAAGAGACCATAAACCCATGTCACAGTTTCACCATCTTTTTGTTCCTTAAAATGAGGTTGACGATGGGTAGTGAAACTCATCAGCCAGTTTGAATCCTTAATAGTGATAATTCCGCCTGTCACAACTTTACCTGAACGTAATTCACGATGAGTTAGTTTTTCAAAATAAGGTTGAATTTTGAGATTCTTCCAAGTCACGGTCGCCGATACAAACCAACTTTCATCAGGTAAGTTGTCATAAAAGACTTTTGGTTTCCCAAATTCGGGTGACTGCGCAGCCAGATTTTTCCAAAGTTTCCAAGAGCCACCTAAATCTTTTGTAATTGGCGCTGCTTCTGTTGGACTTCCTTGTGTTGAACTTTCAGTAATTGAACCATTCGTCACAAAAACAAGGTCATCTTCCGTCAAGTCTTGTACTTTTCCATCTGCAAATATAATTTTCTTAGCTACTTTTTTGTTGTTCGAAAAATCTACTTCAATATTTTCAACTTGTGCTTCATATTGGAAGATTACACCATGGTCTTTCAAAAAGGCAAGCAAGGGTTTTACTAAAGATTCGTATTGATTATACTTTGTAAATTTTAGTGCTGTGAAGTCTGGTAGTCCCTTGATATGATGAATAAATCGCATAATGTAGCGTCGCATTTCAATCGCTGAGTGCCATTTTTCAAAAGCAAACATTGAGCACCAGTAAAGCCAAAAGTTTGATTCAAAAAATTCTTCACTGAAAACATCTTCAATTTTTTTGCCTACCAAACTTTCTTCCTGTGCCATGAAAAGCTTCACGATTTCATCTTGAGCTTGTCGACTTAAGGTAAATTGTCCATCATCAGCAACACGTTCACCACGATTCGCAATAATACGACAATTAGAAGAGTTAGGATCATCCTTATCTAAATAGTAAAATTCATCTAAAACTGAAGCATTTTCAACTTCCAGACTTGGAATAGAATGAAAAAGATCCCAAAGACACTCAAAATGGTTTTCCATTTCACGTCCTCCACGAATCACAAAGCCATCATGTGGAATAAAGGAACCGTCTAAAGAGCCGCCTGAAAGAGAAAGTTCTTCTAAAATATGAATACGATTCCCTGGGACTTGGCCATCTCTGATCAGAAAGACAGCCGCAGCCAGTCCTGCAAGACCTGCTCCGACAATATAGGCAGACTTCTTATCAGCCTCTTGTGGTTTTCTTGGTCGAACAAAAGCTTCATAATTTCCGTTTGTATAACGCATATTCAATCCCTCTTTTCTAATTGTTCTTATAATTCGATTATATTCTTAAAAGAGAGCGATTTCAAATTTCTTCTGGCTCTTTTGGACAAGTCTATATTTTTTGAGTAAAAAAGAAACTCAAACAAAAACCAGCTCCTTATCTTGATATCACTTGCTTCATTTCACCTTGTATATTACCTTTTTACTAAAATCTTTTCCGTGTTTTCTCTTTATTTTTTGCACGATGTAATGCTCTAAGTTTTTGTCTCTTTTTAGCATGATAGATTGCCAAAGCATGTATGAGAATAGAGACAAAGAAGAGAAGAAAAATCTCTCTAAGTGTTATCCATTCAGAAAATAAAAGCAAGACAGAGAAATTCACCACAAATATAAAGACGTGATAAGCACGCTCTTTATTTTTATTCATAAGCTCTATGGGATAGGTACTGTTCGAGAAAGAGATACTCGTGGAAGGTGAACTCCAACGCTTCTGAATCTGGTTCTTGCTCTACATTCACATTACTCGCTTGAACTATACTAACGGCTGATGGCATTGATGCCGATAATAAAGTTAAACCTGAGATACTCATAATTATAACTTTTTTCAATTTCTTCTCCATAAGATTTTCCTTTTCTTAATCTAACGCTGAAGCACTTCATCCAGCACACTTTACTTGCAGTTTCCTTTTTAAAGTTTTACTCTCCTTTCATCAAAGGCCTTTTTATTTGATTAATAAAAGGTTAACAAGCTCATCTTAAGTCAAACTGAATTTTATATACTATTCTATTAATTTAATGAGCCATTTTTGGCTCACTTTATTTGAAGACCAAACTAATAAATTTTAAAACAAAAAAACACCCTAAGGAGGTGCTTTTTTTATGCTTAATGTGCTACTGGATTGCTAGCAATAATTTCCATATTACCTGAAAGTTGCCATTGCTCAATCCCTGTAGGGAGGATGAAGTGGTCGCCTTTCGATAATGCATACGTTTTATCAGCCACCGTAAGTTGTCCTTTTCCTTCAAGAATAGACACGAGCATATAGTCTGCTGTAGCTTCAAAGTCTTGTGTACCGTGAATTGACCATTTATAAACGTCAAAGAACTCTGATTTTACCAAAGTTGTTAAGTCTGCATTTTCTTCTTTAACAACTTGGACTTTATTTTCTGGTGTTTGATTCCCTGGTATGTGAAGCACATCAATTGATTGTTGTATGTGTAATTCACGAAGATTGCCTTGGTCATCCTTACGATCGAAATCATATACACGGTAAGTTGTGTCGCTTGATTGTTGCGTTTCCAGAATAACAATGCCCGCACCAATTGCATGCATTGTTCCTGCAGGTACATGGAAGAAATCACCTGCTTTGACTTTAACTTTGCGTAGTAAGTGATCCCAGTCTCCCGAATTAATCATTTCTGAAAGTTCTTCACGTGATTTTGCATTATGTCCATAAATAATCTCAGAACCTTCTTCTGCTGAAATGATATACCAACATTCTGTTTTACCAAGCTCGCCTTCATGCTTCATACCGTATTCATCATTTGGATGAACTTGCACTGAAAGCCAGTCATTGGCGTCCAAGATTTTTGTTAAGAGAGGAAATACTTCTTCTTTCGTATTGCCGAAAAGCTCACGGTGTTGGTCAAATACCTTGTCTAATTTTTGTCCAGCGAATTTTCCATTTTTAATTGTTGAAACACCATGTGGATGAGCTGAAATTGCCCAGTATTCACCGATTTTATCAGATGGTAATTCATAGCCAAAAGATTTAAGGTGATCACCACCCCAGAGTTTTTCTTGCAATACGGAATCTAAAAATAATGGTTCTATTGACATTTTTTCTCCTCATTTGTTTAATAATACTTCGTTCATTATAGCACAAAAGCGGTTTATTTTTCCTGTACAAGCAATCTTTTTGTATTTTTATAAAATAAAAAAGCTTCCTCTAAGGATTTGCTCTTTTATCTTGTATCAATCTTCATTTCAAAAAATCGCTTTTTAGTGTCAGTCAGTATTTAAAATTTATATGAGATAAAACATTCGGTATTTCAGCAACAAATAATGCAATAATCACAAATAAAATTGCAATCAAGGCAATTTCCCACACCATCAAGATAACCAATGGATGAACACCGTCAATATATAATTTATCTGCAATTTTGTCCATCCAGTGTTGTTTCATAAACATAATATATCAGATAAATTATAAAAACGCAATCGTTAGTATCCAATTTATTGATAATTACTCGCTTTAATGCTGATAATTATTATCAAATTCATCGACTTCAATATATATGTAAGACTTTTTATCCGGCAGTGCTTTTCGAATATCTTTTTCGATTGCATTAATAATTTCATAGCTGTGTGCTTCATACTCTGCTGGAATATCAATCTTTGCCGCAATTAGAATTTCAGTTGGACCGATGTGGATTGTCTTGATATCAATCAACTGTTTAACTGTTTCACGAATAAAGCTACGTGTTATTTTTTCTAAATCTGAAGCAGTGACACTTTCACCAACAATTAAACTATAGAACTCTCGCACCAAAAAGACTGCTGCTGCCATAAGCAATAAACCAATCAAGATTCCGGACAGAGCATCATACATGGGGTTTCCTGTAAGAAAAGTGAGAACTGTTCCTCCAAGGGCTAAAATTAAACCAATAATGGCACAGAAGTCCTCCGCAAAGATAACTAAAATCTCACTGTGTCGGCTCTCATGCAAAAATCTAAACAAGGGTAACTTTTCGGTATTGAGCTCTTTAATTTCTTTAAAAGCAACGCGAAGTGAACTGCCCTCTATAATCATGCCAAAGAGTAAGATAGCAATCAGAAGCAAAGGATTATTGACCTCATGAGCAGGGTGGACTAGCTTGTCATAAGCCTCCATTACACCAATAACGCCACCACCAAAAAACAGGAAAGTAGCGACCAACATGCTAAAAAAGTATTTTGCACGCGCTTCTCCAAAAGGATGGACCTGGCTTTGTGCTCTTTTGGCACGCTTATCACCAAAAAGCAACAAAACTTGATTTCCACAGTCAACTAAACTGTGTATGCTTTCGTTGAGCATTGCCGCACTACCACTTAAGGCATAACCTACAAACTTACTTATTGCCACTAGTACATTGGCACCAAGGGCTGCAATCACGGATCCCATGCCAGTATGTTCTTTTTCTGCCATAATATTTTTCCTCATTATACTTTTTAATTTGATTTTAACACAATAACCTGCTTTGCACATACAAGTGTGACTTTTAGCATTTTGCCATGAGTATTATAGCACAGTCCCCTCATTTTTGCAGACTATATAAAAAAATAAGCCTCAATGATGAGTGCTTATTTTTTTATTAATATTCTGGTTTATCCAAATTACGGAGAAGTTCATCGATTTTTGATCCATATTCGACAGATTCATCTTTGGCAAACTTCAAATCCGGGATACGATACATGGTCATACGTTGTGCTAACTCACGTTTAACAAGACCTGTAGCTTTTTCCAGACCTTTTTTAGCTTTTTCATTGTCACTGGCAAGGTTAGACAGCAAGCTGTAATAAACTGTTGCTTGACTCAAATCACCTGTCACTTGAACATCTGTAATATTCACATCTTGAACGCGGGGATCTCGAATCTTATGACGCAAAATATCATTGATTTCACGTTGGATTTCGACAGCCACACGGTCACTGCGGAAGGAAGTGCCCATAATCATTCTCCTTTTTTATTTTTTCCTCAAACATTTTAAATTTTAACGCTTGATTTCAACCATTTTATAAACTTCAAATGTATCGTCAACAAGAATGTCGTTGTAGTTTTCTACCATCAAACCACCTTCTTGGGCATTACCGACTTCTTTAACATCATCTTTGTAATGTTTCAAGCTAGCGATAGCTCCATCATGGATAACTACACCGTCACGAATAACTCGAACGCTGGCATCACGTTGAACTTTACCACGGATAACCATAAATCCGGCAATTGTACCAACTTTAGAAACGTTGAATGTTTCACGGACAATCGCTTCACCGATAATTTCTTCTTTGTATTCTGGATCCAGCATACCACGCATGGCTGTTTCGATTTCTTCGATAACTTTATAGATGATGCTGTGAAGACGAATATCTACATCTTCATGCTCCGCTTGCTCACGTGCAAGTCCCGTTGGACGAACATTGAAACCGATGATAATCGCATTTGAAGCTGCTGCTAATGAAACGTCTGATTCACTAATCGCACCAACTGCCGCGTGAACGATATCAACTTTTACACCTTCAACATCAATTTTTTGTAAGGAAGCAGCCATCGCTTCAGCTGTACCTTGTACATCAGCCTTGATGATGATGTTAACTGTTTTAACTTGACCTTCTTTAAGTGTATCAAAGAGGTTATCAAGACTTACACGACGTGTGCTTTGACGTTTAATCAATTGGGCACGTTTGGCACGTTCTTCACCAGCTGCACGTGCAGATTTTTCATCTTCAAAGACGGCGAAATGATCACCAGCTTGAGGCACATCAGAGAGACCTGTCAATTCGACTGGTGTTGATGGCAAAGCTTCTTTAATACGACGACCCAAGTCATTTGTCATCGTACGTACACGACCATATGTGTTACCAACAACGATTGGATCTTGAACGTGAAGTGTACCTTGTTGTACCAAGAGTGTTGCAATAGCACCACGTCCTTGGTCAAGACGTGCTTCAACAACTGTACCAATAGCACGGACAGTTGGGTCTGCTTTAAGTTCTTGCATTTCAGCAACCAGCAAAACAGTTTCCAAAAGAGCATCAAGATTTTGATTGAATTTAGCTGAGATTTCAACAAATTCAGATTCACCGCCCCAAGCTTGTGACATAACACCGTGTTCAGCTAATTCTTGAATTACACGTTGTGGGTTTGCACCTGGTTTATCAATTTTGTTAATGGCAACGATGATTGGTACACCAGCAGCTTTTGAGTGATTGATAGCTTCAATCGTTTGTGGCATAACACCATCATCAGCAGCAACAACCAAGATTGTAATATCGGTTACTGAGGCACCACGTGCACGCATGCTTGTGAATGCTTCGTGTCCTGGTGTGTCCAAGAAAGTGATTTTCTTATCTCCAGTTTTGATTTGATAAGCACCGATATGTTGTGTGATACCACCAGCTTCACCTTCAGTGACACGAGATTCACGGAAACGGTCAAGCAAGGTTGTTTTACCATGGTCAACGTGACCCATGATTGTAACAACAGCTGGACGTTCTACCATGTTTTCTTCGTTAAGGTAACCTTCTTCAACGAAAAGACGTTCAATATCAGATTGGTCTTCTTCCACTTTTTTAACTGGAGTAATACCATAATCCATAAGGATTAATTCCAAAGTATCTTCATCAAGAGATTGGTTTTGATTAACCATTGTTCCCATCATGAAAAGTTTTTTGATGATCTCAGCTGGTTCACGTTTGATTGCTTTTGCAATATCTTGAACGTTCATTCCTTCAGCATATTCCACTGATTCTGGTAATTCATGATATTTACGAGTAGATACTGGTGCGGCAGATTGTTGGTTTTTACCTCCACGGCGACCTTTTTGATTCCAGTTTGAGTTACGTGCATTACGTACTTGATTACGGTTATCATTTACACGCAATGGTCCGCCTGGGCGACGACCATCTGAAGATTTGTCGTGTTCGTTTTTCTTGCGGTCACGATCACGGCGGTTATTGTTTTTACCGGAAGTAGCAGGTGCTGTAAATACTTCTGTTGAGGGTTTACTCTCAAATTTATTGCCGCCACGATTTTGGTTATCATTATTGCGACGATTGTCATTTTGATTGCGACCTTGTCCACCGCGACGATTGTCATTGTTACGGCGATCATTTTGACGACGTTCTTGACGAGCAGCATCTTTTTTCGCTGCTTCTTTTTTGATATCTTCTGCGCGTTTTACGACTTTGATTTGAATCCTTGGTTTTTTATCCAATGCTTTTTTAGGTTCTTCTTTCACTGGCTCAGTAGTTTTTTCTTCTTGCTTTTTCGCTGCTGGAGCTGGAGCTTCTGATTTCTTCTCTACTTTTGGCGCTGTTTTTTCTTGTTTTACTGTTTTAACTTCTTCCACTTTTGGTTCAGCCTTTACTTCAGCTTCAACCTTTGCGGCTTTTTCTGCTTCTTCTTTAGCTTTAATACGTGCCAAGATGGCAGGATCTTCAACCACTGCTTTTCCTGCAAAGGTACGTGGCGCGTCATCTTTTTTCTTTGATGTTTTCGCTTTTGACTGGGTATCTTTTGCTGGAGTAGCTGTTTTTTCTGTTGCAGTAGTTCCTGATTTCACACGTGCAATGATTTTTTCTGCTTCAGCATCTGTGACTGAACTTGAGTGAGCTTTAACAGCCAAGCCCAATTCTTGTGCAGCTGACACAAGATCAGCATTTTTCAATCCTGTTTCTTTTGCGATTTGATTAATTCGTTTTTTATCAGACAATGTTGTCCTCCTTATTTTTTAGTTAGTCATAAGGCTCTCCATTTTCTTTGCAAATCCATCATCAGCAATGGCTAACACTTTTCGATTAGCACCAATTGCTACTGAAAGTTCATTTACTGAGAACGTTTGTAAGACGCTTACCTCATAGTAACTCGATTTATCGGTGATTTTTTTGATCAAATTCTCTGACGCATCATGGGCAACAAAAACTAAACTGGCTTTGCCATTTTGAATGGCTTTAACCACAAGTTCTTCACCTGTGATGACTTTTCCTGCACGTTTAGCAAGACCGAGTAAATTCAATACTTTTTTTGTATTATTCATATTAGTCTTAGTCCGGTGCCAAGTCTGCCGAATAAGTAGCTTCTGCTAATTCACGGCGTGCAACTTGGTGTTCAACATAACTGATCAGTTCGTCATAAAATTCGTCTGAGATTTTTGTACTGAAAGTACGATCAAAGACATGTCTCTTCTTAGCGAGCTGTGCTTCTTCATTTGATAAGGCAATATAAGCACCACGGCCATGTGCCTTACCTGTTGGGTCAATGGAGATTTGCCCCTCTTTGTTAAAAGCAATACGTAAAAGATCACGTTTAGCGATTTGCTCACCAGAAACTACAGACTTTCTCATGGGAGTCTTTTTTTGTTTCATAGGCCTATTCTTCAGTTGTTGCTTCTTCTGAAACAGTTTCAGCAACTTCTTCTACAATTTCATCTACTTCTTCAACAAGTGCATCAAGCTCCGCCATTTCCTTTTGGAAATCTTCTTCGGACTTGATATCAATCTTACAGTTTGTAACGTGTGCAGCAAGACGTACATTTTGTCCACGTTTACCGATTGCTAAGGATAATTGATCTTGAGCAACAACTGCAATTGCTGAACCGTCTTCACGGATAGCTACTTGCTCGATACGAGCTGGTTTAAGTGCGTTGGCAATCAAGGTTGCTTTGTCGGCATTATATTCGATGATATCCATCTTTTCACCAGCAAGCTCACGGATAATACCTTGAATACGTGCACCTTTTGCACCAACCATTGTACCGATAGCATCGACGTTTTCATCATGACTTTCGACAATGACTTTCGCACGATCACCTGCATCACGCGCAACAGATTTGATTTCTACTGTTCCATCGTAAACTTCAGGGATTTCTTTTTCAAACATACGTTTAAGCATATCTGGCGCTGTACGGCTGATGAAGACACGTGTCCCTTTTGGTGTCAAAAGTACGTCAGTCACATAAACTTTCACTTTGTCACCAACGTGATAATTTTCTTGACTGATACGATCTTTGGCTGTCAAAAGTGCATCCACACGGCCCAAGTTAACGTAAACTGCACGCGCATCAACTTTTTCAACGGTACCCATGATGATTTCATCTTTATAACGGCTGTATTCATTGTAAATGATTGTACGTTCTTCTTCACGCATTTTTTGCATGATAACTTGTTTAGCTGCTCCCGCTGCTGTACGTGCAAAATCTTTTGGTTTTTCTTCAAACATGATTTTGTCGCCAATTTCATAATGCGGGTTTAATTCTTGGGCATCTTCAAGTGAGATTTCAAGACGGCTATCAAAGACTTCATCCACAATTTCACGTGTTGAGTAAACATTGAAGTTTCCTTTTTTCTCATCGAAAATAACTTTCACATTTTGTGCTTGACCATATTGGCGCTTGTAAGCAGCTGTGATTGCTTGCTCAATTGCTTCGATAACAATCTCTTGTTTAATGCCTTTTTCTTCTTCTAGCATTGTAAAGGCGTTAAGCATTTCCTTGCTCATTTTGTTTTTTCCTCTTTCTTGAGTTTTTTGGAAAATATTTTCTTTTTATTATTTCGGTTGAGAGACTTACTCTCAGAGCATTTAGAATTTCTTACAACTTCACTAAAGTTGTTGCTTTTGAAATCTTATCTGCTGGAATTTCAACTGTTTTCTTACGGGCTTTATCCATATATTCTACAGTTAAGGTGTTGTCCTCAAACTTCACCAAATCTCCAACAAATTCTTTTTCGCCTTCAATTTTTTGATAAAGTTTTACAAGAATGTACTCACCAATGGCACTTTGAAAATGTTCAGCTTTTTTAAGCGGACGTTCTGCACCAGGGCTTGCAACTTCAAGCATATAACCTTCCGTTGGAAATGGATCTGGCGAAATTGTGTCTAGCAAAGGTGAAAGAATTTCACTTAAATCGGCTGTGTCTTGAATCGTAATGCCATCTGCCTTATCCACCAAAAGTCGCAAAACCATATCTCCGCCAAGTTTTTCCCACTCAACATCAATCAATTCAAACTCTTCTGGTAGGTGAGGCAAGATGAAATCTTCTACTGTTTTTACAAGTGTTTCTGACATCTCTTCTCCTTTCAGAAAACAACACAGAAGGAGCGTCCTCACGAACGCTCCTTTCTAGTAGTTTTTTATTTAAGACTATTATAGCACATTTTTGCGGTTTGTCAAGTGGCATGATTACGCAGGGTGTACCGTTTAAACTTCCTAACTCGCACATAAAATTTCTTTGAAAATTCTTGAAAATCTAGCATTAAAGGGCTATGATAAAAAGAGTGTAATTTATAGGAGATGTTTATGAAAATTTATTTTCAGTTACTTATTATTTTTGGTTTTTCTTTCGTGGGAGATACGCTGTCAAACAGTTTGCATCTTCCTGTTCCCGGGAGTATTTTAGGAATGATTTTTTTATTCCTTGCGTTGCAATTTAAAGTTTTAAAATTCACTGATGTAGATGAGGTTGGGAGTTTCTTAATCAATAACATGACGATTTTATTTTTACCTGCTGGTGTGGGAATCATGGCCAAATGGTCCTTGATTTCCGATTTTTGGTGGCAAATAGCTTTGATTGTTCTTCTTGCTCTTATTGTGAATGTCTTTGTTTTAGGTCATTTGGTTCAATTTATCAAAGTCAAATATGAAGGAGATTACCTCGAACCAGAATTGTTAAAAAATAAAAGAGAGGTAAACTGATGGATGCCATTACTTCTAGCCCGTTATTTGGTTTAACACTTACTATTTTAATATTTATTATTGGTGTACGTATCAATGAAAATATACGTAAGCCTTGGACGAATCCCTTACTTTTTGCAACCCTCGTTATTATTTTGATTTTGGTTGTAGCTAAAATACCTTATGAGAATTATTACAAAGGAGGCGCGATACTAAACGACTTGATTGGTCCTTCAACTGTTGCCTTAGGTATTCCTTTGTATAAAACCTTCCAGCTCATGAAGCATCATGCAAGATCAATTTTAATCAGTATCGCTGCTGCTGCTCTTATTAATACAGTTATTACGGCCTTATTGTTAAAATTTTTCGGTTTATCAAAATTAGCTTCATTGTCCCTTTTCCCAAAATCTGTAACTACTGCGATGGCTATTGGTATCACAGAAAAAATGCAAGGTGTGACAACGATTACGGTTGTCGTGGTCGTGGCTACCGGAATCTTGACCAGTGTCCTTGGCGTGCCATTGATGAAACTTTTTAAAATTAAAGACCCTGTGGCCCAAGGTGTGGTGCTCGGCGGCACTGGACATGCCGTTGGTACAGGAACTGCTATTGAACTAGGAAAAGTTCAAGGCGCCATGGGAGCTTTAGCGATTGGTGTAACCGGGATTATGTACGTGATTTTTGCACCTTTAGTGGCACATATTATTCTGGGTTATTGAGCCTAACTGTCTGAAATTCTAACCAGTTATAATAAAAAGCTTGAAGATTAACTTCAAGCTTTTTATTATTTACGTTTACGTGCAATCAAATGAATTGGTGTACCTTCAAAGACAAAGGCTTTACGGATTTGATTTTCTAAGAAGCGCATATAAGAGAAATGCATCAGTTCCTCTTCATTAACGAAGACCACAAATGTTGGTGGTTTAACAGCAACTTGGGTTGCATAGAAAATCTTCAAACGTTTCCCTTTATCTGTCGGTGTTGGATTAATTGCTACTGCATCCATAATAACATCATTCAAGACAGAACTTGAAATACGAAGGTTTTGTGAATGATGAATTTCCTTAATCATATCTGGAAGCTTATGAAGACGTTGACCTGTTTTAGCCGAAACATAAACAATCGGTGCATAATCAAGGAATTTAAATTTCCAACGAATATCGTCTTCGAATTTTTTCATAGTGTAATTGTCTTTTTCAAGTGTATCCCACTTGTTTACTACGAGAAGAATTCCCTTACCTGCATCATGAGCGAAGCCAGCAATCCGCATATCGTATTCACGAATTCCCTCTTCTGCATTGATGACCATAAGCACAATATCGCTCCGATCAATAGCACGCATAGCGCGCATTACAGAATATTTTTCTGTATTTTCGTAGATTTTCCCAGATTTACGCATCCCTGCTGTATCAATCATGAGGAACTCTTGGCCTTCTGCATCAGTAAAGCTTGTATCAATCGCATCACGTGTCGTACCTGCGACAGGGCTGGCAATGACACGATCTTCTCCGAGAATAGCGTTAATCAAACTTGATTTACCAACGTTTGGACGACCAATCAAACTAAATTTGATGACATCTGGATTTTCTTCTTCTGTTTCTGTTGGCAGGTTTTCAATGATTGCATCAAGAACGTCCCCTGTCCCTAAGCCGTGTACAGCAGATACAGGATAAGGTTCTCCCAGACCAAGTGAATAGAAGTCGAAGATTTCCATTCGGCGCTCAGGGTTATCTACTTTATTGACAACGAGGATAACTGGTTTATCTGTACGGTAGAGAATTTGTGCTACATGTTCATCAGCATCAGTAATTCCTGTTTCTCCATCCACAACAGCTACGATAACATCCGCTTCTTCCATCGCTATCTCTGCTTGGGCACGGATTTGTGTCATGAAGGGCTCATCCGAAAGTTCAATCCCTCCGGTATCAATAAGCGAGAATTTTTTGTTCAACCATTCGCCTGTGGCATAAATACGGTCACGTGTTACTCCAGGAATATCTTCAACAATCGAGATACGTTCTCCAGCAATACGGTTAAAAATCGTCGATTTTCCGACATTTGGTCGGCCGACAATGGCTACTGTAGGTAGTGTCATTTATTTTTTATCCTTTTCTTATCAGTAATATCAGTAATAAGTTTACTTCTCTTATTCCTCATCTTCTTCTTTTCATCTAAAAGAGAAAAAGTATGCATTGTAATTATAACATTTTACTGGCTATTTTTATAGCTCTGCCTTTTCAGATTAAAAGTGAGCCCGGAATTCTTGCTCACTTTTGATTATTTTTTAAGTTTTTTAAAGGGAATCTCCTTCACACCGAGAATATCTAGGGCAAAGTTAAAGATTGGAATTCCCACAATAAGGCCCCAAACACCGAAGAAATGTTCTCCTAAGAAAAGAATCACGAAAGTGTAAAACATAGGCAGTTTTGTCTTATGGGCCATCAGATGCGGGTTGAGGACATAAGACTCAAGAGCATGGATTAAAGCAACCATCAGTAACACAAAGATGACATCCCTAATCCCGCCGATAGAATAACCGATGATGGATAAAGGAATACAAGAGACAAGTACACCAGCAACGGGAACAAGGCTCAGTAAGAAAATCATTACGCCCAAACTCAATAACTCTGGAAAGCCCATGAAGCTTAACGCAATAAGTGTCAAAGCGGTATTAACGAGAGCAATAATAAATTGCGTTTCCAAGACAACACCAAAGCCTGTAAAGAATTTGCTTGCCAGATAATAGACGTCTTCAAAGAACCAAGCAAAGTCACTTTCCAAGAAAAGAGCTGAGAATTTATTGGTTTCTTTACGATCAATAGTGAAGAAGAAACTCATTAAGAAGGCGAAAACGACAATGAGTAACCCTTTCCCAAAGCTGGTTACATAATCAACCAAAGTCCCCAAACTGCTTTGCAGTTTATCTGCCAAGTTGTATTCTTTAAAAAGATTATATATCGAATCCATCAGCGCACTCTCGCCATTGCTGTTGTTCTGGTAAAACTTACTTACTGCATTGATGAGGTGCGTGAGCTGATTGACCAATACGGGAATATATTCCGTAATGCCTAAGTAGATTAAAAAAAGAATGACACCATATAGGATAAAACCACTTATTTTACCAGGAAGTTTAATTTTTCGCTCGATAAAGCTGACAAAACGATAGGCGAGGTAGCTGAAGACGAAAGTCAAGAGCATCAGTGGGAGAATGCTTCGTACAAAATAGAGTACAGCAATGAGAAACGCCAAAACGACCCATCTTCTAAGTTTTTCATTTTTTATAAAATTTTGGTAGTATTCCATTAATTCCCATCCTTCAATTTTTATAGATTAAAAAATTGTATTTTCACATTTTCAAGCTTCTAAATTATATCATGTTTAGCATGCAAAAAGATACATCTTAAGATGTATCTTTTATATTTTATTTCTTTTTGCCTTTTTTCATTTTTTTCTGCGCCCGTTTCATGGCTTGTTTCATGGCAAATTGTGTAGCTTTACCTTTGAGCCCACCACCGAACATAGAGCTCATATCAGGTGTTCCGGAAGATGCTCCTCCTCCCATAAGACCTTGCAAGTCTCCTAGAGAGGACATATCTGGCATGCCTCCAGGCATATTTTTCATGTTTGGCATTTTACCGCCAGCGCCGCCCATCATTTGCTGCATCATTGAATTCATGTCGCCATTCATAATGCCTTGCATCATGTCTTTAGACTGATTGAATTGCTTGATGAACTTGTTAACCTCGATAAAACTATTTCCTGAACCAGCAGCAATACGTCGACGACGAGCGGGTGAAAGTTCGACTTCCAATTGACGCTCAGCTGGTGTCATAGATAGCACAATAGCACGTTTACGTGCAATGTCTTTCGGATCAACCTTAACATTTTCAATTCCTGGCATTTGTGACATGCCTGGAATCATCTTCATAATGTCTTCCATTGGTCCCATGTTTGTCACTTGGTCAAGCTGTTCCACAAAGTCGCTGTAATCAAAACGGTTTTCCGCCATCTTTTCAGCCATCTTCATCGATTGTTCTTCATCAAACTGTGCTTGAGCCTTTTCAATCAAGGTCAACATGTCCCCCATACCGAGGATACGAGAGCTCATACGATCAGGATAGAAAGTTTCCAAGTCGGTCAGTTTCTCACCTGTACCAGTAAATTTGATGGGTTTTCCTGTAATTTCTCGAATAGATAAAGCCGCACCACCACGGGTATCACCATCAAGTTTGGTAATAATAACACCACTGATATCTAATTTTTCATCAAAAGTTTTCGCTACTTGAGCAGCAACTTGACCTGTCATGGCATCAACAACCAACAGAATTTCGGTTGGTTGTGCGAGGTCTTTAATCTCTTGCAACTCGTTCATGAGCTTATCGTCAATTTCGAGACGACCTGCCGTATCAATCAAGACATAGTCTTTACGCTCCTCACGTGCTTGAGCAAGACCATTTTTAACAATATTTACCGGACTTTCGGCTGTTCCCTCATCATAGACAGGAATATCAAGCTGTTCACCTAATGTTTTTAATTGATCAATGGCTGCTGGACGATAAACGTCAGCCGCAATCATCATTGGGCGTGCATTTTGTTCTTCTTTAAGTTTTTTAGCAAGTTTACCAGCAAAGGTTGTTTTACCTGCCCCTTGCAAACCAACCATCATGATGATTGTTGGAATTTTAGGTGATTTGAGCAGCTCAGCTTCGCCGCCACCCAAAATCGCAGTTAATTCTTCGTTAACAATCGAAATAATTTGTTGCGCAGGATTCAGTGCTTCTGAGACTTCCGTCCCAATCGCACGTTCGCGAATTGCTTTGATAAACTTTTTCACTACAGGAAGAGCAACGTCGGCTTCAAGAAGGGCCACACGTATTTCTTTCGTAATTTCTGTTACATCTTGTTCTGTAATTTTCTTTTTGCCACGCAAATTTTTAAAGACATTTTGCAAACGTTCAGTTAAATTTTCAAAAGCCATATTTATATTCCAGTTCTATTATTTTATTCAGATAGTTTTATTATACCATATTCTGTCGAGGCTTAAATCCACCAGAAGTTGGAAAAATTCTAATTTTGTTCAGAAAGTTTTTGGATATCTTCAGGACGACCAATGACAAAGAGTGAATCCCCAATCATGAGTCGAGTGTCTCCTGAGGCTATTTCAACTTTTCCATTAATATGCTTAACATAGCTGATGTTTAAGTCGTAATGATTAAAATCATCAATTTCAGAAATAACCCGATTATTCATTTTACGTGAACATACTTTTACTTCTGCGAACTCAATATTCTCAGCAATGTCCACGACATTACTGATATTCTCAAAGATTAAACTTTCGGCAATCTTACGTCCCATTTCTACCTCAGGAAGAACCACACGATCAGCGCCAATTTTTTCCAAAAGACGATAATGATTTTTATCTACAGCCTTGGTTATTACTTGAGGCACTCCAGCATCTTTTGCCAGCATAGTAACTAGCACAGAAGACTGGATGTCTTCACCTATTGCTACAATAGCAACGTCAAAATCTTGAATGCCTATCTCGTCCAAGACACGTTCATCTTTTGCATCGGCAATGATGGCATTAGGAACCATATCCTTAAAAAGATTGACACGATCTTCGTTCTGGTCAATCACGAGCAAATCTGCTTCCGTTTCGGCGATCGTTTTCGCAACCGCTGAGCCAAAACGTCCCAGACCTATAACAACAAATGATTTCATATTAACCTACCATTACCTTTTCTTCAGGGTATTTATAAAGCGACTCATGACTGTCTTTGGCATTCAGAGAATAAATAATCGTAAAGACACCAACGCGTCCGATAAACATAAGAATTCCTACGATAATTTTACCTGGGATATTGAGTCCTGGAGTTACTCCCATACTTAAACCCACGGTCGATAGTGCAGAAATAACTTCGAACAAGAGCTGATCCACACGGAATTTTGGATTGGTTAAGAGCAAGGCAAAAGTTGCAATAACCATCATAAAGAAATAAAGAAAAACAGACTCATAAGCTTGTTTGACAACACTTTGAGGAATAGTTCTATTTTTAAAACTTGTATGTTTGTCACGTTTAATGATTGAACGAACATTGAGTGCTAGAACACCGATTGTTGTCGTCTTCAAACCGCCTGCTGTAGACCCAGATGTACCACCGATAATCATCAACATAATTGTCAAAAAGATACTGGCCTGACTAAACAGAGTGTATTCTTGAATAGAAAAGCCCGCGGTTCTCTGAGAAATCGATAAGAATAAACTCTGCATGGTAAAAATTGCTGGGTTATTACTTACACTTTCAAAATCAGAGATTAAAAAGAGTATCATGCCACCAAAGATGAGAAAAGTTGTTGTTGTCAATGCCAAACGTGTATGTAAAGACAATTTTCTTTGCTTTTTGTAGTTAAGCAGGTCCATCATAACGATAAAACCTAAACTGCCGCATACAATCATCGAGGCGATGACCATTAAGACATAAGGAGAATGTTCATAAAGCATGAGCGAATTACCAAACAAATCAAAGCCGGCATTACAATAAGCCGAAATAGCATGGAACACACTGTACCATAAACCTTTAACCAATCCAAACTTTGGCACAAAAGCAAAGGACAAGAGAACACTTCCGCAAAATTGAATAAGAAAAGAAATGATTAAAACATTGATAACAACACGAACACCCGAGCTAATATCAGATAGGCTGTATGATTCTTGAATAATCAAGCGGGACTTAAGCGACATCTTCTGGTTGAGCAATAAAAAGATACTGACAACCAAAGTCATAAATCCTAATCCACCAATTTCAATCAATAAAAGTAAGATAACTTGACCAAAAAGCGACCAGTGAGCGCTTGTATCAATAACGGTTAAACCTGTAACACAGGTTGCTGATACAGCTGTAAAGAGCGCATCGACAGGATGAGTAAATTGTCCTGTTTTGGAGGAAATCGGTAAACTCAACAGTGTCCCGCCCACAATGACAAGAGTCAAAAAGGCGATAAAAATAATCTGCAAAGCTGTTAATTTTTTTAAATTTTTCTGCATAAGTCGCTTGCTTACTCTCCTCTAGTTCTGTGCCCTGGGAACTTGCCATTATCAAAAAAATATAGCAAAAGACAGGCCTTTACTATATGATAATTTTTCAACGTTCTTGAACAAACCCTGTCCTAGAAGTCTTATTCAGACTTTTCAGTGGGTTTATTTGCTTTCTTTTTGTTGCTCTTGTAACGACGTGTTAATTCTTGTGGGGCACGCGCTTCCATCACGACAGGAAGAACAACTGGTTTACGACGTGTTTGGTTGTAGAGGAATTTACCAAGAGCATCACGAATAGCGCCCTTAAGTTCTGACCAATCGAAAGTTGTTCCTGCAAGATATTTTTCAACGGTTTCATTAACCAAATTTCCTGCATCTTTCATCAAATCACGTGATGTTTTGACATAGACAAAGCCACGCGTATGTACACGTGTTTGACTGATAATTTTACGGTCGCTCTTACTGATAGTGATAACAGCAATGAAAATACCGTCTTCTGACAAAACTTTACGGTCTCGTAAAACGACAGAACCAATGTCCCCAATACCTGAACCATCAATCATTACGTTTTCTGCTGGTACAACACCTGCAGGAATCATTTCGTCTTTTTTGTTGAATGAAACAGATTCCCCTTTTTTCGCGATAAAGATGTGCTCTGGAAGCATGCCCATTTCCATGGCTAATTCAGCATGTGCACGTAACTCACGGTATTCACCTTGAATAGGGATAAGATTTTTAGGTCGTAAGATATCAATCATAAATTGCAAATCACGCGCATTGGCATGACCTGAAACTTTTAAATCTCCACCCAACATCTTCATCACACCACCTGCACGATAAACGTCATTTTCAATGCGTGCCACTAATGTTTCATAAGCTACTGAAGGAGTTGTTACAGCAAACGCCACATCGCCTTCTTTGATTTTCACCCATTTGTGACGTTTGTGCGCCATGTCACCGAGAACTTTTAAGGGTTCACCCATACGTCCTGTTTCAATGATAACAAGCTCATCATCAGCATATTTACTGATTTCATTTGGTTTAATGATTGCTTTTTTATCTTCAATTTGCAACTTCTTCAAACGTGTTGCTGTTTCGACGATTTGGTCCATATCTTGACCAGTAAAGACGATATGGCGTCCGAGCTTGATTGCTGCATCAACGACTTGTTGGATGCGCCCGAGATTCCCTGCGTTACAAGCAATGATCACACGACCTTGTGCTTCATCAATTGTGTCAAATATTTTTTCGTAGATTTCATGTTCACTTGCAGATTGAGCCGTTGACAAAGCATTTGGTGAGCTTGAAAGTAAAGCAAGGACTTTACTGCTTCCAATTTCAGCAAGGCGTCGCATGTTTGTACGATAGCCAGGCGCAACTGCTGGATCAAAACGGAAATCTCCTGTATAAACAATATTTCCGGAGTCAGTTCCAATGACAATCCCCATTGATTCTGGAATTGTATGTGTTGTTGAAAAGAAGGAAATTACAGCTTGACCAAAATCAATTTCTGTTTCTTCGTTGACCACGTGGAAATCCTTAAACTTCTTGCTGCCATCATAATTGCGCACATTAATCTTCGCAAGTTCAATCGTCAACTCACTCCCAAATACAGGAACACGTAATTCAGAAACGATATAAGGTAATGCGCCAATCGAATCGGCATGACCATGCGTCAAGAAAATCCCTGCAACACGATCAGCATTTTCAACTAAATAGTCAATGTCTGGAATAACAAAGTCAATTCCTAACATGTCACTGTCCGCATATTTTAGACCAGCATCGAGAACGAATATTTGTTCGTTCACCTCTGCTAAGTACATATTTTTACCAAATTCGCGTACACCGCCTAAGGGTGTAATTTTTATATCTGCCATTTATTTATTAATTAAAACCTTTCTTATTTCGTAATAAAAGGGATTGGCATTCCAATCCCTACCGAGAATACTTACTATAAGTATAACTCAAAGCAAGCAAAAAATCAATCAAATATTCGTCAATCCCTCATATCATGCGGTTTATCGTTACTTAACATTTTTAAGCTTTCCCGTATATCCTCTTCGTATTTTACGAAAAACTTTTGATTTTTAATCCGCAAACAACCTCGTCCAATAACTGACTTTGGGAATCGCTCCTGTAAAGCCACATTACTTCCATAAAAATAGAGCGCAACATAATTTTTTTGAGCAGAAATATTAAGTATACCAGCTTCTTCGTATCCTGGACTTGGATGAGGATTTGCTCCCAAAGCGAGAGCGGAAAAAGTTCTTCCATTATCAAAATAACGCAAGTTTTCATCTGGAAACACTGTCTTAACCAACTGCGTAACTTGTCTTAAAAGTTGTGGATTAGGCGACTGTGATACGTAGTCCTCTATTTCCTCTGCGCTTATGTACATCGCACCTCCTTGATTTTCTTTCACTTAAAAATAAGTCTTTAAAAAGTTTGCTACTACTTCGCGATATTTTTCTTTATCTATTTCGTAAGACCGCACATGTCGACCTCCTTTTGCAATATAGATTTCCTTTGGCCCTTTTGTTGCTTCATAGTTTCGATGCACCATTTCCATGGGAACAAAAGTATCCTGATCTCCATGGATAAAGAGGAACGGCTTCGTATTTTTATTTAATTGCGTAATTGACGAGGCTTCCTTCCAACCGTACCCCGCAAAAAGTTTAGACCAAAAAGAAAGGAGGTGAATCAGCGGAAATTGTGGCAAATGATAATCATGCTTTGCTTTATGAGCCAACTCGTTCCAAACCGTATCATAACCACAGTCTTCAATAAAACACTTAACATGTTCAGGTAAGTTTTCCCCCGAAAGCATCATTGTTGCAGAGGCACCCATCGAAATACCAAACATTGCGATTTCACTTTTAGGATTTTTCTCAATAATCTGTTTAATCCAGCCTAGGTTATCTTTACGGTCTAACCAACCAAAACCAATGAATTTTCCTGGACTTTTTGCACCTGCACGATAATCCGGCATGAGGACATTGTAGCCCAGTTCATGAAAGAGCCAACCAAAAGCACCATATCTGTCTCGAACAGATTTATACCCGTTAGCCAACAAGATAGTCTTATCTGTCGGCTTTGTCGCTGGTAAATACCAGGCCTTAAGCGTTAAATTATCGTGTGTCTGTAAACACCATTCTTCTTTTTTGGCTTGCATAAAAGCGTACCATTCGGGATAAAGAGGATCATTGCTTTGGGGTTGTTGAATCCAAATGCTACGATTTTTATTTTCAATAAATATAAACAGACCAAAGCTAACAATAAGAACTAAAAAAATGAGAGCCAACACTAGTATTAAAAAAGTTAACATGAGCCTATTATAACACGACTTGTGTAACAACTTTACTTGTTTTCTTCTCCATAAAAAAAAGAGAGTTAAAATCTCCTTTTTCCTTCTATTTATTACCTGGAACATCAGACAATGTCCATGTCAGTTCTCCTTGATATTTTGCTGCATATTGTTGGGTCACAGGTACATCAAGATAGAGCCCTTTTTTCGTTGTACTTCCCCAATTTTGGCTGAGATTAAAGGTTCCACCATTCGTGCCACTTGGCTGACTTTGTACTTGAGCATTACTTGATGAAAGTACGGTATGGTTGCTGCCATCAGCACTAAAGAATAAAGTCCCAGCTAGTGAATGACCACCAGTAATTGGTGTACCCGTAGCATCAACTTCGACTAAGGGCTGACTTTCTTTTACAAACATTGTCCATCCTGTATTCTTGCTGCTTTGTCTTGTATCGGTAACTACAAGATCCTGATCATAGGCAGGAAAATCAACCACATTATTATTTTTAACTTTTAGCTGTCCAAAATCCATTGTAGATGGTGCACTAGTAAAATTTAGACTCCCTGTAAAGATAGATATGGCAATAGTTTTGGAAATGCTTTTATCTGAGCTCGAAAAATTGTAAGTCACATCAATATTGTCATTAGATTGAGCATTCTTCAAGGCCGTAAAATATGCAGCAGAATCCTCTAAAGCTGCTGAACTAACTGTTCCGTCAGAATGATAAGCTTTTGCTTGCGTATAATAATCAAGTGTTGTCTGATCACTGTTAGCTCCAATCGTATTAGCGATATCCTGCCCTAAAGTTACCGGGTATGCATTGATCGCTTTCTGACGATCAGAGGAGATGATTGCATCATCAGAAACAACGACAAGATGCGCTTGTGCTGTTTCATTTGTCGTTGACCACGTAACTGGAATGTCAATATAATCTTTACCATTTAGCCCGCCATTGGCAGTCGCTAAAGTATTTCCGTCAAGCTTTAGGCCTGTTAAGTCTTGCCCCTTTACTTCCATCAAAGATTGAAGTTGACTTTCAGTGAGCGTTTTTGCCATATTTTCTGAGAGAATAATATTTCCTGCTGTAAGCTTTTGAGTAATCGTTATTGTTGCCTTAGGTGCAATAACTGGCACTGCTGCTGATACCCTATTAACTGCAAGCATACTTGGAAGAGCAACAGACAGAACTGCGCCCATTATAAAAAATCGTTTCATTTTTCTCCTCTCCTCCTATGCTGGTCCATCTGCGATGGTATATTTAAAGATACCAGATGGTGTTCCTGTTTGTGTCAGTAGTGTATTTTTAGCTTTAATTTTTATTCCCGAAGTTTGTGGAGCAGTCAATGTGTAATTTTGCCCTGCATTCGCCATTGAAATAAAAGAAGGTAAACTTGTATCTGAAGTTACTGAGGCGATAGACACAGCCAAGCCCGTACCTAAAGTTTTGTTATCAGCTGGATTGGCAGGATTACTCCAATAATAATCGATATTATCTGCAAAATTATTTTGCATCATTGTTACCGAAAGATTAAAGTTTGGCGCTTGTCCTCGATCGTCCCCTACTACCAATGTTTGTGTCTCATTTCCATTGATTAGATTTGACCAAGAGCTATCAGCTGGTGTACCATTGCTATCATTTGGATTTAAAGAGATATTAAAACTTCTTGCCATGGATGATTTAGCTGCAACCATCCAATAACCGGTGGGTTGGTACCATGATATATATTTGGCATTTTTTAAAGCATTCAAATCTGCCGCAGTATAGTTATTTGGGGTTAAGGCTGAGCTTGCCGTCGCTCCCAGTCCAGTTATTGTTCCTGTGTTTTGTCTGTACCAGATATCATTACTTGCTAGGTTATTCTGATTGGACGTTATTAAGTCCAATTGATTTGGGTCTAATGGTGCCGTTACTGTTGAAGCGTGTGTTCTTAATCCATTCCCTGATATTGTAAGCGGAAAATTGTTATTCCTATTAACAGTCGAATCAAATACCACACCTCCTTGCGTATTCAAAACAAAAGCTTTAGGATCATTAAGCGTGATGCCACTTCCGGCACCTGGTTCCCCTGTAACAAGGCTGCCAGATGTTCTTAGATTATTCAAAAGTACCGTTGCATCTTGTCCAATATTCCACCGAATAACTTTCGTACCTTGAAACTCGTTAAGATTGATACTCCCTCCTCCTGTTGAGACAGCAAGCCTTGCATTATTTCCCACATTTACAGTCCACGAATTATTTGCAATCCACATAAACCAACCACCACTGTATCGTGAAGCTGTAGCCGCCGTTCCTCGAATATCAAAGGAAGCATCATTGCCAATATCCCAAACCATTGGCCCACTATTTCCATCATCATAATACATGGTATAGGTGTCATTCAGATTCCAAACCATATGCGCCCCATCTGCTACCTTCATTGTATGAGAATTATTATTATATGTATAGAAAGGCTGATCATAGCCCCAGGTTTGATTAAGTGTTGTTGTTCCTGTAACAACTTCAACCCATTTTCCACCTTGTATCCATTCGCCTTGGTTATCAGCACCTAAAAGTCCAACACTGTTCATACTATGATCTTGCTGTATATTAAACTCATTTGTACCATAAAATAATATTCTTCCATTATCATTACGAATCGGTTGAGCAGCATAACGTGCTGTTCCATTACTTACTTTTACATCCTCATAGATAAAAGTTGGTGCTGAACCGCCTGTGCCAACGGATTGAAAGATGCCACCAGTTATATTATTTGTAATCGATGCATTTTTGATTTGTAGAACTGTTGCTTCACTTACCCCTGCATTGGGGACACGAAATGGGCCGCGGATAGTTCCTCCACCAGCACCACTTCCTGAACCAGGAGTTGTATAGTTCGTATCAGAATCCAAATAAAGTGTGTGACCATTACCATTTATGGATAAGCTTTTCCCATTTACAATGGAAACTCCGTTATTGGTATTGCCAGTATTTGAATAGCCGTATCCACCAATAGAGGATTCACCTTGAACATCGCCAACAATGTTAAAGAAGACCGTATTATTGGAAGCAGCTGTTGGAGTGACAGACTGATAGGTATCCAGCATGTCCTTCCAGCTATTCGTACTGTAATATGTTGCACCGGCCGTCCCTGTAACTGCACCAGAAGTATCCACATTGCCCGTCAATACTGCCGCATCTGCCTTTTCTCCTACTACTGTTAAGGTCAAAATCGTACCCGCTATCAAGAGTGGAGTGATATATTTTTTATTTATTTTCATAAAATTATTTCCTTATAAACCTTGTACGAGTGTATTAGTAAGCGTAGCTTGGTAAGCGCCGGGTTTTATGGTTTGAGTTGTATCCAACTGAATTTCAGCAGTTGCAGCTCCACTGCTTTGATTTCCTTGAGCATTTGTTTGCCCTGTCAAAATACGCCCTGCTTGCCCCAAAATGTTGACCGCATTACTCCCTTTTATCGTACCCGAAGAATTGTCAGCAACAGTAATTTTGAAGAATTTTAGTGGTAACGTTGTTGCTTGACCATCAATAGTTCCTGTGAAATCACTAATTTTCTGTTGCAAATTATATCCGTTTGCATTCCCCGTGATATTAACTATACTATAAGGAACTGTACCTCCTGTCGTTATAGAACCTTTTGTAGAAGCTTCCGTATTTGCAAAGTTAAAGTCTGGAGCTTGTGTAAGGTAGAGATTATCAGTTGTGGGTGCAGTAACAGTAATATAGGTATTTGCAGTGCCACTATCCTTGTCTATCTCTGTATCTGCCTGAGTACTGTGTTGTTGCCAAATAGCACTAGTCATCAAGAACATTAGGATGAGGATTCTCATTTTCCCTTTCATTTTTTTACCTTTCTTTTCTTTGTTACATAAATTATTATTCCTGCTCCACCTATTACTAAAGCAGCTAGACTAAGCATTATTAATGGAAAGCTTTTATTTTTTTGCGGTGTAAGCTCTGATGTAACCTGGACCTTTCCTTTATCGTCAACTTTGAGAAGATAGGTCTCCTTTAAAGTTTTATCTTCTTTGGTCGCCCTAATACTCAGTTCATACTCATTCCCTTTTTTTAATTCTTTTTTTACATTTAGCGGTAAGTCAATTTTGGCATAGGGAACAATTGTTCCTGAGCTATAATCTAAACTTGAGTATAATATGCCTTTTTGATCTTTTATCGTTGCCTGAAGTTTTGTTTTTTCTTGCAGAGTATCTTTGTAATTTTGAAGCCGAATAGACTGTTCATCCGTTTTCAAATCAGCTGCAGATAAGGAAACTGAAAAGGAATCGTCTTGCCTGCCCGATTGAAGAATCAACGCAAAAGCTGAGCTATAAATATTCACTAAACTTTGCCCTTTCTCTTCCTCTGTGGCCCGGCGGGTAACATTGATTCCTCCTATCGAAATATTGTTCTTCCAAGAATCAGGGATCTTAATTTTGATTGGTATTTTCTTAGATTCTCCCGCTTGTAAAACAATGGTTTTACTGCCAGGTTTCTTACTATCACCAATGAATACATTATTATAAAAATCGAACAGTTTCGTACTAGAGAGATACTTATGAGCTTCCTCTTTTTTTAAACTATAGTCTATCACGAAGTTCGGATTGGTAACAGCTTGATTTGAAGTAATGTCAAAAGTATTTTTCTGCTTGCCATTATTTATCTGAATTTCTAAATTAATTTCTTCGCCAGGTTGGACATCAAGCCACCAGTAGCCTGTCTTATCATTTGTCTGGTGTTTTTCAAGTATCGGGCGGGCAGAAAAATCTGCACCACCAATATCTTGAGCAAGGACATTTTTTCCACTTGTTATCATGCACAGAAATGTTACAAAAAACAAAAGTGAATGTGTGATGATTTTTTTTTGCATTTATTTCACCTCTCTTCTTACATCCCAGCTAGACTATCAAGCATCAAAAACTGCCAATATTTTTTAGTTATTATTTTCTTTTTCATTTAATTTTTGCTCAAGCTCAGCAATACGAGCCGCTTTTTCGTCTTCTTCTTTCTTACGACGTTTCCAAAGGATAAAGAAAAGAATAAAGATCAAAAGTAAGAGAATCAAGGCAAGGATTAACCATTTCATCCAAGAATTATCTTCTTTTATGGTCACATCTTTTTTATTAAGCTCACGCGCTTTGTCCGCTGCGATTTCGAAATCTTTTGTGAAAGTCCATTCATATCTATATCTTGTTTCATTTCCTTTATCGTCTTTAACAAGATATTTGCCGTTCTCGTCTTTTTGACCATGTACCAGCATTTTGATTTGATATTTTCCTGCTTGTAATTTCTCACCATTTAGAGAAATAGGATAGTCAAAGTTAGAATTTGGCGCCATCTGCATCATTTCTTTGCTTGATTTATACTCAATCTTCGGATTATCCAGTCCCTTAACAGTTGCGGATAACTGCATTTGATTGAGATAGCCCATTGTTGGGTTTTGCAAGTTAGCATTGATGACATTACGATAGTTGACTTGATCAGGAGAAACTTTTGTCAGTTTCAAATCTGGTTTTACTTTATCTTGAGATTGACTCATTAAAAGTGCAACTACATAAGCATATTCATTTTGAATACTAATTCCCTTAGTGTCTGTTGTTTTGTCCTCACTCGACTTTTCCTTATAAGTCAATCCGCCAGCCATATAGCCTTTAAAAACTGAATTGGGCATCTTCGCATTGATTTTTACAGTTTTTGTCGTTTTGGGAGCTAGGACAATTTCTTGATCAAGTTTGACATAGTCCTTCATATTATATTTTAATGAAGCATCGGGCTTGATTTTATTTGGCGAATATTCTACGACCCCGTTTAGATTGGTAGTTGCACTTGCTAAACCTTGCTCAACAGTAACTGTTTTGTCCGTTGAATTGCTCAATTCTACAGAAAGTGTCTGTTCTTGCCCTGGTGCCATAAGAATATCGAAATATGATGCCTTACTTGCCTGATTTTCCGGAAGAATTGCTTTCACGCTAAAGTTAAACTGATTGGCAAAAGCTGGTTTCCCAAAGGCAACCATTCCTGTTAGTGCAACTGTAAGAGCGACCCATTTTTTTAAGTTTTTCATTTTTGTATAACCTCGATTATGATATTTTGAAGATAAATAATAATTTTATAAATAATGCCTTATTTCCCTCTCTTGCGAGAGGGAAATATAATTCTTTGAAAAATTTACAATGCTGTGAGTTTCGCCTTTACTTGATATGTATCTTCCTTTTGTGCTTTCACATAAAAGCTGCTCATAAAGTTAAAGAACTTAATTTGCTGGAGTATCTGTCAATGTCCACGTTAGGGTTGATTTATAAGTATCAGCTAATTTTGTTGTTTTACCTGGGACTGCTAATGAAACAGAAGAAGCCTTAGTTGTATCATCTCCCCACACAAGTAAGTTTGTACCTGCCCCTTTACCGGCAGTAGCGCCAAGGATTGTCCCTGATGAAGTTCCAGGTGTTAAGGTTACAGAAGCTACCGATTGGTCTGCTGCTGCATCGGAAGCTGAAACAATATGACCATTTTCAAGTTTCAAAGTAGCACCACTCAATACAGAACCTGTACCTGTTTTTCCGTTTGTGAATTCTGAGGCTTGAAGAGAAAGGGACCAACCAGCAAGTGTTCCACGATTATCTGTAACTTGGACCCAGTTTGGACGTGTTGTTTTATCCGTGAGTGTTGTTGCTGCTGCAAAATATGTTTTATCAGCAGAAGTGATTTCTTGCGTACCAAAATTAAAATTCGACGCATAATCAATTGAGAGAGGACCATCGGTACCAGGGTTTTTTGGGCCTTCAGGATCAACTGTAATTCCTGGGTTACCTGGATCAACTGGATCAGTTGGGCCACTTGCCGGAGTATAAGTAATTGTACTGTCAGAGCTATATACTCCGCCGTCAGCCGCAAAGACTGTTGATGCTCCAGTAGATGAAGCAATTAGAGCAAGTGCTGCGAGAGAAATAATCTTTTTAGTTTTCATTTTTATTTTTCCTTATTCTTTATTTTTGTATGATTTTCATCCATTCTGAGGAAGTTCAGAAAGAATCCAATTCAGTTGTGTGGTGTAAGAAGCCGCATCCTTAACCGTTTTTCCCGGAACAAAAAGCTGAACATCCTTACTAAAGTTCTCTTTTACACGTTGTTCCGCTTGGTTCAGTGTATCTTGCGCTACAAGTTCACTGCCCCATCGTATAATCCATGTACCGGCACCAGCACCTTTTACGGCTGTTGCCACTACTGTTTCTTTTTCAGGAACAAGATCAAGCACTTCTTGTGCAGTTGGCGGTGTATCCTCGTTCAAGGAAACTGTTTTGGGATTCACTAAAGAAAGCATTGCGCCTTCTAAAACTGGATGTTTTGCAGCTGTATTTTCTTGGTGAAATTGGGCTACTTCTCGAACTTTTAAAGTCCATCCCGCTGTCGTTCCGCGATTATCGGTAATTTGGATATAATTTGGTGTTTCCAATATCGAATCTGCATACTTTTGCGACTTTGCATAGTAGATTTTATCTTGAGTGGAAATATTATTAATTCCAAAATCAAACGATGAAGCATAATCTATGGATAGAGGCCCCGGTGTTCCGGGTGGAGGCGTAACTCCTCCAGGCCATACAGGAGAAACGGGCTTTCCTGGTTCTTCTGGTCCTGGACTGACAGGAGGCGTTATCTCGTTTCCAGCAACAAAACCAACTTGACCAAACGATGAGTAATTTACAGATTCAGCTGTAATACTTTCTGAAGAAATAGCGCAAACTATTGCAGCCAGAATCAAGCTTGTACTATATACGAGTTCTTTTTTCATTCTACCTGCCTTTCATCAACCAGTTTTTAGTTTCCTGGTGTATCCGAAAGTTTCCAGATAAGGTTTGTTGTATAGCCTGAAGCTTTTTTAGCTGTACTTCCCGGAACAGTTAGTGTGATTGGTGATTGAGTAGCAACGGCATCTTTTGCTGTTGCAGATGCATCGTAATCCGCTGTAGCTCCTAATGCATAGGTCCAAGTTCCCATACCTTCATTAGCCTTAGCTGACATGATTACTTGATCTGAAGTACTTAAAGCGAATGTTGAAGCATTAACATTTGAAGGCTTTGCCCCAGTAACTGTTCCGTTTGATACACCTTTACTGAACTTAAGTTGTGCACCAGTCAAGTATGTTCCAAGAGGAGCGCCCGCTTCAGGTGTTGCAGTCATATCTGTACCTTTTTCTCTGAATTGTCCATCTGTCGCTACAGAGAGTGTCCATCCTGCAAAAGTTCCCCGTACATCAGTTACTTGAGCGTAGTTCGGAACAATACCACTGACCGTACCGCTTCCATCAAGAACTTTCTGTCCATGTGCATAGTAAATTTCATCTGTTGAACTAATTTTTTGTTGTCCAAATGAAAGACTTGATGCAAAGTCCAAGCTCAAACCTTTTGTTACTTCTACAGGTGGCAATACTGGAATATTTGGATCTGGGTTTTCTGGATCTACTGTTGCTCCTGGATTTTCGGGGTCCACAGGTTTTGTGCCTGTATCGCCTGTGACAAATTCTACATCTCCTGGAGTAGAATAGTTTGCATCTGCCGCAAATACTGATGTGGCAGCGATTGGAGCAATAGCCATCAAAGTAGCTAATGTGGCTGTTGATTTCAATATAATTTTGTTCATAATGTGTACGCCTACTAAAATCTTTCTAGATCTTTTTTTCTAAGTTATGTTGGTAATTATTTTTGATTATACTTCTTGTACTAAGTATGATGAGCAGTCCTCCTAGAGCAGAGAACACGAGATAGGGCAAAGAGTTTGAATCCCCAGCATTGGGAATTGTATTTCCAATTTGTCTATTTTCAGATGAAGTTAAACCGTTATTTTTATCTTGGTTATCTTTCTGTTGATCCTTAAAATCATATTCCCCGACAAAGCCGATACTGTCACGATTGCTGTATGTCACATCTTCTGCTTGAGCTTGAGCCCCCAGAGAACCTGTAACCGTCAGGAGAATAATAACACATAAAATTTTCTTTAACATTTCACCTCCAACTCTTTTAGCTTTGTTTAATTTGAGGTCATGAAGTTAGACGTCACTCACTTCAAACCACACTCTTATTTAATCACATGGCTTGTTCTTAAGTCAATCTTATTTTACTGTCTTTTTTCTTTTATATTTTTTCAACAAAAAAAAATAAAAAATAATGCTCTAATCCCTTATAAATCAAAGGATTACAACTTCTATATCTTTGAAAAAATACTGCATTCAAATTCAAAATAAAAGAGGATATTTACAAAAGATTTTCATTTTGCTATGATTAAAAAAATATGAAAGGAACAAAAATGAAGAAAAAACGTTTAAAAATATTGATTACTCTGCTCTTAATTCTAATGCTGGGCATACTTTCTATTCCTTTCTCAAAATATTTTAGTATAGCTACCCATTCTCAACTTATGAAAACAGAAACCATAAGAACAGATTTGCCAAAAGATGTAGCTGATCCTGAGCCAATTCAGGCTCCTCGCTTAAAAGATGTACTTAAAGCTTCAGTGAATCAAAACAAAAGTGCTCTCGGACAAATTGTTGCACCAAGCGTAGCCGTTAGTCAACCCATCTTTGTAGGACTGACACAAGAAAATATGGCTCAGGGAACTGTAAGCCTCTTTCCAGATCGTAACCCTGAATCCCATAGCTTGACGATTATTGGCCATCATGTACAGTACGACTCCAGTCTTCTTTTCGGAGGCATTCAAGAGCTAGAAAACGGTGCCGATGTATATGTTCGCTACTTCGATAATTATTATGCTTATAAAGTTGAGTCCAACCGTATCATTAGAGAAACTGATCTTTCAGAACTGCAAGATAAAGGCCCGAATTACCTCTACTTAATCACTTGTAACAGCGCCACCGAAACACCTTATCGTGTACTTGTTACTGCTAAAAAAGTAACTGAGTCTCCCGTAAAAAAAGCCCAATCTGCCTTCCACGAGAAGCAAAACGCTATTCAAAAAAAACAAACAAAAACTTACTGGTTGAAATTTATCCTACCACTTTTGGTTGTTCTAATACTCGCTCTAGTCTTTCTTATTTATATCTGGAGACTATGACAAATAATAAAAAAATCACCTGATGTGATTTTTTTATTTATTATTATTACTTACTTCCAAAGAGCAAACGACCTGACATAATGGACAGAACCTTTCCCGTAGTCGTTGATGTAGATGTATCTCCATCTAAGATTCTAATCTTTTGTGATTGTTCAAGTGCAACTGTTGTGTCTGGTGCAAAAAAGATTTTCTTCTTTTTTTCTTGCTTTTTCTGTCTTTCTTCTTTTCTGTCACCTTGTGCTTCAGACTTTTTAGGTGGTGTTTGAGCTTTTTCCTCTTCTGAAGCCGGCGGTACTGTAATGGGTTCTGGTTCTTGAGGTATAACCTTATCGTCAGGTGAGAGCGGATTCATAATTTCAGCTGCTTCAGAAACACTCTGAGCCTTTGGCCCTGCTAAACTAAAAGATAACAATACAAACCCGCAAACAAACAAATAAGTAATCTTAGATGCTCGTTTATTTTCTTTTTTCATCAGGGTTACTCCTTTTTAATTTTATTGGTTATCTGGTAGTTCACTTAATATCCATGTTAAGTTTGTACGATAAGTTGTAGCCTCTTTTGGTGTATCGCCTGGAACATAAAGACTAACGGATGAAGTAAAATATTTTTGGATATCTTTAGTACCCGTAGAAAACTTTCTTGAAAAGAGATCTTCCTTATTTCCCCAACGAATTATCCAAGTGCCCGCACCTTCCCCAACTTTGGCTTGAGCCACTAGCGTTTCAACTCCCGGCACCAAGTTTCTTACCTCATAAGCTTGAGGTTGTTGGGCATTGTTATTCGTCACTAAAATAGGTTTGTGAAAAGAGAGAGAAGCGCCTTTTAACTCTTGATATTGAGAATACTCTTCTGCTTTAAATTGTTCCTTTTCGTAAACTTTAAGTGTCCAGCCTTTTAATGTGCCTCGATTATCTGTTATTTGAATAAAGTTAGGCGTAACAAGTGTCGATTTATAATAACGTTGAGCTTGTGCAAAATAAACTTGATTTTGGTTAGAAATTTTATTTGTCCCAAAATCCAGACTGCTGACAAAGTCAATTGAAAATTCACCCGTCGAATACTGGATGGCTGCATCATTTCCATAGTTAACTTTAGCTTCTTCTGCCTCTCCTAGCTCTGTCAACTGCACAGAAGACAAGAGCAACAGCATAACAATAAAGGTTTTCATTACTTCTCCCTCCTTTCCTTGAAGTTGATCTATTGGTTAATGTTGAAGTGCTTCAATGTGAAGCCGTTTAAAATATAGGAACACGAATAATAATCCTACCATACTTCTTATCCTTTGCTTCATCTTTTTATTCTTCTCATTTGCTTAGTTATGGTAATTTTAACATTTAAGCGTAAAGAAGTCATTTTTTATTTTATTTTGAAAAAAAATAAAAAAAACAACTAGGCATTAAAGTTGTCTTTTTTTACTTTAACTACTGTATTGCCAAAAAATTCCCAGTCATAAGATGTGGGTGGTGATGCCCAAATAATTTGTTCTGCTTCAACTTCTCGTGAAGGAAGATTAGAAAGATAGATGTCAATATCTTCTTTATTTTTTCCTTCACTGGCTTCAATATTCAAAAATCCTAATGACTTGATATTCTCAAGAATATATCTGTTATAAGAGATACCATATGAAAAGTCCACACAAATCTTTACTGGACGTCTCGTACGATAAGCAGTGGTATGACACAAAATTAAAAACATATATTCACGAACAAGGGCTTGGTGTTTTTCTTGAAATAAAGCCGCATATCGCGTATCCAATAACATTTTGTCTGCAAAGTTATTACAAAAGAGCTCAATATCTTCATAATTTTCACCCATGAAGTTAAAATCATTCAAACTGGATACATCAAAGTTTGCTCTTAGAGAAACCAATAAGCGAAGATGGATGTTGTTTAACTCTACTTGTACTTCTGCTTGGTTTAGTTCGTTTTGGTGTTCTTTAAATTTAGCGTTGAAACTCTCTGTAAAAGCTAGTGTTAACTCTCTTACATTCGTTGGAATTTGAAAATCACAATGTGCCGTAATACTCTCACTTGAAAGAAAATAAAGAAGCTCATAGGTCTCTTCGAAGACGTCTTCATTAGAACCATCGAGATAATGCCGTAAAATCTGGGCTATGGGCTCAATAAACCGACTGTCAATCTTCATGAAATCTTGCGCTGAAGCCTTATTTCCTAAATAATTTCTCGTATAGATAACAAAGAGACGATACAACAATTTTGTTCTATCTGTTAAACTTAGGCCCCGGATAAAAAGCCCCTCTATCTCCTCTAAAGCTGTTAGCATTTGTTCAAGGTCCGTCGCTACATCTTCCGAAAAACTCTTATAAAGATCGCCATACAAGGTATGATAGAAATTATAGAGAAACTCTCTAATCTTCCATTCTTCACCAGCAAAGCGCATGTTTTTATCAATAGTTACATCATATTCCTTGGTTAAATCCGTAAATTTTTTGACCAGTTTATAGGTGGCTGACTTTGATAAAAAGACGACATCTTCGAGTTCAGCAATTTTGTTCACTTCTTCAGTAAAGATTGCCCGAATCAAGGCTTGCATCTGTGATCTCTTAACGTAATGGTTTAAGAGCAGCATAATGTTTCCTTGGGTTCTTCTTTCGTAACGTACGAAACTTTTCTGCGTCTGGAGATCAATGAGGTAATAATTCTCTAATTTCCAAGATTTAATTTCTGCTTGTATCTCAGATAAGAGCTTCTTAACTTGATAATTATTAAGGTGCAATTCTTCAATTAAGTCATCAAAAAGTACCGTAGAGAGATGATGATTTTCTAAATAATATAAAATTTGAAGTTTTTTAAAATCATCTTCGTCTAAATATTTTAACACAATACCGTCTCCTCCATTTACCTCGTCAATTTTTTCTATTATATAACATTAGACAATATTGCACAAATGTAACTTAATTTAACAAAAAATCACTAAAGTATATTTTAGTGATTTTTATGTCTCATATCCTTTAATGTCAACGTTACATTTTGATGTTATTCAGCCTTCAAAGCAGCAACAGTCATATAGTTATAAGGACTGTTAAAGTGAGGCAAGAAGAACAAATCGAGAAGCGCAAGTTCATCAATTGTTTTTTGATCTTGGATAGCCAAGCTGAACATATTGATATTTCCCGCGATAATCTCCCCATAGCTCGCCATTTGCGCACCTACGATGCGTCTGCTTGATTTTTCATAAACAATACGAATTTTCACGCTATCATTATTTTCATGCAGGAACCAAGCTTTTTGCTTATCTTCAAAATCAGTATAAGCAACATCTAAACCAAATTTTTGAGCGGCCTTAACAGAGAAACCTGTAGAAGTCATATTATAGCCGAAGATTGAGATACCATTTGACCCTTGAACACCAGCTGATTCTAGGGCTGTTCCGCCAATGTTGTGTCCAGCGACAATCCCTGAGCGTACCGCATTAGAAGCAAGAGCAATATATGTAAAATCTTGTAGAGCATTTGAATAAATCGTTGCTACATCTCCAACTGCATAGACATCGGGATTACTTGTCTGTTGATGTTTATCTACCTTCACTGCTCCATTTCGAAGTGTGTCGAGTTTGTCTCCCACAAGAGCGCTGTTTGCTGTAAAACCGATACAGTTGATTACCATATCCACATCGTAAGTCTCTTTATTAGTCACAATTTGAGAAACCCGACCATTTGTACCTTTAAAAGCTTCAGCAGTTTCACCAAAATGAAGCTCTATTCCATGATTTGAAAGGTTTTCGTCCATTCCTTTCGCAAAGTCCTCGTCATAATATGAAGCTAAAGATGTGCTTTCCGCATCAAACAATAAAACTTCTTTTCCACGGCGTTTTGCTGCTTCAGCTATTTCTGTACCGATGTAGCCCGCCCCAATAACTGCAATACGTTTCACTTCTTCCTTAGCAAATTCCTCATCTACTGCTTGTCCTTCTTGAAAGAGTTTGAGAAAATGAATACCTTCTAATTCATTACCTGTAATTTTGGGAATGATTGGTCTTGAACCCATCGCAAGAATAAGTTTGTCATAATCTTCCACACGCTCTTCTCCAGATTTTGTTGTAGAATACACTTTTTTATGCTCGAAATCAATAGACGAAACTTCAGTTTCAGTCAACACCTTCGCACCTTTTGCTTCAAAATCATCTGGTCGTGCATAGAAAAGTTCATTCGGTTGATCAATTTGACGACCCACCCATAAAGCTGTACCACAGCCCAAGTAACTCATATTACTATTACGGTCTATCATGGTAATTTCATGACCAGGATAGTTGTCTAATAATGTATTTGCCGCAGCAATACCTGCGTGATTTGTGCCTATAATAACGATTTTCATGTTGGAAAATCTCCTTTTTTTATTGTAAAAGCTTGTAAATATTTTTACAATATAAGTTTAGCACACTTCTTTCGCATTTCTTTTGTAAGCGCTTGTGAAGTTTGTGAATTCACAAACTTCACAAATTCAGTGGCTTAGAAACCTTATTTTTCCTACATTTTAGATTCTTTCAGGACATTATTATTTTTCTATCAAAAAAGCGAGTATTTTTGAAATACTCTACTTTTTACTCACTCTATATGTTTCACTTCTTGGCGGGTGTGCATCCCATTCAACTCATCCAACATACTCACAGATACACTGACAAGTCCGGGATAATCACTGTTTTCAACTTCAGATTTATACAATTCTATTTCTTCTGAAGTTTTTCCTTCTTTTTTCATCGCATTTTCTGTATAAGATATTATCGCTTCTGCATTACCCTCTACATCAAAAAGGCTGTACATCATTACGCTCAATAGTCTCTCCTAAAATATAATAGATAGATTTACACCCCTCTATTATATCATTAATTCCAAAGGAAACAACTGGTCTTTCCACGCTTTATTTCACAAAAAAAAGACCTCTCAAAAGAGAGATCTTTCAGGCAACTTTCATTGTGTCAGAGCGGTTCACACGCGCTAACAAGTTCTCATGCTTCCTGCACGAACAACCAAATGTTCCAGAACTCCTGTGCTTCAATAATCTACTAAAGTAGAAGATCGACTCATCGCATGAACTTATTATAGCATAATCTGCAAGTCTCAGTGCAACAAAAGCTTTTTTACCGCATGATTTTCGATTAGCAGCAATCTTTAGGGCAGTTGTCTTTCATTTCTTTATATGTTTTAACAACATTTTCTACTGTAAAGCCATATTCTGGTAAAACGATATTGGCAGGTGCTGAAGCGCCCCATTTATCCACTGTGACTGTAGCTCCTGCTAAACCAATATATTTCGCCCAGCCGAAGCTTGTTCCTGCTTCGACAGCCAAACGGCAGCAGACATTTTTCGGAAGAATTTCTTCTTTATACTCTGCAGATTGTTCGTCAAAGATATTCATTGAAGGCATAGAAACGACACGTACACCTTTTCCTAACTCTTTTTTAGCTTCAAGCGCAAGTGCTACTTCTGAACCTGTCGCGATGATAATTCCTTCAAGTTCACCTTCTTCTTTAGAGAGAATGTAGGCACCACGATTGAGGCCTTCTTCAGCCAATTGTGCTGTTCCTTCAAGAACTGGCAAGTTTTGACGTGTCAAAACAAGCGCTGTTGGACGTTTTTTGCTTGAAGCTGCACGACGCCATGCAGCAACTACTTCATTACCATCTGCAGGGCGGATAGTATCTAAGTTTGGCATAGAACGTACTGAAGCCAATTGTTCAACAGGCTCGTGTGTTGGACCATCTTCACCAACCGCGATTGAATCATGGGTCCAAACATAGGTAATAGGCAATTCTTGAAGTGCAGCCATACGTACTGCTGGAAGCATGTAATTACTGAAGACGAAGAATGTACCACCATAAACGCGTGTACCGCCGTGAAGGGCAATACCGTTCATAATTGCACCCATCGCAAATTCACGGACACCAAACCAAATGTTACGACCAGCATAGTTATCCGGCATAAAGTCTGTATCATTTTTAGCCATTGTATTGTTTGATGCTGATAAGTCAGCTGAGCCACCCCAAAGGTTTGGCATTTGTGCTGAGAGTTCTTGGATAGCTTCTTGTGAAGTTACACGTGAAGCTTTGCTTGAACCAAGTTCATGCTTGCTTAAATCAAGTTCAGGAGTTTCATTTTCAAATGCTTTTACATATTGTTCAGCAAGTTCTGGATATTTTTCAGCATAAGCCTTGAAAGTATCATTCCATACTTGTTCCATAGCTTCGCCACGTGTATTCAATGTTTGACGGAAACGCTCAGTCACTTCTTCAGGAACAGTGAATTCTGGATAGTCCCAGCCGTAAGCTTTCTTCGCAAATTCTATGCCTTCTGCACCAAGAGGAGCACCGTGTACTGCTGAAGTGCCTTGTTTTTCAGCACCGAATCCAATAACAGTCTTAACTTCAATAATTGTTGGTTTTTCAGTTTCAGCTTTTGCTTGCTCTACAGCTGCTGCAATTTCAGTCAAATCGTTGCCGTCTTTAACCAAGATATGTTGCCAACCGTAGCTTTCAAAACGCATTTTAATATCATCAATAAATGATTTATCCAAATCACCATCAAGAGAGATATTATTTGAATCATAGAAAAGCACAAGTTTTCCGAGTTTTAATTTACCAGCGAGTGAAGCTGCTTCTTGAGAAACACCTTCCATAAGGTCACCGTCACCATTTAAGGCATAAGTATAGTGATCTACAATATCAAAATCTGGTTTATTGTAAGTAGCAGCTAAATGAGCTTCGGCCATTGCCATACCGACAGCATTGGCGATACCTTGTCCTAAAGGACCTGTAGTCGCTTCTACACCATCTGTCCAGTCTACTTCAGGATGCCCTGGAGTTTTTGAGCCCCATTGGCGGAAGTTTTTCAAGTCATCCATTGATACTTTATAGCCTGCCAAGTGTAAAAGACTGTAAAGCATTGCCGAACCATGTCCTGCAGAGAGGACAAAGCGGTCGCGGTTAGACCATTTACGCCCTGTTTGTGGGTTCACATTCAAAAACTTGCTCCAAAGAACATAAGCCATTGGTGCCGCACCCATTGGCAATCCTGGATGTCCAGAATTTGCTTTTTGGATAGCATCCATTGACAAAGTACGGATTGAATTTACAGCTAACTGATCGGTGTTGTCAAACATATTTTTCTCCATTTAATCTTTTGATAATACATTTTATTATAACATAATTGAAAACGTTTTTTATTTTCATCTTACTAAAAAATCAGATTTCCTGAGCGAAAACTGATTTTTGTAAACATTGACATTGACTTAAGCTTTGGCTTTATCTCTGGCATTTAAGACTGCACTAAGAATCAGGACAACAGCGAGAAATCCTAGGATCAGAGTGGCAATTGCACCAGATCCCATTTCACCAACTCGGCCAACAATGATACCTGGAATCAGGTAATCTGTATCCGCAAATGTGGCTGAAGCATCTGCTCCGAAAGCACCTAAAGATGGAATAATGAAAAGAGGTAACCAAGATAAGAGGAGCCCATTAGCAATTGCTCCAATCACTGCTCCACGTCGTCCGCCATTGGCATTACCGAATATTGCTGCTGCTGCACCGCAGAAGAAATGCCCGACAACACCCGGAATGATAACCGTTGTCCCCATAACAAGCATCGCAACCATCGATAAACATCCTGTGATAAATGAAACGAAGAAACCAATCAATACCGCATTTGGTGCATAAGGAAAGACGATTGGTACATCCAAAGCCGGTTTTGAGTTGGGAACCAATTTTTGGGCAATCCCTTGAAAAGCCGGTACGATTTCGGCTAAAATCATACGCACCCCTTGTAGAACAACGACAAATCCTGCTGCAAAAGTTCCTGCTTGAACAAGAGAGAAAATCACAAAGTTTGTACCGCTAGAAAGCTCTGTTTCGACATAAGATGGACCTGCGGCTATGGCTAAAAGGATATAGACTGCAGCCATCAGTAAGGAAATGGATACTGTTGAATCTCGTAAAAAGCCCAATGATTTAGGAATGTTCAACTTTTCTGTTGATTTTTCAGGATCAGGATCACCAAAAGTTTTACCGAGCCATCCTGCAAGAGCATATCCAATATTACCTGTGTGTCCCATCGCTACATTATCAGTTCCTGTGATTTTACGCATAAATGGCTGACAAATAGCAGGTGTGACTGTTAAAAGCGTTCCTTCAAAGATACCGCCAAGAAGAATGGTTATCCAAGTTTCGCCCATTCCGGCAGAAACAAGAATCACCGCCGCCATACAAGAAACATAGAGCATGGCTTGACCTGTCAAGAAGATGTATTTAAATCGTGTAAAGCGAGCAAGTAGAATATTCACAATCATCCCGACAAGCATAATCAAGGCCGTCGGTGTCCCGTACTCAACGAGTGCTAAGGCAACCACACCTTCATTGGTTGGGACAATACCTTTCACATGAAAGGCATGTTGGAACATATCGGCAAAAGGTGCAAGCGCACCCACCAAGATACCAGCTCCTCCAACCAAGACCAAGAATCCAGCAAAGGTCTTCACTGACCCTTGAATAACTGCTGTTGCTGGTTTCTTTTGTAAGATTAGTCCAAGCATGGCAATTAAACCAACAAGTAGGGCAGGCGTCGTCGCAACAGAGACAATAAAGTTTAAAACTCCATTCATTTTTTTGTTCTCCTAAGTTTATTTTCGATTCTTTTTAATTACTTTTTTTGCTTAGTTGTGGGCAATCCCTCTTTCATCTAAGACTTTAACCAGTGCTTCACGAGCAGCATCTCGATCAATAATTGAAGACAATGGTACAATCTTTTCTGTTGGAATATTAGGCAAAGCTGTTGTTAATGTGGACTCCACAAAGAAATAATCCGCAGAATCTGGTGTAGCTGATCCCACATCCATATGATCAAGTTCAAAGTCATTAACATCTAAGCCCATTTCTTGTAAAAGGGCTTGAAGATTCATTTGTACCATAAAACTTGTTCCTAATCCTGATTGACATACACATGCGATTTTCATATTATTCTCCTTCTTTTTCTGCAAAAATTTGTTCGAGTTCTGCTACTGTTTCTACAGTTAGCATTTTGTTGAGTTCATCTTTATTTGATAATATTTGGGTTAAAGTAGATAAGGCGCGAAGATGCGTTTCATTATCAATAGCTGCAAGGACAATGAAAATCTTTATTTCATGTTTGGGATCATCTTGAAGATATACTGGTTGTTCACATCTAAGAAATGACATACCGAGCTTTTTAACCCCATCTTCAGGACGCGCATGCGGCAACGCAATGCCCATACCTAAATCAATATAAGGGCCAAATTCCTCTACACGATTAATAATAGCTGAAATATAAGAGGGTTCGATTTCTCCTTGATTCAATAAAGGCTGAGCTGCAAGCTCAATTGCGCTCCTCCAGTCAAGTTTCTCATCTGTAAAATGAATCTTTTCTTTAGTTAATAAATCTGAAAGCATTACACCTAATGCCTCACTTTCTGTCTTTTTGTTGTTTAGCTTGCGGTCAATAATCCGTGTCAGTTGCTTCTTGGTCGCATTATTTTTAATGTCGACATAAGGTTCAATAGCACGTAAGATAGCTCTAGCATTTGGTTTATAAAAGCCAGGTAAATTAAAATCTTGTGCTAAGCGATTGTGAAGTCTTGTCTCTTCTTCACTGTTTGGAAAAGCTGACATAACATAGAGTTTTTTATCAGTCATCACAGGTACTGTCGAAAAGATAATATCATAAGAAAAAGCAGGAATTTTGTCCAAATCAGAGACGGCTGTACTCAGGATAAAAGTCATGCTGGGAAACATATTTTCCAATCGTTTACGCATAATTAAACTTGAGCTTATACCGTTTACACATAAGACAATAGCACGAAAACTTTGTGTATACTTTTTTTTATAAATTTCTCCACCAAAGAGAATGACAAAGTAGGCGCGTTCCGCTTCGGAAATTTCTCCACAAGCTTCGTGTAATGGTGATAAAGCAAGGTCCATTAATTCAAACAGAGAGGAATAATCTGTTTTTATTTTGTCCAAAAGAACATTCTCTATTTCGAAGTGGTATTTCAGTCGAAAATAGGCAGGAACCAGATGGGCACGTAAGGCAGCGAAGGTTTTTGTAAAATCTTCAAACTGAACCGCTGCAAGCTTCATTACATTTTCCATAATCTCAAAGCCAATACGATAAAGAAAATCAAAACCAGACTTTTCAAAGTTGCCATCACTCATGCCAATCAGTAATGCTTCAACTTCCAGTACATCTTCCTGAAATAGATCTGTTTCTCCAAGATGTGATTGAAGTAAAGCAAGGTATATCAGCATCGGAAGATACCGACTATGGATAACCTGTACACTTAATTCAGCAATTAAGCGACTGATCTGCTGTCCTACTTGGTGTATAAAGAGGGGATTTTTAAGATTGAGATGCTTCGACAAAACATAGTAATCACTCTCTTCATGGAGTTCTTGTAAGAAACGCCAGGTCGTTTTACGTAATTCTTTCGATGTCCCTCGGAGGTAAAAGCCTAACTTGCGTGAGTATTCTAAACGTATGTTTTCGTTATCTAGCTGCTGACGCAACTTTTTAATATCAGATAAGACAGTATTTCGACTTACATTTAAAAGGGACTGAAAATCACTGATGGCTAATACTGAACGTTTAGAAAAGCAAAGTAAATAAATCAGGAGTTGACGCTTCTCTTCGCTCAATGTTAGTTCATATTCTTCGATATTAAAGCGGATTTCTTCGAAACTTTCTAGTTTTTCAGGTATCGCTAATACATTATTGGTAAATTCTAGCGGTCTTTGATTTTTATCTTGCAATATTTGATTTAATTCGACGAGTTGTCTCTGAAATTCATGGCTTTTGAGTCCAGTAACTTCGAGTATTTTATCGAGTTTCCAGAAACGTCTTTCTGAAAATAGTAGGATATCTAAGTTATAACTAAGCATCTTTTTTCCTCACAATTAAATTATAGCCTAATTTTTGCTTCGAAATTAAGCTGTTGGGTCCAAAATAAGAAAACGTTTTCTTTAGTAATTGGACTCTTCTTTAAAAATTTTTTTAATTTAAAAACCGCTTTGAGCTAAAGCGGTTTTTAAATTAAATGGTCAATTCTGATAGGCTATTTTAAAATAAAAAGTCTTGAATCTTCCAAGACTTAGACAATCTCAATTCCATGTAAAGCAGCAAAAAAAGCTGCTTGACTTAGATTAACTTTAATGTTTTTAGCCAGTTCAGGACTCACGTCAAGGCGCTCAAAGGTGTTACTTGAAAAATCAATCCCAGATAAAGTAGTTTCCCAGAAATTCGTAAGCTCCAAGTCGTTCCCTTCAAAGCGTACCTGCTTAAATTGACTAGCAATAAAAAGACTTTCTTTCATCATACTGTCTGCAAAGAGCACATTCTTCAAGCGCGCACTTGAAAAATTAACGTAATTAAGCAAACAATCCTGAAATTGGACATCCTGCAAAAAAGCATTAGTAAATTCAGTACCTAGCAATTTACAATCTTTAAAAATACAACGATAAAAGCCAAATTTAGAAAAGATAAGGTTAGAAAAATCACACTTTTCAAAAACACAATCCGTAAATTCTAAATCGGCAGTCACATCTAACTCAAAATTGATATTTTGTAGACGACAGCCACTGAAAAGTTGTCGTTCCTCTAAATAGATTTCTTGATTTTTCAACTCTACTTGGTAGGCTTCATTATCTTCAAGGGCAGTAAAATCGACAACTTCTAACTCAGTAGGAAGCTTTGGTGAAAGAATTTTCTTCATAAAAGTCCTTTTTCTTTAAGATTCTCTGTTGAAGCTTTTAGCTCTGGTTTTCCCCATTGATCAACCATTCGACTTGACCATGTGGAATTGAGACGACGTGAACCAGCATAATCATCTTGAACTTTATCATAGGCGCGCAGTACTTCTTCATCTTGTGGAATATACTTCTCAGGAAATACAACAGCTTCATAAGGTAATCTAGGTTTTACTGGATTTACACGTGCAGGTTTTCCAAGAGCCACAGCAAAAATCGGATAAGTGTAATCAGGCAAGTTTAATATCTCAGAAATTTCTCGTGCTTGATCACGAATTAAACCGACCATTACACCGCCATAACCAAGAGACTGAGCAGCAAGTAATGTATTTTGACCAGCTACTGCAGCATCGACTGAAGTAATAAGAAGCGATTCTACACCTTCTGGTTGAAACTCACCACCGTTCATTTCGACTGCTATTTTAGCTCGATTAAGATCTCCAACAAAAACCAAAAAAGCAGCACAATTTTTAATTGCTTTTTGGGGCTGTTGGGCAAAAATAGCATCTTTTTGTTCCTGAGATTGCACAAGAATCACCGAATAAGATTGAAAGTTTTTCCAGTTTGGTGCTGCACGTCCCGCATCAACAATCGTTTTTAATACATGTTCTGGAATTTTTTCATCCGTAAAATTACGTACTGAACTATGTTGCATCATCAGATCAATTGTCTCATTCATGTCGGCGATTTACTCCTTCTAAACGAACTTCAGACGCTAAATACTTCACACGCTCCATGACACGTTTTGCTGGCCAGATTTCATCTGCTTTTTTAGTCTCAGCCAAATGTAACTCAAGCTCTGTCATATTTAAATTTGATGTGAAAAATGTCGGAAGATTTTCTTGCATACGATGCTGTAAAATAACTTGCAGAATACTATCGCGTACCCAGGCATTATTGAGTTCGGCACCAATATCATCTAAAACCAAGACTTCAACTTTTTTAATTTCATTGACCCAATATTTCGCATTGTCAAAATCAAGGTCAGAAATAAAGGTTGGATAGTGTAATAAAGTAGTGGAAATGCCTTTTTTCGAGAGCTCATTTGCCATTGCGGCCATAATAAAGGACTTCCCTACGCCAAAGTCACCATAAATATAAATCCCTTTTTCCTGGGGAAAGTTGTCGATAAAGTTTTCCACTTTCCGAAACAAGTCAAATTGATTTTGATTGTCTGTGAAGACATCTGCATAAAAATCTATTTGCTTCATCTCTTTAGGTAAACCAATGATTTGAACACGACGCAATTGATTGCTGATTTCTTGACGATGAGCTAATTCTGCTGTGGTTTGATAGGAAACATCTGCGTAACCATGATTCATAATCAAGACAGGTTCATAGCCATCAGCTGCCCTTTTTTCATGTTCTTCAAATTTTTTTCGCTCTTTAACAAATTCATAAAACTTTGAATAACTACGCTGTACTTCATCTTCAGTCATTTGATTTTCAGAAATAAAAGCTTGAACTTGTTCATTTTTCATCACTTCAGCAACGAGCTTGTCAAAATTTCCACGTACATCTGGGCGCTTACTCAAAAGTTCTCCAATTGATTCCATGCTCAATTCTCCTTCTTATCCTTACGGCGGGAAGCCTTATATTGCTCGAACTTGGCAATATCTTCTGCACTGGTCGTGTTTACATAGCTGGCATTGGACCATTGAGGCGCTTTTTTGACCAGCTTACCTGAGTTTTTATAATTATTATTACTTTTTTGCTTTTGTTCTGCTTGCTGCTGACGCTCCAGTATTCTTTTCACTGCGGTTTCCGCATTGTATACTTTATGGCGCAGCCAATCATTTGCCAGAGTATTGACAAATCGAGCATTGAGACTCGCATTCCCTTGTTGAATCAAGACATAGTGTATCAAAATATTTTGTACTTGATCAGTAATATTTTGCTTGTCTAAATTATTCAAAATCTTCAGTTCTTCTTGCGAAGCAAAACCACCAGCTTGTTGTTTAAGCTTGTTTAAAAAATCACGCGGGGAAACTTCTTTACTAATAACAATCAAATCTTGAAAACCTTTAGGAAATTCCGATAAGGCAGGCAAAGGTTCCGATTTCCCAGCAAGCATTCTTGTTAAGTTAGCTGTATTTAAAGTCTTATCAGCATTGGCAGTTTGCTCAGCTGCTTTAAATAATTCATACCAGTTAAGATCAAATTTTTCCGCCAAACCATAGAGGGTCAAGATATCCTGATTTTCATTTGCAAAAGTCAAATGTTGGTTTTCCATAATACTCTTAAAAGAGTTCAAGTCAAATTTTTCTGCTTGAACGACTGTCTGAGTCGGTTCAAATTTCACAGCATAAACTTCATGAAATTTTTTTGTAATTTCCAAAGCATCCGGTTCATGTTTTTTTGCCAAAGCTTTAACTTTATTTTCCCCAATACGTGAAATCAATAATTGCTTATAAAATTCGTCTGCTAAAAATTCTTCAAAAGTTAAAGGACTTTTTACCTCCATAAGATAGCCCGGTTGTTGGTCAAATACCCGCACGAGCCCAATCCCTGAAAGTTTATCTAAAGCTTCAATAAAAGGATTGAGACCAAAATCAAGATACTCTAAAAAATGAGAAATCTTGCCCGTCGAAAAAACGCGCAAGAGTTGATAAAGCCCAAAAGCATCTCGCCCAATAATGGGCAAGTAAAGTAGCGAAAAAGTATCAGCATCAAAGCTGATTTTTCCTCGATTTAGAATAGAAAATGAATCGCCTGGTCTCATAGTTCATCCTTTTATTTCTCTTTTATAGAACCGTTAGTCTTTTTTCGTAATCTTTTTAAGTAAATCTTCGATTTCACTCACATCTTTGAAGGAACGGTACACACTTGCAAAACGAACATAGGTAATATCATCCAAATCCATTAATTCTTCCATAACAAATTCGCCGATAACTTCGGTACGTACTTCATTTTTCTCTAAGCGGCGTACTCTCTGTTCGACACGATCAACCAATTTTTCAATAGATTCACTTGTCACTGGTCGCTTACGGGCACTGCGCACTATTCCAGTAATAATTTTATCACGATTAAAAACTTCACGGGTTTCGTCACGTTTTATGACCAAAAGTGGCATTTCTTCAATCCGCTCAAAAGTTGTGAAACGGTTTCCACAATTTTCACATTCACGTCGACGACGAATCATATTATCAGCTTGACGTGAATCTACTACTCGTGACGATTCAGATTGGCATTTTGGACATCTCATAGCTTAACCTCTCTTTGGGAATTTTGCTTCTAAACGGTAAATCACTTGCCCCTTGCTTGAGAATTTTGCTTCATACTCTGTCATTACATTGACTTTGGCAAATTCTTCATCTGCGTGCAAGTCTAACCAGACTTTTTCTAAAATCATACCATATTGACTCATACTTGCCAATGAATATTCAAATAGACCACGGTTATCTGTTTTAAAGTGGACTTCACCTTCTGGTGGCAGGATTTGTTCATAAGTTTCTAAAAATGACTTATAAGTCAAACGGCGTTTTTCATGACGTGTTTTTGGCCACGGATCACTGAAGTTCAGATAAACACGCGAAACTTCAGCATCCTCGAAGTATTCGGTTAATGCTGCGCCATCAACCAACATCATTTGTACATTAGGTAGGTTGGCTTCCAAAGCCTTGTCTAAAGCGTGAGATAAGACGGATAGTTGCATATCAATCGCAATATAATTAATCTCTGGGTTTTGAGCAGCCATGCCTGTGATAAAACCGCCCTTACCACATCCAACTTCAATATGAATGGGATGATCATTTCCAAAACGCTCTGCCCAACGTCCTTTAAAGTCTGCTGGATTTTCTACAACAACATGTGCGTTACTTTCTAAGTGTTCCGCAGCGCCTTTACGATTTCTTACGCGCATTTTTTCTCCTATTTTTTGAAAAAATAAGAAGGCAAGCCTCCTATTTTTATTTTCTAAGTTTTAAAATAAACGGCAAAAATTTTGAAAACGCGCAATTTCTTGCTCTGTTTCCTTAATTTGCTCTCTTGCCATATATTCTGAAATCTGACGTAGGAAAGAAAGTTTTCCATACCAGATTAATTCATGTTCTATATTTTTAGCTGTTTTATAGCCTGCTTGATGGAGCCACTCTTCCCAGTTTTCTGGTTTGATATAGTGTGTTAGAACATGTGCTATATCCACTAAAGGGCTACTTAAAAGAACAGTATCCCAATCTACGAGATAAACTTTATCACTTTCGTCGTCAACCAACCAGTTTTTATGGTTCACATCACCATGAACAACTGTGATATCATCTTCCTTTAATTCTGGAAGATTTTCTGAGAGTTCCACAACGACATTTGAGAGAAAACCATTGGTTTCAAAGATTGAACTTTTACTCAGTACTTGTTCCAAAAGATCAGCCGGAAGCATGACCTCGTTATCTAACTTTTTACAGGCTTCAATAAGCTTTTCGCTTTGATGCAAATGCCGCAAAATTTCACCAATACGTGAATCATTCATTTCATATGGTTTCAACGTATGGCCATTAATCCAAGGTTGAGCAGCTAACATGTCACCTTCTGCTGTACGCTTCGTCCATAAGACTTGTGGCGTAATACCTTCAAGATACACACTTGTCAAAAAAGGGCTACAATTTTTTTTAATAAAAACACGCTTATTGTCGCTTTCGCCAACAAAAGCATTTCCTGAACCACCTTTGACAGGCATCATTGATAGGCTTGAAGATGTCATATTTACTCCTTTCTTTGGATTTTTATATTCTTATGTTTGAGAAGCTTTTTATGTAACCCTATTTGGTGAATGCAACGGCTCCGTAGAAGACCAAGCAAACACTAGATATTGTTGCAGTTAGTTACATGAGCACTCACTACTAGAAAATTTCACAAATAAACAATTTATTTATTTGGATAGTGAATCAAAATTGTTTGAGTCAAGATGTCAGCATATTGATAAGACTCTGTTGTTTTTGGACCACGTGCTGGAATATTTTCAATAACAAAGTGTGTGGCATAAGTCTCAATCAAGTTGACTTTATGACGATTTTCACGTTTACGTCCAAATTGTGATGTAATTTCAATGGTTTGACCAACATGTTCTTCAACTTGTTTTCTGATATCTACGATTTTTCCTACTTCTTGGCTTTGATTTTGGTTATCCATTTTACTCTCCAATTTTTCTCTAGAAATGCAAAGACAGGCGTTTTCCGCCTAGCTTACCATTTTAAATTTTAAATCTTATACATTATAACATGAATACCCCTAGAAATGCTAGTCTTCATATCTGTTATCGATACTAGCAAATTTGTTGTATTCTTTCAGGAAAAGTAACTCGACAGTTCCCCGACTTCCTGAACGGTTTTTTTCAATAATAACTTCGACTTTATTGTCTACTTCTGGGACATCGTTAAAGCCATCATCCTCGTCATCTGCTCCGGCACGGTCATAATAATCGTCCCGATAAAGAAAGGCGACAATATCAGCATCTTGCTCAATTGACCCAGATTCACGAATGTCTGATAAGACAGGACGCTTATCCTGACGTTGCTCTACTCCACGTGAAAGCTGACTCAAAGCAATGACAGGAACTTTTAACTCTTTAGCCAGAATCTTCAACTGACGTGAAATTTCTGAAACTTCTTGTTGGCGATTTTCTCGTCCTGTCCCCGAAATCAACTGCAAATAATCAATAACGATTAGGCCAAGATTGCCTGTTTCCTGTGCGAGTTTACGAGAGCGTGCCCGTATTTCTGTAATCTTGATCCCTGGAGTATCATCAATGTAAATACTTGCTTTCGAAAGTGTCCCCATAGCAATAAAATACTGGTTCCACTCTTCGTCATTAAGCTGACCGGTACGTAAGTTATGCGATTCAATCGTTCCTTCAGCTGCAAGCATCCGGTTAACAAGGCTTTCTGCACCCATTTCCAATGAAAAGATAGCCACCGTTTTATCTTGTTTTGTCCCAATATTTTGTGCAATATTTAAAGCAAAAGCAGTCTTACCCACGGCTGGACGTGCAGCAAGAATAATAAGTTCCTCCTCATGGAGACCAGTCGTCATGGCATCCAAGGCCGGATAACCTGTCGCGATACCTGTAATCGTTGATTTTTGTTTAGCCCGTTCTTCCAGATCGTCTAGGTTCATCGACAAGACGTCTGAAATCCGACGAAAGCTTGATGTATTACGCCCTTGCTGCACATCAATCAATGACTTTTCAGCTTCCGCAAGAACATCCTCGGCTGGATCTTCCTGACTATAAGCTTTCTCTACACTTTGTGTTAATTTATTAATCAACTGACGCAGTAAAGATTTTTCAGCAACAATTTTTGCGTAATAGGAGGCATTAGCAGCCGTTGGTGTTGCAGTAGCAAGCTCAGCAATGTAAGCAATGCCCCCGATAGTCTCTAAGTCGTTTTGATTTTCTAAAAGCGAGCGGACAGTTAACACATCAATCGCTTCACGATTGTCCGACAAGTGTTCCATGGCTCGGAAAATAATCTTGTGTGCGTTTTTGTAAAAGTCATCCGTAGAAAGAAATTCTTTCACTTCAATCAAGCGGTCACTATCAAGGAAAATAGCCCCCAAAACGGCTTGTTCGGCGGCTAAATCTTGTGGTGGTGCTTTGATAATATCAATATCAGGCATGTTATCTCTCGCTTACTTTGACCTTGACTGTAGCTGTTACATCACGGTGCAATTTGATTGGAACATCTTTAATTCCAAGCGCTTGAATCTTATTAATCAATTGAATTTTACGTTTGTCTACTTTAACATCCAATTGACTTTGAAGTGCTTTCGCGATATCTGCTTTATCCACAGCACCGAAGGTGTGACCTGTCGTTCCAACCTTCATCTTGATTTCAACCATTACATCATCTTGTTCAAGACGTTCTTTCAATGCTTTAGCTGCTGCGAGCTCTTCAGCTTCTTCTTTTTCTTTAGCTTTTGTTTTACCTTGAAGTTCTGCCACAGCAGCACTTGTTGCAACTTTTGCTAAATTTTTCTTAAGGAGGAAGTTATTTGCATAACCTGTTGGTACTTCTTTGATTTCGCCTTTTTTTCCTTGTCCTTTTACATCTGCTAAAAATACTACTTTCATTGTTCGTTCTCTCTTTCCTTAATTAATGCGATGAGGTCCTTTTTGACTTCATCGATATTTCGTTCGTATATTTGTGTTGCGGCGGCATTAAAGTGTCCGCCACCTCCCATGGCTTCCATGATCGTTTGAACGTTATAATCTTTAAATGAACGCGCCGAGATGGAAATATAACCATTTTGATGATTTGTAATAGAGAATGCTGCTTGAACATCTGCCATATCTAGCAGAGTGTCTGCAGCTTTAGCTGTCGCAACATTGTCATATTTTTGGTTGGGTTTACCTAAGGCAACCACAACTCCTGGGGCAACATATTCTGAGTTGAGAATAATTTCATTAATTTTTTTATATTTTTCAAACTCAGTAGCCAAAATTCCTTTAATCAGGTTATTGTCAGCACCTTGCGAGCGTAGATAAGCAGCCACTTCAAAAGTACGGGAAGTTGTTGCTTTGGTGAAATGTTTCGTGTCCAACTCAATCCCAGCCAGTGCAATACTAGCATCAGTTACCGTCATTTTCGAGTTATATTCATGAAATTGTAAAAGCTCGACTGCTAACTCACTGGCTGAACTTGCACTTGATTCAATATAAGAAAGCAAGGCATGCTCAGGGAAATCATCATCCCGACGATGGTGGTCAATAACAACCAGTTTACTAAAGGACTTATAGAAATCAAGACTGAGTGTTTGTGTCGTCTTCGAGTGATCAACCATGATAAGCAAGGAGTTTTCAGTCTTCATATCAAAAGCTGTTTCAAGTTTAATAATATGTGCGAAGCCTTCTTCAGTTTCGTTTGCTAGATCAATAGCTCGGCTCACCTCTGGCATCAATTGCTCCGGATCATAAACCACATAAGCTTCTTTTCCTGACATGTTGACAAAGTTTTTCATCGTAATTGCCGCCCCTAAGGCATCCATATCTGGGAAGCGATGCCCAACGATAAAGACATCTTCACTTTCACTAATGATAGTTTGCAAAGCTGTTGAGATGGCCCGCGCACGCGTTCTTGATTTTTGAGTACGGCTTTCAGAATTACCACCGAAATAAATTGTTTTGGCTTGCGGTGTGTTCTCCCGAAGGACTGCTTGGTCCCCACCGCGAACTAAAGCTAACTCAAGATTGTTGAGGGAGGTTTTACCAATACTTGGGAAATCATTCCAGCCATAGGATACCCCCACAGATAAGGTAAGGGGAATCTTGCTTTCAGCTGAATTTTTCCGAAAATCTTTCAGTAAAGAAAACTTATCCTCAATCATTCGGTTCAAAATGCCATAATCACAAAAGAAATAGTAACGGCTGCTTGATACACGACGTAAATAAACACCGTACTTGCTTGCGAAACTTTCCAAATTGCTGGCAATCAAACTATTAACCTTGGTCCGTTCACTGTCCGCAATCAAATCGGTGACATCATCATAGTTATCAACCGAAATACTTCCAATAACAGCACGACTTTCCTGCAAGCTCTCACGACTGTTAGCCTCAGAAGTTGCATCTGCTAAATAAATAAGATTTTTTTCATCATCTAAGGTGATAAAATATTTTTTCTTCTCAATCGTGAAAAATTGGTTTCTTTCTTCATGATACTTTTGAATAATTGCCTTAACTTCTTCTTTATCAAGGACACGATCATCCCCATGGTAAATCAAATCGATAAAGGGATTGAACCATTCCGGTTCATAGGTCTCTTTATTGTAGCGAATGACACCGATAGGCATATTGTCCAAGGTTGCATTGAGTGAGTTTTCTGCTTCATCATTTATTTTTCTGATGAATTCCACTCTTCTTAAACGATAATTTCGAGCTTGAAGTAAGATGCCGACTGTGATAAGGATGTTCATCAAAAACAGATAGAACACAGCCATCATTCGTGAGCCCGAAAAGATAAGCAAGAAACTTTCCAGAGCTTGCACGATAACCATGACTAACACAATTGTTATTGGTGAAAATCTCTGTACACTTTTCATTTCCTTCTCCTTTTATGCGTCTATTTACACATTGGCTATATTTTTGAATGCGCAAGGCTGTTAATTTGTTGAAAGACTTTCTAGCTTTTCTTTAACAGCCGTGAGATTGGGGAACCATGCATCTGCTGCAGCCTGATTCATTCCAAAACGCGTATCTTCAATAGCCCAGACTGTAGCTCCAGCTGCCTTACCTGCGGCAATACCTTTTTCGGAATCCTCAATGATTAAGGTTTCCTCAGGCTTTACATTGAGCGCCTTCATGCTCAGCTGATAAATCTCTGGATGCGGTTTGGTTGCTTTCAAGTCATTACCAGAAAGAATCGACTTAAAGTAGGGACGTAAACCATGTACATTAAGCATTTCGTCAATATCTTGCATGGCCGAACTTGAAGCTAAACCAATTTTATAGTTATCTTTTTCTAAGGCTTCTAAAACGGCCTTAACATCTGGGAAAAGCAATTCTTTGTAAGGAAGTGGATTATTGTCTTTTAGTTTTAAATATGCTGCGTGTAGCTTGGCTGCTTCGTCTTGGTCAAAATCTACACCTAAGATTTGCGGCCAGATTTCTCGCATGTTTCCTCCAATAAAATCAGAGTATTTCATATGTTGAATTGAAATATTATGATTGCTAAAGAATTCTTCACGTCTTTGAGCATAGAATTGTTCCGTGTCAACGAGGACACCGTCCATGTCAAAAATTACCGCTTTAAACTTATTCATTTTCACCTAAAACTCCCTAATTGTCTGCTTATATCTGCTTTATTATAACATATTTTGGGGCGGAGTTTGTGACTCGGATGTGAAAAGCATAAAAACCGCCTTACAGCGATTTCTTTTTTATTTTTTCTTGTTGTCTTCTTCACGCACACGCGCTTTTCGCAAGGCAATTCTCTTTTGTCTTTCAAGCTCACGCTCTATTTTTCCTTCCGGGGCATATTTTTCTTCCCAATCATCAGGTTTCAAAATTTTATGTGTTTCTGGATCAAAATGCGGTTGCCCATCTGGGAAAATTTTACCCATATTTGCTGCATGGACAAAGTTGAAAATATCATAAGGATCAACACCAGCAAGCACTAAACTTCCATAAGTAAAGTAAAGTAAATCAATCAATGCATCGACTTCACCAATCAGCGGCGCTTCTTCTTTTGCTTTGTGTTTAACCTTGCGGACTGCCTTATCCACATCTGCATGGAGATTTGCTGTCAGTTCGTCAAACTTATCACTATCCCCGTTTGCTGAAGCATAGAGAAATTCCACAATTTCTTCGACCTTAAATCCGGCACGATAACCCGCTTCCAGCGGTGGAAAAGCACGCGGAATCTCTTGGCTTCGCCCGTCCATCATTTTATGGAATTCTTTTACTTTATTAAAGTTTTGATCACGTGAAATAAAATTATTACTGGTTGAGAAATCAATCAGACCATAATGCGCAAGTGCCTTAGCAATCCCATCATGATTGTTACTTGTCGTGACATGTGTCGCTTTTTGCTTCACAAGGTCAGAAGCATTACCCATCGCGATACCATATTCGACATGTGTTAACATTTCTAAATCATTTTCCGAATCACCAAAGGCCATGACTTGATGTTCATTGAAACCATAACGCTCACCAATCATCTTGATACCACGAAGCTTGCCAGAATCACATGGAATCATATCCACAGAGTAGGGATTGCTGCGTGTAATCATCAAATTAGGAAATTCTTTTTCAAGCATTTCCGTTTCTGATTGAGTTGCGACCATCATGACTTGATAAATGGGCTCACGCAAGATATTCAGAAAATTGGACTGTGGAACCACACGACGTACGACATGCTTGAAACTGTTTCGCGCAATGTCCGAAGTGCCTGATGGTAAAATACCTGAAATAATCCCTGCCATCCGTGTTTCACCAAATTTCAAAAGTTTAGAGCCGTTAACACCATGAGCTGCTCCTAAAGAGATATCTCGATGATTATCTTTGGCAAAACGAACGATTTTGCGTAAGGTCCTCTTATCAATCTCTTCTGCATGCAAAACAGCTTTCGGTGTAAAGATGTATTGTCCATTATAAGTTACCGCAAAATCTAAATGAAGTTCCTCCATCAAAGGTAAAGCAAAAGCAGGGCCTCGTCCTGTAGCGATCCCGACTAATATATCTTTACGTTTTAATTCATCGATAGCAACGCGCGTACTCGGAGCCACTGATCTTGTCCCCGTAAAAAGAGTGCCGTCTAAATCGAAAAATACTGCTTTTATATCCATTTCCATGCCTTATACTCATAAATTCTTCATGTGTTTATTGCTTATCGGCTAAATTCACCCCGTCGTTAAGCTTTCTTATCCTATTAATTATACAGGTTTTTTTCCAAAATTCCACGAATAATGGCTGTTCCCAAAATTTAAAATGCTACTCTTTTTAATTATTTTCTAAATGGTTGAGGACTTAGCTTTGTCGCTGTTTATTCCCTCCTATAATATGCTATAATAAATTTACTTTATTGACGTTTGAAAGGAAATTGACTAATGAAAAAGATTTTAGTGTTGCATACTGGAGGGACCATTTCTATGGCGGAAGATGCCAGTGGTCGCGTGGCGCCAAACGCGGTTAACCCTATGAATTCGGTAGATATGCACCTTGATTCGATTCACATGGTCGCTGAAGATATTTTTAACCTTCCTAGTCCGCACATCACCCCAAAAGAAATGCTCTTGATCAAAAAACGTATCAACAGAGCTTTCGACCAAGAAGAATTTGACGGTGTTGTCATCACTCACGGCACGGATACACTTGAAGAAACAGCCTTCTTTTTGGATTCAACAATTCCACGTGGTATGCCAATTGTATTGACAGGCGCAATGCGCTCAAGCAACGAATTAGGAACAGATGGTATCTATAATTTCCTCAGTGCACTCCGTGTTGCTGCTGATGATGCTTCTCATGATCGCGGTGTTCTTGTAGTAATGAATGATGAAATTCATTCAGCACGATATGTAACAAAAACACATACGACCAATGTTTCGACTTTCCAGACACCAACGCACGGACCAGTTGGCTTAGCCACAAAGCACAAACTCTTCTATTTCCATACTGATGGCGAAAATCAACATCTTGATATTTCTTCTGTTAAAGGAAAAGTCCCGATTGTTAAAGCTTATGCCGGAATGACCGGTGAAGTCTTTGACTTATTTGATTTGAGTAGTTTAGATGGCCTGGTTATTGAAGCGTTGGGGGCAGGTAATCTCCCCCCTACAGCCGCACAAAAATTAATGAATATTATCAAGCTTGGTATTCCTGTGGTACTCGTTTCCCGTTGTTTCAATGGTATAGCGGAACCAGTCTACGCCTATGAAGGTGGTGGTTCTAAACTGGCAGAAGCTGGTGTGATGTTTGCACCTGAAGTAAATTCTCAAAAAGCACGCATCAAACTCTTGATTGGCTTGAATGGTGGCTTGGAAGGGCACGCACTTAAGAAGTTTGTCGAAAATTAAAAAACAGACGAGACAAGTTCTCGGCTGTTTTTTTCTCAATCTAAGTTCCAAAATATTTAGTTTAATGAGCAATCATTTCTTGTGCTATTTCTTGTGGCGATAAATCACTTGGATAAAATGTTGGCCAATTTTCAAGCTCCTCAAGTACTTTTTCCTGACTGTCTGAACCATAAAAAATATGGAAATGTGCTGCCTTCATCGGTGAAATCGCATGATCACTAAACTGTACATATTTGAACTCGCCAGCATTATTATCATCGGTTTCAAAAAGATACCTCACTCCACGATTACCTTTTTCGTAATTTAAAATTTTAAATCCTTTGTACTCATAGTGATATTTATGTTTTACATTATTTTTCGTAAAGGTCATTGTATGGCTATCAATCAAAATATTACTCACATCACTCTCATATCCCTTTGCATAGTACTTCTTATATGCAGAAGGCGACTTATCTCCCTTAATTTTTGATTTATAATCAAACACCTGATCTAAAGTGCCATTTTGGAGCAAAGGGTACACTGACTGCCAATTTCCTGCGTAGTCAGTCAATGAACGATCTTTGACATCAGTATCCGAAAAATATCCATTTTCTACATTTTTTTCACTTTCAGGAGAGTGTTCTGCTTTTATTTCTTTACCTTTAACAGAGGTCGTTTTCTTAAGGGATTCCAAATTCTCCTCCATTACAGAGATATAGTTTTCCCCCTCCTTAATTTGTTTTGCTGTAAGACTTTCTAATGGATTTAGAACAGCCATTTTTACTTTGGCTTCACTCGCTAAAGTTTTTGCGAATTTATTGTTTGAATTATTTTCAAAATAAATATATTCTATGCCATTATTCTCTACATATTTTTTTAATTCCGCTAAGCGTGCGGCAGAAGGTTCTTGTTCAGGATTAAGTCCTGATATGGGAATTTGTTTTAAACCATAGTCTAGAGCTAAGTAACGAAAAGCTGCGTGCTGGGTTACAAAGCTTTTCTGATTTGCATTTTTTAATTCTGAACTAAATTTTTCATCCAATTTTTTTAACTTACTCAGATATTTTGCAGAATTAGTTCCAAATGTCTTAGCTTTTTGTGGGTATAGTTTTTTCAGCTGCTTCTCAATCACTTCAACTTCTTTTATTGCCATTTTAGGAGATAACCATGTATGTGGGTCATAATCATGATGATGCCCTTCTTCCTCATGGTTATGCTCCTGCTCTTCTTCCATTCCAGGAAGTAAAAGAAGTCCTTGAGTTCCTTCAATAATTTTGGGGTTATCCTTCTTCCATGAAGCTTTAGATTTATTGACCCATGTTTCCATATTTTCATTATGGTACACAAAGACATCTGAGTTGCTAATTGTTGTCATATCTTTTGCTGAGGGTTCATAATCATGTGGCTCAGCCCCTGCCGGAACTAGCAGCTTAACTTCACCTTCATCTCCCACAATATTCTTTGTAAATTCATAGACGGGATAAAAGCTCGTAACAATAGACAGTTTTTCGCCATTTGTGTTTGTTGTGGCTTTATTTTGAGTTGTGTGACAAGCAGTGAGCAAGCTTAGTGATACGACTCCTAATAAAGCAACTCCTATTTTTTTCTTATGATTAAACGCTCTTTTTTTCTTTTCCTTATAAAATATTACCACCTAAAATCTCCTTTTTAGTTCGTTTTTTAGTTTACCGGTTAAGTATATCTTATTCTTTTCATTATGTCAACCAGTTAACTAATTTTTAAATTTTGTGCTAAAAAAAAAACAGCTGAAGAATCCTTTTCCTTCAGCTGTTTTTTTTATAAAAATTTTTTAACAAAGTACTTCTACTATTTCTTCTCCAAATTATCTTGCAACTCCTGCCAAATTTGCTCATTTTCTTCCAAAGAATATGAGTTAGCGCCAGAAGCTAAAGCATGTCCACCTCCATCGTGCTTTTTAGCAATTTCGTTGATAGGTACAGTTTTTGAACGCATCCGAACACGATAGTGTCCGTCTGCTTGTTCCACAAAAATCGCCCATGATTGTACATCGCGGATACTTCCTGGGGTGCCAACGATACTTGATGTTTCGGCATCCCGTAAATTGAATTTTTCCAAAACCTCTTTACTTAAAAGCACACGTCCTGCACCATTTTCGGAAATTTCAAGATTTTCGTAAACATATCCTTGCAAACGCGCGACTTTCATATCAAATGAGGTCATTTCTCGCCCTAATGCTGGACGGTCAAAGTCAAACTCTGCAAGCTTACTTGCTAAATAAAGGGTTTGAGCTGAGGTTGCCGGATATAGGAAACGTCCAGTATCACCAACAATCCCTCCATAAAGAAGACGCGCTGCTTCTTCATTCAAAGCTAGCCCATGGTTCAATGCAAAATCCGTGATAATCTCGGAAGCCGAACTGCGATCTGGCTCAACCAGACGTAAATCTCCGTAAGCATCATCATTTGGATGGTGGTCTATTTTAATGACATAGTCTGCTTGCATCCATCTGTCATCATCAATCCGTGGTGTATTTGCTGTATCACAGATGATACTAAGGTATTTTGTCCCCGACTCCAGCTCCACCTGATCCATCTCGGCCAAATAAGTAAGTGTTGGTTCATCATAACCCACAGCATAAATTTTCTTTTCTGGGAAATTTGCTCTTAAAATGGCACGTAAACCGCACTGAGAGCCTAGCGCATCTGGATCTGGATTTTTATGACGATGAATGAGAATCGTGTCGTATTCTTTGATTTTTGTAAGTATTTCTTTCATTATTTTTTTCCTTATGTAATTTGTAGATTCACAACTGCTTTGGCGATGATATTGTTGACATAATAAATTTCAATATCTACAACCGCGCCTAAACGGGTCTCGTTGATGACTTTAGGATAAATTTCCAAGAGATTATCAATCGCGACCGTGCCCATCACGTTGAGATTCATTGACTCTAGGATAACATTTCTGCGTCGTCTTTTGTCAAGCGTTCTTTGAACAACGATTGCGACAATCTCACTCAGAGCAGCACTTGAAATATTTCCGACATTATTGACCATGAGCGGTTCAACCATCACAGTATATGCAGAGCCTTTTTCACTGATTTTACTGGACATGTCTTCACTAAAGGTATGTGTCACTTGGCTTTCTTCTTGGCTTCTTTGAAGACTTTCTAACACTTCAGACTTGGTCACCACACCAGCATAAGTGTAATCCTTATTCACGATCGGCATGATGTCATAACCTTCATGAATCATCTTTTGTGAAATGCTCGCCACCGTCATTTTTTGCTTGGCAACAGCGGGATAGTTCATCAGCTTGTTAATCTGCGTATCTAGACTTTTATGAGCAATATCGCGCATACTGACAACTCCAACAACCACACGATGTGGATTAACTACCACAAAACTGCTTAAATTGGTCCGTTTCATCAACTCCATAAAGTCTTTTACCGTATCTTCTTCACGTAATGCAGGGCGATGATCGTGGGAAATTTCAGCTACTGTGATGATATCTTTTTTTATCAATTCATTTGCTAAAGCATGACTGATACGATTTGCAACTGTAAAGGTGTCGTAAGTCGCGCGCATAAGCGGAATCCCCATCTCATTTGCATAATCAATAACATCTTGATCAACATCGAACCCCCCTGTAACAAGCACAGCGCTTTGACCATGCAAAGCCATACTCTGAATGTCTTTACGGTCACCGACAATCATCAAACTGTTTTTCATCAAAAACTTTTTCACACTTTCCGGCTGCATGGCACCGATGGAAAAACGACTAAATTCAACCTCAAGTCCAGCATGTCCACCCAAGATTTCAGCACTGGCAATTTCAGCAATTTTTCCGAAAGTCAACTTATGGTTACGTTTTTGTCCTTTCACCGATACTCGAACAGTACCTGAGCGGTCATTTACAGCAACTAAACCACGATTTTCTGCTTCTTTAATGGCACGATAAGCTGTGCCATCTGCCACTTTTAAACGATTAGCGATACTACGGACACTGACTTGCTTACCAATGTCAAGTTTTTCTATATAATTAAGAATTTCTTCGTGTTTAGACATGAGATACTCCTAAGACTTGATTTCCTTTTTTAATAGCAAACTCCTCAAATTCAGAGATGCGTCCTTTATTGTATTGTGTGCTACCTTTAAAACGGCCAATTCGCTTATAGCCTACTTTTTGAGCCACCCGTATCGAGCTGAGATTTTCCCGATCACAATTAAGCACAAGTTGCTTCAGTCCAATCTCTTTAAGACAAACTTGGGTTACAGAAGCGAGCACTTCAGTCATCAGACCTTGATTCCAATATTTTTTGTGAAGCACATAGGATAATTCTGCTGTACCCTTTTGCTCAACCAGCTTTGAAAACTGAATCAAACCAATCATTTTTTGCTCTGATTTTAGTTCGATTGCCCATTTACCTAAGGGCTCTTTCATGAAATGATTGGCTATGACAAAGCTGGTATGTGCAAGATTTGGATGGGGATTAAAGACAAATTGAAGATTACTTGCATCAGAGCTATATTCAAACATATCGGCTGCATCAGACATGACAAAAGGGCGAAGCCACAGCCTGCTGGTTTCAATCTTTTGGTGTTCCGCAAGTTTTACATTGATATTCATTCTCACTGTTCCAGATTCTTATTTTTAATAAGCCTATTATATCACGTTACTTCTGCTATCTGTGATATAATTTCATTACTATGAACTATAGACGGATAAATCTCAAATTAGAGCACCCGCTTGCCTTTTGGTCTGCTTTCCCTGACCCTAGTGAGCGTTTTTTTTGGTACGATAGCCAAAAGCAAACGTTGATTATTGCCAGTCAACGCTTGCAAGCTGTGCAAGAACAAGATATCGCAAACTATCCTTACGTTTTTTACAGCCAGAGTTTTTTTGATGAAGTAAATGATGAGCTTTGGCAAGATTTCGGAAACGAGATTGTCGCTTTTAAGCATTACTTTGTACAAACACCTACAGAGTCTTATGTTTTGTCCTTTGATTCTCTCCCAGAAATTACGGACGAAAAGGGAAGTAAACTGTCCAACAGCTATACAGAAGAAGCTTCGGATTATCAAGAATGGCAAAGTCTTTACCAAAAGTTACAGGAAAATATTGCGCAGGGCAAAACAATCAAAATCGTAGCTTCTCGTCAAATTAAATTTACGAGTGAGCAGACTTTTAAGATTGAGCCAATTCTTGAGCGGTTGATAGAAAATAACCCTTCAGCTTTTATTTTTGCTTATCATAAAGCTGGTAAAACATTTCTTGGTGCTTCACCTGAAATTTTGGTCCAGAAAGAAGGCAATCATATTCTGAGCTATGCTTTAGCTGGAACCTTTCCCCGTTCCCTCGCTCATGGCGACACTCGCTTACTTCAAGACCCGAAAAATCTTCATGAACACCAAATTGTTGTCCAAAAGATTAAGGACAAGATGTTAGAGAAGTCACCCCATGTTCAGATAGGGGAAACGGGGATAATGGCTTTGAAGAATGTCTTTCATCTTCGAACACTCTTATCGACGGTTGATACGTCCCATTCCTTAATTGATTGGGCCAAGCACCTTCATCCTACACCAGCACTGGGCGGACAACCTAGTAAAGCGGCGCTTGACTTCCTCCGTGCCAATGAAAAACATGAACGCGGACTTTACGCGGCACCTTTAGGTCTAATCGATGCTCAAGGAGATGGAACACTCATCGTCGCCATTCGTTCAGCACTATTTGATGGGAAAACATGTTACGCCTATGCCGGTTGCGGCATTGTTGCCGCTTCAGACTGTCAAGCTGAATTTGATGAAACAAAGATAAAATTAAAAACAATACTCGAGGCACTTTAAAAATGAACAATGAATATTTAGCACCACTTGTTGATGAATTTTTCAATCTAGGCGTACGTGAAGCTGTATTTAGCCCGGGTTCACGTTCAACAGCTCTTGCCATGCTTTTTGAAGAGTATGGAAAATATGACACTTATGTCAATATTGATGAGCGCTCGGCTGCTTTTTTTGCCCTTGGTATAGCCAAAGCTCAACAACGTCCGGTAGTTCTTATTTGTACTTCTGGTTCTGCTGCTGCTCACTATCTACCCGCCATTACTGAAGCGAAACACAGTCGTGTACCTCTGATTATTTTGAGCGCGGATCGGCCCAATGACTTGCAATTTGTGGGCGCTGCGCAAACCGTAAATCAGGCGGATTACTTTGGCAAATTCGTTAACCATTATGAAGAGTTAAGTCATCCCAATGCTAATAATTTATGGACTTATCCACGTAAGGTCGCACAACGTGCCTATATGGCATCTACCAATGTTCCCGCTGCTGCCGTACAAATCAATGTGCCTATCGGTGAGCCTTTGATTCCAGAACTCAACCCGGAACATTACCAAAAAGGTCGCAAGCCTTTCTCTCTCAGTCAAGGGAAAATTCAGCCGCAGCTTGTTCCTGAATTAAGCGGCAATGTGATTATTCTCGCAGGACCTGATAGTAACTCGGATTATCAAAAAGCACTTTTAGACCTGTCAGAAAAGATTCATGCACCTATCTTGGCAGATCCTTTGTCTAATTTACGTAATTTTAGTCATCCCAATATTATTGATGCTTATGATGCTTTTCTCACACAGCCAGAGATCCTCAGCACACTTAAAGTTGACTGTTTCCTTCAGTTTGGTCAAATTCCTGTATCAAAACGCGTTTTACAATTAATTGCTCGCAATCCTGAGGCAGAATATATCCAAGTTGATTCGGCACTTGATTATCGCAATCCAAGTCAAACCACGACACAGGTTATTCAGGCTGATGCAGCCCTTTTTTGTGAAGCAGTTCAACCTTCAACTTCTGGTAAAAGGGCACTCAAGCAGTGGCAAGACTATCAGCACTCCATGCGCCATAAACTCAATACAGTTAAAGATGAAACCGCACCTTTTGAAGGACGTTATGTTCAAAGTCTGCAAGACCTTCTTCCGGAACAAGCACAGCTTCTGATTTCTAACTCGATGGCCATACGCGATGTTGATTACTTTTGGCGCAGTCGTCAAGCCACTGTTCGTCTTTTAGGAAACCGCGGTACCAATGGTATTGACGGACAAGAGTCAACCGCGTTAGGTATATCTACGAGCGGACAACCTACGGTCCTCTTAACCGGTGATCTCTCTATGCTTCACGATATCAATGGCTTAATCGTAGGCAAAACCCATCAGCTCAACTTGACTATCGTCCTTTTCAACAATGACGGTGGCGGAATCTTCCACCATTTGGCGCAAAAGGGGCAACCACATTTTGACTATCTGTTCTCAACGCCACACGGTTTAGATTTTGGAGGCTTAGCACAATTGGTGGGCTTGAATTATCATCTCGTGGAAGATTATCAGGACTTTGAAAGACAATTCAGTCAAAGCTTTACTCAAACAGGTATTCATCTTCTGGAAATAAAAACAGACAAGGATGTGAGCTTAGACTTGCACAAAAAATATACGACTTATGCTATTTGAAGATAAATATATCCAGATTGATTCACTTAACTTTCATGTCCGAATCCATGGTCAAGGTAAGCCCCTTTTAGCCTTACATGGTTTTAGCCAGTCTGCTTCGACTTGGGATGCTTTAGATATACCAGGCTACCAAATCTTTGCTTTAGACCTTGTGGGACATGGTAAGTCCAGCAAGCCGGAACAACTTGATGCTTACCGTTTGGTAAACATTTGTGCGCAACTCCGACAAATCATTCAAAACCTTTTTCAAGAAAAAAGCTACAGCTTACTGGGCTATTCCATGGGTGGACGGATTGCACTGCAATTTGCACTGAACTTTCCTGAACAGCCCATTGAACAACTTATCATTGAATCAGCTGCCCCTGGCATAGCTGATAGTAATCAACGTGAAAAACGTCTCCAAGCTGATCTTCACTTGGCTGAACAAATCGAGGAAAATGGTGCTGTCTGGTTTGCAAATTATTGGGGCGCACTTCCCATCTTCAAAAGTCAACAAAATCTTTCTCAGGAAGAGCAATATAAAATTTGGTCCAGTCGCGCCCTAAATGCACCTCATGCCCTGGCCCAAACTTTACGCGCTACCAGCCAAGGAAAGCTTCCAGACATTTCAGATAAGCTCCCAGATTTAAACTTGCCCCTAATCTATATCACTGGAGCTCTGGATCAAAAATATAAACGAATCGCTGAACAAATCGGTACTTATCCAAAAGCGCAAAGTCTGATTGTGGAGGGCGCAGGGCATAATGTACATCTGGAACTACCTCAACATTTTAATTTAATCTTAAAGACACATTTGCATGACTCAGCCATGCTATAATGAATAAATAAACAAAAAAGGAGACAAATTATGTCAAAATATAACTGGCTTGCTTTAGACCGCAAGTACGAAGATGTCATCTATGAAACTTATAACGGTATTGCGAAAATTACGATCAATCGTCCTGAAGTACGTAATGCGTTTCGCCCTAAAACAGTGGTGGAACTCATTGATGCCTTTACTGTAGCGCGTGATGACACTTCGATTGGTGTCATTGTTTTGACAGGTGCTAATCACGGCCAAGGCGAAGACAAAGAAGCTTTCTGTTCTGGCGGCGACCAAAAAGTCCGTGGCGACGGTGGCTATGTTGGTGAAGATCAAATCCCTCGTCTTAACGTCTTAGACTTGCAACACTTGATCCGTATCACTCCAAAACCTGTTATTGCTATGGTCAACGGTTTTGCTATCGGTGGCGGGCACGTTCTCCACATCGTTTGTGACTTAACGATTGCTTCTGAAAATGCTAAGTTTGGTCAAACAGGCCCACGTGTTGGTTCTTTTGATGCTGGTTATGGTGCTGGACTCTTGGCTGCTATGGTTGGTCAAAAGAAAGCACGTGAAATATGGTTCCTCTGCCGTCAATACACTGCACAAGAAGCAATGGATATGGGCATGGTAAACACTGTTGTACCTTTTGATCAACTTGAAGACGAAACAGTTAAATGGGCCGAAGAAATGCTTGCCTTGTCACCAATGGCACTTCGTATGCTTAAAGGCTCAATGAATGCTGCAACTGATGGACTTGCTGGCTTGCAACAATTTGCTGGTGATGCAACGCTCATGTACTACCTCAGCGATGAAGCCAAAGAAGGGCGCGATGCTTTCAAAGAAAAACGCAAACCTGACTTTGATCAATTCCCTAAATTCCCATAAGCTATGAAATGGTTAAAAGAACAGGCTGAAAAATCGCCAAATAAACTTTTCTTAAATCAACTGACTTTTAAAGAAGTCTACGATAAAACTGTTCAGACAGCCCAACATTTAAACAAAGAAACAGCTAGGCACAACCGCCTAGCTCTTCTTTCAGAAAATTCGCCAGAGATGGCAATTGTGCTCTTTGCGCTGTTGGCTTTGGATAAGGAAGTCCTCTTGCTCAACACTCATCTTACAGCTAATGAAATTCGAGAGCAACTGACTGAACTTGATGTGGAACTGCTGATTGCTTCGGACCAGCAAACCTATCCAGCAGACTTGTCTTTCTCTGATATCCATTCTTTAGAAACCAGCAGAGCTGTGCTCAATTGGCAGCCAGCGCCAGAGAAAATTGCTGTAATCATGAACACCAGTGCGACAACTGGAAAGTTCAAATCAGTACCTATCACTTGGAAAATGCTTGCGGCACATGTGGCTGCTTCTGCAATAACCATGGGCGTTCTTCCAGAAGACAACTGGCTTGTCGTTCTCCCCATGTTTCATGTCAGTGGTCTATCCATCATCATGCGCAGCCTCTATAATGCCACTCAGGCCACCATACGTGCTTCTTTCGATGAGGAAGAGTTGATTAAACTGATTAATAACAGCTCGGTCAATATGGTTTCCATGGTACCGACCATGCTTAAACGTGTTCATGAAAAAATTGCTGCCAAAAGTCTTCGCGTCCTCTTGTTAGGGGGAGAATTTATTCCCCAACCTTTGATACAGGCATGTTTCGCACAAGGTCTACCTGTCTACAAGACTTACGGGATGACCGAAACTTTTTCCCAATCTGTTACCTTCAACATTTTGGAACATCCGGACAAGCTAACTTCTGTCGGTCAAGCACTTCCTGGCGTGGAGATTAAAATTTTAAATCCTGATGCTGATCAGGCTGGCGAAATACATCTAAAATCGCCAATGCTCATGAAAGGTTATCTTAATCAAGAGGACGTTCATCTATTCAACACAGGAGATATTGGCTATCTTGATGAGGACAATTTCCTTTATATTCTCAATCGTCGTAAAGATATCATTATTTCCGGTGGAGAAAATATTTATCCCAAAGAGATTGAGGATTTACTCTATAGCTTAGAGGGAATTGTCGAATGTGCGCTTGTCCCGCAGGAAGATCAGACTTGGGGACAAGTGCCACTTCTTTTCTACGCTGGAGCGCCCGATATACAAGAAATTACAAGCTTTTTGCGTCAACGTCTGGCCAAGTATAAACTTCCCCGTCAGATTATCAAAATGAATGCTCTACCCAAAAATGCCTCAGGCAAAATCCTTAGGAAAAATTTAAAACATGAAGCTTAGATCGATTAGTTTGAATCACGTCCAACTTCCGATGAAGTTTAACTTCAAGACAGCCAAAGGTGAGCTGAAGCAGCGTGACACCATTATTATCATTGCCGAAGACGAAATCGGCCATCGAGGATATGGTGAATGCGTAAGCTTCACCATACCTTTCTACACGCAAGAAACGTTTGACAGCTCATGGGAATGCTTGTCGCAGACTTACATTCCAAAAGTAATAACAGCAAACTTCACACATCCCTTTGAGATTCATGAGTTTTTTGAGCAGCCCTTACCGATGGCAATGGCAGGTTTGGAGAATGCCTTGTTGGATCTTTATTACAAAGCCCAAGGAAAAAATACAATCGCTGCCCTTTTTCCTGAGCCATTGACAGAAGCTTTATCCCGTGGGGCCGTCTTGGGCGATGTGCCTTTTGAGCAGCTTCCTGAAAAAATCGAAGCCTTAATCGCCCTAGGTGTGGAAAGAATAAAGCTTAAAATTAAGCCCACAGATGGTTTTGAACGCATCCAATATGCTGTGGAGCATTATCCTCAGCTCCAATGGGCTGTTGATGCCAACCGCTCTTATGCCCTTGAAAATATCGAAGCGCTGGTAAAGCTCGATCAATTTGGACTTGTCTGCATTGAAGAGCCTTTTGCTACTGATAATCTCGAAGATTATAAAGACATTCTTCCGCAGCTTTCAACACCTATCTGTTTTGATGAAAATGTCCAAAGTTGGAGTGATTTACAGACCCTTTCTCAACTTAAGGGGAAAACCATGCTCAATATCAAAATTGGCCGCTTAGGTGGACTTTATCAAACAAAAGAAGCTATCGCCTTTTGCCGGAAAAATAACATTTCCTTCTGGATTGGCAGTATGGTCGAAAGTGGTATTTCCAAGATATTGCATACACAACTGGCCACTTTAGGCGACAATGCCATGCCTGGGGATTTGTCAGATTCGTCCTATTATTTTACAGAAGATTTAATCGTACCAGAGATTAAATTTATTGAAGGCAAGATGAACAGACCGCGTGGCAATGGCTTGGGTGTATCTATCAATCAAGAAGCACTTGCATATTACACCGTGAAAAAGGAGATTTTTACATGAATTTAATTGAACAGCTGGGTATTCAAAAGCTGGTTTTAACCCCAACAGGTTTTACCGCTCAAATGCCTTTAGGAAACTTTCACGCGCAACCTCAAGGTTTCTTAAATGGTGGTGCAACGCTGGCCTTTGCTGAGGTTGCTGCTGGTATGGCAAGTAATCTCTTGCTTGACGATAAACATTTTGCTGTCGGCCAAGCGGTCAATGGCAATCATTTGAACCCAACTAAAGCAGCAGGAATACTCTTTGCTCAAGGTCTTCTTCTGCACAAAGGTGGGCGTACACATGTGTGGGAGCTGAAGTTTACAGATGCGCGTGAGGTTTTAGTGGCACAAGTCACTGTAACCAACGCTATTGTGGCAAAAAGATATGAATAAAGACAACATAATATTTACAGAATTGGTGGATATAGATGAAGCCGAACTTGCGGATATCAATCAATTAATTATCGACACTTGGGCTTATCAAGAGTGGAATAAACAAGAAAATGTCTTGCCTATGGCTGATTTTTTTCTTGAAACAATCCTCTTGACCTCCACAAAAGTCTTTGTCGCTAAAGATAAGGGGAAAATTATCGGCGTCGTCGCTGCTGCTCTCACTCCTGATTTACTTCCCAAAAGTCGGATAAGGTACCGCCAACTTGAAGCTCTGAGTTTAATTATCAACCAAGGAAAACCAGAAACCGTTTTTGACTTTTACTTGGAAACCATGAAGCTCAATGAGGAACTCATACAGCAAAGCAAGGAAACCTTTGATGCTGCCTTAAACCTCTTAATCTTAAATGAGAACTACAAAGGCTTAGGTCTTGGCAGCACACTCTATCAGCTTTTCCTTGATTACTTAAAAGAAAATAAAGCAAAAACCTTCTTCCTACTTACAGACAGCTATTCCAACTATCCTTTTTACGAGAAGAAAGGCTTAAAAAGAATCGCCGCACAGCGTTTCTCTTGGAGTAATGATACGGAAGTTTCAGAAGAAGATGTTGAGGAATATTATGTTTATGCGGGGCGCGTAGGTTGACTCATTTACTAATATTACTCCGGAAATCATCGCATCGACACATTAGAATTTTCTTAACTTCACAAAGTAATCCCGCTGTTATATTGTTAGCTCCCTCCATATTTGTAGAATAATTTTCTTCATCTTTCAATGAATTTTTAAAAATTAAAACACTTAAAATGTGATAATATTTTAGGTAAATATATTTTATCTTGAGAAAAAAGCTTGATAGAGAGGAAAAACAACAATGACAAGAGGTAAATTAAATACAGATAGGCTAAAGGATAATCAATGACTGAATTATTTACAATCCTATCCGAAATCGCAAATTTTTTCTTAGCTCTTGGTGTTTTGTCATTAGCACTTGACCAAAGCCGTACTAAAAGAGAGCTTCGGGAGATTAAACGGATTCTTTTAGAAAAGGAATGAAAGTAAAAAGCTTATATCAAAACGATATAAGCTTTTCATTTATTTTCCTATGGCTTCATAGGCCCGCATAAACTTCTCAGCATTCACTTTAACGCCTGCAAAATCACCTGTTAATGCTGGTGCTGTCACACCACCTCCTGCACTTACAGCAGTCGCTCCGACTTTAAACCATTCTGCCACATTTGATTCATTAACACCACCAGATGGCATCACATTGATGTAAGGGAAAGGGCCTTTGAGGTCCTTAATCATCGCAGCTCCTGCAATATCTCCTGGGAAAAGCTTGATGAGTTCAGAGCCATATTCCATCGCGGTTTGTGCTTCTAATGGGGTCATCACTCCTGGAATATAAGGGATTTGATACAGGTTACAGATTTTAGCAACTTCTTTGTTAAAAGTTGGACTCACAATAAATTGAGCACCGGCAATAATTGCTAAACGTGCTGAGGTCGCTTCTAAAACAGTCCCTGCACCAATCATCACATCAGTTCCTGCATATGTGGCTACAAGATCAGCAATTACATCGTTTGCACGAGGTACCGAATAAGTCAGCTCAATACTTTTAATCCCACCGTCTACAACTGCTTCTACTATTTTGACGGCATCTTCGGCATTATCTGCTCGTACCACTGAAACAACACCCGACTTAATCACCTTTTCCAATAATTCTGCTCTTTGCATTATAAATCTCCTTGATAATTCTGACTCTTATAGAAGTCCATAAGTTCCTGACGTGTCGGATATCCTTCACTGTCCCCCGCACTTTGAACTGCCAAAGCGCCAATAGCACACGCACGATGTACAGCAACTTCCAGCGTTTTACCTTCAAGTAAAGCAGATTCTAAGCCGACAGCAAAGCCATCGCCTGCGCCTACTGTATCAACGACCTTGTCCACTTTAAAGCCAGAAACGGTATAAGTAGCACCAGCTTTCGTTTTGACAAATGCGCCTTCAGCGCCCAGTTTCACTACAACACTTTCGGTTAGATTGCTTTGGCTCAAATAAAAATCAGCAATTTCTTCTGGTTGGCTTGAACCCATCAGTATCTGGCCTTCATTAATACCCGGTAAAACGATCTGGCTGTTCTTCGCTAAGTTGTTGAGAGTATCTACCATTTCTTTTTGATTTTTCCAAAGCGCTGGACGAAGGTTTGGGTCAAATACCGTGAAGACTTTATTTTCCTGCAGCTTATCATTAAACGCTCTAAAAGTTTGAAGTGTTCTGGGCGATAATGCTGGAAAGATCCCTGAAAGATGAGCAATCTGAACATCTGCTAAAGTAGATAAATCAATCTCATCTATCTTCAAGTTTGAAGCAGCTGAATTTTTACGAAAATATGAAGTAACCGGATCCCCCGTACTCACACATTGTTTCAAATAAACGCCTGTCAAAAAGTTTTCATCGTAAATCAAGTTTTGCGTATCCAGCTCTGCCTCTTGTGCAGCCTCAGTAATAAACCGTCCAAAAGTATCTGCCCCAACTTTGGATACATAGCCCGCACTGTGACCTAAACGTTTGATACCAAGTGCAACATTAAATTCTGCTCCTGCGAGGTATTTCTTGAAATGTACTGCTTCATCTAAGTTGACATCCACATCTTGTGAGGCCATCACGACTAGAGGCTCGCCTATTGTTATAAATTTTGGCATAATTCTTTCTCCAAGGTTCAGCTCTTTATTTTATGGTTGCTTACCAATGTAGGCTAAGATTCCGCCATCTACGTAGAGAATATGACCGTTGACAAAGTCAGAAGCCTTCGAAGCCAAGAAGACTGCTGGGCCTTCAAGATCTTCTGGTTCTCCCCAACGCTCTGCTGGCGTTTTGGAAATGATAAAGGAATCAAAAGGATGACGTGAACCATCTTCTTGTAATTCACGTAAGGGCGCTGTTTGGGGTGTCGCAATGTAGCCAGGGCCAATACCATTGCATTGGATATTGTATTTTCCGTATTCTGAGGCAATGTTCTTCGTCAACATCTTCAAACCACCTTTAGCAGCAGCATAGGCTGAAACTGTTTCACGACCAAGCTCTGACATCATTGAACAGATGTTGATGATTTTACCGCCACCTTTCTTCATCATACCTGGAATAACTGCTTTCGAAACGATAAATGGACCATTCAAATCAATATCAATCACTTGACGGAAATCAGCGGCTGACATGTCAATCATCGGTGTACGTTTGATAATACCGGCATTGTTGACCAAGATGTCAATAATGCCGACTTCTTTTTCAATTTGCTCAACCATTGCATCAATTCCTGCTTCATCAGTCACATCACAAACATAACCGTGTGCTGTAATGCCTGCTTCTTGGTAAGCTGCCATACCGCGATCAACTGCTTCTTGGTTGATGTCATTAAATACAATCGTTGCTCCCGCTTTGGCATAACTTGATGCAAGGGCAAAGCCGATACCGTAAGTCGCTCCTGTTACAAGGGCGATTTTTCCTTCCAGTGAAAAGGCGTTTAAAATATTCTCAGTCATAATCTTCTCTTTCTGCTTTCGTTTATTTTTATTATTTAAGTTCGTTCATTGGAACAATATCCATATCGTCATAAGTGATATTTTCACCACACATTGCCCAAATAAAAGAGTAATTACTTGTGGCTACACCTGTGTGGATGGACCAACTTGGACTGATTGCCGCTTGTTCGTTTTGCAGCACTAAGTGTTTTGTTTCCTCGGGTTTACCCATGAAGTGGAAAATGGCATTGTCTTCTGGCAATTCAAAGTACAGATAAGCTTCCATACGACGTTCATGTGTGTGACAAGGCATAGTGTTCCATGCAGAACCAGGAGCAAGTGATGTTAAACCCATTTGGAGTTGGCAAGATTCGACTTGGTTTGGGTGAACATATTGGTTGATTTTGCGTTTATTCATATGTTCATCATCACCCGGTGTTAAAGGATTAATATTGGCCAGAGCGATTTTTTTATTCGGGTATTTTTGGTGAGCTGGAGCTGAAGCCACGTAGAATTTTGCTGGGTTTTGCAGATCTTTAGATTTGAAAATAACTTCCTTTGTCCCTTTTCCAATATAGTAGCCATCACGGTGTAAAACTTCATCTTCTTGGCCGTCGATGATAATACTGCCATCACCACCAATATTAATGACACCAAGTTCACGACGTTCTAAGAAATATTCAACTCCAAGAACTTTATCCAGAACAATTTCCAAAGGTTTTTCTGTCGGTTCAACTCCGCCAAAAATCAAGCGGTCATTGTGCGAATAAACCAAATGAATAAAGTTAGGTTCGAAGATGGTCTCTACTGCAAATTCTTCGCGCAGCTCTTGTGTCGTAAATTTCGCAATATCCTTTGGTGAGTGCGTATAACGTGTATCCATTGTTTGATTGTTCATTTGATGCTCCTTTTTTATTTGTAATTTATAAAAATGATGAACCGATTTACTAAACCGATTTACTAACATCTATTGTATTCGCTTTCAGTTGTTTTGTCAAGTATAAAAAATAAAAAAATACCAAAGGATATTTTTCCTTTGATATTTTTATAGTGAATGTCTGCTTTTTAGATCTGAGTCAACCACTGTAAGTTCTGCTTTTTGCGATTTGGCTTCGATATTTTTGACCAAAAGATCCGCTGCTGTGTAGCCTATCTTTACGGGATCCTGAACGATAGCAGTCAATCCTGGGCTAATCAGCTCTCCCAAAGCTCCATCATCATAACCTACCACTCCCACTTGTTCTGGCACAGCAATTTGCTTATCTTTCAGAATTTTAATAGCACCATAAAGCAGACCGCCGTTGAAGGCATAGATGGCTGTCTTTTTATCATCTTTACAGAAAGGCTCGATCTTTTCCCAAATCATTGGATCACTTGTAAAGAGATCCTTGACTTCTTCAGTGAATACTTCTTCCAGTTCAATATCCGTATCTTTTATTGCTTCGGTAATTCCTTCATAGCGTTTGAGACGAGTTGAAGAATTCTGCATTGGCGGTGTTAAGATGACAATCCTTTGATAACCTTCTTTGACAATCTTTTCCGCTAATTTTTTTGATTGCTCACCATTATCAGAAATAACAGCTGGCCAAATAAGGGGTTGAAGATAGCGGTCAACTTGGACTAAAGGCAAGTCTGAATCAATCGTCTTGTAATCCGTCGCTGCAGCTTTAAGAGGTTGAAGGATGATACCGTCAACTTTCTCGTCTAGTAATTTTTCGATATTGTATTGTTCATACTCTTCATCAAGGTCCGAGTTCATGATAAGCGTATGGTACTTGGTATTTTGCAATCTTTCCATCATCCCTTTTAATAAACGTGATGTATAAAGATTGGAAATGTCGGTTACTGAAATCCCGATAAGTGAAGAGTAACTTGACTTTAAAGCACGCGCTTGACGGTTCGGACGATAGTCGAGCTCTTCAATTTTATCTTGAATCCGTTGCCGTGTCTCTTCTGACATCCCTGCAAATTTACCATTTAAAAAATTGGATATGGTTGATTTTGATACCCCAGTTAACTTTGCGATATCGTTGATCGTTACTTTTTTAGTCATATGCCCTTATTATACGATACTTTGAAAAAAATAATAAGAAAAAAGTTATTTTTCACTTACTGTGCTCCATTTTGAATCGTGCTCCTGTACCACTGTTCCAGTTATGAGACTTATCAAGCGATGTTGACCGGGCTGAATCTTTCCCTGAAGACAAGGAAAAATACTGCGTGGATACAACACATTGGTATTCACTTCTGGTCGAACAATGTCTGCCTCGTCATAGCCTTTGATCGCTCTGATACTACTGCTCCCTAATGGCGTGTCTATTTGGGCAAATTTATTATCAGAAAAAGTTGAGCTTTCCTCAATCGTTGTGGAAAAACCGCCTTCTGCTACACACAATACTTTGTCTGTTTGGATATCGTGGATACGCAGATGCGCTTGACCTAAAGGGATAATCGTACTTTTGATGTGAACGGCTGGCATGGGTGACCAGTAATGCACCACACGATCTTCGAAGATTTCAAAAGAATCATCTTGGGCATGTGCTCGAAAGTACAGCCCGTCTTCACTCAGCGCTAAGGTATTATCAAAAGCGCCTTCAGCGTAAAAATAAGCGCCTTTGGGTACACTAAAACCAAACTGTGTCGAATAGACAAACTTACCATATTTGGCTGGTGCATGACTCTGATTTTCGATGAACTGCCCAGCTGGATAAAACATAATCTGCTCCGAATGGGCGCTGTGTTCAATCAAGGCTCGCATTTCTTTAGAGGCGATTCGTTTGCGTGATAAGCGTGGTAACTGTTTGTCGGCTTGCCAAAAAGGATGTTGACGGTCAACTGCTAAGAGTAAAAATGCTTTAAAAGCCCAGTAAGGTGAACCTGCTGCGTTATAATTTTCGGCCATATTGAGATTGGGATAAGCGTAACCAACATTTAAAATGCCATTTTCAGTAAAAATAGCCTCACGAAACCAGGATTGCATATGATTTGAAAAGAGTGCTTTAATATTTGACCAAGGCAAAGCTTCCAAATCCGCAAAAACTAAGGCTGACCAAAAAGCGCCCTGTGCAAAACGATAAGTCAAGCTTCGGCCAAAAGGCACTGCTCGTCCTTTTCGGTCAAACCAATACTGATAATCTTGCGCAAATAAAGTTGCCCTTTCCCTAATCTTTTTAAGCCGTTCAGCATCATCATGAGGATTTAAAAATTTTGAGATGAGCAAGCTATAGTAATGAAATGCCCACGGAATATAATAATCCACCTGACTTGCCTTACCGTCACAATACCATCCCTTCCCTTGATAACAGCTGTCAATGAAGGCAAACTCTTGCTCGATTATTTCTTGAGAATAAGGCATCTCCAAGTTTTTCATGGTGACATTGACCAAGATACGGAAAAAACGCCAGTTATTTTTGGGGATTTTTTGTTGGTTGATTTGAAGGAACCAGTTGACTATATTTTCTTTTTCTTGCAGACTAAAGTCCTGCCAGATGGTCTCCTTATTGAGTAGCAAACAGGTCGCTAAAGCTGCCATTTCGACAAATTTTTGGTCATAGTTGGCGAGCACGCCAAAATAATGCTTGCTTGTAGGATCTGTTCCCGCTACAAAGGAAGCATGAATTTCTTCTGTGAGAAAAACATCTTCATTTTGACTGAGATAAGGACCAATCGCCCAGACCAAACGGCTAAAGGTTTCCATCTGACTTGTCTCCTCATCATAGATAGCACCGTGATTGTGTCCCAAGTCGATATGACCAGAACCATTCATTTTTACTTTGAGCGGTTCAAGCATAAGTTTGAACCCCTGCGTGATCTCTTCATAAGAATCCCATTTTAAAGCTTTTAATTTCTTTTCTCGCATTTTATCTCTTTTCTGATGAAAATATCCCATGACTTTGCAAGGGATAGGTATAGTCTTATTGAACAGGCTTGTTTTTTCCAAAAACTTCAATCTGGGTTAGCGCAGGGAAGGGCGAATCATCTTGTGCCTTGTTTAAATGACCCAGTTTGATAAAAGTGGTCTGCTGTGTCGGAAATTTAAAGTTTTGAAACTCTTCCTGCTTTTCTGTGTCAAAGCTCATACAATTGCCATTTGAAAATGTAACTTCGACACTTTGCCAATAACTATCATGTGGAAAATCACAGCGGAAAAGTAAGTTCAGCTGATCCACTTCAACATGACGGCCAAAATCAATGGTTAATTCTGCATCAGCCTGCTGATTAATTCCCCATGAGGCAAAAGGATATGAACCATGTGATAGGTTAGCGCATTTACCATCTATGGCATTTTTCGCGAAAAAGACCGACTCATCACGTGTTTCGACATTGGCCGAAGCATGCGGATATACGCCTGAGTTTTCTTTTTGATCATGCGCATTAAAAGAAAGATTTTGATAGTTTGAAATTTCAAAAGGATGGGCTTTGCGCACGGTCAAGCTATGGCGTGCGGATTTGAAGGCCGTCTCCACAGAGGACTTTCGCAGATTTTCTGTTAAAGGGATTTCATATAACCATTCTTCTTGAGTAAAATAAAGGAGTGATGGCGCAAGAGTTTCATCCATCTGAACCATATAATAACCTGGAACCTCATCTACTGTAACACGAATCTTATCTCCCATCTGATACACATATTCCTTGATTCCTAGTGTACAAAGTTGGTTGCCTTGAGCCATAAATGGTGCGTACTCTTTCTCATGATCAAATTTACCAGAGATATTTTCTTTGTCCTTATTAAGCAGTTCAATTTTTATCATTCTTTGTTTCTCCATTTTCTTTATTCAGGTTGTTTGCCGATATAGGCAAGGATACCGCCATCGACATATAGGATATGCCCATTTACAAAGTTGGAAGCATCTGAAGCAAGGAAGACAGCTGCACCTTGTAAATCCTCCGGTTTCCCCCAACGTTCAGCCGGGGTTTTCGCAATAATAAAGGCATCAAAAGGATGACGAGAACCATCTGTTTGTCGTTCTCGCAGTGGTTTCGTTTGTTCGGTAGCAATATATCCAGGGCCGATACCATTACACTGAATATTGTATTTACCATACTCAGAGGCGATATTTTTAGTCAGCATTTTCAAACCGCCCTTGGCTGCGGCATATGCCGAAACAGTTTCACGGCCCAGCTCGGACATCATGGAGCAAATATTGATAATCTTGCCGCCTCCTTTTTTAATCATCGCAGGAAGCACGGCTTTCGACATAATGAAAGGACCTGTGAGATCAACATCTACAACCTTTCGGAAATCGCTCGCTGTCATGTCAAGCATCGATTGTCGTGCGATAATGCCCGCATTATTCACCAGAACATCTACACTTCCAACTTCTTCTTCAATCTGCTGCATCATAGCCGCAACTGCTGTTTCATCTGTGACATCACAGACGTAGCCATAAGCCTTAATGGCTTCTTTTTCATAAGCTGCTAAACCCGTTTCTACTCCCGCTTGATGTCTGGCATTAAAAACAATCTTTGCGCCTGCTTGGGCATAAGCAATACCAAGAGAATATCCAATCCCATGTGCCCCTCCAGTGATAAGGACTATTTTTCCCTCCATGCTGAATAATTTTAAAATATTATCTGTCATTTTTTATTCCTTTTCTTATTAAAAAGCAGGTTCATATGCAATATGAACCTTTTGTTCTTATACGGTCTATGAAAAATTTTCCAATGACTCGGAATTGTGTAAGTGAGGTAAGTCATCCGAAAATTCTTCACACACCGTGCAAGACGAATGCCTTATACAATGTGTGTTGTGTTTTATTTTGCTGGTGGCACAGGTAACCCTAGAATGCCAAGTGCACTGAGAACAATCGTGAAAATTAAAACCAACCAAATAACACGTGTAGAGTTCAATTTCTTTTGGCCCAACATCCAGTAAGTTAACAATGTGAGCAAAACTGGGATTAAGGCTGGCAAGATTCCATCTAATGTTGCTTGCATTTCTAACTTAACACCGTTATTTGTGTAAACCAGTGGCGTAGCTACCTTGATAACCGTTGGTATTAAAGCGCCAATAACAGTTACACCTAGAACAGTTGCCGCATTAGTAAAGGCAGAGAGTTTATCTTTTAATGTGGTTACTAATTTTACCCCTTGTTTATACCCTAGTGGAAGTAAAGCAGCGCGACCAAAGAGCAAGGCAATATTTGCAGCAATCCAAAGGAGACAGCCGACAGTCGAACCTTGCTGAGCTAAAGTTCCTGCAACAGAACCAAAGATTGTCCCCCAAATAACATGGAAAAGTGAATCTCCGACACCTGCAAGTGATCCCATGAGGGCCGTTTTCAAAGCCGCCACAGTTTCCTTCGCTTTATAACCTTCTTTTTCTTCAATGGCTACATCAATCCCCATAATCAAATTACCAAAAATAGCATTGGTATTGAAGAATTGGTTATGCGTTTTAGCCATATCTTTGAGTTCTTTATCGTCTTTGTAAAGCTTTTTCAGAACAGGCATGATGCCATAAAGATAACCTGAACTCATCATACGTTCATAGTTCCAGTTGAGCTGACTTCCCAAGATATAACGCCAGCTAATTTTATTTAAATCTTTTTTTGTAATTACTTCTTTATTGTTATTCATCACCGTCAAAGCCTCCTTCAAAGTTTTGGCCATTTGTTGTGCCTGCCTCAGCTGGTGCAGGCTTTGCGCTGTCACGTTTGAACACCAAGAGTGCTGCGACTACTCCGACAATCGCAATCCCCATCATCGGAACTTGTAAATATGCTGCAAGGAAGAAACCGACCATAAGATAGGGAATATATTGTTTCGTTGGCAAATAACGCAAGAGTATCGCCACACCGACAACAGGCAATGTGCCCCCAGCAACTTGAAGACCAGTCATCAACCATTCAGGCATTGCATTGGTCAAGGTTGTTACAGCAGCATCACCAACGATCAGCATGAGTAAGATGGGAATAGCACGAGATAGTCCCCAAAGAAATGAACCAGAGAGAACCAAACGTGGAATACGGCCGTATTGTTCTTTATCAATAGCTTTGTCAACTCTGTGAAGCAGGAAGACATTACAGAAACGTGCCACAACGTCAAGTTGGAGCATCAGAAGTGAGACAGGAACAGCTAAACCAATACCATAAGCTGCGCCTTTGCCTGAAATAATAGCGAATGCTGTACCAAGGACGGCACCTGTGAAATAGTCAGGTACAGAAGCTCCACCAAATGCTGCAATACCTAAGCGCATAAGCTGAAGGGTACCACCAACCATTAAACCAGTTTTCAAATCTCCCATAATTAAACCAGAAATCATACCGGCAATAGCTGGCTGAGTCAACGAATTCGAAATCAATGAATCATTGATAGCAATAAAGGCAAAAATTGTAATTAAAATGATTTGTAGGACTGTTAAATGCATTTTATCGTTCTCCTATTTTGTTAAGTTTTTCCATAAAGTCAATGGCGGGCTCACTTGGAACCAATTGGGCTGTGATTTTAACGCCACCAGCAGCAATTTTTTGGAAGATACCTTCTTCTTCTGGCATGACTTTGATGCTCTTTGTGACTTCTTTTGAACCTTCTTTATAGCTCATATTCCCTACATTAAGACTTTCAAGTTTCCCCCCTGCTTGAATAAATTTTAAAACATCGGCAGGTTTTTTAAAGAGAAGAAAAATCCGTTGTAAGCCATATTTCCCCGCATTGATATTTTCTGCTGCTTGGGCTACGGGAATAACTGAGAGTCGCATTGCTGATGGGCAAGCCATGCGTAAAGATGATTTTTGCAAGTCATCGCCAGCTGCCTCATCATTTGCAACAATGATGCGTTGTGTCCCCAAACTTGAAGACCAAATTCCAGCCACTTGTCCATGAATCAAGCGTTCATCAATGCGCGTGTTAACAATCTTTGCTTTACCTTGGTATTCAGAATAATCTGCCATATTAAGCGTTACTGCTTCTTGTGCCTTTGCTTCATTCAGCAAGTTTTTCGCATTAACCAGCGTTGTTCTGCTCGAAGTAACCAAATCATCAGCGGACGCAGTATCACTCACTGCTGCTTCTAAAACAAGAGAGAGGTTCATCCCAGCGATGATAGAAACATCATCATTATCGGTAAAATGCTTTAACGCCACGTTACAAGGTGTTCCTCCAAGTAAATCAGCAATAATTAAAGTTTCACCCTCTAAGGTCTGCATTTTTTCTAGTAACTCTTGTTGAAACTGGATATTATCACTATCCTCGGGCATACATACCACATGCATCTGTTCTTGCCGTCCGATGATCATCTCGAGACTTTCTTTCACCCCGGCAGCCATCGAACCATGGCTAATCAATACTATGTTTCTCATTTGACTCCTTATCAATCACGCAAGCGCTCTTTTATTTAACATGTTATCTTCTTGCATTATCAGTATATAACATATTAAGTAGCTTGTCAAGAGAAAATGTACACGGTTACATATTTTTTTGTAAAAAGCTCCCTAAAGCGCACTCTAAAGCCTTGTATATACAGCTTGCATATTATAACTTAACATGTTATCATTCTAATATAAGTTATATAGATAGGAGTATTTCTATTGATTCCAAAGTATGAACAAATCAAACAAGACTTATTATCTGAAATCAAAAATCATAAATTTATCCCCGGGGATAAATTTTATTCAGAAGCCGATATTAAACGAAAATATGAAGTAAGTTCTATCACTGCGGTGAAAGCCTTAAACCAATTAACAAGTGCAGGTTACCTCTACCGCGTTCAAGGAAAAGGTACCTACGTTTCTAAATCGAAAATTTCCCAAAATGTTAAATTCTCAGATATCGAATTGCATTCTCAAGATCACGAAACTGTCAAAGTTCTGTCAATAAAAGAGGAAAATGAACCTTCAATCTTAAAAGAGCTTGGACTTAGTCCAGACCAAAGTTATTATAAGATTGTTCGGGTACGTTATTTTGATGGAACCCCCTTTCTCTTACACTTTACACACCTTCCAAAAACTTTAGTCAAGGAGCCTGTGTCAGATCATTTAGAAGACTATTCGAGTGTCTATGAGCGAGTGAACAAAGACTTTGGTGTCGATCTTTATTCCATGTCCTCTGTTGAAACAAATGAAATTATTTTTCCAGATGAAAGTGAGTTGCTCAATGCGCTCAACTTAAGCTTCCGCGAACCTGTGGTCAAGCAGGTTAAACACACCTATCTTGTAGATAAGAGTGTTGCTGAATATATCGTCAGCTACAAACATTGGAAATACTTCAAAACAAAAATAGAAGTGGATGCCGAATAGCATCCACTTTTACTTTGTTTTATTTTTACTTTAGAGTATCAAATACTGGTTGACTTGAAAAGTTTAAGCTGGTAATTTCTACAGCTTCTGTTTCAAAGACAAGAATTTCATTCTCTCCTTCATGGAGAAAGTCCTTCGGACAATACAAACTGTACACAGGCCCTTGGTTCCAATAACGACCAAGATTCTTACCATTCACAATGATAACACCTTTGCCATAGTTCGAGCAATCGATGAAAGTATCTGCCACCTTATCCAAGCTCATATTAAAGCGATAAAAAGAAGGCTGTGCTGGATTTTTACCTGCACTAAAGTCAATTCCACTTAACTGTTCCGCAGAGAAATCTAAAGGATATTGTGTATAACCTTGGTGAAAATGTATGTCATGCATCATACCGCCACGTATACCTTTTTGCTGACTTGGATGATTAAACTTAAAGCCATAATTGACACGACCTAAGTTCTCTACCAAACAGTCCACTTGAATCTCTTCTTGATTTTCCGCTACATCCAGCAATATTTCTTGCCCAATTTCTTCTTGGTATTGTGTGTGTTTATGTTGACCATCAAGATAAATTTGGAGACGGTCGCTCGCTTCAACAATCTTAAGTTTAGTCTCTTTACCATAATTTTTTAAGACAGTAGAATAAAGCATATAACCATAGCCTGTACCTGCTGCTTCTAAAGTGAGAGGATAAGCGGTTGTTAAAGCCTGCATCATGTTATCTTTAGTCTTAAATAAAGACACACTCTCTGAAACTTTAAAAGAACCAAGATTTGCAATTTTTTTGACACGAGGCTGCGCTTGCCAAACATCTGGGCACACTTCTTTGATCGCTTTTTGAACAGCATAATATTTGGCGGTAGGCTCTCCTGCCTCTGTGAGCAAGGCATCGTAATCATAGCTCGTGATTTGCGGTAAATTTCCCGTGTCACGCGCAGAGCAACCATTATAAAAGCCAAAATTGGTCCCACCGTGGAACATATAAAGATTAAGCGAACCAAGCTTCAGCATGGCTTTAACTTCATCTGCTAAATCTTGCGGATCACGATTAATAATCGGTTCTCCCCAACGATTGAACCAACCATCCCAATATTCCATACACATAAGCGGCCATTTTTTACCATGTTCTTTCATAAATCCTGCGAGCACTGCTGCGTTTTCTTTCGAACGGCTGCCGAAGTTTCCTGTAACCAAAACATTATCTTCAATCAAAGAACCCGCATCAAGCGCTGCCTGCCAAGCACCATCTGAAGTAAACAAGGATACATTAATCCCATATTTTTTCATAAGTGCCATCGTTTGGCGAAGATATTCCTTCTCCATCCCATAAGAACCATATTCGTTTTCAACTTGCATCATGATAACAGGACCACCTGCAGTGATTTGTAATGGTGAAAGATATGGAAGTAATACCTTAAAATAGTTTTCCACCTTGGTCATAAAGCGTGAGTCTGTGGAACGAAGACGCATTTCTGATTCCTTCAGCAACCAGGCTGGAAGTCCGCCAAATTCCCATTCGGCACAGATATAGACAGAAGGCCGTAAAATAACCATGAGCCCTAAACTTTCAGCCAGCTTAACGAAAGCACGAATATCTTTCATGCCTTCAAAATCAAATACTCCTTCTTCAGGTTCATGAATATTCCAAGGAATATAAGTTTCTACAGTATTTGCACCAAGTGCTTTCAGGTTATAAAGACTGTCTTCCCACTGACTTTGGGGAATTCTAAAGTAATGAATAGCACCACTTATTATTTTAACTGGCTTATTATCCAGCATAAATTCTTCTTTTATTTGAAATGTTTTCACTACTTCTCCTTACCAATATCGGTTCCATTTGTCATTCGCTAGGCGCATGAGCGCTTCAAAATAGAAATAATCGCCCCAGAGGTTAGGTTCATCAATACCTTTGCCTTCTGCAAAAGCATATACCCCATGTTGCAACAAGCCTTCATTTCCATCTGCTGCCTCAGTATAAAATTCTCCCAACTGATAAATGAGTCCCTTAGCCATAACCTCTGCTTCTGGATAAGCTTTTTGCTGTGCAGCTTCTAAGAAGCCACACGCTGCAATAGCTGCTGCTGAACTGTCTTTAGCAGATGGTTCTGCATCTGTATAATCAAAATCCCAATATGGAATAAGATCCTGAGGTAAATGCTTCAAGAAAACTTCTACCACAGAAGGGTATACCTCAGGAAAAATAGCGGAATGAATATAACTTTCATTAAGCGGAATTCCTAAAATAGCCCATGCCTGCCCACGTGCCCAAGTTGACGTATCGCTATGTCCTTGATGTGTAGCTCCATATGCTGGTTGTCCTGTTTCGAGATCAAAATAATAAGTATGATAAGTACTTGCATTGTCACGGAAAACTGTTTTGAGCAAAGTCGCATAATGCTTCAGCGCTACTTCTTTGTAAATTGCTTTGCCAGAATATTCTGTTGCTGCAAAGAGTAAGGGAAGATTGATGAATGAATCAATAATGACACGATATTCTTTAGGATCGCCATACTTGCCCCAAGCTTGAATAAAATTACCTTTTTCTTGAAAACGGTGAAGCAAGACATCCGCAGCTTGAAGTAAAGTCGCTTTATAAGTTTCATTTCCAGTTAACTTATAAGCCGCCCCCGCTGACAGACTATATAGAAACCCGATATCATGATGATCTAACACAAAATGATCGTCTAATCTCTTTTGGAAACTTTCCATGTTGGCTTCGACACGATGTAAGAATTTTGCATTACCTGTATATTCATAAGCCAAAGCTATCATTCCTGTCCAAAATCCATTGGTCCAGTCGTCATTTCCCTTGATACGATATTTCCCATCTGTAGCACAAGCCGAAGGAAAATCATCGCCAAACCGCTCCATGTTTCTTTCAATTTTTACAATTATTTTCTTTATTTGATTGTCCAGCCAAGCTTGGTCGATATTCTGACCGAGCTGAATTAATTTTTTCTTATTCGTATTCATAACTTAACCCCTCTTAATATATTAACATGTTATATTATAACTTTTACTTGACAAAATAGCAAGAAATTTTTGATGGTCCAAGAAAAAACTACAGCCGAGATATTTATTACCTAAAAATTTACTATCCCTCAATAGTGCGCAAGTAAGCGTTATCTAAATAGGTTGACAATCTTCTTAACATACTATATACTTACTCATAGATAATATAACATGTTAAATTATACTACTTATCATAAAGAAAAGGAGCGACTAAAAGTAAATATTGAAAAGATTTAGATTAACTGTTCTAAGTCTCTTTTATTGTACTTTAAAACAAGCATTGGGAATATAAATAAATACACGGAGAATATGAAATGACAAAAAAACTATTTTATTTTATTGCTTTCTTACTTGTGAGCATTTCAATAAGTTTCACATTCAGTCAACGAGCTACAGCGGAGAGCTATACTTCTGATTTCAGCAATCAGCTTGGAACTTGGGAGGATTTGGTTGGCCAAGCCGATAGAAAAATCTCTCAAGGACAGCTGAATATAGCTAATCAAAAGCTAAGTACAGGTTATGAGAGTATTTCGCTTAATACAGATGCAGGAAACCGTAGTTCTGGTGATGTGCAAATAACTTTTGTGTACAAGGGACAAACAAATTTTGGATTTGTCTTTCGTGCCGGCGCAGGAAACACCAAAAATTATCAGTCCTTTGCTTATATGAGTAACGGAAACTGGCAGCTTGGTCAGCCAGGAGGCAAATGGATAACAGATATCCATAGTCAAAGTCTTGAGATCGGACAGACCTATAAGCTACTTCTACGTTATCAGGGCATGAGTGTTAAAGCTTACCTTAACGGCAAGATAATCTATGATAATCCCCATGTTACTTACAGCGATGGGTCAACCATCGATGGTGACTGGACCGGAGCCACAGGTTTACGTCTTTTTGGTAATCTGAGTCAGCTGTCGCTCTTATCACTGAAAGCTGGCGAAGTGAACAGTATCCCTGAAGTTTTAGATACGCAGCAATCTATAAGCTTACGTGACAAGTGGAAGCAACAACTAATCACTGAAAATTATGATTCTAACAATGCTCCACTCGTCAAATATGTGAATACTTTGTCCAAGAATGCTCAAAAACTTTACCAAAGTATGAATCGTAGCCCTGATCGAAAAGAGTTGTGGCCTTTGAAAGCTGGGGACACACCTTCTGCAAATCTGACGACCCAATTCTCTAATCTCTACCTTCTCTCACAGGCTTATGGCACTAAGGGAACAGATTACTATCTTAATCCCGAACTGCTCGCTGATATTCAGTCTGGTCTTGATTTTATGGTTAGCCAAAAGGGCTACAATGGCCAGAAATACTATGGCAATTGGTGGGATTGGCAGGTTGGTATTCCTCAAAAATTTATTGGTAGCTTAATGATCCTTGGTGATAAGCTACCATCAGATAAAATACAAGAGTATAGCAAAGCAATCCAGTCCTATGTTCCCAATCCTTATCAGCAACTCTATACGAAAGCACAGGATGTATTTGTTGATCTGGCTTTCATTCCTAATTTTTCAACCACTGGAGCAAATAGAACAGACTTGGCCTTATCTGTGCTTGGTTTAGGAATTTTACAAGAAAATGAAAGTAAGATCGAGCTGGCATCAAACAGTATTAAAGAAGTTTTTCAAACAGTAACCAAGGGAGACGGCTTTTATCCTGATGGCTCTTTTATTCAGCACAATAACATCCCTTATACCGGTTCTTACGGCAATGTTCTTGTGAAAGGTGTCGGACAAATCCTCGCTACCACCAAAGGTTCAAGCTTTGAAATGGACAGTCAAACTGTTTCAAACTTTGTCTCTACTGTTGAACAATCATTTATCCCTCTCATCTATCAAGGAACGATGCTTCCAGGTGTCAATGGACGCTCAATCTCACGCGCTCCGAAAGATACACAGGTCGGCTACGGTTCAACCACGATGTATAATTTGCTTATCGTTGCTAACTTAGTATCCGAAGAAAGTCAAAAGAAGCTGCAAGAAGCAGTGAAATACTGGATGCAAACCAATCCTGATTATTATCTCAATAACACGAGGGACTATAATGACTTACAGCTGACACTTTCTTTAATGGCAAATACTGCAATCACTGGAGATATGCTCCCCTTTACGGGAACAAAAGTCTTCGCCTCAATGGATCGTTTTGTTCAAAGTAATCCAAATTACATGACAAGCCTGAGTCTATACTCCAACCGCACCTCTTCTTTTGAAGCAGGAAATGGTGAAAATAAACGTGGCTGGCATACAGCTGATGGCATGTTTTATCTCTATAATAACGACGGTGTCCAATTTGGTAATAGTTACTGGCCAACGGTTGATCCTTATCGTTTACCTGGGACAACCGTAGATACTGTAGCGCTTCAAGATGAAAACTCATCCTTTACTACTGTAACTTCTCCCGAAACATGGGTCGGTGGAGCAGCTGCAGAAAATCAAGCCGTTATGGGTATGGCGCTTAATAAGCAAGGCACTAAAAACAACGGTACCGTCCTTCCCATGAATCTTCGTGCTAAAAAATCATGGTTTGTTCTTGAAGACCAGACCATTGCCTTAGGTGCGGGAATTAGTGGTGACACAACTGCTTCCATCGAAACGGTCGTGGACAACCGTCTTCTTAATGACGCATATCACTACCAAGTGATTTCAAATAAGGGGAATATCACTGATGCTTCTGAAGAAAGTAAAAAAGATTGGCTCCTCTTGCAGTCTGACCATCAAAATGCTTCGATTGGTTATTACTTTCCAACTTCTTTAGACGTCACTGTGCAAAGTGAAAAAAGAACAGGAACTTACGCCGCTATCAATAGTGCCTTTCCAAGTGACAAAACTTATAGTGGCGAATATCGTAAATTCCTGATAAACCACGGGCAGCATCCTCAAAATGCAAACTATGCTTATGTTATTCTTCCTGAAGCAACGCAAGAAAAGCTTAAACATTATACCCAAGATAATACTCTTAAAATTCTTGCAAACACCGAAAGTATCCAAGCTGTGCAAATGGAAACCGCTGACTATTTAGGAATTAATTTCTGGGCTACCACAGGAGGAAGCATAGCAGACATCACTACAGACAAGCCGATTTCTTTGTTAAAACAAACCAAGCAAACCCAAACCACATACACAATCGCAAATCCCACTCAAACCAATGAAACTGCTCATATCCAATTGCCAAAAGATTTCAAGCATATCCTTTCGATGAGTGACGGCGTAAGTTTTGATGAAGCTACAAACACTCTAAGCATTGACTTTTCGGGCAGTGCGGGGAGTGCTAAACAAATTGTTGTGGAGTGATTTTCGTTAATTGGTACCCTCTTCCTTAATTTATATAACTCCCTAACCTACCTTCAAATAAAAAAGCATCAGAAATTTCTGATGTCTTTTTATTTTATATTACTTTTTTTCCTTATTTTTTAACATAAATTTTCTTACAAATACGAAAATCAATGCGAGGATAATGAAAAACAAACCAACTAGAGCTGTCTTTGTAACTTTTTCTCCAGCATTTGGCAAATGCTTCGAATCTCTCTTCGTATCTTCATTTGAAGTTGAGTTTGTTATCTCTGATGAAGATCCTGTTGTAGTTGAGGACTCTGTCGTTGGGGGTTCCGTGGTTGTTGGAGGTTCTGTGGTTGTTGGGGGTTCTGTGGTTGTTCCAATAAATGTATTCTTTATTGTGAAATTATTTCCATTTTGAGTAACTGTACTTTGAAACTCATCTGGTACTTTTATTTCTTCAACTTGGTAAGTAAAGTCATCACCATTATTATTATACAGCGTTAAGTCAACATTTTGAGCATTAACCTCTAAAGTTTTATATTCTTGCTTAAAGCCTTCTTCCTTTGTGAGTTTAATGATATCACTTGATGTCCATGTCTCAGAAGTTACCTGTTGACGTGTAACAATAAATTCTATAGAATCAGGTGTTTGATTTTTATCTATATTTTCCCAAACTTTTTCAACATCTAAAGAAATCTTTGGTGCTTTTATTGATGGTATCGGAAAATCTAATTCCTCGCCTGATTTGTTAGGATCTAAAGTCGTTCTCCCGTTACACAGATACCAGCTATCTCCCTTAAAATCAGAATTTTCGGTATCAATACGTACCTGATAGCTCAAAGTAATACGTTCATCGCTTCCAAGTGCAATTGAAGAAACTGAAATTGTTTGATTTGCTTCTGTAACTTTTATATCCTGAACCAAATCTGGTGCTTCTTGCCACACGCCGTTACTATCTTTACGCCAGCCTTGTAGTTTGTAATTTTGTTCTGTGAAATTTCCTGAACCCTGTAGGAGGATACCTTCCCCCATCGGATCTGTAATCGTTCCATTAGGGATAGTTTTTAAAATATTATTTTGCAGGTTCTTAAAGACTTCTGCTAATCCTTCTAGATTTTCATCAATTGTATAATATCCTGAAGGATTAGAGGAAATATTTTTCGCTATATACTCTCCTCTTCCAGAAGGTGCTACGCCGACTGAATAACAAATTACCCCACTCTTTTTAAGCTTCATCACACTTCCCAAAGTGTCATCATTAATAACATTTTTACTCGCTACAATCCCATTTGTATCTGAACCAGCACTTGTGGTGTGGTACAAAGGTGAGTCCGTCTGAAAATCTTCATGATATGTTGAGGTATGGTAGCCATTATAGTCGATAAGTTCTCCATTATTAGGATACTCAACAGCATCTGGAGCAGGAATATAACTGCGGTTAGCACTTCCATCCCCGATATGAACCAACATATGCTCCGCATCTCCACGCCCATCTTCCGTAAACATACGTTCTGCTTCAATAAGTCCTTTTTGAGTAAAGGTTCCAGATTGACTCTTTGCTCCATTAACCAAGAAATCATCTAAATAGTTGACATCTGTGGAGAATGTTTGTGTGGAGTAAAGATTTCTATTATAACAAACCAATCCTACACGAACATGTCCTTCTTGCAAAACTTCAGCAATACTGGTTAAAAATTGATGCACTGCATTTTGTGTATTTTGGAGTTTTTCGCCAGACATTGTAGATGAAAAGTCGATAACTAAAACCAAATCTATATCACGTGGCGGATTAATATCATTTCCCTTCACATCAAGGGTGACATCAAATAAACCTTGTTTTTCAGCATTTTCCTTTACGCTTTTTTTAACATAAGCTTTATTATCGTAATTAACATAACCTTCACTATCAAAAGAAACGCCTGCTACATTACCATAATCATAATTATGTGTATTACCATTTGTAACACCATCTTTAATATATTTTCCTTGTTGGTCGTTCATATAGGGGAAATCTATTGTCTCAGCCTTAGCCAAAACTGCCCCTCCTCCAACAAAAATTAAAATCAAAAATAGTAAAAATAATTTAAATATCTTTTTCACTTTTTGTTTTCCAATCCGTTTATTTAGTAAATATAATAGTTGACTAACAAATTTAAATTTTTCACTTTATAGCAATAATATTTACACTGATGCGTTAATATCATATTAAGTTTTAAGCAAAATTGAATCATACTTTATTCCATAGTATTATCTTTTCTTTCTAATAAATTACAATTATATTGATATATATTTATATTCGATAGTCAACGATTACTGATATATCACGCTTCTATTATAAATAAATAAAAAAGTACTGTTTTTCATGGAAAATAATATTTAATTTATAATAAAACCTAGATATAATAATCGTTGACTATCGAATATAAATATATATCAATATAATTGTAATTTTTCTGACAATCACGTGAGGTACTGTTATTCAAGGCTCTATGAGTCATTTACTTAACAGAAGAAAATTATTTCCAACTATTTTTTTATATTTTGTATAAAAAAAAAGCTATGACAACTTCTCTTTTATGTTTTTTTAGTTGAATCATACTATTATAATTACCCAACTTCTACACAACTTACATTATTATATTCGCGGAAAAACACTTGCTTTATCAATCTTTATTTATATTTCTATACTATATTTCTGGAGTAACTAATATAAAAAATGGCAAAAAAAAGAGCACATAAGCTCCATACTTAGTGCTGCTACCGTCAGGTCCTGACACGCTTCGTAAGAAACTTATTGCTCCGAAATTTATTATAACATACTTCTTCTTGTTTTGACAAGCTTTGACTTTATCAAAAAAATTTTATCATTTACTGGAAGATTTCCGCCCCTTATAAACTTCCACAGCACGTTCATAATCTTCTTTCATGGTTGGAAATTGTTTCTTGATAGCATTTGCTCCAATAAAATAAAAGACAATCACCAAAATCAATACAAGGAAATTAATCAAAGAAAGAATAGCTACAAGCATACTTCCTTGCGGTTGCGCGATGAGAGTCATCACATAAAACATTGACAGTACATTGTAAAAATAATAAAGAATAGGTGCTACATGGCAGATTTTAGGTGCGTGTATCCTTGCATAACCAACATGGGTGACAATGGCGAAGATAACAAGAATTACTCCTGCTGCATTGATTGTAAATCCAAGGAAAACAGCGATAAATAGTACAATCAATCCAATAGGAATACTGATACTATTGAGCCAGACGCGGTAAGGTGCTGTTTCTTCTTTGTAGCGCTGCTTGGGAGTTTTTTCGGCGTCCATGGGTTGACCTCGTTTTTCTATTTTATCCTTTGTCTATGGTAACAAAAACTTACAGAAATTTCCTCTAAAAAAGAACAGTTACAGCTGCTCTTTTTTTTCTTTATTTCTCTTTCTCCGATGTTGGAAAAAATCTTTCATGATGTCGGCGCACTCAGCTTCTAAAATGCCACTTTCTAGAGTGACACGATGGTTGAGCCGTTTATCTTCTAAGATTTGATACAAACTTACGGCTGCTCCAAACTTGGGATTTGTTGCACCAAAGTATACTTGTGGAATACGAGCTAAACCAATGGCTCCAGCACACATAACACAAGGTTCAATAGTAACAAATAAAGCACAGTCTAATAAACGCCAGTTCCCCACAGCTTCATTAGCAGCTTCAATGGCGCAAATTTCTGCATGGTGCGTAGCACGGCCATCAAGTTCTCGGCGGTTAAAGCCGCGGCCAATTACTTCCCCATCGTGTACAATGACCACGCCGATGGGGACTTCTTCATTTTCTGCTGCCTTTTGGGCTTCAAGCAGTGCTTGCTGCATGAAATACTCTTTTTCTTGCTGACTAAACTCCATTATACCGTCCATTTCATATGGGGTTGAGCCAAGTCAACCGGTATATTTCCTGCTGCTTCTTGCGCTTCCTCACGTAATACTTGTAAGTCACCAACTTGTGGCAGATGTGTGAGGACTAGTTTTTTCACATTGGCTTGTGCTGCAATTTTTCCTGCTTCTACACTGGACAAGTGGTTAGGCATTTTGGCCTTATCCTTGAAGAAATAAACGTCAGCTAGCAAGATATCCGCATCTTTGGAAAAATCAACAAGTTCTGCAAAATAGCCCGTATCTCCTGTATAAATTAAGACCTGTCCTGTCGCTCTCTCAACAATACGCATCGCGTAGCAAATAACAGGATGCACTGTTTTTAAGAACTGAATATCAAAGGGTCCAACAGATGTGCCGTTTTCGACATCATAAGCAATTCCCTCACTGACATTTTCCAAAGATAATTTTGAAAATTCGTATTCATTTTCCTGATGACCATAAATTGGCAACATTTCTGGTTTCACTGTTTGCAGCTGACGATATTGACGCAAAGCGCCTAAGTCTGCTATGTGGTCTTCGTGGTAGTGGCTCAAGATGATTGCATCCAAATCATTGGGTGAAAGCTCATGCTCAAGTTCCGTCACGGCACGTGATCCAGCATCCAATAAAAGGTTAAATCCTTCTTCACTTTGTAATAAATAAGAAGTTGTGCCTGCATCACGTGTGGGATATCCGCCCCATACACCAAGTGCTGTTAATTTCATATTGTCTCCTCTCTTTCAAACCTTAACATAAAGTAAACGATAATTAAAAATGTGCTAGATACCAGTAAGGTCCAGTTGCCAAAGATATCGGCACTATAAGTACCCAAGATAGTCCCTAAGAAGAAGGCGCTGACCAGACTAGCAAAGACACGGAAGTTTTGTAAGTAGCGTTGTTCGTGTGTTAACGCGTAATTCGTTAAGTTGACCATGGTTGATTTCAAATTTCCGGTCATCATGATACTTCCGTAAGGAAGGCCTCTTGTTTTACTAAAAGTATCGTGCTGAATGGCCATGAAGAATGATAAAAAGCCAACAAAAATGGAAACAGGTAATTTTAAAACCGTAGCATAAAGTAAGGTAAATACGGTCACACCTGTCCACTGCAATAAGAGCAAATAAATCGTATCCGGCTTATTCTTCTTCCTTAAGTAATAAGAATATATATTTTTAAAAATTACTCCACAAGAAAAGAAAAGAACAGGAATAATAAAATCTGCTACACGTACAAAATTTCCTTTGGCTAAATAAACCGCTGCCTGTATCATGTTCCCCGTTTGCATCCCAATGAAGCGCCCATCAAAGTGGAAAAAGGAAAAAGCATCCATAAATCCAGCGTTCATCGCTAAGAGCGAGGCTACTCTTAGTTTTTCTCTCATTTCAGTGTTCATATTCTTATTATAGCATTCTTAAAACCTTTTGGCAGTTTCATACTACATAAGAAATTACCTCTTCATTTATTTTCACAACGCTTACTATTTTTAATATTAATTAATTTTTCCATTTTCAAGTTTTTCCGGGACTCAATTAACTGATTTACTGTAACAAAGATGTAGCTTTTTTAGATTAGTAATGGCTTTTTGTGCTCTATCTACAGACATTTTATAAATAATATGAAATGAATAAGTATAATAGAATCCATCATAAACTTCATTCAATACTATCTATGTTCTTAATTTTCCAATCCAGAGAATCAATGCGCTTTTGAACGCTAAGTTTGTATACAATTTAATGGATTGGCATCTTTTTATTCCTAGTCATTGAAGCAAGTATAAAACTCATTAGATAATTGTAATTACCCTAATGAGTTGTTGTTTTTCTGTTTTATTTCAATATCTTTTAAAGTTTTACTCTTTTATAAATATAATCTTGTATTCTAAACTTTTTCATTAAGGGTGAATCTATTTATATTAACTTCTCTTGGAAGGTAAACAACTTCTGATTCATATATTTATTCCTTCAAAAAAATATATAAATCTATTTTAATATTAATATTTTTCTTTCAAAATATCCTTACAAGCTGTAAGAATATTTTCTCTATCTTTCGGAGCAACCTCTAAGTTAATAAACAGTCTTTTAGAATCAGAATACTTCGTGTCAATTACATCAGTTTCTAAAATTAAATCAGGAGTAGAGCTAGGACGATCAATCTCTAGAATAAAGTTAAACCGGTACTTTAAAAGATTTTCAACTCTTTGACTAATAATTTTTTCTATATACATTGCACTATCTGTAAGAAGTAGTATCTTGATCTTAGGCTCAAAATCATGAGGGGAAAACTCCATAATATACGCCTGCCCATATCTCAATGTCAATGACTTTAAAGTATTTGTCGCTAGTTTTGGTTCATGAGAAAGGATGCTTTTTCTAATTGTTGGTAAGAATCTAGGATAATCAGTTCCAGCATGCTTGAATATACGTACTCCAAAAGTATGCATCTTTAAAGATATCGACGAATAAGCGCCCCGAAATAAGCATCGGCCAAAAAAAAGGAGTGCTCGGACTATCTTTATCCCACTTTGGATGTCTTTTTTTAATAAAAGCAACAAAATTCATGATACTACTATAGCTTCGACGAGAATATTTCTTTAAAATTGCAAGGGTATCATCAACACTATGAAATTCTTCGTAACATTCTGGGAAAATATAAAAAATAAGTAAGATAAATTCTAGTTCTACTTGTGGCAGCTTGAAACTTTGCTCAATTAATTGTGATAATTCTCCCATATAATGATTATTAGCAATAAGCGCTGAAGAGTATTCCGGCAAAAGTGCCTTGGAAATAACATTTCCTGACTGTGATCGAGAAATAAAAGTAGCAAGATAAAAAGCAAGATGTTTACGTTTACCGTAACTTATGTACCGACCTGATGAAATAATAGAAGAAACTATATTTTCTACTCTTCCCTCGTCAACATTTTCAAAAGGCCACTCAGTACCACGATATACTCTCCAAAATAAACTAATAAGCGAATAACGAATAATTCGTTCCTCACCAATAATGTAAATCTCATCTTTTCTAATAGTCAGTTTCATCCCTATACTTTGCAACAAAATATTGGCCTTTTTTAATTTTCTTCTTGCCGTACTTTCGCTCATGAAATTTTCTTTACAAAAATCTATAAAATTTACTGATTGGCTATTTAAAAATAGTTCAAAAAGGTTTAAAAGAGGTTCTGGTTTTAAAATATTACACTTTAAGGCATAGTATTCAGACTTGCTTCCGGTAAATACATATTTCTTTTTTTGAAAAATTATCGGTTTTGACATAACCACATATTCATTAGCCACATCATTAATATAAGATAAATGCCGCCGTAGTGTTCTTCGTTCTAAGTCAATTTTATCACCCAATTCGTCAATATCTAAGCCCAGTGGATTATTATATAGTTGTTCCAAAAGCAATATTTGTTGGCATGTTTCTTTACTGAAAATATATTCAAAATAATTATCCATTTTTTCAATTATCCTTTCTTTCCGAGATCACTCGGCCAAGCGTGTATTTAGTTTAACAATGACTTTATAATTTAAAACTGCAACTAGAATTTTGATTTTAGTAAAATATCTATATTTTTCACTTCTATACTTCTTATATTGTATTAAAAACTTATTTACGAATTTTTTATCCAAAATAAAAATATCAAAAAAAGAGTGAATTGAATACGTAATTTGACATAAGTTATATTAGTGTTACCTGCAAAGACAGAAAGTCAAAGTATAAGTATATTTAAAAATAGTTAAAAGTACTCTACCAAAACTTGAGCAATTTTTTTAAAATACTTCTCCTTACTACTTTTATGTTCAATAAAATGTAATATTTCTTTAAATTCAATAAAATCTTTTCTTGAACAAAACTGTAGAAATATCTAACTTAGAGTGTTAGATTATATAGTGTTCATTTAAATTATTCTTACTATAAAAGAGTATCATAAATTGTTTAAGGGCTATACTAACTTAAACTTTTTTCCAAAAAATAACATTAGAGAGGCATTCTAAGAAATGATTAAACTTTATTATAGAAAACATTCCAAAGCTTCTAAAGATGCTATTGAGTGGTTTAAGCAACAAAATTTAGACATTAATATCCAGAATATAAATAGTATCTCCGAAGGTGATATTTTTCAATCACTTTATTTATCGGATATAGACGTCCCCTATATTCTACGTAGAGGACTTGCTTTCTTCTTCCTTTACGCTGAAGAAAAGAAAGCAAAGGAATTACGATTTAGTGAAAGTCTAGCATATTTAGAGAAAAAACCTTATCTATTACGAGATCCAATAATAATATCTTCCGATAGTTCCTTAATTGGTTACAATGAAGCAAAGTTAAAAAAGTTATTGAAAGTATAGAAATTAAAAAATAGAATGGAATTACAATAGTAAAATTTTACATTCTATTTTTTACTTCTTTAAATTAATAATAATTCTTATTGACCTAAATCTTTTACTCTAAACATCTTCTTTTCCAGAAGAAACTCATTATTAATTCTATTACATTATCTCGCAATGTAGTGAAAATAAAATCAATGCTAGTTAATAAATTTTCTATAACGAACTTTGCATTAAATCATTTCTTTTTTTTTTTTTTTTTATATTATCACAAGCGCGAAAAATATTTTCTGTATCTTTTAATGAAATCTCAGGATTTATATATAATTTTTTTATATGAGGATATCTTAAATCAACCATATCCGTAGCTAAAATTAAATCAGGTACAACATTAGTTTCACCAACTAATAGTTTAATATTAAAACGATTCTTTAAGAGATTTTGAATCCTATTAATAGTAATTTCATCAATATAAGCTGCCCCATCTGTTAGAAGCAATATAGTTATTTCTATCTCGAAATCTTGAGGAGAAAATTCCATAACATAGGCCTGACCATAGCGTAAAGTCAATGATTTCACAGTGTTTTTAGGTAACCGAGGTTCATGAGAAAGGATATTTTTTTTGATAGTTGGTAGTAAGTTAGGATAATCAACTGTTACATGACTATATATTCGTACAGCCGAAGTGTTAAAATAGGTTAGCTTAAATATATCTACAAAAATTCGTGCTGAAATCATCGCAGGCCAAAAAAGAGCATTTTTAGGTTGCTTATCATTCCACTTAGGGTGTCTTTTTTTCATAAAACTAACAAAGTGTATAATACTGATGTAGCTGCGACGAGAATATTTTTTTAATATATCGAGGGTGTTATCAATTCCTTGAAACTCTTCGTAACATTCAGGAAAAATATAAAATATCAATAACATAAATTCTAACTCTACCTGTGGTAGAGTTAGTTCTTTATTAATAATCCTAGTTATTTTTTCCTTATAATAACTATTTGAAATAAGTGCTTTAGCGTATTTTGGAAGTAACTTTTCTGAAATGATATTTTCTGATTGCGCTCGAGAAACAAAAACAGCAAAGTAAAAAGCAAAATGTTTTCTTTTTCCAGCATTTAAATATTTTTTGGAGGGAATAATTAAAGAGATTATCTTATCAACCTGCTTTTCATCAACCCCTTTAAAAGGCCATTCTATTCCACGATACACTCTCCAAAGAAAACTTATAAGAGCATAGCGAATGATTCTTTCTTCTCCCAACAAATATATTCTATTTTTGCGTACAACGAACTTGCTGTCAGCAAGTTTTAATAAGATATTGGCACTTTGAAGTTTTCTTCTAAATGTACTTTCGCTTATAAAATTTTCTTTACAAAATGATGTTAAGTTTACGGATTTATTATCTAAAAATAGTTCAATAAATGTTAGCATAGGTTCTTTTTTCATTAATGAAATTCTTAAACGATAATATTCTAACTTATTTCCTAAAAACAACCGTTCCCTTGACTTCGGGTGAACTTTTAATTTATCAATTTCAAGTTCACTTGCTATATTGTCTATATACTTGAGATGTCTTAAAACGATCCTTCTGTCTGCTCCTATAGATTTTATTAACATTTCAATATTTGCGCCTCTTTGGGAATTAAAAAGAATTTCTAAAATTGATAACTGCTGACATGTATCTCTGCTAAAAATATATTCAAAATAATTTTTCATATTTCTTCTTCACTTTTTTAATTTAAACCATTTCAAAAAAATTTAATCCATACTTCTTATTAAAAGTGCGGATTAGACTTTCAACAAATATTACTACTAAATCATCTTCCAAGGATTATTGAGGAACATTACTAATTTCCCACTCAACAGTTGCATGATATTCTTGATTTATCTTCAATGACGATCCATTAGTATTTAAGGATACCCTTGGAAACTGTAACTGCCACTGTCCTTGACCTGCCCCTATCTTGGCAGAAGAAACTAGTGTAGGCATGTCTTCAGATAAAGTAAAATCATAACTTGTAGGAGCTGTTGAAGTATTTCCTACTCCTGGTATTACTTTGGCTTTAGAAAACTTCATTGTTGCATCTTTAATTATTTCTCCTGATTCAGTTGTAAATTGTTGGGTCAGATTTGCTGTTACTCTCCATCCTCTATCCGAAGCGGTATCATCCGTTACAATTAAAGGACTTTGGGGAACCATGTCATAGATGGGTTTACCCTTGAGTTCCTGCGTTCCAAAATCTGAATCTGGTGCATTATCTATTGTTACGGACACGGGAGGAGCTATGACATTAATCATAAAATTACTTGAAGTACTTGTGAAGTATTTATTATTCTCAGATGCTACAGCTTCTGAAAGTGTGGCATAGCTTTTTCCATCAGGTGCTGTTACATTTTGTATTGTTGCCCCAGTAGGAAGAGCGCTTAAATCTTTCGTAGGGTCTTTAATAATGGCACCCGTCACTCCTTTTTGTGTCAAAGGTCCCGCAAGTCCTGGTGCATTGGGGCGAGTTCCTTCTACATATTTATAAGTAAAGTTCGTACTTGCTTTCTTAGCTTTCAGATAAATACTGAAATAATTGGCCCAAGCATTATTTGAAACATCGTCAAAATTTGGATTAGCTGCTAAAGCGGAAGCTAAATCAGGATAAGTTTTTCCTCCTTGTCCATCTGGTCCAACAACATGATCAACTTCATAACCTTCCGGAATGGTTAAGTTTGGAACACTTCCAATAGCTCCGTCATAGTTCCCTGAAAGAGTGAGTACTGCTGGAAGAGAGGAAGCTTTCCCTGAAACAAGAGAAACTGTTGAGTCTGGAGCTCCTCCTACAAGTCCTGTGACTGAATCTGTGATATCACCAGTACCCGGTGTTCCCTTAGTATAATATGTCTTAAAGGATGCCGTTTCATTCTTTGGTGTGTAGTAAGCATTAAGGACATTAGATTTGCTATTACTTATTTTAAGATAATCACCTTTTAAAAAGCTATAATTTTTTATATCAGGTGCATTGTAATCGAAATATATTAACATACCACTGCCTATGCCAACATATTCTCCTGTATTACCTTTAATTGTTGATGAGGCTACATTTTTGATTGGTTTATTGGTGGTTGAATCAATATAATTTACTTTGACATCTGCTGTTCCACGCATAGCGCTGAATGTGGAATCTTTTGATACATTACCTTCTTTAATAATGCCTGTGTTAGAGCCGGTAACACCGATACTACCAAAAGACATGTTCCTTTGCAGAGTTACTACACGGGAAATAGATACTTTCCCATACTTACCGCTGTTATTGAATTCAGAATCTGGTGTAGATGAAATAGTGAGTGTTCCTGTATATGTGCCACTTATATTTGTTGTAATATTCGACCAACTTATTTCTAATTTTTCCGACCCTCTGTAATTTGATGGTAAAATAAGGCCATCATGTTTTAATACCATTGGAGCTTTTACTTGTGTCCAAGGATAGGTTGATGTATTTGAGATTTCAAGTGTTCCTGCAACATTAGTTTTACGAATCTCAAGAGTATCGCTTCCTTTATCATTTGATGAGTTTGAAGGACCATCAACATTAGGATTATAATAAAGATCACGTCCCATAAAAATAGTATTATATAATCCATTAATGCCTAACCCTTGGCCTGCTGCACCGGGAGCATTTGATTTAATCTGCTCATCACTTGAGGGAGTGAGTATAAAACCAGCAGCATCTCCCCAGCCCCACTCTGACGAAGCATTGCTATAGTAATAAGGAGTCGAAATTGAAACAGGTTGTGAAAAATCAATAGTTGCATCCATCATATGATAAACCCAACTCCCCTGTTTAGAATTTGCTAACCAAAAATAGTTATTTCCCGTTAAATCCCACTTCCACCAATCACTGGTGCCAGATAATACATTCCAATTATTTTTATCATGGATAAAGCTATCATCTAGTGTATGATCCCCCGTATCACTTACTTGACCAGGTAAAAGTGTTTCTCCCACAAGGGTATCCGCTTCTACTTTGGTATTTGATAAATTTGAAACTTGAAAAGATAAAAGTGTAAGTAAACTTAATGTTATTCCTAATTTAAACTTATTTTTCATTCTTACTTCCTCACATCATTACTATAAGGTCTTCTTGATTCCTTTTTTGAAAAGAAGCATGGATCTTCTTTTCAAAAAAGGAAATATCTGATTGACAAGAAAAACAATCAAATATCCTTAAAATTTGTCAACTTAAGCACTAGGTACAGCACTCAAATCATATTCAAGTGTTGCTGTATAGCTTCCAGCTTTGGCTGAGCCAGCAGGAACACTGAGGGAAATTGGTCCACCCTCTTCATTTCCTATATAGTCCGCTGCTGCACCATATTTCACGGCATATGTTCCGTAGCTTCCCTCCGCATTGGATGTCATAACTGGTGCTGGAGTACCTACTGCTAAGTTGGTAATATTTGAAGCTGTTGGCATATAAGCACTTGTACCTGATTCAGTTCCAGTGTATACAGCTGTAGCTTTATTAAAGCTCAACTGTGCACCTGTCAAATCATTTTCACCGTTTTTAAACTGTGACAATTGAGTTACTGTAATTGACCATGTTCCTTCACCACGAAGGTCATGCATTGCAACAAAGTCCGCTCCAGAAGTTTTTTCATCTGTCGAAGCATAGTAAGTTGCTGTTTTTTCTGAAATTTCGTGTGTACCAAAATCAAGATTTGAAGCATAGTCCAAAGCAATAACACCAGGTACGCCAGGGATACCAGTGTCAACTCCTCCACCAGGGTTTTCCGGATCAACGACACCTGGATTAGAAGTATCTGGTGCTGCGGTGAAGTTCACTGTGCCTTCAGAATTAAATTGATTTTGGTCAACGCTATCCGCAGAAACTGTTCCTGCGCCTAATAAAGCTAGTGTTGAAAGTGCGACTGTTGAAAGTGTGATAATTTTTTTCACGAAAATGTTCCTTTCTAAAGAACGATAAGTTTAATATTAAGTATTTTTTCTTCTATGAATGAGAAGAATACCTAAAGCAATAGTAATTCCTCCAATAAGTGATATTGAAGATGTAGTTTCCCCTGTGCGAGGCAGCATCTGATACGATGAATCATTAATTGGAAGTTCATTCAAATTCTGCGTCTCAGAAGGTGGAGAAGAAACTGTGCTCGGGGCTTCATAGAAGCCTACATGAACATTGGTCGATAATGAGTTCGCATGACCGTTAAGCGTCACCCTTCCCCCAAAAAGAAGTAATCCTAGAATAATAAATTTATATTTCACATAAAATTTTTCCTTTCTGTTTTACATTTAGTTAACCTTTGAAAAATAGTAACAAAGGAAAATTATAAATTAACAGCTCAAATTAAATTCCCATAAAACTATCAAAATTCTAAAGAAAACCTGTTAACAATATTAATTTAACATAGAAAATTTTTTTCTCATTTTGATATGCTCATCAAAATTTTTATGGAAAAATAAAGAATTTTTTCAATTATATTTCTTTGTGAAATTTAGAAAATCATATTAGATAACGTGAAATTCAGAGTTATACTACAACTTATATAAATTATAAAAAAATTAATTTTTTACATAATATCAGTAAATGTACAATCTTAATCCATTATTTGAAGTTAAAAATAAATTCTAAATCGTCATAGAAGTTTTATCCATAAAGAATATTTTTTCAAAAAAGTATAAAAAAAACTACTGACTTCTCGTAAGCCGCAGTTTTTAATAAATATTTATAATATAATATTCCCTTTACTTCTAAACCCACTCTTGCTTCAACACAAAGAATGACCCACGTATCTCGCCAGCAAGCTTTGAACGTTGGCGGGCAAATTTGAATTTTCCTTCTAGTTCTTGTGGAATTTCCATCCCTGCAGAAAGTTTGAAGCCGACAGCACGTTTGGGTTTCTTCCCTTCCTCAGCTGTTTTCTCATAGAGAACGTTAAGGACCAAGCCATCTTCAAAGTAAAACTCTGGCCAGTAGATATCTTCGTCTTCATAAATCGCGACTTCCAAAATGGGAGATGAAAACTCTAAATCGCGCTCCTCTTTCAGCAGTTTTTTCAACCAAGCGACTTCTTTTTCCTTTTCCACAGCAGGAAAAGTGACGTATTCGAATTTATATTTGTTCCAGAAATAACGGGCTTCATTGGCACGCAAGCCTGCAAGACTTTCTGCTACAGGTGAACTTTCAAGTCCTGTCGTTTCCACCTGTCCTTCTTTAAAATTAACTTTATATGCCATAAAGACCTCCTGCGTTTTTTCTTTATTATAGCAGAAATTAATGACAATACACTGCGCTTAGGATTTGTTAATTTTTGCTCTATACATGCTAGTTTTCTTTAGAGCTTACTGATGGATGATGAGGGCTGGGCGGACTCCGCCGTTAAAACTATTAAAGGGATTGCCGTGACCGCCGTGACCCCACATGCCATCTTGCCACACAGACCAAGCACTGGTTGCAGTAGCGGGAGTACGTGTCCACCACGACATATTATTAGGACCCCAACGATCTGCCATGCCAAAGAAACTACCTATAGATGTCAAATGGCTCACATCTGCGACGGAAAGATTAAAGGCACGACGGACACCGCCTGGAACAGCTCTTGTTCTATCTGCATAAGGGACGGAGAAAGTATGCAAATTAGCAACAATCCCACTCGCTGGTCGTTGAGCAGCATCCCAATTCAAAGTTCCAGTAGTGAAGGTGGTGGCTACTGGCGCCACATACTCTTCCAACTGCGCCCGAAGCACTGAATCAGCTGGGAGAAAATCTTGAGTGTACCATCTGTTAACTTCAGTTGTTATGTTATTCCAATTAATTCCCCCAGCGATTACTTGATTCCGAATAATCATATGGTTCCCACCGCCCATATCTTCTAAATAACGGAACTGCTGACCCGCCATAGTAAAGATACGTCCCGGTCTCATGATTTCAAAGTTAAAGTCGCTTATATCTGAATCTCTATTCCAGCGTGGGTTGCCATCGCCTGCGACAGTTTCAATGAGAGCCTGCAAGCGTGTGTCGACAGGTGCGCCTTCTTCCTCGGGCTCTAAAAATCTTTCCATGTCTAGAGGAGAGATGACTTGGCTGTCCACATGGATGGCGTAGTAATAAGAGCCGTTGACAAAGCTTCTTCGGACTACTTCATCTCTCACTACAGCCGCATCAAGCAGGTAAGATGTGGCTTGCCCTGCTTCCAGTAATTCGGCCCAATAAGCCCAACCTGTATTATGGTCCAGCACCCAGAAGTTGCCGAATCTTTGGTTAGGATTTAATTGTTCCCATTGCTGAAGCGTCATTGGTGCACGCTCTTGGACAAGGTGTTGTTTTGTCTCTTGCATAATGGCTGCGCCCGGCCAAGTGCCTGCGCTATTGTCATAAGAGCTGTTGGGACCACTTTCAGACCAAAAAGAATCTGTTCCATCTCCCGGATGTGTGGTGCCATCTGTTTCGCCATCTTTGGCACCATCCCCTTGGATATAGTCACGGGCATGTCCTGCGGCTGCTGTTTTCAAACTCTCAAGTTCATGGTTAAAGGTGGGCATATACCAAGGTGCTTCTTGCCCTGCACGCTGCCAGCCAAAAGTGAGGTTGATATAGTCATTGAAGGCTAGCGAGTCTCCTGTACGTACATTGATATCGTTTTGGGCTGATCTATAAGGCGTCCATGTGCGCGTATCATCACGTTCTGAATGTTCAACTACAGGGATGAAATCATCTTCGCCCAGTATTTGAATAGCCATGTATTCCGACAGACGAATACGTACCATAATAGGCTCCTCTCCCTCGGCATCATGTCCGTAGTTTTCGGCAAAAATATCCTTGTTGCCTGTATCTCTATTGTAATAATCATGAATACGGCCAGGAGCGTGGCTTCTGAAGGCATTAGCACGGTCATTGATCGCCTGTTGGTTAAAAGCAGTATAAGCAAATGTACCACCAATAAGTAGAGCTAGAGCCAATATAGCTATGGTTATCAACTTTCTTTTTCTTTGTCTCATTTCTCCTCACCTCGCTTTACTTTCTTTTTATTAAAGAGCGAGCGGATACGGAAAAAACGCCCATTTTTACAGGACGTTTTGATGTATGCGAAAAAGAACAGGAAATTACCGCCTGTGCTGTGCTGTGCTGTGCTGTGCTGTGCTGTGCTGTGCTGTGCTGTGCTGTGCTGAAAAATTATAAGCCATTGCATTTACCTCGTCAAGTATTTCGTTATCATCGAGTAACTCCAATAACACTTAGATAATATAATTGTAATATTTTTATTATAATTATCAAAATAATATTAGAGCACTCAGCACTGAGATAAGAGGAATAGAAAGATAATGGAGAAATAAAAAAAGTCCTGCTTTTCAGCAGAACTTATCCATATATATTAATCAGCAGCCAAAGCTTCGATAGTGTTCAAACGTGCTGCACGTGCTGCTGGTGCAAGACTTGAAAGTAAAGCGATAATCAGTGCGATAATTACGGCAAAGATAATATGGCCAGAAGTAATCTGAACAATATTTCCGCCGACTAAGCTATGCAAAGCTTTGTTGATGATGCTTTGTCCCGCAAAGGCAAGAGCAATCGCAATAACTGCCGATGACAAGCCAAGGATAACACTTTCGGCTGTGAACATGCGAGAAACATCTTTACGACGTCCACCTAAGGCACGAAGGACACCAATTTCTTTAGTACGTTCAGCAACGGACATATAAGTTGTTACCACAATCATAAAGATTGAAACAATCAAGCTAATACCAGCAATGGCAGCCAAGACGGTTGAGACAATCCCTGTAATATCTGTGATTGTATCCAACATACTACCGATATTTGTTGAGGCAAACACAAGTTTGTCATTATCTTTGATATCATTGATAGCTTTGGTTACATCTTTAACTTTATCAGTATCTGTCACAGTGACGTAGGCTGTGTTTGGCATCGCATCGATATTATTTGCAGTAAGCATTTCTTTCAATGCCTCTGTTGAAGTCAAAGTGCCAACCATTGGCATATCTTGCAAGACGCCTGAGATTTCCATATCTTCTGTGATAGTCACAGGAGTATTGTTTTTATCCACAGTTTGGAAGCTTACTTTGACTGTTTTACCAATCACAGCTTTCCAGTCTTTTGCTTCATATGCTTTTTGATCAAACTTCTTCATGTCTGCTTCAGAGATAACGATTTGTTTACCTTTAGGTTCTGAACCAGCATGTAACGTTGAAGACTGAATCATCGGTGTCCAAGACATAATCGCTTGGCTACTTGTTGTTTGCCCCTTATAGTCAAGAGTCACAGCACCTGCTTTTGTAATCCCTGCATCTACTGTTTTAACATTATCCAAGTCCTTCAACTTGTTGATGTTTGCATCAGAGATACCAAGCATTGTTTGCTGTGCAATAGAGAAGGCTTCGTCATTGTCTTTTCCTTGGTTATTTGCGGGATCACGTTGAACCACGGAAATAATATTAGGGTTTGCCAAACTTGTCACCTGATCATTCATATATTTTGTTGCCCCAGTCCCTAGACCAAGGAAGAAAATAACAGAGAACAAGCCAATAGCTGTACCAATAGCAATGAGAAGATTGATTTTCCAAGTGTTTGTAAAGTGCTTAAAGGCTGTTTTAACCACATCACCATAAGAAAGTGCCTTTGTCTTGAAGGATTTTGCTTCATCTGGCACAGGATAAGCTGGCTTGTCACGCTCGTCTCCAATAATTTGCCCGTCTGCCAGACGAATCGTACGTGTCCCATAGTCAGCGACTTCTTGAGAGTGAGTGACGACAATGACTGTCTTACCAGACTGTGCGATTTGGCGAAGAAGTGCCAATACTTCTTTCGTATTTTGCGAATCGAGCGCTCCTGTAGGCTCATCAGCAAGGATAATCTCAGGATCGCTGGCCAAAGCCCGCGCAATGGCTACACGTTGTTTTTGCCCGCCAGATAACTGTGCGGGTTTTTTCTTACGGTGTTCGTAAAGGCCAACTTGTTTGGTTAGCTCAACTGCACGTTCGACACGTTCTTTTTCTGATAGGCTTGTCATTTTCAAGCTAATCAAGATATTGTCAAGCACACTTAAGTAGTTGATTAAGTTGAAAGACTGGAAGATAAAGCCGATAGTATCACGGCGATAGGCATCCATATCTTTTTCTTTCTTCGCCTTTTGCGCGACACCATCGATGATAACATCACCATCATATTCACGGTCCAAGCCACCGATGATATTCATCAGGGTTGATTTACCACCACCGGACTCACCGAGTAAGCTGACAAAGTCTCCACGCTCAAACTCAAGGTCAATCCCCTTGAGCACCGGAAATTCATCTTTACCTAAAAAGTATGATTTCCTAATGTTTTTTAATTCTAATACGGGCATAATTTCTTCTTTCTAATAATAAAGATATTTCTATTATACCTTAAATTGTAACAAAGAACTTAGGACCTTAGACTGATTTAAGCTTATTTTAAAAATCGTCCCAGTTGTCGTCTCTTCTGCTGCGTGGATTATGGCCAAAATTCCAGGGGTTATGAGCATCTCGCATCTGACGGCGCATTTCTTTTCTCATTTTTGCTTCCATTTCTCTACCCATATGATGCATCATTCGTGGGTCAAAGCCGCCAGGACGCATGCCACCACCAAAGCGGAAATCACATTCCTCATCAGCTGGATTAGCTTCTTCAAGTTTTTCCAAAATATTAATCAGTTGAACTTGTTCTTCTTCTGTAAGATTACCAAAGATGCCTTCTGATAAGTCATCTTGACTTTCTTTACGTTCAACTTGAGCTTGCTTGCCTTCTTCCGTCAAGAAAACACGGCTCACTCGCTTATCATTTTCGTCTGTAACACGTTTAACTAAGCCACGTTGCTCTAAGCTCTTCACTTGAGCAGTTACGCTTGAAGGTCGGATATCTAAGATTTCAGCGATTTCAGCATTAGTCAGCCCATCAGCCTTCCAGAGTTCAACCAAAAGCCCTTGTGCGCCTGTACGCGATTTTTTTTCTCCGAGTCGACTTGTCATTCTTTCCATATGCAAAGCCATGAGAAGTTGAGGATTATGAAGTAGTTTTGAAAAGAGGTGTAATAATTTATTTGTTTCTGCTGACACAGTTATTCTCCTTAATATTTAGTTTAACTCATATATAAGCTAACAAAATACATTTTAATACTTTTATTTCGTTTTGTCAATATAAAAACTAACGACTCTTAATCGTCGTTAGTTCCTAAGTCCATTTGATAAAGCTTACGGAAGTCTTCATTGTGTTCAAAAAGGTATTCCGGTTGATCATCAAGCTTGATTTTACCTTTTTCTAAAAAGATAACACGATCCATGTGTTGTACACCCAACAGATGGTGAGTGATAAAGATAATCGTTTTGTTTTTTAAGCGCTCAAAGAAGAGACGCAACAGTTGATTTTCGGTAATCGGGTCTAGCGAAACCGTCGGTTCATCCAAGATAACCATATCGACATCGGACAGCAAAATACGTGCTAAGGCTAAACGCTGGCGTTCCCCCCCTGAGAAACGTAGTCCTGCTTCATCCACGACCTCGTTGAGTTGATCAGGCAGGGAAGCCACCATTTTTTTCAAGCCTACAAGCTCTAAAGCATTCCAAATTTCTTCGTCACTGGCATCAAGCCGAGCCAAGCTAAGATTGGAACGGATGCTGGCATTGAAAATATATGGGCTTTGGTTAATGACACCAATCTTTTCTTCAACATTATTGGCATAAGCTGGTGCAATTCCGGACAAATCCAAAGTCCCTTGCTGTGCAATAAAATCCCCACGAATAAGGCTTGCTAAGGTTGATTTACCTACTCCTGAGCGACCTAAAATCGCGACATGCTCTCCTTTTTTGATATGGAGATTTAAATCATCAAAGATAAGCTTATCATCAAAAGCAAAACTTAAGTTAGAAATTTGTAAGTCTGTCTCCGTAATCGTTTCTTGTCGCACATCTTCCTTAACATCAGGTAAATCATTGAGACGCTGAACAGAATCACCATAACGTTGTGTCTCAACAACAGCGTCAGACAAAGGTGCAAAGGCATCAAACAAAGGAAAGGCAGCTAGAGAAACAGCAGCAATGTAGTTCGGTGCATCTCCCGTATTTAAGGTTGAACCTGACCAAACAATCAGATAGACTACAAGTAAAGCAAAGATGAGCTGCAACACAAGGTTACGTTTCCGTACATAACTCAGTAATTTTTCTTGAATCTGACGTGCTGCTTTTTCTGAGGTTTGATAATCAAGCAAGAAATCTTCTTTTCTGCCTGATAAAACCCAGTCTTGCAAACCTAAAACATCATCTGTCAAGTCTGAAAAGAGTTGATTCCGGTAATTTTTCAAATCTCGGTCATATTTGGCTGACACTTTGAGTGATACGTAAGGAAGCACAATAACCATCAAGCCTAAGAAAAAGGCAACCACAAGAGCCAGGGTTAACGAGAAAACGCCTGAAGCGATGATGAGAGCTACAGATAAAGAACCCACAATCATCAAAGGGAAAAGAGTCCGTAAGAACAAGTCTTGAATATTCGCTATATCTTCATTAAGCAAACCAAGAAGGTCACCTAATTTGTAGCGTTCAGACAAACCAATCGCCGATTTTTCCAATCGAAGATAAAGCTTACGACGAAGATTACTGGTGATGCGTAAAATCCAGTTGTGGGATGTTAAGCGTTCAATATAGCGCACCACAGGCCGTGAAATACCAAAGACACGTACCATCAGAACAGGCACATAGATAATCAAAATGTTTTCGGGTTTAGTTGCTGATTTTGAAATCACGTAGCCCGCTGAAAACATAAGCAGGCCAGCGCAAAACATCGTTATTGTTCCTAAAATAATCGCAAGAATCATTCCGAAACGATATTTACGCAGAAAAGGTGTGATCCAATCATTATTGAAAAGAATCTTCTTCATTTTTTCTCCATTGTTTTTACAATCATGCTGTTTAACCTCTCATCTCACGCAAGAGCTCTTGATAGTATGTATTAGTCGTTAAGAGTTCTTTATGTGAACCTGCGGCTTCGAGCTTACCTTCATTGAGGACGAGAATTAAGTCCATCTGAGGCAGCCAATGCAAGCGGTGAGTCGCCAAAAAGACGAGCTTGTCCTCAAAGAGTGGCAGAATGTTTTCCTTTATCTCCAGTTCCGTTTCTACATCAAGGTGCGCCGTTGGCTCGTCAAGGAAAAGAATATTTCTTTCTTGAGAGAGAAATGCTCGTGTGAGTGCCACACGTTGCATTTGCCCCCCAGATAAGGTACGACCTCCTGCACCAATATTTGCATCCAACCCGATTTCTTCTAGCAAGTTTTTCAAACCGGCAAGTTCAGCTGCATGAATGATGGCTTCATCTGTAGCTTCTGGCTGATAAAAGGCTAAATTAGCACGTAAAGTTCCTGCAAAAATATAAGTGTTTTGAGGGATAAATTGTAAAGACTGGCGGAATTTTTCATCGTTAAGTGAGGTCAGCTGAAATTCATTGAGCTGGATTTCGCCCGCACTGGGCTTAAGAAACCCTGAAAGCATACTTAACAATGTCGATTTACCTGACCCCGATTCGCCGACAATGGCTACCTTGGTAAAGCCTTGCAGTTCCAAATTGATATCTGAGACACCACGTCCTGTTTCAAAAACTTTACTCAAATTATGGAGCTTCAGTTGTGACTGCTCTGTCCACCGGATAGGCTCTGGTAAAAGTTCAGTTAGATAATCTTCTGTTTGCAACACTTCATTAACACTGGCGTAAGCATTTTTACCATTTAGCGTTGCATGGTAGTCCGAGGAAAAGTCACGCAAAGGCAAGAAATATTCCGGAGCTAAAATCAAAGCAGCCAGGGCTGGGAACAAGAGAATGGCGCCGTTCATAAGACGTAGTCCTAAGAACAAAGCCACCGTAGCCACAGACAAGGTTGCAAAGAAGTCAAGTGCAAAGGTCGATAGAATTGCGACACGTAACGTAGCCATTGTTGCTTTACGGAAACGTTCTGACGTTTGATAAATGGAATTGGCATATGTTTTTGATAAGCCAAAATATTTTAAGGTCGAAATCCCGCGGAGCGAATCTAAGAAGTGATTGGATAAAAGTTGGAAACTCTTATACTGTCTGTCTGCCTGCCCTTGTGCAGCATATCCCAACAAAATCATGAAGATTATGGCAAAGGGAAAGGCAATCGCCAATACAATCGCCGTCTGCAAATCCAAAAAGGCAATCGCAATCAGCAAGAGAATTGGTATAATCATCATGTTCAAAACTTTAGAAAGCACCAATTTGATATAAGTTTCGACCTCATCAATACCAGAAATAACTGTCGATGTCAGATTTCCTGTTCCCATTTCACGTGAGACGGAAGGTCCAAGTTTAAAAGCTTTTTCAAGAATCTGTCCACGCATATCTGCTGCTAAACGGTAAGAAACCTTATCAAGCATATATTGACGTAAAAAGTTTACTACTTCTCGCCCAAAAAAGCTCAGGAAAAAGCCAATAATATAGATCAGAACCTGCATGAGTTCTTGACCTTGCCACAATCCTGTTATCGCTTGAGACAGAAATAAAGCCTGTCCTAAAATACAAAGCGCTTGAAGTAGGGCGAGCCCTCCAAGAGCGGGAAGAATCTTACGTACTCCTGGAAGAGTAAATAGAGTTCTGTCAATCATTTTTTAATTACCTATTCTTATTCATATGATAACTTTTATTATAACAAAATATGAGTATCAAGCCTTTGAAACTGCTTATAAATTCATGCTCTTCTTCACTTTTGTCTAATAAAAAATTCCTTTAAAAAAGGAATTTTAGAATCAATTATTCACTGATACGTTTTCTGAAAATGTAGTAAGTCCACGCCATATAAGCAAGCACAAATGGCAAGATTGCTATTGTGATGTAGGACATGGTTGTCAAAGTATAGTGTGTTGAGCTTGCATCCTTAATCAAGATACTGTAAGCCGGATTTTCAGCAATCATTACACGTGGGAACAACCCTTGGAAAAGTAAAGCAACCAATGCAAGGAAAGTCAAACCAGAAGATAAGAATGCTGACATTTCACGTTTTTTAGCAACCGAAACATGTGCAAAAACAGTCAAGAGAACGATAACGGCTAACAAGCCAATTGTTAAAGCTGCATGTTTTTCAATGAAATCTGTCTTCATAGCAATCAAGAGAGCAAAGACAACTTCACCTGCATAAAGCACAAAGTAAAGTTTGTTTGCAAGGTCATTCGCACGTTTGCGCATGTTTCCTTCTGTCTTCAAAGCAATGTAGTTCAAACCATGCAAGAAACTCATCAAAGCTACAGCAACACCACCAACAAGCGAAAGTGGGTTTACATATGTTGTGAAGCTGGCATAAATATCACCGCGTGCATCCATCGGAACACCTTGAATCATGCTGGTAAACATAAGCCCAAACAAGAAAGGAATAAAGAAGCTTGTCACTCCTAAAATTATTTCCCAGCCACGCTCTACTTTTTCTGATTCGCTACGGTGACGGAACTCAAAGGTTACCCCACGTAAAATCAAGCAGGCGAGTATTAATAATAAGATATTATAATAGCCAGAGAAAAGGGAAGCATACCAATAAGGGAAGCTGGCAAACATGGCACCGCCGGCTGTCAAGAGCCATACTTCGTTCATATCCCAGAAAGGACCGATTGTAGCAATTGCTTGGTTGACTTCACGTTTATTGCGTGCCAAAGCCAAAACGCTCATTCCTACACCAAAGTCGAAGCCTTCGAGGAAGAAGAATCCCCCAAAGAGCACTGCAATTAAGATAAACCAAAATAATTGTAATCCGCTCATTTCAAAGCCTCCTCTTCTTTTTCTTCTGATTTAGAATGCTTGTCTTTCCCAAGATTATGGCTACTGAATGGATCTAAATCAACATAAGCTGTTTCTGCCTTATGCGCACTGTCACGCATAATACGGCGTGTCAAGATAATCATGATTGTACCTAAGACACAGAAAAGAAGGAAGTAAACGATATTTGAGAAGAGCAAACTTCCTACTGAAACGTTAGGTGAAACAGAGTCTTTGATGGTAAAGAGTCCATATACAGTCCATGGATAACGTCCCAGCTCAGTTACCAACCAACCAGAAGTGATGGCAAGGAATGGTAAGAACATTGACCAACCATAAAGACGCATCATTCCAGGTTTTTCATACATCCAAGGTTTCTTACGGCGTGTCCAGAAGAGCCCAAGAGCTGAAATTAACATGAAGTACATGCTCAAACCAGCCATAATACGGAATGTATAGAAGAGAACTGTAACTGGTGGATAGTAATTCAGATGATCACCATATTTAGCTTCCAGTTCCTTGTTGATTTGATTCATCCCCTCAACTGAACCTGAAGGACGGTGGTAGGTCAAGATTGACAGCACGTACGGTATGCGCACACCGAAAACAGACTTATGATCAGCTTCGTTAAAGAAAGCAATCATGTCCCAAGCTGCTGGGTCCTCTGTTGTTTCATAAACACCCTCTGTCGCTGAGAATTTCATCGGTTGAGTGTTTTTAACTTCCAACATTTGTTGGTCACCAGCCACGAAGTTCCCCATCGCACCGATCAAAGCAACTAAGAGTCCTAAACGCAAAGCTGGTTTAAAGAAATCAGCTTCACGTTTTTTAAGGATTTGGAATGCAGAGATACCGGCAACCGCAAATCCACCAGTTAAGAATGACCCTGTGATAACGTGGGTAAATTCTAAGGTTGTTTGTGGGTTTGTCAATAAAGCTGAGAAACTGGTCAATGTTGCACGACCATCAATAACTTCATAGCCCACTGGATTTTGCATGAAGCTGTTCGCTGCCAAAATCCAAAGTGAAGAAAGCCAAGTTCCAACCATAACTAAGCCAAGTGCCGCCAAGTGCAACTTTTTGCCTATACGGTCCCAACCAAACATCCAAACACCCAAGAATGTTGATTCCATAAAGAATGCAAGCAGTGCTTCTACAGCAAGTGGTGCTCCAAAGATATCACCGACAAATCGTGAATAGTCTGACCAGTTCATCCCAAATTGGAATTCCTGAATAATACCAGTCACGACTCCGACGGCAAAAGATAATAGCATGATTGCACCAAAGAATTTGGTACGTGTTTTCCATTTCTCATCGCCCGTTTTAACATACAATGCTTCCATAATAAAGGTCATCAATGTTAACCCTATCGAAAGGGGAACAAAGAAAAAGTGGAAGATTGTGGTCATGCCAAACTGGAAACGCGCGAGAGTTTCAATTGTCAACATAAAGCCTCCTATTGCTCGAATAAAGGTAAAAGTACACAATTTTCGAGACTAACAAAAAATTAATTACAATTCATTGTAACACTATGAAAGCGTATCGAAAAGGAATTTGTTTATAAATTTAAGATTCTGATACATTTCTTATACAGCATCATCTTTAGTGTTCAAATTGACACGAAAAAACACTGCTTTTGACAGCAGTATTTCTTTTTAAATCTTATTTTCTACTTTGATTATCTTAAAATCCTGCCCTGATTTTGCTGGAAGGATAAGTTCATCAAGACAGTCCGCCAGTCGCTCAGTGAAAGAAACTTTTTGCAGAAAATGAATTTCTTTAAATGTTAGCTTGACTTCTGCATCTGTTGGATTAATAACGTAGACAAAAGCTTCGCAATCTGTGTAGCGTAAAATTCCTAACACATCTCCTTGGAAAAACGTAGTAAATTTTCCTTGAATGAGTGTCTTTTCTGAATGACGCTTGGCAATCCACTGATGATACAAATCATAAGTCAGCTCATGGATATTATCCCACGGGAAATATTTTCTGTTTTTTGGATCCTTACGGCCGGTTAGCCCAGCTTCATCACCATAATAGACACAAGGTACACCAGGAAGACTAAAGAGCATTCCTACAGCCAAATCATTTGCTTCATCACCGACCATCGTCAAGATACGTTCCGTGTCGTGTGTACCAAGGTTATTAAAATTATTATAAAAAATATCGTGCGGATAGTTTTCACTCAAAACCAGCATTTGATAGGCAAGCTCTTGAGCAGTTTTAGTCATTGTAAGATAAGCAATAATTAAGTCACGAAAGGGATAATTCATCACGGCTTGCAAACTGTCACCCAAAATATAGTTACGTCGTTGCCCATAGGAAATCTTATTAGAGGCATCTTCCCAAACTTCACCGATAAGAATCGTCTCTGGATAGCGAGACAAATTTTTGCGGATGCCCCGAATAAAACTGTCTGGAAGTTCATCCGCCACATCCAAACGCCAGCCATCTATGCCAAACTGATTCCACTTGGCTAAGACCGAATGTGTATCCCCATAGATAAAATCCCGAAATGAAGGGTTGTCTTTATCCACTTCTGGAAGATCTTTAATCCCCCACCATGATTTATAATTCATCGGATATTCTGTAAATTTAAACCAATCCATGTAACGACTGTCCGGATTTTTAGCTGCACCTACATCGCTTCCATATTGACCCGAGAGATTAAAATAGCGTGAGTCCTTACCCACATGGGAAAAAACACCATCCAGAACGATACGCATATTTTCTGTGTGAAGAACTTCCACTAATTCTTGAAAATCTTCTTCTGTTCCTAGCATGCTATCTATTTGCAGATAGTCATTGGTATCATAACGATGATTGCTGGTTGCTGAAAAAATAGGATTAAGATAAAGTGCAGTTATCCCCAGTTCTTTCAGGTAAGGTATCTTTTCGATAATGCCGCGAATATTGCCACCAAAGAAATCCCACCGTACAACGTCACCTGTTTCATCCTTGACATAAAGCGGCGTGTCTTCTTTAGTCGCATAAATGAAGGAATTAGGTTTGGGATGATTAATTTTACCTTCTGGATTGCCATTATGAAAACGATCCGGAAATATTTGATAAAAGACGGCTTCCCGATACCATGCTGGTGCGACATCCTTTGAGGAGAAAATAGTGGCTTGATAGGGGCGTACATCATTTTCATTCATATAAAGTACGCCTTCACCACCAAGACCGCTACAGCCATAGTAAAACTTTTTGATGCCCCAATCCGTTGATTCACTGATTTCGAAATAATAGTAGTAAAGCCCTTGCCCAACATCGAACTTGACGGAAGCACTAAAAATTCCTCCCTCTAACTTTTGCATATCAAACTCCGAGCGGGCACCGAAGTCACGTCGAATGATAAACTTGGCAGTAACATTTTCCTTGTCGATTTGCAGATTTACCTTCATAATCTGCCCCACTTGAATTGCCCCGAAAGGTTGTTTGAAGTCTGCATCCCAAGAATTATAATAATACATTTTTACCCTCCCTTCATTTGTTTGCGTGATATGCTCGCTTCTATGCGTAAAAAAGGAAAGAGTATTTTTCTTTCCTTTTTACTGGCACAGTTTTACAGCTTTACTCACTTTTTTCTTTAATAAACCAAATATCTTCGGCATACTGGCGTATAGTACGGTCAGAGGAGAAAATACCGGAAGTCCCAATGTTCATCAAACTTGCCTGTGCCCAAGCTTTAGGCTCACGATAAAGTGCTTCAAGTTCCTTCTGAGCGCGGACATAATCATTAAAATCGCGCAATAAGAAATATTCATCATTAAAGGCTGTGAGTGAATCAAATATTTCAGGCCCTTCATTCGTAATATTAGGAATGGTTCCGTCAATGAAAGCGTTGAGTATACGATGTACTACTGGATTTTGTTCGTAAATATCACGCGCATTGTAGTTGCCATTTTTGTAGTACTCATAAACTTTATCTTTGGTTAACCCAAAGATGAAGATATTTTCATCTCCACAAGCTTCTTTAATCTCAATATTTGCCCCGTCTAAGGTCGCCATTGTGAGAGCACCATTGAGCATAAACTTCATATTTGAAGTGCCTGAGGCTTCTTTTGATGCTAATGAGATTTGTTCCCCCACATCTGCTGCTGGAATGATACTTTCGGCAAGACTCACATTGTAGTTTTCCATAAAGATTACTTTGATTCGATCCTCAACTATTGGATCTGAATTAATCATATCAGCTATTTCATTGATCGCTTTGATAATGCTTTTGGCATAATGATAACCGGGCGCAGCTTTTGCACCAAAAATAAAGACACGTGGAACCATTTCTAAGTCCGGCTGATCTTTGATATCAAAATAGAGTTTTAGGATGTGAAGCAAATTTAAAAGTTGGCGTTTATAAGCATGCAGCCGCTTGACCTGTACATCGAAAATCGCTTCAGGATTTACTTCAACACCATTTTTTTCTTTAATTAACACAGCTAAGTCTTTTTTATTTTGAAGCTTGACTGCTAAAAGTTCTTTTAGCGTTGCTTCATCCTCATAAAAAGCCTTTAACGCCTCCAGTTTTGTCAAATCGTGACGCCATGCTTTGCCAATCTTTTCATCAATCAAGTTTGCCAAGCCTTCGTTGGCAATTTGGAGCCAACGTCGATCTGCTATACCGTTGGTTTTATTATTAAAACGCTCTGGGTATAATTTATAAAAGTCATGTAGCTCTACATCTTTAAGAATATCCGAGTGTAATTTAGCCACACCATTTGTCGAGTGCGAACCAATAATCGCCAAGCTCGCCATATGAATTTGCCCATCTTTCACGATACTCGTTTTTTGTACTAATTCTGCACCTACACGTGGTGTCAATTCTTCTGTCCGTCGACGGTCAATTTCTTTGATGATCTGATAAAGCCTTGGTAAAAGCATCTGTACCATATCTTCTGGCCATTTTTCTAAGGCTTCCGACAGGATTGTGTGATTGGTATAACTCATTACCTTGACGGTAATTTCCCAGGCTTGTTTCCATGACAGACCATTCTCATCGAGGAGGAGACGCATGAACTCCGGGACGCAAAGCGCAGGATGCGTATCGTTGATATGCACCGCTACATAGTCTGCAATCTGCGTCAATGGTGCTTCATTATTGACCTTATAATGTCGCAGGATTCTTTGAAGCCCTGCGGATACAAAGAAATATTCCTGTTTAAGGCGAAGCAAGCGGCCATCGTAATTCGAATCATCAGGATATAGCTCAGCAGAGAGCATTGAGGTTTGGTGCATATATTCCATGTTTTGAAACTTCACATCCAAATCTTGTGGCACTTCAGAATGCCACAGACACATATTGTTTACGCGCGTATTCTCAAAGCCAACGATGGGCGTATCGTAAGGTATGGCTAACACACGCTCTTGATTACGATAACGCGGGATGAGATGGCCTGATTCATCTTCTTCTAGCCAAGCTTCACCACCAAAAGTAACTTCGATGGCCTTATCTGCACGCCTCACCTCCCAAGGATTCACATTATTAAGCCACGAATCTGGCAACTCTACTTGATAACCATCAATTACTTTTTGTTTGAAGAGGCCATAACGGTAGCGTATCCCATTACCATTCACCGGCAAACCTGTAGAAGCTGCCGAATCCATAAAACAACTTGCCAAACGGCCCAAGCCACCATTACCGATGGCCATATCTGGCTCTATTTGGGCGACCTTTTCCAAATCAATGCCCAAATCTGCTAAACCTTCGCGAACCGTTGCTAGAATACCCAGATTAAGAAGGTTGCTTTTCAGCAGTTTCCCAGGTAAAAATTCTATAGAAAAATAATAGGTCTGCTTCTGTTGCACTTCATCTTTATACTGATTATCAGCTTGCCAAATCTGTGTATAATATTGCTTTACAACAGATGATAAAGTTGCAAAGGTTTCTGTGACTCCTGCTTTACTTACATCAGTAGCAAACTTGGACGTCAACCTTTTTTCAAAGTCTTTTTTAAATTGCGTTTTTGAAAGCTTCAATATATCTTACTCCGCTTTTTGATTTCTATTCCTACTTTAGGAAAGGTTTTCTGAGAGACAAACACGCTTTCTTTAGATTATTTCTTGATAAAGATGAATGTATTGCTCAGCCTTTGTCTTCCACGAAAAATCTTGCTTCATCGCACGAACTCTCAACTTCTGAATAATATCTGGTTCACTCGCATATAGATTTAATGCTTGATTAATGGTATTCACTAAAACTTGTCCCGTAAAATCCACAAAGCCAAATCCTGTTCCTTCGGCTGTATAAGGATTATAAGGTTGAACTGTATCTTTGAGCCCACCAATTTCATGGACTATGGGAAGAGTACCGTAACGCATGGCAATCATTTGCGAAAGGCCACAAGGCTCAAATGCCGAGGGCATCAGGAAGAAATCGCTGGCTGCATAGATTTCCTGAGCGAGCTTCAAGTCAAAGCTAATGATTGCCGCACATTTATCAGGATATTTTTCTGAAAAGTGGCGGAAACCTTGCTCAATATCCGTATAGCCTGTTCCTAATATAACGACTTGTACATCTTGACTTAAAATGTCATCCATGCGCTCCAAAACAAGATCAAAACCTTTTTGAGTGGTCAAGCGACTGACAATACCTATCAAGGGCTTATCTACGGCTTTAGGAAGACCTACACGTTCTTGTAAAGCCTGTTTCATTTTGGCTTTACCCTTCAAGTCAGAGCTTGAAAAATGATGTTCAATCCGTTTATCTGTGGCTGGATTATAAACATCATAGTCAATACCATTGACAATACCGACAAGCTTATCAGAGACATACCTTAAGATCGGATCTAAACCACAGCCAAACTCAGGTGTTTGAATTTCCTGAGCATATGTCGGCGAAACAGTATTGACACGATCCGCATAGAGGATCCCTGTTTTGAGACTGTTAAGCATATCATTGTGACGTACGACACCTTCATGATAACGCTCCATACCCATACCAAAAAGTTCTGACAAAGCTGAACCTTGCATAATTCCTTGAAACTCAGTATTGTGGATAGTCAGTACTGTTTTTATATTACGATAAGCATTAATCCATTGATATTTTTCTTTCAAGAGAAAAGGCAACATAGCTGTATGGCAATCATTGACATGAAGAATATCAGGAATAAAGGCTAAGCGTTCCATCAGTTGCGCAATAGCCAAGCAGAAAAAGGCCCAACGTTCTCCATCATCACCATAACCATAAATTTCATCACGACCAAAATAATTCTCGTTGTCTAGGAAATAATAAGTGATTTTATCCTGAGTTAAACGCTTCACACCGACATATTCGTGACGCCAGCCGACATTAACATAATCCCAAAATTCATCTTTTATTTGGGTTTTATAGTGCTCAGCGATACCATATTTATAGTAAGGTAAGATGACAGCCACCTGCATATCGGGATTTTTGGCAAGTTCTTTAGGAAGGGCACCTGTGACATCTCCTAAACCACCTGTCTTAAAAAATGGCGCACACTCACTTGATGCAAATAATACTTTCATGTTTTCTCCTTATTTTCCTGGGATTATTGACTCCTCTTGCCATTAAAGGACTACTTTTGGATAATGTCTTCCGTCACAACCGTATGTTTCGGAATGACCACAGGATGTTCTGGTGTTCCTTCAACTTTCACACCATTTTCAATAATTACATGCTTATCCACAATCGCATAGGCCACTTTAGCATCGCTTCTAATTTCACTATCGGTAAAGACCATCGCTTTTTCGACTGAGGCATTTTTTTCAATTTTCGAACGACGTGAAATTAAAGAATCTGATACATGACCCTCGATAACACAGCCTGAGCTCAGTTGACTATTTGTGACATTGCTGTCTCGTGAAAAGTAAGTCGGCACTTCATTGTTGATTTTCGTCCGCACTGGATGATTACCATAGAGCAAAGCCGTAAAATTACTTGGCTCAAGCATCAACATATTAGCATCATAGTAAGACTTGATACTCTTTATATTGCTCATATAACCTGTGTATTCATAAGTATTAATGTCAAATTCTGCTAAATATTTACGTAAAAGGCGTGAACTGGAGGCATATTCCCCTTCTTCTTGCATTCTTTGTAGAAAGTCAATCAGCCATTCTGTGTCGACAATAAACATATTTAAACTGAGCGCTTCTTTGTCCTGCACATCCGTAAGTTGGGAGAGAAAACTACTTGAGGCTTTATTATGTTCGTCAAAGCGAATAATGGTATCTGAAGCTTCTGCTACATCTGGTGCAACTTTCTTATAGACTGCGGTGATTGGCTTTTCAGAAGTTTTGTGAATTTTTAAAACAGCTGTTAGGTCAACATTACAGATAAATTTACTGTCTAGCAAAACGGTATAAGCTGCTTTTGCTTTCCGTAAAAAATTAATCTGTTGATTGAAATAAGGCAAACCTTGCTCTTTAAGACGTTGAAAATCTTGCTGAATATAGACAAAATAGCGATTCTTAAAACTATCAAGTCCCCATTCGCTTCCTGCACCCATATGATCAAAGATGGACTGTGTTTCTCCTTGATTAGCTGTCATAAAGATGGAACTCACATGGGCATTTGCTAAAGATGATAAAGGAAAATCAATCAAGCGGTATTTACATTCAAAGGGCAATGTCGCAATCGGACGTTGATCAATCAGAGGAGAGAGTTCTTCATTGCGTGTGACATTCGACAAGATTGCACAAATTTTATTTTCAGTCTTCATTTTCTTCCCCTCTTACTTCTCCGTATCCAATAACAGCGATGTCACCTGGTTTTCCAATAATTTCAACATTGTCGCCAATTTTGGCCTTCTCACCAAGAATAGCATATTTGATGGTTACATTTTTTCCGATATGTGCACCAGACATAACAAAGCTTTTTTCGATTGTACTTCCTTCTTGAACATGAACATTCTGAGATAAGATCGAATCAGTAACTTCTCCATCCACGTAACAACCGTCGCCAATCAAAGCAGCTTTCACATTGGCATTTCTTGTTAAATACTGCGGTGCAGAACTATCATTACGAGAATAGATACGCCATTCCTTATCTTTAATATCCAATTCATTTCCTAAGTCTAGGAATTCCATGCTGGATTCATGAAGACTATCAATCGTACCCACATCTTTCCAATAGCCCTTGAAACGATAAGCAAAGACATTTTCACCAGAATCAATATATGCCGGAATAACATTACCGCCAAAATCCTCCATGTCCACGCCTTTAGCATAACCTGTCACCAAGACATCTCGAAGTCGTTTCCAGTTAAAAATATAAATCCCCATCGATGCAAGATTAGACTTAGGCTCAGCCGGTTTTTCTTCAAACTCAATAATACGGTCATTATCGTCTGTATTCATAATACCAAAGCGACTCGCTTCCTCAATAGGGACTTCCATGACTGAAACCGTCAAACTCGCATCATTTTCCTTGTGGCTCGCTAACATCGCTTCGTAATCCATCTTATAGATGTGATCCCCGGACAAGACTAGGATATACTCCGGATCTTTTTTGTCAATATAAGCCATATTTTGATAGATAGCGTGTGCTGTGCCTTCAAAATACTTACTTCCTTCAGTTGAAGAGTAAGGTTGCAGAATTGTTACATCACTGTTTACCCCGTTTAAGCCCCAAGGCGCACCATTTCCAATATGTTCATTGAGCACTAAAGGCTCATACTGTGTAATAACTCCGACATTTTTAACATTTGAATTCACACAGTTAGATAGGGCGAAATCGATAATTCTGTATCGTCCGCCAAACGGTACTGCCGGTTTTGCGACATCCTTTGTCAACTTACCGAGACGTGTACCTTGCCCACCGGCAAGTATTAGACCAAGCATTTCTATTCCCATAATAGACCTCCACTTTATATGTAGCATTAGAAATTTTTAATTAACTTAATGTAATTTTATATAATTAAAATATAAAAGTCAAATATTTTTAATGTAAAACTCATTTTACTGCTATTATTACATTGGAGAAACGTGCGCACCATTAATAGAGCTTGTTCTAGTGCCTTTATTTCCCCCAAAGAATTGAATCTCACTCTAACTTTTAACTTTTCTTTTGTATGTATAAGAATTAAAAAATAAACTTTTTCTCATTTTACCTCAACTAGGAGAAAAGTTATTTTACAAACATTTCATCTCGTTATGAATTATAAAATTCTGAAAATTCGCAATAAAAAATTTTGACACTTCTACTTCACTAGAAACGCTTTTATATCTTGGTATTTTCACATACTTTTATTATAGTATTTTACTATAAAATTTGCTAATATTAATATTAAATATCGAAAAAAGACACAGAAACGTAAATTTTCTGTGTCTTTTATTTTATTTTTTAATTAAATTAGTCAACATACCGTTGATAAACTTACTTGATTTTTCATCACTGAAATCTTTAGCCAGTTCGATCGACTCATCAATAGCAACCAAATCCGGAGTTTCAGTAAAGAGGATTTCATAAGCACCTAAACGAAGTAAAGCTTGCTCCACTGTGGTTAAGCGCGAGAAAGTCCAACCTTTTGCTAAATGCTCAGATAAGGCAGCATCAAGAATATTTTGTTTGTCTAAGATGCCATCGACCAATTCTGTAAAATAAGCTGGTGCTTCTACGGGTTCATCTGTATTGTTATCATAATTCAAAGCAAAAGTTTTAGCTTGGACTAAGATGTCTTTAGAAGCTGTGGCAAATTTTGGCTCAGTCATCGCCAAAATTTCAGCAACTTCATTTTGAACAGTTAAAGGCTTGAATAATTCAACTGTAATCTTTTCACGAACACTTGCATGAACATCAGAGAAAACTCGGTTGAAAACTTCTAATTTTTGCTCTGGTGTTTCTGATCTAAAACTTGCACGCAAGAAATCACGAACACGAACCGCAATATTTTCTTCTTCAAGCTCAATATTGAAAAGGCGTACCAAGTTCAGATTCATAAAAACATCTTTGTACAAATCAATAGCTTCTTGATCCGTCATACGTTTCGTATAACCACCAAAATCACGAATAAAACTCAAAGCTTTGTAAACAGCAGTTTTTTCACGATTTGGAATATCTAAAATTTCATAAATCTTATCAATTTCTTTTAATGGTTTTGTGAAAAAGCGTGGAAAATCACGCACTGTGATACGTTCATCTTTATAGGCAACATCAAAACGAATCGGTTTTGCCAATTCACGATTAATCTTTTCGACATTATTTTTAAACTCTGTCAAAACTGTTTCTGACATTGCTTTTCTGATTTCGTATTCAAAAAGAGTTTGCACAGTGCGCTGACGAATGCTATGTTGCGTTAGCTTGTTAGGCATCAAAGAAACCCTCATCAAACAAATCGTCAAAGCTTGGTTTTGGTAATTTTTCAGGAACGATACCTACTACGTGGATGTTCACATCATCAATTACGATTTCTGTTGCTTGTTCAACTGCTTCTTTCACTTCTTTTTGAATATTCATGGCTACTTGTGGTACGTTAATACCAAAAGCCAAGTAAACATAGATATTGACAACAACTTTGTCGTCTTTACTTTCGATATAAACACCACGGCCTTCTGATTTTTTGCCGAGGCTATCTGAAAAATGCTTATTACGTAATGCATAAACACCATCGATTTTTGCAGTTGTGATACCGATAATTACTTCAAGAACTTCCGGTGCAATAACGATTTCACCAAGTTCTTCAGTATGAACAGTTGTATCTGCCATATTTCTCTCCTCTATCTTTTCTTTTGTTTCTCCGTGGAGCAAGGCTTTTATAACTCCTCAACTTGTGTGAGGGCTAGCCAAAACGGCTTATGCACGTTTAAGGTATTCACCTGTTTGTGTATTGATTTCAAGTTTTGTTCCTGCTTCAACAAAGTCAGGGACATTGACAACCAAGCCTGTTTCCATTGTTGCTGGTTTACCTGACCCTGTTACTGTTGCACCTTTGATAGAAGGTTGAGTTTCAGCGACTTCAAGTACGACAGTCGTTGGCAATTGAAGCCCGATTACTTCTGTACCGTAAAATTGGATTTTTACATCTGTATTTTCAAGAACATAGAGTAATTCTTCTTTAACTTGTTCAACAGGAATTTCATATTGATCATATGTTTCGTTGTTCATGAAGAAAGCTGTATCGTCCATTTGGTAAAGATATTGTGCAGCTACTGTATCAATCACAGCTTGTTCAAATTTGTCTTCTGGACGGTATGTATCGTCAAATGTAGAGCCTGAACGCACATCACGCAATTTCATACGCATGATTGTGTTACCTTTACCTGGTTTGTGGTGACTTGCTTCCATAACACGGAGGAGTTTGTCTCCGTTCAAAAATGTCATTCCGGCTTTGAGGTCTTTTGCTGCTACCATAATTATATATATCTCCTAGTGAATATTCTATTTACCGCCCAAAGAGGCAGCTTTTAACAATTCATTTTAGCACAAATTCACCCTTTTTTCAAATGTCTGTTTGTTTCCTTCAGACAAAATTTAGAGCAAATGAAGCTCTTGAAGCAAGAATTCAAATTAAAGAACGAGAAGTTCTTTCGGCGATTGGGTCAGTACCTGACAGCCCTCCTCAGTAATAAGCAAATCGTCTTCTATCCTTACACCACCAAAGTCAGGAATATAGATTCCTGGTTCATCCGTAACGACCATATTGGACTTGAGTGCTCCTTTTGCTTTAGCACCAAAGTAAGGAATTTCATGTACATCTAAGCCTAAACCATGACCAATCCCATGTGTAAAGTATTCTCCATACGAGGCTGCTTCAATGACATCGCGTGGCACTTTGTCAAAGTCAGCAAGAGACATGCCTTCTTTTGCTTCGGTGATCAGAGCTTCATTTGCTTGACGTACTGTCTGATAGATTTCACGCATCTTCGGACTTGCTTCGCCAACAAAGACTGTTCTTGTCATGTCACTTGCATAATGATTGTAATAACAGCCGAAATCAATGGTTACATGATCCCCAAACTCAATCATTTTATGGGTTGCTACGCCATGTGGCAAACTGCTGCGTTTTCCTGAAGCAACGATTGTGTCAAAAGAGATGCCACTTGCGCCCATTTCTCGCATTTTAAAGTCAAGAAAATTAGCGACTTCTATTTCTGTTCTGCCTGGCTCGATATATCTCAATACAGCTTCAAAGGCCTTATCCGCAATTTGACAAGCTTTCTTAATTGTGGCGATTTCATCCGCATCTTTGATTTGGCGCAACTCAGCTACAAAGTTTGTCGTAGGAACAAGCTTTGCCTTCTTTAATTTTTCCGCTAATACACGATAAAATGCAAAATCAACTGTATCTTCAAAAGCAATAGTTTGAAGGTCTTCAGCAAGGGCAGCAATTTCAGATAAGGCATCACGTGTCTGGATAATTTCAAACCCCGTAATCAATTGGCGTGCAATTCCAATATAACGGTCATCCGTCATAAAGTAGGAATGCTCTGCTGTCATGAAAATCGTGCCAGCTGTACCCGAAAAACCTGTCAGATAGTAGATATTTTTCATATCAGTAAGGATTAAGCCATCTAAATTTTCTCGCGCTATTTTTTCTTTTAAGTTACTGATTCTCATTGATTTCTCCTTTTTAATTGGGATGTTTTCTTCTATTATAACAAAGTCTGAACTATAATATTGAATCTTTATCTAAAGAAAAAAGAACTCCTAAAAGCAGAAGTTCTTTCCTTTATTCTGATTCCGCCAACAACTTTTTGGCATCCGTAAGTGTCTCAATAAAACGGTCTGCTTGTTCTTGATTAATACCGAAATAGTTATCCTTAACCGCCCAAACAGTGGCTCCAGCCGCCTTACCAGCCATAATACCATAATGCGAATCTTCAATAATCAGGGTTTCTGAAGGTTCTACACCAAGCTTTTCCATAGCAGCCAGATAAATAGCTGGATTAGGTTTAGACTGCTCAAACTCGTCCTGCCCTGACAAGAAAAACTCAAAATACTGGCGTAAATCATGCGTATCCAAGACTTCAGCAATCTCATGACGACGAGAGCTTGAAGCTACGGCCATTTTATACCCCTTTTCTGAAAAGGTCTTCAAGGCGTCCGTAACACCAGGTAAAAGTAGCTCCTTATAAGGAATCGGAAATTGTGCATCGTAATCTAAGAAATCTTGGTGCACTTGCGCTGCACGCGCCTCTGTAAACTCATCACGTAATACTTTTGGCCACATGTCTTTCAAAACACTACCGACAAAATCTTTTGGTGTTAAATGGCTAGCATCAATACCACTTTCAACGAAAAAGTTATCTAAAACCTTAGAGTGAAAACGTTCTGAATCTACCAAAACACCGTCCATATCAAATACAATTGCTTTAAATTTCATAGCTTTATTATAGCATAAGTAAGCGGTTATTTTTTATATTAGATATAATGATTGGAAATACTTGGAGAAAGAAAATACACCAAAATATTAATTTTCAGTATTTTTTATTAAACAGTGGACGGAATCAGTAGAAAAGCAGTTCTAACCTGGATAAGAAGCTTTCTTTCGATAAGATATCTCCTTGATTTCTCTATTAACCAATATGTTATAATTGCTGTGTAGAAGTTTAGTAGACGGTGGTTCTTGAAAGGTGGTGAGGCTTATGAATGTAAGTGCAAAATCCAACAGAAAGGAGCATACTTATTGATTAATGTAGCACTATTAGTAACTGCAGTTTGTAGTTTACTTATTAGCTGGCTCACATTTATCGTTTTGTTGATTGAAACAATCACAAAAAAATAAGAACCGTCTAGCTTTGGAGAGTTAACGGTTCTTAGATTTTTAATTCTGCCACCGACTTTTAATCGGCTACATTGGACTTGTTGGAAGCAAGTCCTTTTTATTTACCTTTATTATAACATCAAAATAATGTGATATCAAGAAGAGTACATCTCATTGAAGCGAAAAGTATTTCCTATTTCCTTACTCTAATTTACATTATTGTTACATATTTATGTATATATGCATAAAAAAATAAAGCTTCACTTTTAAAGCTTTATTTTGGGGGATATTAATGTGTTATATACGTACCATCACTCCTCCGCCTTCCCATCAGAACCAAGCACTTGAATTTTTTGTTTCACAAGTTCTTTGACTGCTTGTTTAGCTGCGGAGTTGTATTTTTTCGGATCTACGACTTTTTCATCTTCGGAGATGTAGGATTTGATAGCATTTGTGAAAACAGCGCGGAGTTCAGTGGCATAGTTAACTTTAGCAATGCCCATAGCAACAGCTTTTGAAACATCTTCGTCAGGGATTCCTGACGTGCCGTGAAGGACCAATGGTACATCACCCGTTTTCGCTTTGACAGCCTCTAAGATATCATATTGTAACTTTGGCTCTGCTTTGTAAAAGCCGTGTGAGTTGCCGATGCCAATAGCTAAAAAGTCAACATTTGTAGCTTTGACAAATTTTTCAGCTTCTTCTGGATCGGTAAAAGCTACCGTCTCTGCATTATTGCCATCTTCTTTGCCACCAACAATACCTAGTTCAGCTTCTACTGGAATACCCATCGAATGTGCCATCTTGACCACTTCTTCGGTTATTGCGACATTTTCTTCAAATGGTTTTTTCGAAGCATCAATCATTACCGAGGTATAACCTGTACGCAAGCAACGTGCTACGCGTTCAAAATCATCCCCATGATCAAGATGCATCACTACAGGCACTGAAACCTTGTCTGCTGCTGCTTTAACCATATGGTAGAACATTTCTGGGGGTGTCGTATTGAGCGTACCCGAAGTTGTTTGGACAATGACGGGGGCATTCATCTCTTGCGCTGCTTCTACGATTGCTTCCGCCATTTCCATATTTTCTGCATTAAAGGCACCAATGGCATAGCCATTTTTAAATGCCTTTTCTATCATTTCTTTACTTTTTACAAGTACCATTTTTCTCCTCTTCGCGTCTTTGTTTTATATTTTTTCTACTTTGAGTTGGTCAAACAAAGCTTGATAATTTGTCCGATTAATATGACCTGTCTTCGCCTCCTGCGCATTGAGCATGCCACATACATTAGCACCTTTCAAGGTATTCTCAACCGTTTCATTCTGGCTTATCCCATAAACAAGTCCAGCAACAGTCGCATCACCGGATCCGACAGGATTTACTACATCTATTTTGGGGATTTTCACACGATAAAAGTCATTGGAAACTTTAGCAAACGCGCCTTCTTTTCCAAGAGAAACCACAATCCACTCAATACCGTCAAAAAGCCTATCCTGTAAACTTTCTTTGATATTTTCTAAGGTGACTTCCTTCCCTAACAAATCCGTCAACTCTTCCAAGTTGGGTTTGATTACACTTGGCTTATGTGGGTTTTTAAGCACTGCTTCAAGTGCGCGCCCCGAACAATCCAAAACAACTGTTTTCTCCTGCTTGTTGGCAATTGCGATAAGGTCAGAATAGAAAGTTTCCTGTAAGCCATCAGGCAGAGAACCTGAAATGGCAATTGCTTCAACTTCAGCTAACATTGCTTTAAAATTGTCAATAAACTCTTCTGCTTCTTCCCTTAAAATCCGTGGTCCTTTTTCTAAAATCTCGGTCTGTTGTCCTTCGTGTAAAATCGCAATACAGTTGCGTGTCTTTCCAGAAATCTTAGTAAATCGACTATCAATACCTTCACTTTTTAAGTTCTCGACAATCTCCGCACCTAAGATATCGTCAGCAAATCCTGTCGCCAAGACATCTGCACCTAGTTCTTTCAGCACATGTGATACATTAAGCCCTTTACCACCAGCCGTTTTACCAACCTGTGCTACTCGATTGACCGTATTTAAGTGAAAGGCTTCCAATGGATAAGAAATATCGATAGCAGGATTGAGTGTGACTGTTAAAATACTCATGGTTTACTGCTCTCCTATTTTTCCAGAGGATGGATAATCACACCTTTTACGACACGGTTCACTGTGCCGGATGCTGAAGGTGTATCAGGCGTGTTTTTCACCAAAATTGAAGCATTCAAGGCAATGACATGAGCAAATGCAAATGCTGGGAAGACAAGATAGGCTTCTTTAAGCTCTGGCGCTTCCTTATACGTAAAACCTTCAGTAAGATTTTGTCCGATGACGACTGTTCGCTGAGCAATTGCATCACCGGCAACCTCTTTGTAGAGATCCAAATCATATTGACGTGTATAAGCGTTATTGGCAGCAAAGACGAAAACGACAGTATTTTCATTAATGAAAGATTTAGGTCCATGACGGAAGCCCATCGAGCTGTCAAACATGGTTGCTATTTTTCCTGCTGTTAATTCCAAAACCTTGAGTTGAGCTTCACGTACAAAACCTGAAAGTGTACTTGAGCCCACGTAAACCATACGGTCTGTATCGTCATTTAGAAAACTTACAATTTCCGTTTCTCGCTGAAAAACATCTGCAGCTAAATCCGCGGCAATGCTGACCTGCTTTTCTTTATCCGAAAGTTCTTCTGTTGAAAAAATAAGCGTTGATAAAAGCGTCATTGAACTGCATGAGCCCGTCATTGCAAAACCTTTATCGTTAGACTCATCTGGTAAGATACAAGTCAACGCATTTTCCATGGTGAGGGCTTGCTGAGCGAGCTTGCCTTCTTTAGCGCAAGTAATTACCAACTGATAACTGTCTTGGACTAGCTCTTCTACAATATTGACTGCTGCAACAGATTCAGGGGAGTTTCCGCTACGTGCAAATGAAACCAACAAGGTCGGTGTATTCTGCTCCAACGTAGCTTGTGGGGCTGCTACGATATCCGTTGTTCCGATTGATTCAAAACGGAAATGTTCCGTATCTCCCAGCTCAATTAAACTTTTAAGTACGGTGTCACCCACATACTGCGAGCTACCTGCCCCAGTGAAAATAACTCGGATAAAGCCATGTTTTTCGATAAGTGTTGCTAAGAAAGCATCAATCTCTGTTTTTCTTTCTGCGTATTCTGCGAAAACCTTGCGCCATAAGTCTGGCTGCCCTAAAGTTTCTTTAACGGTGATAGCCGCACCTAGTTCTTTGAGTCGTTCTTCTGGTAATTGAAGCATATTATTCCCTCGATTTCTATTTTTCTTTAAGCTTATGATATCTATTATAAGGTGATAACCATAGGAAAATTTTCCAAATGGCACTTTACCAAAACGGAAATTTTTCCTGATTTCAAGGGAATGTTTCAATGTTCCATAGAATTATTTCGTCACATCATGAAAAGCCAAGAAGTTCCAGTACTTCAGTTAAATGCTCAACATGTCTGTCTGCCTGACTCTGGTCACTATCAAATCGTTGATCTCTAATCGCCCAAACGGTTGCTCCCACTGCTTTTCCCGCTGCAATACCATTGGGTGAATCTTCAATGACAAGCACATCAGATGCTCTGGCATTCAACTGCTTCATGGCAGACAAATAAACGGCAGGATGGGGCTTAGACTCTGGAAAATCTTCGCCAGATGAAATAACCTCAAAATATTTACGAAGATTATGTGTATCAAGAACTTCTGCAATTTCATCGTGTGACGAACTTGTCGCTAAACCAATCTTTAGTTTTGTTTCAGAAAAGCGTTGCAGGACAACTTTCACATCAGGAAACAGCATTTCCTCGATGGGAAAATGGCTACTCTTTTTATAGGTGAAGAACTCTTTTTGTAACCTTGCCGCACCTTTCTTATCAAAATCTTCTCCCAAAATGAACGGCCACAAGTCTCTCAGAGGGCGACCTAAAAGCTCACGCCGATTTAGATGTGCTATCGGAATGCCCTTTTTATCGAAAAAGGCATCAAATACTTGGGCATAATGATACTCCGTATCGATTAAAACACCGTCCATATCAAAGATAATCGTATTAAAGCTCATCTTATACTCCTGCATATACAAGGCTTTCTGAAGCTTCCTCACTATTTTCAACTAGTTTTTGGTTAATGATTGACACAATCTCCGCTTGGCTGTTCGCTGCTTTTAGCTGATCTATCACCGCAGGTATCATGAGCATTTTCGCAACAGAAGAGAGCAATTGTAGGTGTGCGGTTCCTTTTTGATGTTCGGGTATAAAAAGTCCAATGATAAAGGTAATTGGTTGACCATCTAAGCTATCCCAAGCAATGCCTTTCTCATTTTTTACAATAATCAAACTGGCTTTATTAATATTTGACGATTTAGCATGTGGTATGGCAAAGCCGTCCATCATTCCTGTAGTTCCTTCGAGTTCACGCGCCACTAACTTTTCCTTGATTTCTTCCTTGTCTGTAGCGATTCCTCGTTGGATTGTTTTTTCTGCTAAAAAGTCGAACATTTCATCTCGTGTATTGAATGTTTGATGGAGAAAGACGTCATTTTCAGAAAGGAATGCAGAGGGAGCTAGAATTTCTTCAGTGGCTAATTCTTTATTTTCACGTTTTTCCTTCTCCCAGCGTCGTTTTTGATAGAGGCCAAGTAAAATTCCACCTACTGCCGAACCAATCAAAATTGATAAAACCCATTGGAAAGCACCTGTGACAACAGGTAAAACCAGAAATCCTCCATGTGGCGCAGGGACCTTTACTCCGAAAAGATAAGTTAAAATTGAGGCAATGGAAGAACCCACCATAAAAATAGGCAAAATAATCAAGGGATTTTTGGCTGCAAAAGGAATTGCGCCCTCAGTGATATGTGTGGAACCTAAGATGAGGTTCACAATCCCTGCATTACGTTCTTCAGTATTGTAATACTTTCTAAATACAAGCGTTGCAATACTTGTAATCAATGGCGGCGCAATACAAGCAGCTGACACACCTGCCATAAAGGAGTAATTTCCTTGAGCTAAGAGCGCTGTACCTGTAACATAGGCAGCTTTATTGACCGGACCTCCCATATCAAAGGCACACATTGAACCAACAATAAGTCCTAAAACAATCGGGTTACTGTTTTCAAATCCAGCTAAGAAATTCATCATAGCTTGATTGATGGCTTCCATAGGAGCTGCCAGCAAATACATAGCTATTCCGACAATTGCCACTCCTAGAACCGGTAAAATAAAGACAGCTTTTAATCCATCAAGAGATTTGGGCATCTTACGCAAGAGTTTTTGAAGGAAAAGAATTAAGTAACCCGCTAAGAAACCGGATAGAATTCCTCCTAAGAAACCTGCGCCACCTGCATTTGCTACGATACCACCAATCAAACCTGCGACAAGCGCGGGACGCTTAGCAATGCTTTCAGCAATGAAAGCTGACAATATTGGCACCATCATTCCCATAGCTTGCCCGCCAATATCCTTGATCATCGCTGCTGTGGCATTATATGTAGCATGATCTGGTTCTGCAGAATGGATCCCCCAAACTGCAAAAGAAATTGCAATCAAAACACCACCAGCAACAACGAAAGGCAGCATATGCGAGACACCGTTCATAAGGTTTTTGTAGATGCTGTGCCCGATTTTAGATACATCTGGTGCTGTTGAGGTATTTTCCCTAGTCGTTGTACCGTCCTTGATTTTTCCTTTCCCAGCTAATGCTTCCTTAATCAAGTGGTCCGCCTCTTTAATCCCTGCTGAAACAGAAACTTCAATGACCCGTTTTCCAGCAAAACGCTCAGCATGGACATCTTTATCGGCTGCAATAATTACAGCTTCTGCATGACGAATGTCCTCGTTTGTCAATTCATTTTCTACACCAATCTGTCCATGTGTTTCTACCTTGATTGATACACCTGCTTTTTTTGCCGCTGCTTCTAAAGCTTCCTGTGCCATAAACGTGTGTGCTATCCCTGTTGGACAACCTGTTGCAGCGATTATTTTATAGTTTCCCATAAATCCTCCTTATAGTTTATTCATAATTTCAGTAACAGTAATTTGTTTCATCAGCTGTGGAACATCGGAAAAATCAGTCAAGCCTTTTTGAAAAGCTGTAGAAGAGCCAGCTGCAATTGCTAATTGCAAATTTTTTCCGATAGCTTCATTTTTGATTATTCCGGCTAAGAAAGTTCCAAGCAAGCTATCGCCTGCACAAGCTGTGTTGACAACTTCTCCTTGCGGAGCATTTACAGATAAGATTTGGTCCGAATTGATAAACAAGGCACCTTTTTCCCCCAAGGAAATCAAAACATTTTGCGCACCTTGCTCTACCAATTTTTTACCGTAATAGATTACATCTTCTGGCGTTTTTAGCTCCACATTAAACCAGTGCGCCAGTTCCTCATCATTGGGTTTAAGCAAGAAAGGTTTGTAAGACAAAGTATCCAGTACTTCTGCATAGCTGGTATCAATAATGAGTCTCACCTTGTTTTCTTGACAGATCGCTGCAATCTCTTTTAAGAGTATGGGTGGAACTCCTTCAGAAAAACTGCCAGATAAACAAAGGTAATCCCCCGCTCTGAGTTGGTGTACTTGCTTTAAAAACATTTCTACTTGTTCAGATGTAACTTTTGGCCCTTTATTGACTAGCTTATACTCCAGATTTTCTTTTTTTACATGTGTAAAGACATTGATTCTGGTTATACCGTCAACTTCGATAAAGTCTGTGTAAATGCCTTCATTTCGGAGCGTATCATCGATGAAATTTCCGGTAAACCCAGCCTTAAAACCAAGTGCTGTACTTGTCACTCCGAGTTGCTGCAAGATCAAAGAAACATTGACACCTTTTCCATTGGCTTGAACATCATACTCTTCTGTACGATTCACTATTTTAGGAGACATCTCCTGGGTGTCAATAAACAGATCAATTGCTAAATTTAGTGTAGCTGTGTAGATCATTGAACACCTCACTTTCTTTTTATCATAGTATTATCATAGCGTATTATTTATGTACCCGCTTACAAATTTTGGATATTTCTGAAAAACGTTACACTTCTATTTTTAATTTTGCTATACTTAGAATAATAAATCTTAGAAAACGGGAGGTTTACTTTGAGTACTAAACTAAGCGACTCTGAGCAATATTTATGGAATTATATTGAGCGTAATATTATAGAAATCCCTAACTATTCCATCGTCGAATTAAGTGTTGAAGCTGCTGTTTCAACAGCAACAATTGTGCGTACACTAAAGAAAAAAGGGTATTCTGGCTATGCCGACTTCAAGTATAAACTCAAAGAGCGAAGAAAGTTGCATGAAGATTTTTCGCAGTTTGATAAAGAAGATGAAGGTATTCGTCTCGTCATTACCAAAAATGAGCAAGAAGTCATGCGCACCATCTCAATGATTAACATCCAGAAACTTGAAGAAGCAATTCGAATTATCACTGCTTCAAGACGGCTCATTTTATTTGCCCGTGGTTTTTCAGAAATGGTTGCCCAAGAGATGATGATCAAGTTTCAGCTTACAGAAAAATACTGTGAACTCTTTACAGACCCTGAAATCATTAAAATCATGAGTAAAAAATTATCCCCCGAAGACGCTGTCCTTTTCATATCTTTAAATGGCGAAACTCCAGAATTGGTAAATGCTGCACAAAATTGTCAACAACACAATATTGCAACACTTCTCCTTACGACAGCGGGTGAATCCACGCTGACCTCCCTATCTGATGTTGCTCTAGTTGGTTTTAAATCAGATGGCTCCTTTTTCCCAGACTATGAAGTACGCTCACGACTTCCTCTGACTATTCTTTCACGAATTTTGCTTGACTCTTATGCTTTAAGAAAAAAAGAAATATAAAAAAGTAAGTGTCTTTATCCCACACTTACTTTTTTATATTTACGGCCAGATTGAAGGCCAGATACCTATTCCTGAGCCAAGGATGCCAAGGCAGAGGAGTAAAAGAATACAACGGATAGGTGTCCATTTGTGCTTCTGCATGAGATAGAACAAAAGTAAAGTTAATCCTAGCGGCAACATTGATGGCAAGATACCATCTAAGATGGATTGAATATTAATTTCAGCTTCACCATTTGGAATGACAATGTTTACTGAAGTAGCTCCCATAGCTGAAGTCAATGCCCCCACTACGAAAATACCAAGGATAGAAGCTGCGCGTGTAAATTCTTTTGCATTAGCAGTCATGATGCTGATAGCATCTGTTCCTTTTCGGTAAGACCAATGCATCAGGAAGTAACGCAAGCCGAACTGTACAGCATTGAAAATAAAGAGGAAGATGAACGGTGCTGCGATATTTCCAGCAATCGCCATATTAGCTGTTATCCCTGCCGTAATTGGTACAAGCGTGAACCAGAAGAGTGCATCACCAATCCCTCCAAGTGGTCCCATCGCTGCAACACGAACGGCACGTATCGTTTGAATATCTGTTTTATTTTGCTCAAGTGAAAGAACGATCCCCATTACAAAGTTAACCAAAAATGGGTGTGTGTTGAAAAACTCTAAATTGTGCGCCATTGAAGCTGAAAGGTCTTTTTTGTCCGTGTGGATTTTTTCCAAACCGGGCAAGATCGAGTAGAGCCATCCACCGGCTTGCATCCGTTCATAGTTAAAAGATGCTTGGAGGTAAACGGAGCGCCAAACCATTTTGTTGAGTGTTTTTTTATCAAGTTGTGGTGCTGGCGTTTGGTTAGAATAATTATCAGGAATATTAAATACCATCTTCATAATCTCCTTCACTAGCTGGTGCTGCTGCCGCAGCTGCTTTGAGTTTTGTATTCATTTGGAAATCCCAGTAGGCGAATGCAAAACCAATTACGGCGAGTAAAAGTAATGCTGGACCTTTGAGCGCTTCAATACCGGTAACAATAACAGCAAGCACGAAGCCTAGGAAGTAGAAGCCCCAAAGTTCTTTTGAAACCATAACTTTAATCAAGATTGCAAAACCGACATAACGCATCATATTTCCGGATGCACCGAGTCCACTCATAAGCCAGGCTGGAATAGCATTTACTACTGTATCTCCAAAGGCTTTCCCTCCAATAAAGAAGAGCGTTACGACAATACCAAAGATTGTTCCGAGTGCACACATCGCTAGCCAGTTAATTTTCGCGATTCCGGCTGGGTTTGCTTCTTCTGCATATTTATCCGCGACACCCATTACCGGAGCCATAACTGTGAAGATCAAGGTTACACCATATTGACCTAGCAATGAGAATGGGATAGCAGTGGCAACGGCTGCGGCGGGCTGGAGACCCAGAGTGATAGCCAAGACTGTTGCCATAATACCACCGATAACCGCATTTGGTGGTTGAGCCCCACCAACCGGCATATTACCAATAGTCATCAGTTGATAAGTACCACCAACAATCAAACCGGTTTGAACATCACCGAGAATAAGGCCGATAACCAAACCGGTGACAATAGGTTGGTACAAAGATTGAAGTAAACTAAATTGGTCAATGGCAACGACAAAAGTCACTGCAAAGATCAAAATAATCTGAAAAATGGAAGCATCCATAAGTTTTTCTCCTTATATTTTTTTGTTGGATTTTAACCAAAAAATTGAGAGCCTATAATATCAAAACGAGAAAAATAAATTCACTTGACAATAAATACTCTATTTTCTTGCAAAATCCTCTTGTTACCAAAATTAGAAATGTATCACGAGTATCATTTGAAGAGCTTATCCAATGGCTCTATTACTGTAGTTGGCACGCGCTGTATCTCAAGCTCAACACCAAGTTCTTTCAGTTTCTTAAATGCTGCCACATCATCGTCATCCACGGCAATAACAGTTGCAACTTGACGTTTTCCTTCTGACATGTGCATATTACCGATATTCACTTTTTTAATGGGTACACCACCTTCAACAAGACGTAACACATCTTGAGGATTTTCACAGATAATAAAAATCAATTGGCGATCAGCAGCTTTACTAATAATGTCAATCGTTTTTTGGAGACTAAAGTAGCGTGTCGCAACTCCAGTCGGTGCAGCCATATCCATCAGTGCTTGACGCTGTGGATTGCTTGCCACATCATCATTTGCAACAAGCAAAAGGTTGGAGCCGACAAAGCTGTTCCACTGTGTGGCAACTTGACCGTGAATCAAGCGATTATCAATACGAGTAAGTAAAATATTTGGCATAATAATGACCTTTCTTAATAGAGAATAGGAACCTGTTTGTTCGTATTCAAATTTTATTTAATACCCTAGAAACTAGGAAAATGAACGTTTTACAATATCTGCGTGATGGCATAACGTGAAACTCTAATCACCAACTTATCCGCAAGCTTTATGCGACAGAACTCTTCGTCTAAATCAGTAATAACTCCTGTCAAGCCGCCACTAAACATGACCTCACTTCCTACGGCAAGATTCTGATGCAACTCGGCGATAACTTTCTTACGCTTGCTAAACTGCAGACCACTAACAATGCTATAAAAAGTACCGCCTAGAAGAATAAAGCCAATAAAGACAAGTGAACTGTTGATAATAAATTGTGCCGTCATTTATATGCCATCGCTTTCTTCAACTTCTGGCATTTTTTTGCCAAGCGCTAGGTCAAGAGTGACACCATCTTTAGCTGTTGAAACAGATAAATCAAGCATTAAATCAACCTCTGTTCCCATCATTCCTTGAGAAACAAACTCAATCAGCATCGGAAGATTCGTACCCGTAAAAATATGCACGTTCTCACTATCTCCTTTAGCTATCATTGCTTTATTAAAAGGTGTCCCTCCAAGTAGATCCGTAAAAATGGCTACTTCTTCACCATTTTTACAAAAATTATTTAAAGCCTCTTGATACTCTTCAAGGTTTGTTGCTTCATCAAAAGTAAGTGTGAGTAAGTCTGCCTGTGGTCCGGTAATTAATTCAACCGCACTCTTCATACCTTCTGCAAAATGCGCATGCCCAGAAATTAAAGCTTTCATCATTTCTCCTTGTCTTCTCAATTTAGTTTTATTATAAGCTATGAATTATAGGAAATTTTTCCAAATAAGTCCTATATTTTTGGTAAATTTTCCTGAATTAACCGCTTACAACTATGTTTTGTCTTTATATACTTTCGCGTTTTAAGACGACATGACCTGTTCACCATTGACGTAGACTTCTGAAAGTTCCATATTGGACTTTAAAACGATAAAGTCAGCATTATAGCTTTCTTTAATTTGACCACAGCGGTCATCAATATTAACAGACTTGGCAGCAGTTAAGGTCGCCATCATAAGAGCTTCCTCCGGTGTTGCAATCCCCCAATCTACTACGTTTTTAACCGCATCCTTTAACATGAGGATAGAACCAGCCAAACTATTTCCTTCTTTAAGATGAGCAGCGCCTCCTTCAACACGTACAGGAAATTCTCCCAACATGTAATCTCCATCGGGCATTCCTGCAGCACGCATCGCATCGGTAATCAGGACCGTGTGCGCTGCACCCTTACTTTGAATTAATATTTTAGCCGCTGTCGGATGAACATGATGTCCGTCACAGATAAGCTCGGCATATGTATTCGGAAGGCTCAGTGCCACACCAACCATTCCGGGTTCCCGATGGTTAAAGGGACTCATGCCATTAAATGTATGGACAAAGACAGTAGCACCTGCTTCTACTGCTGCTGTTGCTTGAGCTAAAGTAGCGTTAGAGTGTCCCAAAGCAACCGTGATTCCTCGATTTGTCAAAGCTCGGATAAATTCGATACTTCCTTCTCTTTCAGGTGCAACGGCTATTTTTCGAATCATACCATGCGCTGCTTGGTTCCAATTTTCAAATTCTTCCACATCTGGATCTGTCATATAAGCGGGATTTTGCGCACCTTTATGTTGAGTAGTAAAGTATGGTCCTTCAAAGAAAAGACCTTGTATTTTGGCCCCTGTAACTGCTGGTTTATAATTTCCAACTACTTCGCAGACTTCTCTAAGGCGCTCATGTTCCCCTGTTAATGGTGTAGCTATCCAAGAAGTTACACCCCCTCTAAGTAAACCCTGACTTATCTTATCAAGCAACTCTGACTCTCCGTCCATCACATCTGCGCCATCGAAACCATGTATATGTGTATCCACCAATCCTGGCGCAATCCAGTATCCTGTATAATCTTTGACCTCAGCATCTTCAGGAACTTCTTGCATGTGTTTGCCAAATTTACCCGCTTTAATTTCTAAATAGCCACCACTGAGCGTTTGATAAGGATAAAAAAATTTATCTGCTTTAATATAGTAAGTCATGCCTTACCTCCATTTATCTTTTTTCTTAGTATAAATCAGAAATAAGGGGAAAATTTTCCAAAAAGTCCCTTATATAAGTGGAAAATTTTCCCAAAAAAAGCAGAGATTTTATCTTCTCTGCTTGTCTTATTTAATCTTCACGAATAGGTGCTAAATTTTTGTAAAGGGCAAAAGCATCCAACAAGATACGATTCACAACTTGTAAACATAGGCGACTCCCCACGTCTAAACCAAAATTAATCGTTTTTTGAGTTGATTTGTAAGCATGGATGTAAACATCAGCTTGACTTCCAATGGCACTCGGCATTGCTCCCACGAGTGCAATAATCTTTGCTCCCCGATTCTTCGCTTTATGAAGTGCTTGTACAATCTCAGGTGTTTCACCACTCAAAGAAAAGGCAACAATTAGATAATCACGATTGGCTTTACTTGCAAAATACTGCATATAGTCAAAATCATCGTGAATAACACAAAGTTTTCCAAAAAGTTGCAACTTATCCATCATTTCCCGTGCAACATTAGCACTCAGCCCTGCACAAAAAATCATAATTTTGCTATGATGATCAATCAACTTAATAGCAGCTTCAATATCATCCGCTGAAAGTTGATTAATCGTCCGTGTAATTTCTATTTCATTTTTACGGATCGCCTGATTAACCTCTTTTGAAAAGCCATTTTTGCGACGCTCGTTTTTGGTATTACGAATAGTTTGTTTAAAGTCAGAATAACCATCGTAGCCCATTTTTTTCAAGGTTCTATTAACTGTGGAAACACTGACATGTGATTCTGTTGCCAATATCGAGATAGATAGATTAGGAATCCGATTTAAATTATCTTGAATATGATTCCAACAATACGACTCTGCTTCACTTAAGGTTTTCAATTGTCACTCCTTTAACTTCAAAATTTGTATTTTCGAGCATTGCAAGTCAATATTTTTCATAATTTTCAAAAAGATACTCTAAATCTTCAATTGTCTTCAAAAGCTCCTGACCGATATTGGTATCTTTAACACAGGTTCTTTCCTCTACTCGATCAACCAATCGCTTGACACTTACAATATCGCTGCCGTCTTCGACAGCTGCTTTTATCGTTTTAAAAGGCTCGTGAGCTGCCAACTGCATACCATAGCTGTTATAAAGCAAAGTGTATCCCGCAATTCCAGTTTCTTTTTGGTAAGGCTTAGAAAAACCGCCATCAATTACAATCAGTTTACCACCAGCTTTGATTGGTTCTTCACCTTTCTTTTCTTTAACCGGTGTATGTCCATTGATGACATGCCCTTTTTCATCCATCCCAAAATTTTTCAAGATACGACTAATCGTTTCTGGCTCTTCTCTTAGACGATAGTAAGGATTTTTCTTTTCCACATGTGTTGCTTTATCCGCAATATAATAACGCTCAAAAGTAGTCATCGCTTCTTTACCAAAAAGTGAAGAAGATTCTCCCACCCACAGATACCAGAGTAAGTCTGTAGATAAATCTTCTTTCACATCAGGATGCGCCAAACTCTTTCTCACATGATCTTCAAAAAGATCGAGCAATTCGCGCCCAGAATAAGCTTCTCCTTCAAGTCTAAAACACTTGAAGTCGCCGTTTTCATGAAGAGGCAGGCAACCATGAATCAATAAATTGCCATTGTAGGAAAGATACATTGAACCTTTTTCTAAAAGAAAATCAATATGTTTTTTGAGCTTTTGGGAAGCCTGAAAATTTTTCAGCAGTTTTTTCAGTAAGATTTCTTCCTCGTCTGTTAACTGCTCTGGTTGAACTGGATCAACCGTGGGTGCCTGAAATTCCTGTAAATCGTACTGTTTGCCTTTGAGCGTGATACGTTCTTCATCATAATTAATAAAATGCAAGACATCCCGCTCTTCCAGATGAAAATCTGGGCGTCGTGCAATTAATTGACTTTCTAACTTGAACTGTAAGATTGCCGTAGCTTGTTGGAGTTTATTGAGCAAGTCACACTCCTCCTGTGACAGATATTCTCCTTCCGTCAAACGAGGGGCAAAGGCTGGACTGGGCTCATAATACCGCTCCGCGTATTCAATCAGCGGACGTAAGTTAATCCCATATGAATCTTCAAGAATATCCAAGTTCCCATAACGCGAGCTAATCCGAATAACATTCATCATCGCAAGCGGTGAACCTGCGATGGCTGCCATCCAGATAATATCATGGTTGCCCCATTGAACATCAACCGAAGGCATACTGATCAGGCGATCGATAATTTTATCCGGAAAAGGGCCACGATCATAAATATCGCCCACCACATGTAAATGGTCAACGGTCAAACGTCTTACACTATCCGCAAGTGCAATAATTAAGTTCGGAAGTTCACCCAGATGTTGAAGTTTTTCAATAATGGAGTCAAAATAAGCACGTTTTTCTGAACTCGACTCAACCTCATGTTTTAATTCCTCCAGAATATAGCGGAATTTTTCTGGAAAAGCTTTACGTACTTTCGACCGTGTATATTTTTTTCCTGCAAATCGAGCGAGTTTCAATAAGGAAATCAGGTTCTCACGGCAATAATATGCAAATGCTTCTTGCGAAAGCTGACTTTCTTTGGAAACCAGCTTTTCTTCTGGGTAATAAATTAAAGTTGCAAGCTCTGAAATCTCGGTAGGATCTAAGTCAGGAAAGCATTCGCGGAGCTTTTCTTTAATCGAACCTGAGCCATTACGCAAGACATGATTAAAAGCATCGTATTCCCCATGTATGTCACTCACAAAATGTTCTGTACCTTTAGGAAGTTCACAAATTGCGCTGAGGTTTATGATTTCGGTTAAGACTGCTTCTTTGGATACAAACTGTTCTTTTAGCAGCTTATAGTACTTTTCATCCATGATCTGTTTTCTCCTCTAATTCTTGCTTCTTGATAAAAGCAACATGCCTACATTATAGTATTTTTAACATTTATAGTAAAGCGCTTTCTTCTAAATGTATTTTCCCTACACAAAAAAGAGTAAAGATCAGACTTTACTCTTTTTTTAATCAGACAATTATAATTTTTGTTTTAAATATTGTCCGGTGTAAGATTCCTCAACCTCAGCAACTTCTTCTGGTGTGCCTGTAGCTAGGATTGTTCCGCCGCCAGCACCGCCTTCTGGTCCGAGATCAATAATATAGTCAGCGGTCTTGATCACATCAAGATTATGTTCAATAACCACGATGGTATTGCCTTGATCCACAAGGCGATCCAAAACTTTAATTAATGTGGCGATATCTTCGCTGTGCAAGCCTGTTGTGGGCTCATCCAAGATATAAAAGCTCTTGCCTGTACTGCGTTTTTGCAATTCGGAAGCAAGCTTCATCCTTTGGGCTTCACCACCAGATAAGGTTGTAGCTGGTTGTCCCAAAGTAACATAGCCTAAGCCGACATCAACGATGGTTTGCAATTTTCTCTCGATTTTGGGAATATGACGGAAGAATTCTAAAGCATCCGACACGCGCATATCAAGAATTTCCGAAATATTTTTTCCTTTGTAATGTACTTCCAAAGTCTCTGAGTTATAGCGTTTGCCATGACAGATTTCACATGGGACATACACATCTGGAAGAAAATGCATTTCAATCTTGATAATCCCGTCACCCGAACAAGCTTCACAACGTCCGCCTTTCACGTTAAATGAAAAACGTCCTTTTTTGTAGCCACGTATTTTGGCTTCATTGGTTTCGGCAAAGAGTCCACGGATATCATCAAATACAGAGGTATAGGTTGCTGGATTTGACCGTGGTGTACGTCCAATCGGCGATTGGTCAATATCAATCAAACGTTCAATTTCTTCATAACCGGTAACTTTTTTATGTTTACCTGGTTTTTCTGAATTATGATTGAGTTTTTGCGCCAAGGTTTTCTTCAGAATCGAATTAACCAAGGTTGATTTACCCGACCCTGAAACACCAGTTACAGCTGTCATAATCCCTAAAGGAAATTGGGCATCGATATTTTGTAAATTGTTTTCTGAAGCCCCAGTGACCTTCACCATACGTTTTTTATCGATTTTACGGCGTTTGGCAGGTACAGGGATGGAACGTTTTCCTGATAAATATTGTCCTGTCAAAGATTTTTTATTTTTCGCTACTTGTTTCGGCGTACCAGCAGCAATGATTTCACCACCTAAATCTCCAGCGCCTGGTCCGACATCAATCAGCCAATCTGCTGCTTTCATCGTATCTTCATCGTGCTCAACCACGATAAGTGTATTTCCTAAATCACGCATTTTTTGGAGGGATTCAATCAAGCGGTCATTGTCTCTTTGATGTAGACCAATTGATGGCTCATCAAGGATATAAAGGACACCTGAAAGGTTAGAACCAATCTGGGTTGCTAAACGAATACGTTGCGATTCTCCACCTGATAAAGTACCTGAAGCCCGTGAAAGTGTCAGATAATCTAGACCCACATTTTTTAAGAAAGATAAGCGATCTTTGATTTCCTTTACAATAGGTTGCGCAATCATTTCATCGTTTGTAGATAAAGTAAGAGTAGCTAAAAACTCTAATTCGTCACCTATAGCTAAGTTAGAAAGTTCTCCGATATGTTTCCCATCAACCTTAACCGAAAGGGCTTGATCGTTCAAACGATAGCCGTGACAAGTCGTACATGTTAACTCTGTCATGTAACCACGAAGGTATTCACGTGTATAATCACTTGAAGTTTCGCGGAAACGACGGTTGATATTATTGATTATACCAGGGAAAACCATGTCTTTATCAGACACATTTCCAAAATCACCGACATAGTAAAAATGAAATTTACGCTCACCAGAACCATTAAGAATAATATCTTTGTGTTCTTCCGGCAAGTCAGCCCACGGTGTATCCATATCAATTCCAAAATCACGGCTAGCACATTCCAACATGGTTGGATAGTAATTTGAAGAGATAGGATTCCAGGCAGCGACAGCACCTTCACGTAAGGTCTTACTATCATCAGGAATAACCAAGTCAGGATCGACTTCATTTTTCATCCCTAGACCATCACAGTCTGGACAAGAGCCAAAAGGCGCATTAAATGAAAAGAGACGTGGTTCTAACTCGGGAACTGTAAAACCACAGACAGGACAGGCATAAAACTCACTAAAAAGGAGTTCCTCCCCATCCATCTTGTCCACAATAACATAGCCTTCAGCAATACCAAGTGCTGCTTCAACAGAGTCAAACAAACGTGAACGAATACCTTCTTTTACAACGATACGGTCAATAACGACTTCGATATTGTGCTTTTTATTTTTATCAAGCTCTGGTGCTTCTGTCACATCGTAAACTTCACCATCAGCGCGGACACGCACATAGCCCTCTTTTTGCACACGCTCAAAAACTTTAACATGCTGTCCTTTTTTACCACGCACAATTGGTGCCAAAATCTGTAGGCGTGTTTTTTCAGGCAATTCGAGGATTTGGTCCACAATTTCTTCAACCGATTGTGCTGAAATTTCTCCGTGTCCATTGATACAGAAAGGTTTTCCGACACGCGCAAAAAGCAAACGGAGGTAATCATTAATCTCCGTTACTGTTCCAACAGTAGAGCGTGGATTTTTGCTAGTTGTTTTCTGGTCAATAGAGATAGCTGGCGACAAGCCGTCAATACTGTCCACATCTGGTTTATCCATATTACCTAAAAACTGACGGGCATAAGCAGATAATGATTCGACATAACGTCGTTGTCCTTCAGCATATAAAGTCTCAAAAGCCAGAGAAGATTTCCCTGAACCCGAAACACCTGTAACAACGACCAACTTATCACGTGGAATGGTAACATCTATATTTTTTAAATTGTGCTCTCGAGCACCATGTATAACAATTTTATCTTGGGGCATACTCTTCCCTTCTCACTTCTATCCCATATTTACTGAGACTGAATTTCTTATTTTCGATAAAGATACTTCAATTATACTACATTTTAAGGTACAATAGCCTTATCATGAAATCTTATTTTGTCTATGTTTTGCGTTGTGCTGACGATACGCTTTATTGTGGCTATACAGACGATGTTACGAAACGACTGGAAACCCATAACTCTGGTAAAGGTGCTAAATATACTAAAGCACGTCGTCCCCTTCAACTTCTGACTTCCGTTGAATTTTCAGATAAGAAACACGCCTTAAAATGCGAATGGTGGTTTAAGCATAAACTCAACCGTTCACAAAAATTAAAATTAATTAAAGAAAGAGCAATCAAAGAAACTTTTGAAAAAGAACTTCTAGCTAAAGAAAAGGGATAAAACATCCCTTTTTTCAGTTTAATTATAAAAAGCAAACTCAAGTTTGCTTTTTATAGTTTTTCCAGTTTAACAGCTGTACCGTAAGCAGCAACTGAGTCCACATTACCAAATGTCGAAGAGTCAAAACGCATAGCGAGAATTGCATTAGCACCTTTATCTCGTGCTTCTTCTGCAAGACGTTCAATAGCACTCTCACGCGTTTCATGCTGGAGTTTCGTATAGCCGGCAATTTCTCCTCCGACAATCGTTTTTAATTGTTGTCCAGTACTTGAGAAGACGTTACGTGAACGAGTTGTTAAACCAAAAACCTCACCGTAGACCTCAACAACACGATAGCCAGGTGCATCATTTGTAGTTAAAATTAGCATATCTTTCATTTACTTACTCCTTTATAAGTTACATTTTGTCCAAAATTTCATGGATGATCTCATGCGAATCTAGAACATTTGTTTGTTTCATCTGTTTCATAAGTTTATCTCTATTATGACCATCAAAATGAGTTACTGCTTCAACCATGTCAAAAACCAAACTTTCAAAACCACGATTATATGTGGCACTTTGCCAACCATTAATTCCGATTGTTTGCTTGTCTAATCCAGTAAGGATTTCTAACTCCGTAAGTTCTGATAGACGATAGGTTCCACTGCTTGCTTCGACCGTAAATTCCTCAGAAAAAGCGCCTGAAGTCAAGTTCATGCTGGCGATGCCCATACAAGATTGCGTTCTCAGTGTGACTATCACACGTGAAAGTTTTTTGTCCGGCGTCATCGCTAATTGATAACTGTAACGTTCAATCTCGTCATCAAGCAAGTAAATCAACGTATCCAAAGGATGGATAAAAATATCATACAAACTAAATTGTACTTCGTCGGCATTATTTGCTAAATTTTTACTTACCTTGATAAAGTTTTTTTGATTGACCTCTTTAAGTTTGTCTGTCATTGGGGCAAAACGGCGGTTAAAACCGATAACAAAGAGGACATTATTCTCCTCAGCCAAGCGATGAAGTTCTTGGACCTCATCAAAGTTTTCGGAAATTGGCTTATCCATCATGACATGTGTGCCTGCACTCAAATAGCGTTTTGCAAGCTCAAAATGTTGAGCCGTGGCTGCATGGATGACGACCATATCACAAGTTTCCAACGCTCCTAAATCCGTTGTCGCATATTCAAACTTGTATTTTTTTCGAATCTCTTCAGCTTTTTCCCAAGTTCGCGAATGCAAAATAAAACGATGCTCGGCTTGCATTTTTGCATAAACGGGCAGATAGGCCTTACCTGCGATATTTGATGTTGCACCAATTATTCCAATAATCATATAGTCTCTCTAACTGTCTTTTGAATAAATGACGATAAGCTTGCCTTGAGCAATTTTTAACTCCATCGTCTCACTGATAAAAGCATTACTTGCGTAGATGTCCGCAAAGTTATCCTCAGCTTTAAGTGGATATTTTGCGTTTTTAATCTCTAAACTTCTTTTTGTGCCGATCTGAACAATGCCCAAATATGGATAGCCTTCAATCTTGCGAATGGTGTGCTGCCCTTGAGTCAGATATTTTACAAAATTTTGCTTATCCTTCAAAGAAATCCTTTCAGGATAGTCAAAATTCAGAGGCAGGTACACATTGGTCAAATGATGGTCAAGCCTTCCACCAAGGGCACCAATAATCATGATTTCTGCATCTGGAAAACGCGAAAGCACCTGATCTAAACCAGCTTCTAAATCCGTCTGATCCTTCTCTGCCGGAAGTTTAACAAGTTCATGAGCTGCTTCTGATATTTTGCCGAATTCTTCCATACTTACAGAGTCAAAATCACCAACCGCTAAGTCTATATTTTGATGGTCTTCAAGTAAAAATACAGCTCCACGATCAATACCGACATAATAATCATAGCTTTCTTCAGGTAAGCTTGCTGGCCGTCCTGCGTGAATAAGTACTCTCATCGCTCGTCCCCGCTGCCCGCTATTTTGCCTCTCAGCTGACGACTTTCCAGTTTATTTAAGTTGGCTTGAGCGACTTGTTCCAAATCAAGCCCCAGATAGCGCGCACAGGTTGCTACATGCCATAAGACATCACCTAATTCTTTTCCCAAAGCATTTTTATCATCATCTTTAATAATGCCATCCTGATCACGGATGATTTTTTTTATCTTATCCGCAACTTCTCCTGATTCCCCCGCTAAACCGAGTACCTTATCTAAAAAAGCAAAATTTACCTGCTCAATATCCGCTAGAGGACCATTGACATCAAATTTTATTATTTCCTTTTGATAATCCTTAAGTTCCATAGATAAGGTTCCTCCTTTAATTCTCCCTCTTATTATATCAAAAACTCCACTGAAAAAGGATGTTTCACCCCTTGGTTTTATACAAAAAAGCCCTCAAGTAACTTGAGAACTTTTATTTAAGCTTTAAGGGCGAATACGTCCAAGCATACGTGGGAATGGAATAGCTTCACGGATATGTTGGTTACCTGTAATAAAGGTTACCGCACGTTCCAAGCCAAGTCCAAAACCAGAATGTGGCACAGAACCGAATTTACGTAAGTCAAGGTACCAGCTGTACTCTTCTTCTGAAAGCCCGAATTCTTTTACTTTTTCAACCAAGTAATCATAATCTGTCGCACGTTCTGAACCACCAATGATTTCACCATATCCTTCTGGCGCGATAAGATCGGCACAAATCACAACATCTTCACGTGTTGGATGTGGTTTCATGTAGAAAGCTTTAATCGCTTTAGGGTAGTTGATGATAAATGTTGGCACACCATAGTAGTTAGAAACAAATGTTTCATGTGGTGAACCAAAGTCATCACCCCACTCGATATGATCATAATCATTATTTGCTTCTTCTTTTTGAAGAAGTTCAATCGCATCATCGTAAGTGACACGTTTGAATGGTTCATTGACATATTTTTCCAATAAATCAATGTCACGTTCCAAACTTTCTAAAGCATAACGTTGGTTTTCCAAGACTGATTTGATCAAATGTTTGACATAAGCTTCTTGAATATCCAAAGATTCTTCATGAGTTGTGAAGGCCATTTCTGGCTCAATCATCCAGAATTCTGTCAAATGACGACGCGTTTTTGATTTTTCAGCACGGAAAGTTGGACCAAAGGTAAAGACTTTGCCAAATGCCATCGCACCCGCTTCTGCATAGAGCTGACCAGTTTGTGACAAGTAAGCAGGCTGTCCAAAGTAATCTGTCTCAAAGAGTTCTGTTGTTCCTTCAGGAGCTGAACCTGTCAAGATTGGACTATCAATTTTAACAAAGCCATTGGCATTGTAAAACTCATATGTTGCACGAATAATTTCGTTACGTACAAGCATGATAGCATGTTGCTTGCGGCTACGTAGCCACAAGTGACGGTTATCCATCAAGAAATCTGTACCATGCTCTTTTGGTGTGATAGGATAATCCACAGATCCACCAACGACTTCAAGGTCTGTGACATCAAGCTCGTAGCCAAATTTTGAACGTGAATCTTCTTTTACAATCCCTGTTACGATTACTGATGTTTCTTGAGCCAAGTGTTTGATTTCAGTGAATTTTTCTAGTCCTGCTTCTTCACCAAATTTTTCAATCATGTTTGGTTTGAAAACGACAGCTTGGAAATAAGCTGTACCATCACGGAGTTGGAGAAATTGCAATTTTCCTTTTCCTGATTTGTCTGCAACCCAAGCGCCAATTTTGATTTCTTCTCCGACGTGGTCTTTCACATCGATGATTGATACTAAGTCTTTCATAAATAATTCCTTCTCTTTTATTAATATAAATCTTTGTCTATAAATTTCTCTAACCAGATTTCTTTCAAAGTTTTCAAATCTTCTTTAAAAGCTTTTGGTGTCTGTAATTCATCTTTTTTAAGCTCTTCCAACACCAGGAGCTCAAAGTCATCAGACTTCCAATCTTTGTCAATGGCTAGGGGAACACCAATACCTGTTTTTCGTGAAAATTCAAAGCGATTTTTCAAACCAGGTAAATCTGGTGCTATATCAAGATAAAACTTGTTTTTTGAAATATTTTTATAAGCTACAACAGCACCAAGCTTTTCTTGGAGCTTATAAGCTGATTTTGCTTCTTTTTTATCTATCATGCGACTCTTCCATCCAAATCCGAAGACGTTTTACTGCTTCTGTCAAACTCTCAAGGTCAGTGGCATAACTCAACCTCACATGTACGGGTGACCCAAATCCTTCCCCCGTCACCAGAGCCACTCCAGTTTCTTCAAGAATTGCTGTCGCAAAATCCGTAACATTGTCATACCCTTTCAGTGCCATTGCTTTCTCAACTTTAGGAAAGAGATAGAATGCACCATTAGGCTTAATAGCCTCAAAGCCAGGAATTTGATTGATCATAGGATGTATCAAGTTTAGCCTTGATTCAAATGCTGTACGCATTTTTTCGACTGCCGCTTCATCAGAATTAAAGGCTTCGATGGCTGCATATTGAGCAACTGTACTTGGGTTTGAGGTCGTTTGACCTGCAATCTTCGTCATTGCTGCAATAATTTCGCTATCACCAACTGCAAGTCCAATACGCCAACCGGTCATCGCAAAGGTTTTCGATACACCATTAATGACAATCGTGCGTTGACGAATCTTCTCTGATAAGGATGAAATAGCTGTAAACTCGCTTTTATTATAAACCAGTCGGTGATAAATATCGTCTGCTAAAATTAACAAATCATTAGCCACAGCCCAATTTCCCAAGGCCAGTAATTCTTCTTTTGAATAAATCATTCCTGTTGGATTGGATGGACTATTTAATAAAAGCACCTTCGTCTTTTCGGTTTTTACTGCCTCAAGTTGTTCAACTGTGATTTTAAAGTCATTTTCTTGCAAAGTCGAAACGACAACAGGTTGACCTCCTGACATTTTGACTTGATCCACATAGCTCACCCAATACGGGGCTGGGATGATGACTTCATCTCCTTTATCTAAAACACTTTGGAAGAAGGCATAAAGCGCAAATTTAGCACCCGTGGTAACTAAAATTTCCTTATCTTCAATGGCGTAACCATAATATTTATCCCAATAATTACGCACAGCACTTTTCAACTCAGGTAAGCCAGAAGCTTGTGTATAGAAACTTGCCTTGCCTGAATGAATAGAATCAATAGCTGCTTCACCGATTAATTCTGGGGTGGAAAAATCTGGCTGCCCTAAAGTTAAATCAATAATATTTTTTCCTTGGCTTGCGAGATCTTTAGCACGCTTCGCAGCAGCTAGGGTCACAGACTCTTCAATATTTGAAACAAAATCAGATAGTTTTTTCATAAATTACAACAGCTCCTTACCCGTCTTGAAATCATAAAGTTTAAAACCTTCACGACTATTTACCTGCCATACTGGCTGATTTTTATAAAGGGCCAAGACAATCGATGTCGTATTATCCGTCTGAAGCGTTTCGGGCTTAACACCTGTTGCCATGTCAATAACTGTTAAATTTCCCCCTTTTTCAGGGATTAAAACACCTATCTCTTTGCCTTTTTCAGTTTTGCCAAGTAAAGAATAATCTGTGCTATCTGTAGTTGCAATGTCAAAAGCTGTTGGAGTTTTCAGCTCAGTTTTATCCTTTGCTATAGCAATTGCAGCGCTTCTTGCTGTATTATAAGGGCTGATTGCTCTCCAGATAAAGAGGCTTATCGCAATAAAACCTGCCAGAATTACCGTTAAAATACCGATAATAACCTGTGTATGCAGAGTCATTCGTCTTCTTCTCATAGCCTACCTTTCTGTCCTTTAGATAATCTATTTAATTATAGCAAAAAAGCAACGAAATTGCTTCTCTACAAAGGTCTTCTGCCGAAAAAAGTTAAATCCATAATTTTCCGTAGTCTTGTCACTGAAGAATTTCGGTGTCTTTTCTTAACTTCTTCTTGGACTTATCTGTATCGAGTATCACTTCACATCAGGAATTCAAGAATTTTTTCCACTAATTCACTATTTTCAAGTGTTTTAAGCGGCGCAGTTTGCGCAAGATTTTTACGCATTCTTTTCGCATAAGATTTTCCTGCTAATCGATTGTCAAGAATCACAACTTTGGAATACTGATTATGGCGCCGATTGACACGTCCAAGAGCTTGCTGCAACTTCAAAGTTGCCATAGGGACATTAAAATCGTAAAAAGGATTATTAAAACGTTTTGCATACTTTTTCGTTAAAATATCATCTGGCGTAGCAAAGGGCAGACGGGGAATCATCAAAACAAGATGATCTTGCTTCTCAAAATCCACACCCTCCCAGAAGGAAGATAAGCCCAGAAGAATCTGCCCTTCTCCTTTATCAAATTTTTTCTTGATTTGTGCAGCAGTCCCATTAATATCTTGAGCCAATACATCCCAACCTTCAGCGGACAGTTGTTCTGCTACAAAAGTTAAAGACACTTTTGCTGTAAAGAGAACGACAACTTGAGCACCCAGCTCAGCAACCTCGGAAATTCTATCCGCAACATAATGCGCGTAAGCCATAACACCTGTATTTTTGATATGCGGCCCATCAGACACGATAAATATTTCTTGGTTATCGGCGGGATGGCTGTCAAATTTGAAGAAACGATAGTCCTTAAAGCCCAAAAGTTCTGGGAAAATAGGTTTGTCTTCTGTCAGAGATAAGGTTGCTCCCAGCATATATACTTTAGTTCCTGAAGGTACCAGTTTTTCAAAATTATAAAAATCCGTACTTGAAGCGTGAACCATATCTCCCTCGCGCCAAATAAAGTTCTGCTCTGGATGTTCAAAAATTTCAGCCAGTTCTTTTAAACCAAGCTCTCTCGCATCAAGAGCGATTTTCTCACTGTCCAACTTTTTATTTTTGAGCTGAAATGTCAAACTTTCCACAAGGCGTTTATTTAAATGCGAATTTTCTATATCGACGGTTTCCAATTGCTCCGAGATTTTAACTGTTTTCTGATTGGCTCTTTCCAGTGTTGTGAAGAGTTGCTGTGCTTCATCCACAACCAAAATACGTTCCTGTAAGAAAGTCTCAGGATAATCTGCAAGACGTTCAATTAGGTAAGCATGATTGACGACTTTGACTTGCGAAATTTCAGCTCGGCGTTGTGCTTTCAGCCAGAAGTCCTGTTCATAATGCAGTTGTTTATTGTTAACATAGCCATCATGCGCAATCTGAGCAAAGTACTCCTCATTGGTCATCACTTTGGAGAGCTCGTCTAGCTCCCCTGTAAGCGTCTCCGTCAACCAAACCAAGATTTTCATCTTAAAAATTTCGAAGTTTTTTCCTTCAGTATTTGCCAGCAAAAGCCGTGAAAATTTTTCTAAAGAAATATAATTCTTCGTTCCTAAAAGCTTAGAGAAATTCACACCAAATTTTTCTTTAAGAATAGGTGCTACACCATGAATCATCTGATTTTGTAGAACTTTAGTCGGCGTTGATACAACAATTTCCCGTCCTTCTGCAAGCAAAGGTAAAAGATAAGCATATGTCTTCCCGATGCCAGTGGGGGCTTCAATGAAAGAAGGGCGACTTTGTGTAAGTTCTTCTTTTATTTTTTCGGCAATCTTTTCTTGATTTTTCCGGACTTTAAGACCCAAACGAGAGATATTTTTAGCAAAAGAATTGGCAAGGGGCTGTCTGTTTTCTTTAACTTTTTCTCTACGGATAGCAATATTATGAACCACATAAAGATGCTCAACGTTGAGTGATGTATAGGGCAGTTGCTCTTTTAAGAATTCTTTCGTCTCATAGAGTAAGCTGTCCGAATGGCGAATAATCTCCTCTAAAACAGCACGCGGAAGCTCTCGAATCTTATCTTGCATCTTAAGCAGTAACTCTGCTGTAGCTAAAGCATCTGATAAAGCAGCGTGAGGCTGATCGTGACGTAAGTCTAGTCGCTCACTAAGAGCTTCCATTCCATACTTTTCAAAGCTAGGAAAAAGAACTCGTGCCAGCTCAACGGTATCTACGCGCGGTAACTCCAAATCCAAGCCTAAAGGAAAAAGACTTTTCATTAATAAAGAGTAATCAAAACGTGCATTGTGAGCTACAAAGATGGTACCTTCCAATTTTTGGCGCACTTCTTCTGCAACTTCTGAAAAGTCTGGTGCTTTTGACAAGCGACGGTCAGACAAGCCTGTAAGGTTAGCAATTCTCGGCAAAAGCGACTCATGTGGGTTGACATCTGTCGTATAAGTGTCTACCACTTCTCCACCCTCGACTAGCACAATACCTATTTGGATAATTTTATTCTGCGAGCTGTGCGCATCGGTGGCTTCTAAGTCCACCACAGCATATCGAGTCATTTTTTTACCTTTCAACTTCTATTTATTTTTATAAGGCTTTGCTTTACTTGGCCGTTTAAAAATAGATCTTTATAATTATATCAAATTAGACGCAATGAGGACAGCACATAGTTGTGCTTCTCAACATACAGCAACTTTGCCCCACCACTTGTTTCGTCAAAAACATGATTTTGCAGTAAGAAGACTGTGAAAATATCGCAAAGTACACTGGTATATGCATTTGCCTTGACACCTCGTGTTTGATTAAGCGCCTCCTGCGCTAAAACTAGACTCCAAAAATAGTTTTTCTTTTACAAATGCTTCAAATTAGAGTAAAATTAGAGTATAGTAAAAAAAAGAAAAGGAGTCCCACTATGCTCGATAATTACAAAAAAATCCTCGTTGGTCTTGACGGTTCTGTAGAATCAACAAAAGCCTTTGATAAAGCTGTTGCCACTGCTCTTCGTAACGATGCCGAATTAGTCATCGCTAACGTCATTGACTTGCGTGCATTTCAGTCTATCTCTGCTTATGATTCTGTCGTAGCTGATGATACACATAAAGGTGCTGAAAACCTCATTAATGACTTTGCAACTGAAGCGAAAAACGCTGGTGTAAAAACAGTAACTACTCGTGTCGAATTCGGCTCACCAAAAGTTATGTTGGGACAAACACTTCCAAAAGAAGAAAACATTGATCTTATCGTTCTTGGTGCAACTGGTTTGAGCTACATTGAACGTATCTTTATCGGTTCTGTTGCTGACTATATCATTAAAAATGCGCCATGTGATACCCTTGTCGTCCGTAAATAATTGTTATATTTCGTCCTCTCGTTGAGAGGTTTTTTATTAAGAAAAAGCACCGCAAAAGCTGCGGTGCTTTTATTTTTCAATCTTTGTCCGGAGTTTCTCAAGGATTAGTTTGTTTATCCCTTTAGGATTTTGAGCCTTCAACATAGCGTATGCATAGCTGAAACTGAAAGGTTTGGGCGCATAAGCGATATAACGCGCTTGCCAATCACTTGGATTCCATTTTTTCTTGGCTTGATAAAGCCCTTTGAAGCCATAGACACCATTCATATTTTCATAAATAAACTGGAAGAGCTGCGTTGTAACTTTGCTACTGTCCTCGTCATCTTGAATATTTGCCAAAGGGCAGAGACCGAGATTTCCCCAAGTTACTCCCTCCTCGCGCATTGTTTCAAAGGCTTGGAGAAGACACACTTCCATAGAACCATTAGGTACTTGCGCTCGGCGGCGCGTAACATCAGCCATATAACCTCTTTCCTCGCCTTCAGCATAAGGAACAAAAATTACAAAAGCCAACATTTTTCCCGCTTCATCACGGCTGTAAAAATAACGGCGACCAAGAGGATTTTCTAAAGCCAATCCTCCTAACATAAAGCCAAGCTCGGGGCCTTTGGAGCCAAACCATTCGTCTGAGATTTCTTGAAGTTCATTTTCAATTTTTATATCTCGTTTTGCGTTTGGCTTGTATTCTTCAACAGTAATACCTAAGCGGCGCGCGTGATTGATATTGGCACGAACCTTTGCTGTTTTCTTTCCTTTAAGGTTAAAGTCTTCTAAACGTAAACAGGCATCTTCACCAATCTTAATCATCGAAAAACCATAAGATTCATAAGCAGAACGCATCGTTTCTGTAATGTCCATAAACAAGATTTTCCATCCATTCCGACGAGAATAGTGAACCAGTTCTCCCATAAAACGAGCAGCATCTTTAGGGTCACAAACGATATCCCCACAACCAACGAGTACATTGTTTACGACGGTATACGCCAACATCCCCTCAACAGTAACACTGAAGAAATAAGATTTTTGACCATCGATAGTCATATAAGCCATCGGATTTTGACCATATTTTTCAACAAGTGCGATTGCTTTTTCTTTTTCACGCCCGCTCAATATCGGGTAATATACCAACGGTTTTAAGATATAATAGAGTGCCAACATCACACAAATCCAAGTGATGATAATCAGGCCAACCATATAAAAACCATGTACATGAGAATTGAAATGCGCTTGCCGAATGTCCATTGTAAAAAGAAAATGCAAGGATTGCTTAAAGATAGAATAGACATCTGGATTTCCTAAATAATCGCGTTTCAAAAAACTTAAACTCAGTAAGGTGTTAAAGAAAGCCAAAACAAGTGGGATGAAACCGAGAAACACTGCCTTTTTTGCATAATTACGGTCCATTGTTCGACTAAAATCACGATAAGTAAGTCCGAGAACAACCAGAATGATAAGTGAAAGGAGTGAACCAATACTAAAAAACCTTTGAGTAGAAATAAAGTTCAAGCGCAGAATGACAAATTGAACGACGATCGTAATAATCCAAGCTGACCTTACCCGTCGGTAGAGATTGAGAGAGACCAAAAGGCCCAAAAGCCCTAAAGCAAAGCCTAAAATATAATGCGGCATGAAACTATAGGAAGGAAAATACTCTCTCAAAACAGGTGATCGATGCAAATAAAAAGCTAAAATTGCTCCAATATCAATCACTACGGACAGGAAGATTGCTAAATTTTGTGCAAAAATACGTAATCTATACATGAATAACTGTTCCTTTATGATAACTTGTAATTGTTAAACGATCACAGCATGTCCTTTTTGCGTAAAGCCCAAACGACAATGCCACAAAATATAAGCGTTAACCCTAAGATGGCCCACATGACCCAACTGATTTCCTGGCCAGGTATGGGGACATTCATTCCATAAAAACCGACAACAACACCTGGAATACCCAAAACAAAGGTTGCTGAAGTCATGATTTTCATGACAATATTCAAGTTGTTGGACACAATATTTGAGAATAAATCACGTAGATTTTGTAACAGTTTAAGCTGAATACGTGTTTCCGTGTAGGCCTGATCCGTTTCAATATAGATATCGTAAATTTTATCAGCAAAACCATCTTCATCTTCTTCACGCAGATAATCAATAAATTTCTTCAACACTTCGAGATTATTGTTCAAAGCATCTTCAAAATAAATAAGGCTGGCTTGAATACCAATCATATCAACAATTTGATCATTTTTTGTTGAGTTCTTGATTCCTACCTCAAGCCGACGACGACGGAGACGAAATTCCCGTAGATAATCATGGAAGTCATGTGTCATTTGATACATAACCTGATAAATAATTTCATGCTTATAGCGTGTAGAGCTATATTCTCTACCGAATATATGTTCTCCCTTAATGTCATGATTTAAAGCTAAAATGACCGCTTCATTTTTTGTCCAAATCAAAGAATAAGGAAATGTCCCTACCTCGCCATAGCTTGATGAGGCTGGATATTGTAAAAGTATCAGATTATTATCGATATCATCCGTTTCAAAACGGGCGTTTTCATAATCATCGAGAATGCCGCTAAGGTAGTCAAAGGGCAGTTGAAAGTACTCCGAGACACTACCAATTTCTTCGCGCGTCGGATTAAGTACGTATGTAAAATTCCTCATCTCTGCCGTAGAGACTAGCCGATGTTCAGCTGACAATTCATAGTTTTTAATCATAGTTATATTTTAACAGAAAATCTCTTAAATAAACGTCTCAAACGCTGTTTTCTCCCATGATTTTCACCTTACTTTTTTGAAAGCATTTTCTAAACCAATCAAGCCATGAAAAATATGATTTATGCTACAATTAGCTTAAAGTTAAGAATGTTCTGACATAAAATTTATTTTAAGGAGGATTTCATATGTCGACAATGGTTTTCGTCAACTTTCCGGTCTCAGATATTCAGGTTTCCACAGACTTTTATGAAAAGCTTGGGTTCAAAAAGAATCCTGATTTTTCAGACGACTTAGTAAGCTGTATGGTCTGGGATGAAAATTTCTATATCATGTTACTTTCGCATGAGCGCTACCAAACATTCATTGGTGATAAAACAATCGCTGATACACACAAAGTGAGTGGTGCCCTTGCTGCCTTTACTCTTCCAAGTGCGGATGCTGTCAAAGCATTCGGCAAACTTGCCAGTCAAAATGGCGGACAATCCCTTCATTTAGAAAATGGCATTCCTGAGGACGTCATGTATGGTCTTGAAGTTCAAGATCCAGACGGTAACTGCTTAGAGCCTGTATGGATGGCTATGTGAGTTAATACTTTTCCTACAAAAAAGACAGGATGTAAATCCTGTCTTTTTAATTCAATTGACTTAAGTAATCATCTGTAGCTTTAAAGAAAAACAACTTTATTATCCATTCGAACGGTGCCTAACTCGTTTGCTTGAGCATCATTTGCCCAAAAGGAAAGATAGCTTTCTTTCCGGAGATATCTACCAGATTCGGCAGTTTTGTAGAAATTTTGCTAAGAAACTATTTTTCAAATAAAACCTTGCTATACTGTTCCCCCTCAAGCATATCATATTGAATCAGCTCATAATCTTCTAACATTTCTTGATGAATACTTGTTTCCTTGTCCACTTTTTCAAGTTTATCCACAAACTGATAGAATACAGGAACTTTCGTATTTCCTTCTTTCATTGCTAATACAGCTAACCCTTCTGGTGTAACAGATTTGCTAACATTTTCACTCTTACGATTATGGTTTTTCCATACAAAATAAGGTGTTGAATGGTCATTAATGAGTTTATTTTCATCACTTTTGACAGGATACTTCATATAAACTGAATTATCAAGAGCAGGGTAGTGGTCGCCATACATGATAACAGTCACATTCCTATCCAAAGCTTCCAATGACTGAATAAATGTTCCGAGCGCTTCATCTGTTTTCTTCACTCCTCTCGCATATAACGCTAACTGTTTTTGTTCGGCATTCAAATTATTACCAGAAATTAAGACATCTTTATTTTCTAGTTTTCCTTTTAAATCTTCTGTATAAGGGTAATGGTTTTGCATACTCAATCCGTGAACAAGAAGGTTCTTTTCAGTAGAAGAACTCACTTCATTTAGTATCTGATCAAATAAAGTATAGTCGCTTAAATACCCTTCAGCATAATAGACAGCTGAACTCGTTTCCTCCATTTTCAAGAGGTCTTCTCTGCCAGTAAACTTAGAAAATCCTAGGTTGGGTAGAACGTCAGCACGGTGATAACCTGTTTTCATATGCGTATGTATGGCGATATTGTCACCTTTATATTGAGCAATACTCTGGTTTCTATCTGGATTTTGATTCATATAATCAAAGGCATTTATTTGTTGATTAAAAAATGAATAACTAAAACCAGTTAAGACACTGAACTCAACATTTGTTGTTCCACCACCAAACATAGTAGATTGTAAATAACCACCTGATGCATTTTGTAGTTTTCGAAAATTAGGCATGGGATCTTCTTTCCATGATATACCAGAAAAGCTTTTAGGATCTGCTAAAGATTCACTCAATACAGTAATAACGGTCTCATCGTCTTTACCAAAATTTTTCTTTGTAGAAAACTCTTCTTCATATTTTTTTACAATTTTCTCCATCTTCTCTTGAGAATACTGATTCAAAATTCCACTAGAAGACATTGCATCTACTTCTCTACTACTAATAAAATACACTAAACTTCCCTGTTCCTCAAAGCTTCTGGAATGAACTGTGGTCACAAAAACTTTTCCCACCAATACTAAAATAGTTACTAATCCTATCCCACCTATAAGTATCTGTCTCATCCGTGTTTGAAAGGTCAATATAGATATTTTCTTCGGGTGCATAAAGTAAAACAGTAACACCACAATAACAAAGGATAAAATAATATAGGGATAGTTTTGTTTCAAGTACATGTTCCATACAACATCCCAAAAAAGTCCACTGTTAAAGTCGGCCCACATGACAGGTACACCAGTCGTATTCATTTTAATTGAAGAGCCAATATAAATTAACGCATTTATTAGGGAGAATAGCAGTAAGCCGAACTGGTATTCGAATATTCCTACTAACACAATAGATAAACTCGTTAAAAGTAAAGTTGTGATCAGCATAAAAACTATGCTTTCCATTGTTATGCTATCTGCCAAACCAGAGTGCATGTAACAAATGGAAAAAAATAAAATCATAGTACCTTCATTTATTATGCGTATCCTGCTTGAATGAAATAATTTATAAAAGGAAAGTAAATAAATTGTCTCCAGTACTATTATAAGTATATTTAAAAGTATAAACAAAGGTTATTCCTCATTTGTATCAAGTAATTTTTAGTATAAACTACTTGATAAATTCTTTCTCTAAAATTTCCATAATCCTTTCTGATGAAAGTCCATCGCCATATGGATTTTGTGCTTTAGACATCTTCATATATTCACTTGTACTTTCTAAAAGAATTTTTATTTGTTTCTCAACCTGTTCTGTTTCTGTTCCGACCAGCTTCAGAGTTCCTGCTTTTACTCCTTCTGGACGCTCTGTTTCATTTCGTAAAACCAGAACTGGCACACCTAGTGAAGGGGCTTCCTCCTGAATTCCTCCTGAATCTGTTAGAATGAGAAAACTACGAGCGGCTATATTATGAAAATCATAAACTTCTAATGGTTCAATTAAATGTACATTTTCCACATCATCAAACGCTTCTTTCGCTGCATGACGTACGATGGGGTTAAGATGGACTGGAAAGACCACCTCCACTTCATCTTTGTAATCCTTTGCAATATTTTTGACAGCGTCAAAGACATCCAACATGGGTTGTCCTTGATTTTCCCGACGATGCATCGTTAACAAAATTATTTTTTTGTCCGTTTTCCCGATTTTCTCAAGAAGTGGATGATAATAGTTTGTTTTTAGAGTGTATTGCAATGCATCGATAACTGTATTACCTGTAATAAATATTTTTGATTCCTCATGGTTTTCCAAAAGGAGATTTGCTTTACTTTTTTCAGTAGGAACAAAGTATAAATCAGAAAGTACATCTGTTATCTGTCGATTCATTTCTTCTGGAAAAGGACTGTATTTATCCCAAGTTCTTAATCCTGCTTCGACATGCCCGATTGGGATTTGATGATAGAAGGCAGCTAAACTAACAGCAGCTGTCGTTGTGGTATCTCCATGAACTAAAACAATATCGGGTTTTTCTTTTGTTAATACCTCCTCCATTTCTTCTAATATCCGTGACGTTATTTGGGACAACGTCTGTTCTTTACGCATGATATTCAAATCATAATCAGGTCGAACTTCAAAATATCCTAGCACTTGATCCAGCATTTCTCTGTGTTGAGCTGTAACAACTGTAACCGGTGTGAAAGCTGAATTATACTTCATTTTTTTGACAATAGGTAACATCTTTATCGCTTCTGGTCTTGTCCCAAAAGCAATCATAACTTTTATTTTCTTCATAACTGTAAATCCTTATCTATAATGAATAAGAAACAGCCTAACCACTCTATTGATTGTAGAGTAACTCAGGCTGATTCAATAAATATTAATAATCTTTTTTAATTAAATACTCAAGAAAAAGAAGACGAGCATTGCGACTAAAAAACCAGTGAAAGCTACATTTAATTTTAGTTTTTGTTTATTTTGTTTTCTCATTTTTTATCCTTTTTTATTTCTCAAATGATGCACTATGTGCTGTTTTTTTCCAGTTGTTTTGCGGCTTAAACCATGTAAAGAATCCCACAATTTGCGCAAGCATATAAGTTAATGAATTCCATATGAATGCAACGATCAAGCGAAAGTAGAATAGAATACGTGCTACAATCCCATCTTTCTTTTCAAAATATGGCTCGGCCTCTTGAACAAAGTAAATCGTCGGCAAAATTAGGAAATTCAAGATTTCAATAACCACCCAGAATCGGAGCAGTGAGAAAAGATCAGGGAAATAAGCAAACAGCCTACTATCTAAAGCTGAAAAAATCAAAATCATCAAAAATGCTATTGGACGAACCATCGAATAAGAATAGAACAAAGTCTCTAATTTGCTAAGAAACTCACCAAAAGAACGAGATTTGAACATAGTTTTAATTTGCTTAAGAGTTGTAGAAAAAGCTACAAACCAATGTCCCTGAGCCCAGCGTGTGCGCTGATTATGACTCGCAATGAAGGAATTAGGCTTTTCATCATGTACTATCGCAAAATGATTCCAGCCACTTTTCTTCCCAGCCATCGAAAGTTCCACTTGGAGTTCAAAATCTTCAGTATAGCTCCGTGGATTCCACCCTCTCTCAGCTAAATATTCCGTATCAAGAACAAAGCCAGTTCCGCCAATCGCAGCATTCCAACCTAAACGATAGTTTGCATATTGTACTGCACGGTTAGTGATAAAATATACAGCCGCATAGCCAGAAGCAGTTATTGATGAGGCGACATTTTTCATTCCTAAATATCCCTGAACTGCAGTAAATTCTGGATGAGCAATCAACTGCGAATTCATTTCTTTTAAATAGTTAGAATCGACAATATTATCTGCATCAATAAAAGCAATATAATCATAATTTTTCCAATGATTCGATGCAACGTATTTTGCAATGGCATGTGGTTTCCCACGCGGTTCATCAGGTTTCGAAATATTTTCAAATAGTGTAACCTGATCAAAAAGATTTAAAATATCTACAGTTTTGTCTGTACAGTTATCCGCAATGACTACAATATCATAAAGAGCATTGTCATAGTTTTGAGCAATCAAACTTTCAACTGTTTTAGCAATAACTGCTTCTTCATTATGAGCTGGCACGACAAAAACAAACTTCTTTTTGTCAGCAATAATCCTATAATCTCTTTTAGGTTTTTTCAATCCAAAAATTGAAAGAGATGTGAAATAGACAAGATTAGCAAATACGATAATTACTAAGATTATACTTATCCATTTCAAGGGTAGAAATAAATAATTAGGTAGGGTAAACATTTTTCTCCTTACTTCCATAAAAAAGTGTATCATTTCTGAAAATGATACACTTGTGATTAACAAAGTTTTTATTTAAGAACTTCTGTCAATAGTGTTTTTCCGTCAGCATCAGTATAAACTAATTCATAGGTATATTTGGCTTGATCTGAGTATGCATTTGGCACAATCGCTTGGAAAGATTGTGATTCATCTACATCTACAGGAATTCCCCATGAGCTTGCGAAGTTTTGAATGTTACGTGTGTCGACTGTTTCTCCTGATGCATCTTTGATGATTAATTTCTTAGTCACATCTGTGAGTTGAGCTGATGTATTCACATAACCTTCAAAGACCAATTGATCAGAAGTGTTCCAGTATTTATTAAAGACTTGAACTGAAGCTTCTGTATCTTTAGTGATAGTGAAACCTGGTTTGTTATCAATAACTTTTGGTGTTACAGTATTACGTTCAATAACAACTTCCTCAAGATCTGCATAGTTGTCATGCATAGGACCCATGAAAGAAACTACCTGATCCAAAGCTAAATCAATTGTTTCTTTAGTTTCTCCGTCAATGGCAACCGTTAATTGAAGTGTATACTCACCCGCATCAAGTTTACTCAAAACATCATTGCTAATAATAATTTGGTAACCGTTATAGCGTGATGAATCATACCAGTTTGTATTTGCAGCTTGGATTCCCTCTGTTACAACTTCACCAGTGGTGTGATTTACGAGTTGTGCTGTTTTTGTTACACGTGATCCATCTGACATATCCCAACCTTGATTGTCAATTTGACCTTCATAGACTAAGCCATAATTTTGCCAATAACCGTTTTTGAAGTTAGAAGCAGTTGTAAAGACTTGTTCTTGAACTTTCACAGAAGTTTCTGAACTGAGTTTATCTTCTTTACCTTCTTGATGCCCTACAACTTGCACAGAAACAGTTTGTCCTTCTTTAAGATCTACTGTTTCAGGTAAGGCAATAGTATAGCCACCTTGGTTAGCCTCTACTTTATTGCGTGCTACTTCTTCTCCGTCAACCTTAGCGATGATTTCATAATTTCGGCCATAAGAACTGTCTTCCTTTGGAAGTTCTCCTGTAATGCCATCAGCATGAGCGAAGACTTCATCTAGGGAAGCCGGAGCTACAGTCCATTCATCATAGTGAGACGAATCGCTGACAATTACTTCATCTGATGTTGCAGTTTTATCTGCCTTACCGCTTTGGTGACCAGTTACTGTAGCTGTAACTTTATCACCTTCTTTTAGTGAAATTTCTTTTGTTGCAAAAGTGCCATCAGTAGCAACTGTTGCAGCTCCTTGTGTCTCACCATTTACAAACACTTCTACATCATAGGTGCGGCCAAATTCTTTATTTTGTTCACCGATAGTACCAGTAACAGCTACTTTACCATCTTCCAGTGCGTTAACAGTTGGTTTGTTCACTTTCCAACCTGCATAGTTTGAAGCATCACTAACGATTACTTCAGCTGATGTCGCTGTTTTATCTGCTTTACCATCTTGGTGACCAGTTACTGTAGCTGTAACTTTATCATCTTCATTGAGGACAATTTTATCAGCTTTAAAACTTCCATCGGATGCAACTTCTGCTTTACCTTTAGAAATGTTATTTACAAAGACTTCGACGTCATAAGTGCGACCAAATTCTTTGTTTTGTTCACCAATATTACCTGTGATTTCTGTGTCAGTATCTTTAAGTGCATTTACAGTTGGTTTGTTCACTTCCCAATCGTCGTAGTTTGTGGCATCTGTAACAGTTTCAACTGTCGCTCCACTTTCTTTATCTTCACGATTATCTTGTGATCCAATCACTGTGGCAGAAACTTGTGAACCTTCTTTTAAGACCACTTCTTTAAGTTCAAAAGAACCATCCGCTTTTGGTTTAACATAAATTGGTTCTCCACCGTCAATTGAAAGTGCGACCTTATATGTCCGTCCTGCTTCAATATTTTGCTCACCAATATTACCTGTAATTACAGTATCTGTATCTACCATTTTATTAAGCTGAGGTTTATTTACTTCCCAAGAAGCATAACCTGTATTGTCACTCACAATTAACTCAGATTCAACGCTCTTATCATCATAGACGACATTATTTTCACCATTAGGTTGATGTCCTGTAACAACTGCTTTAATCTTATCACCATAATTCAATGTTCCCTCTTTAAGATCTTTTAAATCTGTAAGAGAGTAGCTGTAGTTATATGATTTTAAAGCAACATCAATATCTTTGTCATCAATGACAAGCTCATCACCAATGTAAACTTTAAGATCATAAGTGCGTCCAGCTGCACGGTTTTGAATCGGAACATAACCACTAATAACAGTTGCACCCTCATACAGTGGGCCATTAATTACTGCTTTTTGTACCTCCCAATCATCGTAACCTTCATTATCTTGACTCGTTACGACTGTGGTAATTTCAGTACTTTCTTTATCTGGCTCACCTGGTTGAGATCCAACAATTTTTGCTTTCACCACATCGCCTTCTACTAAACCACTAAGATATGGAACATTTGTGTCTGTTTCATCCTTAACAGCTTTATTATAAACTTCTTGATCGTTTACTGTAACAATCAGTTTATAAGAGCGGTTAAGTTGTTGATTTTGTACTGGTGCATGGAAAGGAATGATCAAGTCATCTTCATAAAGTATTGGAACAGATGGCTCCGCTACTTTCCAATCTTCCCAAGAAACAATGTTTGTTGCATCACTTGCATGTGTGGTAGCTGAATATTTTGTAGGTCGTACACCATTAATATTTTCATATTTTTCTTTACCACGTACACGTGCAGTAACCACATCACCAGGATTTAAATAACTTCCAAAGTCAAAATCCCAATCCCCTTTTTTAATAGTTTCACCACGAGAATTAGTTCCACCGTCTTCTGATGCCATCTGGATGTATTTAAATGGTGTACCATTAACCATCAATTCAATGTCATAATCTGTAGGATGTTCATTAATTTCATCTTGAAGACCATTTCCATAGAAGTATGAATTCTTTTCAGTTAGATAATAAAGTGTCGTATCTTCTACCGGATTCTCAATCCATGAATCTAAAATGTCATCACTTGAGACACTACCAACAATTTTATTTGTGAAACCAATAGCCATCGAGTTAGCGTCTGTTTTAGCTGTGATGCTATAGTTAGGTTTACGTTCTACGAGACGTCCTGTATCTTTAGCCCATTGTCCCAAATCAATTTTCATATCTACTTCGATGTCAATACCAGAGGCAATTTGGACTGTATATTGTGCTGTTTTATAATAAATAACCTTATGTTTGCTATCATAATTCATTGTTTCCGAATTCAACCATGAACTTTTATCCCATAGGTCTTTTTGTATATCCATGGTTTTTGTTCCACCCAAGAGACTGTCTTTGGATCTTTCCACTGTACCACTGATATATTTTTGGAAATCTTTTGTATTGAAGAACTCATCTGCAATATCTGAATCAATAGAAATCTCCTGACGGTAAGCTTGTAATGCTGCTGTACCATTACCATGAGATTTTGTATGGATATGTAAAGTATCCGCGTCTGCTTCTAATTCTTTGTACGTATCTTTGAAAGTTGTAAGACCGATTGCTGGTGAAATACCAGAGTAATTATTTGTTGTTGAATCTGCATTTAAAGCTGTAATATTTGCTCCAGATACTTGAGTAACTGGTGTGCTAATAATTTGTTCTTGTTTCACACCTGCCTTTTTATCTTCTGTACCATAAGTTGAGCTATATGCCACAACTCCTAATATACCTGGGATAAGCAAAACTCCTGCAACGTAATATTTACCATTTTTTTTCAATCTTGAATCTCCTTTTTATTTCTTGTGATTATTTAAGAAGCGGTTTTATGTGTTTTTCAATATAATTCGGATTTTTCTGACAATTAAGTATTAGAAAGCTAGATTAAACCTGATTTTTTGATAAATAACGAATATAGACAATTTTTAAATATTGACTCCTAATTCCATTTGATATAAACTAAAGAAGTGATTTTTAAGGATTAACACACCCGTTACATTTTATGAGTATCAATTAAATCCGAATTATACTGACACACCTATCATCCCTGTTATACTGGGATTTTCTAAACATTGTTACTTAAATATCAAGATTTTTTTCTAATATTTCTTAAAAAAAAAGAAAAAAATTACCACGTATCAATTCATGGCAACCTCCGTTTTTTATCTTTTTTCACCCATAAAATTGAGTACCAAAGACCAATTTTTTAGAGTTATTGGTAAAATTTTTTTATTTCAAAGAAGTTTGATATGAAAAAATAGATGAATTCTTTAATAAAATAATCTCAGATATAATATTTTAAACAAGTATTTATATCAAGTGACCTACTACAAATAATAATAATTAAACATTGATTTACTTAACATTTTTTTGCTTCCTACAAAAAAAGATAGGATTTACATCCTGTCTTTTTTAATTCAAACGACTTAAGTATTCATCTGTAGCTTTAAAGAAAACAACTTTATTATCCATTCGAACAGCACCTAGCTCGTTTGCTTGCGCATCATTTGCCCAAAAGTAAAGATAACTTTCTTTCCCGGAGGTATCAACCGGATTCGGCAGTTTTGTAGATGCTTCGCTGATGAGTGACTTTTCATTCAAGTCCTTATTCGTTTTACTGATAAGATTGTAACCATTGGTTTGGATATAAGCTTCTGCTTCCGCTGTCTTAGCTACAATTAAATTCTTATAGGCGCTTTGAGGTGGGACAAGATGATAGAGAGAAGAGATAGACTGTTCACTACTACTTGTTGAAGTGGAAGATGGAGTTTTTTTAACTTCAGAGGAACTACTTGAAGAGCTCCTCTCTGTTTTGGACGTCGAGGAACTAGAACTTTCCTTTGCCATCGGTGTAGCAGGTGATTGAGTAATATTAGATATCCCTAAGGCTACTATTGCTCCGAGTAAGAACGAAAACATCCCTACAATAATATACTTTTTCATCTGTTTTTTCTCCTTTATTCTATTATACACAGTTTTTTCATTCCACTCGTCTCATTTGCTCTGAAACACAAGAGAAACTCTTCTTAGCTAAAATTTTAAAAGTGTTGCCTCTGTTTCTATCCTATTTTTTGGTATAATTACTCTAGTTAAGAAAGCTCTCAAAACACATTATGTCTTTGAGAAATGTCTTTCACTGCTTATATACTATCACAAGGAGACAAAATGTGAATTACAGCCATATCAAAATAGGGCAAAGAACAATCAAAACAGCAATTTGTGCAACATTAGCCATTATTATTGCACAATTTTTCCACTTAGAATCTGCGACCAGTGCAGGAATCATTGCCATTCTCTCCATTACGAACACGCAGAAAAGTACCTTACGTTTAGGCTTTATGCGTGTTTTAGGACTTATCATCGCTACTTTACTCGCCTTCATCGTTTTAAATTTATTTAATTTTACACCTTTATCTTTTGGTATTTTCTTACTTTTATTTATTCCCATCTCTGTCGCCACAAATACTAGTGAAGGTATTGTCGTAAACTCCGTTCTTTTTTCCCACTACCTTCTAGCTCAAGAAATAACTTTTCCTCTCGTAGGAAATGAGTTTTCATTAATGTTTATTGGGGTAGGTTTAGCACTTTTGGCAAACATATATATGCCAAGTAATGAAAGATTATTAGAAAACAATCTCAATATTTTAGAAAAGGAATTCAAAAATATTTCAGCACATCTCGTGATTTGTTTAAATCAAAAGCAAGATCTCCAAGATCTTGTTGCTCAGTGTGACAGCCTGCTGGAACTTATCGATGCCAGCAGTAAGATTGCTACTGAAAAATCAGAGAATAATCTTTTAAGAAATAATACATTTTATCAACGTTATTTCGACATGCGCCATATCCAAATTACACTGCTCAAAGATATTATTATGAAACTAGAAGAAATAGATGTGGACAGCACACATATCGCCGAAATTTCTAACATTTTTGAAACTTTGTCACTCACCTATGCTGCACATAATGACGGCAGTGAGCTCTTAAAGAAAATAGAAAATGCTTATTCTCATTATCGTCAGATGGACTTGCCTCAAACACGTGAAGAGTTTGAAAATCGCGCAGGCCTTTTCCAAGTGCTCCAGTTGCTTGAACTACTGATTCAAGAAAAAAATACTTTTGCATTGAATCAGACCAACAATGCTTCCTAAACTGAAAATATAAAAAACCTTGTTGCTCATATGATCCAGCAAGGTTTTTTATATCTGCGTTATTACAAGTTGCGCTCCGACATGATCCTCTAAGATAATGCTCTTACTTCTTCTTTCATAAGTCCTTTCCGCTGCCTCCAGTCTTTCCAAAACTGCTTCATAATATTCTTTTCCAACTTCAATCTCCCAAGCTAAAATACCATTTTTGTGTAGGTTTCGTTTTTTCAAGCTTGTCCCTTCCCAGAGATTTGTCGCAAAGTGATGATGGTAATGATTTTGCGAGTAAAAATGAGCTGTATTACCCACTCGCGCAACTAAATCCGTCTGAAGTATATTAATAAAGAGTGTATCAGCCTGTGCGAGAGAATTTCCTGTGAAATGGAGATGTCCAATACTCATTTTTGCCGGATAACCAAATGTTCCTTCTTTTTTTGTTGCTAAAACAGCCTCAACATCAACAGCAAAGGTTCCCATTTCCACCTGCCCCTCATCATCCCACTTCCAATTTTTCGAATCGCGGTCATGATAGAGCTCTATTCCATTTCCTTCAGGATCACTAAGATAGAAAGACTCACTTACGAGATGGTCCCCCGCTCCTAGCGGGTATTTTGCCTTAATGAGTCGTTCAATAAGTCCAGCTTTTGAGGCACGATCGGGAAAAAGAATAGCATAATGAAAAAGTCCGGTTGTTTTTTCTGTACTAGAAATTCCCCCAAACTCAAGTTTCAAAAAAGGAACTTCTTTTTCTCTGAATGAGTAAGAAAGTGTATCTTCTGTTTCCTCTGCAAGATAAAAGCCTAATAATTCCTCATAAAAATAACGCATGACTTGTCGATTGGAAGCTTTCAAAGTAATAGTTTTAATATTAAAGGGTTGGGTGTACATACTTATTCTCATTTCTTTTGAATTTTACTTCGTTCTTTATATGTTGTTAGTATATCACTTAAAATTCAGAAAGCAAAAGACTTTGTTTACAAACGTAAACAAAGTCTTTTGTCGCTCTAAATTTATTTTGAGACTTCTTTTGCTACAGGAAAGTCTTTGGTCCCAAAGTGCGTAGCAATGGCTCCACCACCATATTTTTGATAGCTTACAGTAGAAAATCCAGCCTTACTAAATAACAAAGCCAAAGCTTTTGCATCAGGAAAATTCTCTGCAGATTTTTGAAGCCATTGGTATTCTCTCAAAGACTTGGCAAAGACCTTACCCAGAAAAGGCATCACTTTTTTAAAGTAAAGTTCAAATGCTTGCTTGTAAATAGGCAAAGTCGGATGAGAAGTTTCAATACACACTACTTTTCCTCCGGGTTTTAAGACACGGAAAATTTCTCGTAGTACTGTGAGATAGTCAGGAGTATTTCTCAAGCCGTAACCAATCGTAACTACATCAAACATTTCCTTTTCAAAAGGAATAGCCATAGCATTTCCTTGAATAAATTCAATGTTGTTGTTGTCTTTTTTATCAAGTTTAGCTTGGGCAACTTTCAGCATATTTTCAGAAAAGTCTAAGCCCACGACCTTACCCTTCTGACCCACAGCTTTTGAAAGGTCGAATGTCCAATCCCCAGTACCACAACACAAATCCAAAATAGTCATGCCGGACAAATTCCCCATTTTTTTCATGGTTTTATCCCGCCATAAGTCATGCTGTTTGAAACTTATGATTGCATTCATTTTGTCATAATCAGTGGATATATTATTAAATATTTCGTGTACACGTTCTTCGTTAACCTTATTCATGTACTCATTATAGCATAAGCTAACCTTTACACCATTGCTTCTTGTCTCTCAATTTGCAAACAAAAAAACACTCTTCCTATGTTTAAAAGTTAAGCATAGAAGGAATGTTTCTTAAAGCATTAGTTGCTCTCTAAACCTTATTTTTTAAGGTTGTAGAATGCGTTAAGACCTTTGTAAACGGCAACTTCACCCAATTGGTCTTCGATACGAAGCAATTGGTTGTATTTAGCCATACGGTCTGTACGTGAAAGTGAACCAGTTTTGATTTGGCATGGCCTATATGGTAAACCCTTGTATAGTGCTGTTCTTATGTTTAAATGAAGTATAACACATGGCTTTGAAATAATCTAGTATGTAAAAACAAAACCACTAAAAAAAGTGGTTCTATTTAGCAATACTTTTTAATAGTAGAAAGTACAAAAAAAATAGACCAAATTATTACTCAGTCTATATATTTAGAATCAATTAGCCTTAGTAGGTATACCGTTTATAAGTTCTTCTAGATGTCCCATATCATACTCTGGGAATAAGAAATTTTTCTTACTAAAGAATGGTAAATCATAACCCTTATTTAAGTTTTCTAAATCCTTCTTATCACCAAAGAAATCGATTCTTTTATCATTTTGACTTTTTTCAAGCAATTCTTTAAATTTTTCTCCCCTTTCATAGTAAATACAATTGTAAAACACTGCTAACATTTCATCAGATGAGAGTATCCCCCTTAGTACCCCAGAGTAGAATTTCTTTTCATCCATAGTTAATTCTGCAACCATTATGTATTTCAAGCATCTGTATAGTGCTCTAAAGTAATTCCCAGAATTATTATCAGTCATAAGAGATACTTCTTCTAATATATTTGGGATATCAATTTCTGTTACCTCATACTTGAACCCCAATTTCTTATCTTCATATTCTCTGTAAAGGTCGTCCATCTCTCTGGTATATTTAAAGAAATACTCTTCGTGAGTTTTTTCTACTATACTTTGCAGTCTCTTGATGTGAGTGCGGTATCCTTTTACATCAAAATCCTTATTTAGCACATCTTTGATATATGAACAAGACATTTTATAATGATAGTTCGTTAATTTATCAAACTCATTTATGTCTTTGATAAACTGTTCTCTTCTCTTAGAAAGTTCATCAGTATAGTATGCGAGTCGCTTAGAATTTTTACATACGCTAATCTCACTTTCTATAGCTTTTATAAATCTATATGTATCAAATTCACTCTTAACATTTTGAAACAGTGTCAATAAATTAAAAAACGTAGTGTCTATTTTTTCTTTGCTGTTCTTTTCACGTTCCCTTTTTAATTGCAAAAACATAACTAGAAATGTCCCAAATACCCCTAGCATTGCTCCTATAATATTTCCCCAAAAATTTAACCAATCGGAGCGTGTCAAAGCTTTATCAAATAATATGATGTTCAAGATAAGATTTCCCTTTAAATAATATTTCCTTCATTATAACAAAAAAGAGATCATCTATGCTCTCTTCCAAAAGTAAATTTATTCTTTTATTATCTTATTGTATAAGTATCCTATTGTCAAAATAATGTAGATAGCAACCTTTATTTTTATAATTCACAAAAAATAAAGGTTTTTTATTAAAAGATTTACTTCTAAAAAAAGAATACATACTACCTAGCATATTTTTTACTATTAAATATTTGTATTTTTATTTTTGTTATAGTTAAGAGTCAAGTGATTTCTCAATATTTAAATAAATTAAACAGAATAAACATCTGTATATAATCAAAACATGCATAAACTACTTCGTCTATGAAAAAAAATTATACCTAAATATAATATATGTTATCATAGAATTTCAGCAGCCTGAAGAACTTTTGTTGGTTTTTTTTCAGGATAGTTTCCATTTTTTCTTCCTCTTTCTGAAAATATATAAATTCTTTGTTTTGCTCTAGAAATTGCAACATAAAGAATTTTCTTTGATTCTTCTGTTCGATTTTTAGACTTGAAATGTGGAACTATATCTTCTAAAAAGCCAAAAGCAATAACTACTTCATATTCTTCTCCCTTAACTTTATGTATCGTAGAGATATTAATACCTTTTTTAGTCTTATAAATATTTCTAAAATTTTCAATATCAGTATTTAAATTTAATCTAGTATTATTTATTCGTTCCTCTGTTTTAGTAAAAAATTCTGACATTTGTTTAAATAAATTTTTAAATTCCTCTTTTTTAATTTCAAGTTCAATAAATAACCTTGTAATTTTATCGTGCAAATATATCAATCCATTGACCTCTTCCGATTTTATTGAGTTTAATTTGTCTAATAAATCTATCCCCTTAAAATCTTCGTTCAACGGTACATAATAATCTCTTTTCAAAGAATCTATAATTTCACTAGCTATTTTTTTTCTTAAAGCTACCCGTTGACCTGAAGTAGTAAATACTAAAAAACTCATTTTATAAAATATGTTCAAATCATCTGGTTTAATAGGGTAAACATCTTGTGATCGAAAACTAACATTCGGTAATCGATCTTTTAGATCCGATGTTATAGGTGCCAGCAGAAATTGATTAGGAGCAATTATACAAATTTCTTCTTCAGGGATGTTTTCATTTAATAAATCTTGAATTATTATTGAAATTTTATTAGACAAGTCATCTTTATGTGTATGTGTGTCATACTTCACTACTCCTGGTTTATTTCTATATCTAGCTAAACTAGTTATTTTATAATTTTTCTGTTGAAATTGAGAATATAAATTGACTATACGTTGGGTTGATCTATAACATCCATTAAGCTCCATACTAATAAAGCTCAGCCCAGTTATCTTTTCCAGTTCATTCTTAGTTTTTGCAACACCTCCAATTGAAGTGAAAATGGCTTGATCTGAATCCCCCATAAATAAAAATTTTATAGTATTGTCGCTCTTTGCTAAATTAGAAATAATCTTATACTGTTGTTCATTAGTGTCTTGAAATTCATCAACATATACTGCTCGAATATTATTTGAGATTATCGTTGACGCTACAGGGTTCTCTTCCAGAATTTTTAATGATAATGTTAGTATCAAGTCAAAGTCAATCTCATTATTGTCCTTTAAGCGTTTATGATAATTATTTACTAATTTAATATTCTCAATATTCGTTTCCTCCGTATTTCCTTTTATATCAAGCTTTAAATTTGGAGGATTGTAAGGATTATACTTTATATTCAACTCCTTACATCCTTCTTTGAGATACTTATCTGTAATATATTCATCAATAATTTTTATTCCTCGAGATGTACGTTCTAAATTTTGACCAAATTTTCGTAGTATAAAGTCTAAACAAAATTGATGAATAGTGCCAACCCATATTTGATCTTCATTAACTCCTATTTTTTCTAATCTATCTATAATTTCATTGGCAGCACGCTTCGTATACGTTAATGCAATGATTTTCTTTAAAGATTTATAATATAAGTTACTAGTATAAGCTATCTTTCGTGTTAATGTTCTTGTTTTACCACTACCAGGACAGGCTGTTACATATAAATTATTAGTAGTATCTGTAATAATATTTTTTTGACTTTCTGATAATCCCTCTAAGATTCTTGGAAAATTATTATTCATTTTATTTTTCCCGTTCCTTTTTCCACTCATTTATGAATGAATATAAACATGGATATGATATTGCATTATCATTATTTAAAAGAAAATTATCTATACTTTCTTCTTTCCCCATACTATGTACAATCATTTTCTTAATTATTTTTTCATTAATTGACTCTGATGAGATAAACGATAGTGCCTTAATGATGTAATGAGGTATTACAAATCTTTCCTGGGAAGACAAAATATTTTCTGACATAATAGTTGCCAACCATCCCTTTCCAATATTTTCTGCTAAGCTCAATATACCATTACTTCTTATTTCTTCACTACTTGCAACCAACATTCCTTCATGATATAGATTTTCCTTACAATATATTTTATTCTCCCAATTAGTAATTGCTCCTTCACTTTTATATAAATCACTTATAGTTTTCAAATAAATTTGATTATCTGGATTTGATTTAGCAAATTCAATCTCAAAAGTAGTTTCAGCATAGAATGATTCAACCCAATCATTATCTTTAAAAAGATTTTCTATTTTTTCTCTACGATCATTACCTTTTTCTTCAGCATTTTTTTTATAAAGTTTATTACCAACTATTTCTCCCTTTTTGATTATTTTCTCTGAAACAGCTTGTTTATCCAAATCAGTAATAATAGCGCATTTTCTATTAATTCTCTCTTTAGAAAATATCGGTGCAATGTACTCAAATGCTGTACTACCTATATTAACAACTCCTACACCAATTTCATCTAATGATACACCTAGAGTTTTTTTTATTAGATTAGGAATTAATATTTCCTCAGCATCCCCTTCGACCAATAGAACTCCTTTAGAGAATAATATAGCACTACGTTTAGCATCTAAATACCTCTCTATAGCTTTCGATAGATCAATTTTAATATTAAGTTTTTCAGAACCAAAGGTGTTTAAACCGCTGGTTGGAGACATGGCAACAGATTTACCATCAATGGATTTCACTATGTTCATTCTAGAAATTTCAGAACTTTCTGCAATATTTGGAGAATGGGTTGTCATGACAACTTGAATAGTTTTTTCTTTGATACCAAGATTTTGAAATAATGTTCTCTGAATATGATGATGTATATGCGCTTCTGGCTCTTCTATAAGCATAATATTTAACACTTCTCTTGAGCTACAGATATTGTACTCCACAATTTTTAAAGCAATAAAAATCATATTTAAGTGACCCAAACCCAGAGAACCAATGCTATCTTCATCATTAGGTTTTATATTTAAAAATTTAGATAAAGACTTCAGTTCATCAGATATATTGGAAGTTAGGGAAAGTTCCGGAGAATATACTAATCCTAAAATATCTACAAGTTTATTATTTAAATCATGACGGACATTCCCAATTTCTTTTATACCTGTAATTGTTTGATTCAAATCTTTAATTTTATTTTTGACATCTATGAAATCGCTCTCTTGAATTTTGTTCTCAATCTCTCCAACAATTTTTTTTATTGGGTTGCTGCTCGAGTTCATTGTTCTTAATACATCTCTTAAAGCATCAATAAAAACTATAGAAATGTGAGCAGTTATATCTTTGATATCAATTTTTGTTCCTATTACTTGTGCATTCTCCTGCTTATCATTTGGATCTGGTGAGATAAAATTTTCAAAATCTCCCACAATCTCTTTATAAACTCGTTCATCTGTAAAATCTGTAATCATTTTACCTCTATATATAAATTCATAGTCTGATAGACGAATTGAAGATCTGACATTTTCAAATTCTAATTCATTTGTAGAAGCCTCAAACATTTCTTGCCTTTTTTTAAAGTTAGGTCGGATTATTAAACTGACATGTCCTTGTTCAAGATTTACATTGGTCATCTCATTTCTTAAACTTGCAATAACTTCTTTATTCATTTCATTCTCAGAAATATTATCAAATTCTGCTGAAATAATAATCCAATGTCCTTTGAATCCGTTAATCTCCCTATTAAAATCGCTCTCTTTTAAACTCTTCACAGAATAATAGTATTCTTCATCTAGCAACATACGAAGAGCCGTTACAGCATTTGATTTCCCCGAGTCATTTTCCCCAATGATAGTATTTGCTCCCTCAGAAAAATTAAAATTAGTTGAACGATAATTTCTAAAATTCACAAGTTGTAATTTTGACAAAATCATTTATATTGCTCCAATTCTAAAATAATTATATTTCCATTATACTTTATATTAATGATTTTTTTATCTATTAGTATAGACTTAATTAAATTACAATGATATCTAAACTACTGTAAAAATTTCTCGATATAAAAATTTCATCAAATTATTGTTGTTAATCCTACAGAATACACTTGTATTTCTAATGTTAGTAGGTGTTTTATTTTTCTTATACTTTATTAATAGAGATATGGATTCTATATAAAAAAGTAGTAAATTATTTTTCATATAATCACTACTTTTTATTATTTTAATTTATATTTAGATTTATCATACTTTTACATCACTTACCAATAGTTCTAACTGGCTAAATAATTTATAAACCTCTTGTTGTTTCTCTTTAGTAATCCCATTTTTATTAAAAGCAACTAAGATTTCTTGATATGGATTATTCATATCACTTAGTTTAAACCTTATTGAAATTTCTTTTAAACTACTGGAAGATTTAGACTTTGCGGTAGCACCGCCAACAATCGTTCCAATTCCACCAGCTAACACTCCACCAACAACTCCACGCGCCACAACACTCGCAGTCGAAACTTTTGTAACTATATCATTATCTTCTCTCAATTCAATATCAATAACTTTGTTTAAGTCTATTACATTAACTAGTCTATAGCTAGGTTCTTTAAAACCATTAACCAAAATATATGCATTAAATGTACTTGAAAAAAATCTTTTCTTCCGTATATCAACACCTACCTGTTCTCTAAAAGTAGTATCTACTGAAAATATATTACTATTGCTATTTACATAGATATTATCTAACTCTTTATGAGTCATAGTATTGTACTCACGTCTTAATGAATCCATATTGTTAGACAAATCAATCATAGGTATAAAAAATATTGCTCCTAAAGCAATCACAATTACAAATATTATCATCTCTTTTTCCTTCTACTCTTTGACATTCAATATTTTATTCCATTCCTAGAGCATCGCTCATCATTTCCTCAAGTTCTTTTTTCATCTCTTCCTGTGTCATATCTTCAACTGGTTTATACTCTCCTTTGGAATTATAATCTTCTCCCCAATCATGAACTTTTGTTGAACCTTCTTTATAACTTTCAGTTGCAGAAGAATAGTCTTGATCACCATTCCATGTCTCATTATTTTCTTCAATCTCATTGGAACTAGAATCACTAGTACTATAGTTGATCGTTTCCTCGACATCAGGTTTTTTTATAGTTTCTGATGAGCACGCGCATAACAATAAAAATAACAATAACAATGGAGTTGTACATAATAAAGTAATTTTTTTCATTTTTTCTCCTAATACTTAATATCTTTCTTCTATAATAGCAAAACCTAGCATTTTTATCCAACTAAAAGTTATATAACAACCACCAAAAGTTTTATGTTGTTTTGATAATATTACTTTTAGTTGGAGAAATAATACTATGACATTAGAACATTTTAGCGATCGCTTAAAAGCAATTAGAAAAAATAAAAATCTAACACAGGCGGAGTTAGCACAAAGATTAAGTATTGTTACCGGTACAGTATCTTCCTATGAACAGGGGCTAAAATATCCCTCAGTAGAAGTTTTAGTAAAAATCTGTAATGTATTAGAAATATCATCTGATTACCTTCTGGGAATTTCTGATAATTTATCTTTTAAAATGGGTGGGATAACTGAGGAGCAAGAGCAACCCTTCTTACAACTTCTTTCAATTGTAGAACAATATAACTTATTACTTGAAAATAAAGAAAAACAGGGATGATAAAATCCCTGTTTTATTATATAGTTGCAAGAATATAGTGGCCATAAGTTTTAAGACTATGAAATTCGCTAAGAATTGGTAGAAAAGCTCCCCCTTCTTATACATTACACTTAATAAACGAATCATCAAATATATTAAATTTTTTTATTAGAATCCGTAACCGTACTACTCTAATCCTAGATGTAGTTTTACAAATTTGCTCATTAATCTAGAGTATTCTTCATTTTTAAAAAGATCATTGAAAAAACTTTCTACATTATAGAATTGGTCTTCTTTTTTCAATTCTTTCTGCAATTCTTTTTTTTCTTTCTTAATTCCTTGTTTATACCACCTACTTAGTAGTTCGAGCTTAATTTCCTTTAAATCAAAGTCCTCATTCGCAAATTTTTCAGTATCAATAAATGAAAAAGTAGGATAGATATTTATATACCCAAATTTATGATTTATATTCTTAGAAACAACCTGAGGAATATCCATTTTTGAATTTCCTTTGATATGTTTACTTAGCTCTGTTATCTGAGCTTTATATTCTTCACTCTCTCTGTATTTTTTTGGACCAATCTTTACGGACTTGCCATCAGACTTAAGAGCCATATATTTCTCTTTAAAATCAATGTCCTCATTTTCTAAAATATATTTAACGCGATTCTTTATATTATTCAATTGATAACGTTCAAACCATTCCAATATTTCTTGCAATTTTTTTATGTTATATTCTGCATCTCCATTTTCTAAAGTTTTAAATCCTGTAAGATTTTCATATAAACTGCTTACTGCATCTGAAATATATTCTATTTTTAGACTATCATGTACAATATAAGATATTGAATGATAGGCTTTATCATTACTGTACTTTGCAATTTGATTCTTTATCATATTATCTACTTGTGTCCAATTAAAAGCGGTAGACCCACCTTTACCTGCATCTGGATTGTAAATATTAGTATTTCCATTATAACGCTCACATATAAAATGAGTTTTACCTTTTGCCTGACCACGAACTGGTTTATATTTTACTGAATCAAAAAAAGTATTCAAAGATTTTTCGACCGATATTCTAACTTTCGTTCCCATTTTTAAATTTTTAGATAACGATCGTAAAGATTTTTTACTAACTAAATAGGGATACTCTTCTACAATTTTCTCTACAGTCAAATATTCTATGTTTTGACCAACCTTTAATTCAAACATTTAAACTTCTCCTATTCCTCAACTATCTCTTAAAGTAAAAATCCATTAACGTACCTGTTCATTCCCATAAATGAATATATAATATATTTATAGATAATGAACAGGTACATTAACAAACAATATAGTAGCTTGTACCTTAATAATATATTTTATCTTAAATTAATAAAAAAAAACAGTTCTATCTATAACAACTATAATTTGGTTTAATTCCTCAATTAAAATAAACTTGTTAACAAAAATTTGAAATAATTGAGATTGTACCTATAGTATTAAGTTGTACTCCGTTGTGACAATAAAAACAAACAAACTTCAATGTGATGTTGCGGATATTACAGCTTGCTGGAATATCTAGCAACTCACTTAGAAATATCTAGACAGTAGCGTAGCGGATGTCGGATATTTCTAGAAGAAGATAGATCTTGAAGAAATTATTATTTTCCTGTTTATTAATAAATATCTTAATTATAGAAAAGACAGTTTAATTTAGTAGAAAGAGGGCTGTTGCCTATGAGTATAGGTGTTTCCCTATCAAACTAGAAAGACTAGATTTTTGAGTGTTTCAGATAGTTTAACTTTGCTAATTTCATTTGCAAGTTTCGTCGTTACGTTGCTCAATCTCATTATTGTAATTGTAAAGAGCATAAAAAAATAGAACCGCTAACTTTTGGCAGAGTGCGGTTCTACTTTTAGATAAGTAACTTGTCAACCGTCTTAAACGGTCTCTATGAAGTTTGTTAGTAGCAAGCTCTTTTTTCTTTACTTATATAATGTCACGTTACGTTACCTTATGTCAATATAGATGATTAATATTGTTCTGTATGCAAATCATATTTGATTATGGAATTATAGTGCATTACCATTTTCTAGTAGCTTCCTTAATTTTATCTTTTCTTCATTTGTTAATTCAATATCGGAAAATTGAGGCTTAATAAAACTGAGTAGTTGATTTTCAAATACGGAAAATTTATCATAATATTTTGATAAAAGTCCACTTCTTATAACTCCCTTATACTCTGCAAAATCACAGACAGAATTATACATCATATACACTGATCTTAATAAACCAATGTAAATATATAAATTATATTCTGAGGAAATTTTTCCATTAAAAGAAAATTCATCAATATTTTTATCTACACGTTGAGAATGAACCCAATTAGAAGGTTCATCATAACAAAAATAATAATCTTCATTAATAGAAAATTCATCTGATAGGTCTTTAAAAGATTTACCACTTGCTAATTCGAACCATAATTTGCTGTTGTTCATTTTCGATTGTTGTTTGATATTTTTTAAATTATTTTTCTGGTCGTCTCTCTCTCTTTCAACAATATCTTTTTCCCATGACTCTAGTAAATTACTGAAAGAATTATCAGCGGAAATTAACTTAGACCACTTAAATGATGTTTCGTAGCGTTCCTTGACAACATAAAACAAAATAAACTTTTCTTTTTCATCGGAATTTAGCATTGACTGATAAGCAATAAACATTTCAAAAAAAGTTCGTTGCAATGGATATACCCCATCATAAATATTATTATTCATTAAATAAAACATTGTGTTAAGACGTTCATTCATATTACCCAATAAAATCAGAAGAAGGGAGTCAGGAGCATCTTCTTTTTTTGTTGTTGAAAATCGCCTTATTCTTCTTTTAGTTAATTCAGATAGCTTGGTATAATCAAAAATATTTCTCTCCATGTTTATATATTCTCCCATTCCTTGTTTTGAATTTAATCTTTATCATCTAAATTCATTGTTTTTTTTATTTTGTAAACTGTAGGTCGTGAAAGGCCATTCTCTTTTGCAATTTCCGCAACTGGAACTTCTGCTTTTAGCATATCCACTACTGTTTTATAAACTAACTTTTTTTGAGGATCTGGGGAGTTAAGAGAGTATTCTGTTGGTCGTCCCTTATATCGTCCTGCTTGTTTCGCTAAGAGTACACCTTGACGTTGCCGTTCTCGTATTTTTTCACGTTCATTCTGTGCGATGTAACTTAGAAGAGATAAAAACATATCAAACATTGCGTTGTCGAGAAGTTCACTCCCTGTGTTAAAATCTAAAAACTGTGCATCTAATATTTTCAAGTCGACATTTTTCTGCTTCATAAAGGCAACTGTATTTTTTATATCATCATAATCACGACCTAGTCGATCAAGAGAGGTGACGATGACCTGGTCACCTTCACGGATATACTTCAATAATTTTTGAAATTCTGGGCGTTGAGTATCTTTTCCGCTGATTTTTTCTTGGAAAAGTTTATCGATGTTTTGTTCAGACATCATCTCTAATTGACGGTCTAAATTTTGGTCTTGTGAAGAGACTTGAATGTATCCAATATTTGCCATAAAAATTCCTTTTTTTAAAAGATATAATTTACATGTAAAATTTACTCGTGTTTTTACTGCTATTATACCATTTCTCAAAATAAATTATAAGTAGACTTAAAATTTACTTTTCTTATAAAAAGTAGTACCCGACAAATCATAATTTTATGTTTTTACAAAGCATATTTAAGGAATTAAAAAATATCTATGTTCTGAATATTATTAGTAATAATAATTCAACGTTAACTTAACCTTTTCTTAATTGTTATCAAAAACACAAAGTAGTATAATATATTTGTTTAAGTAAAAGTGTTTGAATATTTTAGAATAAGGAGAAAAAATATGGAAAACAACAATTACACAGTCCTTTCAGATGAAGAACTACAAAAAATTGATGGTGGAGAATACCATCTAATGAACGGGGCTAATGGTTATTTAACGAGAGTAAATGGGAAATATGTATATCGAGTTACAAAGGATCCCGTTAGTGCAGTCTTTGGAGTTATCTCAAACGGCTGGGGAAGCGCTGGGGCTGGTTTTGGTCCCCAACATTAATCTTAATAGAAACGAGATATTTCATGTTTACTTCTAAAAAAATTAAACGAGATGAGCAAGTTTTTTTAAACTTATTATATGATTTTGTTTTAAGCGAAAATATCACAGATAGAGAGAGAAAAATTGGATTACTAGCCAAAAAAGATGTGGAAAATGGAAAGTATTTACTGGCAGTGTTAAATAAGGTATCTTCAAGCATGCAAAAAGAAGCAATGAAAAATGGATTATCTATTGATGCTTCTTCTTTTTATAAAAAACTTGGCCCTATTATTACAAGTATTGCCCCAATTGGTTTAAATAGAGGTTCTATGTTGGTTAACAATAGTTACTTAGACTGATTATATTACAAATTATCTTCATCATTTCACTTTTTAAATTATAAAAGATGAGAAATATATTCTCATCTTTTATATTGTCAACGATTTATCTTAAAAGTTAGTGAATCAAAAAAACAGGAAGAAATTATGCGTTTTAAAAAGAAATATTATACGTCACAAGTGGACGAAAGAGATTGTGGGTGTGCTGCTCTTTCCATGGTTTTAAAAACTTATGGTACAGAACAATCCTTAGCTTCAATACGTTTACTTGCTGGTACAACGATAGAAGGCACTTCTGCTTTAGGTATAAAAAAAGCCGCGGAACATTTAAAGTTCAGCGTTCAAGCCTTTCGTGCAGATCCAACTCTATTTGATACAAAGAAACTTCCTTATCCATTTATTGTTCATGTGGTTAAAGAAAAGAAATACCCTCACTATTATGTGGTTAAATCCTCCAATAAAAAACATATCATTATTGCAGATCCAGATCCCACGGTTAAAATTCGGAAAATGACTTGGGACCAGTTTTATTCTGAATGGACAGGTGTAACTTTATTTATTGCTCCTCAACCTTCTTATAAACCAGTGAAAGAAAAATCCGAGTCTTTGTTTTCTTTTATACCCATACTCGCAAAGCAAAAGTTGCTTGTTTTTCAGATTATTATTGCTTCTCTTTTGGTCACTTTAATTAATATTATCGGCTCTTATTATCTTCAGAATATTATTGACGAATATGTGCCTAATGCTTTAATGAAGACTTTAAGCATTGTTTCTCTCGGATTAATGGCAACCTATCTCATCCAGCAATTCCTTAATTTTGCTCAAACTTTCTTACTTACAATACTTGGACAACGTTTAGCCATTGATGTTATCCTTTCCTATATCCGTCATATTTTTCAACTTCCTATGTCCTTTTTTTCTACACGAAGAACGGGAGAAATTACCAGTCGTTTCTCTGACGCTAATTCAATTATTGATGCCCTTGCTTCTGCCATCTTATCTCTTTTCTTAGATGTCACGATTGTCATTCTGACAGGGCTTGTTTTAGGACTTCAAAACATGAGCTTATTCTTCCTTGTCTTGTTTTCCATTCCACTTTATGTTCTTATCATTTTTATTTTTATTCCTTTATTTGAAAAACAAAATAATGAAGTCATGCAAGCAAATTCTATTTTAAATTCATCAATTATTGAAGATATCAATGGAATTGAAACCATAAAATCTCTTGGGAGTGAAGAGATTCGCTATCAAAAAATAGACCGTGAATTTGCGGACTACATGAAAAAATCATTCACGCGTCAAAAATCCGAAGCTTTTCAAACTGCCTTGAAATCAGGATTACAACTTGTTTTAAATGTTCTTATCTTGTGGTATGGAGCCACCCTCGTGATGAGCCAAAAAATCACCTTAGGTCAATTGATTACTTTCAATGCCTTACTTTCATATTTTATGACTCCTCTCTCTAATATCATCAACTTACAAACTAAACTTCAATCCGCTAAAGTAGCTAACCATCGTTTAAATGAAGTTTACTTGGTAGACAGTGAATTTGATACAAATACAGATGAAGTTATTCTTTCAAATTTTGAGATGCAGTTGATAGGTATATCTTACCACTATGGTTTTGGTAGAGACATTCTCTCTAATATGTCACTTAATATAAAAGAAAATGAAAAATTAACAATTGTCGGAATGAGTGGCTCAGGTAAAAGTACCCTAGTCAAATTGTTGGTTAATTTTTTCGAACCTACACAAGGGACTATCATTCTTGGGGGGATAGATATAAAACAAATGGATAAGCACCAATTGAGAAGTATTGTCAGCTATCTTCCCCAACAACCGTATATCTTTACAGGAACAGTACTAGAGAACTTAATCTTAGGAGCAAGTGAGGATCTTTCTCAGGAAGAAATTTTCCAAGCTGTTGAAGCTGCAGAAATTCGTTCCGACATTGAACAGCTTCAATTGGGCTATCAAACAGAACTATCTAGTGATGCTACAACTCTCTCTGGAGGGCAAAAACAAAGAATCGCATTGGCTCGTGCCTTACTTTCTCCCGCGAAGATTCTTATTTTTGATGAAGCAACAAGTAATCTGGATGTAATTACCGAGAAAAAAATTTTGAAAAATCTATTTAAGTTAGATAAAACCATTATTTTTATTGCCCATCGTCTGTCTATCGCGGAAAAGAGCGACAGGATTATTGTTATTGATCAGGGAAAAATTATGGAAGAAGGGAGTCATTTAGAACTGCTTTCTAAAAATGGTTTTTATGCACAAATTTATAATCAATAGGAGGTTCACGTGTTTGATAAACGTTTATTAGAGAGTTCAGAACTCTATGAAAAGAGATATAAAAATTTCTCGGTACTTCTTATATTTCCAGTAGCTCTTCTTTTTATTGGATTGTTTGTTTTTTCTTTCTTTGCAAAAAAAGAATTGATTGTCACTAATATTGCAAGTATTGCCCCCAAAAAAATTATTTCTAATATCCAGTCGACAAGTAATACACCTATTATTGAGAATCATCTCGTAGAAGGCAAATCAGTTCAATCTAATAGCTTACTTATAAAATATAATAATGACTCGGACAGCACGCAAATCACAACCTTAATGGATCAGAAGCAAGAGTTTTTAAATAAAAAAGAACAACTTCAACTTCTTTTGAATAGTCTTCACTCAGATACCAATCAATTCCCTAATACAGATTCTTACGGCTATGAAAAAACATTCGAAACATATAAAGCTCAAGCAGAGAGCTTAAGAGAAAGCATACAAAAGTCTAACCAAGTTGTAGACGATCAGAACAACAGCATTGAGAATCAGAAGTCGGCTATTACTACACAAATTTCTAATGTTAACACTCAAATTAATGCTTATATTGATATCCAAAATGCAGCATCTACAAATAGCTCTGTATCCTCAAATAACCCTTATATAGCCCAGTATAATAGCTACCTTGAACAACGAAAAGTTCTTGAAGAGAGCATGAAAAATCAAGAAAAAACAGAAGCTTCCTCTAAAGCAGATATCACTCAACAAAAAGAAGCTTTAAAAGCTCAATTTATATCCAACATCTCTTCAAATATTGATAATTTAAAAAATCAAATACAAACTTTAGAAGTACAAAAAAGTAGTTTAAGCTCAAGCAATAGCTATGATCAAAGTCAAAAGAGCCAACTCCTCGCTCTTAAAACACAAGCTCTAACTGCTGCAAATAAAGAACTATCTGATATAAATAGTACACTCACCGAAATAGGTGGTAAAATTAGCTTACAAAAACAAGCCAATCAATACAATGCAATTTTTGCGGAAAAGGAGGGCATTTTGCATGTTTTACCTAATGTTCTAGAAAATAAAACATTCCAAGTAGGCACTCCACTCGCTCAAATTTATCCCGCATTAAAAGCTAAATCTCAAGTTTATTTAACCTCTTATATTCCAAGTACTCAAATATCTGGTATCAAGTTAGGACAAAGAGCTCGCTTTACTGTTCAACAAAACCTTCCTAAGCTAGAAATATTAACGGGAACTATTAAACAAATTGATAGCGCGCCAACAGCTTTAAAGGAAGGCAATAGTTATAAGGTTTCTGCACTCGTTACCTTGAATGAAAGAGACCTCTCTTATATTCGATATGGTTTAGAAGGTAAATTTGTAGTAGTTACTGGTCAAAAGACTTATTTTAACTATTATTTAGATAAAATAAAAGGACAAGATTCGTTGAATTAAACTCGAAGACATAAAGTAAGAACAGCACTCTCTGTATTTTAGAGAGTGCTATTTTATAGTCATTGCAAAATAATTTATATTCCTTTTGAAAGAAGTTGAAAAATTTGAGCTATAAGTTCAATAAATTCTTTCTCGGACATTATTTTTATTTGTGGTCATAATTGGACAGCTTCTTCTGCTTCAAAGAGCTTCTGTGATGGATGATAGCCTTTTATTAAATCGATCGGAAAATAACCTGTGACGAGTCGTGTACTTGAAAAAATCTTTCCTTCTATACGTCAATACCCACTTGTTCTCTAAAACTAGTGTCTACTGAAAATATATTACTATTGGTATTTATATAGATACTATCTAACTCTTTATGAGTCATAGTATTGTACTCACGTCTTAATGAGTTAATATTGTTAGATAAACCAATCATATAAGTAAGAACTGTTTGTTTTTAAATACAATATTTATTGTTCATCTTTTACTCTTTTAATTCTCATATATGATTCATAGCTATGAGTAACTGTTACTTCTTTTTTAATTTCCTTATCTGCACCATCATTAACTGTGATATAGATAGTGCCGCCTATAACATCATCACTTAAACGGAATCCCTCTAAAATCTCCCCATAATCATCTGATGTTCCAACTTTATGAATCGTATCATAATCAGAGATGATATTACTTGCCTCAACTGTATATTCTGAGTTAGGTTCTGTTTGCCCCTCAACATTGAAAAATCCAAGATTGTTTGTCGTTACATTTTCATCTACAGTTAAAGTTCTTTCTGGTTCAGTATTTTGTTCCGTACTTTGTGTAGTACTTTCTTTTGTACCAGCTGTGTCTTTGTTCTTAGAACAAGCACTCAGCGATATTCCACATAAAACAATCATTCCAATAATTGCAACCTTTTTCATAAATCTCTTCTAAAAAAATTAAAATGAATATGCAACTTTGTTCATTCGCTTCAAGTATAGCAAATAATGAATTTCTATTCAAGGTTTGTCAGTGGGCTAAATTTCAATGCCTTAGTAATTAATTGTTCATTAGTTAGAGACTGTATATATGTTTGAGTAATTGATAAATTACTGTGCCCTAGTAACTTACTAATAGTAAATACATCTTGTCCTAGTTGAACATTCTTGACTGTATAATAGTGTCTAAAGGTATGCGGTGAGCACCTCACAGAGCCTCTCACATTGGCTTTTAAGCCTGTTTGAGTAATCATTAACTCAATGTTAGCCACTGTCTTTATACGCTGTCCTGTCTTGCTTAAAAACAGGTTATCATCTAATTTTCTAGCTCTACCATTTCTATTTCTCATTGTATAAAAATGGCTGTCTCTGATTCTCTTGTACTTGGTTAATATATAGTTTAATTCATATGAAACTGGAACTACTCGCCACTTACTACCTTTTCCTAAAACCTTTATATACTGTTCATTTAAGTCACAATTTTTGATAGTTAGTAGTTCGCTTACCCTTATTCCTGTATCAGCTAAAACAGCTATTATAGCTTTATTCCTAGCGCCTAAATAAGTGCCCATTTTCCAAACATTTAACATACTCTTTATTTCATTGTCATTGAATGTAGTTAATGTTTGTTTATCCTCTTTAAGTAGCTTTACAGAGTCCATAGGACTTGTTTTAAGCACTCTTTCAAGTACAAGGTAATTCCATAATGCTTTGTTTGATTTGAGTATAGCATTGATGTACGTAGCTCTCAGAGAGCTATCTAAAAGCTGTGAGATAAATAGTTTGTAGTGAATTTTAGATATATTATCAATATCTAAATCAGTATCTATTTCCTCTTTGTAAAAGCTTATAAACTTATTTATGTGTTGCCTATAAGTTTCTATAGTCCTTTTAGAATAATTCTCTAGCTTAAGTTCTAGTAAGTATTCTTTAACCAATTGTTCTAGTTGCACAAAAAAATGCCCCCCTTATGTTTGTATTTAAACATAAGAGAGACATCTATCAAGGTAATATTTTACTAAATAGAACCATCTAAACCTTATTTTTTAAGGTTGTAGAATGCGTTAAGACCTTTGTAAACGGCAACTTCACCCAATTGGTCTTCGATACGAAGCAATTGGTTGTATTTAGCCATACGGTCTGTACGTGAAAGTGAACCAGTTTTGATTTGGCCAGCATTTGTAGCAACGGCGATATCTGAGATTGTTGAATCTTCAGTTTCACCTGAACGGTGAGAAACGATAGCTGTGTAACCAGCTTCTTTAGCCATTTCGATTGCTTCAAATGTTTCAGTCAAAGTACCGATTTGGTTAACTTTGATCAAGATAGCGTTCGCAGCTTCTTCTTTGATACCACGTGCCAAGTAAGAAGTGTTTGTAACGAAGAAGTCGTCACCAACGAGTTGAACTTTGTTACCCAAACGTTCTGTGAGGGCTTTCCAACCATCCCAGTCGTTTTCGTCCATACCGTCTTCGATAGTGATGATTGGGTATTTGTTAACCAATTCTTCAAGGTAATCGATTTGTTCTGCAGCAGTACGTTTAGCACCACCTTCACCTTCGAATTTAGCGTAGTTGTAAACGCCGTCTTCGTAGAATTCTGAAGAAGCACAGTCGAAACCGATCATAACGCCGTTTTCGCCAGCTTCGTAGCCAGCAGCTTCGATAGCTTTAAGGATAGTTTCTACACCATCTTCAGTACCTTCGAAACGTGGAGCAAATCCACCTTCGTCACCAACTGAAGTTTCAAGACCACGAGCTTTAAGGATTTTCTTCAATGCGTGGAAGATTTCAGCACCCCAACGAAGCGCTTCTTTGAATGTAGGTGCACCAACTGGTACGATCATGAATTCTTGGAAAGCGATTGGAGCGTCTGAGTGAGAACCACCATTGATGATGTTCATCATTGGAGTTGGCAATACTTTAGCGTTGAATCCGCCAAGGTAGTTGTAAAGTGGAACACCAAGTTCATCAGCAGCTGCACGAGCAACAGCGATAGAAACACCAAGGATAGCGTTAGCGCCCAATTTACCTTTGTTTTCTGTACCGTCAAGAGCGATCATTGCACGGTCGATAGCTTGTTGTTCAGTAACTTCGTAGCCGATGATAGCTTCAGCGATTACGTTGTTTACGTTGTCAACAGCTTTTTGAGTACCAAGACCGAGGTAACGAGATTTGTCACCGTCACGGAGTTCAACAGCTTCGTGTTCACCAGTTGAAGCACCTGAAGGTACCATACCGCGTCCGAATGCACCGTCTTCAGTGTAAACTTCAACTTCGATTGTTGGGTTACCGCGTGAGTCAAGGACTTCGCGAGCATAAACATCAGTAATAATTGACATTTTTATCTCCTTATTGTTTTAAGTGCTTTCTGCACTTTTTAATACACTATGATTTTACTATTTTTCCGCCCTTATTTCAAGTGAAAAACAAGCTAAAAGGCTTTTTATACAAGGTATGCGGTTACATTTCACCTTTTTATTTCTGTGATATTTTTTTTATAAAATATCGTGTCCACCTCCATTCTTGGCATGTGTTCAGGCAGTATTTTTTCATTGATAGATAGAAAGCCATTTTTTTCATAAAAACGATGTGCCGCTTTGAATTGTTTAACAGTTCCAAGATAAATTTCTTTGATATTCTCTATGCGACAGTATTCAAACAAATTATCCAAAAGAAGCTGTGCAACAGACTTCCCTCTGTATTCAACATTGACAAACATCTTTTTCAGAACAGCTTGTCGTGCATTAAATTTGACGATACCAAGTGTCCCAACAACTCCCTTCTCTTCATCAACAGCAAGCCAAAATTGGCTGTAATATGCATGAATATCTTGCAAGTCGGGTTGATCTGCCAAATCAACAGCAACTCCAAATTCTTCCTTCTGAATAGAAAGTATCAAATCAATAACTGCTTGTTTGTAGGTATCATTGTAAGCGATTAACTTCATAGCCATAGTATAACAGATTACTTTCAATTTTATAAACAAAAAAACTTCCAAAAGGAAGTTTTTAAAATTATTTAGCCAATGCTTTTTTAGCTTCTTCAGCAAGAGCTGTGAAAGCAGCTGCGTCAGCAATAGCGATATCAGCAAGCATTTTACGGTTGATTTCGATTTCAGCCAATTTCAAACCGTGCATCATTTTGCTGTATGAAAGTCCATTCATACGAGCAGCTGCATTGATACGTGCAATCCACAATTTACGGAAGTCGCGTTTCTTTTGACGACGATCGCGGAATGCGTAGTAGTATGAGTTCATTACTTGTTCTTTAGCTGTCTTGAAAAGACGGTGTTTAGAACCGTAGTAACCTTTAGCGAGTTTTAAAATACGTTTACGGCGTTTGCGAGTTGCAACGCTATTTTTAACACGTGCCATGTGTGTTCTCCTTGTTTCTTAGAAAATTTTTATCCTGTCATCGACAGTTAATTTAAATGGTTGATTGATTTCGAGTGAAATCCTATAAGTCTTATGTAATGCTTATGAGTTAATCAGTCGTGAAATGTTACTGGGGAGAGTAATTGCTCTCATGCATAACAGTCCACAGGACTGTTATTAACGCATGTTCTTCCTTGTACGGCTTCCGCCTACGCGTCAATTGCTCTCATGCATAACAGTCCACAGGACTGTTATTAACGCATGTTCGCAACCATACGACGGATACGTTTGAAGTCACCTGCTGAAACCATACGGCCTTTACGGAGTTGACGACGTTGTTTTACAGTTTTACCGTGCATACGGTGTGAAGTGTAAGCGCGGAAGCGTTTAAGACCGCCATTACCAGTACGTTTGAAACGTTTAGCTGATGCGCGGTGAGTTTTTTGTTTTGGCATTTTAATTCTCCTTGGTTAATAATAAGAACTTAGTTCTTTTTGATTGGTGCCAATTGTAAGAACATTTGACGACCATCCATTTTGGCTTTTTGCTCTACTACAGCGATGTCTTTCACTGCTTCAGCAAATTCATCCATTACTTGACGACCCACATCTTGGTGAGTAATCATACGACCTTTAAAGCGAATCGAAACTTTAACTTTGTCTCCTTTTTCAAGGAACTTAGTTGCTTGACGAAGTTTTGTATTGAAGTCATTTTTATCAATAACTGGACTCAAACGAACTTCTTTCAAAGTAACAGTTGCCTGTTTCTTCTTAGCTTCTTTTTGCTTTTTCTTTTGCTCAAACATGAATTTAGTGTAATCCATGATTTTGGCAACTGGTGGTTCTTGATTTGAAATCAAAACCAAATCCATGTTAAGGTCCTCGGCCTGAGTAAGTGCAACAGCTGTAGGTGTAACACCAAGCTGTTCGCCTTCAGCACCGATAAGACGTACTTCGCGTGAACGGATTTGACCGTTCATCAAAGGTTTTCTGTTGTCTTGCTTTGCTATGTCTATTCTCCTTCTAAAAAATTTTTTAGAAAAACAAAAGCGGAACGCATAATGCGCCCCGCTAATGAAAACATTCGTTTTGTGAATAATTCCATTTTGTTGCCCAGGGCTATTACCACTCAGGCGAGAAGCGGGTGCTTCTGCTTTTCAACTTCTCTATTATACCACAAATATTTCTTATGTCAACAATAATTTTGTTTTTTCACTTAATCTTCAAAATTACTTATTTTTTGCATCTTTGTTCATTCTTTTTTTAAATAAGGCTGCACAAAACTTTGCATTTTTTGTTGGATTTGACTATTTGTATAATCTCCAGCTTCTTCACCCCAAAAAGTAAGTGCTGAACCTATAACGTTTTCTGTTGAATTTACTTGTTTTCCACTGTTCAGCTCAAATTTTGAAAGATCCCAATTTGCAACCAAATCGTTAATCGTATAGGCATAACTTTCTGGCTGCCACATCCGCTGTCCCGGCAAGAAATAGGTATAATAAGCATTGTAATTTAAAAGCTGGAAACCTGCATCTAAAAGTTCTTGAGCGCTTGCCGTATATTGTCGGCCGGTACTTGCGCGCTCATCAGTGCTATTAATATCCCAACCACCAATTTGTGACCAATAAGTAATCTGGATATCTTTATTATAGTCCGCAAGATCTGCCTTAGCCACTCGATCATTCCACATCCTTGTAGTATAACCTTGATGTTTTAAAAAATTATCCAAAGTATTCACATAGTTCACCAAGTTCCTATTTGATTCTACAGGCAACCAGTCAATTTCATCAACGCCGATATGAAAATAAGCTTTCGCTTGCCCAGCAAAAAGTGGCGTGTATTCTGCTAACATCTCTTGGACAAAATCAATAGCTTCTACTTTTGTGTAATCAATCATATTAAACTGTTCTGGCGCTCCATCAGGTAATTTAATAGCCTCATACCGCTTAGGATCATTGATCTTTAAAAGCTCGAGGATAGCTTGTATATGAGCCGGGGCTTCTATCTCTGGAATTAAAACAACGTTCTTTGATCGGGCATAGGAGACCAAATCCATCACATCATTTTTCGAAAGAAATGGCCGTTTGGTTTGTGTATTTAACCATTGTCCGTCTTGATAAACCGCATTTTTATCTGTTGTTTGACCGACCGCAGCCATCTCCACAGCTAAATTTTGATTATCAGACATGTGTAACTGGAGAAAACTATTAGGATAGTTGCTTAAATCATCTATGAATTGTTTGATAACTTCTGCTTTATAAAACTTACGGGAAATATCTAAAGCAATTCCTTTTTCTGGTAGTATTTGAGTTAAATTTTTTTCCGCTTTTACTTCTGTTTGATTTATCATCGTCATTAAAAATACAACTATCCCTACTACCGCACATACACTGAAGACTTTTCTATTATTCATAGACACCTTTTCCTTATCCAACTATATAAAAATTATAAAAAAATGAAAATAGAACAACAAAAACCCCAATAAAAAAGCGTCCGAAGACGACTTTTTATTTTGCTTTCAATGCGCTCAAAATTTGTGTACGCATGTCTTCTATACCATCTGCACTGGCTGGAAGGAAGATTGTAGAATTTCCGGCATCAGCAAATTGATTAAGCGTATCAAGGTATTGGTTGGTTAAAAGAATAGACATAATCTGGTCCTCTGTTAAACTTGCCCCAGTATTTTTAATTTCAATAATTTGTTGAGCGAGTCCGTCAACAATAGCTTTACGTTGTTCAGCAATACCCACACCACGTAAGCGATCTTTCTCCGCTTCGGCTTCGGCCGAAGTAACGATTTTTATTTTTTCTGCATTTGCAAGCATTTGCGATGCATCTTGTTTACGTTGCGCGGCATTAATTTCATTCATCGATTGCTTAACTTCGGCATCAGGTTCTACACGTGTAATCAATGTTTTAACAATAATATAACCGTATGTTGTCATTTCCTCTGCAACTTGATGCTGTACTTCCAGAGCGATTTCATCTTTTTTCTCGAAAACTTCATCCAAAGTCAACTTAGGCACAGCAGATCGAAGCGCATCCTCAATGTAGGCTTGAATTTGCTCAGAAGGGTTCATCAGTTTATAGTAAGCATCTTTAATATTTTCTTCATTGACACGGTATTGTGTTGCGATATTCATGGTCACAAAAACATTATCTTTTGTTTTTGTTTCAACGGTCATTTCGTTTTGCAAAAGACGAAGTTGAATCCGTGCCGCAACACGATCAATTCCCCAAGGTAATTTCACATGGAAGCCAGCCGAAGAGGTCGTTTGATACTTCCCAAACCGTTCGATGATTGCAACCGTTTGTTGTTTAATAACATAAAACAATGTTCCTGCACTCGCCAAAATGATAATAATAACGAGCACGGTAATAATAAGTGAAACTGTTAACATAAAACTCTCCTTTCTTTTAATTATACTTTAATTTTTAGAATATTCCAATCAAAGTCCTTTAGAAATGTACATGTAGCACTTATTTTGCTCTGCTTGATACAAGAGAGGGTGAATATAACGAATTTTTTCAGCTTGAAGCACCAAATCCTCAAAATTATAGCCCGTCAAACGAATATAGTCCTCATTTTCATCAGCCGTTGTCAAATCTGATAGTTCCTGTGCATCAGTGAATTGACCTTCAAAATTCGCTTTTCTCATAATGATATAATCGCCTTCTTGTTTCAAAACATAATGTGGAAAAATTTGTGCGACTTCATAAATGACTTGAGCCGTCATCTTCAGGGGAAACTCACTAAAGACAACTGCTTCTTCCTGGGCATTGCGGTAGCAAAAACCAAAAGATTTACCTGATAGATTTAAGCGCATAAAGCGGAAATTTTCTGTGCCTTCTTTTCCTTCAAGATGAAAATTTGGCTGGTCCTGAAACATCTCCAAATCACGTGATAACTCAAAGAAATAGTCTGTAGCATCTTGTGGAGAACGTTTTTGATAAAGCTCTGCAAAATAAGCATTGATTACACTTGATGGCGGAGTAACCAACAGCATTTTCTCCTTTTCATCGTCTAAATTTGCTAAACGATTTTCCAAAAAGGCACGATCTTGAGCCATGTAGCCTCCGTATTTCAAACCTAAATCAATATATTCCTTATTTTTCACTTTTTTCCTCCATATTTAAAAATTCTCTTGCACATATTATAGCATTTTCTGGATAATCTTCAGCAAAGACATCATAAAAATTGACATTCATCCGGTTGCGGAACCAAGTCAATTGACGTTTAGCATATCTTCGTGAATTTCTTTTTACAAGTTCTACTGACTCTTCAAGTGAGATTTCTCCTGAGAAATAAGGAAAAAACTCCTTATAGCCAATTCCTTTTGCAGCTTGAACCTCTGGGTATTTTTCAAATAAAGTTTGTGCTTCTTCAAGCAAGCCTTGCTCCAACATACCGTCTACCCGATGATTGATTCGATCATAGAGTGTTGCTCTTTCAGCATTCAGACCGAGGAGACAAAACTCATAGTCAGACACTCGATTTTCACCTGTACCAAAAGCTTCCAGCTCAAGAAAACGTATTGCTCTTCTCCGATTTAGCTCAGGAATATTTTGGGGAACACGCGCAAATAACTCTTCATCAGAAAGTTCCTCTAATCTTCGACGCAGCTCCATCATTGCCTCATGATTTTCTTGCCCTCCCAGGTGATAGCCCTCAACTAGACTCTGAATATAAAGTCCCGTTCCACCGACAATAATTGGAAGCTTACCGCGAGAAATAATTTGTTCTATACAAACGGTAGCTTCTTGAACAAAGTCAAAGGCAGAATAATTCTCATTTACATCTCGTACATCAATTAAATGATGCACTGCTGCGGCCTGTTCTTCCAAGCTTGCCTTGGCTGTACCAATATCGAGGCCACGATATACTTGTTGCGAGTCACCTGAAATAATCTCACCATCAAAAACTTGGGCCAGCTGAATTCCCAAAGCTGTTTTACCTACAGCTGTTGGTCCGACCACAACAATTACTTTATTTTTTTTCATATATTATTTTCTATTATTTTTTTCTTATTTCTTTTGTCCTGTGTATGAAGATACATTCTTTTATTATAACATTTTTCCGTTTAGTGACTCTTTTACCATATAAAAATCCTCATCTTACACATGAGGATTTCATTTATTGTGTTGCATTATAATAAACATGAGAATTTTCAAGTTTGCCCCGTGCTTGTATGAGTTGATTGACTGTGACGAATGTGTAGCCTTGATTTTTTAACTTTTGAATAACTCTTGCTGCTCCATCGACAGATGTATCATAAATATCATGCATGAGGATAATGGAGCCATCATAAACTTCATTCATGACAACTTGTTCAATCTGATCCACATTTTTACTTTCCCAATCTAAAGAATCCACACTCCACTGAATAATCGGAGTTTGTGCTATTTTATTAATTTGAGGTGTTGTGGCACCGTAAGGAGGACGTAAACCTTGAGGACGAATCCCCACTGTCTTCTGCATCAAATCTGAAGTTTTTTTGATTTCATCTTGGGCTTGTTTTGCTGAAAGCTGTGGCAGATTCTCGTGATTATAAGTATGCGATCCCACTTGATTTCCTAAAGCATGTTCCTTTTTAACTAATTCTGGACACAGTTCAAGACGATTTCCGAGTACGAAAAATGTCGCAGGGACATTTGCCTTCTTTAAAATGGAAAGCAAGCGTGGTGTCGTCTGTGGATCTGGTCCATCATCAAAAGTTAAAGCCACTAATTTCTTATGAGCCAGCGCTTTACTTTGCACCTGTTGGCCAGAAGGAATTTTTATTTTCGAGTGTTGCGCTTCTTCTTTTAAATTTCCCACTAGAATCTGCGGTTTGACTATCTCTCCTAACTCACTCAGGGGCACTGAAACTTTCGTATATAAGTTTGTGCTACTGTTGACTTGACCAGGTCTCAAAAAGAAATCCAGATATTTATTATCCAAGATAAAGGCATTAAAATTTTTCTCCATCGGCTGTAAGCCCTCGCTTAACACCTGCTTAGTTCTCTGGTTTGAATTCTCTTTGAGCTTCACCATTTTCTCATAAATATTTTGCGCGACACTGCTGAGATCTGCCTTGTCCTTAAATAAATCAGCAAGCTGTAATTCCTTATTTTCTTTCAAATTATAAGTTTTAGTGATGACTTGGTTTTCGGCTTGGACATGCGCATTGCTTCTGCGCATCACATTAAATTTGAAACTTACGATATCTGGGGAAAACTCATAAGCTTCAAAGGATTGAAACAACGAACCTTTCTCAGCCGTATCCTTTTCTGGTGTACAGTTTTTAAAAGAAGATAGTTCTTTATTGGAAAATTCTTCCAACTTTTGATTAATCACTTTATTTTTTGTCTTGGGATAATTCATCAAGATATGATAGCCTTGATCTTCCTCCTTCGTTTCAATACCTACTCCTTTAGACGCTGTACTTCGAATATAAGTATTTTCGGAAGTTTTCTTGTTTTCTTTTTCTGTTATTCTTACCAGTAGGCTGGCTACTCCAAAAACGATCGTAAGCGCGAGTAAGACACTTCCTGCTTTCAGCCATTTCTTCTTCATGATTGCCTCTTTTTCTCCTATATTATCTCTACTGTTAAGATAACAATAATTTTTGACACTTTCAAATATTTAGTATACTTTCTAGGAAAAGAAGCTTAAAATATTGGGGATAGAGCCTTACAAATGTTATAATAACTTTATAAGTTTATCAAAGTGTAAGATTATTGTAGACTATAAGGAGGAAAGCATGAATAAATATCTTAAAGGCTACCTAATAGGTAAAGCCATTGAAATAACGGTTGCCGGTACTGCGGTAATGGTTGCTAAACATAAAGGATTAATTGATGCGGAAATGCGTCCTACCTTTAAAGAAGACGCTTTTGCTGAAAATCAAAAACGCGCAAAACGCAAACGACTTGCGCGCTAAAACTTACTAAAATTACTTTTGGAGGTCTACCTATGAATAAAAATCTCATCACTGGTTTCGTTGCCGGTAACATTGTCACTCTTGCTGCTTTGTTCACTGCAGGCGCAATCTACAAAAAACGTGTTGTTGACCCGATTGAACACAAATGGGAGTTTGCACAAGAAAGTCGTAAAAAAGCAAACCGTAAACGTATTGCTCATTAATTAAAAAAATGCGTACTACTTAGAGGTAGAACGCATTTTTTTATTTGTCAAAATTCTCTTCTTGATCAAGCAAGCTATCACTAAAAGCGGCAACGTCTTTTCCTGTAACATCAAGTACAACTTGATTACGCTTCACACCGTCTTCAAAAATTGTAAGCAATTCTTCAAAAACCTGAAGATCAGATACACCAATCTTAAAATAGTATCTCTGAATCTCCTTATAAACAATACTATAATCTTTCGGCAGTTTTTTCACTGCATTTTGCAGAGTGTACCACTCTTTTTTTCCTTCGATGATTTCCTTGAGTTTCATTCTATTGTCTCCCTAATTTTTTTGCTACATTTTGATTAAGTTGCTCACGGCATTTGTCTCGGTAGGATTTATTGGGGATAGGTCGCCGTTGATCGAACAGTTCCGCAACAAAGGCTTCCTTATCTTCACCAATCACAGCCGATACATCTTCATTGTCAAATGCTGTTTCTTCAAAAAATTCAAGTAAGCTACTCATGATGGGGATCAGATTTCGCCCTGTTAAATCACTATATCTTTGGATTTCTCCATCAAGCTCTGCCCATATGCGTTGGTAACTCTCCGGCAGACGTTTCACTCTTTCTGAAAAATCTGCCCTTGCCACAGTCATATCTTTTCCTGTTATTCTCTCCCAAAAATTCATCATTTCTCCTTACTTCTTATCTCAGAAAGTTTTTCTGAGATGAAATCCCAACGTGACCAAAAAGCTGCTAGTTCCTCTTTTCCTGCAGTATTCAACTTAAAAAACTTACGTGATGGACCTTTCTCTGAGGCTTTTTTTTCCGTTTCCAGTAAGTTTTGTCGTTCAAGGCGAGAAGTTATCGTGTAAACTGTGCCTTCTGCTACATTTGTAAATCCTAATTCTTTTAATTGCTGTGTGATGGCGTAACCATATGTTTCACCTTGGCTGATGATTTGCAAGACACAACCTTCTAAAACACCTTTAAGCATTTCCGTATTATTTTCCATTACAACCTCTAATATGTATTACTTAGTACAACTATATAGTAACACATATTAGTGATATAACAAAGTAAAATACTTTTTTTATGCTATTTAAGCTTTATCATTTGATTTCTCATCTAATCATGGTAGAATAGTAAAAATTATGAAAGAGGTTTTAGAGACTTGAAACAAGAAACAACTTTTGCTCACACTAAATTTGCCAATCCTTTTATGAATGCATCTGGTGTACATTGTATGACTATCGAGGATCTGCAAGAATTAGAAAAATCTGATGCTGGAGCTTATATCACTAAAAGCTGTACCTTGGAAAAGAGAGAAGGAAATCCTTCTCCTCGTTATGTAGACTTAGCTTTAGGGAGCATTAACTCTATGGGTCTTCCTAATCTAGGTTTCGACTATTACTTAGATTATGTTTTGGAAGTACAACAAAATCAAGATAAGACAACCTTTTTCTCCATTGCTGGTATGAGCCCAGAAGAGAACCTTGAAATGCTGGATCGTATACAAAAGAGTGCATTTTCAGGTATAACTGAACTTAACCTCTCATGTCCAAATGTGCCCGGTAAACCTCAATTAGCCTATGATTTCCAAGCAACAGAGCAACTGTTAGAAAAAGTATTTGCTTTCTTCAAGAAACCTTTGGGTGTAAAGCTTCCTCCATATTTTGACTTGGCACATTTCGATCAAATGGCTGATATTCTTAACAAGTTTCCCCTCACTTACGTCAACTCTGTCAATAGTGTCGGAAATGCCCTCTATATCGATACGGAAGAGGAATCTGTTGTAATTAAACCTAAAGATGGCTTTGGTGGTCTTGGTGGCCAATACATCAAACCAACAGCTTTAGCCAACGTACGTGCCTTCTACACGCGTCTTAAACCAGAAATACAAATCATCGGAACAGGCGGTATCGAAACAGGACAAGATGCATTTGAACATCTTCTCTGTGGTGCAAGCATGCTCCAAATTGGGACCGCCCTCCACAAAGAAGGGCCAGAGATTTTCCCAAGAATCATTAGAGAACTTCAAGAAATCATGGACAAAAAAGGCTACCAATCTATTGATGAATTCCGTGGTAAACTCAAAAGTCTTTAATATAAAAAATTAAACTAAGGTAAAGCCTTAGTTTTTCTTTTTCAAGTTATTTATAGGGTACCCTATAAATAACTTGACTTTATTTAGTATGTGCTGTAAAATAGTATTTAACACTTCATACAAGAAATTCTTTTTACTTTTTAGAATTTATGCCCTTCCATTTTATGCTAAGACAGAGCAGGAAGAAAACAAAATTTATAGAAAGAAATGTTAAGCTACATACCTTTCACACTACCTCAGTATGAAGTTTATTTTTATATACCCAAATTTTCAAAACTCAAATCACGCTATCGACACCAAACTAAATCTTGGGCGCCAACAGTAGCTCACTGTGAACTTTAAAAACAAGGGAAATAATGTTAAAAATTTCAAATTTATCCGTCGAGTATAAAGGCAACCTTGCCTTAGAAAATATTTCACTACACATACCTGAAGGCTCCTGTACAGGAGTTATTGGACCTAACGGTGCGGGCAAGTCAACTTTGATGAAAAGTATCTTAGAGATGATCCCAACCAAATCCGGTTCTGTTACCATCAATGAAACTCCACTCAAGAATTTCAAGAGAAAGATTGCCTATGTTGCACAACGTAGTGAGATTGATCTCAGTTTTCCAATCACGGTCTTTGATACGGTTTTGACAGGTACATATCCAAACTTAAAGCTCTTTCAAAAGCCCCGTAAAAAAGAAAGACAAAAAGCCGAACATGCACTTTATAAACTTGGGTTGGATGATTTTAAAGATCGCCAGCTAAGCGCTTTGTCCGGTGGACAATTGCAACGTGTTTTCATCGCTCGTGCGTTGACGCAAGAAGCTGACTATTACTTTTTAGATGAACCTTTCGTTGGTATCGATATGATGAGCGAAAAAATCATTATTAACATACTTGAAGAGTTACGACAGAACGGTAAAACGATTATCATCGTTCACCACAATCTTCATAATGTTAAAGCGTATTTTGATTATCTGATTATTCTTAATAAAAAACTGATTGGCGCTGATTATACAGCCCAATGTTTCACTAATGAAAATCTTCAAAAAGCTTACGGTGAAGCCCTAGGCGATATCATCATCAAGGAAAGCGAGGGCTAAGTCACAGTGGATATTTTATTTTTTCTTTCAGATGTAACCGGCCTTACTGTAACCATGCTGAGTGCTTTTATCGCTTCCATTTTGTTAGGGATTATCTCCGGAATTTTAGGGAGCTTTATCGTTTTGAGACGTCTTTCTCTTATGGGCGATGCTTTATCTCATGCGGTCTTACCAGGTGTTGCAATCTCTTATATGCTAGGGATAAATGTTTTGATTGGGGCAACAGTATCTGGGATTTTAGGTGCAATTCTGATTCAATTTATCATCAAACATAGTAATTTGAAGACAGATGCTTCGATTGGTATTATTCTGAGTAGCTTCTTTGCTCTAGGAATCATATTAATTACAAAAGCTGAAAGTGGTGCGGATCTTAATCATATACTTTTTGGAAATATCCTTGCTGTTACACCACACGAACTTGTTCAGTCTTTCGCTTTATTGGTTGCTGTTGTTCTGGTAGTCAAACTCTTCTTCAAGGAGCTGCTGATTACTTCCTTTGATCCAACTATGTCTAAAGCCTATGGTTTAAACAATACTTTTTATCACTATTTACTGATGATTTTGCTGACGCTTTTTACAATTTCTGCTTTATCACAAGTCGGGATTGTACTTGTAGTTGCGATGCTTATCATACCTGCATCAATCTCTTATCTGTGGGTCAATAAATTGCCACATATGATTGCGATGTCTTCTATTTTAGGTGTACTCTTTGGTGTTTTGGGCGTTATTATCAGTTTCCAATATGATTTGCCAACAAGCGCAACTATTGTAATCGTTGGAGCACTCACCTTTGCCCTCTCCTTCTTCCTCAGCCCTCGCAACGGATTTATCCGCTATCCTAAGAAAGGACCTCAATCATGAACCGCAAACAACTCTCTTTGATTACCATTTTAGCCTCACTTCTTTTATTTCTTACAGCATGCTCGCCCAAAAAAGAAGAAAGTAAGGCATCAGACACACTTAAGGTTGTAACCACCTACTCCATCATTGCCGATATTGCTGAAAATATCGGAAAAGACCATGTTGATGTTTATAGCATGGTTCCACGTGGCACTGATCCCCATCAGTACGATCCGAAACCCAATGACACTCAAGCTGTTGAAAAAGCCGACCTTGTCTTTTACAATGGCCTCAATTTGGAAACTGGAAAAGGTTGGTTTGATAAACTGATTAAAAATAGTCGTAAAGAAGATTCAACCTTTATGGTTAGTCAAGGTGTTACTCCCATTCACTTAAGTGAAAAAGGCAAAGAAAGCGAAGAAGATCCGCATGCTTGGCTTAATATTCAAAATGGCATTATCTATGCCCAAAATATCGAAAAAGAGCTTTCAAAGAAAGATCCCCAGAATAAAGAAGATTATCAAAAAAATCTCAAAGTATACACGGATAAATTGCAACAACTGGACACAGAAGCAAAAGCTAAGATTGCAACCATTCCGCAGGAAGACCGAATCTTAGTGACCAGCGAAGGTGCTTTTAAATATTTCTCAAAACAATATGGCCTGACAGCTGAATATATCTGGGAAATCAATACGGATAACCAAGGTACACCAGCCCAACTCAACCGCATTAACACGATTGTCAAAGACAAAAATGTCAAAGCACTCTTTGTGGAAACCAGCGTTTCACCAAAAACAATGGAATCTGTCTCTAGACAAACTGGTGTAAAAATCTACTCAAAAATTTTTACTGACTCTCTTGCTGACGAAGGTCAGAAAGGGGATACCTACTACGATATGCTCCAATGGAATATTGAGCATATTACCGATGGGTTGAGTGGTAAGTAATCGTCATTTTCTTAAGAATATCAAAAAAACTACCAATGTCTTGGTAGTTTTTTGATTCGTTTTTTCAAAACATGAACTTTAGCTCAGCGAGGTTTTCCCTCTTAATCTTCCGTATACCAGTCATAGTGGAAAATTCCATCCATGTCAGTACGTTCATATGTGTGCGCACCGAAGTGCCACTTGTCTTAGTGCTTTAGCACTTAGAAAAAGTGGACAGCGTAGTGAGCTTGTGAACGAAGACTGAGCTTTAGCTCAGCAAGGTTTTCCCTCTTAGTCTTCTGTATACCAGTCATAGTGGAAAATTCCATCCATGTCTGTACGTTCATATGTGTGCGCACCGAAGTGCCACTTGTCTTAGTGCTTTAGCACTTAGAAAAAGTGGACAGCGTAGTGAGCTTGTGAACGAAGACTGAGCTTTAGCTCAGCAAGGTTTTCCCTCTTAGTCTTCTGTATACCAGTCATAGTGGAAAATTCCATCCATGTCTGTACGTTCGTATGTGTGCGCACCAAAGTAGTCACGTTGTGCTTGGATAAGGTTTGCTGGCAAGTTTGCTGAGCGATAGCTATCATAGTAGCTGATTGCACTTGTGAATGTTGGTACTGGGATACCTGCTTGAACAGCAAGGCTTACAACATCACGTACTGCTGCTTGGTAACGTTTTGTAATATCGATGAAGTATTCATCCAAGAGAAGATTTTCAAGGTCAGCATCTTTGTCAAAAGCATCTGTAATGTTTTGCAAGAATTCCGCACGAATGATACATCCTGCACGCCAGATTTGAGCGATTGTACCGTAAGGAAGATCCCAATCGTATTCTTTAGAAGCTTGACGAAGTTGAGCAAAACCTTGGGCATAGCTCATAATTTTTGAGAAATAGAGCGCTTGACGGATTTTTTCGACAATTTCAGCTTTGTCGCCTGTAAATTTCACTTCTGGACCTGATAAGATAGAGCTTGCTTTCACACGTTCGTCTTTATAAGTTGAGATGAAACGGGCAAACACTGATTCAGTAATCAATGGCAATGGAACTCCCAAGTCAAGTGAACTTTGTGACGTCCATTTACCTGTACCTTTATTACCGGCTTTATCAAGGATTTTATCCACGATATAACCGTCTGTACCTTGATCATCTTTACGTTTAAGTACTTCTTTTGTGATTTCGATAAGGTAGCTGTCTAACTCACCTTCATTCCATTCTTCAAAGATCGATTGGATTTCAGCATTATCAAGACCAAGTACACGTTTCAAAAGATCATAAGATTCAGCAATGAGTTGCATATCGCCATACTCGATACCATTGTGGACCATTTTTACATAGTGACCTGCACCATTAGGACCCATATAAGCCACACATGGTTTACCATCTTGAGGTGCTTTACCTGCGATTTGTTCAAAGATTGGTGCAATCAAATCGTATGCTTCTTTTTGTCCGCCCGGCATGATTGAAGGACCTTCAAGAGCACCCTTTTCACCACCTGAAACACCTGTACCGATAAAGTTAATGCCTGAGTCTGCAAGCTCTGCATTACGACGCATTGTATCTGGGAAATGTGTATTTCCACCATCAATTAAGATGTCACCTTTATCCAAATGTGGTAAAAGTGCTTGAATTGTCGCATCAGTTGCTGGACCAGCTTGTACCATAAGCATGATACGGCGTGGTTTTTCAATCGCAGCTACGAATTCTTCGATTGTTTTTGTCAAGACAAAATTTTTATCTGGATGTTCAGCTACAACTTCTTCTGTTTTTGCAGTCGTACGATTAAATAAGGCAACCGTATATCCACGTGATTCAACATTGAGGGCTAAGTTTTTACCCATTACGGCCATACCGACTACGCCAAAGTTAGCTTGAGTCATTGTAAATCCTCCGATTTTTTATTTTTGATAAAACCATTATAACGCAATTTCTTTACAAAAGCTCAAATAAACACTGTAACATTTTTACAAAAAGAAAAACTGCCCGTAGACAGTATCTCTTTTACCACTCTGTACCTGAGAGGTCTTTAGCTTTTTTTTCAAGCTCTTCAGCTTCTTCAGAAATTTTACCAAAGTCAACATTATCTTCCACTACTTCTGCAGCATCTTCTTTAACATCTTCAACCTTATCTGCTACAGCATCCGCACTGTCATCCAACTTTTCTTTAAACTCAGCAGTTTTTTCCACTACTTCGTCAGTAATTTCTGATTCGTTTTCATCGAAAAGTTCTTCGGTGCCTTCTTTGGCTTGATTGATTTTATCAACAATCGCATCACGTGTACTATTGAAAAATTCGATAACAGAGTCTTTTGAAAGTTCACCTGAGTCAACTTTTTCTTTAATCAGATCACGTTTGCTTGTCAAATAATCTTTTGCTGAGTCTGCAGAAATTTCTCCTGATTCAAAACGTTCTTTAATATCATTGAATTTTTCTGTCGAAAAATCGCGTAAGTTGTTCAATGCGGCTTCTGGATCATCTTTAAAGTCGTCGTACATCTTGCTCGCATCTTCACGCATTTCGCTTCCTTTTTTAGGGGCGAAAAACAAAGCTGCAGCGGCACCAATCAAAGCTCCTGCTAAAAATCCTGATTTTTTAGACATATTATTTATCCTCCACTTTCTTTTTCTTGTTCTTCTTCATAAATTTATTTGCTGTTTTAGCCAATACTAAGGTTGAAGCTGAACGACCCACGGTTCCCGATTTTCTTGAGAAACGTTCAACCATGTCGCGACTGCTCTTATTCACCGCAGTAACGCTCTCTGAAAGCTCTGCTACTGCAACGAAGAGAGGGTCAATTGTTGCAACTTTTCCATTAACATCGTCTAAAAGAACATTGGCTTTTGCCATCAAGCCATCCGCTTGGTGAAGCAAAACATCGACATCACTAGAAACGAGTTTCACCGTACGATTGGCTTCCTCAACAACTTTTGAAACTTTAACTAAAAGTACAATTAAGAAGATAACCAAAGCTGCAAAAGCAATTGCAATGATCAGCCAGGCTATATTTTGTACACTAATTTCTCCCATACTTCACCTCCGAAACCGCTTAAATTCAAACGGTAATTTTACTTTATTATAGCAAAATTAATATTTTTTATAAACTAATTTGGCACATAAATTTCACCTCGGTATTTAGGGCACTCGTACCAGCGTTTTGGAGGATTTTTAGCTTTATCCCTTTTTTATTCTTTCCTCAGAAAAAACTCGTCCTTACCGTAAAAGTTTATGTGAGAGATTGCCAGCTTCTTTGACAAGCTCAGTGATGAAAGTGTAGCTTTTGCTGTAAAATTTTTCGGAATTCTTGGCTTTTTGTATAGGTGCTTCTTTTTGTCCTCTTTCGTCAAACAATTTATCTTTATCTAGTGAAACGCTTCGTTTTGTTATATTTGGGGTATAAATGTTAAGCGCATCTTTATTTGTCTTTTTCAGTGAGACAGTTGTTTTGTGGATGTTGAGAGTATCTGAGGGAATGGTACGGACGGTCCTCGTTTGCTGATGGAGTATATTAAAAATACCAAATGTGATGAGTCCAACAGTTGTCACAAGTGCAAGTGTACGTTTCATTTTTCGCTCCTCTTCTCCTCTTAATACCTCTATTTTACGCGTACTGCCCTGAAGTTAAACTTACTTTTTTGTAATGTAATAAAAAAATGCATCTTTTGCCTTGCTACAAAAGATACACTTTTACATTCTTTTCTTAGTCAATTTTTTTTAAACGTCTGATAAGCACAAACGCTATCCCTGCAATAATCATTAAAGCTGAGAAGACCTGTGATACGCGGAATGCTCCCCACATCAGACTGTCTGTCCGCATGCCTTCTACAATAAAGCGTACTGCCCCATACCAGATAAGGTAGAAAGCAAAGATTTCCCCACGCTTGAGCCCTGGAATACGATGACGGAAAATCATAATGAGGAGGAAACCTGAAAAGGTTCCGATACTTTCATAGAGGAAAGTAGGTATTCGATAAGCTCCATCAATAAACATCTGCTCCCGAATAAAGGTCGGCAGATAATTTAAGTTGTTTACCGCATCGCCATAAGCTTCCTGATTGACAAAATTTCCCCAACGTCCAAAAGCTTGACCAATAAGTACACCCGGAATACTCACATCTAGTAAATCCAGAGGATTAATCATCCGATAATAAGAAAAGACAAACAGGACAATTGCTCCTGCAATCAGTCCGCCATAAATGGCACCACCGCCGTCCCAAAGAGCGATAATTTCACTTGGATGTTGGCTATAATAATCCCATTGAAAAGCAACATAGTAGGCCCGGACACCGATAAGTCCGACGGGGAAAGCCCACAAGATAAAGTCAATCACATCATCTGAGGTCAAACCTCGCCGTGGTGCTTCCTTACACGCTAGCCAGACACCGAGAGCAGCCCCTGTCACAATAAAAATCGCATACCAATGAATGGAAAAAGGGCCCAACTCTAAAGCAATCTTATTCATTGCTAAATATGGAAAATTGTTCACTTTAACTCCTTAGCTATTGTTTTCGATTAAATGTGTCAAACGATCTTCAAAAAGCGCTGTTGCATCATAGCCCATATCTTTGGCACGGTAGTTCATCACAGCAGCTTCAATGATAGTCGAAACATTACGCCCTGTTTTGACAGGAATCTTAATCTGTGGCACTTCAACATCGGCGAGGATAATATTTTTCACACCATTGCCCAAACGGTCAAATTCGCCCCCAACTTCGTAAGGCTCAAGATAGATTGTTAAATCAATATCCGTCTGATCTTTGACTGCACGCGCACCGTACAAGCTCATCACATCAATAATCCCGACACCGCGAAGTTCCAAGAAATTTTGTAAGACTGGCGCAGGTTCCCCTGCTAAAGTAAAGGCATCTCTTTGGAAAACATCAACACGATCATCAGCTACAAGTCGGTGGTTACGCGCCACCAAGTCCAAAGCCGTTTCTGATTTCCCGATTCCACTTGCTCCCTGAATCAAAACCCCAACACCATAAATATCCATCAGCACACCGTGTACACTGACACGCTCTGCCAACTCTTCATCTAAGTAAGAGGTCAGAATACTGTTCAGACGGCTAGTTGTCTCACGTGATTGCAATAAGACAATATCATGCTTACGTGCAGCATTCACCATCTCTTCCGGAATTTCAAGATTACGTGCCACGATAACGACAGGAGTTATCTCTGTCATTACTTTTTTAAGAATATCATAACGCGCATCGCCTACCTCGTTCATCATGTAGGACCATTCCTTCATCCCGAAAAGTTGTATCCGTTCAGGCGTAAAGTATTCAAAATAACCAGACATTTCCAAACCGGGGCGTAAAATATCTGAGGTGGTAATTTCTTTTTGAAGTGCTGTTTCTGTCGAGTAGATAACATTAAACTTGATTTTTTTGATGAGATCTTGCACTGTGACTGTCATATATGTCTCCTCTTGTCATTTTCTCCCCTTATTATATCAAAATATAGATAATAATCCTTTTTGCTTAGGCTAGAAAAGTGTAATATTTTATTCCAGTTTGATAGCTAAAGTATAACTTGGCATACTGGTTCATCTTAGAGCTAAAAATAGTAAAAAAAATAATGGATGTTATCCATTATTTGATTTTGCTGAGTTTTACAAACTTGTCTACTTTATAAGCCACGTAAATTCTGCGACCTAAAAGGAAGCTTGCAATAAAGAACCAAAACCATTGGGCCTGGAAAAAGGCGATGGAAAAAATCCATGCTTCAATGATTGTTCCAAGTATAAAAGAGTAAAATCGTGATTTTAACATAGATTAACTATATCATACCCAAGAACTGAGGTCAAATATGCTAAACGAAATTTCCATCACAACGTAACTTTCTTTACAATAGTTTTTTACTTCGCTTCCTGATAGAAAAAAGTTTGGGGATACTGTATAATACATTATGATCATAGCACATCAGCAGCTTTGAGATCAATTTTAGAAAGAAGATTACTTGATGGAAAAAGTACATGATGAAGGTCCTTTCTACCATGGGACGAAAGCCAAACTTAAAATAGGGGATTATTTAAGGGCGGGTTTTGCCTCTAATTATGATTCACGTGTGACTATGAATCATATCTATTTTACAGCTTTAAAAGATGGCGCTGGCTTTGCTGCACAAATCGCTGCTGGAAAAGCTGAGGTACCGCATGTCTATCTGGTGGAACCAACAGGCCCTTATGAAAATGATCCCAATGTGACCGATAAAAAATTTCCTGGTAACCCAACTCGTTCTTATCGCTCTACTGCACCCCTAAAAATAATTGCTGAGGTGACCGATTGGGTGCAGCAACCTCAAGATAAGATTGATAGTTTACGTGAAAAAATAGCTGCACGTACTACAAACAATAAATCAACTATCATTAATTAAATCCCACTTACATCCAACTAAATTTTAAAGCGGGTTAAAGCAAAAAGATAGCTCTCAGTTTGAAATAGATATTTCATTTGTAGCTATTGATTTTCTTATTGAACTCAATACACAGCATATCATTAAAGGGAACAATATGACACGTGATGCCTTCAAGAAACGCTGGACTTTTACCACAAACGGAGATAAACTAAAAGTTAATAAGATTAAAGCCTTAAAAATCTAAGACAACTGAATCTTATTCTCCTATATCATCTAGCAAAAAAACTACAAATTTGGTAAAATGAGGTGCTATGGAAAAAATTAAAAACTTTGCTAAGACTGAAGCTTTCACTTATCTCGTCTTCGGTGTCTTGACGACCCTTGTCTATTACGTCTTTATGCAGTCAAGCTTTTACCTGCTTAATCACCCTGGAATAAACGCTGGGGCGATTTCAGAGGCTATCGGACAAATTGTTAGTATTATCTTCGCTTTCTTTACCAATAAAATTTGGGTTTTCAAGCATAAATCTACGCACATTTTCCGTGATTTCCTTAACTTTGCTGCCGGACGTTTATTCTTCATGCTTTTGGCCATCGTTCTGAAGTGGTGGTTTATTGATAGTCATCCAGAAATTTTGATGGATCTCTTGCACTTGAAAAAACCAGTAGTTGTTCTTGCCCTTTCACTGGCAATCCAAGTATTGAATATTGTCTTGAACTACTTCTATTCTAAATTTATTGTTTTCCGTAAAAAAGCGAAAGTATAAATGTATAATAAAAAAACGTCTGCCAAAACAGATCGTTTTTTTATTTTCTAATTTCTTTAATAAATGCAACAATCTCACCACGTCGGGTTTCGATTTGACCAAAGGACTTTTTCTGATAAGTAGCATTGAATACTGCTCCGATGATAATAACTTTAGCAATAAAAATAAACCAAATCATTAAACCAAAAATAAGCAAGGAACCAACCAGTTTAAAGTCACGCATTTGCCCTAAAGCTCGACTTAAATAGGCCCCAAAAAAATGAGGCAGTGCCACAAGGACCAAGGTAGAGAAAATGGTCCCCGGCATAATATAGCGGAGTTTATGTATTTTGACATTGGGTAAGACAAAGTATAGTAAAATCAAAGAAATAAGCACAACAATGATGACAACTGGTAAGGTAGCTGTTTGCAAAGTCCGGTACAGTCGATCATCAAAGGCAAAGAGGTTCTCATGCACATAGGTCAAAATCACCTGACCAAATGTTGAAATTAAAATAGTTAAAGAGAGCATAACCATAAGCCCTAAGCCAACAACTAAACCAATAATTCGGCTGAGAATGAAGTCTCGATGTTCTGAAACCTCATAAGCTTTATTCATAGCCATCTGTAAGGTCGCAAGTGCACGGGAAAATGTCCAGAAACCAGCCAAAACGGAAATCGAAAGTAATCCTGTATTGGGATTTTCCAAGACATTTCGGATAAATCCAACACTCATATCATAAATCTGATCCGGAATCTGATCATGAAGCACATCCAAAATCATATCAATATCAAGATTTAAGAAGGGGAGAATGTTGGCAAAAATTAAAAGTAGCGGGAAAATGGATAAAAGCAAGTAATAAGCCACAGCAATACTTGATAAGGACATCTCTGAACTTTTATAAAAGTTCATAAAGTCCTTCAAAGTTTGCCAAGACGACACACGTTGAAAAAGAGCTTTCATCTGGTCTTCTCCTCCTTTCATTTTTACGTCTTAATAAATAGGAGAAACTTATTAGTAAGTGCCTTCTTCTCCTTGGCTTGTCAAAATTACTGGACCATCTTTGGTAATGACAAACTGATGTTCATATTGACATGATAAACCACCATCCAATGTCTTATGCATCCAGCCTGTTTCCATATCCGTATCAATTTCCCAAGTTCCTGTCGAAATCATTGGTTCAACGGTCAAAACCATACCCTCACGCAAACGTAAACCACGTCCAGCTTTTCCGTAATGAGGCACAAGTGGATCTTCGTGGAAGGTTGGGCCCATGCCATGTCCGACAAGGTCACGAACTACGCCATAACCACGACTTTCTGCATGTTCTTGAATAGCTGCTCCAATGTCCCCGATACGGTTACCAACGACAGCTTGTTCGATTCCAAGATAGAGACACTCACGTGTCACATCCATAAGATTTTTAACTTCTTCTGATGGTGTGCCTACAGCATAAGCCCAGCAGCTATCTGCAATAGCTCCGCTGAAACCCTCGGTATATTTCTTCATCTCAGGAACATTATCAAAATCAAGTTTTGAAACATCGACAGAACCATCTTCAACCATGCCCAAAACCATATCTACTTTGATAAGATCGCCATCTTTTAATTTCATGTGACGAGGGAAACTATGCGCAACCTCATCGTTCAATGAACAACATGTGGCATAAGGATAATCCATAATTGAACCATCTACACCGATTTGGAGAGGAAGAGTATTATTTTCTTTACATACTTTTCGTACATACTCTTCGATTTCCCACATGTCGATACCTGGTTTTATCAAATCACGCAAACCGATGTGGATACTTGCCAACAAAGAGCCGGCACGATCCATTTGATCTATTTCACGTTGAGATTTTAATGTAATCACTATTTTTTACCTTCTTCTAAATATTTCTTTAATCGCAATGATAATCCTATTTTATCATAAAAATACTGTGGTAGAAAGCCCCGAAAAATGCACAGGAGCTGATTTTTCTGGAATTTCTTGATATAATTTTGTTATATAAATTTCACAAGGGAGCAAAAAATGGCTTTAGCAAAAGTAGTTTATGCAAGTATGACCGGCAATACGCAAGAAATCGCGGAAATTGTCGCTGATAAATTGGAAGATTTAGGTCTTGATGTAGATTTGGACGAATGTACTTCAGTTGACGCTGACGAATTCGAAGATGCCGATCTCTGTATCGTTGCCACTTATACTTATGGTGATGGTGAATTGCCAGATGAAATCGTAGATTTCTATGAAGACTTGCAAGATGTTGATCTTTCTGGAAAAACTTTCGGTGTCTGTGGTTCAGGTGATACTTTCTATGATGATTTCTGTATTTGTGTCGACATGTTTGAGGAACAATTTGCACTTACTGGAGCTGAAAAAGGGGCAGAATCTGTCAAAGTTGACTTGAATGCTGAAGATGAAGATATTACAAATCTTGAGGCTTTTGCGGAAACATTAGCGTCCAAAGTTCAATAAAAGAAAAAACTGCTCATGAGCAGTTTTTTTATAGACTAAACATCAAAATTCCCGCCGCAACGGCGACATTCAAAGACTCTGCACGTCCAGGCATCTCTATATGGACAAGTTTATCGGCCGCCGCGACTGCCTGAGCAGAGACACCTGCGCCTTCATTCCCCATAACTAAGGCAAAATCCTTTTCTGCTACAAGTTCTTTATGACTGATGGACTGGTTAGATAAAGTGGTAACATAAAGAGGAATGTGCGCTTTTTGCAATTCCGTAAAATCTGCCACAGACAAAATAGGAATGTGAAAGTTACTCCCTTGCATACTTCGCATCACTTTTGGAGCATAAATATCTGCCGTATCTCCGAGACAAAGTACTGCTGAAAATCCTGCAGCATCAGCTGTCCGAATCATCGTCCCGACATTGCCAGGATCTTGGACATTTTCAAGTACTAAGTACTTACCGTTCTTCAACTCAACTTTCACTTCTTCGAAAGCTACCTCAGCGACAACACCTTGCGGTGTTCCAGCATCCGATAGGCTTTTAAGAACTTCTGAACTCACTGCGATAACTTCTTCCAGATGTGCAACTTGGTGATATTTGTTTTCTTCCACAAAGATTTGTAAAATTTTCGCTCCCGAATTGACAGCTTCTTCTAGCAAATGAAAGCCCTCAATAAGATAAGAATTTTTGCGATATTTTTTCTTTGTCAGCAGCTTACGTGCTTCTTTTATTTTTTTATTGTCTTTTGCTGTAATAATTTCCATTTGCTATAATTATAACATAGAATACATGAAGATTTTTATTTTCCTATAAGGAGGTGTAAGTATGTATAAGGTTAAAATGATTGCTCATGGACAGGTACAAGGTGTTGGTTTCCGTTATGGTACAGTCCAAATCGCACGGCAACTCAAACTCAAAGGACGCGTATGGAATAATTCTGATGGCACTGTGGGGCTTTATGTCCAGTCTGATAGTCAGAAAGCTTTGTCAGACTTCGAAGATAAACTTCGGAAAGGCCCCACTCCTTTTGCTTCAATCACAAAACTCGAAACCTATCCAGACGAATTCCCGGACTTTAAAAATTTCGATATTAAATATTAATGAACAACCAAAAAAAGACTGTCTTAAACAGGCCTTTTTTGGTTTACCAGTTAAAAAGATTAAGAAGCATCAAATGCCATTTGACTTCATTGGCATAGTACATATTTCCCCCGTTAACGTAGAGCTTCCCTCCGCTATTCATTAAAGAATCGACCGTTACATGATAATAGGTTGCACTCGTGGTGTTTCCCAAGCTAGGTGCTACAACTGTACGTGAATACTTTTCAGCCAGTTCTAAATTATTTTTTCCACCGTTTTTCGCAACATAATCTATATATGCTTGACCAAAGTTATATGCTTGAACTCCTGTCCAAATATCAACTTTTTTATCTTCAGCGTACTCTAAAACTTTACAAAGATTGGAAACACCTTGCGCAATACTTTTATCTTCATCTGAAATACTATTTTGATTGCCATTCAAACTCTCGCTTGACTGCATAACATCCGCAGCATTTCCTTTTGTCTCTGTATAAATAATAGCCAATGCAAGCTTTGTATCGCCCTCTAAGCCTTGAGCTTTCAAGGTTGCATCAACCGATTTTTCATATTGCATCACATTTTTTACGTTTCTATAAGTTCTGTGCACGTAAAAACATGCTCCGACCACTGCTGCCAGTAGCGCAAGCTTGATGAATAGCTTCAAAATTTTCAACATTTATCTATTCCTAATCATTTTTTCGACGGCTCATGTCTCAATTCCAGTTGTTATTATATGCCATCTCATGTTAAAAACTTCTCTAGCATTTCCACCTTTATTTACTTATCACTGTTCATTTTTATTCGGTGGTGGAAATTTTGTTAAAAAAGTCGTACTTATATTCTAGACTAAAGGAAACCCTTTTGTCAAATCTAATGCAAATTGGCGAACCTCTTGAAGGGCAAATTCATCATCTTTATTTGATAATGCTTTAATAATTGCTTGTGCAATCTTACGACTTTCTTCTTCTTTCATACCGCGGCTAGTGATTGCCGCTGCACCTATACGCACACCACTTGTTTTAAAAGGACTAAGCTCCTCACCAGGAACAGAGTTTTTATTGAGGGTGATGTTAACAGTATCAAGGAGATTTTGTGCTTCTTTACCGTTAATGCCAAGCTCTGTTACTTTGACGAGGAATAGATGGTTGTCTGTACCATCTGAGATAACGTGTAAACCGGCTCTGCTAAATTCATCAGCCATAGCTGCTGTATTTTTCACTACTTGATCAATATAGATTGAAAAATCTGGTGACAAGGCTTCTTTAAAAGCAACTGCTTTAGCAGCAATGACATGCTCTAAAGGACCGCCTTGTAAACCTGGGAAGATAGCGCTGTTGATTTTTTTAGCTAGCTCCGCATCATTTGTCAAAATGAGACCACCACGTGGACCACGTAATGTTTTATGTGTTGTAGAAGTTACTACATCTGCATAAGGGAAAGGACTTGGATGGTGACCTGTAGCCACAAGACCAGCAATATGAGCCATGTCTACCATCAATTTTGCACCAACACGGTCTGCAATCTCACGGAATTTTGAAAAATCAATAATACGCGAATAAGCTGATGCTCCAGCAACAATAAGTGCTGGGCGATGCTTTTCAGCTTGTTCTGCAATTTCGTCAAAATCAAGCAACTCTGTTTCTGGATTAAGACCGTAAGAAACAAAATTATACATCTTGCCTGAGAAGTTGACTTGAGAACCATGAGTCAAATGACCACCAGAATTCAAGTCCATACCTAGTACAGTATCTCCGGGCTCAATCAGTGCCATGTAAGCTGCTGCATTGGCTTGTGAGCCAGAATGTGGCTGCACATTAGCAAAGTCTGCATGGAAGAGTTCTTTGGCGCGCTCGATGGCCAAGTTTTCCACCACATCTACAGCTTCTGTCCCGCCGTAATAACGCTTTTCCGGATAACCTTCTGCGTATTTATTTGTTAAGACAGATCCCTGAGCTGCACGTACCGCTGGGGATACGATATTTTCTGAGGCAATTAACTCAATTGTTTCTTGTTGTCGAACTTCTTCGGCATGAATAGCAGCCCAAAGTTCTGGATCAAACGCTTCAAAATTATAAATTTCCATGTATGTCTCCTTTGCCTTATACGTTGCTTACCTCAAGCACTTTTCTTTTTGCGTGGGTAGCTTTTGTACATCTTCCATTATATCTAAAGCAAAGTGCCGAACCAAATTATTTGTTCAGACAATTTCAGATAATTCTGGAACCGCATCAAGAAGTTCTTGCGCTGTAATTGCCCCTTGACGTAAAATTTTGGGCTTTTCACCAGAGAGATCCAAAATCGTTGTATCTAAACCATAAATACTGTCATCTTGAAGTGCAACAGCTGCTTTATCAAGGATAGCAGATGTTAAATCCTCATAGAAACGTGGACTTGGTGAGCCCGTAAGATTAGCAGATGGACCAACTAAAACCCCTAAAGCTTTAATTACTTCTTGTGTGGCTGGAATTGAAGGCATTCGGAATCCAACAGTAGTTTTCCCCACATGTATCCACTCGGGAACTTCCGGACTTGCTTCTAAAATAATTGTCAAGGGTCCAGGTAGAAAAGTTTTCACGAGTTTTTCAAGGTAAGCAGGTTGATGTACTGAAAATTTTAAAATTGTGTCGTAATCTGCTACGTTCATATTCAACGCTTTTTCAACAGGACGTCCTTTTACAGCATAAAGTTTTTGCACCGCTGCTTCGTTGGTTGCATCCGCAAAAATGCCGTAAACTGTTTCTGTCGGTAGTACTGCCAATTCTCCTGCTTTTAAAGCTGCTATTGCTTTTTCAACTGTCATTTTATAGCTCCTTTCTTAAGTAGCATTTATCTTTAAGTCGTTTTCCATCTTCGTAAATCGGAAAACTATAATGGTCAATAAAATAATTTTTTATCTTATGGGTGTATGTAAAACCACAAGCTTCATAGAAAAGAACATTCCCCGATATATCGTCTGTCCCAACGGTCATGACACCTTGGCCCTTGTACGTTTCAAAAAGGGGTTTTAGAAGCGCTCTCCCATAGCCTTGACCTTGTGCTTCCGTAGCCACAGCTAGATTTTCAATTTCGAGAGTCGGGCTAACTACACATACTGCCCTGACTTCGGACTGATCCATCAGCACAAAAAGTTCACCTTTTGCAAGATAGCTCATAATATGCTCGTGATCATCAGCTAAAAGAAGTAAAGGGAGATAGCTCTCTTTCTTTACTTCTATACGTTTTATTTCCATCTATGTCACACTTATCATACGATCTTTTTCAAAAATATCACGGTGCACACATACTTTTTTAGCAGGAAAAGCCTTCTCAAACAAGTCTTTCACTGCTTGACCTTGTTTATACCCAATTTCTAAATATATTTTTCCTTGTGGCTTTAAAAATTGGTGAGCTGCTTCAGCAATTTTCTGATAAATTGCCAGTCCTTGCTTTTCAGCAAAGAGTGCACTATCCGGTTCAAAGCGAATGACGGATTGATCCATTTCATATGTTTCATCAAAGGCAATATAGGGAGGGTTGGAGACAATAATATCGTACTGACCTGGGATATTTTCAAAGACATCAGAGAGAATGAAATTAAGAGAAAGTTGATGTGTTTTTGCATTCAATTGAGCAAGTTCAAGTGCTTTTTCTGAAAGATCCGATGCGGTAATGTCCCACTGTTTTCTTTTCTGAGCGAGCGCTAGAGCAATAGCTCCCGATCCTGTACCAATATCTAAAACCGCGCGTTTATCTTGCTCATTTTCAGCGAGAATCATCTGTACCAGCTCTTCTGTTTCTGGACGTGGAATCAGAACACGCTCATCCACAGCAAGTTTTAAATCACAGAATTCAGCCCATCCCACAATATATTGTGGCGGTTCATTATTTTTTAAACGCTGCGCGACAGATGTAAGTGCAGCTAAATCCGTATCTGAAATCGTTTCTCTTTGTAAATTTAACCACTGTAATTTTGTAATCTCGTGTAAATTTCTCCAGACGAATTCCAGAGCGAAAGGCTCTTCCAAATCTTGAGATAATTGGCGCACAGCCTCAATCCATAACATTTTTTCTTTCCTCACTTTCCTCTCATTTTAAAGGAGAGGGAAAACACGCCCCAATAAATAAATGATGATGGGGATTTTCAGATTATCTTTTGCAAAAAGGACACCATTTTCATTCCGTGTCCTATTTTTCTCATTGACAATATTTTCCAATCTTCCTAGAGCCAATGCATCAAAGCTTTTCATTATTTCCGTCACTGATTGACTGTTGTATTTGCCAAATTCTGTAAGAGAAAGAACCTTTTTACGTTTGCTCCAATTGTCTCCTTCTTTGAGCTCTTGCCAAAGACGACAATAAGCATTGTCCTTATAAAAGTCAATGCTCATCCGTACACGCCTATCCAATCTCTGAAGATGCTTTGAAGGACTCTCAACATTTTCAATGGTGATCCAATAATCTTGGTTAATTGCTTGGCAATAGAGCAAATCAAAGTGCGTTTCTTGGTTACTAACTTCAAAGATAAGGACTTTTGTCTCAATGTCCTTCACTCTCTTTGCCGTTTCCATACATCTTTGCTCTTCTGCGCGCAGTCGAATATTAAATCCTTCAAATTGAAATTCGGTCATTACTTGTTAAGCTCCGCCAATTTTTCCGTTTGATCATAAACCACAAGTGCATCAATGACTTCATCCATTTTACCTGAAAGGATGGTATCCAATTTTTGTAAAGTTAGTCCGATACGGTGATCTGTCACACGGTTTTGGGGGAAATTGTAAGTACGGATACGTTCTGAGCGATCACCTGTTCCGACAGTGGACTTACGTTCGGCATTTTGCTTATCCATCTCGATTTGTTGATAGTAGTCAAATACTTTCGTATTAAGCAATTTGATGGCTTTGTCACGGTTTTTTTGTTGTGTACGTTCTTCTTGCATTTCAACTTTGATACCTGTAGGCAAGTGAACCATACGTACAGCTGTCGCAACTTTGTTGACATTTTGTCCACCGGCACCTGAGGCATGGTAGATATCAACACGGAGATCTTTTTGCTCAATTTTCATCTCGAATTCTTCAACTTCAGGCATGACAAGAACTGTTGCTGTTGAAGTATGTACACGACCTTGTGTTTCTGTTGATGGCACGCGCTGGACGCGGTGAGCGCCAGATTCATATTTTAGTTTGCTGTAAACAGAAGTTCCCGAAACAAGAGCTGAAACTTCTTTATAACCCCCAATGCTTGTCACACTGGCTTCCATGATTTCAAATTTCCAACCTTGTGACTCTGCATAATGTTGGTACATATTTAGCAAATCGCCAGCGAAAAGAGCTGCTTCATCACCACCTGCTGCGCCGCGAATTTCTAAGATGATATTTTTATCATCATTTGGGTCTTTAGGAAGCAAGAGAATTTTAATCTTTTCTTCCAGTTCTTCTTTAGCTGCTTTTGCTTCTGAAAGCTCCTCTTTGAGCATTTCTTTCATGTCCTCATCAAGGCCACCTTCACCAAGCATTTCTTCACTGTCAGAAATAGTTTTAAGCACTTTTTTATATTCATTATAAGTAGCTACAGTATCTCGCAGATTCGCTTCTTCACGTGAAAGTTCCATAAAGCGCTTTGTATCATTGACAACCTGTGGATCACTGAGTAATTCGCCCAGCTCCTCATATCGTCCTACCATCGTTTCAAGTTGATCAAACATTTTTTATTTTTCCTTACTTCTTTTTTATATCTCTTCTTTTATACGATTACTATCCATCTTTTTCAAAGGGTGAAAATAGTGCTTACGGCACACTGGAATATAACTCTCATTACCACCAATCTGAAGTTGCTCGCCTTCATAGACAGGTTCGCCTTCAACCATGCGTAAAACCATCGTTGCTTTTTTACTGCAATACCAGCAAATCGTTTTAATTTCTTCGATTTTATCAGCCAGAAGCAATAAGTATTTTGAGCCTTCAAAAAGTTCATTTCTGAAATCATTTTTTAAGCCAAAAGCCATCACAGGGACATTTAAATCATCAACCACACGTGCCAAATCATAAATATTTTGTTTATTAAGAAATTGAGCTTCATCAATCAACACACAAAAAGGCCTTATTGGCAAGCTTTCGATATATTCATAGACATTCATGGTATCGTCAATCGCTACAGCTTCGCTACTCATACCAATACGACTTGCAACTATACCAACACCGGCACGTGTATCTAAACTAGAAGTCATAATCAAAACAGGTTTTCCCTGTTCTTCATAATTATGGGCAACTTTCAAGATTTCGATACTTTTGCCTGAATTCATACTGCCATATTTGAAGTACAATTGTGCCAATTTTCTTTCCCCTTTATAAAAATGGCTTAAAAGCCTTATTTAATAGCATTTTCCAGTAATATTATTATTTTATTTTCGATAATAATATCATTAATTATCACTATTTTTCATTCATTTCTGCCCACTTTTTTGCCCACCAAATTTGCTTAAGAAATTTTGTTAATTCTATTCATTTTTTGGTTTAATTCTTTAGACATATTAGGTGTGACATGAGTATATATATTATTGGTAATAGTAGATGTTGCGTGACCAACTCTTTGCATCACCACTTTTTGGTTTATTCCCATTTCTGCTAATAATGAAATATGAGAGTGGCGCATACAATGGCAAGAGAATTGCTTATCTAGTCCCGTTGCTTTTCCATAATACTTAAAAGATCGATTTAGATGGCCAATATTATGTGGTTGACCTGAACGAGTACAAAAAATGTATCCATGATTTTTATAACCTACATAAGTATTGTCATGATTAGCTTTGAGATACTCTTCGATAATTTCGATCGCTCTATCATTGAGATCAACTTCCCTATAAGAAGATAATGTTTTAGTCGTGGTATGAGTATGTTTCGTCACACCCTTAGTATAATCTAAGTTAGTTTCCACTTTAATTATACGTCTTGTGCGGTCATAATTTTCTTCTTTTAACGCAGCTAATTCACAGTATCTTAAACCTGTTAAAAACAGAAATTCAATAGTTAGAGCTATAAAGTACGTGCGAGGATTTTCAGAACTTCTCATCCTATTTAATACCTTAGCTAAATCTTCCACTGTAAACAGTTTTCGATTCTGCTTTTTTATATCTTCCAAAGTTTTTTTGGAAAGACTTAATTTCACATTCAATGTAGGGTCTTTAGAAATAATCTCCATTCTCTTTGCAAAATCAAAAATAGATTTACAAGTTAAAAAATAACCTTTTACTGTACCTGATTTTAAATTCAAACTATTAAAAAATACCTGAATTTGGAAAGTTGTAAATTGTGACATTTCCTGGTCTCCAAATTCATCAGCAAAACGTTTTATTTGTTTTCGCCTATTATTTAAGGTTGATGGCTTTAGCCTTCTGCTACAATCATTTAACCATAAATTAGCCACAGAAGAAAAAGTTAAGGAATTAATATTTAAACTCGAATTTAATATATTTAATTCACTTTGTTCAATTTTTCGCTTAGCCTTTCTTAACAATATTTTTCTAGCTTTTGTTTTAGCTTGATTTGAATTAGATGTCAAAGTTACAGAAACTTTATCCTCAGATTTTGTAACTATATTGAAGTATCTCATACGCCAGAGGAACTTGTTTTTCCGAGATTCTGACCATAAACTTCCTACTTTTATATCTTCAACTTTCATATTTCCTACCTTTTCTTTTGGGAAAAGTGCAGAATAAAAATCATACTTATTATATCATTTTTATCTGTATTTTTCCTCGTCTTTTATTTTTAAAAATTCATCAAATGCCGGAAACCATACACGTCCGCTCATTCTGAAATAATCCCCTTGCATAAATCGTTTATCTTTTTTCATTTCATAAATTTTATTTCTAGCGGTAGAAACCTTTATAGAATAAAAGTTTGAAATACCTTCAGCATCAATCATCTTCTTATCCACGGTTATTCCTGTTCTACTCATCCTTCCCCCTTAATACATACAAAAAAACAAGGGCGAGATTTCTCCCACCCTTAATATTCACCGATTTTATTTTAACTATTATAACTCTTGTCTTACAACTTTCCCCTCCTTATCCCTTTTGATAATAAATTTCTCTATTATCTCACTTTTACAGTAGGCTATCGCCCCTCCTGTATAATTAAAGTTTTTATCTAATGAAAAAGACACATAATCATATTCAGGATAAATAGACCTCTCAGGTACATCTGAACAGTACAAGCTCACAAATCTATTTCCTCTCAATCTGTAAACAATCATTTTCCCCTCCAATTTCATCGGTCAATAATTCTCCAAATTGCAGAAGATGCATTATCTAAACTTTCTTCACAAAAACCACGACCAGTACAATCCCAAACAATCTCCTCGCCAAGAATTTCCTCTGCTTGACGAACCAATTTATTAAAAGCACTTTTACCTCGTGTCAAAAATTCATAAGACTTTTCAAATTGTCCACTCAAACGAGTGATAGAATAAGCAATATTATTGAGTACATTTTTATTTTCTTCTGTAAGTTGTTTCATAATCCCTATCTTTAAACCTCCAATTTCAGTTGATAAGACTTTCCATTAATCCAATGCATAGACCCTAGCTGCCTTGCTTTCTGTAATGTAGAATTTATTGAAAGACCATTTTTCTCTAAATCTTCCGTATAACCTCTCACGTAGCGAACACAGTTATCTAAGAAATTTAAAAAAACTTCCAAACGTTGACTATATTTTTTATCCAAGTTCACTAAGAAGCTCACAAACTCAGACATAATAGTAATTGCTCTATCGTCTTTACTTTGATAAGCAACTATATTTTGTTCCAATTTTGCCCATGCTTCATTCGATAATGTCATAGTCGACTGGCGCATAAGTTCAATTTTTCGTTCATAAGTAATCAATTTCTCGCACCATTGAATGACATCAGATAGTCTCGCATAAGGCGGTAGAGATAATTCATGTTCAATTTCTCTTAACCGTTTATCAAAGGCAATATACTTCATGTTCCATTGACTTTCTGCATTCTTTACTTGATTACGAAGCCGTGTTAAATCCATAAAACACTCCCTAATTCTATTGTGGGTATTGCTTTTGCAACTCCAATAAATCTTCTAGATACCATTCAAACCATTCTGAATAATCTTTACCGTCCATAGCTTGTGCTTCTTCTTCATTATCGGGATCGCCCCCATACTTAGGTGTTCCGACTGGTCGAGCATAAATACCCACCCACGTCCGTTCTCCTTCCCACATACTATCTGGCACAAACTTCTTATTTTTCAAATCAATAAGCGCCAATCGGCGCATTTCTTTTACATTCATATCTTCTCTATTCCTTAATTTAAATGTTCTCCACCAAATAAAAAAAAGACTTGTCTTTTAATTGAGACAAGTCTTTTTTTCTATAATAGTGGTTACTTTTTGTTTTTCTTAATATGTAATACACTAAAAATTGATCCTAATACTAGTAAGGCGATGCCTAACATAAAGATTAGAGCAGAAGTGTGCTCCCCTGTTTTTGGTAATTTTTTGGTACTTTGGGTATTGCTTTCTCTTGATGTATCCTTAGCACTTGATGAGTTATCCTTATCGGTAGCTGCTTCCTCTTCTTTAGGATTAGAGTCTCCGCCACCATCATTATTTTCCTCAGTCACAACTATTTTAGCTGTAGCTGTATGATGTCCTTCTAATAATCCCCTACCCCAATGTTCCTCTGGGATGGAGTAAGTCACTTCATAAGTCCCTGGTTTTGTAGTATCGACATTGCCTTCTACAATGATGTCAGAGAAATTTTCATCTTTGCCATCAAATGAGGTTGCTTCATCAAAATTATCTTCTGGCGACCACTCATCTCCTAATTTTAATTCAGAGTCATGTATAGTAATATGTGCTAGATCTTGTTCCGCTTCACCTTCTAATACTGTAACTGTAGCTATGAACTTCATACCATCATAGCTGTAGATTATGTCATACGTACCAGCTTTTGACGTATCTACTTCGCCTGTCACTGTGATATCTTTGAATTCTACAGGCTTGCCGTCTTTATCAAGTGCGTAATCAAAGTTATCTTCTGCAGACCATACATCGCCTATGGTTAACTCTGAATCATGGACAACAACAGATAAGTGATTCTTTTCTACTTCATAAATATAAACTACTTCTTGAGGTTGATCACTAAAAATACCTGTTGCGTTATCATCTTTAATCTTTTTAAAATTATACCCCTCAATATCTTTCTTGGAGCTGGTGTACTCTTCACCAATATTACCTGTTAAGATTACTTCATCAGCTATTGAATTATTATTTTCATCATTATATTTTACTATCACATTCTCAGCCGGAATAGTTTCTCTTTGCCAAACATATGTATCCGCATCTGTTGTTCCATTATAATTTAACATCAACTCATCAGAGTCCCATATATTTTTCCCTAAAGGCTTATTAACTGTACCCGATGAGACATTAATCCATTTTCCTGTATAGCCTTGAGAAGTAATTTTTTCTATTTCAGGTTCTATTCCTCCAACAAATTTGAATGAAGGTCCTAAAATTAGTTTATTTAGCGAATATTGCCCAGCAAACATACTTGACATATCCTCTACATTTGAGGTATTAAAATTTGATAAATCTAAAGTTCGTAGTGATTCCATTTGAGCAAACATGCTGTGCATATCATTTACATTTGAGGTATTAAAATTTGAAACCTCTATATCTGCTAATACATAAACTCCTTCAAACATATTTGACATATCCGTTACATTAGATGTATCAAAATTCGATACATCTAAATGAGCTAATTCATCGCCCCCCATAAACATAGCTTTCATTGAAGTAACTTTTGAAGTTTTGAAATTTGAAATAAATAATTCTTGTAATGATCCCATCCCCATGAACATTCCAGACATGTCTGTTACATTTGAAGTATCAAAATTCGATAGATCAAGTTTTTCAAGGGAATAACTTCCATCAAACATGTGTGACATGTCTGTTACATTTGATGTATTCAGACTTGAAGTATTTAAACTAGTCAAAGACTCCATGGCACTAAACATTTCAGACATATCTGTTACATTTGAGGTATCAAAATTCGATAACCCTTCAATACTTACAACTGTATAGAGACCTGAAAATAACTTCTTAAGCGATGCCCCACCAGTTACTTTTTCATCAAATATTATTTTTTCTATTTGATCAGCAAACTCTCCCCATTCTGGGAAATCACCCGCACTCTCTAGAACACCTCCACCAATATGAAGCGTTCCTTCGGAATCAATTCTCCATTCAGAAGTCCCCAATGCCCCTGATGCAATGTCATCCGATTCTCGTGTTATTTTCTCAATATCATTGGTATTATTGTCTTGCGTTTTTACACTCTCAGAAGTAATAAGAGTAGTGGTATCTCTTGCATCATTTTCTTCTGTTGATAAAGTTTCTCTATTTTTATATTCTTCTGTGCTATTCTCTAGTTCTTCTTGGCTCGTATCAATGCTTTGTGAAACATTAATTTCTTTGGTCGAAGCGGACACTGTAGCAGTGATACTTGGTAAAATTGTTGAAGTTGTAAGTAAACTAACAAGTAATAACTGCGTTCCTGTTATAATTCTATATCTGATTGTCTTTTCTTTTTTATCCATATATACATACTACATTATAATCCAATCACAAAACACACACAAAACAGGAGATACCACCACCCTTTTATTACCCTTTTTTTATGTTTTTATAGTCAAAAGAAAGAAGAAAACAAATCTAACTATCAAATATTGGGTTTATTATCCAGTTAAAATAATGGGGAATTGACCCATCTCTTATTCTATTTGTGTTCAAAATAACCTCCTAATTCATTAATGGGAACTGCACTTCACTAATTTTATAGCTGTCCCCTGCCGTTTCTACATATATTTTCAATACCTGTGGTACAACTTGATTATCATTAATTGTATAAGACACTAAAACCAAGTAATCATATTGCCCACCACTATAAATCTCTGATGAAGTAATCTGTGAACTCATTTTTATATCTTTTTCTGGCTCAACTAAATGTAATTTCTTTTGTGCTGCTTCATTACAGAATTCTTTAGTTGTTTGATTGCGCTCACTCTCTGAGGAATAATTATAGTAACTCTTAATAAAATTATTAATCACATCTTTTGGATCAGATGTATTTTCTAAAGCAATTTCAGAACTTGAAGAGGTTAGGTCAGTTGAAGAGCTTTGAGCAGTAATATCTTGTTTGCCTTCAGGCAAAGAATTCTCCTTACCTTCCTGTTTATTTTTAGGAACAAGAAAGACAACAGCCAACACAACAAGTATTAATATAAGTATTCTTTTTTTCACTTTTTATCTCCTTGAGGTGGAATTGCAATACTTGTGATACTGCTATCCCACATACGATTCATTTTCTGAACGATTTGAACACCGCCTACGTTTTGCTCATAAGTAGTAAAATTGTTACCTTTTACACTACCAATCACTCCTGTGTGTCCGTAAGGATTTTCACTTGCTGAACCTGCCACAGCACCAAAACCCCAATTGACAACTGCACCTGCTACAAGGTCACTCGATTTTGGCTTCATAATAACTTTCCAACCATGAGAAGTAAAAGCACTAAAATTATCTGAGCCAATATTAAAAGCACAAAGACCTTGAAGATGAAAACCACTGATACTGTTCACATAGTAATCAGATAAAGCATAACACTGTCCTGTTCCTACTTTTTTGCCCAAAATATCATTAAGTAATTTTATATCACCACCTGATGAACCTGAGCCATTAAAATAAGCATACCACTGATTAGCAAGTTGAGAAATCATTTCAAGGTTAGTCTGCCCATCACTAAGACTAACTCCCTCATAATATTGTGACCAATCTTTAGCACCTTGGACTGGGTCTTTAGTTTTACTCAATAGTGCTTTCACTTTTGAGTAAGAACCGTTAAGCTCTTTATCCATGAGTTTAAATTCATTCTCAAGTGTTAAAGTTGACAAGTCCATACCTTGTATTGATCCCTCAGAATGAATACGGTCACCATTAATAAAGCTTCCCCAACCCGACCATTGAAAAAGACCTGCGACACCTCCCGCTGGATTAATAGCTTGTGGGTCAAACATACTCTCACGCTGACCAACTGCTAAAGCCCCTGAAGCCCCTGCTGAAGTAAACTTATGCTCCTTCATCAAATGCTCATAAGTTTGTGTAGCAACCTGTAGAGCTTGTCCTGTAACTGGAGGTGTACCGTTACCTGATATATCAATATCTCCGCCGTCCTCAACTTTAGCACCTACAAGAAGAGCTAAAATCATGAAAAAGCTTATAAAGACACCCACAACAGCAATGAGAGGACTCAACCAAAGAAAAATTTTAAACTTTATTTTTTTCTTTATCATAATTATATTTAGTCATTCTCCTTTGCACTCGTTCACTAGTTGTCTGCTTCTTCTGCGCCTTTTTACGTTCCGTAGCTCTTCTCAACATTTCACGTTGCATTTCCAGTTTTTCTTTTGCTCTTCTACGAGCCTTCAAACGTTCTTCTTGAAGTTTTTCATCACTCTTACGTTTAATTTCATCCTCATTTTTCGATTGAGTATAGTTACCTAAACGTTTTTCAACCATTAACTTACGTTGCTCTAATTGATTATTCGTACGCTTCTTCTTGGCTAGAAGTTTTTTCTTATATTCAGGATTACTATTCGCATAAGCATTTTTAATAGCAGACATCCCTTTATTTTCGCCATTTAATTTTTTATCAATTTTAGATAAACGTTTTTCATCCGCATTACGATTTAACAATGAAGAAGCATTAGCTTTATTGAATTCTTCACTATCTCTTGGATTTTCTAACTTCTTGTTATCTCTGTTTTGAGCTTTATTACGAGTTGCATTCATCACTTTATAAGGTGCTGACTTCACATTTTTGGCTGTTGAAGCTAAAGCCATACCACCTGCTGACATTGCAAGTCCAACTGGCGCAGTTTTTTTAAGAGCTTGTCCTGAGTTAGAAATTATCCGTCTACCTTTATTCAATTTTGAATTTAGATTTGCACTAATACCTGAGCTTTCAAAGATTTTGCCAATTTTACGGCGATAACGGTACATTAAGTAATAAATCAGGAATTTTAAAATCACTGTAAAGAAGTAATCATTTATATTGACTTTGACTAGCACCCCAGTAAGCAATCCATCAAAGATAAACATAATAGATGAAGCAGAGGTTAAAAGTATCGAAAGAACTAAAACAGTAAAAATTTCTTTGATTAGATTTCCTAAAACTTTCTCAAACGTAGGAAACAATGAAAGAATGGCTGCAAATGCTCCTAAAAACAGCAAGAGAAGAACAACCAATTGTAAAGCAAATGAACCGATTGAAAAACCAAGAAGCAATGTACCATATAAAAGGGCATTGAGTAACGCTCCAATAACTGTACAAAACTTATCACCAAATGAACTAGATCCTAGGTGCTTGTCTTTCCATTCTTTTTCATACTTTTTCAAGTCTTCATCTTCATGTTTTTCTAGTAAAGTTTTATAGCGATCATCCTTCAAAGCTTGTTCTTGACTATCAAAGTTAAGAGCTATGAACGGCTTCATTAATAGAATATCTAAGGTGTCATCTGCCGAAGTTTTTTCTACTCCTGCAATATTTACCGAACTTACTATTTCTTTATTGACCTGTGCTAAATTAGTGTTGAGATTTTTTACGATTGTAGGACCAAACGCAAAAAAGGAAGCACTTGTTAAAAGTAAGATTAATACTTTCATCACAATTTGACCAAAAACACCTTTTACGAACCCCCACATTAAATAGCAAACAAGCCCTCCTGCAATTGCATAAATCAGTCCTGAATTAAACAATTGCGTATATAAAGTTTTACTACTATCAAAGATTACTGAAGACCAAGTATTAATTAAATCTTGACCCTCTAAACTTGTTTTCACAATAGATACAAAATCATATATTTTTTGAACTGGAAAGAATAAACCTTGAATGAAAGTATGTATCAGAGCTGCAATTGCTTCACTGATATTAAATTTACTATCTCCTGTAAAAGCATAGGAGGTGAAATTATTAAAATCAGTTGTGGTATCCGCAAATGCAGCTGTTGGTGAAAGCAAAAAGAAAAAGCTTATTAAAGCCAACTTAATTTTTATTTTCATATCTTCCTCCCTTAAGATACAGATTTCAACGTTGTATTCACTGTGTCATAGAGTTTCATTATGTCTTCATGTAGTCCATCTACAGTCATACGTGCAACTCGAGAAAATACATCAAGATAGATACATTGTCCCATTGTCATATTTGACATCCAAAGCAAAGTTGTTTCATTAATTGGTATTTTTAGATATTTTAAAACATCTTCTACTTCTGATTTTTCTAAAAAGGCAAACACTTTCCCAAAAGAAGTTGTGTCATCTTCCGTTACAATATCATTGATAGATTGCGTAATATAGAAGAGTGTATTATTTTCAGAACGACCAACACGCTTCATACGTTTTAATATCCCCCGCCCAATGTCACTAGAATTAAAGAACCATGCTTCATCAAAGAATTCAACTGTTTCTACATTACGGTCTTTCTTACCAAATTCTGTACAGAAATAACCTAATGCATACATGACAGCGAGTGATTTTTTCTGATAAGAAGTTGGTATATCACCCTTACTTGGCAAATCCAAACCTGAAATTTCTAAAATAGTAATACGTTCTTTCAAACTAACTGACCTATTTTGACCATAAGAGAAAACAAGCGATACTAAAGTACCATCAGACATAGATAATAAAAATTGAGCTGTAGACTTCACTTCTTTATCTCCATGCTCAACGAGATAATCAAAGACATGTTTTAAACCGACTCTTTCACCTGCAGAACGTTTCGCTAAGAAAATATCCATTGCATTTTTAAAGGATGTCAAGAAATCTTGAGAAACATCTGCCAGTTCATCTATGATATTTTCAGCCAAATCATAACACGCTGTATCGTCCATCAAGAAAACTAAAGGATCAAGCACCCCTTGATTATTTTTATCTTCTGCATTCAAAGTTACAAAATTAATCAAATCAATATATTTTATGAGTGCCTTCCTTAACTTACTAGGGTTTTCATCTTGCAAGAACTCCTTTTTGACCTGTTGGAACTGTCTTCTCATTTCCATTTTAGGGTCAATGTATAGAACTTCTGATTTAAGTAAAGAAGAATAAAGAAACTGTTCTTTTGTAAAGAATGATTTACCCGAACCTGTTTCACCAACTACAGCCACGTGACTATTATTCGTTGTTTTTCCCTTAATATCTAGCTTGTTTGCTAAAAATAAATTTGAAAAAATCAAATTAGAAGAATTTGCGAGTGCTTTTTTATAATCTCCTCTCCATGAAGCAATTTGATTATCTATACGACCAATATAAAAGCCGACAGACTCCCCCAAACGTGTATCAACGAAAAAGAGATGTTCACAAAATGTTTCTAGTGTAGCAGGTTGACGGTAGTTTTTATCCGTAATTGATAAAAAGTCCGTTGGTCTGTTTCTAAAGAACAAGGCAATCTGTTCACCTCCGCCAGTGGACACCTCAATTTCAAAGGCAGACAAACGTTCAATCAGTTGATTTTCTCTATTTTCTAACTCTTCCAGACTTCGAGCAGAAATAGTCATCAAACAGTTAAATTCAACAAAGAGTTCTCTTGCATCAACTTGGTCTTCCATAACATCTAACATATCCTTTGAGTCAGTAACAGAACTCTTCTGTGTTGAGTCCTGTTCATAGGCTTCCACCATTGTATTTTTCAAGTTTTTACTTGCCCTTCTTCCCTTAGAAGCTATCGAAGTCATCCCCTTCATGTTTGAAAAGGCAACATGGAAATTTGTTTCAATAGGAAAGATAAAGGTTTTTAGAAAATCTAATAAATAAAGCCCTTCAACATTATTTGGATAATAAGCAACAGGCAAAGTTTTTGAGTAGGATTTGTACTCACCTCGTTCTAAAATAGCAACCCCACCTTCAAATTTGACTTCCCTATCATCTATATTTTCAATAGAGTTAAGAACTTTTGCACCTTCAAATTCAAGTCTTAAATCAAGCCCCCTTGTATAAGGGTGTTTAAGTATAATAGCCGTTTGCAATTTTGTTAATGGTTCAGCAGATAAGTAGGCTAAATTTCGCTCCATATTGAGGTTTAAACGTTGATACTCTTCAAACCAGTCTAAATCAAAATCTGTCTTAAGATTTAATACACGTAGAGTTTGTTCTTTAAAATCATAAAAAGCCATTTTAAAGGCTTTCCGAATATCTTTTGCAATAATTTTATTTTTAAGAGGAACAACCACAAAAGACTTATACTCAAACTTGTCTTCAAACTCCATATCTAATTTATTCAACATAATGTTTGAAATTTCATAAGCTAAATCTTCTGCGTCCTCTGCAAAGTCTTGCGATAATATCTCGAATTTAGGAAGCAGATCTAGCGGAAAAGGAAGATTTAGAATATTGAATTGTTTTTGAGCATACAGTGTAGCTAGGCTATCTGATGTAACACCAATAGATTTTATTCTTTCATCTTGGTCTACCTGAGAAACAACGGAGGAAGGGACTTCATAGAATGCCACAACTTCTCCATTATCCTTAAGTGCTAAGTTATTGTAGATTGCTACAATATCATTTTTCAATTTCATCTAAATACTCCTTCTCTTGTTTCCTTTTATAAAATTTTCCCTTATAAAAATAGCCTTCATCATAAATACCGAATTGTATAAACTCTGAAAGTCGGTCATAAATGTAAACTATGAATGTCTTTCCATCTATTTTTAAATCTGAAAATATCTGCCCTCCTTTTAAGGAGAGGCTCCCATATATAAGTACATATCGTACCCCCCACGGCAAAAATAACAGCAACGGATTTAACATTTGGACAAACAAAAAATATAACACTCCACAGTAGATGAACAATGAAAGTTTATGAGGATTATTAAATGAAAAAGTGTCTGTTATTTTTTGAACCCAAATAGGTTGTTCCAATGCTCTCTTAAAGTTATATTTTCTGTTTTCCATAAATTAACCTCCGAAGACCATATTCACAACATTAGAAATTTGGTTAAGAACGTTGGTTGGCCCTGTACCTACTGCCCAAATGATACCGCCAATAATAAGAACACCAATCATTTTTCCCCATGCTTGCGATTTGATTTCTTTAATCATGAAACCTACAACCAAAGCAATAATTGCCCACTGAAAGAGGTTTGTCCATAACCACTCCCATAAACTTTGAAAACCCATGTTTTTCACCTAAGATACTTCCGTATCTCCCTTTCTTTTTAGTCAGCATAATTTGCTGGAATATTATATTTAAAATCAGTAGCAAAATATGTGTTGTCATTTTGCTTGATATTAAACGCAAACTCCTGTTTATATTCACCCATTTCTGATTTGAAAACAGCTTGAACATAAGCTTTATATGTGCCATTATCTTGTTTTTGATAATAGCTGTACGTTACCTTACTAAACTTTTCAGCAGAGTTATAAGTTAAACCTGATGATATGTTTTCTAAAGCACTCTGATTAGTGGTATAAGCTGTAAAAAGACCTTGTACAAAGCGGTCTAAATTTTTCTTGTCTTCTGTCGGCAACTGATCGCTAGCAAGAAACTCTCTTTTTACATTTTGTTTACCATATATAGACTGTTCATTTTGAATAAAAGGCTCTCCTACAATGACATAGCCCTTATCTTTTTTCTCAAAATAAACTGTAGTTTGTACTGTTTTCTTTTGAAGATTTTTAGATTTCTTTGAGCCTGTTTCATAGGTCACTAAATAGGTTGCCTTCTCCTTGTCTAAAGAAAGTAGTGTACTGTTCACAAATCGAGAAGCTTTTCGTTTGGCTAAATCGCCTTGATATTCACTACCGTAAAAATTTGATATTTTTGTTGCATAAACTTTTTGACTCTCTTTATTTTCAGGATATTCAAAATAGGTTTTCACAAAGTTATCAAGAAATAGTTTTGCCTTAAAGTCAACACTGCTTTCATACTTACTTTTTTCTGCCATATCTACTGTTTTAATCTCATGGACTGGTTTATATCCACTTAAAACAAGCACAGAAAATAGTGCCGTGAGCGAAAAAATAAATAGAAGAAAACCTCTCACTAGCCAAATAGTCATTTTAGGAGATATTTTTTTATTTTGATAAAGACTGAACTTCTTCCGAGTTTTAATTTTTGGAGAAGACTTCTCCTTTTTAGAATTCTCAAATAAAGAAGTTCCTTTACGCAAGGGCTTTTTGTCTTTGGAAACAGCCTTATCTGTTTCAATTTCCCTTTGACTTTTCTCTATTTCCCCTAATAATGATACCTTAGAAGAAATATTATCAACATTTTCCTTTTGAGCTACGGCTTTACTATGTTCTTGTTCTTCAAAAGCATTAATCAAAATTTCTGCTTCCTCAGAAGTTATACTTTTAGCTATTGATTGAGCCTCAATACCGTTACTCTGTGCAAGAAAAAGAAGAGCTTCTGGCTCTACCTTTAAATCTCTTGCTAGATGAATAATTTTCAAGTTTCACCTCCATTTTATTTATTCCCCCCTCCCACCACACTGAATAATTTTTCAAACTTGCATTTTGCAAGATTTTTTTTCGTAACTTCAACAAATTATTAAATAATTTATCCTAAAGTCACCTTATTCTTGACTTTAATATAGTTTTTCGTTTTTTGATAAAGAAAAAGAAGTTATAACTCATAACTTCTTTTTGGTATTATTTATTTAATTTCTTAAAGCGGAAAATCCAAACGACTGCTCCTAGAGCTAAAAGAATTAGTCCTAAGATGATACTCATCATCGTCATTCTTTCATTCTCCCCTGTTTCAGGTAAACCATGTTGTGTTGAAGATATTGTTCCTTGGTTGTTGTTTTTATCATTTGAACTTTGTTTATTCTCAGGTTTCGGTTCTGAGTTTACTCTATTTTTAGTATATACGTAAGTTACAGTTTGAACTTGTTCTGTGAATTGACCAGTTGTATTACCTTGAACCTCTTTGAAAGTATATCCCTCAATAGCTTTCTTTTCAGTGCTATAGCCTTCTCCAACAGTTCCTGATTTCACAATATCTTCTGAAATCTTGTTCCCATCTGTATCCACATACTTAACAAGGACTGTTCCAGTTATATTAGGAATTTCATTCTTAGTATACACATAAGTGACTGTTTGAGCTTGATCTGTAAATTGACCAGACATATTGCCTTGAACTTCTTTGAAAGTATACCCATCAATAGCTTTCTGTTCTGTTTTGTAAGTTTCACCGACACTACCTGTTTTTACAATATCGTCTGAAATCTTATTTCCATCTGTATCGATATATTTTGCAGTAACATCTCCACCTTTTACAGGTTGAGCATCTTTTACAGTAATTGTGGCTACAGCAGAATATTCTCCTTGGTTTTCAGCAGAAAAGAAAGACGGAAGTATTCTTGAGTAAGTTATTTTATAAGTTCCTACTTTAGAAGTATCGACACTTCCGTCAACAGTGATGTGTGAAAAAGGAACTGCATTCCCATCATAATCTGTGGCACTGTCAAAGTTATCTTCTGGTTCCCATGTATCGCCAACTATTAACTCTGAATCATGTACAGTAACTGTAGATTGATCTTTAGTTTGTTTATAAACATAAGTAACCGTTTGGGCTTTATCTGACAGACTCCCTTTTCCATTAGCTGGGAGCTTGCTTTCGTCTAAAGTGTAGCCATCAATTGATAACTTATAGACGTCCGTAGTAGCATCATAAGAATCTCCTACGTTACCACTAATAGTTTGAGCAGAAACATTGGGAATTGGTTTCCCATCTTCATCTACATATCTGACAGTCACATCCTCTGCTTTGATAGAAGTATTTTTTACATTTACTGTTACTTCTACAGGAGCAGCTTTAGCTCTGGAATCAATAGTATCAGGCAGAATGGTATTCAACATAACTTTATAAGATCCTGGTTTTGTTAAATCGACTGTTTCCGAAAAATTACTACTCAAAGATACACCTGGAACAGCACCTGAAGGAGAAAATTTAGCATTAATATCTGCTAAAAATTGAGACTCGGATACACTGCTATTCACATCATAATCTATTTCTGGTAAAGAAGTGATAACTAAATTACCATAAACATATGGTGAAAAACTTACTCTTAAAAATTTATAGGTGATTCCCTCACTAACAGAAGTTAATGGATCACCAAAAGGTGTATAAGCAAAACCAGCACTTACTATCTGTTCTCGACCATCTTCTACCTTCGTTTTAAAGGTATCAATGGCAGATTCATATTCAAAAATGTTAGGAGCAAAGTCTGTTTCTGGCATGGGTACTCTCTCTCCTTTTATACCAATAAAAGGATTGGGAATATTTTGATAATAGTAAGAATATCTCCCTTTCAAAGAGCTAATGCCTTCTAAAAACTCGATTTGATTTATGCTTGTCAATATACCAAATGGGCTCATATCAACAGCAGAGTCGCTTTCGCTATTGGGAATGGTCGAATATCCAGAATAACTAAGTGTCGTTAAAGAAGTTAAAGGAAGTAAAAATTGTACATCTTTGCTTGGGGTACCATTACCACTAACTAAATTTAATTTTGTTAAATTCGTTAAGTGTTGAAACCCATCCCATCCACTAGCATTAGCTTTTAGTTCCTTAATCGTATCTAGTTGTTCTTGAGTAACTGAATCTGTAGGGCTAATCCCTAGCTGCGTGCTAATATCAGTTACAGCTTCATTATTATTCGGTATTAATTGATTTAAAACCCCTAATGATTTCGAATCTTGAGAATGAGAATCTCCAATTTGTGACACTATAGGATTTTTTGATTCCTCTTCACCTTTATATTCTGGTTGAAGTTGTGTCACCTCAGAAGCTAAAACTGAAATTGAATTATTTAAAGATCCAACAAGTAGGAGCGAACACATAAAATATGATATAGCTTTATTTTTTTTCATCACATATTCCTTATTTTTAATCAATTATGTATAACTTATAAATAACTGAGTGTAGATAAAATATTAATTTTTTCTACACTCAACACATTTATAGTCTACTATTAAGGCATTTCCATTATTTTTCATCGTCTTAAAACACATTACTATAAAAAATAGGACCTCTATATTTTATCATGGAAGTATGATATACTAGGATTACATTATGAAAACAAATATAAACAAGAGTCAATAAAATTAATATTTTGTTGACTCTTGTTTTTTTTATTGAAACAACACACAAAAACTTGAAATCTTTGTATGTTGTGTTTTATATTTGACTTTTTAAATAGTTTGTCACTCACTCACTGCTTTCAATGGTCAATATTTATTATTTTTATTTTTTGTTAAAAAGACCTTTGATTTTTTCACCTTGCCAAACAGCTAAACCTAAAAGAAGCATTCCAAGTCCTGCAATACTCCAAAGGGCTTTTTCTTCACCTGTTGAAGGGAGAATACTCTTTGGAGTGTCTGGAGTTTTTGGTGTTTCTTTTTTAGGCGTTTCAGGCTTCTTCACCGTAAAGGTTTCCTTTTCATCATCTTTGTTATGGTGAGAAATCAGTGGTGGCTCTTCTTCATTTGGTTTCTCACCATGCCATGCGTCCTCATAGAAGGTAATCTTATGCCCTGCATATTTCTTCGCATCTACTTTGACAGGAACTTCTACCGTACCTGAAGTATCTTCGGCTTTGAATGTCAAACTACCGTCTACATCAATTACTTTTTTCAAGTTATGGTCATAAGCTTGTGTGATTTTAACCGTGTAAGTATCGCCTTTAACCAATCCTTCATAGAAGAATTTGTCGATTACAGTCGTTGTTTCAGGTGTAATTTCCTTATCCTGAACTTCCGTATGACTGTCTGCTTCATCTACCTTAACCGTTTGAGAAGGATTGTCTTTGTAGTTGTTTTCTTCAACGACCTTGTTTCCTTCTTCATCTGTGACAAGTTCAGTCACAGTATAGTCTTTGTTCTGGTCTTTCACCGTGTTAATGACTGGGAAATCCAACTGAACTGTGGCACTACCGTTTTCGTCCGTTGTAAATTTCTTTTCTGCAGTAATAGCTTTACCTTTATCATCTTTTACTTCTTTACCTGAATCTTTGTAAACGACTTTCCCTTTGAGGTTGAGTTCTTTAGAAGCAGGAAGGTTTGACATTTGCGCCATATCTGTCACTTGTGCTTGCCCTACACCAAGTGTCTTATCACCATCTACTTTATCCTTAGCAGTAGTCGTAATGGTTGGTGTTGGTTTTTCTTCTGGCTTGTCTGTAAACGTACCAAGGTTCAAGTTGAACATGATATTGTTATCTGTCATGTGTGACACATCAATATCATTTGTAGAGATAATTTGTCCTGTGACTGTATCTTTAAAGACAAACGTATAACTTGTAATGTTACCGTCCTTATCACGATTTGTTGTATGCGTAACCGTAAATGGATTGATAGGTTGTAAACCATCTGGTGTTTCAACTTCTGTAAACTCATAATCCCCAAAAGTAAGTAAATCTTTGAAATCTACGACACCATTGGTTGTAATCCCTGTGCTAGGGTCAGTGACTGCTTTAGAAGTCACTCTTACAGGCTCACCTTTTGTATCATTGATTGATTTGGCTTCAAAGACTGCACCATTCAATCCAGTAAGTGAACCATTGACATCTTGTGCTTTTGACCAAACCACACCAAACTTACCTACACGGTCTTTGGCTGTGGCTTCTTCAACATAGTTTTTTGTGTCTGAGTTGTATTTGTCTTTTTCATCAAATTCAACATCATATTTTTTCGTTGACAGTTCATAGCCTTCAGGAGCTTTTGTTTCTTGCCAGTAGACTTTATCTGAGAAGTTCAGATTTTTAAGTTTTACCCCTTTAGAAACATCTGTCATACGAAGGACAATATTATCCCCTGCGACTTTTTCGCCTGCGACTGCTGTAATAGGATAGCCTTCATTGCCATCTTTCCAAGTGACAGGTTTTCCACTTGATTTATAGAAAAGCCCCCATTCAGAATTTTCAAGATGACCTGCACCTTGTGTTTCAGTAGAGCCTGTATCGGCATCTTGTTTGAGAAGTGTTGCTTCACCAAGACCAATAGTTTTAACTTTTAAATTTCCTTCCAAAGTTGCTGGGTCAGATGTGGCAAAAAGTGTTTGTCCTACTTTTCCGTCAGGATTGATTGTACCGTAAATGTAACTCGGTTGGAAATCTCTATTGATATTATTCCACATTTCTACACTACCTTCTTTACCAATTGCTTTTGGAGTAGCTGAAACCTCAAGAGTATTTCCTTTGCGTTGAGCAATTAATCCCTCACTTGGATTGATATTGTCAAATGGAAGTCCATATCCACCTGCATTTCCTGCAATAACTCCTGCCTTATCCGTGGCAGTGGCACTTGACCCTGCAATAACGGTTAAAGGATTAGGGTTAAAATCTGGATTTTTAGAGCTTGCGACTGCTTGCTTAAGAATTACTGTCGCATGTCCAATGACTTTATTAATATCCGCACCTGTGGACTCTAAACCTGTAATTTTATGCCCACCAACAACGTTGTTCAATTTTGAAGTATCAACTTCTGAAACTTTTGGAAGTAGTCCCGAAACTTCATTTTGACCTGCTTCAACTAACCACATGGCAAACTGTGTCGCAAGGTTAATGTTTTTGTCTGCTTCCGCATTATTCACTTCACCAATGTAAGTAATGTTATTAATGAGATTGCGTTGGTACTCTGTCATCTCATTCCATAACTTATAGACTGCTTCACTTTGACCTGCTTTAGTCGCATAAGCGCCATTAAAGACATCCACAAAAGGCTCTAAACAGAATGTCGTTGCACCATTAACTTCCATAAAGTTTGCGGAAGCTTCATGACCGTTCGACCATTTGACCGTACCAGTACCTGAAAACTTATAGTTAACTGGCCCTTTATCGGGAAGTGAGATTGAACGTGCAGGGCTTGAAAATGGACTAATATTTAAAACATCTGCTTGTGCAAGACCTGCGAGAGAACCACCTACAGTGAGTACGAGCATAGACATTGTGATCATATGTTTCCCTCTTTTATGCATACGGAAACGCGTATTTTTTTCTTCTGTGAGAGCTTTTTGTAATTTTTTCTTTTTGAATTTCGACATCACTTTCTCCTATTTTTCTTTTTAATTCTGAGCAAAACAAAAAAGCGTGCTTTTCACGCTTTATATTAGTTATTAAATTATTATCTCCCCCATTCTAAAATCCTTTTTATGCCTTGATTGAGGGCTGAATATAAAAAAACGGCAGTTTCATAAGAAAGTACCGCTTTATTTTTTTATTAATTAATATGCACCAGCAGACCATCCACCACTTGTTGCATTAGCATTAAGCCAATCTGCAGCTGCACGACCTGCTTCTGCTAAAGAACTAAATCCTCCCTGTGACCAAACAATTTGTCCTTCTTTATTTCTTACCCAACCAGTAAATGTCTCTGCCGGAGGAGGAGTTACAGTTCCACCCCCATTATTTCCACCTGTATTGCCATTACCGCCTGAGTTCCCTCCTCCTGTTGGAGGAGTAACTGTATTACCGCCACCTGTGCTTGGTGGGTTAGGATTTGAAGTATTAACACTTCCACCCCCTGCAGGAGCTTGTGGAGTTTGAGGTGTAGGTTGATAAGCATTAACATTATCATTTGTAGCTGCACCATTATTTACTGGGGCAGGATCAGTCACAACTGAATTTTCAGCTTGTGATTGATTTACTTCTGAATTATTAGTTTTTGTTGCCTTGTTAGAATTATCGACTGATTTTACATCAGAAGCTGCAACCTTAGCTGCTTCTGCTTTTTTAGCTTTATCTGCCTGTACTTTTAAAGCTGCAATATCTTTTGTCAATTTTGCTTTTAAAGTCTTGCTATAATCAGAAGTTAATTTTGATACAGCAGTTTGTGCTTTTTTCAATTTATCTGCATTGGTAGCATTTTTTTGATAACCTGCGACTGCTTTTTTAGCTTCAGTTTCAAGTTTTACACGATTTTTAATGCCGTCTAATTCTTTCGTCAATTGTTGAGCTGCTTTATCATCTTTTACCTGAGAGATAGCTTTTTTCGCAAGTTCTAATTTATTTGCACTAGGATTTTTTTGTGCTTCTGAAAGAGCTGCTTTAGCTTTTATTAATAACTCTTTATCTGCTTGTTTTGCATTTTCAATCGCTTGTTTTTTCTCTTTCTCCTGTTGGACTTGTTTAGCCTTTTCAGCTTTAACATTATAAGAATATGTAGCACCTGCAACACCACTAAGCAAAAGAATTGCCAAGCTAACACCTACAATAGTTTGTTTTTTGTTTAATTTCATCAGAGTTTCTCCATTTTCATTTTTTATTGAAAATAAACGGTGTTTTTGCCCAAATCCACACCTTCGAGAAGCTATTATTGCTCGGCTTTATTTATATAACTATTATACCATTCCCCCCTTGTAAATACAGGGTTTAACGGTACTTTTTTAATATAATTTCAAATGTGTGAAAGCAAAATCCCACCCATTTTTTATACTATTTCCGCTGTTTTTTTATTTTGCGCTACGGCGAGCTTGCGCTTGTACATCTTCAAGTTTTGCTTTCAATTCATTGAAAGATTTTTTTGAAAAATTATAAGATGATGAAGCTTTAACCAAGTTTTTAATAACATCATTTGTACGATTTGCAATAATTTCAATTGTATCGTCCAAAATTGTTGTGTCATTTTCTACTGTTCGTAAAACTTTACCTTTTCCTTTAAGCTTTTGAGCTGCTTCTTGAAAATCGTTTCCTGCAGCAAAGAGCGCTTCAATGTCGTTTACTTCTGTTTGAAGTAATTTAATTTCTTGTGATAGTGTTGGCATATTGTTTTCCTACTCTTTCTATTTTTTCCCTCCTCTGATTTTGCCTTCACACATCTGAAACTATTCAATAAAAAATGTTTATCCAAAAATTTCAGCAGTCCAACGTTCCGCAAAAACTTCTATAATACGGCTTGAACCGTCTGCATTGTAACCTAGGCGTTTATCCAAACTAGAAAATATTAAACGATATTCTCGATCAGTCAATTCTTCTCCAGCTTGAATTTTTTCCATTAATTCCGTATATTCTTTCTCTGATAAAATAACACTTTGACCTCCGTTCTAAATAAAAAATAGAGAATATCTATTCTCCAACTTTGAATGTTATTTTTTGAAAAGCTATTTTTCTCTATTCAGCTTTACTCTTTTTACATATAAGAGATTTTATATATAAAAAAAGCAGATACCTACCTACTTTTTTTATTATTTAATTAAGGAGCCGCTATCATGACGCCATAGCCTTTAATAACATAAGTAACAACTACTTTCTTATCCATAACTGTACCACTCGAATTTACAGGAACGTCATAATTACGCCAGTGTTCAATTCCTGACATTGCTCCATCAGGTTGAGGGGCAAGTAACCCGTTTACCTTATTCCCATTTTCGTCTTTTATTACTAATTTAATCATATCTGGGAATGAGTATGTATCACCTATTTTTGCTTGAATAGTTACATCATTCATAACATCACCTTGGTGATAAATATGACCATCATAATCTAATTCCACCGTATATTTTGAAATTTCATCATCCGTAACAGGTACTAATCCTTCTGGTTTATATGCTTTTGTATAACCTTTATTTGTTAAATCAGGAATAGAAAATTCATTTCCAGACTCATCTACAAATCTAACTACAATTGTTGCACTCTGATCAATAGCTTTATAAATATATTTAACAGTTTGTGTTGTACTTTCAAACTTACCATTAGTATTAGATGGTGTAACTATTAAAGAATATCCCTCAATATTTTTTGGAGAAGTTTTATACTCTGTTCCAATATCTCCCGTCAAAGTTTCGGTATCTGCTAATTCTTTACCTTGTTCATCTAAAAATTGAACAGTAATATTACCTTTTTCTATCGGCTTAGGATTATCCTTAAATTCATGAATATATCCCATATACTCATATCCTGACACTTCAGGAATTTCCTCAGAATATACACTGCCGAATGAATAAATCATTACTTTCGTGTCAGGCAAACTGCCAACCGTTTCAGCCGAAGCCTTATTTATTCCTCCAATACTTCCAGCTGCAAGTAGCAATAAAATAAGATTCTTCACACGTTTTGACTTATATAGCAGAAAACTTGCGGCAAGGGCACTAAATATCCCAACGACTAACAATAATTTTCCAGAATTTTCTCCTGTTTTAGGGAGTGAAGCATTAGATGATTCAACATCCGAAGAAATTACTGAACTTGAGATAGGGGTTTTTGATGAAGAGGGTGGAATAACCACCTCACTTTTGGGCACGACTTTCTTATAAACAAGAGTAAATGTCTCATTGTCATGTTGTACAATATGATCAATTTTACCTTTCTTTACCTGATTTTGTTCTAGGCTATTTAATTTCTCATAATCTACAAACCTTGTAGTCACTGAAGATTCATTATTTTCAAGTGCATATGCCTTTTGATTCCAAGAAATAGTTATGATACTTACCAAAATGGCAATAAAACCAATTATGGATAATACTTTACGTTTCATTATACCGTTTCCAATCTATATAGTTTCCTTAATTGTAACATACATTTATTAGCAAATTTTGTAATTTGTTAATTTTTCTATAAAACTTCTTCCGCATAACCATTGTCAATTAAAAAATAAATAGCTAACCTATAACCATAGGGCAATGTTCCTATTTTTTGATTTTTATGTTTTTCATAATAACTTTTTCTTGAAAGTTGCGCTTCATGAGGAAACATTAAACCTACTTCATCTAATGTTTTTAGAGCCGATTCTTCATCTGTAAGTTGAAAGTACAAAGAATCATGAACTTTATTATCATACTTTTCTTTATCAAATGTATAACTGCTTAAAGTTATCTTCAGCAATCTTGCATGATTTGAAAGCCGCTTTTCCTGCATTTTGTGAAAATGTTTCAAATTAGTTTCTATGGCTAACCTCCTTTGATAAGTTCGAGTTGTTCCAGTATTTTTTCATTTCTTTCTGTTATTTCCGCAGATTCTATGATTTCTTGTAAACGACTATCTCCCATCATTTCATCATATTTACTCAATAATAAATATGTTGAAGCAGGTCCACCATTTTCAAACCAATGAAACATACTATTGACATCAGGTTCTTCAGGCTGCACAGTAAAGTGATAAGCATTCATTGTTCCCATCAACTTATACCAGTCCATATCCAAATTGCCTTCTTTATCATAAAAGGTCAAGTTATCATTAATCAACTTAACCCCTTCTTCCGCAAAATTAAAATTTTCATTGACGAAACGCTCCACAAAAGCATTAGAAATTTCTTTACGCATGACTATTTCATAACGATTTTTTAAACCGTAGAGATCTCGAACAGATTCAACTGAAACTTTTTCTTGTTCTGCACGTTCATAATCTTTTTCATAGAAACGAAAAAATAAGTGTGTGCGTTTTGAACCAAAATAAAGAGATAAGCCATCATTGACTAATCCCTCTGCAGTTCTTCTTCCTCCCAAAATAGCCACATAACTTTTTTTACGACCGTTCCACCGTCCATCACGTGCGGCACTCAATAAGCTAAACAAATCGAAGTTTCCTTCTTTTTCGTTATACTGTTCATCAAGTGCCAAGTCAAAACGTGTTACTTTTACAAAATTTTCATTTTCAGGCGCTTTTCTTAATCCATAATCAATAGCATTTGAAAAGAAGTCATACCATGTTTTCTTATTTTGGTGATTTTCGAACTCATATTCTAATTCACGGCACGCTTGACCACTCATTTCAATCAAGACACCTGCTTTAGGGTCTTTATCATGATAATAAACATTGATATGCCCATAATTAAGAAAGAAGGGATAATTGTAACGTTTCATATCATTCAAGTGAAAGTTTTCGATTTTTAAACCCAAAACTTCTTTTATCACTTCATTGACTTTTAAAGTTTGGAATCGAATATTCACATAGTCAATCGTTGCAATAATTTTGTAGTGACTATCAAATCTTTTAAAGAAAGCCTTTTTTATCTTTTCCTTTAATTCAGGAGTAAGAGGTTTAATCCCTTTCTCGATTTTTCTATAATAGCTCAAAGAAATACCAAGAACATCAGACATAAATTGTTGTGTAACATGAGCACCTTTCCTTACAGATTTTACATCAATTTTTGTCGACCTCCTTCTAATAAAATTTATTTAATCACTATCTAATTGCAATCAACCACCACTCACCATTCATACGGTTACGAGGATATGTATCTACAAGAACAACTTCACGATTATGCCATATCCAAGTTTCAGAGATAATATCATCTTTTAAGTTTTTAAACCCAAGCCAATAATCATCTTTTAAACAAAGGTCAAAGGTACTGAATAATAATTTACCCTCTTTAAAAGTTGAGGGTTTAATTTCAATATCAGGTTCAAAACAATAAATCTTTACATCAAGATTTTCATTTCTTGAAGTAAGTATGTTGAGAAAATCAATAAGTTTTAGAAAATCATAGCCTGTTCTACCTAATAAACTATCAGTTGTAACTCCAAAATAGGCTGCAAGTTTTAATAATGTTTCGCTAGTAGGTGAACGTTTGCCAGTTTCCCATTGCTGATAAGTAGGTTGTGTAACCCCCAAACCTTTGGCTACTTCAAACTGAGTTAAACCTCGGTTGTTTCTCAATTCTTTAAGAATTTCTTCAAACATTAAACCTCCTTATAATTTAACAGGTGACACCTGCTAAACTCGCTTGTTTACTGGGATTGTTAAGGTAGTGTCACTTCTTACCCCCCTCATTAGCACTCTGGGGGTTTATCGAGTGGCGGCTTACGCCACCACTCCGTGCATTCGCACGCTCACTCCTTACGCTTCGCACGGAGCTATGCTTACGCTACTGCACGCATTAAATCCAAATAGAGAAGAACAGCTCCTCAATAAGTGGAAACTGCTGTCACGCACTACCGTTTGTGAGGGCAGTACGACCGTGGAAAATTGCTTGCCTTTGGCAAGTCGTCCTTCGGACAGACGGACAAGTCCTATAATTTACGCACAGCCGACTGCAGGTTTTATCAATTTTTTTGAATAAATCTAAGCCGTAGGCTTATTGAAATTTTCAAAATCTTTTTTGTACTCCGCTTCATCCGCCAAGATTTCATCAATAGCCGCCTTCAAGGTCAACTCTCCTGCTTCTTTGGCAGAAAAGACAGCCTGAATGGCATAATAATCATCTTCAGTATAAGGAGCTTCCTCTCGAATAGAAAAGCCCCCTGCAGCTAAACGCTCAATCACTGTTTTTACAGTTTTATTTGGCTGTTCCAATTTGCGGCTTAAAGATGTGATGGTATAAGTTTTATCTTCTAATTGTCCTGCTTCAGCACGTTCCTGCTCAATATTTGAGATAGGAGGTGCTTCTAGCTGAACAGGTTGAACTTCTTCCAACACAGGAAGTTTTGCAAGTTCTGAGATAAAATCATAACCTTCCGCAATAGGCACAAGTGGACTATAAAATTCACGTGCCAACTCACCGTTATTTGAAACATAGCCACGACCGATTTTCCCTTTAATATATTTAAAGGTTTTCTTTTCGTTTTCATCCCCAAAAATCATACGATAACCTGAAGCCGTTAAACGACCAACCGCCAAACGTTTCATGAAGTTATCACGTAACGCTGTTTTAAGGTATTCCCCATCAGGGCGTTGCATAGCTAAGATAAGAAATACACCTGAAGCACGACCTTTTAAGACAATTTGAGTGACCCATTGAATCACTTCATCATATTCTTGATAAGATAAACTTGCAATGAAGGCTGCCCATTCATCAAAAAGAATAAAGTCAGGAGGCAATCCATAATCTGAATATCGTTTGCCTGGCTTATATTCTGGATGACTGGTCATGGTATCATAGCGCTGATCCATAAATTCAACTGCTTGCCTTAAGCAATTCATCATACTTTCTTTATCGATGAAAACACGGTCTTTAAAAACTGGAACATCCATTAAACCAACAAAATCTGAACGCTTAGGGTCACAGATACTCACTCTACCTACACGAGCCAAGGCTGAGAGTAAGGACATTAAGAGTACTGTCTTACCTCCCCCTGTACCGCCTGCAATCAGTAAATGTGGGTCTGATTCATAATTCCAGTACACCCCATTCATGAGTTTCAAACCTAATTTCTTATCGATAACAACATCATCAACACCAATTCTATTTCGTTCTCCATCAATCGCAAACACATATTCTACATAAGACCTTTTAGCCAAAATCCTATTTTCATCAATAAAATTTTGTTCTTGAAAGTCCGCAAAGAAGGTTGTTTCTAATTCTGCAGAAAGAGATAAGAATTTTTCTTGATGTGTACCTCCATCAATTGGAAAATAAGTGTGTAACTCATAAGAATTGGGCTGTTTTACATAGATTCGAGCAAGTTTATGCCGTTCCCTTGTTCCTTTATCTGTTTTAACCGTCACTTTCTCAATAAGACTGTGTTGCACCAAATAATTCAATAAGAGCCGTTTATAATTTTTCATAGAAAAACTTCTAAAATGACCATACGTGAATACAAGCAATCCAAATCCCAAAGAAAAAGCAACAAAAAAAACGCCTGTCAAAACAAGAGCGAGCATTTTAGAATCCATTGCTTGAAAATCTTTATAAAAAGCTGCACTAGGACTACTCAAAATAAGCCCTACAATGCCTACAAAACTTTGACGGTCATATTTATCAGACAGTCTTAAACGAGAACCCTTAGACACATTTTTTTGTCCCATAGGCTATTATTTTTGGTCTGCAGCTTTATTTTCTGATTTATTTTCAGTTTTTGGAGCAGCAGTTTGATTGGAGTGATTAACTTTGCTTGCTTTTTCAATACTATCGGCACGGAACTTCACACCATCATAGTAATTTGTACGTGTTTGACCATTGTAAGTCGTCACTTCTTTATCATTCCAGAAGAAAGCAGAACGATTGCCGAGTTTGACTTCATCTTCAAATTCAATACCATCAAATTTTGTGGATTCAGGCATTTTAACTTCAATTTGTTCACCAAGTGCTTCAGAATAAAGTTTCACTTCATAATAGTCAACGACATTGGTTGGGCGGCGTTTAATTTCACCTTCTTCAGCTTCATAATCTTCATAAACCATTTGTGGCACAGCAGTTTGGAAAGTAAGTTTTCCAAGCCCTTTGTCAAAATCTGCGATTTCTTCAGTCAATACATTTTGTTTTTCAAATACTGTACTTAATTTCAATGTCATATATATTTCCCCTTTTTAAACTAATTTCAATGATTCAGCGTAAACAACATATTCATAAACAAATTTCCCTTTTTGGGTACGGTTACGAACTTGTGCCAGCTTAACATCTGTCAAAACAACTTCTTGACGGCGTGTAGGTTTTGCAGCATTAGAACCTTCTACACGAATTTCAAAACCTTCTGGCTGTTCTTTACTTGAAGCATGGTAACGAGTATAACCTTGCTCAACACCACGTTTTGCTTCAACTGTAACATTTTTATCTACGATGATTTTCTCACCGAGTAATTTTTTGGCTTTAATTGGAAATTTAATCATTTTTTTCTCCTTAAGATTAATTTTTTTTGCTAGTTAATGTCATAGCAGACAAAGTTAGGACATCATTTTTTTAGGTTAAATATGAATTTGAAAATTAATAATGGTAATAACACAATTGAGATGACTATAGCCATTAACACAATCACTAAAGAAACATTTTCTTCCTCTTCGTTTGATACTTCATAATAATCACAAATCATATTTACTTAAAACATAAATTTTTTATATGTTGCTTTAACACGTGTTAAAGTCCGTTCTGCATTCAAAAAGCCCCAGTCATTACTGGAAGCTTTTATTTTTTGTAGCTGATCTATCGCTTTTTTATACGACAATTGCAAGGCTGTTCTTTGGTCATAACGTAAACAACAGTCCATATGAAAATTATCATATATCAAATTGCAACGCCGCTCTATTTCTATCAAATAGTTTCCTCTCTCATTCTAAATTATTCAGCCAATCCTCACTCTCATGAAAAATCCTTTGAATGACGACTTCATCTGAATAATCAATAAAAAAATACCAATATCTCCATTGGTATTTTTGTCTTATTATATTGTTATTTTCAACTAAGGGATAACCCGAAGGATTCTTTGAAATCGAATTTTTTGCACTTTCAAACTCTCTTTTAAATCGAGCTAATACTCGTTTTGACCGTGTTTGATATGCGATAAATTCTTCCAGTCGTGCCAAATCTTGTTCAGCTTTCCCAGATAATTTTACCTTCAAATTTTTCAGCCCCTAATCTTCCCAATGCTTCATCAGCATCTACTGTCCCTTCTCTGTACACAGAAGATAAGCCCTCCATAAGTTTACCATCTAGGATAACTTGATTACGGAGTTTTCGCAGTTCATCCTGCATATCGTCATATTCTCTTTTAGAAATGGTAACCATTTCCTCACGTGATATATTCAGCATAGCCATAACTTATCTCCTTTACTTTTTCTACTTTGATTATACCATAGCTTTATAACTCTATAAACTGTCCTACTTTCTTTTAGATTTTATCTTTGCGTTATACTTTTGATTTTCATTGCTTATCGACTACCGCCCTCCGTCTGCCGTACTAGCAAATAGTTCAAGGTTTGAAAAACAAAAAAAGCTCTTTCAACGACCAAGAAGAAAGAGAGCAGCGAAGCCTTTAAGCATTCACTATTGACCGTACAGGAATCGAACCTATATTTTCTTTGGTACTCTGATGAAAACCAAAGGTATTTTACATTAAACTAACAGTCATTATAAAATCAGCTATAAAAGCCGATTTTTTAAAATTTATAACATATACTATTAAAATATCTTCATCATACATTACTGCCAGTAAAACAAACATTACTCTAGGAGTAACTCATTGACTTAAGTTTCTCTTTATAAATAAAAAGAACAAACACAATCTATTTAGTTGTTCATTGACTTAAGTTTTTACTGTTTTTCAGAACAAGCCCTATCTATTATTTCAGAAGGTCAGATATTCTTTCTTTTCTTTAGATATTTTTGATTGAATTGAGAAAGCGTGGAAGATACCCTGAAACTCAATATCCAGATAATGTAATCAATCGTTCAACATTATCACTATTTCTTTAAATATTTTTGTTTTAGCTGAGAAAGCGTGGATATTATACCCTGAAACTCAGCAGTCTTATTAGTTTTTTGTTTGAGTGACTTGTTAACCTCTTGTCACCAAGAGCAAGAAAGGCACGGACTTTTAGGATAACAAACACAATGAAAGTTGGTTTGGTTTCCGATTCACACGAGTTCTTCTGCTATTGCATAATGCTAGCATGAATCCTATATCCCAAAGGACAGTTTCCTGCCACCTTTATACTCCTTCAGATTTTCTAGGCTCTCCTCTCTCTCTGAAGTTGCTCCGCTCAGTCGTATCTTTCATTCACCTGCAGATTGTACACATTATCTCACTTTACTGTTGCGTACCCACCATCAGTCAATTAATCACACTTGAAGCAATTACTTCTTCATGCTATAATAGTAGTGTTCATGTACTATTAGTAGCATAATTAGGTTTAACTTTTTTGTTTTACTTAATTGAGTTATTTATAATGTTGCAAATGCTCCATTTATTGGGGCTATTTGCTTATTCACTTTGTAGGCTTATACCTACATTTGTAATTATAGACTATTACCTACAGAATGTCAAGAATTTTGTTAAATTTTTTATAAATAATATTATGGAGGAAGTCCTTATGACGTTCTATGACCGTCTCAAAACACTCGCGGATGAAAAATCAAAGTCTTTTAATCAAATTGAAAAAGAATTAAATTATCCAAGAAATGCACTCAACGATTATAAAAAAGGAAAGAATCCTTCTGCAAAACGTACTGCAGAGATTGCAGAATATTTTGGTGTAAGTACCGACTATCTTCTTGGACGTGAAAAAAATAAAATAGATAATAAATTAACTGAAGAAGAAAATGAGCTTCTTGCTGCTTTTCGTATGGAAAGCGAAGATATGACTAAAGAAGAACAAGCTAAGTTTAATGAATCTGTCAAAAACATGATGAAAATTGCAAGAGAATTATTTGATGATGATTCTAACTGGAAAAAATAGAAAGCAATTTTTATATGGTAAGTATTGAGTACAGAAAAGTTAGTGCTTCATCATACAAAGAGTATATGGGGATGGCTTCAATGTTATTAGATGATATTGCAAGCTATTCAAACAAAAAGAAGAAATATATTATTTACTCTGATATTATTTCTTATTTTGAAAATACTTACGATATTCTTTTTACTTTCTTCGAAGTAAAGAGAAACAGTAAAATTATTCCCTCGACTGATTTAATTAAGCATAAAGACCTAGTTAGAAATGAAAAATTAAAATTTCTTGACGATGATCTAGCTAGTAAAATATCAGGTGTAACTATACCAAATAAGCATAACAATAAAATTATTATTATGCTTAATCAAGTCATGCCTAAGCAACGAATAATTTTTACAATCTTACATGAATTAGTTCACTTGCACTTTCATAATACCAATCAGAAGAAACACTTAATTTTTGCTTCAAAATTTTCTGGAGTATACCCATCAGAAATGATACCTTTGGAAGATGAAGCTAATGTTATTGCTTCACTACTCTTTTGTTCAACAGAACAATTGGAAACATTTATACTTCAAAAATCAACATTTCACTCCATGTGTTCTAAAACGAACATGAGTAAATCAGCTATGCACAATCGATTACTCAATTATTTCCAGCATATACTGAAAATGAATTATCACCAAGCACTGGACTATATATTAAGACTTAGAGAAGGTGAAAAAAGAGCTTCTTACGAGCTCAAAACAATTATTTCACAAAAAAAGCAAGATGAAGTTTCTAAAAACATTTTCATAAAAATGAGTAGTGGTATATCCCTCAATCAAAGTGAATGTCATAAGTATCTACAATGTAAAACCTCTCAAGAACTAGTTTTAGAACTAGAATATGCACACTCCACATATAATCATTTGCTTGAACAACTTGTCATGGAACAATATTATATAAAACAAAATAAAAAACGCCTAAATTAGCGTTTTTTATTTTGTTAATATCTTTTCGCATAATATTTTATTTTTAAAGTAAGAAGAGAATACTTTCATAAATTTAATTGTAATCTCTTGGACTCAAATGAAATTATTGTTTGTTACTTTGAAAATATTGATTTATTTTGAATATTTATCATGAAGTCTAAGAAAATAAACCGTAATCTAACTTGTCAATTAATCGATTTTTTCCAGTATATGTCTCGGTATCTCAGATCTATCACATGCTACCCAACTTGTTACTTTTCTATTTTTATTTAAAAAAACTTGTAAATATATACCTGATTTAACTTTAGAAATAGTACTAAATTTCAGCTGTTGACTTTTTCCTTTTTCATCAAAACCTCTTAAATAGTAAGTATATTGAACAACTCTATTTCCTTTATGTTGCACCCTCTCCTCTACTGGTTTAATCCCTTTATAAACCTCAGAATAGTAGATTATTCCTCTATAACTTGAATCATACCAAGAATATCCACTCAACCCTATCAATATTATTAAAGCTATAAATACTATAAATACATTTTTCATTTTTCTGTTCCTTCGGTTATGTTTTTAAATATTCAATTCCATACCGTAATAACTATCAGGGAAGTAACATACTCTAGAAGTATTCTACATATCTTAAGAATGGAAATTGTGCTACATTTTACTTTTATACCTAGAAATTGTTTACGGAGTTTTATCTTTTACTGATTACTATCATTTCAATCAATTGATAAAGCTTCTATTGTATTAAGACGTGCGGCACGATTACTTGGTGCAAGACTTGCAAGAAGTGCTATCAAGACAGCAATAATCATTGCAAAAATTACATTACCTATAGAAATTTGAACAATACGTTCCCCTTTTAGGAAGTCAGACAATGCTGCATTAGTTATAATCTCTCCCAAATAGGCGACACCAATCGCAAGCATGGCCGATGACAGTCCAAGAATAAAGCTTTCAGCTGTAAAAAGACGAGAAATATCTTTTTTTCTTCCACCCAATGCACGAATCACACCTATTTCTTTGGTACGTTCAGATACACTCATATAAGTTGTGACAATAATCATAAAGATAGACACAATTAAACTAATACCAGCAATTGCTGCAAGAAGACGACTAACAACATTTGTGAGGTTTGTAAATAATTCCACAAATTCTGTAGGAGAATATGTCACAAAGGCTTTCTGCCCGTTAATTGTTATTTCTTGTACATCTTCAGTAGATTTTTTAACATTTTTAACTTCATCAACAGTAATTACAGCGTAATTTGGCTGGCTATCTGCAGACGCTGAAGATAATAGGGTTTCTAGTGTCAAGTAATCTATAATAACACTTTCTGGTTCATCTGCAGTTGTATTCTTAGAATCTTTTAGAAGGCCCGAGACTTTAAAATCACTAGATATAGGGCGGACTGTTCCTTCTTGAGATTTAGCTTCAAAATTTATATGAATAGTTTGGCCAACTAAGGATTTATAATCGGGACTCAATGCTTTTGCTTCTCTTTCATGAATAGCAATCTCTCCAGATTTCGGTTTTCGTCCTTCACTATATTCATCATTTATATTAGATTCAGTCCAGCTTGAGATAGAGAATAAGCTTGACTTATTCTTATTGCCATATTGGATAGTTCCTGAACTTGTCAGCGCAAAAGTGGGCTCTACTTTTCTTACATTATCAATTGATTTTAACTTATTAATGTAAGTTGAATTCATGTTTCCTTTAGAAGTTCCAATATTTTGTTGAGCTTGTTTTAGTGCATCATCATTGCTTAATTTATCATCTTTAGTTGTACGTTTAAATACTGTCACAACATTCGGATTAATACTTGAATTCATTATATGGTTCATATAATTTGTGACACCATTCCCTAATCCCAAGAAAAAGATAACGGAGAATAAACCAATAGCTGTACCAATTGCTATAAGTAAGTTGAGCTTCCATGTGTGAATAAAATGTTTGAGAGCAGTTTTAAATATTTCACTTCTTGAAAGCACCTTAGATTGTATACGTCTCTTCTTTACAACTTGATAAGAATCTTTTAACCTCTCGTCCCCAATGATTTTCCCGTCGGATAATCGAATAATACGTGTCCCAAAATCAGCTACTTCTTGTGAGTGAGTCACAACAATTACTGTTTTACCTGATGCTGCAATCTCACTTAATAAAGCTAATACTTCTTTAGTATTTTGCGAGTCTAATGCACCAGTTGGCTCATCCGCAAGAATTATTTCAGGATCTGATGCTAATGCCCGAGCGATTGCTACACGTTGCTTTTGACCACCTGAAAGTTGGGAGGGTGTTTTCTTTCGATGATCATATAAGCCAACCTGTTTTGTTAGTTCAATGGCTCGCGTATATCTTTCTTTTTCGGAAAGGTTAGTCATCTTAAGACTAATAAGAACGTTGTCTAATACACTTAAATAGCTAATCAGATTAAAAGATTGGAAAATGAACCCTATAGTATCTCGACGATAGTTATCCATATCTTTTTCTTTTTTTCTCTTTTGAGCGATACCGTCAACAATAACGTCTCCATCATAATTTCTATCAAGTCCCCCAATGATATTCATTAAAGTTGACTTACCGCCACCTGACTCCCCAAGTAGGCTAATAAATTCACCTCTATCAAAATTCAAGTTAATTCCTTTTAAAACAGGGAATTCTTCTTTACCAAGAAAATAGGATTTCTTTATATTTTTTAGCTCTAATATATGCATAGTATTTTTCCTTTATATAAATTACTTATGTACATGTTTGTCTTTTGGTTTCCCAATAAAATGTGATTCCTGCTAATAATGCAAATTCAACAAAGCCCATTATAGATATCTTTAATCTATCTTCTGATCCTGTTTCAGGGAGAGTAGAGTCACTACAGAGAATTTTGTGACTACTGACTTGTGATTACTTCCACTCTTTATATTTATCATTTCATTAATTAAGCAATTACTTATAACGGTATCAACAGTATTTCCTTTATATTATTTTATAATCTTTTCTCCAATATTTTTTATATCCATGTTGGATCTATGTACTTCAGTACCTCAAAGATTACTTAATAGTTTTTATCTCCTTTATTTCTTTTTTTATTTTGTATTATATAATACCATGAATTGATTGTCAAGCTTTTTTATTGATTTACAATAATTGTTTTTCGTTTATCAAAAAATATATATTTACTTTATAAACAAAAAAACTACTGGTACTAAACCAATAGGCTTCAAGTATATTTCTCTCTAATCTAGTAAATTTCCTAGTTGTTACTCTAATACGTTACATAAACCTTCTACCATAGAAAAACGTACTACTTTCGCTTTGCCATCATAATTCCTACTTTCTCATATAGTTCGGTGTTTGTCCTCCTGCACCTATAACTAATATATTTTTTATCATTTTTCTGTTTCCATCATCCGATTCATAAACCATGCTACTTGTTGTGGCGCATCGTGGTCAAAGAAAGCTGATTCTTTCATATCTAGAGTTCCTATTTTTTCAATATCTTCTTGTGATAGTTTGAAATCAAAAATGTCAATATTCTCAGCCATCCTTTCTGGACGAACCGATTTTGCTAAAGCGACTATCCCTCTTTGCATTAACCAACGAAGAACAACTTGTCCCACTGTTTTGTTATATTGACTCCCGATTTCTGAAAGCAAAGGGTTAGTGAATAAATCATGATGTCCTTCAGCAAATGGAGCCCAAGCTTCAATTTGTACCCCATATTTTTCATGCCATTCTTGATCTTCAATACGTTGATTCCAAGGATTCACTTCAATTTGATTAATCTGTGGTTTTACCCTATTTAATCCAACAAATTCAATCATTTTAGATGATTTAAAATTTGATATCCCGATTGAACGTAATTTTCCTGATTTTTGTGCAGCTACCATTGCACGCCAAGCTCCATAAACATCGCCGTATGGTTGATGAATCAGGTATAAATCAATATAATCTAGATTCATAATTTTAAGAGAATGCTCAATAGTCGCAAATGCTTTTTCTTCTGGGGCTTGTAAAATAAATAATTTCGAAGTAACAAATAAATCTTCTCGTCTTACAAGTCCTTCATCAATTGCTCGTTTAATTCCCTCACCAGTTTCTTTTTCATTCCCATAAATAGCAGCTGTATCAATCAAACGATAACCTACCTTTATTGCTTGATAAACAGCTTCAGAAGTTTCCTCTAACGGAATTTGATAAACACCAAATCCTAATTGAGGCATTTCAACACCATTATTTAATTTAATTGTTTCCATGTTAGTTCTCCTTTAAAAACTTTATTTTAACATCTTCATTATAAACCTTGAAGTTAGGTCTATAGCAAGAGAAATGCATTATTTTTTTCTTTCCCATAGTTTTTCTGCTTTATCAGAGTCCAGTTTACCTGCTTTAAATTTTGCAATATGCTCATCATACGTTTCTATTTTATAAACAAGTAAATCTCGTACTTCATGCATTTCATAGAGTTTCTTATCTAACTCTTCCAGTTGATCAACCAAAATCTGTTTTTGAGCTTCCTCAACATTTTCTTTTTCTCGTATTTGAGCTAAATAAGCGAACTCAATTAATGACTCCACTGATAATCCTGCATTTCGTAAACTTTTAGCTAAGTAAATCCAATTTAAATCATTTGTTGTGTAGTCCCTATAACCACTTGAGTTACGATGTATTGGTGGGATTACTCCCACACGTTCATAATAGCGCAATGTATCTACACTCAAATCAAACATTTCAGCTACTTTTTTAATATTCATCACGAATACCTCCTCGTTTTATTATAAACCATGGAGTGTACTCTAAGGCAAATAATTTGAAGAAATATTTGAAACTTATTTTACCCATAATGTGTACAAAATAAAAAGCCATTGAGATAAAATTTATATACCTCATCTCTATATTTACAAAGTAAAAAGTCGTTAGAAATTTCTAACGACTCTTTATTTTATAAATTTTATTACACACATTTTAATTGCTTGGTTAGTTTTTTGGTTAATAATAATTTTATAGTCCTAAAATCGCTTATTTACTAAACCTCTTGGGACGTTAAATTCATTTTACCATAATGGTCTAACTTATTATATTCTAAAACTTTATAACCAATTATCAATAGTGATTAGTACCACAAAACATCTAATTTTCAATATCTTATGATCTGTATAGTATTGTTGCACGCGATAAACCAACTATTAAATGCTACTACCCTCTCTCATCTTAAAATAAAAAAACTTCTCGCGGCGTAATGCGAGAAGTTCAACACTTCTTAAATTATAAGCAACCTTACTTAAATAAAACAAAAAATACTGGAGACTTATTCGTTAATCTATTTTGAACTATCATTTTTTTCTTTTTTACTTTCAATATTCTTGTCAGTGTTTTCATTTAACTTATTTTGTATATATTGATCTAGATACTTAGAAAGTTCCTTGCCCTTTAAATTTCCTAATTCTGGTATTTGAATTACCTCTAATGTCACTTTTTTTAGCCCATAACTAGATAAACTTTCTTTTAAATTATTCATTTTAGAGGCATTTATTTCTTTACCAGACACTGTTAAAACAAGCTTATTCTGCGAGTTTTTATAATTCTGATCCAAAATAACATAATCTTTAAATTCATTTTTCAAAAAATTGTTAATGGTATATTTACGAACACTATCCTGAACTAAAGATGAAGCAGAAATAATACTTGGGATCATGATTAATATAGAAATTACTAACAAGAAAAGGTTAATTCTGTTTTTGTTTATACTCACTTTATAGTGTACTGGAAATTTCATCACTCTGATACCAATAACTGTCGCAATGATAATGAAAGCACTATTGATAACAAATAAATAAGACGCCCCTAAAAAATATTCCCATTTTAATACTGAAATTGAATACCCAATAGTACATAAAGGAGGCATTAAAGCTGTAGCTATTGCCACTCCTGGAACAATATTATTAGCTTGTTTTTTTCTTGCACCAATGATTCCTGCCACTCCACCTGCAAAAGCGATGATAACATCCCAGATGGTTGGACTTGTTCTTGAAATAATTTCGCTACTCGGATAACTGATAGGTGATATCATAAAATAAAGTGAGGCTACGATTATGCTGACCGCTACTTCTAAGAGTAATAATTTAGCAGACTTTTTTACTACAAAAGAGTCAAAAACAGACAGACCATATCCTAAGGCTAATATTGGTGTCATAACAGGAGAAATTAACATAGCTCCTATAACTACAGCATTAGAATTCATGTTTAATCCAATTGAAGCAATTAAAATAGCACACACTAATATTATTGAATCGCTAATTCTAATTTCTAAATCTTGTAATATTTTATCCCTAAACTCTATCGGGGTAAATTCATAATTATTTTTCATAATTCCTCCTTATACTTCTTTTAAATATTTTAACTATCTATCAATTCAGATTATCCTACCATTACGTTTTCTTCAGGATATTTATAGAGAGCTTCTTCTCTATTTTTAGTATTAAGAGAGTAAATGATTGTAAATATTCCAACACGACCAATAAACATAAGTAACCCAATTAATCCTTTGCTTGCAGAACTTAATTCAGGTGTTACATTCATACTCAGTCCTACTGTAGACAAAGCAGAAACTACTTCAAAGAGAACCTGATCGAGTTTTAAATTAGGCTCCAGTACCAATAAAAGAAAAGTAGAGATAATTACAAGAGAAAAGTATAAAAAAATAGATTCATAAGATTGTTTAACCAAATTTTGAGGAATAGTTCTATTCCCAAATCTTGTATGTTTCTCTCTTCGTATGACAGCTCTTATATTAAGAATAAAAACTCCAATTGTTGTTGTTTTTATTCCTCCTGCAGTTGAGCCTGAAGTTCCTCCAATTGTCATCAAAATAATTGTTAGAAATAGACTTGCTTGACTTAAAGAGGAATAATCTTGTATAGCAAATCCAGCAGTTCTTGGTGTAATCGCAAAAAATAGACTCTGAACAAAATAAACTAAAAAATCACTTTTATAAAAAGAAAAACGAGTGATAAAAAAGAGTAACATCCCAAATAATATTAAAATTCCTGTTACAATAAGTGCCAATTTAGAATGTAAAGAGAGTTTATGTCTTTTTTTATATCCTATCAAATCCATGATAACAATAAACCCCAAACTTCCACATACTATAAGTAATGAAATAACAAGCATAGTGTAAGGAGAATGATCGTAAGATATAAGAGAATTTCCAAAAAGATCAAACCCTGCATTACAATAGGCAGATACCGAATGAAATACACTAAACCATACCCCCTTTAGCCATCCATATTCTGGAATAAAAATAAATGAAAGCAAAACGCTTCCTATAAATTCAGCAATTAATGAAATAAATAGTATACCTAACACTAATGATTTTTTAAAACCTAAATGAGAAACAGAATATGTTTTTTGTAGGGCAGTTCTTGATTTCATAGATACTTTTTGATTCAATAATAGAAATATACTAGCAACTAAGGTCATAAAGCCGAGCCCTCCAACCTGTATCAAAATCAAAATAATAACTTGACCAAAAAAAGACCAGTATGTACTTGTATCTAGGACAGCTAATCCAGTGACACATGTGGCCGATATTGCGGTAAAAAGAGAATCTACAAAGCTGGTATATTCTCCAGCTTTTGAAGATATCGGAAGGCTTAGTATACTTCCTCCTAATATTACTACAAAAAGAAAACTCAAAAAAATAATTTGTAAATCTGTTAAATTTTTAATCATCCTTTTAATAAAAAAGTTTTTCATTTCTATCCAATCCTGTATTCATAAAGTATTTACCATAATTAGTATAACAAATTAAATACATTTGTCCTAAATGTCAAAACCCATATTTTTTCGAAAACAATCTAGCTTTATAACATCTCGTAGTTCATTTTACAAATCATGAATGAGCTGATATACTAAACTTCTAAAGAAATTAAATCAAAAATTTAAGTATTGATTTTTAGAATGTGTTTATATAGAAAATAAAATGATAACTTTATATTATGATATAGGAAATGCTTCATGTGTTCAGGCAATAAAATGGTTTAGAGAGCATAATATTAACATTAAGAAAAAGAGAATAGAATTAATAACAAAAAATGAACTAGTCTATATCCTTTCTTTAACTGATAATGGCTTTCCTGATATTTTAAAATATACAACTAGGCTAAGCCTCAAAAAAATAGATCAAATAAAACACATTGAAACTTCTACATTTAACACAAGTGTAAATTATATTCTTGAAAATACTAATATCTTAAGAAGCCCCCTTATAGTTGATCAGAACAAGCTACTCATCGGTTACAAAGCAGAAGATATAAGAGTTTTTTTACCTTCCAAATATAGAGAGGTTGAAATATACTAGGTCTCTATAAAAGCTATAAAATAAAAGTCATTCCAATATATCCGAATGACTTTTATTTACACACAATTTAGTTTGTTGGTTAGTTTCTAACTTTAATTTTTTAAAAGCCTATGTTTATCAAGTCCAATAAGAACTTTAAAATAAAGCTTTATATTACCATATTTTGCTATGAGAGCCAAAATTATCATGGTATTTAGCAGGCGCAAGAGTTAAAGTCTCGCGATCAACTACGCGTACATCATGATCTTCAAGTTCTACAATAATAATATTTTTAAATTTATCAGTATCTGCAGTAACTATTGTTGCTTTTTGTCCATTTGATAATGTAATTATATCTCCTCTTTGCATATTTTCTCTCCTCCTGAAGTACTTCACTTTGAATAGAAATATTATTCAACTAAAATAATACTCTTACTTTCTCTACCTTAGTCAATCGATATTTAATACTCAATTTATTCGTAATAATTCAAATATTTATAATATCCGTACATATTTACATAAGTTTGTTTTTTATAACTAGAATCAAATATGTATTCTTTAAAATTAATGTTTTTCCTCATTGTTGCTAATTCATAATTTACTAAACTCAATGGTTTTTCAAATATTACTGATATCTGTTGTTTAGTTCTTGCTATTCCCAAATACCTCCTCCTTTCATTCCTCGTCTATTTTACATTTATGTATTTTATCAGCCATTCTGTATTCTTCGTAAGTTATATATTCTAAATATATAACAAATTATTATTTCATATCCAAACTAATATAAAAATCCCCGACGAAGCAGGGAAATCATCTTCATATTGCGGGAGTAGGATTTGAACCTACGACCTTCGGGTTATGAGCCCGACGAGCTACCTAGCTGCTCCATCCCGCGTTAATAAATAAAAGCTAACAAACTCCACAAAGTAACATTGATCTATATAAGTCCATTACCTTAATGGATGTTATTCAAATACTATCCTCATTGTAGCACACTTAACTAAATTAACCTAATTTCCCAATAAACGTATTACTTTAAATTCATAAACTTACTTCGAATGATATTATTCTCTACTTCCAATCGTTTCACTTTTTTGAGTAATTTATTATTAATCCCTCTCAGCTGTTTATTTTCAACTTTAACTTTTTCTTCACATCTCTTCAGTATAAAATTTCTTAACATTTTTCTCCTTTTATAATTCTATTCTCTATTGCCTTAATCATTATTTCTTCTCATGTCTAGTTTTCTATTAATACTTGGGATAAACTGACGTATTTCGCTTCCATTGAAACCTGCAAAGAGTTGATTTTTATCAACAATAATTGGAGTTTGTAGTATTTCCACGTGATCCACGAGGTAATCTATGGCTTCTTCAAATGACATTGCGTCTAATGTTTTTATGGTTGCTTTTGTTCTCCCCTTCATTGTACGCCTATTTTTTAAAATATCATCAAACCCACCATCCGTTAATAATAATAGTTTTATCAATTCGTTATGAGTTATTTTTGTAATTTCGATACATTCTATTGCAATTCTATGAGTTTCAAACCATAAAAGTGCCTGCTTACTAGAAACACAATTTTTTCGCCAATATATTTTAAGACTAATAGTATTCTCCCTTGTGCTTTGGTTAAAAAAAGCACTCCAAAGAGTGCCTTACAATTAAGCTTTATTAATATTTGTAGCTTGTGGTCCACGTTGACCTTCGCCCATATCAAATGTAACTTTTTCGCCTTCTTCAAGTTTTTTGAAGCCGTTACTTTGGATTTCTGAGAAATGTGCGAACACATCTGCTCCATCTTCAGCTGTAATAAAGCCAAACCCTTTGGCATCATTAAACCATTTTACTGTTCCTTTTGTCATAGTATATATATTTCCTTTCAACTAGATTGTAAATCATTATGGTTAAAGAAAACATTTAAAATATATAACTTTGACTAAACTTACTTAATACATAGTATCATGCTTATTCGTTTTTGTCAAATTGACATAAAAAATCTTCGTTCATGAATGAAATACCAATAATCAGAAACTCAACTGACTTTTGAAGAAATTCACATACGAAGAATCGGTCTTATATGTCAAGGAGACACAGGTCAACTATAGCATAATTGATAGTAAATACCTAATATAAAATAAAAAAGCTCCAACGCAAGTAGAAAGCTTTTTATTTTAACAAGAAAACACTCACTTCCCACAAGGATTGTAAATAGTTTGTATGGTGAGTGTTTAATACCTGACGGTAAACCAAGTATAACAGAAGAATTGATTAATACCTAATCATATCGAATAAATTTCTATCAGATGTTTTTACTGCCATTTACGTTGTAGTGTGTGAGATATTTTATCAATAACTGTCCAAAATAGTTTTTTAGATAATTCTATGTAATGGTTAAAGAAGTTTTTAAGGCTTTTTAAATTAAAATCTCTTAAAGAAATTTTATATTCGTCAATATAATTTATAAATAAACCTAAAACTATCAACAATATAACTAATATAATATATACAATTGTTCTTTTTAATATTTTTTTATTTCTTAACTTTAGATAAAAAACTCTCCATTTTGGATCGTGTCTTCTTTTTCGATAAAACTCATAATCATATGGTGGCATCTTTACCTCTGTAATATTTGATAGTTAAAGTATATCATATTCCCCCCTGAAAAAAACAGAGACTAAAAAAATCTGACTATTCATTTTATATTTGCTTAAAGGGAAAAATCAATTATAGGTTAAGCAACAACAATAAAGAATAGAGACCTCTTCTTATTTATTCTATTCAATTTCACAGATATTATTAAAAATACTTTATTATTCTTCAAACATAAAAGGCTCTTGATATACATGTATACATGACAAGAGGATAAGACAGACACAAAACTGTAAGTAAAGCTTGTCTCAATTGTTGGTGATTGTATGGCTGTCCAACACATTAAATATAGCATAATAGTTTGACTATACGAACTTTGCAAAAAGACACCCAATATGCGAAGGTGTCTTTTCTGATGAATAGCCTAGTTATAATTACTCGTCATAACTAGAGTCCGTATTTGAGGTCAAAACTTCGTGGCAGTGAAGTAACGCCTACGAACACTCTTACTATAACACTAATAGTCTTATTAACCTAATGATACAAAAAAAGCACCGTCAAATGAGGTACTTATGAAAAAGATTCGACTCATTTATTCTATTTTCAATAACTTAAATTAAACTAAAAACTACACTGGCAAGGTGTAGTTTCATGATATATATTAACATTTTTTTATTTCTGCCAATAGTATTATATCAAAATATAAATATATTTTGAAAATCTTAGCCACTTATACAAATTCAAAAAAGTAGCCACAAACTCAATTAAAATCTCAAAATTTCTCTTAAATAATGGTATAATACCAAGCAATAAGGAGATAAAAATGGAAAAACAAGAACTTATCAGCTTGGTGTTAAAAATAACCAACTCCTATGAAGACTATCCATTTAACAATAATAATCGTGAAAAAATACTTTGGACAACTATTAGACAAAAATCTAATAAAAAAATTATAGCTTTAATCTTTGAAAAAGATAACGAACTCTTAATTGACTTAAAGCTAAGTCCAGAACACGGTGAGGAGGCTAGACAAATAGCAGGAGTATTTCCAGGCTACCATATGAATAAAACCCATTGGAATACCATAAATGTGAATAATACTAATCTTACCTATGCTGGTCTCATTCAAATGATTAATGAAAGTAATGATCTAACAAAATAAAAAAATCCTGACGACGCAGAATTTTATTCCAATTGCGGGAGCAGGATTTGAACCTACGACCTTCGGGTTATGAGCCCGACGAGCTACCTAGCTGCTCCATCCCGCGTTAATAAAAACAGAAGAAATTTAAATCACTTATTTAAATCACGCTATAACCTAACAAGCTAGATCTTCCGTAGATGTATCCAATTGACTCACTCATTATAACACACTTTTCTCTCATTCCCTAATTTACTTCTTGACTACAAAAAAATCACTCTTAGAGTGACTTTTTTTAATTATGCTTTATGGATATTTGTAGCTTGTGGTCCACGTTGACCTTCGCCCATATCAAATGTAACTTTTTCGCCTTCTTCAAGTTTTTTGAAGCCGTTACTTTGGATTTCTGAGAAATGTGCGAACACATCTGCTCCATCTTCAGCTGTAATAAAGCCAAACCCTTTGGCATCATTAAACCATTTTACTGTTCCTTTTGTCATAGTATATATATTTCCTTTCAACTAGATTGTAAATCATTATGGTTAAAGAAAACATTTAAAATATATAACTTTGACTAAACTTACTTAATACATAGTATCATGCTTATTCGTTTTTGTCAAATTGACATAAAAATCTTAGTTCATGAATGAAATGCCAATAGTTTAAAACTCACTGACTTTTAAAATATAATATATAAACAATAAAAATTTCTAATATACTAAAATTATTATGTGCCCATGTATATAAAATATTTGTATAATGCCTAATCATACGGAAAAGAGACATCCGATATGTGAGAGATGCCTCTTTTCTGATAAATAATCCAGTTATAGATTACACTCTATAGCTAGATATTTTATAAGTCGTAGGAAAGTACAAATTTTTGACATAAGCATCAACCTACAACAAACTTAGTATAACACTAATATCTCCGATAACATAATGATATAAAAAGTGAGACTTAACTTTATACACACATAATAAAAATCCGTTAAATAACGGTTTTTTATTTTATACATTTATCACTTTTTATTCTGCCTACCTTTTGCCCACTAAATTATTTTTTATCTATTATATGGAGTTATACTACATTACTCCATATCTGAGTAATAAAGCTCCACATCAACAACAAATAGTAACCTCATCTCACATTAAAAGACTTAAAAAGATTTAGGTAACATAAGATTGTATATTCATCATTAATTCTTTAATCATTTAATTCAATACCCATTAATGTCTCAAATTTTTCTTGATGAAATTTTGCTACTATAGGATCAGCACCTAGATGCAATATTTCAAGAACTTTTTTTATCTGTTTAATTCCTTCTTCTTTACTTTTAAAATGATAAATCCATAAACCTTTTGCAGCCTCAAATAGATTTCTTAAAAGCATCGTTTGAGCTAACTTAAGTTCTTCTACACGTTTTATGAAATAATCAGCTTCATCTTTGAGACCATAATTTGATAAGACAAGAATTACTTCAAGCATGACAAAAGATAAATGACGATGATAAGTTTCAGAATTAGACATCCCTTTTCCATATTCTTTTAGTCTCTTTATAATATTTAGAATATCCTGTGGTATTAATTGGTGCATTATTGTATAAAAAATAGACAATTCCTTTATACCATAAGCTTTAGTATCATAAAGGTAGTTAATAAGTTCATTTTTTTCTTCTAAACTCCCCTCTTTCATTAGAAATTTTATCATTAAACAAATATACTTTTGCTTTGTTTCTTTACACGTTTTATGAAGGGTGTGTAGTCTTTTATTATCTTTTGATAAAACAGCATGCTCTACCTCTTCTAATAGATGAATAGGATCAGTGGGAGAATAAAAATTCAAGTGACTATCAAAATCAGATAAACTATAACCCATTAACTGGAGAGCCAAATCAATCTTTTCTAGGCTTATCATGGTACGTCCTCGCTCAAAATCAGATAATGTAGAAGTAGGTATTCCTACTTCCCCAAACTCTGATAAGGTAAACCTATTTTGTTTTCGCATATTCTGAAATGTTATTCCATATTTTTTATAGACCATGTTATCTTCTCCTTGATAAAACTGTTATATTGCTCCTATTATAGTATAAAAAAGGAAAAAGTTTCGCTTTTCCGAATTCCCGGAAATGTTTATTTCTGTAATTTTTTTTCGCTATACTTGATAAGTGCTTTAGATACCGTAAAAGCATCTAATTAATACTTATAAAATTATGTCAATAAAATCAAAGTTATAATGATAGAAACAGTAAATATACATATAAATTTTCTTGATTTACAGACTATTTACAGTTTTTTTATGCAATTTATTTTGAAGTAAGAATAAATCTATAGATTTATTCTTTTTTTTGAGCAATTTTTCCCAAAAAGTCCCCAATATCTTGAATATTTTGCTATATTTTTTTCTTTTTCTGAATCATTTATTAATATAACTTTGATTTTTTAGACAAAAGAATTTCTTTATTCAAACTGAGGAGAATATTAATGAAAAATAAACAAAAAATAGGTGTTCTAGCTATGACAGGGCTTCTTCTTAGCTCAAGCTTATCGCCGAGTCTAGTCCTTGCTTCTACACAAGAGATTAACACTAAGCAAGCTGATACTTCAACAGTATCTGAAGATAGCAATGTATCCCTTGATAAATCTATCGTAGACGAAGCAAATAATAAATTACAGAATTTACCTGATACCGCTTCGGTTGAAAACGGAGAAAATTCAGATACTGCATCAACTTTAAGTGAAGGTAATGCTACTCCTATGACAAACCTTGCTAACTTCTATGTTGATCTTCCACGTACTGGTGCTTATAATGGACGAGGGACTTTAAATATTAGGCCTTTTGCTTTTGAAAAAACAACAGATAATGATTTTAAGTTATATGATCTATATATCGTTATGCCTTTAGGACTTTCTATTGATGGAGGCGTTGAGGCGTTGAGTACAGCATATAATCAATACTTAGCCACTCACCCCATGATTTCTTCGACCCCAAACGTAGAAGCTTTAGGAAACACACTTGATGGACGTGAAGTCTATAAAATTACAACAAATGGAACAGCAACTGCCCCTGCTCCAGATTTTATTGCTATCCCTATTAGAATCACAGATGATACTTCAATTACAGAGATACATAGTAATGCGGGTAAACAGCCAAATAATAAGGATTATGGAGTTGTCTATGCAGGGATTAATGATAATTCAGAATTAGAAGAAATAAGTTACTACCCACATAAAGATGTCAGTGAAACGGTTTTATCTCAAGTAGGTGTAAGTGGTACACAGGTTGCCACAATCGTAGGTGATGCCTACGTTAGAACCATGACACTTTTTAAAGCTAAAACAGTTGATACATATATTTTGAAAGAAAAATATACCGGAGAAGTTCTTGGAACTAAAGAAGTTCAAGGAGAATCAGGAGATAGCTATAATCGTGTAGGACTTATTGATAAGTTAAATCTTTGGGATGGGTTAGACACAAAACAATATGATGAAGAGACTTATAGTATTCAGGATGGAGAAGATATTACAGGCAGTCCAATCTTAAGTCCTGAAGATACGCTTGGAGGTAATCCTAATACAATTTACTCTGGACACACTTATGAACTCTATGTCAATAAGTTTGCGGAAGATGTAACCGTGGGTTATCAAGATGAAGAAGGTACTAAACTTGATAAAGATGTAATTTTATCAGGTCATGTTGGTGAAGAATACACAACTGAACAAAAAGAAATCCCCGGATATACATTCAAAGAAGTTCAAGGGAATGCTTCTGGAACTTTCTCAGATCAGCCTCAAGAAGTCATTTATGTCTATGAGCGTACCGATGCAGCTCCTGTTACTGTGAAATATCAAGATGAAGATGGCAACGACCTTTCTCCTGCAGACACATTGAATGGTAAAATAGGATTGCCTTATGAAAGCCAAGCTAAATCTATCAACGGATGGGCTCTCAAAACTACTCCATCGAATGCTTCTGGAACGTTCACAGACAAACCTCAAGAAGTCATTTATGTCTATGATCGCACTGATGCAGCTCCTGTTACTGTGAAATATCAAGATGAAGATGGCAACGACCTTTCTCCTGCAGATACATTGAATGGTAAAATAGGATTGCCTTATGAAAGCCAAGCTAAACCTATCAACGGATGGACTGTTAAAACTACTCCTTCTAACGCTTCTGGAACTTTCTCAGATCAGCCTCAAGAAGTCGTTTATGTCTATGTAAAAGATACTCTTATGGATACAGGCACTTCTGTAAATACAGGAACACCAAATAATACAGAAAATCCGTCAAATCATGAACAAAGTTCAAGTGATGCTTCATTACCTTCTACAGGAGAGTCTAAAGGTCTGTTATTTAGTATTTTCGGAGCACTTCTTCTTATCTTAGCAATTCTCTCGGTCTTCCTTAAGAAAAAAACCAAATAATAATCCTTTTTGAACTATATAAAAACTATTTACCTTTCTATCTTCTAATGAATAGAATTGACAAAAAACTGTATGATAAAAATTTACTATAGAGGAAGTTGTCATTCCTCCCAAAGAGCATTGGTTTGGTTTGAAAAATATCATCTTGAAATACTAAAAAGACAAATTAGTAGAATTTCTAAGAATGATCTTTTGAAATTGCTTCAACTGTCTGATGATGGGCTAAAAGACATTATGAAACACTCCTCTAGAAGTAGTTCTAAGGTCAGAAAGGCTTTGAATTATATCGAGCATCTTTCTTTAAACGAAGCTCTTGACTATATAATTACACATCCTTATGTCCTTCAAACTCCAATAATCTTAAAAGGTAATAACCACCTTATTGGTTACAACGAGGATGAGATAAGAAAGTTTTTACCAAAGGAATATCGACGTCATCGTCTCAAGAAGCAATAACATTATTATGTATCTATCTATAACTAAAGAATATATTTTATAAAAATTAATCCTTTAGTCTTAGTTCATCATCGTCAAATAATGATAAAATAATCGGATAACAATAACTTATAATGAATGGAGGTATACTATGAATAAGAAATTTATTTCGGGAGTCATCGCAGGTAACCTTGTTACTTTAGCTTCCCTAATTACAGCAGGTGCAATTTATAAAAAACTCGTTGTAGCTCCTATTGAACAAAAATTGGACTTCGTAGAAGATAATCGAAAAAAAGCTAATCGTAAACGCATCGCGCACTGATAAATTATTAAATATAATCAAAAAAGCTAAAAATTATGTATATATTTTTTAGCTTTTTTTGATAAAACATTTTAAAGAGTTTATTTTTTACTTTAAAATATATATCACCTATTAAAGATTTAGCACGTCAGTGCGTTAAGCTATTCTAATTTACATGATAGCTATATTGTCTAATTTTATCAATTACCAACATCTTGGTAAAGTAGAGGTCATAAATAAAGGTTACTGAGAATAGAAATAGTAACCTTTTTATAATATACACACTATTTTTATTAGCTTGGTTAGTTCTTATTTTTTTAAACTTATAATCGCTTATTTATTAAGGCTCTCCACCCTTTAAATTCATTTTACCAAATGATCTAACTTATTATATTTTGGATATTTTATTATATAAAATATCCAAAATAAAAAGGTTACTAAAAATAAAAATCAGCAACCTCTTATTTTATAAATCTATTAATTTTTATTCTGCCCACTTTTTGTCCACTAAAATAATTTTTTATTATTGCACCTTACTACTCAAGAGGTCATGGTACATCACTACATATCTGAAGTACAATTGTGCCAATTTTCTTTCCCCTTTATAAAAATGGCTTAAAAGCCTTATTTAATAGCATTTTCCAGTGATATCATTATTTTATTTTCGATAATAATATCATTAATTATCACTATTTTTCTTTCATTTCTGCCCACTTTTTTTGCCCACCAAATTGCTTAAGAAATTTTGTTAATTCTATTCATTTTTTGGTTTAATTCTTTAGACATATTAGGTGTGACATGAGTATATATATTATTGGTAATAGTGGATGTTGCGTGACCAACTCTTTGCATCACCACTTTTTGGTTTATTCCCATTTCTGCTAATAATGAAATATGAGAGTGGCGCATACAATGGCAAGAGAATTGCTTATCTCACCCAGTTTCTTTTCCATAATATTTAAAAGATAGAAAGTTATTTATCGAGTTTATGACTATAAAGTTCCTACTTTTATATCTTCAACTTTTATATCTCTGCCTTTTCTTTTGGAAAAAGTGCAGAATAAAAAACATACTTATTATATCATTTTTATCTGTATTTTTCCTCGTCTTTTATTTTTAAAAATTCATCAAATACTGGTACCGATACAGGCCCACCTATTCTAAAATAATTTCCTTATATGAAGCATTTGACTTTTTTATTTCATAAATTTTGTTTCCAACGGTAGAAACCTTTATCGAATAAAAGTTTGAAATACCTTCTGCTTCAATATTTCTGTTTTACTCATTCCTAATACTAAAAGTATTAAGAATCCATCGATACTATAAACTACTATCAAAAAAACTGCCGGTTTAATACCAACAGTTGTAAAGAAATTTATCGAGTAGCTAGCCAGGCACTGAGCGCTTCCACTGCAGGCATTATAGCTGCTTCTTTTGGAGACATCTTTTCGTGATGTAAGGGATAATCTGATTGAACACCGAGCCAGAGCATCACACCAGGTACTTTATCTAATAAGTATCCAAAGTCCTCCCCTGTCATCAAGGGGGAAATTTCTGAAAAATTAACTGTTGGCTTTTCTTTCAGAAAAGTCATCAGTTGGTCTGCAAGATTTTTATTATTAATAACAGGGAGATAACCTCCTTGTTTTAGTATAATTTCCGCTTGGCAGTCAAAGGATTGCGCAATACCTTCAGCGATTTGTGTGATACGTTTTTGTGTCAGTTCGTTCATTTCCTTCGTCAAGGTACGAACTGTTCCGTGAACTTCCGCTTCTTTGGCAATCACGTTATTAGTCATTCCAGCACGCATCTTTCCAAAAGTCACAACAGCATTTTCCATTGGCCCAACATTTCGCGAGATAATTGTCTGCACTTGCGTTACAAAATGACTCACAGCAACTACCATATCATTACTATTCTGGGGGAACGCTGCGTGGCCTCCTTTTCCAGTAAACTTAATACTAACCTCACAAGTTCCTGCAAATAAAGTGTGATTATTTGTTGCTAGTTGTCCGGCAGGTAGTTCTGGATGAACATGAAGTGCATAAAACTCATCCGGTAACCAATCCGCAAAAACGTTTGCCTCATATAAAAGTTTTGCGCCTGAGAGATTTTCTTCAGCGGGCTGAAAAAGAAAAAGACGGTCATTTTTACTTGGCGTTTCAATAGCAATTTTTAATAAACCAAGTGCTACAGCCATGTGTATATCATGTCCACAAGCGTGCATTCTTCCTTGGTGCTTTGAACTGCATTCTAAATTTGTTTCTTCATTAACTGGAAGCCCGTCCATATCTGCACGCCAGCCTATAATTTTGTCTGAGTCAAATCCTGTTATTTTGACTAGAACGGCTGTCTTCCAAGTTCGAATTTTGACATGCTTAACTGTTTGTATCATTTGCTGTATTTTATCTAATAGATAAGCCTGTGTTTCAAATTCTGCCATACCAAGCTCAGGAATTTCATGCAATTCCCGACGTATTTGAAGCAATTCTTCATTTGTAAAAGGCACTCTACCCCTCCTTATTAAGTCCTTTAGGTTGTCAATTCTTCATATAAGGCGACTAAAGCCCTTTGATAATGCTTATTGGCAACACCGATAATGATATTGATTCCACGCGGGCTTTGTGTAATAAGCTCAATATCGATATCTTCTTTAGCAAGTGCTGTAAAAATTTTGTTCGTAACTTTTGCTGAGCGTATAATTTCTTCACCTACAACTGTCAAAAGCGAAATATTTTCTTTGACTGTGACATCATCTGCTTTCAAATCTTTTTTTAGGCGGTCCAGTAAATCAAGCAAAATCTCTTCTACTTCAACCATTTCGACGATAACTCCGATTTGATTGATACCTGTAGGGAGATGTTCAATATTCAAATGATAATCATCAAAAATTTTCAAAGTACGTTGTAAAAAACCAACCTCTGTTGCCATTTGATTTTTGACAATATTAATCGAAACATAGTTTTTTCTGCCTGAAATTCCTGAAACTTGTGTCGTATGCGTACGGTGTTCTGCCAAAATCAAAGTGCCTTCGGCGTCTGGAGCATTCGTATTTTTAATATGCAAAGGAATATTGAGTTCACGAATCGGATAAATCGTCTCAGCATGCAGCACACTCGCCCCCATATAAGACAATTCACTCAACTCTTCATAAGTCAATTCACTGATTGTTGCTGGATTGTTAATAATGCGCGGATCTGCCATCATTACACCTGATACATCTGTCCAGTTTTCATATTTATCAGCACCTAAACAGCTTGCCAGAATTGCTCCTGAAATATCTGAACCACCACGACTCAAAAGTTTGATTTTTCCATTTTGGAAAGCACCGTAAAATCCTGGGAGAACAATTCTCTCAATTCCAGAGAATTGTTCCTGCAACAAACGTTTTGTCATTTCCAAATTGATACGACCGTTACCTGAAAAGGAAATTACTTCAGCAGCATCAATAAATTGATAGCCCAGATATTCCGCCATTAGATGTGCTGTAAAATACTCGCCACGACTCACCAGATAATCCTCTGTAAATTGACCCGAATCCAGCTCACATTTAAGTTCCTCTAAATGTGATAAGATGTCGTATTTAAGCTGCAATTCTTCTTTGACTGCAACAAATCGAGTGACTAAATTATCCCAAAGTGCTTGGTAAGAAACACCGTGTTTCACATGAGCCGCAATGAGATAGAGCAAGTCGGTAACCTTATCATCAGATGGATTTTTACGTCCAATCGCTGAAACAACGACAATTTTTTTCGTTTCATCTTGGCTGACAATATTTTTTACTTTTTGAAATTGGCTTTCTGTAGATAAGGATGAACCGCCAAATTTTGCAATAGTTAATGTCAAATTAAATTCTCCTGGATCATATGTTCCGCAATTTGAATTGCATTTAATGCTGCGCCTTTACGGATATTATCAGCTACGCAGTAAAAGAGTAAACTGTTTGCTTGCGCCAAATCTTCACGAATACGTCCAACATAAACATTATCATTACCATTTGCGATTGTTGAAACTGGATATTCATGATTTTTAGGGTTATCGATAAGAGTTATACCTTCTTGGTTTGAAAAAACCTCACGAACTTCGCTAAGCGTGAAAGGCTGATCCAATATTACCTGGATACTCACACCGTGACTGTTTATTACTGGAACACGTACACAAGTTGCTGAAACAGCCAACTCTGGCTTATGTAAGATTTTACGTGTTTCATTGACCATTTTCATCTCTTCTTTGGTATATCCATTTTCAAAGAAAACATCAATTTCAGGAAGGGCTGTTTCAGAGATATTATATGGATAAAATTCTGGTGCTTTGCCTTGACGTGTCCGAAGTAAATCGTCACGACCTTTCTGTCCGCTTCCACTTACTGCTTGGAAAGTTGTATAGTTCACTTGTAAAATACCAAAGGCTTTCTCCAAAGCATAAAGCGGTAAAACAGATTGAATCGTTGAACAGTTTGGGTTGGCAATGATTTTATTCATTTGCGTATCTTGGATATTAATTTCTGGGACAACCAGGCCAATTCCAGGATTTTCACGCCAAACTGATGAGTTATCAATGACAACCAACCCTTTTTCTCGTGCAATTGGGGCAAATTGTTCAGAAGTATCTCCGCCAGCACTAAAAAGGGCAATATCATAACCATTAAATGAATCAGCCGTTAATTCTTCAACTACGTATTCTTGACCCGCAAAAGACAAAACTGAACCTGCTGAACGACTTGAGGCTAATAATTTCAAATTTTTAATTGGGAAATTTCTTTGTTCTAAAATATCGAGAAAAGTACGACCAACAAGTCCAGTTGCACCCACAACACATATATTATATTTTTTCATTTTTATCCTTTCTTCTTTGGATATAAGATACTCGAAGATAAAGTTTGTACACTCTAAAGTTAAATAACTTTGGCGCTATTTGAAGTGCATGGACGATATACTCCATTTATTAATAGCGTACGAAGCATCCTGTATGTTGATAAATAGTCTATCCTTATGGCAATTTTACAAATTTCTCAACGCTTCTTCCTGTGCAGTTTTTTGCTGCGTTTGGGCATCAATTTTCTTGATAATACGGGCTGGCACACCAGCAACAACTACATTTTCAGGAACATCTTGTGTCACAATAGCACCGGCCGCAACAACTGAACCTGAACCGACTTGTACACCTTCAATAACCACTGCATTTGCACCCACAAGTACATTATCCCCAATACGCACAGGCACAGATGAAGCTGGTTCAATTACACCAGCAAGTACTGCGCCTGCACCAATATGGGAATTTTTACCTACTGTTGCACGTCCTCCTAGAACAGCACCCATATCAATCATTGTACCAGCCCCAATTTCAGCACCTATATTAATAATTGCTCCCATCATGATTACTGCATGATCACCAATTACGACATGTTCACGGATAATTGCACCTGGCTCGATACGTCCATTGACATCGCGAATATCAAGCAAGGGCACAGCTGAATTGCGGCTATCAAGCTCCACAATATAGTCTTTATTTTCAGTCATATCAGCCAAAAGCGGTTGAATCAAACTCCAATCCCCAAACAAAGTATTGCTGATTTTGATGATTTCTTTTGGTATTTGACCTGTCAATTGACCTTCAAAAGTTACTTTAACTGTTGTTTTTTTCTCAGCATTTCCAATATATTGAATAATTTCTTGAGCCGAAATTTTTTGTGCTTTCATAAATCTCCTTCTTGTGTGTAATCCTATAAAAACTAATTTTTTTAAGGAATATACAAAATTTATTTTATTGCTTCTCTTCTATAAAAATAGGACTTAATTCACTCCGTCTTTTCCAAAAAGAACTTCCTCCATTGAATACATCCCACTTTCTTGATGAATAAGCCAATTCATCCCTGTGATCGCCCCTTTTACAAAAATCATTTTCGAAAGAGCTTCATGCTTAATCGTAAGAAGTTCGTCCCTTCCTGCAAATATTACTTCATGTTCGCCAACGATTGTACCCCCTCGAACAGCATGCACTCCAATCTCTTTCTTCTCACGTGGCTTTATACCTGAACGTCCATGAACAACTTTATAGCCCAATGTTTCATTGATACTGTCAAGTAACATATTTGCCGTACCAGATGGAGCATCTATTTTTTTATTATGATGTTTTTCAATGATTTCAATATCAAAACTGTCCGATAAAATATAGGTCATTTCTTTGACTAAACGATTCATCAAGATAACTCCAATACTAAAATTGCCACTAAATAATACAGGCATTTTTTCAGAAAGGTGATCAATTGTTACCTTTTGTATGTCGTCAAAGCCTGTTGTGGCAATAACTGTGGCTGTTGGATGCTTTTCTAGATATTTAGCAAGATTATTGAGATTCTCAGGGTGTGAAAAATCAATGATCACATCGAATTTTTCTTCTGGAATATCCTTTGTTAAGGATACGACTGTTAATTCATGCTCTTTTTCTAGCTCTGCCGCAAGCAGCCCGCCCATTGTACCTGTTCCAATTTGTAAAACTTTCATTATAAAATCTCCAATTCTTTAAGAAGTTGAATTTTTGCCGTTTCGGATGGCTCGTCAAGTGGCAACCGAACAGAACCGACATTATAACCGAGTTGATTCATCACAAATTTGACCGGAATTGGATTTGCTTCTATAAATAAGCTGTCAATCAAGTTCAAATATTTTTGTTGCAGACTCAAAGAATGAGCTGGGTTGGTCGCAAAAGTTTCGATTAACTCCTTAACTACATCTGGCATGAAGTTAGCCCAAACACTGATTACACCCGAAGCGCCTAAACTCAGGCATGGAACTATCATATCGTCATTACCACTATATAATGCAAAATTATTAGAAAGATAGCGGCTAATTTTTTCCACATAGGCAATATCGCCTGATGCTTCTTTTAAGCCTGTAATATTCGGGTGTTTCGCCAATACTTCTACGGCTTCAACAGAAAGATTCACTCCTGTTCTACCTGGTGCATTGTACATGATAATCGGAATATCGACAGACTCCGCAATCTTAGTAAAATGCTTTAACATCCCTGTTTCATTGGTTTTATTATAATAAGGGGTAATCACAAGCAAACTATCCGCACCTAACTTTTCAAATGCTTGAGCAAATTCCACTGCTTGTGCTGTGTTATTACTTCCTGCTCCAACATTGATATGAATACGTCCAGCAACCTGTTTAACTACAAACTCAACGATTGCTTTTTTCTCCTCAAAGCTAATCGTCGGTGCTTCTCCTGTTGTGCCTAAAATAGAAATAGCCGCACTTCCATGGCTAATCTGAAATTCAATCAGCTCAGCTAATTTTTCAAAATTTATAGAATTATCATCATTAAAGGGCGTGATGAGCGCCACAATTGAACCTTTAAGCATTATTTTCTCCTGTAGATTTATTTCAGAAACCTTTGACGAGTGTTGCGATAGAAGAAAAGGAAACTACTCATCGTATAATTTTCTTTCTCTTGAAAAACATCTCCTCTTCGCCTTGTTCTTACTCCACTCCTTTAATTTGTATCCAAATGTTATTTATGATTTTATCAGTGGTTAGAAGTAAAAGCTGTTACAAGCATTCACCAGCTAATTTTCGGTTAGATTTCAAACTCAAAGCCATCCAATGTTGCAAAATAGTCTTCAGGTCGCTCTGCCCGTCGAATCATACGCGTGCTCCCATCTTGCTGAAGCAATAATTCGGCACTTCGTAATTTTGCATTATACTGATATCCCATCGAAAAACCATGCGCACCTGTGTCATGAATGACTAATAGGTCTCCCTCATCAATCACAGGAAGTTCGCGCTGCCTGGCAAATTTATCATTGTTTTCACATAATGAACCAGTCACGTCAACAATTTCTTTCACTTTACCTTCCTCCTTTCCTATAACAGTAATATGATGATAAGCATCATAAAATGCTGGTCTCATCAGATTAACTGCGCTCGCATCCACACCAATATACGTCCGATAGGTTTGCTTTCTATGCAAGACACGTGTGACCAGTAAGCCATGAGGCGCCAACATAAAGCGTCCCAGTTCCGTATAAATTTTGACTTCTCCTAGGCCATTGGCAGTTAGAACTTCATCATAAACACGATGTACTCCTTCGCCAATGACAGCAATATCGTTAGGAGCTTCATCCGGACGATAATTAACGCCGATACCACCAGAAAGATTTATAAAATCAAGAGAAACGCCTGTTTTTTCACGAATTTCAAGTGCTAATTCAAATAATTGCTGTGCTAATTTTGGATAATATTCATTTGTCACAGTATTTGAAGCCAAAAAGCTATGCATTCCAAATTTCTTCACACCCAACTTTTGCAAATCTCTAATTCCCTGAATTAGTTGGGCTTTTGTCATTCCAAATTTTGATTCTTCAGGATTATCCATAATTTTGGTACCCATTGTAAAAACTCCACCAGGGTTATAGCGTAAGCTCATTGTTTCGGGAAATTCAAATCCTGCCAATGTGGATAAAAATTCAATATGGTTGTATGCATCAATATTAATCGTAGCCCCTAGCTTTTTGGCTAATAAAAATTCTTCAGCTGGAGTGTCATTTGATGAAAACATTATTTCAGAATTATCAAAACCACATTTATTTGCCAGTATAAGCTCAACATAACTCGCGCAATCAGCTCCACAGCCTTCTTCTTGCAAAATTTTCAAAATTGCAGGCGTTGGTGTAGCTTTTACCGCAAAGAATTCTTTGAAACCTTTATTCCAAGAAAATGCTGTGTTTAGCGCTCTTGCTTTTTCACGAATTCCGTGCTCGTCATACAAATGAAATGGTGTCGGAAATTCTGCAGTAATTTTATCTAATTGATCTTTAGTAATAAATGGTACTTTCATTTCATGCTCCTGTGGACTTGCTATGCAAATCTTTATCTGAAGATTTCGGTAGTTTCAATGCTATGGAGGCTTGTCAAAAATTGTAACTGAAAGAAGGAAGATTTTACTTTTAGTCTACCAAATGATATTTTTTCCCATCTCAATCTTTAACTCTGTCTCCAGTGCCCTTTGACCACTGATATAATGAGTTTTGATGTAAGAAGCAGAGTTTTTCTTATTCGTTGACTCGCTAAAACATTATTCTATCGTTGTCGCGCTTCAACCTACAAACTCACATCGTATAAAAACAAAAGGCACTTGTAAGTACAAGCGCCTTTTATGTCGTCATGAAAATAGAGTAAAAAAAGAATTCTATATTATTCGGTTCGATCACTTAGCGCCAGACTTATTCAAGTCCGAGTGGTATAGGTGTTTCCTATACCCCCACGCTAGCCAGATGCCTCTGTTGCTAACGTTCGGCAATGATTACCTTTCGTACACGGTCGTCGGATGCCTCCTCTCGTGTAGTACTCATTTGCATTGCTACCTCTAATTTATTTTTCACAATTATAATATTTTCAGTATTGTTTGTCAATTGAAAACTTTTCAAATTTTTGGTATTGACTTATTTTTTTCTTTAAAACTGCTTTAAATCAAGGTTTACAAGGTGTATTTTTTATCTGAACTTCTGAACCTCCAAAATATTTTGCAACATTGTTTTGTGAATTTTTAAAATAAAATGCTATAATACAAATTTAAAACGACAAATATACGGAGTTTTTGCTTGAACCCAACTTTAACTATTGACCTGCGGAGGTGCTATGTATGGATTTATCAAATAAATTTAACACTAATCTTGGAAAAATTGAAATTTCTAAAATTCGTGAATTTGATCAGGAAATCTCCAAAATACCGAATGTTTTGAAATTAACACTTGGTGAACCAGATTTTCCGACACCTGAACATATCAAAAAAGCTGCAATTGATGCGATTGATGCCGATGAAAGTCATTATACTGGCATGCGTGGCCTGATTGAACTACGTCATGCAGCCAGTCAATTTGTAGCTGAAAAATACAATTTACATTACGATGCTGAAACAGAAATTTTGACCACAGTTGGTGTCACAGAGGCGATTGCTACTTGTCTCCTTTCAATTATTGAACCTGGCGATAAAGTTCTAATCCCAGCACCTGCTTACCCAGGTTATGCGCCTGTAGTAAGCTTAGCTGGCGGTCAATTGGTCGAGATTGATACCACAACTGATAAATTTGTCTTAACTCCTGAAAAACTTGAACAAGTATTGAACGAAACCGAGAATATCAAGGCTATCATCCTTAATTATCCTTCAAATCCAACGGGCATAACTTACACTCATGCCCAACTTAAAACACTTGCTGAAATCATCAAAAAACATGAAATTTTTGTCCTTTCTGACGAAGTTTATTCTGAAATTAACTATAGCCAACATGTACATACTTCTATTTCGACCTTTTTACGTGATCAAACTTTTGTACTTAATGGCCTTTCAAAATCACATGCGATGACGGGTTGGCGAATGGGGCTGATTTTTGCAGAAAAATACTTGATTGATCAGCTTGTAAAAACACACCAATATCTGGTTACTTCTGCCTCAACACAATCGCAATGGGCAGCAGTTGAAGCTCTGAGTAAAGGAAAAAATGATGCTGAGCTAATGAAAGCCGAATACCTCAAACGGCGGGATTACATTATTGAGAAAATGACTGAACTTGGCTTTGAAATTATCAAGCCAGACGGGGCTTTCTATATTTTTGCCAAAATTCCAGCAGAATATAACAGCAATTCTTTTGAATTTTTATATGATTTTGCAAAGAAAAAACATGTAGCATTCATTCCAGGCTCAGCCTTTGGCCAATATGGTGAAGGTTATGTCCGTTTGTCCTATGCAGCTTCAATGGAAGTGATTAAGATTGCTATGGAGAGATTGAAAGAATATCTTTCGGAATAACTTACTATTATGGTTGTGCTATACTCAGAGTTTATCTTTGCTTTAATGTAAACCTTCTCAAAAAAGACGAGATTTTTCTCGTCTTTTTTGTTATGTATTCATTCTTGTTATTAATTAACGAAAATAGGTTTGGCTTGTAAAAAAGAGATTGTTTTAATGTGTAAATCCATATACTTTATTTTTAGGATTATTATGGTATTTAAGATGTGCCTTATTCAAAAATTCAATAGCTTCTTGCATATCTTGCACGTAATTGTATGCCATATTCATTCCAAAATCCGCTCGAATTACTATCCGTTGTATAATATTATCCTCTAAGTTTTTTGGTAAAGGATAGGCTGGCACTTGCCATCCTTTCATTAATAAACGATCGGCTAAGTCGTATAAATCCCAGTCACAATTTCCGTCTTCTCTTAATTTATAGCATACAATTGGAAGTTGTGATCCATCATTTACAATTTCAAATAAACCTGTTTTTTCAATTGATTTTGCTAAATACATCGCTACTTTATGCGTTCTTTCATGTATAGCTTTGTATCCATCAAAACCATAGCGTACAAAATTATAATATTGTCCTATCAGCTGAGCTGCGCTATGAGAAAAGTTAATAGCCATGGTTGGTAATTCTCCTCCAAGATAGCTTACTTTAAAAATTAACTCCTCTGGTAGATATTTCTTATCACGCCATAATACCCAGCCTACTCCAGGATAAACGAGACCGTACTTATGACCTGATGTATTGATGGAAATGACATTTTTTAATCGAAAATCCCACTTAAGATGTGGTTCAACAAATGGTGCATAAAGTCCACCTGAAGCAGCATCTACGTGTATGTACACTTTATAATCTGTACGTTTGTTGTGTTCTTCAACTAACTTATCAAGAGCCTTGATATCGTCATATCTTCCTGTATACGTAATCCCCATAATCCCTACAATACCAATAGTATATTCATCAACATAATCCATAACCTTATCTAGATTAATTGACATGTGATTTTTGTCCATCGGTACTTCACGCATTTCAATATCCCAATATACACAGAATTTTTCCCAACAAACTTGATATCCAGAAGAAATAACGAGATTTGGTTTTTTAGCATTAATGTCCAAGCCTAACTTTTCTGCTCGTTTACGCCAAGAGAATTTCATTGCCATCCCTCCCAACATACAAGCTTCTGAAGAACCAATTGTTGATGTTCCCATAAACTGTTCGTTTTCACTTGCATTCCAAAGGTCAGCAATCATATTTACACAACGGTTTTCGATTTCGGTTGTTCTTGGATATTCTGATTTATCTATTGCATTTTTCTCAAGAGTTTGACTCATTAGTTTTACTGCTTCGGGTTCCATGTATGTTTGACAAAAAGTGGCTAAGTTCAACCGCGCATTCCCTTCATCTAGCATCTCATCTTGAACTAATTGATAAGCTACCCGAGGTTCGATCGATTTTCTCCCTAATTTATATTTGGGCAAATCAACTTGTTCACTTTCGGAGCCAAATATTGGTTCTAAAAATTCTGCCTCATCACGATTTTCTTTTCCATATAACATATTTACATCCTCCAATTTCTTTAATGTTTTAATATATGTTCTTCATTCTTTACAATATGATGCTCCCCTCGAGCTGCCGGATAAACGGCTGGATTCACTTCTCCTGCTTTGAAGTGAATTGGTTCTTCAAGAGATCCATGACTCTTTTTATCATGTAGTTCATAAATAACAAATGGTAAGATTACTGTAACAGCAAAGCTTATAAGTAATATCATTTGATAAGTTCGTGTCTCACTTTGAGCAATTGATTCCGGTGGGACAAAAGAAATTAATAAAGCAAACAGAGATAATAATAACCCTACTCCTGCAATAATTGATTTGCCTATCATTTTTCCTGGAACATTATATGTTCGTTTTAAATTCTTTTTCTTGTAGATTAAGACGAAATAACCTAAGAAAAATAGTAGATAACCAACCAAATAGATAACTACAGTCAAAGAAATTGCTACCAAGAAGGACAAGTTATTGCCGCCACCACCAAAGGTTAAAATCGCTCCCCAAAGAGTCACGATGACACCTTGAATCATAACTAAAGGCACGGGAACGTCATGGGTATTCGTTTTTCGTAAAAATTTTGGAAGTAATCCACGTTGCGCTGCTGCAAACATTCCTCGAGAAGGCCCAACTACCCATGAGCTTACTTCTCCCATTACTCCAAACGCAATCATTATTGCAATTATTTTGACCAACCAACTTAAGTGGTTATTAAAATGTAAGATCAGCGTTTGAAAAGTCTGAATCACACCAGCGCTTAAAGATAACTCTTTTTGAGGTATTACTGCAGCCACTGTAAAGCCCCCAAGCGCATCTAAAGAAATAGCTAATATTACTAATAAAACCATTGCTAAAGGATAATTTCTTTTTGGATTTTCTAACTCATTGATATGAGAAGCTGAAGCTTCAACTCCCATATAAGCTAAAATAAACGAAACAAAAACTACCAATGTTGAAAGCTGTGAAAAGTCTGGAATAAAAGCTGCCTTATTGATGGGGATTTCTATAGGATTTCCTCCTACAAAATAAGCTACTGCTAATACAAATAAGATAATGGATGGAATTACAATCCCGATTATAAATCCCGCTTTTACTAATTTTGCAGTGCGCTGAGTCCCACCTAATTGTGAAAAGGTCAGTCCCCAAAAAATGACCAGCAAGCCTATAAATTTAATGAGTGGATCTGAGTTTAAAGCTTCAAAATTTAATACGTATGAAAGTGCTCCTAAGATAAAGTATATCATTGTTACAAATCCAACTGTAATTTGAAACCATTGGAAAAAAATTGCCGCAAATCCAAAACGCTCTCCTAAAGTTTGGCTCACCCAGCTGAAAATGCCTCCATTTTTCCCCCCTTCAACTGTGGACATTTCTGCAGCACATAGGGCAACTGGTAAAAACCATAGTATTCCGCCTAGTAGTAAAAAGAAAACTAAGTGCAATTTAGAAGTGGCAAAGGTCGGATACTCATATACGGTCAAAACCATTGAAGCAGTTAAAGCAAAGAATCCGAATAATGTTAATTTTTTTTGATTCATCATACCTCCTTAAAATATGTGGCAACAATTTTCAAAATAATTGTTGCCCAAATCTAGTTTTCATCTCCTTTCTATATCAAGTATATTCTCTTAAAAATAAAAAAACTCTCTGTATCTGTTGCTTTAAAGCAACAGATACAGAGATTAATTTTTTAAAAACTTTTCCAACCTTCTTTGATAAAATTCTTTCAATCGTAAACCTCCAAATTCCTCCAAAGCTCCCAGAGCACAATTAATTTTTTTACGTCCTAAATCCTTATCTTCAAAGTTAAAAATAACAATTCCTGTTGCCAGATGCCTTAAAACTTCAGCATATAAATCCACTCCCATTTCCCGATATTTTTTGGTAATTTCTAATATATTTTCAGCTTCACTTCTTTCCCCATGCGCTGCAAAAATAGCCGCACTTTGATACGCAATCTGTAATAATCTTCGTCTGTACTTTAATAATCGACAATATTTTTCACACCTTTTGTCAAAATTGGCCAGAAGATTTTCCAGCTGATCAATAGCAATATGATCTGAGACAAAATAAAATAATGTGAGCTCAAAATAGCCCCATTCTTTAACATTACAAAGATAATTTTCAATCTCTCTCACTTCCAGGGGACTTATATTTTCAAGTCGAGTTTTTGCAGCAAGTGACAACATATGTTTTCCTGCTTCACGCGCCTCAAGATATAACTTTTGAATTTTATTTAGATCTTGACTAAAGTCCGCTTCTTCTAGTTCCAACAAGAAAAAATCTTGATAATTGGGCATAAAGTTATTTACAATTAATTCGTACTCTGCTAAGGGGACTTGCATCTCTTCTAACATCAAGTCAACGCGCTCAAAACTCATCATACTTTGCCCTCTTTCAAATCGAGATAAATTTGCTCTATTTATTCCAATCTTACTAAAATATGAGAGTCCCAAATTCTTTTGGTTCCTTAACTTTTTAAAACAATCTCCATATTTTTTATACACAGTTAATGACCTCCTAATTTTGTTTTTAACGTTATGATAAATAACAATAATTACATTTATGCCTAAAAAAATATGCACGTGAAATTATAACTCATTTACAAGTTGGTCGTCAAATATATACTCAATTAAGGCTATCAGGCATAGGTTTTTATGTTCAAAAAACTTCCTTTTAAATCTCTATATGGCGAAATTAATTTATCTCTGTGAGTTCAAAGCATTGACAGTTTTCTTAGAAAATGATATTATTACTCCTAATAAAAACGAAAGGAGCTGTACAACCAATGATCAACTGTTATTCTACTCAACTTTGGCAAAGATACAGGTGTATGTATGGCTTCTAACTGAAGAAAACCATAGATACAAATTTTAGTGTACTTTCTAAAACCTGTATCTATGCTCAAATTGGATGATTAAAGCATAGAAGTTTCTATGCTTTTTTTGTGTTATAGAAAGTACTCTGCCTTATCATTAAAAACTAGAAAGAGGAACTTTTATGAATCAAAAAAACAAATCATCAAATACTATTGCACTTACTCCAATCTTCATTATACTTGGACAAATTTTGAATATTATCACTCCCAGTATCGCTGGAATTATTCGCCCGGACTTTTCCTTGGCCTTTTTATTCCTCTGTATAATGATTAAACCTACACTCAAACAAGTTTTCTTGGCAAGCGGTCTTGTTATCCTTACTTCCATGATTCTTGGTGGTAATCCGATTTTCCAGCTGCCAGCTGCTTTTGACCGTACCCTATCAGCCTTGGCATGCTTACTCTTATATAGGTTAGTCCTAAGAATTTCTCCCAAATTATTTTTAGCTAAAATAGGGGTAATCTATTTCCTCGCCACATTGATAAGTGGTTGCGTGTATGTTTTTGCTGTATATCTTTTGGGAACTTTACTTCACATTTCGGAGCTTATGGTTGTCTTTAAAATGGGCCTTCCTGTTCTTTTAATTACGATTTTTTCTACGGCATTTGTCAATTATTTCCTGGGAATTTTGCTCTACAAACTTGTTTCAACACTTTCCAAAGGAAAATATCTTTTCGCTGTTTCTTAATGAGATATGAAAAAGACTTCTCTCTATAAAAACATAAACAATTTAATTGGTATAGACTTTATGCTATGTTAAAATATCTGAGGCGAATCGCCAATTCAAACAAGGAGGTCTATACTTTTGAATTTTTTACGTGATAATAAAAGAGAATTCATTGTATTAACTATATATATTTTATTTGTCCCCTTCCAACTTGGAATGATCCCCTTACTCTTTCTATCTGAGTTAGCTCAGACAAATTGGGTAGAATCTGATTTTTTAAACTTCGCAGTTGGTATAACAGTCTCTGCACTGACAGCACTTATTCTCTTCCGAAAAGAATTAAGAGAAAGTTTTGGCTATTTTAAGGAGCATTCCTTATGGAAAATTTTAAGCCTCCCCTTATGGATGGCAGCGATACTTTTGGTGGAATCTCTGGCTCAAGGTATTTATGGAAAGGGATTAAACCCTGAAAATCAAGCTGCTCTCTCTGAAATGAGTAAGCAAATCCCTTTATTCTTCACCATCCTTATTCTTGGTGTTTTAGGACCCATCATTGAAGAGATTATCTTTCGCCATATCTTCCTTAATAGACTCTCAAATTATACAGGAACACTAATTGCAGTCCTTGTTTCTACTGGTTTATTCACCGTTATGCATATGCAGCAACCTATGGATTTTGTCCTCTATGCACCTGGAGCAATGCTTTTAGCTTTAGCTTATTTAAGCTCTCATCGTTCCTTAATTTTTGTTATTTGTCTTCATATGTTGAATAATATTTTAGGCTTATTAAGTTAAGGTATTTATTATATATAACCAAATAGTTGCAAACGCAACTATTTTATTTTATAATCAATACATCCTCTTCCATGAAAGGAGAAATACTATTCAAAATAATATTTTAAGAGATATTGGTACTATAGCACGCGCCTTAGATTCTATCAGTAATATTGAATTCAAGGAGCTGAAACTTGCAAAAGGACAATACCTCTACCTCAGTCGTATTTTTGAAAATCCTGGAATTAATCAACAACAAATTTCTGAACTTTTATGTGTCGATAAGAGTACAGCAAGTCGTGCTATCAATCAATTGGTAGAAAAAAAACTTATAAAAAAAGTTGAAGATACTGGAAACAAAAAAAATAAACTACTATATGTTACTTCTCATGGCAAAGAAGTTTACCCTATCTTAAACAGAGAGCTTCACTATTCTACTCAAGTTGCCTTATCCGGTCTTAATGCACAGGAGATTACTCAAGTAGAGAATTTACTCGGAAAAATCAGTCAAAATATCGTGGATAACTGGATCGATGTTAAAAAAGGAAAGAAACGAATCTACTAAAAGGAGTTGGTGTGAATATTAGAATTTCCCGCGTTACTATGCAGGATCTACAGGTCTTACAAGACTTAAGTATAGAAACCTTCGCTGAAACTTTTGGAGAACAAAATCCACCAGAAGATTTAGAGCTTTATTTAGAAAAGGCTTTTAATCCTCAACAATTAACCAAAGAATTCAATGACTCTAACAATAGTTTCTATTTTATTTTCCAAGATGGTTGTCTCACAGGTTATATCAAGTTGAAAAATGCTACTCTTCCAGAACACTCTACTTTAGCTGAGGCTCTTGAAGTGGAAAGACTATATGTTAGAAAGTCTTACCAGCACTTAGGCTTAGGAAAACATTTATTAGATTTTGCTTCTGTAGAAGCACAGCGCACACACAAGGAATATATCTGGCTCAGTGTCTGGGAGCACAATCCTACTGCTTATGGTTTTTATAAAAATCAAGGCTATGTGGAATGTGGGTCACGTCATTTTCATTTAGGGACTTTAACGCAAACAGATTTAATCATGAAAAAAGAAATAAGGAGAACTACTATGCAAACTGTTACTGTGGATAAAAACTTTTGGGAACTTTTTCCAGAAGCTCAACTCTATACCTTAGTTGTAAACAATATTGACAATCATGTTCATGATTTAGGCCCCTACCAAGAACTTCTAAAGGAGGCATTTAAAGAGTCTGAAAAATTTTTAGTTGAAGATGATTTTAAAGAAAACTTTGTCATCTCCGAATGGCGTGATATTTTTACACAGTTTAAGAAGAAAAAAGGTGCACGTTCTTCTATTGAAGCTCTTTTAAAAAGAGTGGCTCAGGGCAAAGAGTTAGAACCAATCAACCCACTTGTGGATATCTATAATAGTATTTCTCTTCGTTACGGTGTACCTTGTGGCGGTGAGGACTTAGATAAAATCAACGGCGATTTACATTTAGGCTTAGCCAAGGGGGGTGAAGATTTTTATCCTCTGGGAGCGCAAAAGAGTGAGCCAGCTCTTGCGCAAGAAATTATATATTATGACCTTAATGGTGCGATCTGTCGCTCTTTGAATTGGCGTGAAGCCCAACGTACCATGTTGACAGAAGAAACTACAAACGCCATCTTGGTGATTGAAGCAGTAACCCCTTCTCAACAAGAACGTGCACTAGAGGCTATCCAAGAGTTACAGGCTAAAATCAAGGATATTCTTGGTGTTGAGGGAGAAATTCAAATTATCAACAATAAGTAAGTAAGAAAGATAAATAATAATAAAAAAGTGCTAGATAATCTAGCATCTTTTTATTATTTAAATTCTGTAATTTTTTCAGCCGCTAATCTTACAGATTCATAGCCTGCTTCTTTGGCTTTGCCGACAGATAAAATCATTACTGGCACGTAACGGTTTTCGTCCAAACCAAAAGCTTCTGCCAATTGGTCGGCCTCGAATCCGCCGATAGGATTTGTTTCGTAACCATGAGCGCGTGCGATGAGCATAAATTGCATTGCAGCTAAGCTTGAATCAATTTTGACAACATCATTCATTTCTTCTTTACTAAAGCTTTGGTAGTAAGGAATAATCGCTTCTAACTGTTGATCACGTACTTCTGCTGGCATCTTGCCTTCTTCTACAGCTTGGTTATAAATTTCTTCCCCTAATTCATAACAGAGAAGATCCCCAAAAATAAGAACCATAGCCGAAGAAGTTTCATTTTGACGGGTATTAAAACGAATTAAAGGTTTTAATTTTTCTTTTTCTTCATCACTTTCAACAACAACAAAACGCCAAGGTTGCATATTTACAGATGATGGTGCTGTTGTTGCTTCTTGGATCATTTCAAGCATTTCTTCATGTGAAATTTTATAAGTTTCATCATAAACACGCACGGATTTTCTTCCAAATGTGATTTCTGAAAAATCATTATTTACAATACGAGTTGACATTTTATTCTCCTTTATGTCCCAATAACTTTGTGAGCAGCTCAAGAAGTACGTCTTCTTCTTGAGCTGTGAGTGCTAGCTCTAAACTTTTCTCAGAAGAGTTATTATAGTTTCTTTCACAACGTTCCAAAGCCTCTTTTGAGCTTTCCGTGATTTTAACAAAAACTTCGCGATTGTTTTGTTTATTTCTCTCACGGGTAACATAACCTTTTGCTTCGAGCAATTTTAGATGCCTTGTAATAGCTGCACTGTCTATTTTTAACTCATTCTGTAATTGCCCTTGAGAACATTGACCGTTTTCCTTCAAAAACATCATAAGCTCATAACGGGTTATACTAAAGCCAGTTTCTTTTTCAAACTTCGTTGTCATCTCTTGATTCGCTAGTTTTAGCTTGTAAAAGAGCTGACTCATTTGTCTAAGGTTCATTTGTCCCCCTTTTTTAAATTGACCGGTCAATCATTGACTAGTCAATAATACTACATTCCTATTTTTTTGTAAACTATTTTGATTGCTGCTGTGTCAAAATAAGTAGCTTTGATTTTTTCTCTCTCTTACTTGTGGTAAACTTAAACCATGTATAATTCGCTGACCTATATAACGACCCTTTTGAATGATTTAGGCTTATCTCCAAGTATACCTACAAAAGATACTTATAATTCTGAATACGAAGGTTTTTGTTTTCAAGCAGATGGACTATCTTTTCGAAGTCGTCGCGCTAAAAAAACTCCTAAAAAACAAGGATATTTTGTAGCATTTTGGGAAAAGGACACCAACAACAAAAATATCCCCTTTAGTTTTGAAGCTTTTCCCGATAAACTTGTCATTTCAGTCATTGATGGACCCTTGAGTGGCCAGTTTATCATTCCCAAGAGCGTTCTTCGAGAAAAAAAGATTTTAAAACACAAGGGAATTACTGGAAAAATGGCTTTGCGTTTTTACCCATCCTGGGAAACTTCACTCAACAAAACTGCGCAGGCTGCCCAAAAATGGCAATGCGATTATTTCATTGATACTACTAATATTATCCAAAAAGAAAAATTAGCCCAATTGTATTTTTCTTCTTCATCCATAAACAATAAAAAACCGTAGTTTTAAGCTTACGGTTTTTTATTGTTTATTGCTGCGCTAACTTTTTACTAAAAAGCATTGCAGTTAAATCGATTCGATTTTGACCAAAATCAAGTTGAATATCTCGAGCTCCGGCCATATGAAAACCCTTGTATTCATAGAATTGATAAGTACAGCCCGTGTCTGTGAAGAGGAATATTTCTTTTCCAGCTTCCCGCGCCGTAAGTTCATTGATTAAAGCGGTACCTACACCTTTGATTTTTTTCTCGGGATCAGCAGCCAAATACAAAATTTCGCCCTCAGGTGATGCTTCACCTTTATACGACCGTAATAATTCTTTATTCGTAGCTTCATAAGTGTCTAAGCCTTTGTTTTTAGAAAAGGTCCGCAAAAAGTTAAAAGTCTTCATGTAAGCTTTTTGGCCAAAGGTTTGTTTCAGTTTAGGTTCTCCATATATCTCTGCGAGCAATAAGCCCACCATTTCACCATCAACATAGGCAGCAATAGCTTGCGTAGCTTTTGACAGCTCAAAATATAGAAAATTTTTGGCATACATATTGATGATGGTTTTATTATTACTGTACCTATCAAAACTCATCCCTTTAACAGCAAACTGGATTGCTTTTTGATAATCCTTTGGATCAAATGCTCTTATTTCAATTTTCATCTTTTTTATCCTCCATAACTCTCTGTGCTTTTTCGAGCAAGCTTTCGGTAAAAGTTTTCGTATGCTCCAAAAATACTTGTGTGTTCTTCAAGCCGAATTCTTCTATAACTTGTGTTTCAAAGATATCTGTTTGCTCCTGAATCTCCTCAAAAACTTTTCTTCCATTTGGAGTGAAAACGATAAATTTTTCCTTTTCATTTTTTCCTTTAGTGAGTTGAAGAATATCTTGTTTTTGCAATTTCAAAAGTAAGCTATGTACTGTTGATTTCGGCAAAAATAAGATTTCACTTATTTCTTTTTGGGTGACAGTATCACTTTCATCGATAATATAGAGCGTCATTAGTCCATTAAAAGTCAGATTATATTCATGCGCCACAAGCGCGTAAGCCATATCAAGTTTGCCAAGCGCTGTGCTAAATTGTGTCATTATTTCCCGATATTTCATTTAACCGCTCCTTTTTAGTGCGAAATCGTACCATTCTATTATAGTACGATTCCGCACTAAAGTCAAGGATTTTCTAAAATAAAAAGGCAGATTAAAACCTGCCTTTTTATTTTTCATCTATTCAGATTATTCAGCTGCCGTATCAAGAATGATTTTACCCAAACTTCCTTTGTTTTCCATGATATAATCTTGCGCTGTCGCAGCTTGCTCGAGTGGGAATACTTTATCAACGACAGGTTTAACACCCTCACTTAAACCTTGCAGTAACAAGCGTGTGTTTTCCTCCACTTCTTCTGGTGTGATATTTGCCAACATTAGACCTGTGATATGTGCCCCTTTCATCATCAAGACACGAGGATTAATGGTTACTTCACCTCGATTACCAATAATAACAATTCGCCCGTTGTTGCCAATAGCATCTAAGTCTTTCTGCAAATTAACATTTGCAAGCATTTCGATAATCACATCAAGACCATGGTCCTTTGTCAAGTCCTGTATTCTCTCGATATATCCTTCAGCATGATGGTTAAAGACATAGTCTGCACCAAGCTTTTTCAATATCTCAAGGCCCTTTTCAGACCCTGCTGTTGCAATAACCTTGGCACCTTACAGCTTGGCAAATTGAAGGACAAGTGTCCCCACTCCTCCAGTTGCACCATGTATAAGTATATATTCTCCAGACTTAAGGCCCGCTTTTTGATTAAGGGCATAAAGGGCGGTTAAGCCGCTCGATCCTAGTGCTGCTCCTTGACTATAAGTCATAATTTCTGGGAGTAAGGTCGCTTCTTTGGCCTTGCATGTTATTGCTTGCGCATATGTTCCAAACTGAGCATCACTCTCTACAGTCACAAAGACACGATCACCTACCTTAAAGTTTTTCACTTGTGCACCTACAGCTTTGACAATCCCAGCTCCATCTTTTCCTGGGATATAAGGGAGCGAAGGCAGTTGCGCGTATGTTCCTTGGCGTACATAGGTTTCAACAGGGTTGACCGCTGCAGCTTTGAGGCTGACATAAATCTCGTCATCTTTCATAACCGGGTCTTTAAGCTCTTTATACTTAAGAACGTTACTGTTACCAAATTCAGATACTTCTATTGCCTTCATATTTTCCTCCTTATGAATTACAGGTTTCTATAGCACTCATTATATAGCAAGATTTACTATTTGTATAGTAGGTACTCCGAGGTGCCTTAGATACTTTGTAGTAACTCTTCAACAAGTGACATGACAAAAAAACAACTGGAAAAATCCAGTTGTTCTGGTTAATTGTATCTATACTAATAGCTTATGTCTTCTTCACCTTCATCTTCTAGTTTTGGACGTTCTTTGATGCTCAAATTATATACATCTGATAATATTAATGGCACCCGCTCAAGTGACACTTCCGAAAATTGTAAGCCAAACCAGCGATCTGGTGTTGCTGTATAACGCTTGATTCGGGCTTTTGCTTTCAAGACGAATCGATCAAAAGCTGGAAGTTTTTGTGCATTTGTCACCCGTTCCTCGATAACTACAAATCTGAAGTCACCAACATCCCTACCAGGCATTGTGGTGTATTTTTGCTCTTGTTTAGGCAATCGTCCTGATTTTATTAAATCTTTAACAATCGTCCGAAGATAACGGGGCACTTCTTGTTTCATGCGAAACCCTAGATACAAATGAACTTTAACGATATAATCTGTTCCCATCATATCAACTTCATATTCGGAAGTCCATGGTTCATCAGTAACTTTCACATTAACAAACCAGTAAACTTCCGCCTTTTTAGGACGTTTATCAAGTATTGAATATAGGATAGAACGGTCAATAAAATCACCTTCCATTTTATTACTCAAATAAACGAGATTGGTTTGATAGAGATCCATCTCCTTGTCTTCTTTGAGTTCTTTCAATTGTCCTTTGAAATCATTGAGATCCAGTGACTTAATATGTTTGTTCACGCTTTTACTTGATTGGAACCAAACAAACATCACAAATATAATCATGGCCGCCATAATCACTACAACATAGCCCCCATGAACAAACTTGGCTGCTGAGGCAATAAAGAAAATCAATTCAATACTAGCAAAGAATGCAGCTATCAGGTAAGCCAAAGGTTTCTTTAAGCCTCGGTAAACGAGATAATATGCCAGAAGTACTGTTGTCATAAGCATAGTGACAGTAATGGCTAGACCATAAGCTGCCTCCATGTGTTCCGCACTTCTAAAATAAAGTACAATCGCACTTGTCGAAAGCCATAAAATCAAATTGACTGCTGGAATATAAAGCTGACCTAAAGTTTTCCCTGGATAGTAAATCCGCATCATCGGTAAAAGCTTCAAGCGGATGGCTTCTGAAACTAAGGTAAATGATCCCGAAATCAGAGATTGTGAAGCAATAATAGAAGCTAAAGTCGCTAAAACAACGGCATAGATCATCATGTCTGTAGGGATTACAGCGAAGAAGGGGTTCATACCTCCCAAATCGCCACCTTTATGTGCCAAAAGCCAAGCCCCTTGTCCACAGTAAGATAAAACAATTGCAAGTTTTACAAAAGGCCAGCTGACATAGATATTGCCTCTGCCCACATGTCCAAGGTCAGAATAAAGGGCTTCTGCTCCGGTAGTCGCCAAGAATACCGAACCTAAAATAAAGAGCCCTGCCTTATTTTCTGGACTTAACAAGAGATGGACAGCATAGTAAGGATTGATTGCTTTAAAAATTTCAAGATTCGCAAAGGAATTTAAAAGACCTGTGATAGCTAAAAAGCTAAACCAGATAAGCATTATCGGTCCAAAAAGTTTTCCGACTAGGCCGGTTCCAAAACGTTGAATAAGGAAGAGTATAGCCAGAATGATAAGCGTTGTAACAATAACCCATGACTGGTTGGCGTAGATTTCTCCTAAACCAGGAACTCCTTTTAGGCCCTCGACAGCAGAGGTAACTGTAACTGCTGGAGTCAAAGCCCCATCTGCAAGTAAGGTGGCCCCTCCTATCATTGCTGGGATAATCAGCCATTTAGCCATCCGTCGAACTAAGGTGAAGAGGGAGAATATCCCACCTTCTTGATGATTATCGGCCTTGAGGGCAATCAGCACATACTTAACGGTTGTAATCAAGGTCAGCGTCCAGATAACTAAGGAAACCGCACCAAGGATAAAGTCCGTTGAAATATTTTGCAAGCCTCCTTGTCCAGTAACAATAGACTGCATGGTATACAAAGGGCTTGTCCCAATGTCACCATAAACTACTCCAAGCGCGATTATAAAGCCCGCTGAAGTAGCTTTGTTAAACGATTTTTCATTCGCATAACTCATACAAAAACCTCTTTCATTTTTATAAAAGGTAGAAGTACATACTTCTCCAGAAACTTTACGAGAGGATAAAATAATATTGTCTCAGTTTCTTAGAATCATTATATCAGTTTCCCTCAAAAACGCGAGGAAAAAACTTTTATATATCTGATTTTTTTATAGTACAAATAGTGAGGATGATTTCTCGCAATAAAATACTCTGACCTTATAAGAAGTCAGAGTATTTTATTACGATTTTCATGGTGTTCAGTGTTTAAAATGCTGATCAATAGCATCAAGTATTTTTTCACTGGCATGTCCATCACCATAAGGGTTTTTAGAGTGGCTCATTTCATTATAGGCTTCTTCGTTATCAAGAAGTTCCCGTATGGCTTGATAAACATCGGCTTCATCTGTACCGACTAATTTTAAGGCGCCTGCTTCTACGCCTTCTGGTCTTTCTGTTGTATCACGTAACACAAGGACAGGCACACCAAAAGAAGGTGCTTCTTCTTGCACACCACCTGAGTCCGTCAGGATAAGATAGCTTTCGTTTTCCATACGATGAAAATCAACCACATTTAATGGTTCAATCAGTCGCACATTCGGCAAGTCGCCAAGAATGCGATAAGCAATTTCTCTCACTTTTGGATTTTTATGAAGTGGATAAACTACCTCAAAGTCGACATATTCTTCGGAAATCGTTTTGATGGCGCGGAAAACATTTTCCATTGGTTCACCCAGATTCTCACGGCGGTGCATCGTCACCAGAATCTGGCGACGATCCTTTTGAAGATGTGCTGGTACAGTATATCGTAAAGCATCGATAGCAGTATTACCTGTCACATAGATATTCTCATCCGGATGATTTTCTTTTAATAAATTTTGTCTGCTTTCTTCAGTTGGTGCAAAGTAAATATCGGAGAGCACATCTGTGACTTGACGGTTCATTTCTTCTGGGAAAGGTGAATATTTGTCCCAAGTTCTCAATCCTGCTTCTACGTGTCCCAAAGTTACTTTATGATAGAAAGCAGCAATAGAGGCTGCAAAAGTTGTCGAGGTGTCTCCATGAACAAGCATGATATCTGGTGCTTCTTCTACCAGCACTTGATCAATGGCGTCAATAACACGTGTGGTGATTTGACTAAGGCTTTGATTTTTTCCCATGATATCTAAATCGTAATCAGGTTGAATGTGAAAAATATCGAGAACTTGATCCAGCATTTCTCTGTGTTGCGCTGTGACCACCGTTACAGCTTCAAAACGTTCATCTTTCTCGATAGCTTTGACTAAGGGTGCCATTTTAATTGCTTCTGGTCGTGTACCAAAAACGAGCATTATTTTTTTCATGTCTACTCCATTTCTACTCTTCTTTACATATAGAAGACTTGATTTTTCCCGTTTGCTTTTGCGACATATAAGTTTTTATCAACTTTATCAATAATGTCCTTCAGACTTTTTTCATCTCTTATTTCTGAAACACCTACAGATATAGAAACATTTAATAAGGTATCATTATAGATAAAATCTTTTTCCGAGATATTTTTTTGGATATCATCCATTATTGCTTTGACCTTATCCCCAGACTGGTTTCTAAAGAGCACAAAGAACTCATCACCACCATATCGAAACAGTTGACCATTATTATGCTCTTGAAGTAAAGTATCTTTAATGCCATAACTTATCTCCCGCAGCACATAATCTCCTGCCAAATGTCCATAGGAATCATTGATACATTTAAATGAATCCACATCAAACAAAGCAATCGAAAAAAGTGGAACATTCTTACTGTCTAAAATTTCCTTCAAGACTTCTTCAAACTTTTTACGATTATAAGTATCGGTTAAAGCATCTATATAAGCATCTTTCTTTAAATCCGAGTACATCAAGGCAATAATACTGATTAAATGTATCGCGATCTTCGCGATAACTAGCACAGCTAATACCTTTCCTAAAATACCAAGCACATAGCTCATTGGTATGTCAAATTGCGAAAAAGCTACTAATATTGCTGCAAGGGTAATAAATATACTAAGGAAAAAGTAGGAAATGTAATATTTCGAAATCAATTCCTTATAATTACATAGCACATAAATCACAAGCCAAAATATAGTCAATCCGGAAAGCACTAAGAGAGAGGATTGGATATCAAAACCGTAAACATGCAAATAAAGTCCATAATATATAATAAACTGTGGCAACACCTCGTATTCAATATTTTTGGTAGGGGGTGCAACTAAATAAACGACCGAAATCGCAATAAAGACTAAAGAAATATCACTAATAATATAACCATAGGGCGAACCCTGGTCAATGTCGTTAAACAGAAATTTAAGTAAAATTATAAATAAAGCAAAATTGCTCGAATATAAGATATAAGCAGTGACTTTATTTCGATCCAACTGATAATACTGAATCATATACTTAGCAATAAACATCATACCTAGAACGGTAGGCATTAAAAAAATTTTATCAATAAAGTTACTGCCTAATATGTCATCAATATGAATCATCTTTTTTCTCCTTTATTAGAAGCTATGCGGTCTATCATAGTAATAAGTTTGTTGGAGCCATTCTTTTGGAAAACTTGCGAGAAGCTCTTCCACCTCAACTCCTTCAATTACAATCTCCTTCTTAAGAAATTTAATCGTATCAACAATTGAAAATATAAAATCCTTTAACTTAGTAGGTGATAAATAACTGTTAAAATCTAAGGCTGAAATCTTTACACGATCAATATAATCATCTAGGATGAATAGCGTTTTATAATGATTTATCCCCGATAAAAAATCGTCTAGAGCAATCGCATATCCCAAATTCTTAAGCGTTTGGATGGCTTCAATCGGCAAGAAGTCTTCTTCATTTTGACAGTTTACGGGCAAGCGCTCTGTGAGTTCTAATCTTAACCTGTTCCTATATTTAAATGTCCTCAAAAATTCTACCGTTTCTTCAAAATAAAGTTCTTGATAATCCAGATTCAGGGAATAAATATAATCATCCTTACTGAGCTGTTCTTCCAAGAGGACTTCCAGCCTTTGAAGGTATAAATTATGGAGCTGATGGTCAGAAACAATCTCATCAAACATCTCCGACGGGAAATAACAAACATCAGCATGTTTATATCTCAATAACAGTTCGTATTCTTCTTTGTCATTTTGAGTAAAATCACAAATTTTTTGTCTATAAAAAATTAATTCGTCAAATTTCAAGCCTACTTTTCTCCTCAAATATACTGAAAAGCTCTTTCCTTCTGTTCAGGGGTAAAAAGTTTTCTCAGTCAATCGCTGGTTGAGGTGGGCCATAGAGATAACCCTGCCTCAAATTGATGTCTAATAAATCAACAAGTTTTTCATCTTCATCCGTTTCAACACCGGACACAACTAACTCAAGTTGATATTTATTGGCCAGTTTCTTCCAAAACTTAATGGTTAAATCAATCCATTTTTCTTTATCATTAAAATGTCGCATATCTAACTTCAATACATCAATTAAAGGAAGCAAGCGATGAATGTTGCGGGCAAAATAGAATTCGGCTCCAAGATTATTGATAGAAAAGTTGATACCATAGGCTTTGCACTTTGTAATTCTACGACTGACACGTCTTAGACTCTTCTTCTTTTTCACAATCTCATTATGAGATATTTCAATAATAAGGTCAAATGGTTGGAGTGACTCAGCAATCGTTTTGATATTCTTTTTAAACTTGCGACTCAAAAATTGTTCAAGCGTAAGTTTAATGACAACTTTAAAATGTTCGGGATTCGCAACTTTGATGCTTTCTTTTAAATTGTCTTTCAGTATGAAAAAGGGTAAATGATCGATATTTTGTGGAAGGACCCATTCTTGCTTATCATTTTGTTCACGAAGCACGCACTCCACTCCTTTTATACTATGCGCATGATCATATATTTTATTATAAAAATAAACAAAATTATTCTCTTGTAAGATATATTTTTTCAAGTTGCATCCTTTCTTTTTACAATTTTTTTATGAAAAATTAAGCTTGACGTTTCGTTTTATCCCATGTATTTTGCGATCTGAAATATCTGAGTGTCGCTTGCGGATAGATTTGACTGAGAACAATCAAAAACTTGGTCAAATAGTAAGCATCGCTTAAAACATGGCCCCATCTGAATTTTTCCTGAGAGTTTTTATTATACAGGACTGCCCAGACAATATTGATAAGGAAAATGTAGAGTACCATCAAGGCAAAGATTATAACAAAGCTTTTCACTGCACCGTTTAAACCAAAAAGCAGCAATGTGCCAAATAAAACAACGCCTGTGTAAATAACGACTACATATTCTATAGCCATCAACCAAGGTTTTATCAGAGTAAAACACAGCTCTAATTTTTGTTTGAACTCTAAATTTTCTGATTTGATAATAGGGAATATGTACTTAAAGGTTTGGATATTGCCTTGTGCCCACCGCACGCGCTGTTTAACTAAGGACATCGTATCATCATAGATTCCTGTTTGTTTGATTTTAATATCATCATATTGGACATTACGTACATTATATATATCAGATAAAAAGAGACGTAAAGAAAGGTCAAAATCCTCTACTAGCGATGTTGTCCATGGTGCTTCATGCAAAGAATACAGAGTGCTGAGTTTACAAAACTGTCCGTTTCCACCAAAGGCTACGGTATTTGTTTTACTACGCAAAGATTGAGTCGCATTAATAATCTCACCAAATTCCAAATCTTGTGATGTGTCTCTGTTACGGTTGATTACTTGTACTTTTGATTGTAAACCAGTCAATTCAAAATCCGAGTTAAAGACCAAATTTACCTTGTCAAAGTAATCTGTTGCCACACTTGAGTCTGCATCAATAATAGTGATAAGTGTTTCCTCAAAAATATAACCTTTATCAATATAGGAATCCGTTATTTTTTTATAAGCCCAATTGAGTGCTTCACCTTTTCCTTGCTGCGCTTGAGGCTGGAATCTTTGGAGAAGATGGAATCTCTTATTACCTTGGAATTCTTGAACTTCTTGCACCGTATTATCAATGCTGGCATCATCAATCACATAAATATCAAGATTTTCATAATTGGTATTTAACAAGCTTTTCACAGTGTTTTTGATGACTAACTCTTCGTTCATACAAGGAATTAATACAATGATCCGATAATTCGTTTCAATCTCAATATGACTGAGATCACTCGTATAGCTTTTTGTACTGTAAGCATACCAGAGCAAGATTGTTTCTATCGTATAATAAATAAAAGTGAGAATTGAGAAAAATACTGCAAAAAATGTCAATTTACTAATCATGATTTCAAAAATCTCTTTCAAATAGCTCATGCCCCAGAATTTATTTTCGAAAAGAAAAACAAGTGGCAAGATAGAAACCAAGTAAAGCAGTATCTTATTGTATGGCTTAAAGTAATTGGAAAGACCAGTATAGATGCTTTCGATAATCAATGAGATTGCCATAACGATTTGGACAAGCAATAAAAAGCGGGCTACTAGCTGTGCATTGACGTCAGCCTGTAGTACATAGAAAAGAATACCTCCAAAAATGCCGAGAAGCACTACCGTAAAGCCCCAAGCAAAATTTCCAATACTTTTTCTTAATTTATTAAATAAAATTACGCCTGAAAGACCAAGCAATAAAAGTTGAACAGCCAAGGTCAGTATAACTAAAAAGATACGAACATTGCTGTATATTTCAGTTGGAATTTGATTTACCGTAAAAAAACCAAAGATGAATGCAAGGATAAGATAAACTCCTGAAAGTCCAAAGGTCCATCTTTTCAAAGTAGCCAACTCCATTGTCCACTTCTTTTCTAGGAAAATTCTTATGAGACCTGTATATGCAATCACCGCTAAAACATTGAAGAGCGGTGTTGGACTTAAGCCGTGCCCAATCACAACACCCGTTTCAAGGACAAAAATTAGAAAGAGCATTAAAAACAAAAGTGCTGTTTTCCACGTACTCTTTCTACCACTTTGTGTCGAAATGATATAAACCATGATCAGGATTGGAGCTACGAGCAATAGAACTGAACTTAAATTTTCATAAAGTGTGCGTTGACTTAATGACAAGAGCACATCAAAGGTTAAAGTTAAACCCAATAAGCCATAAATCACCCTCGATACATTTAATTCAATCTTTTTCACTACTAAACTCCCTACTATTTACTTCTGTATTTTGGCGGGATTTAGAGTATATATCTTTTTAGAAAAACATACTGTTCTCTTTCATATGTCTCATAAATCCCTCCTTATTGCATCTATTATAACTTAAACGAGTTGATTGTTCAATTTAACCATTTTTTAAGGTTTAAGAATATCTCACTCATTTTTTTAATATAGACTGCTTCCTTCTTTGATTTTTCTCTTGTTCACACAACTCCCTGTTATCTTTATAGGCAACGTGATATAATAATTCAGATAATTCATTTTGTTTCTTAGCAAAAATTTAGAGGTAGAAAAATGAGAATTAAAATACGTGAAATAGCTTATGATTGGGGAAAGTCAATGTTAGTGGTCCTTTCCAATACCGTTATCATGGTGCCCTTCTTGCTTTTTCTTAGTTTAAATGATGGAATAACTGAACGTTCTGTTTTACCCTTCGCATTATACTATACTTGTCGTATCCTTGGCGTCTTTCTGGTCCGTGCCATTAAAAATACTATTTCTAGTTTAGAACTTCTTATTCTATCCTTGTATACAGGCCTTGCAGGTTCTGTGTTTGCTTTTATTGGCCCCTTGAATTCTTGGTTATATCTTCCTGCAGGCGTTCTTATTGGTTTAAGCGCCTCATGGCTTCCTACTGCGACAGTCACACTTAATCACTTTCAGCCAAATACGGAAAAGAAAACTTCCTATCCTCTTCTTCTCTTAGCTTTGATTGCTTTATTTGCAGGATTGACCCTTTCAGGGACTTTGGGACTTTCCTTATCATTTGGCTTATACATTTTGTTTTATGCAATTGCACTTGGATATGCCTATGAAGCCGTAGGTAAACAGGTTCTCACTAACAAAATGAAACCCGAAGCCGCTCTATATCTCTCTAAAAAAGACCTATTTATTTTTACGGGGCTCTGCCTTCTATTAATCCTCTTACGTACGGGAAGACTTCTAAGTTCTGCCTTAGCTATTGGGGTTTCATTGCTAGGCTTTAGTTTTTTCTTTGTTTTTCTTATTTACAAAACGAGAAAAGAATACCGGAATTATCAAATACCACTTTCCCTAAATATCTTAACTTTTCTTAACGGTGCAATTGGTAATTTTCTTTTTCTGTTCGGTTCTCTCTATGTCATCAATATCTTTGGTAAAGGTTCAGAAAATCTTTTATTGTACCTGCCTTATGCTTTAGGAATGGTCATCGCATTAGCAACTTATAAGAAAATCACTCAATTGGTCCCACACATGGATAATTTCATTTTACTGGGATTAGTGCTTGGGTTATTGATGACGTTAGTACCTTCTGCTCTGAGTTTTAGTTTTTTCTTATTAAGCTATGGTCATTTTCTCCTAAACAAATGGCTCAATAACCAGTATTTCATGGCACTTCATATTCCCGAAGACCACCGTATTCTTCTAAAAAACACAACTCAAAAAAAAGGTTCCTTGATTCATCAATTCTTTCTCATTATTTTCCTCTTGTTTCTTACTGAGAAGCAAAATAATTCAAAAACATTTTTCCTACAATTAATTAATCCACAATCATCACATCTAAGTGCTGCGCATATTTTTTACGGTTTAGCTCTTCTTTCGATTGGCGGTTTTCTTATTCTCATCGTCTCTTACTTCTATTTAAAACGTCGTAAAATATAAACCGTAAAAAATGAGGGAGTTATCCCTCATTTTTTATTTATCCTCCCTCAAGGATTGTCTACCTTAAAGAGGTTGCCGTCTTCAATACGATATACGCTGTCACTATTTTTGATCATCCGCGAATCATGGGTGACCATAATAGTGGCTTTATTTTTTTCATGTGCTTCTTTTCTTAAAATATCCACAACCTGATAAGCCCTTTCTGTATCTAAGCTGGCTGTCGGTTCGTCAGCTAAAATCAAGCTTGGATCATTATAAAGTGCACGTGTGATTGCAACACGTTGACGTTCCCCACCAGAGAGTTCCCCAGGATATTTATCTTGTAGCTCTAAAATATCTAAAGAGTCGAGCATTTCATCTATTTTACCTCGATTAATGTTCTTTTTATTTATCTTATCCACAAGTTTCAACTGTTCTTTGACAGTCAAATAAGGTATGAGATTCGAAGCTTGTAAGATAAAACCCACTTCTTTAAATCTTACTTTTGAACGTTCTTTTTCTGAGAGTTTATTAAAATCAATCGTATTGATTTTTGTTGTCCCTGTTGTTGAAGACTGAAGCCCTCCAGCAATTGTTAGAAAAGTACTTTTACCAGAACCTGAAGGACCAATGATTGAGATAAACTCCCCAGCTTGTACCCGTAGATCAATGCCTTTCAAGGCTTGAACTTCTGTTCGCCCCTTACCAAAGCTCTTTGTGACTTTATCCATATGTAGAATATCTTTCATTATTAACCTCCAATCGCTTGAGTAGGATCAATTTTTCTAATCGTATACAGTGAAAATACAGAACCCAGTATTGATACGACAATCAATATGAGCCCATAAATTGTCCATATAGAAAAATCAATTGCAAACGGCATAGCTTGCGGTAGCACGAAGCTTGTGAGATAGCTCCCACCAAAAGCTGCAACTACACCGACCAATGCTAGCCAGAAACTTTGCCATAAGATCGACTTCATGATAAGGAAGTTTGAAATCCCTTGCGCCTTCATAATCCCAAAGATTGGAACTTTTTGAAGCGTAATAACATACATAAAGACAGCAATAATGAGCAGCACAATCAAGAACAAGAAATAAATCATTGCGCTCAGTGTTGTTTTCTGTGCAGAATAACCTGGGATATTGTTGATAAGTTCAGAAGTTGTGATGACTTTCAATTTATCTGAACTTGAACCTTTCAAGGTTACTTGACCCGATTTTACAATGACACCATTAACAGAATCATCTGCGGCTGCTGCGTTCATGTTTTTAATTGCGGAAAGCGTAGCAAATGAACTATAGACGACAGGTGTTGCTGAGTAGTAGGTCGGTTTGGCGATACCAACGATTTTTAACTCTGTATCGTTATTCCCTACCTTTATCTTGTCTCCCACTTTATAGCCCTTGTCAGCAAGATTTTCGGGGATGACGATTTCTTTCTTGTCTTCTGAAAAATCAACGCCATCCTTGACTTGTGGTAGAATATCGGAACCTATTGGGAGCGCCATAACCGTAATATTCTCTCTTTTATCCTCTCCCTGATTAATAGAAGTTGAAAAAACTGAAACGGGAGACAACTCTTTTCCATCAATATTATCTAACTCTGCTTTTGAAATCTGAGAAGCAGACAGAATGTTATTCGAACTGTCTGACAGAACAATCTTTTCTGCATTCCAATCCACTACAGCTTGTTTAAACTGGCTAGCAAGGCCAGTTGATAGGCCTGACAATATGAAAACAACATAAGAAACCAAAAATATGATTGTTGCAATCAAAGTGTACCTTGTCTTGTAATAAAATATTTCTTTAAGTGATAAAAACATAATACAACTCCTTGAAGAACTCTTCGTTCTCTTCTTTATTGATGATTTTGACTGCCTGAGAGGCCCTTCATAATCACTGCGACTTCACTGTCATAGTGCGCAACAAATTCTTGATCACTCCACTCTTCTGCAAATAGTCTGTAAACAAGATCGTGCACAACTGCTTTAAACACAGAAATCATTGGCGAAACAGGCTCTTTACTTACAAATGTTTGAGGATTATACTTTTTCCAAGCTAATGTCAATTCGTGATTCCAATCTAAAAAGCGATATTTGTAGATGGCGTAATTTTCATTATGTACGAGTTCCTTTAGTAGCAAATGCTTGTATTCATCTAAGGCTTTTTCAAGCGGATATTTTTTAATCGCATCTAAGAAAAGCTGGTGAAGCTCACTTGTCTCTTGAGACAGAACATAGATATAACAATCTGTTAAATCTTCAAAATATTGGTAAAAACTCCCCCGCGGAATTTCTAAACTTTGCACAATATTTCTCACCGTGGCTTGATGGAAGGGTTTATCCGCAAACTCGGTTTTACAAGCCGCATAGATGCGTTGTTTTTTTTCTTCTGGAAGTTTTAGATATGTAGCTTTAGGCATTTTTTCCTCCCTTGACTTTATAAATGACACAGTGTCACTTTAGGATAAATTTTAGCAGTTTAATCTCACAGAGTCAAATATAGTGCATTAGGTTTTCTATAAAAACTGTCATACATCAGAAAATCCTATAAATCAGGTGCTTAAAAAATTTACGAGTTGAATACCTTGCAAAAGGAAACAATAACCAGTAGAATAAAAGTATAAACAACAAGGAGGTATTTTTTATGGTCGACAGAGGTACAACAGACAAACTCAAAGGTAACGCTAAAGAAGTTGTTGGTGATGTTACAGGTGACAACAAGAAAAAAGCTGAAGGCGTCCTTGATAAAACAATCGGTAAGGTGAAGGAAGTTGCTGCAGACATTAAAGATGCATCAGAAGATGCAGTTGATAATGTCAAAGAAAAACTTGATCACCACAAAAAATAAAATAAAAAAAGCACTATCTACATAGTGCTTTTTTTATTTTATTCAAGCTCTAAACTCGGGAAGGACAAAGTTACTTTAAACAAATCTCCATCTGTTTCTAAAAGGAAATGTCCCTCATGTGCTTCCATAATCGACTGAGCTATAGCTAGCCCCAAGCCGGAACCTGTTGTGTTCCTCGATAAATCGCCTCTTTTGAAACGCTGCGACAATTCTTGACTATTTTCTCCGAGTTCTTCACGCGAAATATTTTTAAAGACCAATTCAATTGTGCCATTTTCACTTTTATGTCCTGAGATATAAACCCTAGTATTTTCCATAGAGTATTTCAAAATGTTATGGATTAAATTTTCGAAAACGCGCCACATCTTATCCCCATCCACTAAAGCCAAGAGTTCCTTATCCGTTTGCGTAACAAACTTGAGGGAGGAATCTTCGATCTTCTCAGAAAGTTCAGCTAGTGATTGATCGAGCAATTGCACAAGATCAATTCTACTTTTTTTCAAATCAATATTACCACTGGCCATTTTGGAAATCTCAAAAAGATCATCGATGAGAACTTTTAAACGCTTTGATTTTTGATCGATAACTGCAACATACTTATTCTTTTCTTCTTGGGACAGATCGGCATTCCGCAATAAATCAACAGAAGTAATGATTGAAGTCAAAGGTGTTCTTAAATCATGAGAAACATTTGTAATGAGCTCGGTCTTCAAGCGCTCACTTTTTACTTGTTGACTTTTGGAAGTTTTCACTTCCTCATTGATGGTTTTGAGATTTTCAGAAACTCTACGAAAAACTGTTTTCCCTTTGGGCTTGACGTTTAAGACTTCCGCATTTTTTCCTTGAGCAATCTCCTCAATAATTTTCACAGTCTGATTAAACATGACCAAACGCCGCAGCAGATAAATCAAAATCAACAAAAGATAAATCACAAGCACAAACAAGTAAAGAATAATTCCTTGTCCTCCCCACATCATTGTCAGCAGGAAACCAACTACTACTGCACCCATGCTCCAGAAAATGAACCAGGCTTTTGACCCTGTTGAAAAATTATCCGCAGCATCTTTTAAGAGTCTTATACTTCTGGCCAGATAGGTTTGTTGCCAATTTTCACGCTCCTGTGCTTTATGATAAATTCCCCAACTCACAATTGCAAACAGATAGAGAACTAAGAATGCCCAACAGAATTTTTGTAGCAATGGAAGGAAGCTCCATGTAAGGCTAGCCTCACGTGTAAGTAACAAATAAAGGAGGGAAAGAATCATAGCAAGGAAAATCTGCCCATCAAGCGCTATTTTATCCCAAGATTGAACTTTTTCCAGAAGTATATCTTCTCCTTTTTTCGTTTTCTTCCAATAAACAAGGAAGGCTGCAAAACTCAAAATACTCATACAAAGAAGCCCAATGGTTAGATTTTTCATTTCAGTAAAGCTTTTAACAGATGCTCTTTGGTTGAAGTTGCTATTTTTTAATATAATAATTTGACCATCAAAGCGATTTTGACCCTCAAAATTAATTTGACTGATATTGCCCTTGAATAAAGTTTTTGCTGTAGCAAAGGTTTTATTGTCAGACAGATTGTCTAGATATTTCCCCGAGTTAATTTCAGTCACTTGATAATGAATATCTGAGGAAAGCTCTTTATATTGTGGCATCCAATCTGTTTTTTGTTGCGCAATAAGTTCTTTCTTATGCTCCTTTACCTTCTCTGTGACGTATTTGTCATCTGTGAAAAACTTTTCTACTTCATTTAACTTTTTATTTTGTTGGTCCTCAAGTTTCTTGATTGCAGTTTTGTCACCAGCTACTTTCGCATCCTTGAGTCGTTCAAGAAAGACAGGATCTTCTTTAATCACACTTACTTGCGAATACTTGTCCGGTTGACTCATACGATATTCTTCAATATCTTCTGCTGTTACCTTTATCGGTAGATTTGGATTTACCTGAGTATTGATCAGTGCTTCTTCTAAAGTTGCAACCTCTTGTTTGAAGTATTTCGACTGAAAATAGTCGTTAAAAATGTATTGTTCAGCATTCAAGGCTGTAAAAACTAAACTGTTCACTCCCAAAAGTAGCAAAGCTAGTCCAATACTCACAGCGAATTTATTTTTCCATTTTGTAGCCAATGCCCCACACCACCTTTAAATATTTTGGATTTTTTGGATTTACTTCTATTTTTTCACGGATTTTTCTTATATGTACAGCTACAGTATTTTCAGCATTAAATCCCGGCTCTTGCCAAACACGTTCATAGATTTCCTTAATAGAGAAAACTTTTCCAGCGTTACAAGCCAATAATTCTGTAATTTTGAATTCTGTGGGTGTTAATTTTATCAGTTCCCCGTCTACTCGTACTTCCTTACCGTCTTGATCAATAGTCAAGCCATGAAGCTGGATGGTACTTTCTGCTTTTTCATAGCTCCCTAAGGAGGTATATCTGCGTAGCTGTGACTTGACACGAGCGATTAATTCTAAAGGATTAAAGGGCTTTGTCAGATAATCATCCGCCCCAATTTGTAGGCCCAAAATTTTATCTGTATCTTCACTTTTAGCACTCAGCATCAGAATAGGAATCTGTTGTGATTGGCGTATCTTAAAAGTGGCTGCGATACCATCGAGCTTGGGCATCATGATATCCATAATAATTAAATGAACTTCTTCGTTATCAAGAATTTCCAGTGCTTCAACACCATCTTTTGCCTGAATCCCATGTATCCCTTCATTTTTTAGATAAAGTGCAATCGCTTCACGTATCTCTTTTTCATCATCCACAATTAGAACGGTATGCTTCATCTTTTCCCTCATTTCTACTTGATGCCCTCAGTATAACAGAAAGTTATTAACAAATTTTAGCTTGATTTCTTAAAACTTTCTTAATTTTTTAGTTTAAAAAGCATAAAATAAAAAAGTACGCATTCGAAGTTGTACTTTTTTCCTACTTTCACTGCATAATTTTATCAATCTCTGCCAGCACGGCTTTTTCCCTATTACTGCCTATAATCTTCTTTGCCTTGGCCTTCGCTTGAGCATTAGCATTGGCTACGGCATAAGAATAACCAGCCATTTGCAACATTTCGAGATCATTATTGGCGTCTCCAAAAGCCGCTAAATGTTGCGGTGAAAGTGCAAGTTCTTGCAAAACTCTCTCAATAGCTGCTCCCTTATTACTGCCCTCAAGGACAATATCCAGATAGATATTCCCACTCGTTACCGCTTTTATTCCTTTTTTAAAACGACTGTTCAATCTTGCCGTGACAGCAGCTAATTCTGCTTCCGGGATAATTGTAGCAAATTTAACTACTGTATCATCGGGTAACTTATCAAAAGAGGAGATAAGTTCCAGTTTTTCGTAATATTTATGGGCGAAAGTTTCAAACTCTTCTGAAACACTCTCTAAGGTATAGGCACTCTTGGCACCACACACAACAACAGGAATCTCGAGTTCTTCAAGTAACTTTAGAACTTGACTTACCTCTTTTGCATCAAAACTTGCGACCATTTCCATCTCATCATTGATTGTGATAATCCCACCATTTTCAGAGATAAAAATAATATCTTTCGTATCTGAAAAATAAGACTTTAACTTGAAGTATTGATTGCCACTGGCCACAATGAAGCGGATTCCCTTGGCATTCATTTTCTGTTGGAGAGTAGAGAAGTACTTTTTATCATAAGTCGATTTTTCATCCAAAAAAGTGCCGTCCATATCTGTTGCAATAGCTGTTATCATTTTATTTACTCCTCTGTGTTCTGCATCTATTTTATCAAAATAAAAGTTTTTCTGTTAATTATATTTGCTCCTTCAAGTCAATACAGTTGTTTTCATAAAATAAATTTGTTAGAATTTTCAACAGACTGAAAAAGTCAATTTTTAAAATAGAAAGAAAACAAAAAGGAAAAATACTCTTATATGAAACGAACAATACAAATATTGCTCATTTTTTTTACCGCTTTTTTAGGTTTGATGCTCCATTCAGAACATGCATCTGCTGCAGAACTAAGCAACACCAACTTTGTCGATAGTCTCAAATTTTCAAATACTAAACTGACACAAGGTCAGACGACTTCTGTCAGAGTTGAGTTCAGCAGCAAGGATAACCTCAAGGTAAAAGCTGGTGACACGATTACTTTCACACTTCCTACCGAGTTACAAGGAATGACAGAAAACGACGGTTCTCCTCGTAAAATTTCTTTAGGTGAATTGGGTGAAGCACTCATATATAAAGACCGTGTCATTGCCACCTTTAATGAAAAAGTTAATCAGCTTGAACATGTCAAAGGCTATTTTAATTTTGGATTACAGGCAACAAGAACTAAAAATCCTAACGATACAAGTATCAAAACAAATTTAAGCACCACTGCAACAGCCCAAGAAATTACAATTCATGGTGACCCAGGAAATACAGGGCAAATAGGAACTCGTCCTTTCTTTTGGAAGAGCGGTGACATGCTAGGCGAAAAAGGAAAAGTACGCTGGTTTGTTAATGCTAATATGACAAAGGAAGAACTCTCAAGTGATATTGTATTAACTGACACGCATGGACTTGGGCAAAAACTTGATGCACAATCATTTCGCGTTAGTATTGAAAATTATTTAGGAAACTTCCAGATAACCGGCGATGAGTTTGTAGCTAAAGGATACGGTAGCATAGAGATTCTTCCCGATGATTCATTTAGCATTACAATTAAACGCGAATATGCGCGCCTAGCCTCTTTTAGCTTCATGTATAACACAATCATCACTGATAATACTATCAAATCCTTTACTAACACGTGTAATGTGAATTACCAACCCTATGGTCAAGAAACGATTCAAGATCAAGGAACTTCCGATGTTGTAAACCTTTTTGCAGATGGTGATGCCAATGGTGAACAAGGAATCAAGGAAACGACTGAAGAAACACTTGAAAACAACTTTGAAGAGCTTGAAGAAATACCTGCTGTTGAAGCAGAAAATGCAAACTCTTCTATAACAGAAAATGAGGCCAATCAAACAGCGGAAAAAAATCAAGTCGATGTACATGTTGCGCCTAGTCAAGAAGTTGTAGAAGACGAATCAGAGCAACTCCAAGAAATACCTGCTGTTGAAACAGAGAACGCAAGCTCTTCTGTAACAGAAAATGAGGTCAATCAAACAGCGGAAAAAAATCAAGTCGATGTACATGTTGCGCCTAATCAGGAAGTTGTGCAAGACGAATCAGAGCAACTCGAAGAAATACCTGCTGTTGAAACAGAAAATGCAAACTCTTCTATAACAGAAAATGAGGCCAATCAAACAGCGGAAAAAAATCAAGTCGATGTACATGTTGCGCCTAATCAGGAAGTTGTGCAAGACGAATCAGAGCAACTCGAAGAAATACCTGCTGTTGAAACAGAAAATGCAAACTCTTCTATAACAGAAAATGAGGCCAATCAAACAGCAGAAAAGCATCAAGTCGATGTACATGTTGCGCCTAGTCAAGAAGTCATTGTTGATGAATCCAAAAAAGTGGAAGACGTTCAACAGCCACAGTTTGAAAAAGCAAACCCCGTGATAACAGAGAAAAAGAAAAGCACGAAGACAGACGTACAGACAACGAGAACAAGTAAGTCAAATAGCCCTGCAATGCCCGCTGGAAATCATCTAGAAAAAGGGAAAAAACAATCTGGTAATACTTTACCAAAAACAGGTGATGACAATGGACTTACCTCTGTCCTTTCTGGATTCGTTCTACTCATTCTCTCATTTGTAGCTTTTTCGATACGTCGAAATAGACAAGCATAAAATAAAAATGCTCTCGTAAAGCGAGGCATTTTTCCTTTTTTACTCACAATTTCTAAATTCAAAAGATAAATTTTCATCAAAAAAGAGCAGACTTACTAATCTACTCTATTATAACTAATCTTCGCTACCCATAAATTTAGCAGCTACTGCAGCAATTGCCGCACCTACCAATGGTGCCAATAAGTACACCCAATAGTGTGACAATGCCGAACCGCCTGCAAAGACAGCAGGTCCAAAACTACGTGCGGGATTCAATGATCCACCGGTTAAATTCAAAGCTACAATAATCAAGAATGCTAAAGCTAAACCAATAGCAATTGGGGCTAAGCCGGCATTCCCATATTTTTCACTGGTAACCATCAAAATAACAAATACAAATAAGAAGGTAATAATAGCTTCGAATAAGAAAGCTTCTCCAGCTGTAATATTGGGAAAGTCTGTTTGTCCAAAACCATCTTTAGGAAGGTTCAAAGCTTTAATGAAAATTGACAATACTGCAGAAGCAGCAAGTGCACCTACAAATTGTGAAATTACATAAGCAACACCATCTTTGATTGCCAAACGTTTATTAATCACCATAGCAAGGGAAACAGCTGGATTAAAATGTCCACCTGAAACACCTCCTACCGCGCACGCCATAATCGTTACGGCTAAACCAAACGCTAAACCAATGCCTAAGTAACCAATAGCGGTTTCTCCAGTATTAGCAATAGCTACAGTACCTGTACCTAAAAATACAAGAACAAATGTTCCGATAAATTCTGCAAAATATTTTCTCATAAATAAGTTCCTTTCTCAACCACTATTATAACACTCTCTAATATCGTTCAGATAATTTAATGCTTACATAATAAGAAAATTTCTTTCTTTTTATTCATATTATTAGAATTTGTCTATCTACATTTAATTTTTTATCCACGGTAAAATAAGTTGTTTTTATCAAGAATATAAAAAAACAAACCCCAGATCTTCACCCAGGGTTTTGGAAAGAAAGAAGAAATAAATCGCTTCAGTTCCAACTATGATATATCTTAGTTAACATCTTTTCTTCTTCTTAAATTTGTAAGTAAAAGGCTTAGAAAAGCTAAAAGGCTAAAACCAATTACTGTTGGCAGGGTGTTGTCACTTTCCCCTGTTGCAGGAAGGGTTACACCCTTGGCATAATAAGCTGGCAAGCCATTTGAATATTGACCTCCACTTCCACCAAATGTCACTGGTACAACGGTATTAGATGGGATTTGAAAATGGCTTGGCGCACTCTCATTACCTGCTGCATCTGTTGCTGTAATATTAAGAACATCCCCTGGTTTCACACTACCAGCTGGTAATGTAATGTGGAAGTGCCCAGAATCATCTGTTTTACCACTGCCAACCACATTACCATTGCCATCCGTAATCGTAACCGTAGAACCTGGTTCTGCAGTTCCACCTACATCATAGCCTCCGTCAGGATTCTTAGTGACGTCCGTAACCTTAGGTGAATCTGGCGCTGTAGTATCCTTTGGATCTGCTGGTGTTTTACCGGCTGTTGGTGCACTTACATTGCCGGACGCATCGGTTGCGGTCGCTGTGATATCAGCGTTTGGACCAACAGAGCCCGGTAAAGTTACGCTGTAGTTGCCAGAGCTATCTGCTACGGCGCTGCCAATAACAGTACCTGCCGCATTTTTAATCTTCACAGTAGAGCCAGATTCGGCTTTACCTGTCACGACATAACCCTTTGTAGAATCTCCTGTGACTCCAGTAATTGTCGGTGCATCCGGTGCGGTACTATCTGTAGGTTCCTTAGGATCTGCTGGCGTTTTACCTGCGGTTGGGGCACTCACATTGCCGGCCACATCTGTCGCAGTCGCTGTGATATCAGCGTTTGGTCCAACTGAACCCGGTAGAGTTACGCTGTAGTTGCCAGAACTATCCGCCACAGCACTACCAATGACAGTATCTGACGCATTTTTAATCTTCACAGTGGAACCAGCTTCCGCTTTACCTGTCACGACATAACCTTTCGTGGAATTGCCGGACACATTAGTAATTGTCGGTGCATTTGGTGCTGTGGTATCCTTTGGATCTGCTGGCGTTTTACCGGCTGTTGGTGCACTTACATTACCTGCCGCATCTGTCGCAGTCGCTGTGATATCAGCGTTTGGGCCAACTGAACCCGGTAGAGTTACGCTGTAGTTGCCAGAACCATCCGCCACAACACTACCAATGACAGTATCTGACGCATTTTTAATCTTCACAGTGGAACCAGCTTCCGCTTTACCTGTCACGACATAACCTTTCGTGGAATTGCCGGACACATTAGTAATTGTCGGTGCATTTGGTGCTGTGGTATCCTTTGGATCTGCTGGCGTTTTACCGGCTGTTGGTGCACTTACATTACCTGCCGCATCTGTCGCAGTCGCTGTAATATCGGCATTTGGGCCAACTGAAGCTGGTAAGCTCACGCTGTAGTTGCCAGATCCATCTGCTATGGCAGTGCCAATAACTGCGCCAGTCGAATCTTTGATTTCTACTTTCGAACCCGCTTCAGCCGTACCTGTGACAGTATAACCATCTGTCGAATTGCCTGTGATGCCGGTAATTACTGGTGCATCAGGGGCTGTCGTATCCGCATCGGCTGGCGTTTTGCCGGCTGTTGGTGCACTTACATTACCTGCCGCATCGGTTGCGGTCGCTGTGATATCAGCGTTTGGGCCAATTGAGCCCGGGAGAGTTACGCTGTAATTGCCGGAACCATCCGCTGTGGCAGTGCCAATAACTGCGCCAGTCGAATCTTTGATTTCTACTTTCGAACCCGCTTCAGCCGTACCTGTGACAGTGTAACCGTCTGTAGAGTTACCTGTGATGTCGGTAATTACTGGCGCATCAGGGGCTGTCGTATCCGCATCGGCTGGGGTTTTGCCGGCTGTTGGTGCGCTCACATTACCTGCCGCATCGGTTGCGGTCGCTGTGATGTCAGCGTTTGGGCCAACTGAAGCTGGTAGGGCCACGCTGTAATTGCCGGAACCATCCGCTGTGGCAGTGCCAATGACTGCCCCAGTCGAATCTTTGATTTCTACTTTTGAACTGGCTTCGGCTGTACCAGTCACTGTATAGCCATCTGTAGAGTTACCTGTCACATTAGTGATTGTCGGTGCATCAGGGGCAGTCGTATCCGCATCGGCTGGCGTTTTACCGGCTGTTGGTGCACTTACATTACCTGCCGCATCTGTCGCAGTCGCTGTAATATCGGCATTTGGGCCAACTGAAGCTGGTAAGCTCACGCTGTAGTTGCCAGATCCATCTGCTATGGCAGTGCCAATAACTGCGCCAGTCGAATCTTTGATTTCTACTTTCGAACCCGCTTCAGCCGTACCTGTGACAGTATAACCATCTGTCGAATTGCCTGTGATGCCGGTAATTACTGGTGCATCAGGGGCTGTCGTATCCGCATCGGCTGGCGTTTTGCCGGCTGTTGGTACGCTCACATTGCCGGCCGCATCGGTTGCGGTCGCTGTGATATCAGCGTTTGGGCCAATTGAGCCCGGGAGAGTTACGCTGTAATTGCCGGAACCATCCGCTGTGGCAGTGCCAATAACTGCGCCAGTCGAATCTTTGATTTCTACTTTCGAACCCGCTTCAGCCGTACCTGTGACAGTATAACCATCTGTCGAATTGCCTGTGATGCCGGTAATTACTGGTGCATCAGGGGCTGTCGTATCCGCATCGGCTGGCGTTTTGCCGGCTGTTGGTACGCTCACATTGCCGGCCGCATCGGTTGCGGTCGCTGTGATATTAGCGTTTGGGCCAACTGATGCCGGTAAAGTTACGCTGTAATTGCCGGAACCATCCGCTGTGGCAGTGCCAATAACTGCGCCAGTCGAATCTTTGATTTCTACTTTCGAACCCGCTTCAGCCGTACCTGTGACAGTGTAACCGTCTGTAGAGTTACCTGTGACGCCGGTAATTACTGGCGCATCAGGCGCTGTCGTATCCGCATCGGCTGGCGTTTTGCCGGCTGTTGGTGCACTTACGTTACCGGCCGCATCGGTTGCGGTCGCTGTGATATTAGCGTTTGGGCCAACTGATGCCGGTAAAGTTACGCTGTAATTGCCGGAACCATCCGCTGTGGCTGTGCCAATAACTGTTCCGGTGGAATCTTTGATTTCTACTTTCGAACCCGCTTCAGCCGTACCTGTGACAGTATAACCATCTGTCGAATTGCCTGTGATGCCGGTAATTACTGGTGCATCAGGGGCTGTCGTATCCGCATCGGCTGGCGTTTTGCCGGCTGTTGGTGCACTTACGTTGCCTGCCGCATCGGTTGCGGTCGCTGTAATATCGGCATTTGGGCCAACTGAAGCTGGTAAGCTCACGCTGTAGTTGCCAGATCCATCTGCTGTGGCAGTGCCAATAACTGCGCCAGTCGAATCTTTGATTTCTACTTTCGAACCCGCTTCAGCCGTACCTGTCACAGTATAACCATCTGTCGAATTGCCTGTGATGCCGGTAATTACTGGTGCATCAGGGGCTGTCGTATCCGCATCGGCTGGCGTTTTGCCGGCTGTTGGTGCACTTACGTTGCCTGCCGCATCGGTTGCGGTCGCTGTAATATCGGCATTTGGGCCAACTGAAGCTGGTAAGCTCACGCTGTAGTTGCCAGATCCATCTGCTGTGGCAGTGCCAATAACTGCGCCAGTCGAATCTTTGATTTCTACTTTCGAACCCGCTTCAGCCGTACCTGTCACAGTGTAACCGTCTGTAGAGTTACCTGTGACGCCGGTAATTACTGGTGCATCAGGGGCTGTCGTATCCGCATCGGCTGGCGTTTTGCCGGCTGTTGGTGCACTTACATTGCCGGCCGTATCTGTCGCGGTGGCATTAATATCTGCATTGGCGCCAACTGATCCGGCTGGCAACGTAATACTATAGTTACCTGAACTATCTGCTAATCCGCTTCCAATTTCTTGACCTGTAGCCGGATTAATAATCTTTACTGTAATTCCTGGGTCAGCTGTTCCTTTTACAACATAACCGGCTTGAGAATTTCCGGTAACAGTTGAAATTACAGGTGGTGTTGGTAATACAGCTAATCCATTCCAGTAAATATTTGAAGAGCTATCTGATCCACTGAAAAGACTCACATCCAAAATATCTGATTGGACAATTGTACCAACAAATTTTGAAGTAACAGTTCCTTGTGTCATTGATGTCGTAGGTATATTTATCGTTGTTGGTACATTAACCGTCGTACTTCCTAGCAAAGAAACATCCAACAATTGTTGTGTCAAAACACCTGCATCATTTAAAACAGGAGTTAATACACCATCAATAGCCACGGTCAAAGCAGTTTTTATGGGCGCCAGCGTAGTATTAAGAGTCGCAGCTGTTAAGTGTAATGTACCCAAAGGATCGCTTGCTGTAACAGTAACATTGAGGTCATTAACCGCTAATTTTAAGTCTTGCAAGATATTAATCACATTATTAGCTAAAATTGGACCCAAACCTTTATCCAAATCAACTATAATCATTGAGCCATCAGGGCTTAGAGTTGCTGCTTGTGACCATGCGCCTTGATCAATGGTCATTACATTGGACAATAAATTCAAATCAGCATAGAGTCGCGAGGTATCAAACTTCAGTCCTGCTGTACTCGTCACTGTGTCAACAATACTTGTTAAACCACTCAACGTATTATTTAATGTTCCCACTAGTCCTGTTATTAGTGGAACTTTAGTCAAATCAACCGAGACATTGGTGCTTCCGGTTGCCTGTCCCGGTGTTATCGTTCCCCGTAGTTCTGGTGGAATAACAATGACTGCATATCGCGTACCAGATAAGACATTCGTAGTTACTGCAGAATTCCCTGAAATTGTAAAGTTTACATTTTGTTGTGACCCTTCTGGATAGGGGTTAGCTAGACTTGAAGTCGTGTTGTTTGAAGAGGTGGTATCCCCAAAGATTTCTACTCCTAATACCGCAGCATTGGCAACGATAGGGTTTGGGAATAGCGTATAAGCCCCAGCTACTACGACACCTGCTAGAAGTACATTTCCTGATATACCGGCTGATAATAAATGTTTTTTTATATATTGACTACTTTTTAAATAATTTTTCCATTTTTCATTTTTCACAATATATCCTCCTATTTTAACAATATTTATTCAACAACCATTTTTTTATTCAACTCCTCCTCTATATCTAGTTTTCCTGAAATAAGTGAAAACAAGCTATTTTATTAGTAAAACCACAAACATTAGAATGTTGTGACTTTTTCCAAAATTACATTATATGAATAATTATAAATTATAAAAATTGTTAAATCAAAAAAATGAGCTTGGAAAGTGTACTATTTTTTAATCCTTATGTTGCCCCTATTTAAAAAGGTGCTCATTTGTAGAAAAAATGATAAAATAAAAGCATATTAAACAATCCTAAGGAGGATTACTATGCCATTTGTACATGTTGAATTAGTTGAAGGACGTAGTGCTGAAGCCAAAAAAGCTTTAGCAAAAGAGATCACAGAGTCTGTGATGAAACATACTGGAGCACCTCGTGAAGCTATTTATGTCATCTATGATGAGATGGCAAAAGATAATTTTTACCCCCACGGTGAACCTAAACAATAAAGAAAAAAGCTTAGAGAGTTTTCTCTGAGCTTTTTTCTTTTTCTAGATTTTATTTCTTATGCATCATAATATCTAATATGACAGGATCAGAATTCTGCATTCCGCTAGAAACATAAAGTCCTAAATCATGGATACAGTCATCTACCTCTCCTGAAACAATCCCATTTGTTGCTGGAATAACCACGCCTGCCTGAGCCAGCTGTACTGCACGATACATTGAGGATACAGAGCTCACTACTTTTAGTGCACAAGAAAAACCTGCACCATCACAAATCATTCCTACTGCGTCACCAATCATGTTCTTAATTGCCATCCCAGCTTTTTCTTCATCCTCTGATTCGAGATAAATTAAACCGGCTGCTGCTCCCATTGCTGCCGAATCTGTAGCACAATAAGCAGAAAGTAAAGGTAAAAATGCATGAATATAAAGAGCTGTAAGATGTGAAAGAGTTAATGCCCTAATAAGTTTTTCTTCACTCACACTCCTATTTTGTGCAAAGACACAAACAGGAACTGTGGCTGTAATTCCTTGATTTCCTGAGCCAGAATTTGTCATTGCTGCATGCTGGCAGCCTCCCATACGTGCATCTGAAGCTGCAGCTGTACAAATAACAATTTGCTCTTCAAGACTGAGATCTGAAAGGCTTCTGTGGTTAAGTAATGCTTTTCCAATCCCCATCCCATAATCATTGCTTAAACCTTCTGAAGCCAAATTCATGTTTAATTCTTGTGCTTTTATTAAAGGTAAAATATCTTCCAGATTTTGACTAGTTGCAAAATCCCAGATTTCCGCAAAACTGCATTTTTTTAAAAATTCAACACTACTTGATTCTTCATTAGATTGAAGTTTTTCTTTTTTGAAAATCACTTCTTTATTTTTTTGTATCCAGTAAATGGAAGTGTGCCCCCCTGCAATTTTAACTGTAACTGTTTCACACCCTGAAGCTATGCTAACTTCAACGTACAATTTATCTGCTACAGAAGCAACCTCAGCTTTTACTTGGTTTGACCGAGCAAGGCTAATAATTTCTGGAACTATATCTGGCGAGAGTTCAGAAATTACCTTCAAGCCAGCTTCAGCATTTCCTGCTAGGGCACCTGCAGCTGCAGCTACTTCTACTCCAGCTTCTTTCGTTCCAGGAACAATTACAGCCAAGGCATTTTTCATTACATTAGCGGACACCCGTATATTTATTCGATCGATATGGGGATCTTCTAAATATGTGCGGCATACTGCAGCAGCATAGGCCACAGCCACAGGTTCTGTACAACCTGTAGCGGGCTTAACACCTTCTTCTAAAACTTGTAGAAAACTATTTCTAATTTCTTCTGTCAGCATATTGCTCTCTTTTCTTTTTGACTTTTTCATTTTAAATTATAGTTCATATCCCTAATTATTGCAACCGCTTTCTTGGCTTTGTTACCTAGCGGGGTATACTCTTCTTGCATTGCGAAAAGACTTAGGTTAAAATAAAGCCATGAAGATTTTAATTACAGCAGGTGGTACCACTGAGTCCATTGATACCGTCCGCGGTATCACTAATTTCGCGACAGGTAGTTTAGGAAAATTAACTGCTGAAGAATTTTTGACACACGGACATCAGGTTATTTTGTTAGCTGGACGTTTTGCACAGCTGCCCTCAGAACAAGAAAATTTAACTGTCATCCCAATTGGCGATACACAAGATTTACTAAATAATGTAGAAAGATTTCTTCCAGCAGTCGATGTTGTTGTCCACAGTATGGCAGTTTCTGATTATCGTCCTGTTTATATGACTGGGGTAGATGACTTGCCACAGCCACTTACAAAAGAACAGCTCATTCATTTCCGCCCTGAAGTACAGAAAAAAATATCCTCAAATTCTGATTACCAAATGATGCTCTTGGAAAAAACACCGAAAGTTATTTCATTTATTAAAAAATGGAAACCTGAAGTTCTTCTTTTTGGCTTTAAACTCCTTTCTGGCGTCAGTGAGGAGCACTTGCTGGAGGTTGCCCAAAGCAAACTCAAAGAAACTTCTGCTGATTTTATTATTGCAAATGATCTAGCTAATATCCAAGGAGAAAACCATCTGGCCTTCTTAGTTAGTGGTTCTGCGGATATTACTCAGCTTCAAACTAAACCACAAATTGCTCAAGTAATTGTAAAAAAATCCGAGGAGGCTCATCATGGCTAATATAACTCTTGCTGTTACTGGCAGCATTGCAGCCTACAAAGCTGCAGATATCGTCTCAATGCTCAACAAAAAGAACCATAATGTTACTGTTTTGATGACAAAAGCAGCTACACAATTCATTACACCTTTAACTTTGCAAGTTTTATCTAAAAATAAAGTACACCTTGATATTATGGATGAAGAACATCCCGATGTTGTTAATCATATCGATATCGCAAAACACACTGATATTTTTGTTGTTGCTCCTGCCACAGCGGATACCATAAGTCGCCTTTCTCATGGTGCCGCTTCTGATATTGTAACTTCTGTAGCCCTTGCGCTACATCCAAGCAAAACCAAATATATTGCTCCTGCTATGAATACTAATATGTATGCCAATCCTTTAACGATGAAAAATATTGATATTTTAAAATCAATAGGATACAATGTTATACAACCCAAACAATCTCTCTTAGCTTGTGGAGACTTTGGTGAAGGCGCACTCGCAAATATTGATACCATTGTTGATACGCTGGATCAAGCTACTAAAATTGAGGAAATTTAAAAACATGAAAAAATCAAAAGCATCCGATATTGCCATCCTTGCAATCTTTATTGCTATCATGGTTGTCGTGCAAGTTTTGAGCCAAATCGTCTATAGTGTGTGGCCATTGCCTATTGTGCCTACACTCTTGCATATTCCTGTAATCATCGGTTCCATTGTCTTAGGTGCACGGAAAGGTGCTTTCTTAGGGCTTGTAATGGGAATTATCAGCGTTATTAATTCCACAATCCTTACTACACCTTTGAGTTATGTGTTTAGCCCACTTCAACCCATTCCTGGTACAAATCATGGTTCCCTCTGGGCTTTAGTGGTTGCTATTGTCCCTCGAATCCTCATTGGTGTATTTCCTTATTTTATCTATAAAGCCATGAAAACACGTACAGGTGCAGGTATTGCTGCTTTTGTAGGTACAGCTACAAATACAGTACTTGTCTTAAGTTTCATTACTTTATTTTTTGGTCAGTACACAGGGATGACTTTCGCAGGGCTTATTCAGCTGATTATTACAAGTAATTCCATTGCTGAAGTTGTTATTGCCGTCATTTTAACAGCAGCGATTGTTCCTTCTTTAGAAAAATCAAGATAAATTACAAAGCAGGCTTCACATGGTCTGTTTTTTTATTTTTTGGAAAATAGAAATGAAAAATGATATAATACATCTGAAACCGAATTCATTTTTGATTAGGATTTAAAATAAACAATAACTAATTGAAGCCTTGAAAACAAAGGCTTTGGAGGATAACAATGTCATACAATGAAATTTACGAACAATGGTTAAATGCTGACTTAACGTCTGACTTGCATAAAGAATTGCTTGCAATGGACGAAAAAACAAAGGAAGATGCATTCTATACATATCTTGAGTTCGGTACAGCTGGTCAACGTGGTCTTTTAGGTGCTGGAACAAACCGTATGAATATTTACACAGTGCGCTTAACAACTGAAGGACTTGCACGTCTGATGGACAGCAAAGGTGATGCGAAAAAACGAGGTGTAGCTATTGCTTATGATAGTCGTCACTTTTCTAAAGAATTCGCTATGGAAACAGCAACGATCCTAGCAGACCATGGGATTCCAAGCTATGTCTATGACAGTCTTCGTCCCACTCCAGCCTTGAGCTTTACAATTCGTGAATTGAATACTCTCACAGGTGTTATGATTACAGCCAGCCACAATCCTGCTCCTTATAACGGCTACAAGGTTTACGGCGAAGACGGTGGTCAAATGCCACCTGAAGATGCTGCAGCCTTGACCGAATATATTCGACAAATTGACGACATTTTCTCTATCACTTTAGGTGATACGGAAAAATATATTGCGGATGGTATGATCAAAATTATCGGTGAAGATATTGATGCAAAATATCTTAAAAATATCGAAACTGTTACAATCAATCATGATTTAATTAACGAATACGGTCGTGATCTTAACATCGTTTACACACCTCTCCACGGGACTGGTGAAATGCTGGGACGTCGAGCTCTTGCCACAGCTGGTTTTGAAAAAATCGCTGTTGTAGAAGAGCAAGCTATCCCCGATCCCGACTTTTCAACTGTAAAGTCACCTAACCCAGAAAGTCAAGCAGCTTTTGCTATGTCTGAAGAACTTGGCCGTAAAGTTGAAGCTGACATGTTGGTTGCTACTGACCCAGATGCCGACCGTATCGGTGTCGAAGTCCGCTTACCAGATGGAAGCTACCAACCTTTGACAGGTAACCAAATCGGCGCCGTCTTAGCTAAATATATCCTCGAAGCACATAAAACAGCTGGCACATTACCGGCTAATGCGGCTATGGCTAAATCTATCGTCTCTACTGAGTTAGTCAGTCATATTGCTGAAAGCTATAACGTGGAAATGTTTAATGTACTCACAGGGTTCAAATTCATTGGCGAAAAAATTCATGCTTGGGAAACTACAGGTGAACACACTTACATGTTTGGTTTTGAAGAAAGCTTTGGCTATCTCATCAAGCCTTTTGTCCGTGATAAAGATGCTATCCAAGCAATGCTCCTTATCTGTGAAGTTGCGGCTTACTACCGTTCTTTAGGTAAAACACTCTATGATGGTATTCAAGATATCTATGCTGAATATGGTTTCTTTGTTGAAAAGACACTTTCAGTTACGCTTGAAGGTAGTACTGGGAAAGAACAAATCGCTGAAATCATGGGTAAATTCCGTGACAATGCACCAGAAAAATTTGACGGTCTTGAAATTCTTTTGACTGAAGACTTCAAAGAACTTACTGCAACATCACACAGTGGCAAAGTTGAAAAATTAACAACTCCTCCTTCTGATGTTTTAAAATATCATTTAGAAGATGGTAGCTGGATTGCTGTTCGCCCTTCTGGTACAGAGCCTAAGATAAAATTCTATATGGCTGCTGTAGCAGATACAGAAGCACAAGCACAAAGTAAAATTGATCATTTTGAAAAAGAAATCACAACATTTATCGGATAAATTGTCCTAAAAGCTGTCTGTCACAGACAGCTTTTTTATTTATCACCAACATAATAAAAAACTCAATCTTTTTTAATCTTCAAGCAAGAAAAATAAGCTGCTGCAAACCTTTAAAATAGGTTATTTCAGACTATAGACCTATTGAAAAATAAAGCAATTTCCTGTAAAATGGTAACAGACCGTTTATTTATAGAAAGCGAATTTATTTTGAAAAATTTGAACAAAAAATTGTCCCTCTTGGGTGTAGCAAGTGCTGGTTTGCTCTTGCTCTCTGGCTGTGTCCAAACCCATATTGTTGATGGTGTGCGTGTCCCTACCGAAGCTGCAACACATGGTATGACTTACCAAATTCTTGTTAAACCAATGTCAGCCTTTGTCGATGTGTTTGCGAATAACATGAACCTTGGTTATGGTTGGGGTATCGTCTTAGTCACTCTGATTATCCGTTTCCTTATCCTTCCATTGGGACTCAACCAAGCCTATAAGTCCACTTATATGCAAGAAAAAACAGCTTACTTGGCTCCAGTGTTTGAACCACTTAATGCAAGATTGAAAGCTGCAACGACACCTGAAGAACGTATGGCTGCCCAACAAGCTTTGATGAAAGCACAAAAAGATAATGGTATCAATATGTTATCTTCATTGGGTTGTCTCCCCCTACTTATCCAATGGCCTTTCTTCATTGCCCTCTATAATGCTGCAGCCTATACTCCTGGTATTTCAACAGCAACTTTCTTTGGAATTGACCTCGGACGTTCAAGTATTGTAATCACTCTGATTGCGGGTGTTTTCTACTTCCTGCAAACTTGGATTTCAACCAAGAGTATGACACCTGAACAAAAGAAAACAGGTATGACTATGCTCATTATGAGTCCTGTGATGATTATTGTTTTCAGTTTTATGTCCCCTGCAGGTGTAGCTCTTTATTGGGCTGTTGGTGGTATCGTGATGGTTATCCAACAAATTATCATTACTTACGTTATGAAACCACGCATGCGTAAAAAAATTGACGAAGAATTTAAAAATAATCCTCCAAAAATGGCTGATCTTCCAAAAGATGTCACTCCTAAATCTGCAACACAACAAGGATTGAAAGATTTGGATGCACCACGTAAGAAGAATAATAACGGACGTAATGCTGGTAAGCAAAAGCGTAAATAATACACTCTAAAGAAGCAAGTTTATGTTGCTTCTTTTATTCTAGCCAAAAAAACCTCCAGAACCTTAAGATTCTGGAGGTTTTGAACTCTGTTCTTCACTCTAGCTGATATAGTTTTGTAAGCTGTATTGATCACAAATCATAATCTTATGCTGAACAATATCAATAATTTTTTCTTCCCGGAGTTCACGAAGTATTCTGTTAACACTGGTTCGTGTTGAGATTCCACAAAATCCTGCTATGTCTTCATTGGTTACGGGAAAATCAATTAATATCCCTTCCGCTTTTTGTTTACCAAAGCAATCAATGAAATTATATAAACACGCGCATACAGCGCCTTTTTTACCGTTTACAGTCATTTTTTGCAATGCTTCTAAGATCATGACTAATCTTTTACGATAGAAATTATCCACAATACGAAACAGCTTGATATCTTTATCAATCCATTCCCAAAAAACTTTACGTGGTACCCGATAAAAAGTTGCCTCATCCGACTCTATTCTCACATTAAAAAGAGCTGAAACTCCATCCAGTTGTTCTTCTTCAAGCAATGAAACAAAATCTGGTTCACAAACATAAGTAATATTAAACTCACGACCATTTCGCAAAATACTGCTCAGTTTTACTACACCTTCTTTAAGAACATAAAGATACTCTGATTCAATGCCTTGATACATGATATAGCTGTGTTTCCTACGACTAACTACACTCACATTTTTTTCTTCTAAAAGCTCTACTACGTATTCTATGTCATTCATACCATTTTTTAAGCAACATTTGTCTGGTGTTGTTTTTTCCCATGCACAAGATAATAGATAATCCATACGATGACAACCGCTGGCGCACTGTAAAGATACAGGTTACGGAATCCAACCATGCCTTTTCCAAGCATTGGAATGATAGCTCCTAAAATAATCGGACCACCACCAACGCCCAAATCTAAAAAGCCAAAGAAAGTTGAAGTTGCAACACCTATACGATCTTTGCGTGCTTCACGAATCGCAATAGCTTGACCAAAAGGTGCAACTCCTCCATAACCGAGACCAAATGTCCCTCCAGCAATAAGCAAAATGATAAAGCCAGCACCTGGACTCATGAAACCTGCTAAACCAACGAAGAGCATTGAAATTGCAAAGAAGATAAAGACAGGATGGAAAACCCAATTGTCACCTTTAGTATCAAACATGCGTCCTGTTAATGGGCGTGATAAGAAAATCAAGACAGCATATAAGGTAAAGAATAATGAACCAGCAGTCGAAATATGTAAGAAGGATGTAAATGGCCCCATTCCTGTTAAAATAGCGGAGTCAATAAATCCTGCCAAAAAGGCTACAAAAGAAATAGGTAAGGCTGATTTTTCGATGTATTTATCTAAGCCTTTTGGACTGTGAAGTAATGCTTCTTGCACTTCTTCTTCGGAGAGTTCTTTTACATGGACAAAGAATATCAAAACAAAAGTTAAAATAAGTAAGATAAGTGCCAAAGCAAGAAGCCCATTAAAACCTAACGAAGAAGAATAAATGGAAATACTTAAAGCAGGTCCCACAGCTGCAGCCAGCGTAACGGACAAAGCATAATAGCCAATCCCTTCGCCTCGTCTTGAAGCTGGAACAATATGTCCAGCAATCGTTCCTGAAGCTGTTGCTCCAATCCCAAATCCCATACCTTGAATTACACGTATAATAAAGAGCAAAGGTATATTAGTCGTTGCATAATACCCCAAGGTTAAAACTAAAAAGATAATTCCACCTACATAAAGGAGCTTTTTCATCCCAATCCGTGTTACAACGATACCGGTCCATACACGCCCTATAAGCGCCCCGATAACAAAGATACTTGATAATGATAAGCTCACTACTGTAGATTGATGGAGTTCTTCCATCGCATACGTCCCTATAGATGACGTTAAAACGTAAAAAACAATATAAAATAAAAAGCTAATAAGTGTATTAATAATGAAAGTAGCTGTAAAAAGACTTTCTTTTTTCATGATTTTTTCTATTCCTCGACTGATGTGTATCTTATGAAGATACTTTTTTGTTTGTTATTTGATAAGGGAGATGTTTCTTACTTCAAAAGCAAATTTTCCATTATCTGTAATCAAATAACCGTGATGATCAGTCACATATTTTACAGCTTCGGCCATGGAGTCAAATTCTTCGATTAGACTGTGGTAGTTTACTCCGCCCATAAAGTTAGGGGTTGCATCTTCTTCATATGTAGATAAACTTTTAAATTCAAATTTCATTGTTAAATTTTCCTTTTCTTTATTCTCGTCAAAAATTTAGTGGCCACTTTCATTTCGACATTTTATGTACAAGAAATATAATATAAGAAAAAGCGTAACATCGCTACAACAATTTATACTGCAAAATATGAACAACATATGTTAACAACTCTTATTTGTAAAAATAAAAAAATACTTGATAAGGCCAAAACCCTATCAAGTATTTCTCTGTTTTTGCTTATGTCAAGTGAACACCTTTATCCACATAAACCACATCTCCAATGACGCCTGTAGCTAATGGACTAACGAGGAAGGCAGCAGTTTGTCCAACTTCTTCGATCGTTACTCCCTTACCGTCAGCTGTACGGCTGTTTGATTCTTTAATCAAATCTTTGTAGCCTGCCACACCAGATACCGCAAGTGTTTTGATTGCACCCGCTGAAATAGCATTAACATGAACACCAACGTGTGCCATTTCTGCTGCCAAGTAACGTACACTTGCTTCTAGAGCTGCTTTAGCAATACCCATTACATTGTAGTTAGGAATCGCACGAACAGAGCCCATATAGCTCAAAGTAACAATACCAGAGCCTTCATTGAATAAAGGTTTTGCAGCTTTTGCTACAGCAAGCAATGAGTAAGCTGAGATATCTTGTGCAAGGGCATAGCCGTCACGTGAGATATCAGATACATTACCATCAAGTTCTTCTTTTTTTGAATAAGCAATGGCATGTACCAAACCATCTATTTTACCCACGCGGCTTTCAATAGTTGAAAATGCGCGACGGATAGATTCGTCAGATACAACATCACATTCAATAAGTAGATCTTCTGGTCCAGCAAGCTTTGCAAGCTGTTTTTCCATACGTTCATTTTGATAAGTGTAAATCAAGGTCGCCCCTTGATCTTTCATAGCTTTAGCGCAACCCCAAGCGATAGACTTGTTGTTAGCCACACCCATAATGACGATTTTTTTTCCTTCTAAAAACATATAAATAAGTCCCCTTAAAATAAAAAAATATATTTCAGAAAATATAAGTTAAAAAATATAAGTAAATAGTTTAGTATATCAAAATACTTACTACATAAAACATTGTAATGTAAAAGCCTGTAATTGTCAAGTTTCCCTCTTCGATCTAAAAGAAAACGTTTTAAAAATCCTAAATTTGATGATACAATAAAATTAAGAATGAAAGAGAGGTTTTATGAATAAGCAAGAATTTATTGAAAAAGTCCGCGGTGGACTGATTGTTTCCTGTCAAGCGTTGCCAGGCGAACCACTTTATACTATTGATGGTGGAATTATGCCTCTTATCGCTTTAGGTGTCCAAAATGCGGGCGCTGTAGGTATTCGAGCAAATTCTGTACGAGACATTGAAGAAATTAAAGAGGTTGTTGATGTGCCCATTATCGGCCTCATCAAACGTGATTATCCTCCACAAGAACCCTATATTACTGCAACTATGCAGGAAGTTGATGAGTTAGCTAGCCTTAATATCGCCGTAATTGCCTTAGATTGTACACTGCGTGAACGTCATGATGGTTTAAGTATGGCAGATTTTGTTCATCAGGTGAAGGAAAAATATCCTCATCAATTGCTAATGGCAGATATTGATACTTTTGCTGCTGGAAAAGCGGCCTATGAAGCTGGTTGTGACTTTGTCGGAACCACACTTTCTGGTTATACTGAGGCAACAAAAGAACGACCTCAACCTGATATTGAGCTTATTCAGTCACTCTTGGACAGCAATATTCCGGTGATTGCTGAAGGTGGTATCCATATTCCCGAACAGGCTAAAAAAATTCAGGAACTTGGTGTGCTCGCTCAAGTTGTTGGTGGAGCAATTACACGTCCTCATGAGATTACTGCCCGCTTTATCAAAGCTATAAAGCAAGCTGAATAAAAAAATCTCTCAAACCAAGGGTGGCTGAGAGATAGAGCTTATGTTAAAGTAATCTTTACTCAAATAGTATAGCACTAGTGGCTTCATTTTTTCTAGTAATAAACATCTAAGTTTAATATTCTAAAAATTTGCCATGCTTGGCTCTAGTTATACCTCTATCGAATTTCTCCATGGTCTATAGTAGCAATCTAAGGAGCATTTTAATGTTTTTATACATAAAACAATAAAAATAGTGATATAATGAGATAGTACAAATAAAATATGAGGTACTATTAATATGACAAATTCAAAGTATGCTATGACAGCGACAGAAGTTATGGAAGTTATTCCTAACCGTTATCCTATTATGTTTATCGATTATGTTGACGAAATCTCAGAAAATAAGATTCTTGCAACAAAAAACGTTACAATTAACGAAGAAGTTTTTAATGGGCATTTCCCTGGCAACCCAACTTTCCCAGGCGTTTTGATTTTGGAAAGTTTAGCTCAAGCCGGTTCTATCTTGATTCTTAAAAAAGAAGAATTCCAAGGAAAAATGGCCTATATTGGTGGCATCGACAAAGCTAAATTCCGTCAAAAAGTTGTTCCTGGTGATGTAATGAAACTCGAATTTGAAATCACTAAATTCCGCGGCAAAGTAGGTAAGGCTGATGCTGCCGCATATGTTGATGGCAAGAAAGTAACAACTTGTGAGTTTACCTTCATCGTGGATGAAGCCGCTGAACAAGAAAAATAAAAAAAGAGCACCTGCTCTTTTTTTATTTAATCTAAAGCCTTAATTTCCAAAATCATGTCTCGTAACTGCGCAGCTGATTCAAAGTCAAGCGCTCCTGCAGCTTCCGCCATTTCTTTCTCCAGCTTTTTAAGTAATGCTTTACGTTCTTTTTTCGTCATTGCTTCAGCTGAAATTTCTTCAACTTCTCCACTTTCGGTACGTTTCGTAATTGAAATCAGATCACGAATTTCTTTCTTAATGGTTTGTGGCACAATCCCATGTTTTTCATTATATGCCATTTGAATTTCACGACGACGACTCGTTTCATCCATTGCACGTTGCATAGACTGTGTAATATTATCACCATACATGATGACACGTCCATTAGAATTACGTGCAGCACGTCCGATGGTTTGAATCAAGCCACGCTCATTACGTAAGAAACCTTCCTTATCCGCATCCAAAATAGCAACCAGAGAAACTTCTGGCACATCAATCCCCTCACGTAAAAGATTAATACCGACTAATACATCAAAAACACCCAATCTCAAGTCACGAATAATTTCTGTTCGCTCCAAAGTTTTGATATCACTGTGCATGTACTTAACTTTTACACCCATTTCTTTGAAATAGGAAGTTAAATCTTCAGCCATCTTTTTCGTCAAGGTTGTTACAAAAACACGTTCATCTTTTTCAACACGCGCATTGATTTCTCCTAAGAGATCGTCAATTTGCCCCATCATTGGCCGAACTTCCACGATAGGATCGAGAAGACCTGTAGGACGTATAATTTGCTCCACGATTGTCTCTGTTTGCTCCATTTCATAGTCACCAGGTGTGGCAGAAACATAGACAATTTGATGCACATGACTTTCAAACTCTTCCCGACGAAGCGGACGGTTATCCAAGGCTGAAGGCATACGGAAACCATAATTAACCAGCATATCTTTACGCGCCCGGTCACCATTATACATTCCCTTTACTTGTCCCATCGTCATGTGGCTTTCGTCAATCATAATCATGAAATCATCAGGGAAGAAATCAAGTAAAGTGAAAGGTGGTTCCCCTTCGGTACGGCCGTCCATATGACGCGAGTAGTTTTCGACACCATTACAATAGCCCATCTCACGTAGCATTTCAATATCGTAGTTGGTTCTTTGTTCCAAACGTTGCGCTTCAAGGAGCTTCCCTTCACTACGGAAGACCTTTAATTGCTGTTGAAGTTCTGCTTCAATCTTGGCAATGGACTCTTCCATACGGTCGTCATTAGTCATAAAGTGAGTAGCCGGGAATATAGCAAGATGGTCTACTTCGCCTAAAACTTGTCCTGTCAGGGCTTCTATTTCACGGATCCGGTCAATTTCATCACCAAAAAATTCAACACGAAAAGCATGCTCATCTCGTGATGCTGGGAATACTTCCACAACATCACCACGTACACGAAAACGACCACGTTGAAAATCGATATCATTACGTTCAAACTGGATGCCCACTAAATCGTTGAGTAATTTATCACGAGAAATTTCCAGTCCAGGACGTAAGCTGACGACGCTATCTTGATATTCCTTAGGAGAACCCAAACCATAAATACATGAAACAGAAGCAACGACAATGACATCATTACGCTCTAAAAGGGAACTTGTTGCACTATGACGTAGTTTATCAATCTCATCATTGACAGAACTGTCTTTTTCAATATAAGTATCTGAAGAAGGCACATAAGCTTCAGGTTGGTAATAATCATAGTAACTGACAAAATATTCGACAGCATTATTAGGGAAAAACTCTTTGAATTCACTGTAAAGCTGACCCGCAAGTGTCTTATTATGTGCCATAACTAAGGTAGGTTTATTTGTCCGCGCAATAACTTGGCTCATGGTATATGTTTTACCTGTACCAGTAGCCCCCCGTAAAATTTGCGCTTTTTCACCATTTTCAATATTTTCTACAAGCGTCTCAATAGCTTGTCCTTGATCTCCAGCTGGTTCATACTTGCTGACCAGATCAAATTTATTATCTGTTATACGTTCTATCATTTTATTTCCTTAAATTCTTTTTTAAAATAAGCGAGGGCCTTTCGGTATACATCGGCTTTGAAACTAAATGTATTAAAATCAATATCTGCAAAAGGCACAGCCTTATAGCTGATAAACTCAGGATGACCAGTTTTTACATTTATAGAAGCCTCGGGATAAAGTCGGATAAGAAAATACTGTTGTTCTTGCCCATCATATCTCCAATCAGGAAAAGTCATACCTTCTGGAAAGTCATAACGTAAAAGTTCTGGATATTTCCCTATAATTTCAAAATCTTGCGTACCAATCTCTTCTTCAAGTTCTCTTACCACGGCTTGTTCAGGGGTTTCACTTGTCTCAATTCCTCCTTGTGGGAAACCCCAAATTTGTGGCAAATCTGCACGTTGAAAGAGTAAAATTTCATTTTCTGCATTCAAAATGATTGCTGCTGTATTTTTTCTATAAGTTTTCATTTCTGCTCCCTTATAAACCTTCTCTTTAATCAATTTTAACATTTTTGACTGAAAATTTATGATATAATTAACTAATAGTAATAATATATCAAGGAAGTAAAAAAATGTCTGTACAAGAAAAATTAATCAAAGCAAGTCATATGATTAGCATGGACGATATTGTCCGTGAAGGAAACGAAACGCTACGTACTGTTGCTGATGAAGTAAGCTTACCCTTGTCTGATGAAGATATCATTCTAGGCGAAAAAATGATGGAATTTCTCCGTAATTCACAAAATCCAGCAATGGCGGAAAAAATGCAGCTCCGTCCAGGTGTTGGTTTAGCAGCCAATCAACTCGATATTGCCAAAAAAATTATCGCTGTCCTTATCCCTAACGATCCAGAAGTAGATGAAAATGGTAATGAAGTTGCACCTAAAGAAGCTTATAAGTTGGCAGAAATCATGTATAATGCTAAAATTGTAAGTCACTCTGTTCAAGATGCAGCTATTGAGTCTGGTGAAGGTTGTCTTTCTGTCGATCGTGAAGTCCCTGGTCTGGTTATCCGTCACGCGCGTGTAACTGTAGAATACTATGACAAAAATGGTGAGAAACACAAGATTCGTCTGAAAGATTTCCCTTCAATGTGTGTCCAACATGAGATCGACCATACAAATGGTATAATGTTCTACGATCACATCAATGAAAAAGAACCTTGGGCTGTCAAAGATGGACTTCTGATTGTCCAATAATTTCCCCCAATAAAAAAGAATAAGTCTAAAAAGCTTATTCTTTTTTATTTTAATAATTTTTCAAGTTTCCTTTTTCTTATCCTATAGTCTTGAACATTAAGGATAATTGTTATTATGAGGTAAACAGGGTAAAAAAGGAAAATATATGAGGGGAGAGCGATTATTATCACAAATCCACTAATTGCTCCAATAAAATAATTATTGACTTGATTAAAGGCTGTGTATTTTGAAGACGTTTCTTGATCATATTTCCGAGCCATATCTTCTTCGTTTAAAATTCTCCAGAGCATAAGTATTCCCCCTAAAAGTATTTTTAGTTATTTATTAGCACGAAAAATATAAGGAATATGCACCAAAGATAAAGTTTTTTCATTAACCAATTCTTCTCAGATTTAAAAATTCATAAGCTTCTAAAAGCCAAGGATGAATAACTTTTATATCGTGTTTCAAAATATAATCAATATAAGCAAAGGCTGCTGCTTCAAAAGAATAATTTAGCGCCTGAGTGATTTCCTTTAGATAAGGAGGTTGTCCTTCTTGATCCCATCTTATTTTGTCAGCCACAAATAAAACTAAATCAACCTTTGAAAATTTTTTCTTCAAGGTAGTATGGCAAGAAATTGCTGAAAGAATTTTTTCGTCTTGGATACCAAATTCTCTTTGAGCCATTATCCTTGATATTTTTTGATGAATAATCAGAGGAAATTGTCTTTCTTCCTTAAATAGCTTTATCTTCATATCTTCTGCTACAAAAATTCTTTCATTATTGGGATAAATAGCAGAAATATCATGTAAGTATCCTGCTATTTTTACTTGCTCTCTTTCTGCTTCTTTTAGAAATGCATGCCCTATTTCTTCAGCATTGTCACCAACAGTTATGCAATGGTTATATGTTGCATAACATTACTTTTCTAATAAAAAAGTTTTTATCTCTTGTTTAAGTTGATTTGTATTTTTCATATTTACCTTACTTTAACAAAACAAGATAAGACCATCAACCGGTCTTATCTTGTTTTTATTTCTCTTCATCTTCATTATCAGATGTATCCGCTGTGTCTTTTACTTCTTCAGGCTTATTCACAATAACAATCTTATCATCAACCAAGTCTGCAAGTAATTCTTTATACTCAGGATGCTCGATATAAAAATCAGCAATAGCATCCTCGATATTATCCTGGATGGTACGACGTAATGGGCGTGCTCCCATTTTCGGATCGTAGCCCAGATCAACGAGTTTTTCTTTAACCGCCTGTGTGACGTCAAGATGAATATCATTTTGAGCGATTTGAGCATTTACTTCATCCAACATTAAATCTACAATCTTAAGCAAGTTTTCTTTGCTCAATGCTGAGAATTCAATGATAGCATCAAAACGGTTCATGAATTCTGGACTGAAGAAATTACCCAACTCTCCAAGCACTGAATTCGTACGTCCTTCACGTGCAGCGCCAAAACCAACACTTGCTTCAACCTTACCTGTACCAGCATTCGATGTCATAATGATGATGGCATCTTTGAAGGAAACTGTACGACCTTGCGCATCTGTCAAACGCCCGTCATCAAGAATTTGCAAGAACATATGCATTACATCCGGGTGAGCTTTCTCAATCTCATCCAATAAAATTAAGCTGTATGGGTTACGGCGCACACGTTCTGTCAACTGACCTGCTTCTTCATACCCCACATATCCTGGAGGAGCACCAATCAACTTAGCCACACTATGTTTTTCCATGTATTCCGACATGTCAAAGCGAATCATGCTATCTCTTGAGCCAAAAAGCTCATAAGCCAATTGTTTTGCAAGTTCGGTCTTCCCTACACCAGTAGGTCCAACAAAGAGGAATGAACCGATAGGACGATTAGGCTTTCCAAGTCCGACACGCGAACGACGCACAGCTTTAGAAATTTTATCAATCGCTTCATCTTGCCCGATAACATGTTCTTTCAAGTCTTCAGCTAGATTAATGAGCTGTGTTTGTTCTTTTTCTTTCAAATCACCTACAGGTATATGTGTCTTTTCTTCAACAATTGCTTCAATATCTTTTTCTGTGATATTTGGCATGTCAGTATCTGAAATTTCATGACTTTGAAGCTCACGAAGCTTAGCGATTTGATCACGGAAATGAGCCGCTTTCTCAAAATCTTCACGTTGCATGGCTTCGTTTTTTTGTGCCTCTGCTTGCTCAATCCGTTTCTTTATGTCCTCAGGATCAACAAATTTGAGGGTCAGATTCTTTTTCGAACCCGCTTCGTCCAGCAAGTCAATTGCTTTATCGGGAAGGAAACGGTCCTGAATATAACGGTTAGACAGATTTGCAGCAGCTAAGATTGCTTCATCTGAGTATTTTACATGATGATAATCTTCATAACGTTTTTGAATACCACGTAAGATTGTGATAGTCTCATCTACAGAAGGTTCATCAACTTTAACAGGTTGCATCCGACGCTCAAGCGCTGCATCTTTTTCAATAATTCGATATTCATTGAGGGTTGTTGCTCCAACAAGTTGGAGTTCTCCACGTGCTAAAGCCGGTTTAAGGATATTTCCAGCATCCATATTTCCTTCCCCAGCAGAGCCTGCGCCCACAATCTCATGAATTTCATCAATGAAGAGGATAACGTCATCACGTTTACGAATCTCTTCCATCAGTTTTTGCATACGCTCTTCAAATTGCCCACGCACACCAGTACCTTGGACGAGACTGACAACATCAAGACGAATAACTTCTTTATTTTGTAGTTTTTGTGGTACATCACCATCAACTATTTTTTGGGCTAAACCTTCAACAACTGCTGTTTTCCCAACACCAGGTTCACCGATAAGAACAGGATTATTTTTTGTTCGACGATTCAAAATTTCGATAACACGTGTAATTTCAGAATCTCGTCCAATAACAGGATCTATTTCTCCACGACGTGCAGCATCAGTAATGTTGACTCCGAATTCTTCAAGAAGTCCTTTAGGTGCTTGACTTCCACGAGGATTTTGTGGACCTCCTGGGCCTCGACCACCCGCTTGTGTTGGAGGTGTCATTGTCCGACCTTGATCATTACCATGTAAGGCTTGGAAAATATCTGGAAATGGATTAAAAGGATCATCATTATTCGAAATATTTGTAGCTCCAGCAAACAAGCTTTCTTGACCACCTGATTTCATAATTTGATAACAGTTTTGGCATAGATCTACTTGCTTACGCTGGCCATTCACATTTGTATAAAGGTGAATTGTCGCTTCGTTTATTTTACAATTTTGGCAGAGCATCTCTTCCTCCTTTGTGGTTACGTCTTTTCTTTATTTTAACTTATTTTTTTAGAATTAAAGAATCATGTCTGGCTTCTTTTATTTAAAGTTTGACCTTTTTTGACCTTTAATAATTTTTATTATATCACTTCTCTCAAATTTATCAAATCTTTTGTACTATATTCTTTTTCAATTATAAGAAAAAAACTCTTCGACACCTGTCGAGAGAGTTTTTTATATTACATAAAGTCACGCAATGGTTTGCTGCGACGAGGATGACGCAATTTTTTAATCGCTTTAGCTTCAATTTGACGAATACGTTCACGTGTCACTTTAAATTGTTTACCAACATCTTCAAGTGTGTGCATACGTCCATCATCAAGTCCAAAACGCATACGCAATACGTTTTCTTCACGGTCTGTCAAGGTATCCATAACTTCATCAAGCTGTTCACGAAGCAAGATACGGTTTGTGTAGTCTACAGGGCTTTCAATTACATCATCTTCAATGAAATCACCAAGATGTGAATCGTCTTCCTCACCAATAGGTGTTTCCAATGATACAGGTTCCTGCGCAATTTTTAAGACTTCACGAACTTTATCAGGTGTCATGTGCAATTCTTTACCAATTTCTTCTGGTAAAGGATCACGACCTAATTCTTGTAAAAGATTACGTTGCACACGAATCAACTTGTTGATTGTTTCAACCATGTGGACAGGAATACGAATTGTACGTGCTTGGTCAGCAATCGCACGTGTGATTGCTTGACGAATCCACCATGTCGCATAAGTTGAGAATTTGAAACCTTTAGTGTGGTCAAATTTGTCCACAGCTTTCATAAGTCCCATATTTCCTTCTTGAATCAAATCCAAAAATTGCATGCCACGTCCTGAATAACGCTTTGCAATTGAAACAACCAAACGTAAATTGGCTTCCGCAAGCATTTGTTTGGCAAATTCTGCTTCATCACCACCTGCCACGATAGCTTCCGCAAGTTTTGTTTCTTCTTCAAGCGAAATCAATGGATAACGTCCGATTTCCTTAAGATACATACGGACAGGATCATCAATACGGACATTTGTCACGATTTCATCCATGGCATTATCATCAAGCTTTTCTTCTTCTTCAGCTTGCAAAGCTAATGGACTAGGATTTCCTTCTTTATCAACAATAGAAATACCTGCATCTTGGATTTGTTGAAGCAAATCTTCGATAGCTTCGGCTTCCAAACCAAACTTCACCACAAGCTCATCTGTAATTTCATCATCTAAAGCTTCTTCGAGAGGTTTACGTTTTGTAATATAAGCTGCTACTGCTTTATCAAAAGCCTTATTGTCAAAAGTATCCGAATCTTTAATATCGATTTTCTTGGCCGCTTTTTCTTTAACAGAAGTTACATGTTTAGAACCTTTTTCTTTTAACTCTTCCACATCAACTTTTTCAACAATAATTGGTTTAAAATCCATTGCCGCAAGGAGTTTTGCTTCTTCAGCTTCAAAAATAGAACTTGAATGCGATTTAACCGCCATACCAAGCTCTTGTGCTTTTGCGATTAAAGCTTTGTTAGTGATTCCAGTTTCTTTTGCAATTTGACTGATTCTTTTTTTATTATTACTTGCCAATTTAATCCTCCCCAATGAACAATATAAGCAATAGCTTATATTTTTTTCTTCTGATTAATGATTTGGATTGTGAGTTCCAGCTCACGTTCCTTGTTGCCTACTTTTTGGGCATTCTCTAGTTGTTTTTGCAATTCACTAAACTTTATTTGCTCCATTTCCTTTGCAAAAACGGCCACCAAATCTTCGAGCTCCTGACTACTTGTCTCATCTGGCAAATCAAGACTTAAGATTTGATAAAATAAATTTTTCTCATCGGTATCTAATGAGGTACCAAAGTGAGAAGGATCAATTTCTTCAAAACTCATAACCTCAAGTATGATTTTGTCAAAAAGGTTCTGGTAACGCTGATGGACAAAGCGAAAAGTTTCATCCTCCGCAAATTTTTGAAGAATACTTTGATGATAAATCATGCGATTCAACAGTTGTTCCTCTGCCCGTTCACTTCGTGATAAACTTGGAAGTTGCGGCTGTTGTACAGTTTTAGCAGCCTCTTGACCAGAAGGAAAATCACCATAATAATCTTGCTCCGTTGCAATAAAACCAGGATCAGGATAATTCGAAAAATCTTCTTCCGAAAAGCTCCCAAAACTCTCTTCAAAATTTCCCGCTTCTGCCCTTGATTTAAGGACGTTTTCACGCTTTAAATTGACAGATTGCTCTACTTGATTATACTCGAAATCAGGTAAAATCTCAACTAATTTTCTTATAAAAGCATCCTGTGCTGTAATTGACGAAACCCTTGCAATAACAGGCGCCATTTGCTCAATAAAATCCAATTGGTTTTGCAGATTTGAAAGGTTTTCAGGTTTCAAATAATCAATCAGAAATTCTGTCGGTTGTATCCTGCTGTTTTCCATCAGACCAGATAAAGATTCTAATGAATACTTTTTACTGTAATCATCTGGATCCAAACCATCTGGAACACGAACAATCTGTGTCTTCTCTTCACCAATCAAATCAATTGCTTTATATATTGCATTTTGACCTGCCTGATCACCATCATAGATAAGAACATAATTTTTAGCTATTTTTTTTAAACGCTTTACGTGTTTCTCTGTTAAAGCTGTTCCCATGGTCGCCACAACGTTATACACACCAGCCTTATAAGCTGCAATAACGTCCATGAAGCCTTCCATCAAGTAAACTTCACGTGTTTTGGAAATAACTGGTTTTGCTCTATCCAAATTATAAAGCTCGTAAGATTTATCAAAGATTTTTGTTGCACTTGTATTAATATACTTTGCCTTACTTGTATCATTTTCTTGCCATTTTCGGCCTGAAAATCCCACAACATGCCCGTACTCATTTTTGAGTGGAAACATAATTCTGTTTTGAAAAGCATCAAAAACCTTGTTACTTGAAAAGTTGAAAAGCCCGGAATTCGCTTGAACACTTTCATCAAATTTTCCAGAGAGATTTTTAAAAATAAAATCGTTTTCGTCTGGTGCTAAGCCGATATTAAACTGCTTGATAATCTCAGAAGTAATCCCACGTTTTTCTAAATAAAGCCGAGCTTTTTCACCAATTTCTGTCGAAGTCAAAACAATGTTATAAAGCCGTGCAGCTTGATTGTTTATATCATAAAGCATTGCATGAGGATTATCTTTTTCTGCAGTAGAATCATTATCAATATTTAAGGTAATTCCAGCAAAACTCGCAACATCTTTTACTGCATCCACAAAACCAACTTGTTTATAATCTTTTATAAAATCAATAACATCGCCAGATTTTCCGCAACCAAAACAGTGATAAAACCCTTTATCAGCATTGACATTAAAGCTTGGTGTTTTTTCCCCATGAAAAGGACATAGCCCTAAATAATTCTTTCCAGACTTAGTGAGAGGCACATATTGTGAAATTAAATCAGCAATATTTACCTGATTTTTTAACTCGGTTACTTCTTCGTTCGTAAGAAAAGCCATATAACCCCCTCTCATCTTAAACATTCTACATAAAGCATAAAAAACGACTATTCAACAATAGTCGTTGTACGGAAGGGGAGTAAGGGATTCGAACCCTCGCGCCGGTTTCCCGACCTAACGATTTAGCAAACCGTCCTCTTCAGCCTCTTGAGTAACTCCCCACCAGTTATTCACAATATATAGATATTATAAACATCTATGGGAACACGAGGATTTGAACCTCGGACCCCTGCGTTATCAACACAGTGCTCTAACCAACTGAGCTATGCTCCCAAATTATTAAAAAATCTTCTATATCCCAGAAAATTTTTAAGCGGGTGATGAGAATCGAACTCACAACATCAGCTTGGAAGGCTGAGGTTTTACCACTAAACTACACCCGCAAATGGCGCGAGACGGAATCGAACCGCCGACACATGGAGCTTCAATCCATTGCTCTACCAACTGAGCTACCGAGCCAAAGGAAAGGAGGATGTGGGATTCGAACCCACGCACGGTTTTACCCGCCTGACGGTTTTCAAGACCGTTCCCTTCAGCCGGACTTGGGTAATCCTCCAAAAAGTGGATCTTGTTGGATTCGAACCAACGACCGCTCGGTTATGAGCCGAGAGCTCTAACCAACTGAGCTAAAGATCCAGCTGTAAAATATAATAGCGGCGAAGGGGATCGAACCCCCGACCTCTCGGGTATGAACCGAACGCTCTAGCCAGCTGAGCTACACCGCCAAAAATTTCTGATAGAATAATCTATCAATCGGGAAGACAGGATTCGAACCTGCGACACCTTGGTCCCAAACCAAGTACTCTACCAAGCTGAGCTACTTCCCGAGATAAAGTTCATTATCATCATGATTTCATTCAGAAATCAATGCACCCGGCAGGATTCGAACCTGCAACCGCCTGATTCGTAGTCAGGTACTCTATCCAGTTGAGCCACGGGTGCATAATATTTAATTTTAAAGCGAACGACGAGATTCGAACTCGCGACCCCAACCATGGCAAGGTTGTGTTCTACCCCTGAACTACGTTCGCAACGCTTAAAGAAAGAAAAACTTTCTAAATACCTCTAGCTGCACTACACTAGGTCCAACAGTTAAAGGAATGCCGACTACATGATTCGAACACGCGACCCTCTGATTACAAATCAGATGCTCTACCAACTGAGCTAAGTCGGCTATAAAAGAAATGCGGATGAAGGGACTTGAACCCCCACGCCCTAAAGCACTAGAACCTAAATCTAGCGTGTCTGCCAATTTCACCACATCCGCTTGACAAGTTCTTTTACGCTTTATACCTCAACCTATTGTTAAAGTATGACCCGTGCTGGGCTCGAACCAGCGACCCTTTGATTAAAAGTCAAATGCTCTACCAACTGAGCTAACGAGTCTATTTCTTTTATTACCTTTCAAGTCTATCAACTTGAAACGGTTCCGACGGGAATCGAACCCGCGATCTTCGCCGTGACAGGGCGACGTGATAACCGCTACACTACGGAACCTATGGGAGTTAACGGGATCGAACCGCTGACCCTCTGCTTGTAAGGCAGATGCTCTCCCAGCTGAGCTAAACTCCCAATCACTTGGCATTTACCCTATCTCGCAGGGGGCAACCCCCAACTACTTCCGGCGTAATAGGACTTAACTTCTGTGTTCGACATGGGAACAGGTGTATCTCCTATGCAATGAATACCAAATCATGGTCTAGTGCTTTTAGAGACGTTTTGACCTGTAGAAAATTAGGAAGTTGTGGTTCTGCGTCACACGCAGGTTCTCAACTTATCTATTTTCATAAGGTCAGGCTCTAAAAGCCTAAAGTTGAATGTATTGAACACTCAAAACTAAATAACAATCTCTTGATAAATAAGTAAAGCTGAACTCATATGTTCTATTACTTGGTAAAGTCCTCGAGCTATTAGTACTGGTCCGCTCCATCCCTCGCAGGACTTCCACTTCCAGCCTATCAACCTGATCATCTCTCAGGGCTCTTAATTCATAAAGAATGGGAAATCTCATCTTGAGGTGGGCTTCGCACTTAGATGCTTTCAGCGCTTATCCCTTCCCTACATAGCTACCCAGCGGTGCTCCTGGCGGAACAACTGGTACACCAGCGGTAAGTCCACCCCGGTCCTCTCGTACTAAGGGCAGATCCTCTCAAATTTCCTACGCCCGCGACGGATAGGGACCGAACTGTCTCACGACGTTCTGAACCCAGCTCGCGTGCCGCTTTAATGGGCGAACAGCCCAACCCTTGGGACCGACTACAGCCCCAGGATGCGACGAGCCGACATCGAGGTGCCAAACCTCCCCGTCGATGTGAACTCTTGGGGGAGATAAGCCTGTTATCCCCAGGGTAGCTTTTATCCGTTGAGCGATGGCCCTTCCATGCGGTACCACCGGATCACTAAGCCCTAGTTTCCTACCTGCTCGAGTTGTAGCTCTCGCAGTCAAGCTCCCTTATACCTTTACACTCTACACATGATTTCCAACCATGTTGAGGGAACCTTTGGGCGCCTCCGTTACTCTTTAGGAGGCGACCGCCCCAGTCAAACTGCCCGACAGACACTGTCTCCCACGCCGATTATGCGTGTGGGTTAGAGCAACCATGAAGCAAGGGTAGTATCCCAACAGCGACTCACTTGAAACTAGCGTCCCAAGGTCAAAGTCTCCTACCTATCCTGTACATGCTTCACAGGTACTCAATATCAATCTGCAGTAAAGCTCCATGGGGTCTTTCCGTCCTGTCGCGGGTAACCTGCATCTTCACAGGTACTAAAATTTCACCGAGTCTCTCGTTGAGACAGTATCCAAATCATTACGCCTTTCGTGCGGGTCGGAACTTACCCGACAAGGAATTTCGCTACCTTAGGACCGTTATAGTTACGGCCGCCGTTTACTGGGGCTTCAATTCAGAGCTTCGCCTAAGCTAACCCCTCCTCTTAACCTTCCAGCACCGGGCAGGCGTCACCCCCTATACATCACCTTGCGGTTTAGCAGAGAGCTGTGTTTTTGATAAACAGTTGCTTGGATCTTTTCACTGCGGCTGTATTTCTACAGCACCCCTTCTCCCGAAGTTACGGGGTCATTTTGCCGAGTTCCTTAACGAGAGTTCTCTCGATCACCTGAGGCTACTCGCCTCGACTACCTGTGTCGGTTTGCGGTACGGGTAGTATTGAATTAAACGCTAGAAGATTTTCTTGGCAGTGTGACATCAAGGGCTTCGCAACCGTAGTTGCTTCCCCATCACAGCTCAATGTTAAAGGAAAATGCATTTGACACATTCCACACCTCACTGCTTAGACCAGAATCCATTAACTGGCTCCCTTTAGCCTACTGCGTCCCTCCATCACTAACAATACTAGTACAGGAATATCAACCTGTTGTCCATCGACTACGCCTTTCGGCCTCGCCTTAGGTCCCGACTAACCCAGGGCGGACGAGCCTTCCCCTGGAAACCTTAGTCTTACGGTGGATAAGATTCTCACTTATCTTGCGCTACTCATACCGGCATTCTCACTTGTAATCGCTCCAGCACCCCTCACGGTATACCTTCATCGCTGATTACAACGCTCTCCTACCATTTAATTAATATTAAATCCACAGCTTCGGTAATATGTTTAGCCCCGGTACATTTTCGGCGCAGGGTCACTCGACTAGTGAGCTATTACGCACTCTTTGAATGATAGCTGCTTCTGAGCTAACATCCTAGTTGTCTGTGCAACCCCACATCCTTTTCCACTTAACATATATTTTGGGACCTTAGCTGGTGGTCTGGGCTGTTTCCCTTTCGACTACGGATCTTAGCACTCGCAGTCTGACTGCCGCACATGTGTATTAGCATTCGGAGTTTATCTGAAATTGGTAACCCGAGATGGGCCCCTCATCCAAACAGTGCTCTACCTCCAATACACTTAAATTGCGACGCTAGCCCTAAAGCTATTTCGGAGAGAACCAGCTATCTCCCAGTTCGTTTGGAATTTCTCCGCTATCCACAAGTCATCCAAACACTTTTCAACGTGTCCTGGTTCGGTCCTCCAGTGCGTCTTACCGCACCTTCAACCTGCTCATGGATAGGTCACTAGGTTTCGGGTCTACATCATGATACTAAAGCGCCCTATTCAGACTCGCTTTCGCTACGGCTCCGCCTCTTCAGCTTAACCTCGCATCATAACGTAACTCGCCGGTTCATTCTACAAAAGGCACGCTCTCACCCATTGACGGGCTCGAACTTCTTGTAGGCACACGGTTTCAGGTGCTATTTCACTCCCCTCCCGGGGTTCTTTTCACCTTTCCCTCACGGTACTGGTTCACTATCGGTCATTAAGGAGTATTTAGGCTTGGGAGATGGTCCTCCCGGATTCAAACTGGATTTCGCGTGTCCAGCCCTACTCAGGATACTGCTAGGTATAAAGTCTATTTCAAATACGAGGCTATTACTCTCTTTGGCTTACCTTCCCAGGTAATTCTTCTATAGACTTTAAGTCCACGTTGCAGTCCTACAACCCCAAGAAGCAAGCTTCTTGGTTTGGCCTGTTTCCCGTTCGCTCGCCGCTACTTAGGAAATCGTTTTTACTTTCTCTTCCTGCAGGTACTTAGATGTTTCAGTTCTCTGCGTTACCTTCTCGTAAGCTATGTATTCACTTACGGATACTATGCATAACATAGTGGGTTTCCCCATTCGGAGACCTAGGGATCAATGCGTACTTACTGCTCCCCCTAGAATATCGTCGTTAGTCACGTCCTTCTTCGGCTCTTAATGCCAAGGCATCCACCGTGCGCCCTTATTAACTTTGCCATTAAAACAAGTATAAGTTTTTTCGAACTATTTAAAATAATTCGCAGCTTTACAGAAATGTTTTACCATTTCTCGGTTTATTTATCGTTATAAGATATTGTTATTTAGTTTTCAATGATCAATTCCTATTTTAACGTCTTCGTTGACAAGATACTTCCGTATCTTATGGAGCCTAGCGGGATCGAACCGCTGACCTCCTGCGTGCAAAGCAGGCGCTCTCCCAGCTGAGCTAAGGCCCCTTCTCTCAACGCAATCTTCTCTATCTTGCATCAAAAGACTGCTTGTTTGGTCTTTATAGACCCCTCAAAACTGAATAAAGTAGAACAACATCTTTTTTTATATTCCTTAGAAAGGAGGTGATCCAGCCGCACCTTCCGATACGGCTACCTTGTTACGACTTCACCCCAGTCATCGGTCTTACCTTAGGAAGCGCCCTCCTTGCGGTTAGGCAACCTACTTTGGGTACTCCCAACTTCCGTGGTGTGACGGGCGGTGTGTACAAGGCCCGGGAACGTATTCACCGCGGCGTGCTGATCCGCGATTACTAGCGATTCCGACTTCATGCAGGCGAGTTGCAGCCTGCAATCCGAACTGAGAATGGTTTTAAGAGATTAGCGCACCCTCGCGGGTTGGCGACTCGTTGTACCATCCATTGTAGCACGTGTGTAGCCCAGGTCATAAGGGGCATGATGATTTGACGTCATCCCCACCTTCCTCCGGTTTATCACCGGCAGTCTCACTAGAGTGCCCAACTTAATGATGGCAACTAGTAATAAGGGTTGCGCTCGTTGCGGGACTTAACCCAACATCTCACGACACGAGCTGACGACAACCATGCACCACCTGTATCCCGTGTCCCGAAGGAACTCCTTATCTCTAAGGATAGCACGAGTATGTCAAGACCTGGTAAGGTTCTTCGCGTTGCTTCGAATTAAACCACATGCTCCACCGCTTGTGCGGGCCCCCGTCAATTCCTTTGAGTTTCAACCTTGCGGTCGTACTCCCCAGGCGGAGTGCTTAATGCGTTAGCTGCGCTACAGAGAACTTATAGCTCCCTACAGCTAGCACTCATCGTTTACGGCGTGGACTACCAGGGTATCTAATCCTGTTTGCTCCCCACGCTTTCGAGCCTCAGTGTCAGTTACAGGCCAGAGAGCCGCTTTCGCCTCCGGTGTTCCTCCATATATCTACGCATTTCACCGCTACACATGGAATTCCACTCTCCTCTCCTGCACTCAAGTCTCCCAGTTTCCAATGCACACAATGGTTGAGCCACTGCCTTTTACATCAGACTTAAGAAACCACCTGCGCTCGCTTTACGCCCAATAAATCCGGACAACGCTTGGGACCTACGTATTACCGCGGCTGCTGGCACGTAGTTAGCCGTCCCTTTCTGGTTAGATACCGTCACTTAAGTAATTTTCCACTCTACTTAACGTTCTTCTCTAACAACAGAGTTTTACGATCCGAAAACCTTCTTCACTCACGCGGCGTTGCTCGGTCAGGGTTGCCCCCATTGCCGAAGATTCCCTACTGCTGCCTCCCGTAGGAGTCTGGGCCGTGTCTCAGTCCCAGTGTGGCCGATCACCCTCTCAGGTCGGCTATGTATCATCGCCTTGGTAGTCCTTTACACTACCAACTAGCTAATACAACGCGGGATCATCAAGTAGTGAAGCAATTGCTTCTTTCAAATAAGAATCATGCGATTCTCATTGTTATGCGGTATTAGCGTTCGTTTCCAAACGTTGTCCCCCGCTACTCGGCAGATTTCCCACGCGTTACTCACCCGTTCGCCGCTCTTCATAAAAATAGCAAGCTATCTTTAATCATCGCTCGACTTGCATGTATTAGGCACGCCGCCAGCGTTCGTCCTGAGCCAGGATCAAACTCTCATTTAAATTTAGTTCATCAAATGAACTGGCTGTTGTTTTGTCTTTCATTATTGAATTGACAGTTGGTATACAAGAAGTTAACTTCTCGCATATAGTCATTCTACTTTATTCAGTTTTCAAAGGTCTATCGCTCTCGTAAGAGATACGCTCTCTCGCGACAACTATTATATTCTATCAAACTCAATTTGTTCTGTCAAGAATAAACTGTGATTTTTCTCCCTTTTTTTTACACTCGTTCGGAAAACCCCGCCGTTGTCACGTTTAATCACTATAAAAAAACAGACACCATTGTGTCTGGTTTCCTGTTTTTTTATCTTTTGCCTTCAAGATAAACCATCAAAATGGAAATATCGGCAGGATTTACTCCTGAAATACGACTCGCTTGGCCTAAAGTTTCAGGATTTATTTTCTTGAATTTTTGGCGTGCTTCCGTTGCGATACTGTCTAATGCATCCCAATTCATATTTTTAGGAATGCGTTTAGCTTCTAAACGGTGCATCTTTTCAACTTGTTCTTTTGCTTTTTTGATGTATCCCTCATAGGTAACTTCTGTTTCAATAAGTTCAATAACAGTTCGATCAAGTTTCTCAGAAGATTCACCGACAAATCTAACTACATCAGAATACTTCACTTCAGGACGTTTTAAAAATTCAATACCCGTCAAAGCATCTTTGATTGGCCCAAATCCCATCATCCCAAGTTTTTCTTGCGTATCGGCAAGTGGTTTAAGTTTTTCTTTATTGAGACGAGCAATCTCTGTTTGGTAAGAAGTTAGTTTATCTTGGAAAGCATCCCAGCGTTCGTCACCAACTAAGCCAATTTCTCGTCCAATAGATGTCAAACGCATATCTGCATTGTCATGGCGTAAAATCAAACGATATTCAGCACGAGAAGTCAGTAAACGGTAGGGTTCTAAAGTTCCTTTAGTCACAAGATCATCAATCATTACACCGATATATGCATCACTTCGTTTAAGGATGAGCTCTTCTTTACCTTGAACTTTAAGACTTGCATTGATTCCTGCAACCAAACCTTGTCCAGCCGCTTCTTCATAGCCAGATGTACCATTTGTTTGTCCTGCAGTGAAAAGTCCTGAAACTAGTTTCGTTTCCAGTGTTGGACGGAGCTGGTGAGGTAATACCACATCATATTCGATAGCATAGCCAGTACGCATCATTTTTGCATCTTCTAAACCAGGAATAGAACGGACCAAATCAAACTGAACATCTTCCGGTAAACTTGTGGATAAACCTTGGATGTATACTTCTTCTGTATTCCGCCCTTCTGGTTCTAAGAAAAGTTGGTGACGGGGCTTATCTGCAAAGCGTACAACTTTATCTTCTATAGAAGGACAATAACGTGGGCCGACACCTTTGACAATTCCTGAAAACATTGGAGCACGGTGCAAATTTTCTTGTATAATCTCATGTGTTGTCTTACTTGTATACGTCAGCCAACAAGGAATTTGCTCTGTGAGGTAATCTTCATCTTTTGACAAAAAGCTAAAGTGATTAGGCTTTTCATCCCCTGGTTGAATCTCTGTCGCATCATAATTAATACTTGATGAGAGTACACGTGGCGGCGTTCCTGTTTTAAAGCGTCCAATTTCAAAGCCCAAATTGCGTAAGTTATCAGCCAAGCTGACAGAGGCTAGCGAATTATTTGGTCCTGAGGAATATTTAAGCTCACCGATGATAATTTCACCACGTAAAGCAGTTCCTGTAGTAACAATAACTGCTTGGGCAGCATACTTCGCCCCCGTTGTAACTTTTACGCCTGTTACTTTTCCATCATCAACCAAAATTTCTTCGACCATAGCTTGACGTAAGGTTAGATTCTCTTGATTTTCTACTGTATGCTTCATTTCTTGCGAATATAGTGCCTTGTCTGCTTGTGCACGTAAGGCACGGACAGCAGGCCCTTTACCGGTATTCAACATCTTCATCTGAATATAGGTCTTGTCAATATTTCGCCCCATTTCGCCACCTAAGGCATCAATTTCACGAACAACTATTCCTTTGGCAGAACCTCCGATTGAAGGATTACAGGGCATGAAAGCAACCATGTCGAGATTAATTGTTAATAGAAGGGTTTTGGTGCCCATACGAGCTGAAGCGAGTGCTGCTTCTACACCAGCATGTCCCGCGCCGATCACTATAACATCATATTTTTCTTGAAATTCCATAATTTCTCCATTTTTACAAAACAAAAAGCCAAAGCCAGTGAAAAATACATGCTAAAAAGCACATATCTTCCCGAGCCTTGACCATCGAGTTTTTATGATAGGACTATTTTAACTCTTTTCAAAAATTTTTTCAAGAGTATTTTCCTATTTATTTTTACGATACTGCTTCACCATCACGATACAAGACCAACGAAGCAAGTTCCTCTACTGTTCGTGCTGAGCCTTCTGGTAGTATTCTGTCTTTTTCTCGAGATGTAGGATCATATTTGCCAGAATAATCAATCGTGCCGTTCCTTAATTTGACCGGAATAGGTGTGCCTTTAGGATATATTTCAAATCGGGAACCATTTTCAGGAGCAATACCTTCCAAATACATCCACAAATAAATCTGTCCTGTTTGTTCATTTATACCTCCATATTGGAGATAAAAATCCCGTTTCTGCTTCGTCACTTTTGAATCCAAAACACGTGCTCTTCTGCCATCAATATCACTTTCATAATTAACCCAATCCCCATGAATAGTTTCAAAATTTCCCATCTTTATTTGCTCAATATTAACTGTTTTTGCTGGGCTGTATTGGTCTGCTTTCGCAAACTCTATTGTTGGCGCGACAACAGAATGTTCATCCTGTTTCACAGCAAAAATTAAAAGAACAGCAGTAAGAACTAATGTAACGTCTGTGATAACAAGCAGTTTTTTCAAGGAAAGCTCCTTTCCATTTCGATTAGAATTTGATTATAAAATAATTATAACAAAATAACTTAATCTTCAATAACGTTTTACTTGGAGACTTTTTGACATTAAAAGACTTCTAGCTTAATGGCTAAAAGTCTTTTATACTTGATTAATTTTTATCCCAAAATTTATTACAAAATTTAGGAGGTAATTCTCCAGAAGATTTACCATACGCCCAGCGTTTTTTCTCTACTGGAAGTACATGCCAATCTTCTAAAAGCATCAAACTTTGATAGCGTTGGAGATATCCTGCGCATTCTTCACACCAGATCTCATCTCCACTTCTCCAGAATGCAGCTAAAAGGTCATCTTGGCTTTTAAATTCTTTATAGCTTTTTGCCATTTTTAGCCATTCACTTTTGTACTTTTTCAAAGCTTGATAGAAGTCTTCATATTCATCTACTGATTGAATATCTTTTTGCCAGTCTTCAAAAAACCACCATGGTTCATCATAGCCTGACATTGTGATTACTCTATACATATTTCTTGTCCAGCTTCTTTTCTTTAATATACATCTCTTGTTATGTATTGTAACGAAAAAATATGCTTTTGAGAAATATTTTGCACTATTTTACAGATATGTCAATATTCTTAATGCAAAACGCAGCAAACTCCTCTAAACGTTCGGTCTTTTTAGTCAAGTGTAAGAAACCTACAACTGCTTCGAAGCCTGTAGATATACGATAAGTCACAACATCTGTGTTTTTCGCTGTTGTTTTAGAGTGCGCATTTCGCCCACGCTTGAAATAAAGAAGTTCCTCTTCTGTTAGAAAGTCAACGTCTTCCATTTTACGAATTAAGGCAGCCTGTGCTTTAGCGGAAACATATTGCGTGGCTTGTCGCTGAAGTTCTCCAGGTTTGGTTAATCCTTTATCGAGGAGATAATCTCTAACGAAAACTTCATAAACAGCATCTCCGATATAGGCGAGTGCTACACCATTTAATAACTCTGCATCTTTTTTATTCACGATGCCACCTCACACCTTGAGCAGTATCTTCAAGCACAATCCCTTGTGCCTTTAATTCATCACGAATCTTATCTGCCTGTGCAAAATCTCGTGCTGCTCTTGCCGCTTGTCTTGCTTCGATTAAGTCTTCAATTTCAGCATCTAATCTTGTATCTTGATTTTCAAAACGCAAACCGAGAATTAAGAGAACATCCTCAAAGAAGGCTTTAACTTCTAATCCACCATTTCCCTTATTTACCCAAGTGATAAAGTTATAAAAAACAGTTAAACCATTCGCAATATTAAAGTCCTCATCCATTGCTGTTTCAAACTCTGCTTTGAATTTAGCAAGAACTTCTAAGTCAGCCTGACCTTCTACTTCAAGATTGCGGTAAGCATTTTCAATCTTCTTGACATTATTTTCTGCATCTTGTACGGCTTCATCTGTAAAGTTAACAGGTCGGCGATAATGAGTCGTAGCCAAGAAAAAGCGGAGAACTGTTGGACTTACTACGTCGAGCATTTCATGCACGGTTTTAAAGTTTCCTAAAGACTTAGACATTTTTTCACCGCTAACATTTACAAATCCATTGTGCATCCAGTAGTTCACAAATTTTTTACCTGTTTTAGCTTCTGATTGCGCAATTTCATTGGTATGATGAGGGAACTCCAGATCAGCTCCTCCCGCATGTATATCTAAAGTATCCCCTAAAAGGTCACTGCTCATCACTGAACATTCGATATGCCACCCTGGACGTCCTTCACCCCAAGGGCTTGACCAAGAAATTTCGTCTTTTTTCGCGGATTTCCATAAGGCAAAATCCGCTGGGCTTTCTTTACGTACTGTTTCTTCATCTGTTCGACCAGAAGCGCCTTGCAGCAGTTCTTCTAAATTTTTATTTGCGAGCTTAGCATAACCTTTTGATTTTGCAACACGGAAATAGACGTCGCCTTCGGCTTCGTAAGCGAACCCTTTATCCATTAAATCTTGAATAAAGGTAATCATCTTGTCGATATAGTTAGTTGCTCTTGGATTTACCGTTGCACGTTTAACATTGAGAGCATCTGTATCTTGATAAAATGCGGCAATATATTTGTCGGATAATTCAAGTGGTGTAAGATGTTCCTGAGAGGCTCCTTTGATAATTTTATCATCAACATCTGTAAAGTTAGAGACGTAAATCACTTCAAAGCCTCGGTATTCCATATATCTACGGATTAAATCGAAAGCAACAACAGATCGTGCATTCCCGATATGGATATAGTTATAGACTGTTGGTCCACAAACATACATCTTTATCTTATTTTCTTCGAGAGGATGGAACTCCTCGATTTTTCTTGTCATTGTATTATAGATGTGAAGCATGGTAGCTCGCCTCCCTTTTTTCTTCTATGGACGAAATTTTCTCTGAGTCTTTTTGTCCCTTAACTCGAACAACTTTTGCTGGAATACCTACTACTGTAACTTCAGGTGGGACATCACTTACGACAACAGCACCAGCACCGACTTTGGCATTTTCGCCAATTTCGATAGGACCAAGCAGCTGTGAGTGTGCTGATATTAAGGCCCCCTTACGCACCGTAGGGTGACGTTTTCCTTTATCTTTCCCTGTCCCTCCAAGGGTTACTCCGTGATAAAGTTTAACATCTGTTTCTACTATCGCTGTCTCCCCGATAACCAATCCAGAACCGTGATCGATAAAAACTCCGTGGGCAATCGTTGCTCCTGGATGAATTTCGATTTGTGTCCAAAAACGCCAAAACTGTGAATTCATACGCGCCCAAAGTTTAAGGTTATGTGTCCACAGCCAATGACTAAAACGATGTGCTGCTAAAGCTTTTACTCCCGGATAAGTCAAGAGAACTTCTAGCCCAGTTCGTGCAGCAGGATCATTTTCTTTTGTGACACGGATGGCTTCCTGCCAAAAGCCTCTCTTTTTATTTTTCATATTCATTTATTATAGCAAAAATCTATAGGAAAAGCGCATTACACTGCGCATTCCTCCTTTTTATCACTCTGGTCGAGTTGTTGATAATTCTGGAAACTCTTCATCTATGACTGATGCTTTGCGTTCTCGGCGCTCAAATTTAGGACCAGATGTTTTTTCTTTATGATATCCACGGTGACCATTACCGTTCTTCCCATTACGACGTTCGCGTGGCTTATGCTCAGGTTCTTCATAGCCTTCTGGTTTTTCTAGCAAAGCACGTACTGAGGCATCAACACGACCTTTATCATCAACTTTTGTAATCTTAACTTTAACAACATCTCCAAGCTTCAAAGCATCTTCTACTTTGTTCGTGCGATTCCATGCAAGTTCTGAAATATGTACCATCGCATCAGTATGGCCAAAAAGATGAACAAATGCACCGAATTTTTCGATTCTTACAACCTTTGCTTCATACACATCGCCGACTTTGGCTTCGCGGACCAATTCTGTAATGATTTCTTTCGCACGGTTAATCGCTGTCTGATCAGGAGAAAAGATAGAACAAAGTCCATCTTCATCGATGTCAATTTTGACTCCTGTTTCTTCGATGATTTTGTCGATCGTTTCGCCGCCCTTACCAATAACAACCTTAATTTTATCCGCATCAATTTTAATCGTATCAATTTTAGGTGCAGATGGTGCAAGATTTGGACGGGGTTCCGAAATTGTGGCTTCAATCACATCTAATATTTCAAAGCGGGCGCGTTTTGCTTGTGCAAGTGCTTCTGCCAAAATTTCGGCAGTAATTCCTGAAATTTTGATGTCCATTTGTAAAGCAGTAATTCCCTCGCGTGTACCAGCAACTTTGAAATCCATATCGCCAAAGTGATCTTCCAAACCTTGAATATCTGTCAAAATAGTATAGTTGGAGCCGTCTGAGATTAAGCCCATAGCAATTCCAGCTACTGGCGCCTTGATTGGTACTCCTCCAGCCATCAAGGCTAATGTTCCTGCACAAATCGAAGCTTGTGATGAAGAACCATTTGACTCTAGTACTTCCGCAACTAAACGTACAGCATAAGGAAATTCTTCAAGTGACGGCATAACTTGCTCAAGCGCACGCTCACCAAGTGCACCATGCCCTATTTCGCGGCGACCAGGTGCACCATAACGTCCAGTTTCTCCCACTGAATACTGCGGGAAATTATAGTGGTGCATGAAACGTTTTTTATATTCCAGATCCAATCCATCAATGACTTGTGCTTCCCCCATCGGAGCCAGAGTCAAAGTTGACAAGGCTTGCGTTTGCCCACGTGTAAAGAGAGCTGAGCCGTGTGTAATTGTATTCGGTGTAAAGTCGATTTCTGCTTCTAAAGGACGAATCTCATCGACTTTACGACCATCAGGGCGAATTTTATCCTCTGTTATGAGGCGACGGACTTCTGTATGTTCCATTCCCTCCAGAATCTCAGAAACATCACGCATAATGCGCTCAAACTCTTCATGTTCGGCATAAGCTGTTTCATATTCTGCTTTGACACGATCTTTAACGGCTTGAGTGGCCGCTTCACGCGCAAGCTTTTCTTCTACTTGTACAGCAGCTTGTAAGTCTTTATTATAGTCTGCAATAATTTGGGCTTTCAATGTTTCATCAACACGCAAAAGTTCAACTTCTGCCTTGTTCTTACCAACTTTGGCTACAATCTCATTTTGGAAAGCAATAAGTTCTTTAATCGCTTCGTGTCCTGCAAGGAGGGCATCGAGCATGATTGTTTCTGATAGTTCCTTTGCACCTGACTCTACCATATTGATCGCATCAATATTCCCAGCGACAGCAAGATCCAAATCAGACTTTTGCATCTGTGCAACATCGGGATTAATGACAATTTCACCATTGATATAGCCCACTTCAACACCCGCAATCGGACCGTCAAAAGGAATATCTGAAATAGCTAATGCCAAGGAACTTCCAAACATCGCTGCCATACGCCCACTTGCATTTTCATCATAAGAGAGTACAGTATTGATTACTTGTACTTCATTTCGAAAACCGTCAGCAAACATTGGGCGTATAGGGCGATCAATCAACCGGGCAGTCAGAGTAGCATAAGTGGATGGTCGTGCTTCACGCTTATTAAAACCTCCAGGAAATTTTCCTGCGGCATACATTTTTTCTTCATAATTAACTTGCAAAGGGAAAAAGTCACCGTTTGCCATTTTTTTCGACATGGTCGCTGCAGTTAGCACGGTTGTGTCTCCATAGCGAACAATAACTGCGCCATTGGCTTGCTTGGCAACTTGACCTGTTTCAACAACAAGCTCGCGTCCTGCAAAATTCATTCTGAAAGTTTCTTTTGTCATGTTTTCTCCCACTTTTCGAGATTTCAGTGCTTCTCATTTCTATCCAAAAATCAATTTGCTTTCTCAAAAGTAAACTCATTTTTGTATAGAATAGCACTGTGCTCATTATACTATATTTTTGAGGATAAAAAAAGCTTTGTAAGAGCAATCTATAACGGTTTTAGGCATTCGGGCGCCACAAAAGAAAACGCTCACTTTCCAATGAAATTTTTAACTTCTCTTATAAAAAGGATTGTAAAAAATAATTATTCTCTTCATACAAAAAAAGCAACTGTACGTTGCTTTTTGGTAAAGGTATATTTTTACTTTAAGTATCTCAATACATTTTTCCATTGTATCAGCTAAGCAGATAACTATTCTCGCTTTTTATCCATTTCATGCCAAAATTTATGTTTTTCAAGCATATAAGCAAGAACATCGGTTTGGTAAACTTGCTCCAAAAAACTTCTAGAAAGTACTTCGTTTGCTTTTCCTTGTTTTACTATTTTTCCCTCATGTAAAACTAGAACATTTTCTGAAAAAGACAGAGCTAAATTAATATCATGAAAAACAGCAATGATGATTTGATTTTGAGCAAAATATTCATCAATATTACGCAACATTTCTAGTTGATAATAAATATCCAAATGATTATTGGGTTCATCCAATAAAACAATCTGAGGGTTCTGTAATAAAGTCCGGGCTAAAAAGACACGCTGCAGCTGGCCGCCAGAAAGTGTTGACAGTTGTTGATCTTTTATCGTATCCAAATCAAATGCGGCTATTACTTCGGCTACACGTGCTTTATCTTGGGCGCTTGCCACTGCCATAAATCGTTTTCTCAGCTGGGTGTAGAGTCCCATCATCAAAGTTTCATAGACGGAATAAGAAAAATATACAGCTGGATTTTGAGAAAGAAGAGCCACTTTTTCTGCTAATTCAATTCTTTTTAATGTGGTCAATGATTGTTCGTTTAGCTCAATTTTTCCTTGATATTTTAGCAAACCAGCTAGACTCTTTAAAAGCGTTGATTTCCCACTACCGTTTGGTCCTAAAATTGCTAACCTTTCCCCTGCCTTGACAGAAAAATTAATATCAGAAAGAATCTCTTTTCCCGAATACTCAACCTTCATATTTTCAACTTTTAACATCTCATACTTGTCCTTTTCTAAAGAAAATATAGCAGAAAAATGGCGCACCAATGAGGGCTGTTACTGCTCCAATTGGTAATTCTCTTGTTTGGAAAACACTTCTTGCTACAGTATCTGCAAGAACACAGAGCAGGCCGCCTATAAGTGCTGAGCTTGGAAGAACCCACTTATGTGTCGCACCAAACAAACGACGAGCGATATGAGGTGCAATCAAATCGACAAAACCAATCACTCCCGTCATTGCTACGCTGGCTCCTGTGAGCAAAGTCGATAAGCTAATTAAAATAACTTTCGTCCGTTTGACTTCTACTCCTTGACTCAAAGCAAAGGTATCACCAAAACTCAAAATATCCATTTCTCGGTGAAAGTAAAGTAAGCAGACGAAACTAAAGACAAAGAGTAAAGTGAGGAGCTGTACGTTTTCCCATGAAGCTCCTGAAAAACTCCCCAATTGCCAGAAAATGATACGTTGCATATAATCCGGCGAAAAGGTCATCATTAAAGTTAAAAAAGAATTAACAAACAAAGAAAATACCATTCCCACCAAAATGATAGTTTGATTATCTAATGATTGGGAAAATTGTTGAGCAAAGAGTAAAACGATAAAAACAGTTACAAGTCCAAAAGCAAAGCCCGCAAGGCTCATCGAAATCGAAGTACTCATAAAATTAATACCGAGTAACATCACAGTCGAAGCGCCTAATGAAGCACCTGATGATACGCCTAAGGTATAGGAAGAGGCTAAAGGATTTTGTAAAAGTGATTGCATCACTGTTCCACTAGCACCCAAGGCTAAGCCGACAAGAAAGCTGAGCAAAATCCGAGGCATGCGAACTTCAAGAAGAATACTTTGCAAAAGAGGAGCAGAATCTTTCCCTCTGCCCAATATCGTATTCATTAAATCACCGACTGATATCGGAGCACTTCCTATTCGAAGGCTTAAAAGCATTGCCAGTAAAGACAGGGCCAAAAGCATCAAAATAATGCTTATTCTATTCTTATTTGAAGTTTTTGAATACATCAGGATATACCGCTTTTGCCATTTCTGTCATTGCTTTTATTACATGTTGATTAGGAAGCGAGCTTCTTTCGTTATCAATAGAATAAACGGCTTTATTTTTTACTGCCTTCACTTCTTCCCAACCTTTCAATTTTAAAATGTCATTAATAGGATCCGGAACATATTCAACATTTGTTAATATTACATCTGGATTAGCCATAATTGCTGCCTCTTCTGAAACTTTGATGGCTCCTGTTTCTTTGGCCATCACATTCTCAGCTCCAATTGTTTCAATCATTTCATTGATATAAGTGTCCTTTCCCATACTATAAATTTCTGGGGAAGCCGCGATTTCAAACAGAATCCTTTTCTTATGATTTATTTTTGCAGCTTGTTCTTTAAAAGCAGAGATATCCTTCTCCATCTGACCAGTAAGTTGTTCTCCTTTTTCTTTTTGGTTTAAAGCTGTCGCCACGAGACGAATATTGTTTTCAATTTCTTTAAAGTTCTTTTCAGTAGGTAGGACGACAACACTCGTTCCTTTATCTTGTAGCTTCTTAATTTTATCTTCCGATTGGAACAGGGTCAAATCACTCACAAATAAAAGTTCTGGCTGGAGCGCCATTATTTTTTCAAGATCCAAGTTCATAAGGTCTGTCTGCTGCACATTTTCCAAACCCTTAACATACTTGGGGCTTTGCGTATCTACAGCAATGAGTTTATCTTTTTGCCCCAGATCGTTAATCACTTGTGTCACCGCAGGTGAGAGTGACACAACTCTCTGAATATTGTTGGGAATTTTTACTCTCTCACCTTGTGGTGTCGTAATTTCAACTTTAGATGAGTTTGCTTCCTGAGTCACGTGTTTATTTTTTGTACATGCTGATAGACTAACCACCATAAACAGCAAACCAATTATCGTTAGTGTTTTCTTTTTCATTTGTTCTCCCTCACTAAAAAAGCTCTCATCATGTAAAGCCCTTATTTTTGAAACCAAGGCCCTTGCTAACAGTGTCACCCACAAATATGACTTAGTCTGGTCCCTCACAGTCATTTAAGTGCTGCTAAGAAGTTACCCTCTTTCCATACTTGCCGCTGTTCTTGTATTATTTTTATTTATCTCATCTTGAGACATAATATTCCTCTTATTTTACCATGTCTACACTTAACTTCGGTAACTAAAACACTTGGCTTACTACAGAGGATATATAAGATAATGAGACAACTCTAAATATCAAACATCTTCCATTAAAAATTTTTTTATTTTAACCCTTACCTATATAACGTGAAACCTTTCACGTAAATAGCGCTATGAAATCCCCCTCAAATTTGATAGAATAGACATATCATAATATTATAGGAGAAAAACTGTGACTTATTCTGACGCACAACTTAAACTTTTTTCACTGAACTCGAATCCTGAATTAGCTGAAAAAATTAGCAAAATTATGGATGTTCCTTTGGGGAAAGTAACTTCAAAACAATTTTCTGACGGAGAAATCATGATTAACATGGAAGAAAGTGTTCGTAATCATGATGTGTATATTATCCAGTCAACAAGTTGGCCAGTCAATGACAACATTTGGGAATTGTTGATTATGATTGATGCTTGCGTCCGTGCATCTGCACATTCAGTCAATATCGTTATGCCATACTTTGGTTATGCGCGTCAAGACCGAACTGCTTCAAGCCGTGAACCAATCACAGCTAAGCTTGTAGCTGATATGCTCGTCAAAGCTGGAGCAGATCGTGTACTCACTTTAGACATCCATGCAGTTCAAGTTCAAGGTTTCTTTGATATTCCTGTCGATAACCTCTTCACTGTACCACTTTTTGCTGAGTACTACATGAATAAAGGATTGTCTGGCGATGACGTTGTTGTTGTTGCACCTAAAAACTCTGGTATCAAACGCGCGCGTAGTCTTGCGGAATATTTAGAAGCTCCTATTGCCATCGTTGACTATGAAGATGACGATGCAAAACGTGAAAATGGTTATATCATCGGTAATGTTGAAGGGAAAAAAGTTATTCTCATTGATGATATCCTCAACTCAGGTGTAACATTCTCAAATGCTGCTTCTGTCGTGCGCGAAGCAGGTGCTGGAGATGTTTATGCCGTAGCAAGTCACGGTCTCTTCACTAAAACGGCAGCTGACTTACTTGAAAAGTCTGGAATTTGTGAAGTTCTCGTCACAGACTCTGTAGCTACTAAAAATCGTAAACCTAACAATGTAAAATACCTTAGTGTCGATAAACACATGGCAGATGCAATTCTTCGTATTCATGAAGGACGTCCTGTATCTCCGCTCTTCAAATTTGATAAAAATCAAGACTAAAGTCTATTCTGAACAATATTTAAGTTCATTCACCACCAGCTTTTCGCTGGTTTTTTTATATGAAAAAAAGCCACGCTGGCAAAACGAGACTTCATGTTCAGGAAATTTTAATCGATATTTTGATTTGCCATATCCAATATATCATTTCTGCTTATCAATAACGTTACCTTTTTGTTAACAGAGCTAAAAACGGTTAGCTATCTCTTTATTTATCATTCTTTTCTTCCTTTATTTTTTTGTCCTCAAGAGTAAATCCTTTTGATTTGAGATAGAGAAAGAGTTCTTGAAATAATGGATTGATTTGACAAATGAGTTGAAGCATTCGTGCAAAGAAAAAAAGTAAAGAACTATTGATAACAAATTCTATTTCATGGTTGTACATTTTTACATTTGAAAACTTATAAAACTCGAAAACACCCCAAAAGATTGCTATCGTTACACCATCAATCACTATTCTTTTCTTCAAAGGCGGATCCATTTTTTCGCCATCCTTGAGCCATGTTAATCCTAAAATAATTACAATTAATGCCGAGATACCTAATAAGTTATATTCCATTTGTCTGCTCTTCCTTTCCTATAAGACTGCTTACCAGCTTAAATTTATTATATCCTTCATTTTTAGATTGTTCCACTTCGTTTAAAAAATTATACTTTAGCCTTTGTCAGTGTTATAATTGGTATAGGCAGATTACAATAATATAATTAATACATCTTTCAAAGGTCACCTCTCTGCCTAGGTGGCTTTTTTCATAACCTGTACTTACTTTAGTCACTTCTTTCTCCTCTCATAACTTCATTTATCTAAAAAATTAGCGGAAGCGTTCGAATTTCAGAAAAAAAATATAAAACATGGTAATATAGAGATAATGGAAACTTACGATTGTCATTAAGCTTTCGTATAGAGTACATAAATGAAATACACACATTTATTAAAAAGGTTAAGTTAATAGAACCTTACATGTCCTTGAAATAAGACTTTTAATAGAAACTCGAAAGAGAGGAAAGAACAATTATATATCTAGATAATGCCGCAACAACACCGATACTTCCTGAAGTTGTTGATGTCATGACGGAAGTTCTTGCTAACAATTTTGGCAATCCGTCCAGTACGCACACTTTTGGTCGCCAAGCGAGCCAACTCGTACGTCAGGCACGAGAAACAGTAGCTAAGGCACTTCAAGTTTCGCCTGGAACAATTACTTTTACTTCCGGCGGAAGTGAATCCAACTCCACCGCTTTGGTCGGTTACGCTTTAGCCAACCGTCAAAATGGTAATCATATTATCACCACTGCCTTAGAGCATCCATCAGTACTTAATGCCCTTGACTACTTGAAAACACGTCATGGCTTTGATGTTACTTTTGTTCAACCCCAAGCTGATGGCTCTTTCCCCACCCAATTGATTGAAAATGAATTGCGGGAAGAGACAATTCTTGTTTCAATGATGATGGCCAATAATGAAACTGGGCAACTACTTCCCATCAAAGAAGTGGGGCAACTTTTAGAAAATCATCAAGCTGTTTTTCATGTTGATTCAGTACAAACAATGGGTAAAATCCCCGTACATCCTGAGGAGCTAAAAATAGATTTTCTATCAGCTAGCGCTCACAAATTCCACGGTCCAAAAGGTGTCGGCTTTCTTTATCACCGTTCTGGACTAAAATTTGACAGTATTATCCACGGTGGCGAACAAGAAGAAAAACGCCGTTCAGGTACGGAAAATCTTCATTCTCTTTTGGGCATGGCAAAAGCACTACAAATTGCAACAGATAACATGAATGCTAATTATGCCCATGTTGAAAAACTCAAAGCTTCACTTCTAGATGATCTTGCAGATATTGAATATTATACACACGAATTTGGTCCGAGTATGCCACATGTTGTAAATATCGGGTTCCCAGGGAAAAATCATGATTTATTACTCGCAAAACTTGATCTTGCTGGTGTGGCAATTTCAACTGGTTCCGCCTGCACCGCTGGAACAGTTGATCCTTCCCATGTTCTCGAAGCTGTATATGGTAGTGAATCACCAAAACTTAAAGAAAATATTCGTGTTTCTTTTTCAGAACTCAATACTGAAGAAGAAATTCACAATTTTGTTCAAACACTAAAAGAAAGGGCACTATAAAAGATGGCTTTTATTACTGAAAAAAAACTTGAGGGCTGCAAATACAGCTACTCATTATCACCGAAAGTTAAGAAATTTACTCTCAAAGACACAACTTTTTCTCAAAATAATATTGGAAACTTTGAATTTAAACGTATACTTGAAGAGGTTCCAAATTCTGGTCAAGGTTTTCTCCTTAAAATTATTATTAATCCTGATTTAACAGGTTTTAAACTATCAGTTACTGATAAATCAGGATTACGTAATGTGAATATCTTTAAAAATGCTAGCGAAATTATCCAAGAAAAATTTTATTTCCAAATGGATACTTTTGTTGATCGTGAAATCTTTATTAAAAATGAAGTCTAAAAAAAACTCCCAAATGGGAGCTTTTTATTTCCTAATTTCAAAAACATTCATCAAAAAAACCTCACAAAATGTGAGGTTTTTTTAAGAAGTGAGTCCACTTCAATAATTCTTAACGAATTATGCTTTGATTTCAGCTACGATACCTGAACCAACAGTACGTCCACCTTCACGGATAGAGAAAGTAGTTCCTTGTTCGATGGCAACTGGGTGGATAAGTTCAACGTCGATGTGAACGTTATCACCAGGCATTACCATTTCAGTACCTTCTGGAAGTTTAACTGAACCAGTAACGTCAGTTGTGTGGAAGTAGAATTGAGGACGGTAGTTGTCGAAGAATGGAGTGTGACGTCCGCCTTCTTCTTTGCTCAATACGTAAACTTCACCTTCGAATTTAGTATGTGGAGTGATTGAACCTGGTTTAGCGATAACTTGACCACGTTCGATTTCGTCACGTTGAACACCACGGAGAAGTACACCAACGTTATCGCCGGCAAGACCTTCGTCAAGTGTTTTACGGAACATTTCGATACCAGTAACGACAGCTTTTTTAGTGTCTTCTTTGATACCAACGATTTCGATTTCGTCGTTGACTTTAACAGTACCACGTTCGATACGACCTGAAGCAACTGTACCACGACCAGTGATTGAGAATACGTCTTCGACTGGAAGCAACAATGGTTTGTCAGTGTCACGTTCTGGAGTTGGGATGTATTCATCAACGATGTCCATAAGTTCTTCAACTTTAGCAACCCATTGAGGTTCACCGTTCAAAGCACCAAGAGCTGAACCAGCGATTACTGGAGTATCGTCACCTGGGAAGTCGTATTCTGACAAGAGGTCACGTACTTCCATTTCAACAAGTTCCATAAGTTCTTCGTCATCAACGAGGTCAGCTTTGTTAAGGAATACGATAAGGTATTTAACACCAACTTGACGTGAAAGCAAGATGTGTTCACGTGTTTGTGGCATTGGTCCGTCAGTTGCAGCAACTACGAGGATCGCACCGTCCATTTGGGCAGCACCAGTGATCATGTTTTTAACGTAGTCCGCGTGACCTGGGGCGTCGATGTGGGCATAGTGACGTTTATCAGTTTCGTACTCGATGTGAGCAGTGTTGATAGTGATACCACGTTCGCGTTCTTCTGGCGCAGCATCGATAGATGCGAAATCAGTCGCTTTAGAGTAACCTTTGTCAGACAATACTTTAGAGATTGCAGCTGAGAGGGTAGTTTTACCATGGTCAACGTGTCCGATAGTACCAATATTTACGTGCGGTTTGCTACGGTCGTAAACTTCTTTAGCCATTTTAAAATGTCTCCTTTGAGAAAAAATATATTTTTTATAGGTAGCAGTGCTTTACACAAACTACCGTTCCATAACATTATACTGGATTTTCGCTTTAAATGCAAACTTTATTGCTATTTATCTGGCTTTTTTTGACTTTTCGTAGTAAAATATATAAAAAATGATAAGGAGTAATATCGATATGGGATTAACTTTTAGAAAACGTGATGATTTCGATAAAATGATGGATGATTTAGGCGTCTCAACCGGTAATTTAGACACTGATAAAGCAACAGCGAAAACTGAGAAGCAAGAAGATCCATTTGCAAAATTCTTAGAACCAAAAGAGTCTTCAAAATCTGAAACGGACAATTCTGGTAAATAGTGTGACATTTTACTAATTTATTGCTAGAATAGAACTGAGAATAATAAATATTGAGGAAACTATGGCTTACAAAAAGAAACAAAAATCTACTTTTCAAAAAGTGACGATGGTTGTTGTCGTTGCGATGCTGCTACTTATTGTCTTTAGCTCCCTAGCTATGGCTCTGTCTGCATTTTAAAAACTGCTTGAAGCAGTTTTTTATATTATAAAAAGCTTGGATATCCAAGCTTTTTATTTTATTCAAACCCATCAGTTAATACTTGAGGAAATTCATTTTTTACAATGGTAGCACAGCTTGAGCAAAGGGCATGTAAATGTTCATTTTCATCAGTCCCAACGGTCACATCTGTACGGCGACAACGGTCACATACTTGACCTGCTGCTTGTTCCACAAGAATAGCTACATCATCAAATTTAACAGCTTCTTCTGGTGCTCCTTCATTTGATACAGAGAATTCTGAAACAATGAGAAGTTGAGCAACATTTTCATCAAGACTTACAAGAAGACTTGAAACCACTTCATTAGGATATACAGTAACTTTTGCTTCAAGTGATTTACCGATTAATTTTGCTTCTCGTGCTTCTTCAAGCGCTTTAAGTACTTTATTTCGGAAATCAAGGAATGCTTCCCATTCACCGAGTAACTCTTCTGAGCCAGTGAAGTCTTTAACTTCAGGCATTTCAGCAAGATAAGCGAACTCTTCCGTTTCTGCTTCAAGGTATGACCAGATTTCTTCTGCTGTGTGCGGCAGAATCGGAACTAAAAGTTTTGTCAAATCTGCAAGCATTGTATACATCACGGTTTGCATTGAACGACGATCTGCAGCATTGGCTGCCTCGATGTATACCACATCCTTAGCAAAATCAAGATAGAAAGCAGACAAATCATTGGTCAAGAAGTTAATCACTTGCTTATAAACACTCATGAAATTGTATGAATCATAAGCTTCACGTACTGATTCTACTAGTGTATTGAATTTGACAAGCATATATTTATCAACACTACGTAAGTTTTCATAAGAAACCGCATTTGTGTTTTTATCAAAATCGGTAGTATTTGCGATTAGGAAACGCATTGTGTTACGGATTTTACGATAAACTTCTGAAACTTGATTAAGGATCTCCATAGAAACACGAACATCGGCTTCAGTATCGACAGAAGCTACCCACAGACGAAGAATATCTGCCCCTAATTTTCCTGTCACATCTGAAGGTAAAATTGTATTACCAATAGATTTAGACATTTTACGTCCTTTTCCATCAAGAACAAAGCCTTGTGACAGAACTGCTTTGTATGGAGAAACACCGTTAACAGCAACTGAAGTTGTGATTGATGAGTTAAACCAACCACGATATTGGTCTGAACCTTCAAGATAAAGATCTGCAGGATAAGACAGGTAATCGCGTTCGTTCAGAACACCATTCCATGATGAACCTGAATCAAACCAGACATCCATGATGTCTTTTTCTTTTGTGAATTTACCGTTTGGAGAACCAGGATGAGTGAAGCCTTCTGGTAACAACTCTTTAGCTTCACGTTCAACCCAAACTTTTGAACCGTGTTCCGCAAAAAGCTGGGCAACATGTTCTGTTGTTTCCGGCGTAATGATTGCCTCTCCATTTTCCGCATAGAAGATTGGCAGTGGAACACCCCAAGCGCGTTGACGAGAAATGACCCAATCTCCACGGTCACGAACCATATTATAGAGACGTGTTTTCCCCCAAGGGATAATCCAATCCACTTGTTCAATTTCACTTAGGATATTTTCACGGAAGTCATCAATCGATGCAAACCATTGTGGTGTTGCACGGAAAATAACGGGTTTCTTCGTACGCCAATCATGTGGATAACTGTGTGTAAAGAAGTCAAGCTTCAGCAAAGCTCCTTTTTCTTCTAACCATTTACTTACAATTTTGTTTCCTTCATCGTAGAAGATACCTTCTAAACCAGGTGCTTCATCCGTATAGTAACCACGGTTGTCCACAGGTGATAGAACTTCAAGTTTATATTTACGGCTAAAGAAGTAGTCATCTTCACCATGACCTGGTGCGCTATGAACGAGTCCAGTACCAGAATCAAGTGTGACATAATCCCCATTCATAATTAATGACTCACGATCATAAAATGGGTGATAAGCCGTCATCATATCCATTTCAGAACCTTTAAGTGTTTGAATTACCGTTGGGTTTTCCCACTCTAAAGTCTCTGCCACCTTGCTAAGCATTTCTGAAGCAACAACAAATTTACGATTTCCTACTTCTACAACTGAATATTCGTAGTCTGGATGTACAAAAATCCCCATATTTGCTGGCAATGTCCAAGGTGTCGTTGTCCAGATAACAAATTCTGCATCTTCTGGTAACAAGCCCTTAACATCTTTTGCTTTGAAAGCCACAAAGATTGATGCCGAACGGACATCTTGGTACTCAATTTCCGCTTCTGCCAATGAACTTTCTGATGAAGGAGACCAGTAAATTGGTTTTTGACCTTTGTAGATATAGCCTTTTTCCGCCATTTTACCGAAGACACGAATTTGTGCAGCCTCATATTCTGGGAGAAGTGTCATATATGGACGTTCCCAATCTGCTAAAACTCCTAAAGACTTAAAGTCTGAACGTTGCATATCTACTTGCTTGAGCGCATATTTCCGACACTCCTCAAGATAGTCTAACATGTCCATTTCTTTACGGTTCATACCCGCTTTTGAAAGTTGTTGTTCGATAGGTAAACCGTGAGTATCCCATCCTGGTACATATGGTGCACGGAAACCAGACATGGATTTATAGCGTACAATAATATCTTTCGAAATTTTATTTAGGGCATGTCCAACGTGGATATTTCCATTTGCATAGGGAGGTCCATCATGCAACATAAACGATGGTTTACCTTCATTCAGTTCTTGACGTGCTTCATAAAGTTTAGCTTCTTCCCAGCCTTTTTGCCAGCCAGCTTCTTTATTTGGCAAGCCTGCTCGCATCGGGAAAGCCGTTTTCCCTAAATTCAATGTATCTTTAATTTTCATAATTTTTACCTTTCTTTTAAACTTTATCTGTTTACCAGTATCTCTAAACTCTCTGTTTCTTACGTATTATCATTCTAATCCGCTAAAGCGGAAAGAATATTTCTTGGTTCACAACTCGCTTCGCTCCCTGCGTATTATCATTCTAATCCGCTAAAGCGGAAAGAATGTTTCTTGGTTCACAACTCGCTTCGCTCCCTGCGTATTATCATTCTAATCCGCTAAAGCGGAAAGAATGATAATAAAAAACGGTCTTTCGAAAAAGGACGAAAGACCGTGGTACCACCTTAATTTTTCTCACGAAAAGTGAGAACTCTTACGTACGTAACGTGTACAGCGTCTAAACTTACTTGACTTGGGCTTAGAATAATTTAGGTGATAATCCGAAAAACAGGGAATATGAGACTTCCATCAACTCTCACTTGCTGTAAATATATTTTTCTTTTCTTGTCCTAAAATTAAATTATTTATGTTCAGGTACTTCTACTTCTGGAACTTCTGTTTGCATTTCTGGAAAAACTGGATAAGAAGTTTCTTCATTTTTTTCAGTTTCTGCAACTTTCCCTTCTTCTGAGGGTATTTTTTGAGTTTCCTCTTCAAGAGCAGGAGCCAAAACTTCTTTCACAGTCTGTGGAATTTCAGTTTCTTCAACTTCAACTATTTTTTCAGTTTCTTCCTTAACTGTAGGTTCTACAACAGTGTTTTCTTCAGCCTTAGCGGGTTCATCTTTAGCGATATTTCCTTGTAAAGATGTATCACTCAACTGCATATCCACAATTTCTTGAAGCTTTTCTTCAGGATTTGTAATATGTGAAGATGTTGCTTCTAGAGTATCTTGCCAATCTTCTGAATGAATACTTGCCAACTGAGCCTCAATGATTGAAGTCATACGTTGGTGATAAAGACGCATTTTACGTTTCAAATCATCTGTATCACGAACCAAGCGACGTGCATCATCCGAAGCTTGATTAAGGATTGTTCCTGCTTCTTTTTTAGCGGCTTCAATAATGAGCTGACCTTTTTGACTAGCTTCAGCAATAATGCTGTTTGATTCACTCTGTGCTTGAACACGTAAATTGTCGGCCGCATCTTGTGCAACGACAATAGATTTATTCAAGGAATCTTTCATATCATCGAAATATTTTACGCGTTCACGTAAAGCCTTAAGCTCACGCTCTTGATCTTTAATTTTTTGTGCAAATTCATCGTAATCACGAACAATGATATCTAAAAATTCTTCAATTTCATGTTTGTTGTAACCACGCATTTGTGTATTAAATGTTTTATTTTGAACATCTAAACTATTTAATGCCATAAGTACCTCCAATCTCCCAAGAGACTCTATCTTTTCTTATGATTCTTAGTAATTTCACATTCGATTTTCTGTTTACCTTTTTTGGTTTCACCTAAAATTCTTAGAATCTTAATACGACCTAGGCCACGAACACTGATTAAATCTCCTTGTTCGACAGTAAAATCTTTCTTTTCAATTTCAAGGTAATTTAATTTTACCTTTCTTGATTGTAACATATTTACGGCAAGATTGCGAGAAATCTCGAAAGTGCTTGCAATAATTTTGTCAATACGCATACTCGAAACTAAGACTACTTTCATAACTGAGGCAGCTTCTGTTTCTATCAGCTCTTCAAATGGTTTTTCAACAAATTGTACGGAGGCAGAACCAATTTTTTTGATATTATTCTGAAAGATTTCAAGAAGATGTTTGGAAACAAAAACTTGTGCCCTTCCTTCGCTTAAAATAATATCGCCAAGCTCTGAACGCCTAATTCCCGTTTGACCTAAGAAACTCCCTAAAATTTGGGAATGCTTGAGTTGATAAAATTTCTTAGCGTATAAAATTTCTAACAACGCTATGTCAAAGTCTGCGACATCTAACTGATAAAATTCAGGCGCAATAATAATCTTAGTGAGTTCGGTCTGGGCAATATCCTGAGTAGAAAAAATCTGAAGTTCCCGCTTATTTGCTAAAGATTCGAGAATTTCAACTTCTCTAGGATTTAGAAAATAAGTAGTAACTACAGAATAATTGTTTTCCACACGATCCATCCAGTCTAAGACGCGATCAATAAATTGCTTTTCATCAGGATGAAAGTGTTGATATATATTTTCATGACTCATAAGAAGCGTAAAAGAAGTTGTTGAATAACTTGTAAAGCAATTACACCAAGCACGATTGTGAAATCTAATCCTGCAAAACGTAATGGAATACCTTCAAATAAGCTCAGATAAGGTCTTGAAATTTTGACAATAAAACGGCCTACAGCTGTATCATAAAGGCTTGGTATCCAACTCATCAGAGCATAAGCTACCAAAACCCAGGTATAAAGACCAATCAGTCGAATTAAAATATATATAATCATAGTTTATTAAATATCGAAGTTCTCAAAGTTTTGCCCTGCCAAGATACTTAATTCTTGGGAAGCATCAACTGTGATATTCGCCGGTGTAAGTAAGAAAATTTGTCCGCCAACATTTTGAACATCACCATCAAGTGTGAATACAACACCAGTCAAGAAGTCAATTGAACGTCGTGCTTGGTTATCTGGCATAAACTTGAAGTTAACCAAAACCGACTCTCCATTTTTAACGATGCGCGCAGATTCCATAATATCAGAATAGGCACGTGGCTCTTTGATGGCAATAACTTGTCCTGCATTTGTTGTGGCTTGATTCATCATAGGTTTTTGAACTTTTTTCTCTGTTGTTTTAGTGTTATTTGTTGTTGAAGAAAAGGGTGCTGGGCGTTTAGCAGTTGATTTTGCTTGCGCTTGTCTTTGAGGTTGAACCGGACGATTCATACCTGTGGCTTTCTTTTCTGTGTTTACTGTTGAAGACTTTTGCGGTTGTGGCTTTTGTGCCGCTACAACGGGTTCATCATACTCATCGTCGTCCTCTTCGAAAAATTTTTTTAATTTATCAAATTGATCTTTTAAGGCCATACTTCCCTCCGTTTTCAATGCTTAAGATTCTATACAAATTTTATTCAAAAAATGCTGTACCAATTCGAACAAAGGTCGCTCCTTGTTGAATTGCTCTTGTATAATCACGGCTCATTCCCATACTCAATTCAGTACAAGGAATATTAGTAATTTCTTTAGCCGCAATTTCGATTTGCAATTGCTTCATCGAAGCGAAAATGTTATCCAACTGCTCATTATCAGCATCAATCGGCGCCATCGTCATCAAGCCCACAATTTCCACATTATCTAACTGTGAAATTTCTGCTAAAGCTTGATCTATGTCTTCTGGCGCAAATCCATGTTTTGTCTCTTCACCTGAGATATTGACTTCGAGGAAACATTTTATCATATGTTCCGCACGTTTTTCAATTTCTTTGGCAAGCTTGACCGAATCTAAAGCATGAAAGTAATCAACTAAATTAATGACATCTTTTACTTTACGGCGTTGCAAATTTCCGATGAGATGCCAAGTAATATCTTTGTTTTCAAGAGCCTTATATTTTTCAAGAAATAAATCTGTACGATTTTCTGCTAAATGATGAATACCTGCTTCAACTACTTGTGCTGCTTTTGCAGTATCGACATACTTGGTTACGGCAATCACCTGAACGTCTTGATTTGAATAAGGAGATGTAGCTTTTGCCACATCTACCTTGTTCAAAATATTTTTAACATTTTCTGCTATACTCATTATTTACGGAAAAATGGTGGAGTATCGATATCTTCATCTGTAGATGGGATACCTGAGAAGCTTGTAACATTCGATGAGTTTTCACGGTTTTGATTTCCGTTTTGACGCGGTGAAGCATCACGACGAAGATCCCAATCGCCAAAAGCAGATCCTGATTTTTGTGTAGGAGCTTGTTGTGCTTGTGAAGGCTGTGAAGCTTGTGCTGGTCGTGAAGTTGGCGTTGAGGCTTGTTTCATCGAAGTATGTTGAAAGTTAGGTTGACGACGTGGTTCATCTACAACTGGAGCTGTAGATGTTCCTAAATATTCATCAGTTGCATCTTGTGAAACACCTGTTGCTACAACAGTAACACGAATTTCATCACTGAGTGAGTCATCAATAGATGTACCCAACAAGATGTTCACATCGTTACCTGCAGCTTGAATAACAATTTCTGAAGCATCTTGAGCTTCAATAAGGCTCATATCCATACCACCTGTAACATTAAGGAGTACATTTTCAGCACCTTCAATTGTTGTTTCAAGCAATGGTGAGTAAATCGCTTTACGTGTTGCTTCGATGACACGATCTTCACCAGTTGCAACACCGATACCCATGAGGGCATCTCCTTTGTTCGCCATAACTGTTTTCACATCGGCGAAGTCAAGGTTAATCATACCTGGATTTGTAATCAAGTCAGTAACACCTTGAACACCTTGGCGGAGAACATTATCTGCTTCACGCAATGCCTCTGTCAAAGGAGTTTTCTTATCAACGATTTCAAGCAAGTTGTTGTTTGAGATGATAAGTAATGTGTCTACATTTGCACGAAGATCTTCAATACCTTCTGTTGCAAAGTAGCTACGTTTTGAGCCTTCAAAACCAAATGGACGAGTTACAACTGCAACTGTCAAAGCACCAATTTCTTTTGCGATTTGAGCGATTACCGGAGCAGCACCTGTTCCTGTTCCACCACCCATACCAGCAGTGATGAAGACCATATCTGCGCCTTCAAAAGATTGGGCAATTGTTTCTGCAGATTCTTCTGCGGCACGGCGACCAACCTCAGGCTGTGCACCTGCACCAAGTCCTCGTGTCAATTTTGGGCCAAGTTGAATTACTGTATCTGCTTTTGAACTGCGCAAAGCTTGTACATCTGTATTAGCTACGATAAAGTCAACGCCAGAAACGCCTTCTTCAATCATGCGGTTAACTGCGTTACCACCGCCGCCACCAACACCGATAACTTTAATTACAGCGCCTTGAGCGATTTCTGTATCAAATGAAAATTCCATGTTTTATTTCTCCGTTATTAAGTCGTTTTAGTCAAAAAGGTTTGAGAACATGTTGCGCATACGATCCACAACACCTTCTTTTTCTTCTTCAGGTTCAGCTGCTGGTTGAGCAACTGGACGAGTTGGAGCTTCTGTTTGGTAGAAGTTATTTTCTTCATAATCCATTGTATCTGTTGCCGGAAGAACAGGTTCTTCATATTGCGCAACAGGAGCAACATATGTGCTGTCAGAAGCAATGGCTTGTGATACAAGTCGATCAATGTCTGTGCGTTCACCAACGTAGTTGACAACACTGATTACTTGTGCGAAAGCTGGGTTACGTAAGCCCATTTCGCTTGGTACGAAAAGACGTGCGTTCATCCCAATAACTTTTGTTGCAAGATTCACTGTGCCAGGCATTGCCGCAGCTCCACCAAGCACCACAATTCCACCAGGATAGTCTAATGAACGAGTGTTTTCCAAATCTGATTTCACACGGTTAAAAATTTGTGTTAAACGTGCTTCAATAATTTGTGAAAGGTAATATTCTGTAATTTCTTCTGGGTCTGTTTGTCCAACAACGTCAACCGGGAAGTATTCTTCTTGACTGGCGCGCTCAGTACTTGCTTCACCATAATTTAGTTTCAAATCTTCTGCTTCACTCAATGAAGTATTGAGTACAGTAGAAATATCACGTGTCACATAATCGCCACCTTCTGGGCTTGTATGTGCAAACTTCAGCTGTTGATCACGAACAGCGGAAACTGTTGTTTGGCCTGCACCAAGATCAATCATTACTGTACCAAACTCACGTTCTCCTTCTGAAAGTACATAGTGACTCATAGCCAGCGGAGCAATCACGAGATTATCCACAATCAAGCCAGCACGTTCCACAACTTTACGAATGTTGTGTACTAATGTTTTTGGACCAGTATAAATGATACCACGCATACCTAAACGCACACCAAACATCCCACGAGGGTCAGATATTCCTGTGAAATCATCAACTGTAAACTCAGTTGTCTCTACAGAAATTATTTCACGTTCAGGAACTACACCACGCATCAATGCATTTTGCACCGTTTGCATTACATCATCTTCTGTAATTTCTTTTGAAGTCCCGATAATTGGAACCATGCCTTGGCAGTTTTCCATTTCGAGTTGATTGGCAGGAATACTGACATTAATTTTGTCAATCGTAATCCCCGCACGTTCTTCAGCAGCGTTAACAGCCTTGCGCAAAGCTGTTGCCACCTTTTCAATATCTACAATAATTCCGTTTTTTAGACCGTCAGATTTTGCATTACCGACGCCAATTATATTCATTTCGTCTGAGACGTACTCCGCAACCAACACTTTAATAGTATTTGTACCGATGTCAACGCCCGTATAAAGTCCACTTTTTAGCATAAAAGCGACCCCTTTCCTCACATATCACAATTCATATTTTCAATTTATCGAGTTTACACTCACTCTATATTTTAACACAAAATCACAGTAAAACAAGAGTTCAACTGTGATTTTTTATATTATTTTCTATTTTTTTTAGTAATTGAAAAAATCGCCAAAGTACCAGAACCTGTATGAGTGACAATCGTTGGACTCAGAGGACGGATGTCAACCTTGTCAACATGTTGTTCCAAGAAGAGTTGTTTCACTTCTTGAGCAGTGGCTTCGCTCCCAGAATAGGCCACAATTACATGTGAATAAGCCGGGTCCATCTCTTCAAGTGTCATGTCAACTAAACTTTTTATTGCTTTCTTCTTGCCACGTACTTTAGTCAGTTGTGTCAACTTGCCTTCTGCATCTACGGTAAGGAGAGGTTTGATGTTGGCCATCGTTCCAACCATAGCAACAGCTTTGGGAATACGTCCTCCACGTGCCAGATGATTCAAGTCGTCAACCATGAAAAGACTCTTGAGGCGTAAAATAAGTGCTTCAAAAATAGGCAACGCTTCTGTCAAACTCTTCCCAGATTCTCGTAGATTCACCATTTCTTGGACCAAGAAACCCTCTCCAGAAGCTGCGGCCAATGTATCCACTACCGTAATTTTAGCTTTCGGATATTCTTCTAGAATCATCTCTCGAGCAATAACGGCAGATTGATAAGTCCCTGATAAGCCTGATGAAAAGGCCAGATACACAATTTCTTCTTCTGGATTTTGGCTTATAAATTTTTTGAATAACTCGGAAAACTGGCCAGAATTAATTTGTGATGTTTGAACAGTTTTGCCTGCTTTAATTTCTCGGAGAAGGTGTTCATTACTCAGGCTATTTTCGCCAATAGTTGGATAGGTTTGCTCACCAATAGTGACAGTCATTCCTAATACAGCTATGTCGTATTTTTGTAAATAATCTTCACTCAAATCCGCTGTTGAATCGGTAACAATGCGAAAAGTCATCTTTTCCCCCTTACATCTTATTTCTAAAAATTTCGTACATCAAAATACTGGCAGCAACACTTGCATTCAAACTTTGAACATGGCCAACCATCGGAATAGTAATCATCTCGTCCACTTGTTTTTTCAGATTTTGACCAATACCTTTTCCTTCATTTCCAATCACCAAGGCAACTTTACCTGAGGTATTCCATTTAGAATAAGTGGTACCGTCCATGTCGGTTCCAAAAGTCCAAAATCCAGCTTCTTTTAGTTTATCTAACGTTTGAGAAAGATTAGTAACACGTACCACGGGCACATGTTGCAAAGCACCTGTACTTGCTTTTACTGCTGTTGGCGTGATGCCTACCGCACGGTGTTTTGGAATAATAATCGCATCTACTCCTGTTGCATCTGCTGTTCGGGCAATTGATCCTAAATTGTGGGGGTCTGTCAGCTCATCTAAAATTAAAATTGTCGCAGTTTCTTTGTCCGAAACTTGCGCTAAAATTGTTGCCAATTCTGCATAAGCAAATTCTGCCACACGGGCAACAAAACCTTGATGAACTCCATTTTCTGATATTTTATTTAATTCAGTTTTGGGTGTCCAAGAGATGTTTACTTTTTTTTCACGCGCAAGTTCCTTGATTTTCTCAACGTTCTTACCCCGTAATTTTTCCTCGACATAGAGTTTATTGACTACTCCTGCATTGAGTGACTCTGTTACAGCATGTAAGCCGTATATGATATCCGTATTTTCCATAATATTATTATAGCAAAAAAGATGTCCATATGGGACATCTTCTCTTCTTTTAAGCCAAAGCTCCCATAGGATCCCAAGGTAAGAGGATCTGAGGTTCAGCATTGTAGGCTGCAAGTTCTTCAGGAGTGAGCAAATCTTTACGTACTACGATTTGGTAGGTATATTCATCCATCCACGCATCAGAGGCCACAAAATAGCCTTCCTTACCAACATCTTTCCCCCAAGAGTTTTCAACTTTCCATTTCGTAGGTGCTCCATTTTCATCCAAATCTACACCTGTTAAAACCATAGCATGTGTCATCAAAGATTCAGCATAATCTAAGCGTGAGGCTTTATCCTGTGTAAAGTGAATATCAAGCGCTGTCTCAAAATCATATGCATCAAGAGTCAACAAACCATCCTTACGATTTGAAACTTGTCCAACATCACAACCAAACCAAACTGTTTCACCTGCTTGCATTTGTGCAATGGCGAGTTTTTTGAAACGATCCATGTCAAGATTCAAGTGCTTAACATCACGAGCTCCAACCACATTTCCCAGAAATTCAACTGTGTATGATTTGTTGTAAGGTTTATCTTCTGTTGGTGCATTAATGACTGAAACATAGTCATCAAGTTTGATATCCACATATTGAGCATAAAATTCTTGGGCTGTGCCTGAGAATTTTTCTAATTTGCTTTCTTTGTCACGGAATGCATACTCAAAATGTTGCGGAGGAAGTCCAAGAGTTGCTGCTAAAAAGTTAAAAATTTCTTGTAACAAATCTTCTTTAAGAACTTGTACATCTTCGCCCTTTGCCAGTGCTTCTCTCAATAATTGAGCATCTTGGCGCAACAGTTTGTCTAAATACTGGTTGAGTTCACGCGAATTAGAAGATGCTGCTGATTCAGGATAAATATCCTTAGGAACAACACCGTATTTTTCAAAAAGCGCCACAACCATATCCCATTGTCCACCATCTTGTTGTGGTGTTTGGAGTAAAAATTTCAAGCGACGATCGTCCATATCTACATGGTTAATAATTTGTTCCATAAACCAATTTGACTTTTCGTATTTATCCCAAAAGAAAGTGTAAGCCTGTGACAGTTCAAAGTTTTCTAACTTAAATTGTCCAATCATTTTATGACGGAAAGTATTCAGAGCAGCAAACATCCAACAACGACCTGATTGTTTTTGATTCGTTACTTTATCTTTGGTAAGGTCAATTGAAAACTCTGGAATATTGTTGGCATGTGAGCTACGAACTTCCAAAGCATTCAGGAGCCCATTTTTCGTCGCTGCATTCTCTACAGCACGAAATTTAGGGTTTTCCGCAAAATTGTCATAAAGTTTTTGTGTGAAATCTTGAGTAATAGTCATTTCATTCTTCTCCACTTCCATGTATTGATTTTATTATTATAACTTTTTCTGGTAAAAAAGTCAGCTAATTATCGTTTATTCCATATTGTTCAGAAAATTCATTAATGTTTGAGCAGATTTGCGACCAGCTTCAATAATAAATTCATCAAATTTCACATTTGCGTCGTGGCTTGCTGTATCCGACATCGCACGAATAATGACAAACGGTTTTTTCAAGGCTGTTGCTGCTTGGGCAATCGAAGCCCCTTCCATTTCAACGGCCAAAACATCTGGAAAGTGTTTTTTGATTTCAGCAATGCGACCGTCGCTAGAAATAAAACTGTCAGAGCTTGTAATCAAACCAACAACAGGATTCTCAATCGCTTTTTTAAGCTCTGAAACGAAATATTTACTGCTCTCAAAATAAAGCGGCTGTTGCGCCATTTGCCCAAAAGCATAGCCAAAAGCTGTAACATCTACATCATGATAAGCAAGCTTGTCAGCAACAACAACATCGCCTATTTTTAATTCGTGATTAACCGCACCAGCAGAACCTGTATTAATAATCCCATCAACGGAAAAAACTTCAACCAACAATGTAACTGCCATTGCAGACATCACTTTACCTATTCCTGATTGGACCAGTACAACCTCATGACGACCTATTGAGCCGGTATGAAAGACATAACCGTGACGTGTAATCTTACTTGCATTGTCAAGATTTTCTACAAGAGTACGGAGCTCTTCTTCCATTGCACAAATAATTCCTAATTTCATTTTTATTCTCCTTTTTCTTTCATTGTGGTAAGTACATTATATAGTATAAAAGTTTAAAATAAAACCCCACATATATGTGAGGTATAGATATCGTTTAGAAATAGTACCAGAAAAACAAAATTCCTATCCCAATTACAACAAGCGAAGTAATAAGGAGCCATTTGTTTACACGACTACTTCGTTTTTTCTGCTTGGCATTTTCAATGCGGCGACTTTTATAAACCGCATTTTTTGATAAATCACGTTCAAGTTTATCGTATTTCTCTGATATTTCTCGATCTTGCTCTAATTCTTCTTTGAGACTTCTCTCTAAACGTCTTCTTTTTCGCTCTGCATCCTCAATGATATCATCTGTCAAAAGTGGTTTAGGCATCTAAATCTCCTTGTTTTTTCAGATTTCTCATCTCCCAGTACCAAACAGCCATGATTGTCTTAGCATCACAAATTTGCCCTTCTTCAATCATTGTCTTAGCTTCCGGAAGCGTCACTTCAATCATTTCAAGAAATTCTCCTTCGTCTTTAGGACGAGGGTTTTCAACCTTCGTGAGTCCAATAGGGAAATAAAGATATGTTTTTTCAGAAGAAAAACCAGGTGTACCATAAAAGCTCGTAATTTCGACAAGTTGTTCTGCTGTATAGCCCGTCTCTTCTTCTAATTCACGTAAAGCGGCGGCTTTCGGGTCATCCAACTCATCGGCTTCAAGTTTTCCCGCAGGCACTTCATAAATAAATTTTTCAAAAGCTTTACGATATTGTCCTACCAATACAAGCTTATCTCCACTTATTGGTGCAACAGCAACACCACCATTATGAAAAACTAGCTCTCTTGTTGCCATTGTTTCATCTGGTAAACTTACTAAGTCTTTTACCACTCGAAAAATTTGTCCGTGAAAAATTTGCTCACGAGACAAAGTGGGTTCTTCAAACTTTTTCTCGTCAAATTCTCGCATGTTTATCTCCGTTATCTTTATTTTCTTATATTTTACTCACCACGAAAATGCGGCAAGCGACGTGCAGCACCTGACTTTTCAACTTGACGTGAACGTCCAATTGCGATACTTTCTGGTGCAACATCCTTAGTAATGGTTGAGCCGGCAGCAGTCAAGGCGTTTTTACCCACACGAAGTGGTGCTACTAATGTTGAGTTAGAACCAATAAAGGCAAAATCATCAATTTCCGTATTGTATTTATTTTGACCATCATAATTTACAGTGATTGTTCCAGCACCGAAGTTCACTTTTTCACCAACTGTTGCATTACCAATGTAAGTAAGGTGACCGGCTTTTGTTCCTTTACCGAGTGTTGAGCCCTTGATTTCAACAAAGTTACCCACATGAACTTTTTCGCTGAGAACCGTTCCTGGGCGTAAGTGAGCATATGGTCCAACATTACTCATAATGTTCATTTTACTGCTTTCAATCCATGACGAACGGATTTCACAATGAGAATGAATTTCTGAATTCTCAATGCGGCTTCCACTTGTAATCAAGGTTTTCTTACCAATAACGGTATTACCCATAATTTGTACATTTGGTTCAATGACCGTTTCTTCACCGATTTCGATATCTGCATCAATATAAGTTGTTTCTGGATCAATAAGTGTCACACCATTGACCATATGTTGATGGTTGATGCGACGACGCATAATTTTTTCTGCTTGTGCTAAAGCAACACGATCGTTTACACCAAGACTTTCATCAAAGTCTTCTAAAATATGGGCCGTAACAGTTTTTCCTTGCTTTTTGAAAATTTCGATAACATCTGTCAAGTAGTATTCCCCTTGTGCGTTATCCGTTGTAAGATTTTCAAGCGCTGAGAACAAGGCCTTGTTATCAAAGATATAAGTACCTGTATTGATTTCTTGGATAGCTTGTTCTTCTGCAGAAGCATCTTTTTGCTCCACAATTTTTTCCACACAATCCTCAGCATCGCGGATGATACGTCCATAGCCTGTAGGATTTGGTGCAATAGCTGTTAAAATAGTTGCGGTAGCTTTTTGCGCCACATGATACTCAAATAATTGTTCTAAAGTTTCGCCTGTAATTAAAGGTGTATCTCCCGCAATAACCAAAGTTGCACCTTCTTCATTTTCAAGTAAATCTGAGGCAATACGAACCGCATGGCCAGTTCCTAATTGCTCATCTTGTTTCACAAAGTTTGTTCCTTTAGGAAGAGTTTCAATAACTTTATCTGCTTCATGCCCAACAATCACGATACGTTTTTCCATATCCACTTGATTCACACTTTGTAAAACGTGACCTAGCATTGTTTTTCCTGCCACATTGTGAAGAACTTTTGGTAAAGACGATTTCATGCGCGTGCCTTTTCCAGCCGCGAGTATAATTGCATATTTTTCCATTTTATATGGCCTCCAAAACTTGTTAAATTTCTAATAGAATATACATCGATTATATCACATTCTAAGAGTATTTCTAATTATTGTCTTTGTTTCTATAAATATGCTAAAATATATGCTAAAATGAAGGAAGTTCTACTATAAAGAAAATGGAGATAAAATGAAAACAATTGGTTTTATAGGTGTCGGTAAGATGGCATCTGCTATCATTACTGGACTTGATAAGTCAAATGTCCGCGTGCTTATTTCGGGACGTGATTTGAGAAAGACACAGGAGCAAGCTGATAAATTGGGTGTGTTTGCTAGTCATTCACATGGTGAGCTCGTTGAACAATCTGATCTTATCGTTATGGCTGTCAAACCTCAAATTTTGCCTGACATCATGGAAGAAATTTCCCCTCTGTTTACGAAAGATAAAACCCTTATTTCTATCGCAGCCGGTTTCGATTTGGAAGCCTTATCAGACATGTCTAAAACATATGACTTTCCTATCATTCGCGTAATGCCAAACATTAACGCACAAATTCAAAAATCGACTTCTGCGATTGTACGTAATGAGTATGTAAGTTCTGATATCTATCAGTTGACTCAAGAAATCTTCTCTTCCATCGGTACTGTTCATGAAGTTGCTGAAAAAGATTTTTCTACTTTCACAGCGATTGCTGGTTCTAGTCCTGCATATATCTATATGTTTGTTGATGCTTTGAGCCGAGCTGGTGTTCTTCATGGTATTCCTAAAGATCAAGCTACCAAAATCGTTGCAGAAACCGTTGCAGCTTCTGCTCAAATGATTTTGGAATCAGGTGAAGGTCCTTGGACTTTGGTCGATAAAGTTTCAAGTCCTGGCGGGACCACTGTTGCCGGTGTTGTTTCTTTAGAACAAAATCATTTTGTAGCCACAGTAATTGATGCAATCACTGCAACGATTGAAAAAGAAAATACCTTAAACTAAAACAGCTTTTGTTACCTAATAAGCTTGTAAAAAGTCTAAAAATAGTGTAAGATAAGTAGGTAGTTTTTTACAACTCATTCTTGGTTTTGCGCTTTGCCTGCGCTCTACTCGGTATGAGCACTAAATAAAAAGGAGAAAAACTCATGGCAATCTCAAAAGAAAAAAAACAAGAAATCATCAAGCAATATGCGCGCACTGAAGGCGATACTGGTTCACCTGAAGTTCAAATCGCTGTTTTGACTTGGGAAATCAACCACCTTAACGACCACATCAAATCACACAAAAAAGACCACGCAACTTACCGTGGATTGATGAAAAAAATCGGTCACCGTCGTAACCTTCTTGCTTACCTTCGTGAAAAAGATGTTCAACGTTACCGCGAACTTATCGCTTCACTCGGTCTTCGTCGTTAAGACTCAGAAAAAACTGTCTTTGGGCAGTTTTTTTCTTTTACTGTATCAAAAAAACTTCCAGATATCTGGAAGTTTTTTATATTAAGACGATTGTTCCGTTGTATTATTCGTGTTTCCATTGTTTGATGAAGAATCTTTTTCTTGGTTGGAAGAGTCTTTACCTTGTTCTGGTGAAGTCTCTGGTGTTGTTTCTGGAGTCGTCTCTGGTGTTGTTTCCGGAGTTGTTTCAGTTGTGGTTTCTGGCGTTTGATTGCCTCCAGTATTACTATTGTTAGCTTTAGCCACTGTCAATGTAATTTTTGTATTTGAAGGATTAAATTCTTTTCCTGATTCAGGGCTGGTCTGTGTTACATAATAACCATCGAGGTTAGAACTTGAAACCTTGCTAGCCGTGCTAGCATCAACAAAAGTTATATTGGATGTAGGAACACCAAGACTTTCAAGCTGATTGAGGTAACTGATTGCTGATGTTGAGCTTAATCCACCTGAAGTAAGAGCAAGCGCAGGCATAATTACTGTCTCGCCTTCGGATACATCAAATGTAATTTGATCGTTACCTGTCGGATCGAAAAACTCTCCTTTAGCTGGCGTTTGTTTCACAATAGTGCCAGAATCTTCGGAGCTTGTCACGTAGTTAACCTTAATTTGGCTCTTACTGATATTTTTATTCAAAACAAGCTCGTCAACAACGTCTTCATATTTTTGACCTACATAGTCGTCCATCTTGAAGCCGGTTGCACCTTGTGAGACATAGATATCTACTTTGCTATTTTTTCGTACATTTGATCCAGATTCAGGATTCGTACGTGTTACTTTATCTTTTTCAACCGTCGTACTTAGTTCGGGAATAATATTTCCTACAGCAAGATTTTTCTCTTTCAGTTTACTTTCTGCTTCTGCCTGTGTCATATTTGTCACATCAGGAACAGAAACATTTTGAGGTGTTGTAATCATCCAAGCTGTGATGCCGCCTGCAATAAGTACAAGGGCAAGGATAATCCAAGCAATTAAGCCTTTGCGTGATTTTTTCTTTTTTGGCTCAGAATCTGTTTTTGCCTTATCTTCAGACGCTTTATCTTTAGCTTCATCCTTTTGCTCAGCTTGCGGATGATCAATTAATGGCTTCGTATCATAAGGATTAATTAACTTACTAGGCAATGCTTTAGTTGCATCTAAATCCTTATCAAAGGTAAGCTTCGGTTCTCCTTTACGATCCAAACTGGTAGCCGTAGCGAGATCTGTCATCATCTCCTCAACATTCGCATAGCGATTGTCGATATCTTTAGCTGTTGCTTTGATTACGACATTTTCTAACGCTTGAGGTACATTTTTGTTGATGTTGATAATGCTGGGTACATTTTCCTGAAAATGTTTCAAGGCAATGGCTACTGCAGAATCGCCATCAAACGGGATCTGCCCTGTCAACAACTCAAACAAGATAATACCAATAGCATAAATATCTGACTGAAGCGTTGCATTGGCACCACGCGCTTGTTCTGGCGATAAGTAGTGAACACTACCAAACATCGTGTTCGTTTGTGTTAAACTCGTTTCTGTTAAGGCTTTGGCAATACCGAAGTCCGTCACTTTCACGTTACCACTTTGTGAGAGTAACACGTTTTGCGGTTTCAGATCCCGGTGAATAATGCCGTGGTTATGTGCACATTCCATAGCCGAAAGTATTTCTGAAGTAATATTCACTGCCTCATCATTTGATAAAGGGGCGTGTTCATTGATGTATTGCTTTAAAGTCATACCATCAACATATTCCATTACGATATATTGTTGATTTTCAGACTCTCCTACATCAGAAATACTAACGATATTGGGGTGAGAAAGTTCTGCCATTGCGAATGCTTCTCTTTGAAAACGAGCAATAGCAATATTGTCATTTTCAAAATTAGAACGCAAAACTTTAATAGCGACTTGCCGATTATCAAGATATGTATCTTCACCTTGATAAACATTGGCCATACCACCACGACCAACTTCTTTAATGATTTTATAGCGATCTGCAAAGATTTTTCCGATTTGAATCATCAGTCAACCTCCACATCTTCATTCACCACTGCAGACTCTTCGTCAATTTTCACCAAGATTACTGTGATATTGTCATGACCACCTGCTTCATTTGCAAGACCTACAAGTATTTCCGTTTTCTCTTCAATACTTGCTTCAGAATAAACAACTTCTAAAATTTCCTCTGCAGAAATCATATTGGTCAAACCATCAGAGTTCATTAACAGATAGTCCCCTGGCTGAACATCAACAGCTTGTAAATCAGCTTGTACTTCGGCTGACTGGCCAAGAGAACGTGTAATGATATTTTTGTTAGGGTGTATTTCAGCTTCCTCTTCAGTAATTTGACCTGCATCAACAAGTTCTTGAACTAAAGAATGATCTGTTGTAATTTTTTGCAATTGTCCATCACGAATGAGATAGGTACGACTGTCACCAACGTGAGCCGAAATGACTTGTCCTTCTTGCATCACTAAAGCTTCAAGAGTTGTTCCCATCCCTTGATATTCATCTAGTTTACCTAAATCTGCAATATTTTCACTTTCATTACGGATTTGATTGCGAAGCCATGTTTCCATTGTCGCAACAGGTGTGCCATCATCAAAAAATGATTCGGACCACAATTTCCCCAAATCCTCTACGGTTAATTTACTAGCGACATTGCCTGCTTTGTGACCACCCATACCATCTGCTAAAAGAAAAAGACGATAACCTGCGCGGTTAACATAAGTGCCTGCAAAGTCTTGGTTGGCAGTACGTTTCATACCAATGTCTGATAAAATACTATATTCCACTTTTGCTCCTTATAAAAGAATTAAAGTTTTCTGAATTTCGCAATAAAGAAACCATCTGTATGGTACATTTCCGGTGTAATGAAAATACAACCGTCTGTGACAATATCTTCTTTTTCGTGCGAAATTTCAACCTGTTCAAATTCTGGATGAGCCTCAAGGAACTTATTGACTACCTCAAAGTTTTCTTCATCAAAAATTGTGCAGGTACTGTAAACCATTATACCATTTTTCTTCAGCTTTTTCGAAGCACTGTCCAATATTCTCAGTTGGATTTCCTGTAAATTAAGAAAATCAGAGCTTTCTTTACGATAGCGAATATCAGGTTTGCGACGAATTAAACCAATACCCGAACACGGTGCATCAACCAAGATGCGGTCAAAGTCCTCATCATCTGCAAAACGTTCTTCTAATTGTGTTGCATCGGCTTTGACTGTCGTAATTTTTTCCCACACGCCTTGACGTTCCGCATTGTCTTCAATGAGCTTTAGCTTGTGATCGTATAAATCACAGGCTGTAACATGTCCTGTATCAAGATATTGAGCGATATGTGTTGTTTTACCTCCTGGGGCAGCACAGGCATCAAGAACCCGCTCGCTTCCCGTTAAATCAAGTTGTGGGGCTACCAACTGACTTGTCTCATCCTGAATGGTCATTTTTCCTTCAATAAATGCTTGGCTATGAGCAAAATTACCATGGTCTGCCACACGGCCAACCGGCGAGAGTTCTGAAGGAACTGTGTCAGGAATAGTAACTTGAGGATCAATTATTCTGAGACTGGCTTTACTTGGTTTTTCTAAGCTCTCTAAAATCATTCCTGTACGTTTCCCACCAAACTGACGTACCATTTTATCCAAAAGAAGTTTCGGCATAGAATATTTGATTTCCCAAGTTTTTGGTTCTTCATTTCGGCGTTCTGACCGCATAAAATTACGTAAAACAGCATTAATAAAGTTTCCTGCTTGCTGTCCATCCTTACGTTTAGCTATCTTAACAGCCTCATCAACCGCAGCTGAAGTTGGCACTTTATCCATAAAAAGGATTTGATATATAGTCATTATCAAAAGCATCTTGGCCCAAGGTTTCGGTTGTTTTTTAAAGAAAGGCTCTAGATACCACTCCAAAAGTTTTTCCTTGGACACTACACCATAGACCAAAGCCGTTACAAAATTACGATCTAAGTCCGAAAGTTGTACCTCACGTAACGTTCTATCTAAGGCGATATTCGCATACGCATCATTCCCAAAAATATCGTTAAGCACATCGAGTGCGACTTGTCTTGCATTACTTGCCAAATTGATCACCTATATTTACTTTCTGTCCTAAACCATTGAGGAAACTAACAATATCCATTTTGGGCTTTCCAGCCGGCTGTACTTCTAAAAGTTCTAAGGCACCAGAACCTGTTGCCACTACGAGCGATTTTTTTGTTTTGTCAATGATTTCGCCAGGCTGTCCGTGTTTGTCTGTGTCAATGGAACGACTATTGTAGATTTTGAAACGCCCTTCATTCCATGTGGTATGTGCCACAGGGAAAGGATTCATACCGCGAATCTGATTAAAGATTTGACGATTATTTTTTGTCCAGTCTATTTTTTCTTCTTCAGGACTAATGTTTGGAGAAAAAGTAGCTTGCGTTTCATCCTGTGCTTCTGGCTTGATTTCTCCTGCAACATAGAGAGGGAGTGTTTCAAGAAGAAGGTCACGACCGACAACAGCTAATTTTTCAAACATTGTACCTACATTATCTTCTTCTAAAATCGGAGTAGAAGCTTTTGCAACCATATCGCCTGCATCCATTTTTCTAACCATCTCCATAATGGTCACGCCTGCTTCTTTTTCGCCATTCATAATTGCATAATGAATAGGTGCTCCGCCACGGTATTTAGGCAATAAAGACGCGTGAACATTTACCGCAAAAGCCATTGCATCAAGCAATTTCTCCGGCAAAAATTGTCCGAAGGCTGCCGTTACAATACCTGCACCTTGAGCGCCAAAGGCTAACAATTCTTCCATTTCAGGTGAACCAGATAATTTCTCTGGTTGTAAAATTTTCAAGTTAGCTTTCAATGCTAACTCTTTTACAGGTGTTTGTCGAAGTTCTTGCTTACGTCCCACCTTACGATCTGGTTGTGTCACCACAGCTAAAATATCATAACGTTGGCTATCAATTAATCCTTGCAAAACCGTTTGAGAAAACTGAGGTGTCCCCATAAATATGATTTTCGTTTTTGTCATAGTATTATTTTAACACGTTGTCTAAACCTTTTTCTTAATATTTCAAGTGCATGATAATTTCCTTGAACAGGTTACTCGTGCTCTTCATCCTCCTCTTTTATTTTTCATAAAAAATTTTTTCTTATCCTATAAAAAATGTGTGCCCTTTATTATAACATTTTCTTACCCCCTATTCCTTTTCGTACCCTTAATTATAGGCTTTCAACTTAGGATAACTCTTCTTTACGATAAAAAAGAAAAAGAGAGAAAATCAATACCTCTCTTTTTGTTATTTATTCGCTCCGAAATGAATAAAAAATAAATAATAACTATATATATTTACCGGTATAAGGTATGGTTTGAGCTTCCATAAAATCATATGTTTCTACTTGCTCAACTTCGGTAAAGAAGGCGGTATTTCGCTCTGTGAGCATAATATTTCCCGGTACATCTTCTTCAAAACGTACTAAGAAAGTCGGTTTGCCTTTCGCAATCGCATAGCCTAATTCCCATGCAGTGCCCGAATCAGTATCCTGTCCATCATAATCTAAGATGGCAACAATCACATCAGCAGCTTCAACTTCTTTAACATCGTTTTCCATCGTAGCTTTTGCCCACACTGGTGTAAATGGCTCAATATCCTCTGCTAATCCTTCTGGACGTTGGCAACGCATCGGACTAAAATAAGACGCTACTGTTTCATTACTTGCAAGTGCTGCTTCTAATTTTTCCACTTTTTGAATTTGAATCTCGCTGAAAAAGGGTGCTGCAAGATATACTTTTACTGCCTGTTCAAATGGCTTGTTCATAATTTAAATCTCCTAATAACTCCATGGCTTGTTCGGTTGTTTCAACAAGATGAACGGCTTCTAAAACTTCTAAAGATAACATTTCTTCTTTGGTTTGTTGTTGAATCATATTAAATAAAGGAAGATAAAAGTCTTTATCAATGAAAATAACTGGGCGAATTGCTGTTTGCCCAATACTCATTTCTGTCAAGAGTTGAAAAACTTCTTCCATTGTCCCAAATCCTCCAGGCAAAATAATAAATGCTTCGCCCAGATCAATCAACTTGCGCTTGCGTTCATCCATATTTTTGGCCAGATAGAGCTCTGTTGCATTTTGGCGAGGTGGTTCTAAAGGCAAAACCCCATCCGGGTAAACAGCAATAACTTGTCCTTTGTTCTCTAGCACCGCATCTGATACAGCACCCATACATCCTTCTTGGGAACCTCCATAAACTAAGGTATGTCCACAACGCGTTATCGCTTCACCGAGTTTCTTGCTACGTAATAAATGTGTCGGATTTTTCCCATCACGAGCTGATAAGAAAACAGTCAGATTCATTTGTTGTTCTCCTTCTCAATTTCTGCGAGTTTATCTTTAATTTGTTCAAGGACAAACAATTTTGCTTCTTCATCCTCAACAAAATCATACTTATCGCCGTCAATCTGAATTTTAGGACAAATATCAAAATCCTCAAACCATTTTTCGTAACGCTTGTTTAACTCTTGATAATAGCCATACAATGAACTATCGTATTCCAATTGTTCAAATTCGCGTCCTCTTTTTTGGATACGTTCCAACATTTTTTCAAAAGATACACTTACATGAATCAATAAATCAGGGCGCTTTTTAAAAGTTAGCGTATTGATTTCCTCTAACATATTTTCCAGTAAAGCATCATAAACCTCTACTTCAATCTCTGTTGCTCGTCCCAAATCTGCATTCAGGTGAAAAAGCAAACTGTCCTCATAAATTGAACGATCAAGCACGTTATTGTTATGCGAAAGTGCTCTTTTAATCGAGTCAAATCTCTTATTTAAAAAATAGATTTGCAACAAGAAGGCATATTTTTGTGGATCTTGATAAAAGAGAGGCAAAACCTCATTATCATCTACACTCTCATAGAACGCCTCTGTTCCCAGCTCTTCTGCTAACATCTCTGTAAGTGAACTTTTGCCAGCTCCAATTGTTCCAGCTAATACTAACACTGCCATTTTTTCCTTCCTAACTTTTTGTATTCTTACTCCCAGAATACTATTTGAAAAGGTTCATTGAGCTCATGAACACACTTTTTTTGTTCAAAATCGCCCCAACTCACAAACACAACATGTAGTGGTTAAAGGCATTTTTAATTATAACACAACACAACATATAGTGCTAACTTTAAAAATGTAAGCAATGAAAACCTGATAAAATTCAGACAATGTTCCACAAAAAAAACGACAAGTAGCTTGTCATTTTTATACAAAACTTTGGGGTTCACTATCGATAAGAACTCTAACATCTTTATTTTCACGTTTTTGTGTTAAATCAAGGACCTGATTTAAGACTTCTTCCAGTTGCTCCTCAAAACGATACTTCACCAGTATCTGATAATGATAAAGATTATGTGTTCGTGCAATAGGTTTTGGAGTTGGTCCTAATATTTTAGCCTTCTCTGATAAACTTGACTTAATTATGCTTGCTATCTCATAAGCTTTTTTTGCAACTGTATCCTCATCCTTATGACTAACTAAGATCTGAACCGTAAAATAATAGGGCGGATAAGAAAGTTGTTGCCGGTAATACATCTCTTGACGGTAGAAGGCTTCATAATCTTGATCAGCAACAAGTTTAACCGCATAGTGACCTGGATTAAATGTTTGGATGATAACTTCACCTTTTTTATCCGCACGCCCAGCACGTCCTGCAACTTGCATGAGCAGCTGAAAACTGCGCTCACTTGCTCGAAAATCGGGGAGATTTAAACCAGTGTCCGCATTAATCACACCGACCAGTGTCACATTAGGAAAATCCAGTCCCTTCGCTATCATTTGTGTTCCTAAAAGTACATCTGCCTCATGATGACCAAACTTATTTAAAATTTTCTCATGGGCATTTTTTGTTTTTGTTGTATCTACATCCATACGTAAAATGCGGATTTCTGGTAGAAGTTTTTCTAATTCTTCTTGAACCTTCTGCGTACCTGAGCCATAATACCGTATTTTTCGACTTTGACAGCTCGGACACGCTTGTGGAATCCCCTCTTGATGACCACAATAATGGCAATTCAAAGTTTTCGTATCCATATGAAGGGTCAAAGAAATATCACAGTTCGGACATTCAACAACAAAACCACAATCTCTACACATCACAAAAGAACTATAACCCCGACGGTTAAGCATCAAGATTACTTGTTCATTTCGCTCAATTTTTTCGCGAATTTTTTGTAGTAAAATATCTGAGAAATTGGCCGACTTATCACTAAGGTTATTACGCATATCTACGATTTGAACTTCAGGTAGGAAAGCTTGGTCATTAGCTCGATGTGTGAGTGTCAATAAATGATAAACATTTCGCTGAGCACGTGCTCGGCTTTCGAGACTAGGGGTCGCTGAACCGAGAACTAACCGTGCATGATGATATTGTGCACGTAATAAGGCAATATCTCTGGCATGGTAACGTGGGCTTGAATCTTGCTTGTAGCTTGTTTCATGCTCCTCATCAATAATAATAACCCCAATATTTTCTAAAGGTGCGAAGATAGCGGAACGCGCCCCCACAACAACCTGAGCTCGTCCTTCCTTTATCTTACGCCATTCGTCATATTTTTCACCATCCGAAAGTCCCGAATGCATAATCGCAACTTTTCCCCCAAAGCGCGCAATAAAACGATTAGACATTTGTGGTGTTAGAGAAATCTCAGGCACCAGCATAATTGCAGTTTGTCCCTTTTCCAAAAAATGTTCAATAACCTGTAAATAAATTTCTGTCTTTCCTGATCCTGTAATTCCTTCCAGTAAAAAAGGCTTTTCTGCAGAAGAAACAATTGCCTCAAAGGCAAGTTGCTGCTCATGATTCAAAACTTTTGCTTTATCAGGAACGACAGCTTCAAAAACAGCCGCTGTTCTTGAAATCTCTTTTTCAGTCACTTCAACAAGTTCATTTTCTATAAAATACTTGATGATAGCCGAAGAAAATGGTAAGTCTTTTTGACGCACACTTGCTTCTTGGTTTAAAAGATAATCTTTCAATTCTGCTCTTTTTTTGGCCGCTTTGCCAATCTCAAAGGTAGCCAATTTAGCATTACCCTTTAAATACTTTTCTGTTTTCTTATTTTCTTTTGACTTTGCAGAGTAGTTAACGGATAACTTTCCTGACTTGACATCTTTTAATGCTCGGACTTTTTGACTTTCACTAAGCGCGCTCCATTTGGTTTGAATGCCTTCTTGATTAGTCAAAATCTTATCATAGCTTGAATTCAATAAATTAGGCAACATGGCTTTCAGGCAAGAAATTTTGTAAGAAAAGACAGTATGGCGCATTTCATCTGCCAAGCGGAGTTGTTCCTTTGTCAAGACAGGCTCTAAGTCGAGCAATTCCGCTATTTCTTTGAGTCCCTCTTCTTCCTCATCTACACTTTCAATAATAATTCCTTGAACTAGCCGATTGCCTTTACCAAAGGGAACATGAACGCGCATTCCTGGCTCAATCATCTCTTGCAATTCTGTAGGAATAGCATAGGAGAACGGTTTGTCTGTCTGCATCAGAGGAACATCTACAATAATTCGTGCTATTTTTTTGAACATTTTTCTCCTCTGCTTACTTTTTCTGTATCTAAATATAATAATTTAATTATAGCAAAAAGAGCTAACCGAATGTCAACTCTGAATTTGGGATAAAGAAAAACTTCCAAAGATTTTCTATATAAAATAAATCTTTGAAAGCTTGTACCATTTCTTATTCAGCTGCAGCTGCAGCTGCTTTAGCTGCACGATTACCTTTTTGTTTTGCTTCTTCTTCGGCTTCTTCTTTCGCGATTTGTTCGCGGATAAGTTTTTCAGCCATTTTTTGTTGAAGACGTTCTAATTCACGTTTTTCTTTCAATGTTTCACGTTTAGCATCTGGCGAAGGGTGAATCGTTACTGTTCCTGCCGCGATTTCTTCCAAGGCTTGTAATGTACGTTTAACAGATTTAAATTCCATTGTAGGACGTTCGCCATCACGTAATTCATGGGCACGTTTGGCTTCCAAAACCACGAGTGAATATTTTGAATCCACGTGTTGGAGTAATTTGTCAATTGAAGGTTCTAACATCATATCAGTTTCCTCTTTTCTTTTCTGTACGCTATTTCATTGGATCTCAGGCACCAATGGGTTCTTCTTATTTAAAACAACCTAAGCGTCTTTCAGCTAAAATCTCAAGCCTCTTGTTTTTAATTTTTACCGTCTTCATCTAACTTCTCAATCATATGTGCATAACGCTCCATTACACGATCGACACGATAATGTTCTGCCTCAATAATCTTGATGACACGTTCTGCAGCAAGTTCAACCTTATCATTGACAACAGCATAGTCGTATTCACTCATCAAGCGAATTTCTTCTTTTGCTTTCATCATCCGGTTATTGATTACTTCTGCACTATCAGTACCACGGCCAACAAGTCGACCACGTAACTCCTCCAAATCCGGGGGCGTCAAGAAGACAAATACACCATCTGGTACTTTCTCCTTAACTTGCAAGGCTCCTTGCACTTCGATTTCAAGAAATACATCCTTACCTTCATCTAAAGTTTGATTGACATAGGTTAAAGGTGTACCGTAGTAATTGCCGACATATTCAGCATACTCTAACATCTCACCTTTACGTATCATTTCTTCAAACTCTTCACGTGTGCGGAAATAATAATCTTTTCCATCTACTTCACCAGGGCGTTGTGCACGTGTTGTCATTGATACAGAGTAATCAAAGTTATTTTCATTTTCAAAAATTTTCGCACGGACAGTACCTTTTCCTACTCCCGAAGGACCAGAAAAGACAATTAATAAACCACGTTCGGGCATCTTTTTAACCTCACTTATTGTTTACAATCTATTCTAGCAAAGTTGGGCTTATATATCCACTTCGCGTAACACAAAGTAACTTTAATTAATCTAATTGTAATATGACTTATTTATTCTTCTTCAAAATAAAAAAGTACTGCTGGGAGTACTTTTTATTTTGCATAGTCAATAGCTCGTGTTTCACGAATAACTGTAACTTTAATATTTCCTGGATAATCCATCTCGTCTTCAATACGATTTTTCACATCTCGTGCAAGAATTACGATTTGATCATCTGTAAGCTTTTCTGGCTTAACCATGACACGAACTTCGCGTCCTGCTTGTAATGCAAAGGCACTTTCAACACCGTCAAAACTTGTTGAGATATTTTCCAAATCACGCAGTCGTTTAATATAATTTTCAATCGACTCACGACGTGCCCCAGGACGTGCTGCACTTAAAGCATCAGCTGCAGCAACCAAAGTAGCAATATTACTGTTTGGTTCTGTATCTCCATGGTGACTCGCAATAGTATTAATAACGATTGGATTTTCCTTGTACTTACGTGCAAGTTCTGTACCAATCTCGACGTGGCTACCTTCAACTTCATGATCCAGAGCTTTACCGATATCATGTAAGAAGCCGGCACGTTTTGCAAGACTCACATTTTCGCCCATCTCTCCAGCAAGGTTTCCAGCAACATTTGCCACCTCAACTGAATGGTCAAGAACATTTTGACCATAAGAAGTACGGAAATGCAAGCGACCCATGATTTTCATTAAATCTGGATGGAGGTTATGTGCTCCCACTTCAAAGGCAGCTTGTTCACCATACTCGCGCATCTTGTGATCTAGTGCTTTGCGATTTTTCTCAACAAGTTCCTCAATACGTGCAGGGTGGATACGACCATCTTGAACCAGTTGCTCCAAGGTCATTCGTGCAATCTCACGTCTAATCGGATCAAAGCCAGATAATACAACAGCTTCTGGAGTATCATCAATAATTACGTCGATACCCGTCAAGGCTTCAAAGGTGCGGATATTCCGACCTTCACGTCCGATAATCCGTCCCTTCATGCCATCATCTGGTAAAGTAACTACTGATACCGTTTGTTCAGCCACCGAATCACTAGAGACACGTTGGATTGCAAGTGAAACAATGTTTTTCGCACGTTTATCAGCTTCAGCATGTGCTTTTTCTTCACTTGAACGTATCAGCTGTGCCATTTCTTTGGTTAAACCATCACGGGTTTCACTAAGAATGATTTCTTTCGCTTCATCTTTTGTTAAAGCAGCGATACGTTCTAATTCTTCTTGTTTCTTTTCTTCAATTTCTAAAAGTTCTTGCTCACGTTTATTGAGTGTATCAGTTTTTTTAGAGAGCGCTTCCTCTTTAGAGTCTAAGCTACGTTCTTTATTTGTAAGTTTATCATCCTTACGGTCTAGAACTTCTTCACGTTGTTTTAGGCGTTGTTCAGTTTCTTTTAACTCCTTACGATCTTGCTTAAATTCATCTTCGATTTCACGGCGTTGCTTTTGTTCTTCTTCGCGAAGATTAAAGCGCGCTTCTTTCTTGAATGCTTCTGCTTCGTCCCTCAGGATTTCCGCTTCTTTTCTTACAAGAGCAGCATCACGCTGTGCATTTGCCGTTATCTCATTTGCCTTGTTTTCTGCCTGCATAAAAAGACTCTCAGCATCTTGCTTGTTTTTCTTAATATTTTGGGCATAAAAAATAAAGGCAATAACCAATACAATCAACAAGACAAGCAGAACGAGTGATATGACGTTCATTTGTCTCCTTTTATTCATACCTGCCTTATCGCGGTTCAATAAGGCAGATAGCTTGATTATAATTCATGTGTGTTTGCAGAGAAACACTCCCTATATTTTACCATTTTTTAGGATATGTTTCAATTAAGTATTTTACCGCTTTCAACTTTTTAACATTTTGATTTTAAAAGCATGATAGCCTGCAGAGTGAAAGATGAAAGATTATGATTAGTAAAACCAGTAAAGCAACTGCGTAATAACTTCCTTTATAGCATTTTTATAAAATAAAAAAACTGTGCATAATAACACAGTTTTGTTGTTTAAAGCAATTCTTTAAGTGTTTCAACCTTGTCTAAACGTTCCCATGGAAGATCAATGTCTGTACGACCAAAATGACCATAAGCGGCGGTTTGTCCATAAATTGGGCGGAGCAAATCTAGCATTTCGATGATACCAGCCGGACGCAAATCAAAGTTTTCACGGATAGCTGCCAATAAGATGTCGTCAGAAACTTTTCCAGTACCAAAGGTTTCAATATTTACAGAGGTTGGTGTAGCTACACCAATCGCATAAGACAATTGGACTTGAGCTTTATCTGCCAAACCGGCAGCAACAATATTTTTGGCAACATAACGTGCTGCGTATGAAGCTGAACGGTCAACTTTTGTGGCATCTTTACCTGAGAAAGCACCACCACCATGAGGTGCGTACCCACCATAAGTGTCTACGATTATCTTACGGCCAGTCAAACCAGAATCTCCTTGAGGTCCACCAATAACAAAGCGACCTGTTGGATTAATAAAGTATTTTGTTTCATCATCAAGAAGATTTTCCGGAATAACTTCCTTGATTACTTTTTCAATAACATCTCGGCGAATTTCTTCATTAGTAGCTTCAGCTGCGTGTTGTGTTGAAATAACCACTGTATCTACACGCTTAACTTGTCCTGCTTCATCATATTCTACTGTAACTTGTGATTTTGCATCTGGACGAAGGTAGCTGATATCACCTGACTTACGTAAGTCTGCTAATTTTTTCACTAGCTTATGGCTAAGTGAAATCGCAAGTGGCATATATTCTTCTGTTTCGTTGGTTGCATAACCAAACATCATCCCTTGGTCACCAGCACCGATAAGATCAAGTGGATCAATGATTTTTCCATCTTTACCACGAACTTCTTCTGCTTCGTTTACCCCTTGGGCAATATCTGGTGACTGCTCTACAAGTGAAACATGGACACCGACTGATTTATAGTCAAATCCATTTTCACTGTCTGTATAGCCAATATTTTTGATTGTCTCACGAACCACTCCAGCAATATCAACATAAGCTGATGTTGATATCTCCCCAAATACATTAACTGTACCTGTGTAAACTACTGTTTCACAGGCTACGTGTGCATCTGGGTCTTGTGCCACAATGGCATCAAGGATAGCATCCGAGATTTGGTCAGCAACCTTATCTGGATGTCCTTCTGAAACTGATTCTGATGTGAATAGACGTTTTTCTGACATTCTTTATTTCCCCTACTTCTTAAGTATTTTTCGGTTACAGGCTTAATGGTAGTGATTGCTCACTTGGAGAGTTCTCTCCCGCCATCGGAAATTGTAACTCCTTTATTTTAGCACAAAAAGAGAATTTTTGATATACTTTGCCTAAATGAAAAATCCTTTAGATAAAAAAATTATTTTAGATGCTAATCCTTGGTTAAACGACGTTAAAATCCTTGATGAATCCATCTCAACACAGTTGGATGCTAAAACTGATGGTCAAGCCAACACTTTATATATGTCTGAAAAACAAACAGGTATTTATGGCCGTTTTGGGCGGGAATACTATGCCAGCCCTGAAGGAGGTATCTATATGACACTCCTCTTAAAGCCTGTCGGATCTTTGGGAACTCTGCCTAATTACACACTGCTTGCCGCTGCAGCTGTCGTTTCAGCAATTGAAACACTGACCACAAAGAAAGTAGATATTAAATGGGTCAACGATATTTATCTCAATCATAAAAAAATTGTAGGGATTCTCGCAGAGGCCCAAGTCCAACCAGATACGAGTTTGCAGGTCGCCTTAGGCATCGGAATAAATTTTCATATTTCAACATTTCCTGAAGCAATCGCTCACAAAGCCGGCTCATTATTTACAGAAACTCCTACAATAACACGCTCTGAGCTTGTTGCCAAAATCTGGTCAGAATTTCATCAGCTCTCTAAAAGAGACTTCTTTGAAATTTATAAAACTCATTCCTTCATTCTTGGGAAAACAGTAGAATTTGAGGAAAATAAAGTCTTATATAGAGGTACCGCAGTAGACTTAACACCATCTGGTCAACTCATTGTTCACCTTGAAGATGGTCAGATAAAAACTCTCTCAAGCGGTGAAATCTCGCTAAAAAACTGGACGTGATGGACGTCCAGTTTTAATTTTTTCATTTATATTATTAGGAGTTTAGGAAATTCGGAATTATTATTTTTTAAAAATCTGACCAGTCATCTTTTTTCTCATCTTCAACTGGTTCAGCCTCTTTCATCTTACGGCCAGATGAGTGAGATGAAGATTTGCTTTGCCAACGGTCCGCATAGCTTGACCAGTTTTCTTCATTTGTTCTGCGGTAGTTTTGTCTCCCAGCATTACTTCCAGCACTTGGAATAATCCAACTGGCAATAAAGTATACAGGAATAAGACTTCCCCAACTTCCGAAAGCTAAGAGGACATACAAGATCCGTACAAAAGTAATGATATCAGGGCTCCAACCAAAGTATTCACAGATACCTGCAATCGTACCCGTCAACATTCGATTGTTTGGTGATTTTGTTAATTGTTTTTGAGACATTTTCTTTCCTTTCTAGAAGCTGTCCTTCGAATGATTAATGAGGGCTAGGTATTAGCCAACTCGCTACGATATATACAAGTGCAAGTGTTCCAAAACTTCCTAAAGCGAAGAACACATACAAAATACGCATTAGTGTAATTATATCACGACTTAAGCCAAAATACTCGCCTACGCCAGCTATGGTCCCCGTCAGCATACGGTTACTCGATGATTTTGTAAGTTGTCTTTTAGACATATGTTTTCCTTTCTAAAAAGTTTGGAAGAATTTCTGCTTAGTCAATGTCTTTAAGCCAGATTGTTCCTGATTTTGTTTCGAGTTCAAAGGTTAAAGTATCTGGACCAGTACGAACGACTGCCGCGCCGTTACGACTTGCTTCAAAAGGATTATCCAAATTCAAGCGTGTTTTATAGCCACCAAAGACTGTACGCACATGTCCAACAAGACCGAGATATTCTGGTACAGAAAGTTTCACATCACCATTGACATTTTTCACCATTAATTTTCTTGGTGTATCTTGGTTTTGTGTCAAGAGAATATTCCCATTAACCAAGTTGACATCTCCATCTTCAAAAGCTGATGTAACTCGAATGTTACCATTGACTGAATTCAACTTCAAAACATTTGTTGAACCATCTAAAACTTTAATTTCACCATTTTTAATAGTTACGTTAATGTCTTTGTTGGTTGTTTCCACAAGTTCAACTTCACCATTGACTTGATCAATCTCTAAGTTATCCACTGCTATTTTTTCTACTTTAATATCCCCATGTGCAAACTTGAAATCAAAAGTTTCATACACTTTTTCAGGTAAGTAAAGTTCCAAATTAACAGCTGTACGCAAGCTATCAGATGTCGTAATCTCTAAAACGCCGTCGTTAACTTCGAGTTTTGTTTTTTCAGCCAGATATTCATCAATTTTTTCTTGATCCACTGCACCGTAAATTCTGTATTCAGCTTTTACATGAGCATTTTCACCAGGATAAACGGAAATTTTACCTGCCTTAATGTCTAAATTAACGGAATGAAAGTCGCCGTCAATATCTTTTTCCACAGTTTTTACTGTTGATTTTACTTTTGGAAAGCCTTTAGAGAAGTCGATATTGTCATCGATTGCTTTCGAAGCATCTTTGAACACTACTTTTCCTTTTGACACGATTTGATCCATGATTCCTTTGAAGGAGTCCATAAAGTCAACCTCGTGGTTAACAAATCCTTCTGTATCTGTATAATTAAATTTTTCTTTATTTTCGCTTTGGCCTTCTTCAGCCATAGGATTTGATTTATCAAGCAATTCCAAAGCTTCATCTTCGGTGATAATTCCCCGACGCATCAAGTCCATAATTCTATCTTTTTTATTCATTTTTGTTCCTCCTGTTATAGAACTGAGATCTGTCAATCTCTATATTTAAATTATCCCATACTTTATTGTGGATAATCTCAGTCTTTGGACTGATTTTTTTCTTTAACTTTTTTTAAAAAGAACAAAAAAAGGCTCTTACGAACCGTTTTTTTATTTTTTAGGTTGAATATATGTGGATAAACTTGCATCGCTTGCAGATATCGTACGATAATCCACAACATTGAGGCCTTTAACATTCATTTCGGAAACAAGGATTGAACCATCCTTATTTACTTTTTCCACAAAAGCAACGTGACCATACTCAGCAGAAGCTCCAGCTACACCCGGTGGGAAACTTACCGCATAACCCACTTGTGGAATAGTCGTTGTGTAATAACCTTGTGCGGCACCGTTTGAACCCCAAACGCCACCATTACCCATGAATTGACCAATTTTTCCACCCAATTGGAAGATACGGTTATACACATATTGTGTACAATTTCCCCAAGCATAGCTTGAGGCACCTGGATATTGTTTGCCATCATATTCTGGGAATTTCAAGTCAGTCGGCATTTTTTCCAATAATGGACTTGCAGGAGCATCAAGATTTTTAAACTCATCTGACAAGTTTTCAATATCGTCATACTGAGTCAAGTTGTATTCTTTAATAATTTGAATAAGCTTAGCGGCATACTCCGGATCCGTAGCAAAAATTCCTTGCAATGAACGTGCTGCATCCTCAACACTGTCACTATTGACCTTCCAGCTTCCAGCATAAATCTTGCTGTTCCAAGTTGTCCCATGCAACATCAAGTTGATGTAATCTACAAGGGATTGGTCAAAATTATCATAGGCCCGATAAGTTCCCGAAGAAATTGTTACGGACTGTCCATTAAATGCACCAATGATATTAAACAAATTGTGGTAGATAGATGCGACATTACTATGTCCGTAGCCTGACTCCAAAATAGCTTGTGCAATAATTAAAGAAGCATAGAGATTATTTTGTCCTGCAAGTTGTGAAATTCGAGGAGCAATACTTTTGATAAAATCTTCAACAGTTGTGTTGTTAATTTTTGTCAATGGAGGTACTGCAATATTTGTTTTATTGAATTTCAAATCGCCATCTGTACTTGCCTGTTTATAAGTAGTTACCGCATCCTGTGCTGTATAATTTGCTCCAGAATAAACGGGTGCCACATAATTATAGTTAGGTGCAGATGGAGCTGGTGTAGGCGCCGGTGCCGGAGTGCTAGGTTTTGGCGTTGATGGCTTTGGTTTAGAAGGCTTTGGCTTAGATGGTTTCGGCTTTTCTGGTTTTGGTTTCTCAGGGTTCACAGGTTTACCAGGATCTGTTGGGTCAACTGGGTCTGTAGGATCTACTGGATCCGTTGGGTCAACCGGATCTGTAGGATCTACTGGGTCCGTTGGGTCAACCGGATCTGTAGGATCTACTGGATCTGTTGGGTCAACCGGGTCTGTAGGATCTACTGGATCCGTTGGATTTGTTGAATCCGTTGAGTTTTCTGAATTACTACTGCTCAACTGCCCATCATCCCCAGCTTCAATCTTGTTTACCTCTGAGTTCTGAGTCACAGTATCTACATTCGTTACCACTTTGAAATCTGATGAAGCAGTTGTTGTACTATCCGCATGAGCATTCGCACCAAAAGCAGCGACGCCTAATACTGCCGCTGCACTTAGAGTGACCTTTGGTAGAGCTTTACGCTCCTTTACCTTCATATGTTTATATTTTTTTTCAGCCATTGTTAATTTTATCTCCTCAAGTCAATCAAAAAATCTTGGTTTTATAATCTTTTTTTAATAAAACGATTGGTCACTTTATTCTAACAAAAATTATTATTTCACTCAACCAATATGAGCGATTATTTTACAGTTATTTCATTTATTTTACAAGCCCCCATTTCCCAAGCTAATCTGCTATACTAACATCAAGGACAAAATCATGGAAAAATATATTATTACAAGTGATAAGGTGAAAATTTACTATAAAGTTGAAGGTAAAGGACCTGCACTTTTACTGTTACACGGCAACTCACAAAATAGTAATATCTTTAAGCCACTTATCAAAAGGCTAAAAGGTGATTATACTTGTATTTCAATCGATACACGCGGTCATGGAAAAAGTCTTTTTAGCGGAAAAAAACTTAGTTTTAATCGTTTAATGGAGGATGTACTTGAAGTGATGCAAGCTGAAGATCTCCAGTCTATCAATCTGCTTGGTTTCAGCGATGGCGCAAATATTGCAATGCTTCTAGCCAGCAAGTACCCTACGCGCATACATCGCTTAATCCTTAACGCTGGCAATTCCACCTATGCTGGACTTTATAGCTTGGTACGCTTCACAGTAAAATCACTCAACATTTGTGCACATTTACTGCGTAGACCTTCACCTGCTTTGCAACTTCTTTTAGAAGATGTGCTTCAAAATATGGATGAACTAGAGAATATCACTGCTCCCACACTTGTCATCAATGGCCAGTTTGATGTGGTTAAAACTGCCCATGCTCATGATATTGCAAAGCATATTCTTAACAGTCAGTTTTTTATTATCCCTTGGGGAAGCCATCTGAGTTTCTATTTTCGTCCCACAAATTTCAGTCAGATTGTCCGTCATTTTCTAGAGGATGCTTGGAAACCTCCTGTTAATAAATCTCTCAATAAAAAAACCACTTAAAGTGGTTTTTTATTTCAAAGTCTTTGACCGTTTGATGCAATGACTTCTTTATACCAGTCAAATGATTTTTTCTTCGAACGTTTTCCTGTACCATGAATTTCATCATCCAAATCCACATAAATGAAACCATAACGTTTGCTCATTTCCCCGGTTGAGGCAGAAACAAGGTCAATACAGCCCCAAGGTGTATACCCCATCAAATCAACACCATCTTCGACTGCTTCTTCCATGGCGATAATGTGTCTGCGTAAATAATCGATACGGTAATCATCTTGAATGCTGCCGTCAGCTTCAACTTTATCAATAGCTCCTAAGCCATTTTCTACTATAAAGAGTGGAACCTGATATCGTCCATAAAGATCATTTAAGGCATAACGTAATCCATCAGGGTCAACGGCCCAACCCCATTCACTTTCTTTAAGAAACGGATTTTTTACACCCCCGAGTACCATATTCCCACTTGCTTCAACTCCTTCTTGAGTTTTCGATTCTACAGTTGACATATAGTAACTAAAACCGATGTAATCGACTGTTCCTTTTTTCAAAGTTTCCAAATCTTCTTTCGTTATCTCTAAGTCTTCTTTTTTAATTCCATATTTTTTATGAAGTCGATGTGTAAAGACAGGATACTCCCCTCGCACTTGAACATCATTACAGAAGTAATTGAATTCTTGAATACTTTGTTGAGCAGCTATCTGATTGATTGGATTGGCATCAAAAGCATAAGTTGTCGAATAAATGCTCATACAACCGATGTGTAAATCTTTGTTTAAGGCATGTCCAAATTCTACAGTTAATGCACTTGCAACAAATTGATTATGCCAAGCTTGGAAGACATTCTTTTTATCATCTCCACCATTTGAAGGTACTAAACCTTGACCCAGAGCCGCAAAGAAAGTTGCAGAGTTAATTTCATTGAAAGTCATCCAGTATTTCACTTTGTCTTGATAACGCTCCAACAAAACTTTGGCATAACGAACATAGAACTCAATCAATTCCCGATTTTTCCATCCACCATATTCTTTAGCAAGATGAAGTGGCATTTCATAGTGAGAAATTGTGACTACAGGTTCGATATTGTATTTCAAACATTCGTCAATCAATTGGTCGTAGAATTTAAGACCGGCTTCATTAGGTTCACTTTCGTTTCCCTTCGGAAAGATGCGGGACCAAGCTACAGAAAAGCGATAAGCTTTAAAACCCATCTCGGCGAACAAGGCGATATCTTCTTTAAAATGATGGTAATGATCAATCCCTTTGTGGTTAGGATAAACATATTTGTCTTCATCAATGGTCCAGTCAAAGTCTGGTGAATTGAGAATTCCTAAGCGTTCTTTTCCACCTGGCATCGCATCTGCGACCGAAAGTCCTTTTCCATCCACATCAAAGGCACCTTCCAATTGATTAGCAGCTGTGGCACCGCCCCATAAAAAGTCTTTTTTAAATGTCATTTTATTTTTCTCCTAAAATCGTTTCGCCATTTGAGGCAATTACTTCTTTGTACCAGTCAAAGGATTTTTTCTTTGAACGTTTTAATGTTCCTTTACCGTCATTGTCCATATCTACATAGATAAAACCATAACGTTTCCGCATTTCCCCAGTTCCTGCTGAAACCAAATCAATACAGCCCCAAGGTGTATAACCCAGGAGATCCACACCTTTATCAATTGCACGGCTCATCGCCTTGATATGTTTTTGGAAATAATCGATACGATAATCATCATTTATTGTACCATCTGCTTCGACTTTGTCTTCCATACCTAAACCGTTTTCCACAACAAAGAGCGGGACTTCATAGCGGTCATACAAATCCATTAAGGTATATTCTAACCCTGTCGCATCAATCTGCCAGCCATATTCACTGGCTTCCAAGTAAGGATTTGCTGCACCTCCCATCAAGTTCCCCATCGAAGGCTCTGCCCCTTCTTGAGTCGTTACGCAAAGTGTCATATAGTAACTGAAAGTGTACATATCTACTCTTCCTTCTTGGAGCAGCGCATCATCACCTTCTTCTTTTTGGATTTCAATTTTTTTATTTTGAAAGTATTTTTCGATAAGCGCTGGATATTTCCCTTTAACTTGGACATCACCGACAAACTTATTCACAAGCAGGTCGTATTCTTTGGTTTGCAAGATATCTTCTGGGTTTGGTGTAAGAGGGTACATAGTCAAATGAGCAATCATACAGCCAATCTTAAACTCTGGATTAATCTTATGGCCCTCAATGACCGCCTTTGCACTGGCAATAAAAGTATGGTGTAAGGCTTGAAATCTTTTATGCTCATCTTCTGGAATCGCATTGAGCGCAAAATCACCATGTGGATGAAGGCCTAAAACTGTAAGTTCACCGTGTGGCATTGTACCAAAATTTAGTTCGTTAAAAGTGATCCAGTATTTCACTTTATCTTTGTAGCGCTCAAAACATACTTTGGCATAATTCACATAGAAATCAATGGTTTCCCGGCTTAAAAAGCCATCATATTTTTCCATCAATCCCAAGGGAATTTCAAAGTGACTGAGTGTAACCAACGGTTCAATGCCATGTTTTAAACATTCATCAAATACGCGATCATAAAAGAGTAAACCTTCTTCATTAGGTTGCGTTTCGTCTCCCTGAGGGAAAATGCGCGACCAGTTTATACTCAGTCTAAATGTTTTAAAGCCCATTTCTGCAAATAAAGCAATGTCTTCTTTGTAATTATGATAGAAATCAATCGCGCGATGTGAAGGGTAATATGTCTCCTCGTCAAGCACTGGTGTAAAATGACGTTCCTTATTTTTTCCACCTACTGTTTTCATATCAGCTACAGACAGTCCTTTACCACCAACATTATAAGCACCTTCTGCTTGATTGGCCGCGATAGCTCCACCCCATAAAAAGTCTTTTTTAAAGCTCATTTCTCTCTCCTTTTTTATACCGGCTGAACGACCAAACCATCAGCTGTTTTTACAAGACCAGTTAATAACTCTTCTGCTTTATGAATAACTGTCTTGTCAGTGATTACAATATCTGAAAAATCACTGCTATTAGTTATAATAATCGGCACTTGTGTACTGAAACCTGCAGCTTCAATAGCTTCCATATCAAACTTCAACAATAAATCGCCTTTTTGAATCTTTTGTCCCTGTGAAACAAAGGATTCAAAATATTTTCCTTCTAACTGCACGGTATCAATGCCAACATGTATAAGGAGTTCTGTTCCTTGCTCTGAAATTAAACCAATAGCGTGTTTTGTAGGGAAAACAGTCATCACTTGTCCATCAAATGGGGCATAAACTTCACCAAGTGTTGGCTCAATTACTGCTCCTTTGCCCATCACACCCGCAGCAAAAGCAGCATCATTGGCTTCAGATAATGGAAGGACTTTGCCTTCTAAAGGAGTCGTAATATGTTCTTCACCTACTGCTTGTGATACACGAGTTTGATTATTTGTTGTTTCTTTTGGTTGTTCTTCCTCTGAGTTTTCATCTTCAAAACCAAGAATCCATGTCAAGGCAAAACCTGCGATTACAGCAATGATTGCTAAAATAATCATCTTAACTGCTCCCGAAATATCACCATCTAAACTGATATTTGTTGTGAAACTAAAGACACCTAAGCCGCCCATTGTGTATCCTTTAATACCCATTCCCATAGCAAATGCACCAATAATACCACTTACCATACATGAAGCCCAGAAAGGACGTTTCTTTGGAAGGGTTATCCCGTAGATTGCTGGCTCTGTTACGCCAAACCATCCTGAAATGAAAGCAGGGATTGCTAACTCACGTAATCGTTTATCTTTTGTTTTTACCATTACTGCTCCCACTGCACCCGTCTGAGCAAATGAAGCACCTGCTGCTGCAATAAGTAATGCTGTTGGTTCACCTTGTGCTAAAGAAATGATGGCAAAAGGCACAATTGCCCAGTGCAAGCCAAACATAACCAAAATTTGCCACGTAAAGCCTAACACAAGTCCAAAGATAATTGGACTGAAACCTTGCAAGGCGAGAAGTCCTTTCCCTAAAGCATCAGAAGCAATATTCATGACTGGCCCAATAATGAGAAAACCTAAAGGAATTGCAATCAAAGCTGTAAAGAAAGGTGCTAAGAAAAGTTTCACCACGTCAGGGATAATTTTCTTGAGCTGTTGTTCAAGAAAGGCCGCAAAAGCTGTAATAGCGATAATAGGCATAACTGATGAACCATAACCTGCTGCTGGCACTGAAAATGGAATACCAAAGAAGTTTAGCCCTCCACTCTCAGCGAAAGTTTTTGTGACTGAACCATCCACAAATCCAGGATAAACCAAGGCTGCGGCAATCAGCATCCCGACAAATGGCGAGCCGTTAAATTTTTTCATCGCTGTATAGCCGATAAAAATTGGTAAGAACAAGAAAAGTCCATCGCCCATAGAATTAAGGACAGCATAGGTTGAAGAAGCTTGGAAGCTTGCTCCCAATGCAAAGGATAGAATCGCGTTCAACCCTTTAATCATACCTGCTGCCGCCAAGGGTGCTAAAATAGGCTGGAAAATTCCTGAAATCATTTCGACAAACTTATCGAAAATATTTCCCTTGGCTTTCGTCTGAGAAGAATCCATCTCTAGCTTACCGATAACATTATCTACGTCAGCGCGGACATCAGGAACATGGTTCCCAATGACAACTTGGTACTGTCCACCAGCTTGCATGACAGTGACAACACCATTCATCTTCTTCAGTACTTCTGTCTTCGCGAGACTTTCGTCTTTTAACTTAAAACGTAGTCGCGTAATACAATTTGTCAATGAGAGGATGTTTTCTTTCCCTCCCACATTTGCTACAATGTCTTTTGCAAGAGCTTCATATTTGCCCATCACAAACCTCCATAATATAATATATTTTTAGAGGTCTCGCCAACTTAATGTCACGATCCATTTGTTACCAAAGTTTAGTTTTATTGGATTTTCTCCAAGATACGTGCCAAATGCACGGTCATGTAAATCTGTTCGCTTTCAGAGACTTCATAATTTCTTGTTTGATTTAAAAATTCGCTCACTTTACGTGTGCCAAGATAAGCATTGGGATATTTGCGCACAATAAGAGCAAAAAGTTCCTTGTCGGTTTCTTCTACTCTAGCACTACCTGCTAAAATCCGCTCAGTAAAGAATTTTAAATGTGTAATGAAGCGTTGGAAGTAAATATCTTGTTCATCAAAGGTGATTTTCAAAGTATACTTTAATGTCGTTAAAATTTCTTCCATAAGCTTGGTCAGCTGCATCGCATACTCATGACCAGTACCAAGTGTACCGTTAACGATATGCATCGTCAGAAAACCTGCTTCATCTTCTGGCAGCTCTACACCAAATTGTTCTTTGACCTTTTCCAATGCTTTCAAACAGATTTTGAACTCTTCTGGAAAGAAACGTTTAATATCCCAGAGCAGAAAATTCTTCACCGAGATGTTTTCTTCAGTACGCAAAAGCGCTGCATGAAGATGGTCCGCAAAAGCAACAAGCGTTGTATCTGAAACTTCCTTATCAAACTTAACTTTAACCTCGGATAAAGTCACCATCGAAAGCTCAATGATAGCACTCGGAATTTCGTTTAAAATCTCCGAAAAACTCTGTATATCTGAGCTGGCTTTTAAACCAAAAATCTTTTCGATTTTATCAACCTCAACTGCTTGACCTATTCTTTTCTTGAAACCAATACCAAGCCCCATAAGGATGATTTCTTCATTTCTGCTATTAATTGCTATGACCACATTATTGTTTAGGATTTTTCTGATTTCCACAATTCACCCCTCATTTCACAAAAATAGACCCTATCGCCCCTATGACAAAAATAGAGTACGATAAGGTCTAGCTTAACTTAATAATCACTATCCGTTTTTATGAAACCGCTTTTATATTAGTATACTGTATTATCAAAATCTTGTCAAGGATAAATTTTAAAATAAAAAAACTGCTAATGACTAGCAGTTTTTATTTTTTTTGTTGAATTAAAGTTTTAAGTGTATCTGTAAGTATTCCTTCGAATTTTTCAGTATCTTTCGTGATATCGATGCCTTTTTCTAATGAAGCAGCTGCACTCCAGCCAATCGCTTCAGTGATTACCGCAGCTATTGAAGCATTGACCACACTACCTACACCTGGAATCAAAGTAGCCAATGATCTTCCTATATACGGAATCAATGTCACCCTTATAAAGTTTACGACAAATTTATCACTAAACTTCACGTCATAAATATTATAAATATTTTTCAGCATCTTTAACTGAATAGGTACTAAAATTAAAGCATCCGCAATAGGTATCGGCAGAGCACCTACACCCGCAGCAGTGATTGAGGCTCCGTGAATTGTTCTATGAACCTTAGAAGCTTTATCACTACTTATAGATTTTTTTACCGTTTGAGGTATTTGTCCGTTCATTTCTTTTGAAACTTCTATATTCTTACGTTTTTTTATTCCTATCATCTCTCCCCCTCATTTCTTCACTATTTATTGTCTGAGCTTCATCGATCTAAGTATCAGATTTATCCTGCAAATCGTATGTTCTTTGCTCTTCTTTAAGTTTAACATTTTCTTTCAAATTTTTGACTCAATCTGACTTCACTTACTTCCTACTCCTAAGTTCACACAAAAAAAGCTTGCCAAAAGCGACAAGCGTTCTTTTAATCATATTTCAAAAAACTGATTAATCTTGGTTTGCTCACAATCAGAGATTGCTTCGCAGAACAAGGCTTACGCCTTGTTTGCTGAACCGAAAACGTCGATACGTTCTTCAACTGATGCAGTGATTGCGTCGAAACCAGGTTTCAAGAATTTACGTGGGTCGAAGAGTTTTTTCTTCATGTATTCAGCTTCGTTAGCGTTAAATTCAACGACGAATTCACGAGTTGCTTTTGCAAATGCAAGTTGGCATTCTGTGTTTACGTTGATTTTAGCTACACCGTTAGCGATTGCTTCGCGGATTTGATCGTCAGGGATACCTGAACCACCGTGCAATACGATAGGAACATTTTTGCCCATAGCTTCAACGAGTGCTTCGTTCAATTTAGTCAAGTGATCGATGTGGAGACCTTTCCAGTTTTCTGGGTAAGGACCGTGGATGTTACCGATACCAGCTGCAAGGAAGTCAACACCAAGTTTAGCCATTGCTACTGCATCTTCGATAGGAGCAAGTTCGCCTTCACCGACGATACCGTCTTCTTCACCACCGATAGAACCAACTTCACACTCAACTGAGATACCTTTAGCGTGAGCTTTTGTGATAACTTCTTCAGCAAGTTTAAGGTTTTCTTCGATTGGAAGGTGTGAACCGTCAAACATCAATGAAGAGTAACCAACTTCGATACATTCCAAAGCATCATCAAAGTGACCGTGGTCAAGGTGAATAGCTACTGGTACAGTGATTCCCATTGATTCTACAAGAGTTTCAATGAGGAGTTTACACATTTTGTAACCACCCATGTATTTAGCAGCACCCATTGAAGTTTGGATAAGTACTGGAGTCTTTTTAGCTTCTGCTGCGCGCAAGATAGCTTGAGTCCATTCAAGGTTGTTTGTGTTGAAACCACCGATAGCGTAACCATTGTCACGAGCGGCTTGTACGAATTTTTCTGCTGAAACGATTGCCATTTCAAATTCCTCCGAATATTTTCTATTACTGTCTTAGTATAGCATTTTGTGAACTATTTTTCTAGTTATAAGTCGTGAATGCGCTTGTATTCTGGTTTTTTTAGAAAATAAAACCTATGGTAATGACAAATAAAAAGAGAGTTCCCTCTCTTTTTATTATTTAGTACGGCTGTAGTTAGCTACGTCTTCTTGAATATTTTCGATAAATTGATCCAAGCTAATAACTTCAGTATCTGTTGAACCATAACGGCGAATGTTTACAGTGCCATCTGCCATTTCTTGGTCACCCACAACGATTTGATAAGGAACTTTACGTGTTTGGGCTTGACGGATTTTATAACCCATTTTTTCATTTGATTCATCAACAACGATACGCAATCCTTTTTCTTGGAGACGTTTTTTGATTTCCCATGCGTAATCGGCATGAATTTCGTTGTTTACAGGAATGATGATTGCTTGAGTAGGTGCCAACCAAGTTGGGAACGCACCTTTATAAAGTTCAATCAAGTAAGCTGTAAAGCGTTCCAAAGTTGAAATTACACCGCGGTGAATCATAACTGGACGGTGTTTTTCACCATCTGCACCAACATATGTGATGTCAAAGTTTTCAGGGTTAAGGAAGTCCAGCTGGATAGTTGAAAGTGTTTCTTCATTACCTAAAGCTGTCTTAACTTGGATGTCCAATTTTGGTCCATAGAAGGCTGCTTCGCCTTCAGCTTCAACGTAGTCAAGATTCATATCATCCATTGTTGCTTTAAGCATACGTTGTGATTTTTCCCACATTGCATCGTCTGGGAAATATTTTTCTGTGTCTTCCGGGTCACGATATGACAAACGGAAGCTGTAATCGTCGATACCAAAATCACGGTACATTTCCATAATCAATTCAAGAATTTTTCCAAATTCTTCTTGGATTTGATCAGGTGTCACAAATGTGTGACCATCATTCAGTTGCATCACACGTACACGTTGAAGACCTGAAAGTGCGCCTGATTTTTCATAACGGTGCATTGTACCGAACTCAGCGATACGGATAGGTAATTCGCGGTAGCTGTGTACGTGGTGTTTATAGATAGCAATGTGCGATGGGCAGTTCATTGGACGAAGCTCCATTTGCTCGCCATCACCCATATCCATTGGTGGGAACATGTCTTCATGATAATGTTGCCAGTGACCTGATTGTTTATAAATATCCAAGTTCATCAAGTTTGGTGTGTTAACGTGCAAGTAGCCTGCAGCGATTTCACGGTCTTCTACGAAACGTTGGATTGTACGGCGAATAGTTGCTCCATCTGGAAGCCAGTAAGCTGTACCTGCTCCCAAAGAAGCTTCATTGAAGAAGAGATCTAACTCACGACCGAGCTTACGGTGATCACGTTCTTTCGCTTCTTCACGCATTCTCAAGTTTTCTTCGAGGTCTTCTTTATTAAACCAAGCAGTACCGTAAACACGTTGCATCATCGCGTTATCACTATTTCCACGCCAGTAAGCTCCTGCCACATTAAGCAATTTGAAGAATTTAATAAAGCCAGTTGACGGCACATGTGGGCCACGGCAAAGATCTGTGTATTCGCCTTGACTATAGATTGTCAAGCCGCCTTCATCTTCATTGTGTTCTTCGATAAGCTCAAGCTTATAAGGATCACCAGCAAAGATTTCTTTCGCTTCTTCTTTGCTTACTTCTTTACGAATTGAAGGGAAATTTTCTTTGGAGATACGACGCATTTCTGCTTCGATTTTTTCCAAATCATCGTTTGAAATTTGTCCTTCTTCATTATCAGTATCGTAGTAGAAACCATTTTCAATAGCTGGACCTACACCAAGGTGAATATTTGGAAAATGACGACGTGCTGCTTGAGCAAATAAGTGAGCTGCAGAGTGACGAAGTAAACCAAAAGCATCTTCATGATCCGGTGTTACAATTTCAAAAGTTGCATCTTCTTTGATTGGACGGGTCACGTCAATAAGTTTGCCGTTGACTTTACCAGCCAAGGCTTTTTTAGCCAAACCAGGTGAGATTGATTTCGCAATTTCAAGTGTTGAGATGCCTGCCTCAAATTCTTTGACAGCACCATCTGGGAAAGTGATTTTAATCATATAAGCCTCCAATTTTTTTGTTAACATATTTTAGTTTTGGGGATGAGCACTGAGGAAATAAAAACACGCAGATCAACTCCCTCTAAAGGACGCGATCTGCGTGTTACCACCTTCTTAATTTTTTCGGCATAAAAAGCTTCAAAAATATCTCATCTTTGACGTAACGTGTCAGCCACGCTTTCTGTTCTCAGAAAGAATTATCAGAGTGGTATCTTTAGCAATCACAATACGAGTTCGCACCACACACTCGCTCTCTTGGAAAGAATTGGTTAAAGACTTGTCTCTAATGACCATTTTAGGATTTTCTTTATCTTTTGTCAAGTCCTTTTGAGTAAGTTTTTTGATTTTTTAGAAAATAATCTTTATTTTTTCTTTGGGTTTCCTTTTAATTAACTGAAAACCTTAAAATACACTTACCAAAAAGAACAATGATGCTTTTATATAGTAAATCTACTTTCTTCTTTTTCCACCGTCTGTGCTTCGCTTACGTCGTTTTTTAGCCAGATATATGGCACTAGCACTTAAAGTTAAACCTAAAGTTCCTATAGCTATTGCGGAATCACCAAGTGCAGGAATTCTTTCCCGAGATAGAGTAGGTACTGACGTTCTAACACTTAAAGCTTCTGTGATAGGGCCTTGGTAGTGATTCCGTGTCTCAATAGATTGAGCAAAGATGTAGTAAGTTGTATCTGCTTCCAAACCTTCAAAGTCACGTCCTTCTTGCCAGATTTCTGGATTTTCGCTATAACTTTCAATTCTACTCATATCGGGCGAATCGCTAATTGTATAAACAATCGTGAAGTCATTATCTGCTTCACGTAACACGCTCATTTCTGGTGGTGCTGGTGTATTATCTTGCAGAATATTTGCAGGTTGAACACGTATCGCAGTCTCTCCTCTACTTTCTACTGCTAAACTTAAATCCGGACCAGGCGCCTGACTAATCCTTGTCACTATATTTGGCAGCTCTCCAACGAGTTGATAGTTGCCACTTTCTGCACCTCTTAAGCCAAATTCAATATTATGTTCGAGGAGACCAGCGGTATATTGCGATTGAATATTGGCATTTGCATCGGGCAGTCCATTAACCGTTTGCTGACCAATGAAGTTGGACAGAGATTTTGCCACATCATCATGTAAAACTTCATTTGGTGTGCCATCTTCAGCTCCAATATGCATGATTGCCAAATTCGGATCATCAGGATCAACACCTTCAATCACGGCAGTAAAGTTATGTGGTCCATTGTCTAAAGAAACATAAATGTGGTGTTCTTCTAAATTACCGTTAAAATCTGCTGTACGGTCAAAGACCTTTCGCATCTCAATCTGTCCATTAAACTGAATCGGACGTGGACGTATTACGGCTGGCTCAAATTCTGGTTCTAATGCGCTAAATCTTGGTAATGCAAATGCTTGTGGTCCTGTGGCAGCAACAATCTCATAGTTCCCAGCCATATCTCCCTGAATAGACCAGTCGCCAATGGCTTGAACTGCTTGGGCAATAACCTGCCCTTGTGTATCACGGTGGACATTAAAGTCGACAAAGCTTGCGCCCCCTTTATTTACAATGACTTCTTCTTGGTCAATCGTCAAGATACCAGCTCGTCCATCATTTCGTCCTATGAGTTCGATTTCATCATTGACTATGACTGCTGTACGAGTTCGGTCATAATACTTATCCTCTACTTGAAGTTGATTCCAATGAATCTGTCGTGGCGTAATTTCTCCACTAAAAAGATGTTGTGTCAGATATTCCAGCGCCTTATCCGTCAGAATAAAGTCTTGGTTATTCGCTAACCTTAGATTTTCCACAAGAATAGTGTTAGTTTGAACCACTTCCGTATGACGATGAGCAAAATGAACATCATCGACTTCAAGCATAAGGGCTTGGCTTTCTGTTTCAGACCAAAGATAGAGCAAACTACTTGATAAGTGGTCAAGATAAAATGAACTAAGGATAATTTCAGTTCCATCATACTCACGGCTCAGATCAATTGTTTGCATACTTGTCCAAGTTTTAAGGTTCCTTATCGGTGTTTCCACCTCTACATCCTCCCCATGATTTTCCTCATCTGGTAAAGGGATAATTATGGGTTCATCTTCTCCAGTGCCAAGTACAATCGGCGTAATGGCTGCACGACTTAAAGTTGGCTGAATAATTGGTTCCACTGCCTGTAAATCCAGTTCTTCCCCATCTTCATCCACCAAACGGTAGTTCAAGTTCCAAGTGCCTTGAGGACTACTGTCCAAGATTGTCCACCATTGGTCGGGCATAATCGATACTATCTTGTTTGCCCCTATCTCTGCCGATTCAAATTCAATGAGGCCTTCATTCCAAGTCACATAAGGCTTGTCAACCTCCACTAGAGCAACTTGCTCCCCTGCTGATGAACCAGCATAGATAAGCTTGGGATGCTCTGAATCCTTAAACTGAGCTGACCTGTTACGGTCATAAACTTTATCTGCAACCTGTCCCTGACTCCAAGCCACTAGACGTGGCTCAATTACTGCTTCAAAGATGGAGCTAAGATTAAAGTTTTCTGCTAAGACCAAGTTGTCCTCCGTCAGAAGAGCTTCCAGACTTGCAAGAGCGACTTCTGTATTACCAATAAGCAACTCGGAATCTACATCTGCCTGAGCGAAGGATAATCCCCAAAGGCTAATATCCAGTTCTTGAAGTATACCATCATTATCTCGATAGCTGGGTGCAATCACGTGTTTGTTCAAATCAATTTCGACTTGACCGTCATATTCCTTACTTACGCCTCCTTTGCTTTCAAGAATCGCCCATTGTTCCAAATCCTCCCAATTTTGAAGTTGGGCTGGTGTAATTTCAAAGCTCAAGAGCGGTTCTGCAAGTAGTTTATAGTTTGCTGCTTGCTCACCTTCCAGAATAGTCCAACCTTGTCCTTCAACGTTGTCATAAAGTCCAACATTTATGGCATCATCTGGCCAAGTCGCCTGATTAACTCCAGCATCTGGAAGCAAGACCTCATCCCCTGCAATGATGCCTTCTAGCTCTGGACGTCCTTGATTATGTAAATATTCTAAGCCAAAATCTGAAAAACTAAGTGCATTGCCTGTAAAAGTATGGCTTCCCAAGCTCCCTGTACTAATCGTTAATTCTCTAGCTGTGATTCGACCTGTGAAGAGAGAATGAATATCAAATTCTGAAGTTAAGCGAATAAGTCCAGACCCAAAAACTTCATCAATGTAGTCTTGTAACTGCTGAATAATCTCTTCTGCTTCCACACTGATAAGATTAACGGCTATGTTGTCACCTACATTTGCTTGGGCAAATTGAAGAAGCCATTCCTCGATATCGACCTCTATGGTCTGGGAAGTTTCTGTCACAGTCAGCTGTGGCGCACTAATCTGAATATCATCTACACCGATAATGCTTACTGTACGGTCATAAACCTTTTCGACATGACCAGAGTTCGCCAATCCCATCTGAATCAGCTCGTCCCAGTTTTCGATATCTTTCTCACCAATAGTAATCAAGAAAGTAGGCTGATTCTCGACAGCGAAATTACGTTGGTCATAAATACTGCCTGCAATCCACCAATCTAGTCCTGTAATGACATACTGACCAGAATTTTTAGGGTCTGTCCAGCTTGCAGGATCAATATCGCGCTCAAGCAACTGCGGACGAGGTGCCTCATGCCATTCCGCTCTGCTTTGTGGTACCAAGACTGGCCGGTCTTCCGCATGGAAATTAGTCCGTCCAACCAGCGGAGGGAGAGTGACTAATTTCCAGTCATCATTTTCAAAGTTTGAAAAATAGTAGGAATTTCCAGTATAAGCGCGAGGCATAAATATACCTTGCCCAGCCTGTAAAACTCTCGGCTCAATGCTTCCTTCAAAAAGGCGACTTTCTATCCAATCAAGGGCTGCGTCAGTCAGTCTAACATTAAGATTATCTTCATGATTTGCCAAACCTTCTATGACAATGCTTCTCTCCTCGTTTTGGTCAGGTACATGACGCTCATCGAAGTTCACCGTTGCTGCTGTGAGCGATACTTTTACATCATCTGCCTCATCAAAAGTGACAATGATGATTTCAGAGAGAAGAGTAAGGAAGTCCTTAAAATCAGCATCTGACTTCGTCCCTTGATAAACTTCTGTAGTACCATCATACTGACGTGTCACATCTATGACATCTGTCCAAAGTTCAGAGATATCTCGCTCCTCTGGATTATCCGTTCCCTTTTCACCAATCCACAAAGGTGTAATGGCGCCTGCATGTATCTGAGGATTTAAGACTGCATCTTCAGCAACTTCTGTATTATCCGTATTGACCAAGATATAGTTTGACCAACGTTGACCTAAAACTGTCCAATCTTCTGTGATATGAACTGTTTTTTCAGCTCTACTTCCAACATTAGGATTATCAAACTCAACTTGACCTGCTTGCACAGAAATATCATCTCGTGTGTCGCCAACACTCACGATAGCATCACCTGTTAAACCTACTGGACGAGTGAGTTCTGGCATATCGCCTTCGATATTGGCTACTGTCGTGCCATCATAAACTTTATCTGCAACTTGTGCCTCTGTCCATGTCACTCTTCGCTGACGAATCGTCCCTACAGAATTTTCCTCAAAGGATGCTTTTACAGCTGCGTAGAAATTGCTCAGTGCTGGTTCACCGAAAACATGAGAATCATCAACAATCTCAATACCACCAGCTGCAATAGTTAGTGCTTTTTCCTCTCCAGCATCTGGATTATCAAAACTTACATCTCTAACGCGAACTTGAATGGTTTCTATATCTTCACTATTGCCATCAAAATATACAAGCACATCATAGATATCTTCTACCAATCCAGCATCTCTTGTACCATCGTATTCTCGCTCAACTACAAGTAAAGCAAGTTCTTGCGATTCGACAAAATAGATGTTGCTTCCCGTAATGGATGCTGGCGCAAATGTAGGTACTTCATCAGGCAGCAAGTAATTATCAGCTGCAGCTGCACCATCTACAATCCAGGAATATGGCGCTTCAAAGTCAAAAGCAATCATCCATTCTCCAATCTGATCTGTAGGAACATTCCCATCCATGAAGGTCAGGTTAGAGAAAATTTGGATTAATTCTTGGTCTGTGAATACTTCAAATTCTTTCTCATCTAAGGCTAAGATTCCCTGTAATCGTGGGACTAGAAGTTGGTCATCCGTATCTCGTGCAACAGTCGTTCCGGTATCTCCTACTGCAAAAGGTCGGCTAGCAGCTGTACCTTGTGACCAAGTCAAAGGACGCGGCATGATTTCCCCCTCATAAAAGTCTTGTTGCTCTAAAAGGAAATTGACAGCTTCTTCGACAAATTCCATAACTTCATAGTTATAACCATCTGTCCCCATATTACTGGCAGACCATAAAAGCAATCCATCAACAATAATATGACGTGGCGAATAACCACCGCCAAAGCCACCAGCATTTTTTTCACTGAATCTTGCTCCATCATAATCATAGAAGATTTCAAGCCAAAGCCCTTCACCATCATTCCAGTCTGGATTAACATTGATTTCAATGACTGCCCAGTCATCTTCTCTCAGTTCAGCTGGTGCATCTCCAGTTCCATCGTATTCTTTTTCCAGCCAACCCGGAATGATATGTACCTGCCCATTTTCGACTATTTCTTTGTCCATGACAAAAGGATCAATCTTACCGAGATAAAGTTCAAAAGGCCCTTCTTCTCCGCTTGCCTTAAAAGTAGGTGCTTCAAAGATTGTTGGTCGAATTATTGGTAAATTCAATGCCCCCAAAGGTAAAACTTGCTGGATATTAAAATTGGCCAAAAAGTCTTCACTGAAACTGATATTAGAATTATCTGGATGAACATCAGAAATCAAAATCTGCTTATTAAAGACATATTTGAATACATGTTCCATATAAGCTTCGTAATCATCCCACTGTTCTGGATCAAAGTTCCCTATCAGCTCTGGCTTGTCCGCATCAGTGTCCCACCAATGTGTCACATCAAGGTCGGGGGCAACACCTTCGTGGAAGTAAGTAAAACTTTCTTCATCAAAATGAATACCGACAACGATAGGCGTATCAATAACTTCATAGATGCCTACTTGCTGAGTTTCAACAATGACTGGTCGCGTCTTACTCAAGATAAATTCAGCCCTCTCTTCAATAAAGTCAAAAGCTGTAATTGTTCCATCAAAAGCCTTTCGCACGCGCCCTTGACGTAGCTCTTGGATATCTTCCGCCAGATTATCAATTTCTAACTCATAAATATCAGCGACTTCAAAGAGCGGCTGGATAAAGCTAAAGTCAATTCCATCAATATTTTCTACCTCTACATTAGCTAAGATACCCCGCTCCAGTGCTTGACGTGCCAGCCTTGGATTTTCCATAAACTGTGTGAGTGGCTCAGCCGTATTAACGAAGACATAGTTATGAACACCTTTTGTAGCGCCTATCTCATCAGCTTCCAATCGCTCAATTTTCCAGATGCTGTGTCTGTCTTCGTTAGGATTATAATGACGTGCTGCCCGGACATCTTTATTCAGACCGACGGACGGATCTGTAAATTCCGCCCAGCCTGACACAGGTTTTATCCCATCTCCCTCGATAAGCGCTGGACCTGTAAGATGCTGCAAGCCAGGCTCTTGCAAGAGAACTTCCTCCGTATCTGAAATACTGTAAACGAAAGCTGTTGTATCATACTCACGGGAGCCGACTTGTCCTGTAGACCAGAAAATTTGACGGGGGATAATCTGGGCTCGTTCTATATCACGTGCTTCTGGGCTATTGGACACCCAGCGATGAGCAAAGGCGGCATAGTTTCGGAAGTCAGCCATGAAATTCTGTGTGCCTTGCGCCTCGCCTGCATGGTCTGCCCAGCCTAATTGATAAGCTGTATATACGATAGCTTGCTCTAAGGTCCAATCTGGACTTAACTCAGGCGCTTGAACCAGTTCTCCATTCACATCTTTGACCATACGGTCAAAAGTCTGCGCTGCAAAGTCTGGATTTGTCATCGGTCCGAAAAGGTTCATCTTCGATAAATTAAGGATGCGGTTACGGACAAGTTGTGCAGCTGGAGTAGCTCCGTCACCGATGGTAAAGTTAATCAGAGCCTCAAAGTTCCATTTGAGAAACTCATCTTCTTCGCCTCCAGGATTAGGCTCATCATATTCATTTCCCCAATCTTCCATCTCAGCACCATGTGGCTCCCAAAGAATGGCATTAGCTCCCGCGTTAATATCTGGATTTGCACCATCGCTGCTAAAGTGCGTATTCCAAATATTCAGGTCAAATTGAATAAAGTTCTCCGTATTAAAATCTTCTTCGATATAGCCTGATTCAGCTGTATCCATGATGATTCTAAGTTGCGGCATACGATCAATCTCCGCGACAGATGTGCCATCATATTCACGGCTCTTAATAGTTCCCGGAATAATCCTGATATTCTCTGGCTGAATAACCTGTCCAACAATAGCTGTCGGTGCCCAAGTAGCATGATTAGCCCAACCTTCTGTCGCTAAGTCTGGCTCCCCTTCAAGAATATAGTTGGATAAAATCTGCTCTTTTTCTGGCTGACTATCGATGTCTAAAAACGGCTGATAAGCACTCACATCCCATACAAGCGAGCGTGTACCTGATTCAGGAGAATCATAAGCCAGTCCAGTTTCTAAAACGCTGATTGTGTTACCATGTCCATCCGCTACCCCTACAAACTGAGGTCCAGTACTAGCAAAACTACCAAAATCAAAATGGTCAGCTGAGAAGAGCTCTTCAAAAATTTGCCCCTCCTCTTTAACAAATCCCGTTAAAGATGGCCAAACGATGGCATTAAAATGCTCCTCCAAGATATAAGCTGTACCATCATAAGTTTTGATAGGTACTGTACCCTGTACCCAGCGAAGTGGCGCAGGAGTAATCACACCATCTTCAAAGAGCTGGTTTTGTTCCTCATAAACACGAATCTGCTGGACAAGAATCTCTAAGTTGACATCATCTACAGCAGGATGGCGAAAAGCACTGATATCGAAAGGCACATGATCGACAACTTGCTTATCCTCCCCAACATTGGCATCCGTATATTCTACCTTATCAGAGTCAATATAAACTGTAAAGATAGGCATATCATCACTCTCATCTAGATAGATATTCAGCTGTGGTCTGCGGTCAACCTCAGCAAAAGGTGTACCATCGTAAACTCTCGGAACAGTCGTCCCCAAAATCATGTCAAAATGAACAGCGCTCATATCGATAGACTGAATCTCTGCTGTAAAGTCCGGGGCTGCCAAGGTATAGTTTTCCGCACGGTTTCCTGTCAGACTGAATTGCTGGTCAAAGATAAGCGCCTGTTCTTCCACTTCATGCCCATAAAGGTATGTACCAACAGCCGAATCGCCAAACTCTGGATTACCGTAATATAGGACAAGGGCATTTTCATCTTGACTAAGAACTCCTGTCAGAGAGGGAGAGGTCTCCCAAGTCGCCACTGTCGTTCCGTCCCAGATACGACTGGCTACCTGTCCATCAATAGCAATTTCGCGAGGTGTGACAAACAATCCTCCTGATGACCACTGACGGGCTTGCTCTACTCTCAAAATTGCACGCACGGCATACTGTCCGACAATGATATCATGATCATCGTCAATCTCTAAGATAATGCGCACGTCACCACCTGCTACATTTTCATAAGTCAGATGAATCCCATCATCATAGATAAGATTTAGGTCTATCAGTTCAAAACTAAAATCCTGTAGACCAATATTAGCTCCGTCACCCATCTCCGAAATATCAAAAATTTCACTAGCATAAAAGACATAACGATACCCATTATAGACTTGATGAGTAATCGAGCCAATCAAATAATAAAGAAAGGGAACAGCTGGGGTTTCACTTCCCAAGCCGAGTAGTGGAAAAGAGACACTGCCAACATCATCCCCCCACACCCAAGGATTGGCATTAAACGTCCAGCTAGTCTTTCTTGAAGATTGGGGATTATATTGCCCGCCTCCTGCTGGTGGTACAGATTCTCCTACTGATGGGGCACCATAGGTCACACGCCACATGAGTTGACGGGCTGTTTGGACACCGCCATGAATGCCGGAAGGATCATTGAAGGTACCACCACCTGTAATATTATTGGAAAACTGGAAACCTTCCCAACGCCAGTTATTGCTGTAATTCATGTTGGATGTATTCCCAACAATAGCACCAGCACCTGCTGCGCCTACTCCGGAGCTCAAAGCCCCGATAACGAAACAGTCGGTTACGCGGAAGTTCCCACTTCCTTGAATATTTCCGCCTGTGATACCACCAATCGCTGTATTGCCACTAACCTTATTTGAACTGTAAGAGTTGCTCACGCTTGAACCTTTTGAGCCGCCCCCTACAAGACCACCGATAAAGGCATTGTTTGTTCCGCCAGCAGCACGGGTAATATTTTCACCTGTAGCATAAGAATTTATCACACTCATGTTTTCTGCCAAACGCCCAACAAGTCCACCAATAGCTTGTCCTGTAGCACTGGTACTGTAAACCGAAGGCATTGCACCATTATCCAGAGTCAAAGTCCAACTTGTGGAGACATTAGCTCCAGCAACTCCTACTAAACCGCCAATATTACTGGCTCCGCCTTGAACGGAAACAACAGCATAAGTCCATGTGATTGTTGCTCCAGCTTCAGCACGACCAACGAGACCACCAACATCAGAGCCTGTCGCAATGATAATGCTCTGTGTGTCCGTCGCAATCAAAGGGTTATTTTCCCCAACATGAGAAAGTGTAATCGGTGCAGTCGCATCACCAACTAAACCACCAACACGATTACGGCCTGTTACATCTCCTAAAGCACGACTCATGTATTCTGATGTGCGACCTGTTTCCGTTGTTGCTGTACCTGTGATCCGTCCATTCGACTCACCGACTAAACCACCGACCGAGTCTAAACCAGTAACCTTAGTATCCGTCCAGCAGTCTGTCAAAGTTGCAAACTCTGTAAAGCCAAAGAGTCCGCCTGTAAAACTACTTCCCGTCACAGAGCTGGTAAAAGGACGTCCTGCAACTATTCCTTCATTTGTCGAATTGTCATTTGAAAAAGAAACATTGGTGATTTGTGATGCGCGTGCTGTGCCAGCACGTACTTGTGCCCCTGCAATACCACCGACATTTTCTCCCGACGACCTCACTTCACTTACTGTCACATGGATATCGAATAAATCTCCTGCCACTTGCCCAGCTAGAACACCGACCGAGTGCGTACTAAGCCCTGTTCCCTGAACGCTTGCATTTTCAATGTTAAGATTACGAATCACACTGCCGACAGTTGTTGAGCGAAAGAGTCCTAAAAAGTTGGCTGAACTGGATATATTAAAGTTACGAATACTATGCCCATTTCCATTCAAAGAGCCCTCAAAATCTGGAAAAGGCAAGATTTGTTCCCCTAAAAAGTCAAGGTCTGCAATAAGCTCAAAATAATAACCATCTGTCGTATACTCGCGCAAGTTTTCTAGCTGTTCCAGACTTCCTATCTGGAAAGGATTATCAGTTGTTCCAATCCCTGTCCAAGGAACAGCCAGAGGTTGAAAACCAGAAGCTTGAATAACAGGAACACGAGGGAGGTCCAGATTTCTATTGGTTCTGACTTCTGGCTCTTGCTCGTCAATTTCTTCTTCCTCATCATGATCTGCTTCAGAATCATCTACCGTATCGGACCCAGATTCTCCCTCATCTTCTTTCTTAGCAGCCTCCTCAAGGGCGCGTTCTTCTTCCTCTTCTTCGAGACGACGCGCAGCAGCAGCTTCGATATTATAAATATGCGTTTGGTTGTAATTTTCGATGTGAGTTTGGACCAGCTCAATCCTTGGACTATTGCTCGTGCTGTGGGCTTGAACTGCTACGGGAGCCGCTTCTGCCAACAGGAGAGTACTAAGCATCAGCGCTTGAATGACTCTCATTTTATAATTTTTAGGTTTCTTATAGGTAGGCATAAATTCTCCTTTTATTTTCATTAACAAAAGCTCATATATTTATCATTTTATAACAATATATTACTTTTAAAAAACAATTTATGACTTTAGGGTTAAAAAATAAAGAAACACTGAACGTTTAAATGTTATAAAGAAAAAAACGCTCAAACTTAGTGCTTTATTGTACTAAGTTTGAACGTTTTTATTTTTTCTCTGCAATCTCTTTGACAAGCTCAGCAAAAGCCATATCTTCATTAAACGGTGAGACATAGACATACTTTTCACCACCATTTTCAAGGAAGTATTCTTTATTTTCCTCTTCAAGCTCTTCAATCGTTTCTAAACAGTCAACTACAAAGCCAGGTGCAACGATAAGAATTTTTTTGACACCTTGTTCTGGAAGTTTCTTCAAGGTATCATCGGTTGCGGGAGTCAGCCATTCGGCGGGGCCAAATTTCGACTGATAGGTTTGATAATGTGGAAAATCGCCAAGTTCTTCCATAATTAAACGTGTCGTTTCCGTGCATTCGTCTGGGTAAGCATCTCCATCCGTTACATAAGAAAGAGGGATACCATGGTAAGAAAAGACCACAGCTTCAATGTCCTCTTCATTTGCAAGGGTTTCTTTTATCTTCTCAGCAAAATATTTGATATAGAGAGGTTCTTTATAAAAGGAGCGTATAAACTTTAAATCCACAATATGATCTTTTTTCAAAAAAAAGTTCATGACACTATCAAAGACCGAACCTACTGTTGTCCCTGAATATTGTGGATACATAGGAAGAACCGTTAACTCCTCCACACCTTTACTCAAGAGACTTTCCAGACTACTTTCAATACTTGGTTCACTGTAGGACATCCCCATAGCTACTTCAACGTCAGGACAGATTTCCTGCAGGTTTTTTTCTTGAGCTGCTGTGTAGGTAAGCAGTGGAAACGCGCCGTCTTTGACAATCTTTTCGTAAAGCTTAGCTGATTTTTTCGGGCGAGTATTAAGAATAACACCGTTGAGAAGCGGCTGCCAGAGCAAAGGATGAGTCTTAATCACGCGCCGGTCAGATAAAAATTTCTTCAGATATTTTCTTAGAGCTTGGGGCGATGTATTCTCAGGTGTACCAAGATTAACTAAGAGGATGCCTCTTTTTTTCATGCGATATATGTCTCCTGTGTTTTCTAAAATTCAACGGACAATCCAATTATCCTGTTTTCTATTTTACCTGAATTTCATAAGTTATTCATTAATATTTTGAGAAAATCTATGACTTAGAGCAAAAATTGCAAGAAAAAAACGAGAAAATCCGTATATCTTCTCGTTTTGAAACATTCTTTTCAAGAGTAGAGCTTACTCTTTTTTATTCTTTTTTCGTAAAATAGCTGCGCTGGCTAGAGCGATCAATCCGGCAATACCAAGACTTGCACCTATACTATCGCCCACTCTTGGTAAATCTGCTTTTTCCTTGTAATCATCCGGTTCTGGAGTCGGGTGAGGCAGACGATTTTCTTCTCTTGTCACTACCGAAGCAAGCCCCGAAATAATCGCTCCCTCATAACGGTTATGATGCTCTGCTTGGCGGGCAAAGAGGAAGTATTCTGTAGCTGGCGCCAAATCTATAAAGAGCGTTGACGTCTGCCAATCCTCTGCGCCTAAATCTGCTGGGTTATTCGTTCTTGAAACCGCATATTCTATCACGTAAGGTCCGTAAGGTTCTGGGTCAAAAGCTCTAGCTGTGGCGACAAAGAGATTTTCCGCACCTGCTTCCCTGAAGGCAAATGGGTCAAAGCGGAAAGTCAGCACTTCAGATGGAGCAAGCTCAATCTCTGTTTCAGAGACACGAGCTGCTTGCGGTTGCGTTACCGGTAAACCTTGTGCTCTAGTAATTCGTCCAATCGTTTCCACTTCGTTATCCAAGATATACTCATAGTTTCGGTTGACATTGCCTTGTTCGTCACGTAGCTCTATCTGTACATCTGCGTTTTCGATAGTGTTGCCTTGCGCGTCAATAAAGACCAATTCGTCCTCAGCAACGTGTGGTTGACCATTTACCAAACGGGACATTTGATCCGCAAAGCTTAACGTCAAGTAATAATCTCCGATGAGGTCTAGCACTTGACCGGTGTCCGCATTGCGCCATTTACCGGCTTGCTTATCATAATCATAAGACATATCTTCTGGCATGAAGCGATAATCATAGTTGAAGACACGTTCGGCTATTTTTCGACCATCATTAAGACTGAGGCGGATAGGTGTGATTCGACCTGTGAACAGGAGGTCCTCGACCTTAGACAATTGCTCATCAGTAAGTACGAAACGCTCATGTGTAAAGTCCTCAATACTTGTAACTACTTCTTTATCGATAATATTGCCATTATCGTAGGCGACATTCTTGTCTAGGAAACGAAGGGTAAGTTCTTCCAAATTCGCTCGTGAAAATTCGATGTCTTCCCCTTGCGCATCTCGTAGGACAAGTTTGGGTTCAATCTGTATATCTTCTAGATTAATATCAGTACTGCCATCATATGGGCGTTCAATATGACCCGATTGAATATAGAGGACAAAGGCTTCCATATCTTCTGGGTCCGTTGGCATTGGGCGCACGTCCGTGACAGTTGTTTGTTCAAGTGTCACTACCGAAGCAAGCCCCGAAATAATCGCTCCAGCATAACGGTTATGATGATCCGCTTGACGGGCAAAGAGGAAGTATTCTGTAGCTGGTGTCAAATCTGTAAAGAGCGTTGACGTCTGCCAATCATCTGCATCTAAGTCCTCTGGATTATCTGACAATGAAACCGCATATTCAATCTCGTAAGGCCCTGGGTCAAAGGCTGTAGCTGACGCAAAGAGATTTGATCTACTTGAATCTGCTGTGCCTACATCACCAAAACTGAAAGGTTCAAAGAGGAAAGGCATTTCTTCAAGTAAGGGTTGATGTTTCGTGATAGTCGAGTGGAAAAGCTCAATCTCTGTTTCAGCGATGCGTGCTACTTGTGGTCGCGTGACTGGCAAGCCTTGAGCCTTAGTGATACGCCCTATCGTTTCAAGATTATCACCAAAAACATACTCATAGTTACGGTTGACATTGCCTTGCTCATCCTGCAATTCTACCTGAACACCTGCTCTTCCAATTTCATTGCCTTGTGCATCAACAAAGAGCAGCTCATCTTCGGCTACATGTGGCTGACCATTTGCCAAGCGTGACATCTGTTCTACAAAGTTTATTGTTAAATAGTAGTCGCCCAACACGTTCATCGGTTGGCCTGTTTCTACATTTGTCCATTTTTCTGGATTAGTGAAACCAGCTTCGATACCGTACTCGTAATACTTATCTTCTGCCATGAAGTAATAATCGTAGTTAAAAACACGTTCCGCGATTTTTCGTCCGTTAAATTGGAGGCGAATCGGGTCAATGATTTGGCTTTCAAACAATGGATTGACAGTCTGTTCTGGTCGTGGCACGATAGTTGAAAGAGTTTGGCTTGTCAGAATGAGAGAATTCAGCACGCTGTTGATTGGCGCTTGTAGCCAATAGTTACCAGAATTTTCTCCGGAAATACTCCACTCACCTGTCGCATGAACCGGCATTGCCGTAACATTGCCCGCTTCATCAAAACGTACATTCCTATCATCAAAGCACGCTTCACCCCTCTGGATAATAACGCCGCCGTTTTCACGGTCAATATCCAAAATCGGCAAATCTGGCCTAGACGAAATCACTGCCTCTTCAGTGCCATCATACGAACGTCTCTCGACCTGTCCTTGTGTCCAGTGAATTGTCATCGGACTAATGGTTCCCGTCAGTAAATTGTTTCTCATATAATCCCTGAGGTCAGTCCTCAAGCTCACATTTCGTGAATCTAAGTAGAAACCATCTACAGTGACTGACTTATTAGGACCTGCATGACGATCCGCAAAGGCAATTGCATAGTTGTTTTCGTCAAAACGGATAGGAATTCTTTCGTCCGTTTCCTTAATTTCAACCCAAAGCTCTGGGAAAGCTCTAATCGTCTGCCCTGGATTAGCTGAATCAGGCCATTCTGCAACTTCCCAGTCTGTTTCGCCATCGTAAATCTTATGAATCGTGCGATTTCCGCCAAGACGAACGTCTTCCGTTCTAAGTTCCTGCGGTGTGATTCGACCTGTGAAGAGCAGGCGCTCAATCTCACGCAAGCCATCATCAGACAGCGTGATGTTGTCATGCGCAAAGCCTGCAATCCTTATGATAAGTGGCTTGTCCATAACATTCCCATTATCGTATTCGACATCTTTATCAAAGAAGCGAACATCAAGATCTACCAAGTTGTCTAGTGAAAGTGCAATTTTTTTATCTTTTGCATTGCGCAGGGCAAATACAGGTTCGATCCGCACATCTTCGTTGAGGTCAATCTCAGCGCTGCCATTATATTGTCGTTGGATATAGCCTGTCTGGATGTAAAGGACGTTGGCTTCCATCTCGTCTTGATCTGCTGGCATTGGGCGTACTTCTGTGACAGCGACTGGTTCGATGTTGGCTGGGTTAAAACTCGGCTGGACCATCTCTCCTGGAGCGCCATGTATCCAGTCAAAAATGTAGTTTGTCAGTGGGTATTCATCCGCATCACTTGTCGATAGATTCCAGTTACCATCTGAATTTACTGGAATGTCGTTACCTACTTCTGTCTGGGTAAACCTTGCTCTACCCAAAACTTTAGTAATAATACCCTCATCACGCGCAACGATAGCTCTGTCATTCATGACCAGATTGTCTCTCGAAGGTCGTGTCAGCTCAGGTTCGATAAGAATGTTGTGTACTTCATCCGTATCGTCCCATTCCTTATTGGCAACTTTGCCCACAGTCCACTCAATACGACGTGGTTCGATTTCTGCATCGCGATATCTGAGGATTTCATCTATAATACGTTCACGAATTTCACCTTCATAGTCTTCAAAGAATTCTGCGAGCTTCTCATCAAAGACAATGTTGACAAAATCAAGCACGTTTGTCCCAGCGTGTACTTCATCAAAGCGCAGTCCTTCCACACGGTAAGGCAGTTGAATCTCATAATCTCCGTCAAGAAGAATATTAGCTACAAAGTTATTCTCAGAAATCTCAGTTGTACCATCATATTCTCGACTCTGAACGGTAAAGCCATAAGAGAGAATATCCTCCTTGCTCACGTGCGCCGGGAAGATTGTCGCGAAAGTTACAGGAATTTCCGGCACAACATAGTTGTGCTCATGTACAGGATCAGAAAAGACGTGACGCATGTCTATCTCGCTCCAGTCAAATCTATGTGTTCCTGGTGCAGCACTTGGGAAGACCAAGTTATCTAATAGAGCTGAGTCATATTCAGTAAACACCTGATGATCTATGATTTCATGACCCTCTTCTGATGCGACTAATTCTGGTCGGACAATAGTTCCTGTAATGTTATTGCCACCGTTGTACGAACGTGGTTCGATAACACCTTCATTCCATTTCAAGATACGTGGGAAGATTTCCGCATCGAAAAGAGTGTCAAACCAAAAATCATCATGTAGGACTTGGTTAGGACCAATCAAGACATTCAGCTGCTCACGAACCCCTGTCTCATTTCCAACAGTCAGCGTATGCGCGCCATAAAAGTTAGGATTCGCATGTTGGTTGTTAAAGGATAAATCCCAGTTGTCAATGTTCAAAGGCAATTCAGCCAAGCGTGGCAAGCTTGTGAGATGTTCTGTTGAGAAAGCCGTTGTATTATCAAAGCGTTTGACTGCACGTCCCGCTTGTGCACCCACTATATCTTTCCAATGCTGTACCGCTCGTGGAGCGATAGTCCACTCAATATCCGGAGAGCCTTTCAACTCATAGTTTTCTGGGTTTGTTCCGCTAATCCTCCAACCTGTTAAAGCTGACCTTGCAGGATTTTCCGTAGTACTTACATTAATATTATTTTGATGAACAAATTTACCATCCACTGAATCTACTCGAAGTTCTAGGAGGTCCTGGTCCAGTACATCTTGCTTATCAACTCGAATCGTGCGTAAAGTTGGCAGTTCAAACTCACTTATTTCTGGGTTTATCGGCATACCGGTATATTCCCTGCTGGCGCTTCGTAAATAACCACCTGTGAAATGAACATCTAGCGGACGAATCGTTGCATCAGCAAAGCTCGGTTTCAGAAGCACCTCATGCAAGAAGTTCGGCATTTCGAAAGCAGATTGACCGAAGAGATTGCTTGGCATGTCAAAGCCAATCGTCCTTGCATCTGGATGTGCCACTATGACATAGTTATGCCTATTGTCGCCGCCACCAATGCTCCAAGCGCCTATAGCAGTAACTTCTTGTGCGATGACACCTCCTTGTGCGTTACGGGCGACATTTTCAGATGCGAATGTGGCTAAACCAAGGTCTAGAATAAGAGCATCAGGACCATCTTCATCTATAGCAAAGATACCATCACTTCCATCACTTACTGCGATAAGTTGTGGCATTCCTCCATCTTCGATAATAGCGACATCAGTTCTGTCATAAGGCTTATCTTTTACCTTGCCCATGCCCCAGAAAACTTCACGTGGCGTAATTTCGCCGAGGAAAAGTTCCCCACGTAGAGCCTCTTGCAAGTCTGAGGAAAGCTGAACAGGTTGAACTGTACTTCCCTGAATTTGTAAACCAATCGTTGAGTCTTCCAAAACTACCGAAACTAAACCAGATGTGACATGTCGCTCAGGAAAACGCAGAATAGACTCTGTATCAAAGACAAACTGATAGGTATTTCCATCATCTACACCTGTAATAGAAACATTAATTCTCGGCAAGTTATTCATGAAAACATCTGTTGCGTCATACTCACGGTCAACCGTACCTTCAACAAATTTAAGTCTGTCAATATCGTCAATATCTAAAACTAAAGGACGAATGGTCGCGGGATTAAAAGTCGGAAGGTCGACAATCTTATAGTTAAAATTACCGGCTATATTCCTATCCAGACGCTTGAGCATACTTTCATCGAAATCAAGTCCTTCAATCTCCCACGTCCCCGGTAAACTTTGAGCAAACTGCAAACGTTCCGCCAAGTCATTACCAAAGTCAACAGTAATGATATTATCGTCACCATCAGCGAAGTCAGTTAATTTTAATTTAGGTGCCTCAAAGCTCAATACATCAGTAGTCCCATCATAATCCTTGTTAGCAACAGTTCCTGCTGTCCATGTGACTGGTCGAGGTGTAATCTGTGCATCGCTAAAGAGTCCGCCATTCTCTGCCAGAATCTGGATTTTTCCTTCAATATGCTTACGGTATTCCGCTTCGAAAACTGTCAATTCTTCTGCGTTGAAAGCATCATCATCTCTATCAGCGCTGAAGACCAAGGTCGTGTAAACATAAGGCGATACTATGATTTTGTGAGTACCTACATGAGAGTCGGCAAATTTCAAATATTCACGCTCGATAACCAAGGTTGCTGTGGCAAAACGTCGTTCTCCACCAGGACTATCTCCCTTGATTGCAAACTCAAAGACGTATTTGTCTTGAACATCCCCGATAAGATTAGTGTTATCAAAAACCTTATTGGGTACACTTTGAAGTTGACCGATAGTCGTTGGAGTAAAACTTGCATCAGCGAGGGTTATCTGACCGTCGTAGAGACCATTTGCGTTAGGCTGATTACGTACCATCGACTGAGCGATGATGCTCTCGGTCAGTTGCCCAAGCAAAGCCGCACTAAGTTCATCTGGAAGTTGAGTCTCAGCAACGGCTTGCGCTACAGCTTCCTGAACTGCTGCACGCTGATCGCCATGTCCTGCCAGATGAACGAAAGATGCCCAAAGTCCTGCTTGGTCGTAAAGCAAACTCTCTACGGGCAGTTCAATCGTTAACGGTGGGATGTCATCAATAATTTCACCGTTCGCCATTTCAATATCAAAGACAAGTGAGAGGTGCTCCTCGATATGTTTTACTGTCCGAGTTGCATCGAAAGGACGTGTCTCTACCCGACCACGATTGACCACGATATTTTGAAGCGCCACAGGTACATTTTCACGGACTTTTGCTTGCTCGAAAAGACCTGTGTTAGTGAAATTTTGTAAGGCAGAAAGGTCGACTCGATAGTACTGCTCTGCAGGGAGATTGGTTTGGCGTTCAAGTTCGTCTTCAATAGCTCCACGTATCTCTTCCCAATCAACAGCTCCATAATTGATTGGGGACGGTCCAACAATAGCTGTGCTTGCAAACTCAATATTCGATATTCTACTTATAAAATCAAAACTTCCTGTAAATCCTAACTGTGGCAAGTCCAAGAACGGCCAGTCCATAACATCAGAATATGAAACTAGGACATCCTCCCCCACAAACTTATCTGCCACTCTCCCAAGACGAATATGTTCTTCTGTAATAACGATGGGTACATGATGATTCGGTCGTACGGAACTACCTGCAAGACGGAAAGAATCATCTCCTCCCTGATGTGGAAAGGGATCGCCTGCATAAACGGTGACGTCTCCAAAAAGATCTTGTGTTATCCCCTCCAGAAACACAATGTATGTCGTACCCTGACTGTTTTCAGTCCCTGCATAGCTCACATAATCCACAAGCTCATCACCGACACTTACTCTAAATTGCATTCTGTCAATTTGACCAGTACCTAAAGTTTTACCATTGTCAGCTGTTGTTTCAAAATGAATCCTTATCCTAGTAGCTGATTCCCATTGTACACTAATAATTTGCGCAACAGGCCACGTCTCTTTAGCACCCCAATTCACCGCCAAAGGCGCAATCCCCACATAAGCATCACTGGCCTCAAACTGAGTCAATCCCCCTTCAGAAAAACGTGGTGCCTCAAAGTTTTGTGGCGCTTCAAAAGTAGCTGGAGTTTCGGAAATTTCCTGTATCTCCAGTTCTTCTAGCACCTCAGCTTCTTTTTCTTCTTCATACATTGCTTCAGCAGGTGTTTCTGGCAAGACAACGTCTGCGATTTCCTGCTCAGGCATTTCGACAACTTGTTCGATACCGGGCACTTCTTCATCATGTCGGCCCCGGATGAGTGTAGCTACAGGTGCACCTTTGGACATTACAAGTGGCAACATTGCAGCGACAGTGCCTGCTTTTTTAAGTCGCGCACGGCGTATGGCTTGCTTCTTTGCTTTGATTACTTTTCTTTCTGTCATATATTCTTCTCCTGAAATCTTTTGGGAATCTCATGATACCGCTCGGATATAACGTAATGTTTCTCATATTACAAATTATATCAAAGATTAAAATTATAAAGAAGTAATATTACACTCATTTGTTTTTAATTAAGGAACACAAAAAGCAGTTTCTCAGAGAATCTGCTTTTTATTTTCAATATAGTCCCGCTATTAGTGCTTACGATTAATTTCTTGTTTCACTTTATATTCAAGGAAATCTTTTGCCACTTCTTTGTCAAAGTCATTGAGCTGGTTGACCACTTGGTTTTGAATTGTGTCAATCTCAATCTTATCAAAAGGAATTTCAGCGATAACTTTCTCAACAACCTTAGCAACATTGTTGGCAATCATATTGGCATGCAAGGGTTTGTCTTTGTATTTTCCATTAATTGCAGCTTTAAAAACCGCTGTTTGTATACGAAATGAATCCCAATCGACAACGCGACCATTACGTTTTATCACTACTTTATTGAGCAATTTTGCTTCCATATCTTCTCCTTTATGTGCTTTATCTTGCGTCCTTAGTTCTAAGGAATTTTTCGAAATCATATTTTGGCTCATATCTTGATTATCTCAAAATATTTTATTGCCTCAAACAGTAGCAACGCTAGTCTTTTTCGAGTAGTATTACTTTCTTTTATTATAGCAAATTATCATTTTTCCTACAAAAAAAAGCCCTAAGGCCTTTATTAACTTATTTTACGATAATGAAACGGTCATCATCTGCCATGTAAGTTTTTTCTCCTGCTTCGTCTTCGATAGAACCGAATACGAGTTGACCACGTAGTTTCCAGTTTGCTGGAACATTCCATTCTTTAGCAACTGCTTCATCAATAACTGGATTATAGTGTTGCAAGTTTGCCCCAATACCAAGTTCTGCAAGAGCTGTCCATGCATTGACTGAAGTGATACCTGAAGCTTGCTCGCTCCATACTGGGAAGTTGTCTGCATAAAGGGCAAATTGTTCTTGCAAACCTTTTACAACGTCTTGATCTTCGAAGAAGAGAGCTGTACCATAAGCAGCTTTGAAGCCATCAAGTTTTGCTTTTGTACCTTCCCAAGCTGACTCAGGAACACCTTGTGCTTTCATTGTTGCTTTCAATTCGTCAGCCACGATTTGGCCCCAAAGTTTTTCTTGCGCCTCACCTGTAACGATAAGTACACGTGTTGTTTGGCTGTTGAAAGCTGATGGGCTGTGTTTTACTGCTTCTTTAATTGTTTCGATAGCTTGGTCTGCATCTTTAACATCTTTACCAAGTGCGTAGATTGAACGACGATTTTTGAGTGAGTTGATAAATGACATAGTAATGTCTCCTTTTATTTTCTTATTTATGTTTACAAGTGTAATCTTAACACATAAATTTACGCTTGTAAACTATTTAGCTCAGGATTTTTATTTTTTTTATAAAAAAACGCTAGAAAGCTTTTACTCTCTAACGTTTTAAAGTTTTATTATTTTGTTCCGAACAAACGGTCTCCAGCATCACCAAGTCCTGGAACAATGTAGCCATGTTCATTAAGGTGATCATCAAGTGCTGCAACATAGATATCAATATCTGGGTGCGCTTCTTGAACTGCTTTTACACCTTCTGGTGCTGCAACAAGACAAACGAACTTGATATTGTTGGCATTACGTTTTTTAAGGCTATCAATTGCAAGAATTGCTGAACCACCTGTAGCTAACATTGGATCAACCAAAAAGATTTGGCGCTCAGCGATATCTGTTGGGAGTTTAACCAAGTATTCAACTGGTTTGAACGTTTCTTCATCACGATACATACCAATGTGGCCCACGCGCGCTGCTGGGATAAGTTTCAAGATACCATCTACCATACCGATACCTGCACGAAGAATTGGCACAACTGCTAATTTCTTCCCTGCAAGTTCTTGCGCAGTCATGTGCGCAACAGGAGTATCAATTTCGACATCTTGTACAGGCAAGTCACGAGATACTTCATAAGCCATAAGCATACCAATCTCGTCAACGAGTTCGCGGAACTCTTTTGTTGAAACGTCTGCACGACGCAAGATTGAAAGTTTGTGTTGGATAAGTGGATGTTTTACTACTTGACAGTTTGACATAAGAAACCCCTTCATTTTATATACTTTGACTATTTTATCATTTTTCTTGTCATAAGTCTGTTATTATTGTTATTTTAGTCTTTTTTCAAAGAGAGCTTGATTAGGAACGGTGCAATCAGAGTGCTGAGGATAATCACGATAACCAGCTCTGAATAAATATCGCTATTAATCACTTGTGAAGCAAGACCAATCTGCGCGATGATTAAAGCCATTTCACCACGAGAAACCATTCCTGTGCCGACCAAGGCACTGTCTGAGCTTGTAAGTCCCGTTGATTTCCCGATGAAATAAGCCGGAATAAACTTCGTCAATACTGCTAATAAAGTAAAGAAGAGAATCAAGATTGGATGTTCAAAGATGCTCTCGAAAGTTACGGAAATCGCAATGGAAACGAAGAAAACTGGGATGAAGACGACATAAGCAATAGCGGAACTGTATTCCTCAATCTTATGAGAAACGTCTGTTTGACTTAAAGCTAATCCAGCAAAGAAAGAACCAATCACAGCTGACATACCCGCTGCATCAGCAAGGAGGCTTAAAACCAAACAAAGAATGAGCGCCGCTGTTGTATTTTTTGCGTAGACCGGAAGTTTCTCCACAAAACGCCAAACTTTAGGGATTGACTTGTGTACCAAGACAAGGAAAATAAGGAAGAGGAATTCCATGAAAAACTGCTTTGGCAAGTTGCCAGAAGAGCTTTGTGTAGATGTGAAGATAGATAGAGCTAAAACAGCCAGAATATCGTCTACAACAGCCGCACCCAAGATAATAGAGCCTGCCTTTGTGGAAAGCTTACCGTATTCTTGCAAAACTTCAACTGTAATCGAGACAGAGGTTGCTGCAAAGACGATACCATAAAAGATAGCCGTTGAGAAGGCATAGCCCATCATCGTTGTTACGCCCCAGAAAACCAGTAAAGGAACAAGGACACCCGCTAGGGCAACCAGTAAAGCAGGTTTAAAGTTTTTCTTTAAAACCCCTAGGTCACTCTCTAGCCCTGCCAGAAACATGAGCAGAATCACCCCAATTTCGGAGAGGACCTCAATGGTGTGTCCTCCTTGCAACCATCCCAAAGCAGCAGGTGCTAAGACAATACCAATCAGTATTTGACCGACTACTGCAGGAATTCTTATTCTTCTTGCGATTAAAGTTGCGACTAATGAAGCCACTAAAATTAGTGTAAGTTGGAAAATATCATTCATACTTTCTATTATAGCAATTTACAGCTGCTTTTTCTCGCGGTCTTTCTTAAAAATTTAGAAAAAGATAGACTTACTGTCTATCTTTTTGTCTTAGTTTATTTCAATAATATATTCACAGCTAAAAGTTTCATGTGGAGCAAGTTGATTCATCCCAAATTTTTCGGTAAGTTCACCTGTTGTGCTAACTTCATCTGCTATACCAGCCCAAGGTTCGATACAAACAAAAGGAGCTTCAGCTGGATAGGGACTCCAAAGACCAAAGAAAGGCATATTTTCCCAAGTGACTTTCACACTTCGGCTATCTAAACGGTTTGTTAAGGCCACTGACATTTCATCTGATGATGTATAAACGAGCGCGTCTTTTGAAAAGCGTTCATGATTCAGTGTTATATCCCTCACCTCAACCTCAGATTGCTCTTCTCTCTTAAGCGTACCCGTTGGTAAATCCAAAGGAATAAATGTACGTTTTTCGGCTGGGGCTATTGTCAAGGTGTAATCTTCAAAGCTGCCTTTTTCGAGAGGAACATTAAAAGCTGGATGAGCACCCACGCCAAAAATCATCGTCTTTTCATCTTTATTTTCCACTTGATAACGTACACGCACTTGATTTCCTGTCAATTTGTAACTTACCTTAAAGCTAAATTCAAAAGGATATTGTGCAAGTGTATCAGCATTTGAGGTAATTTCATAAACCAACTCATCCTCTTTTTCCTGTACGAGTTTGAATTCTGTATCACGTGCAAAGCCGTGTCCTGACATCTCATAGTTTTTACCTGCGTAGCTGTAATGTCCGTCTTTTAACTTCCCAACAATCGGGAAAAGAACAGGAGCATGACGTCCCCAAAACGCTGGGTCTGCTTGCCAAAGATATTCGATACCCTCTTTTTGAACAGAGTGTAATTCTGCACCAAAAGTGTCAACTGCAACCGTTAATGTATTATTTTTAAGTGTGTGTTTCATCTTTTCTTCTTCTCTTTAGTTATCTAATGGTTTATAAAAGTTACGATTTTCCAAGGCAAAAACGCGTTGACTTGATTGTCCCGGTTCAACATTATTTAGAGCGGTCATCATCATCATCATGCTAGCATCCATCATATCAATCTGATGAATGATTTCTGCTTCCATGATTTTAGGGCGGACAGGACTGCCATATTCTAACTGGCCGTGATGACTCAGTAAAACATGACGCAGTAAAAGCAAGTCCTCTTTTTCATCACTGATGTCAAGTTCGATCGCTGCTTTACTGACTTCTTCATCGATAAGAACGATGTGTCCTAAGAGATTTCCACGCAACGTATAACTTGTGTTTTCATAACCAGTAAACTCTAAACATTTGGCCATATCATGCAAAAGAATACCTGCAAACATCAAAGATTCATTGAGCTGTGGATAAACTTCACATACTTTTTCGGCCAGTTGGAGCATCGTGGTTGTATGATAAGCCAATCCACCTTCAAAGGCATGATGATTGGTTTTCGCAGCAGGAAACTGATAAAATTCACGGTCAAATTTTTTCAAGATATGACGAACGATACGATTCCATGTTGCATTTTCAATACGGAAAACGATACTTTCAACATATTTACGGAGATCCGTCTCATTTACCGGTGATTTTTCACGATAATCTGCAGGGTTAGCTGGTTCGTTACCTTCCGGCAAACGTAGGCTAATTCGATTGACCTGCGGCATGCCGTTGTAGAGTTCTTTTAAGGCTTTCATATGAACCACACGCCCCGCAACAAACTGCTTGACAGCTTTAGGATTGGCATCCCAAATATTGCCCGAGATTGTTCCTGTCCGATCTTGAAAAACAATCGCAAGGAAATCCTTACCTGCGCGTGTTCGACGAAGCTCGACTGATTTTATCAGGTAGAATCCTTCAAAAAATTCTCCCATAGCTATATTTTTTATCAGAACCATCTTAGTCCCCTTCTATTTCTAAAAGCGCAGCACTCGTGTCTTTGTCAACGGCATCAATCGTGCGCAATTTACGATTCATGACATTCGTTCTTGTCGTAATCAGCGTATTGATTTCTTTTTCGGACTGTTGCAAACGTTCGTGAACTTTCTTAAGCGAGGTTTCAAACTTACCAAATTCGGTTTTAACAGCCCCAAGCATTTCATAAACTTCACTTGATTTTTGTTCTATCTGTAAGGTCTTAAATCCCATTTGCAAGCTATTCAAGACTGCTGTCATGGTTGTTGGACCAGTAACATTTACCTTATAATCACGGCTGAGTTGCTCATAAAGTTCTGTGTTATTTACCACTTCCATGAAAAGCCCCTCAATAGGTAAAAACATGATTGCAAAGTCGGTTGTCTTTGGCGGTAAGATGTATTTCTCCGAAATTGATTTTGCCTGAGCTTTAACCGCGGCAAACAAGGCTTTTCGTGATGCTTCAATCGCCAGCATATCGTTTGTTTCAAGCGCAGTTTGCAGGCGTTGGTAGTCTTCCAAAGGAAACTTTGAGTCAATCGGCAATAAAACATCACTGCCTGCTACTTTACCAGGCATGATAACCGCAAAATCTACTGCATTTCGGTCTTGAATGTTGACTTGCTCCTGGTACTGACTTGAGGTGAAAATTTGCTCTAAGATACGGCCAAGTTGTACCTCGCCAATAATACCTCGTGTCTTCACACCCGTCATTACTTTTTGTAGGCTATCGACATCACTGGCTAGGTTACGCATTTCGCCTAATCCTTTATCAACTGAAGTCAGAAGATTTGTGACCTGTTCAAAGCTTTGGGAAATCCTTTTGTTTAATGTTTCCTGAAGCTTTTCATCCACCGTGTTCTGAATTTGACTGAGCTTTTTATCATTAGCCTCTTGCAGCTCCTGAAACTTACGGTCAAATTTATCCGTAATAGCTGCTGACATTTCTGCTAAGTTAAGCGCAATTTTATCTAGTTTTTGCTCGTTGGAACTTTGTAAATCCTTAAACTGGTAATCAAATTTAGCATTGATATTTTCTGTCAGATTTCCTAAGTTTACATTCATATTATGCGATAAGCTTGAAACTGTTCCGGAAATTTCTTGGCGATTTTGCCCCAACTGTTGCGACATTTCTATACGTAACTCTGTCAGGTTTGAAGACAGATTTTCGACCCGCGCATTCAGTTTGGTGTTAGACGTTGGCTTTTTGAAAAAATTAGCAATCCCAATCAGAATGGCTAAAATCAAAAGAATAATAATGATGACGTTCATAATCTATCTCTTAACTTTTGAATGTTATCAGCTACATCGCCTTTAAAGACAAAAGATCCAGCCACAAATACATTGGCACCTGCTTCACATGCTTGATCAACTGTTTTATCATCAATGCCACCGTCAACTTCAATATCAAATTCTAGATTGTTAGCCTCACGCAATTTCACAAGTTCACGAATTTTATCCATCGTTTCAGGGATAAAGGCTTGACCTCCAAAACCAGGATTGACAGTCATCACTAAGACCATATCCACCATGCCAAGAACAGGTTCAATCGTTGAAACAGGTGTTCCTGGGTTAATAACCACGCTTGCTTTCATTCCGGCTGCTTTAATCTTTTGCAATGCACCATGGATATGTGCTGTTGCTTCAACATGAATACTCATGATATCCGTACCAGCTTTCGCAAACTCCGTTACGTATTTTTCTGGATTTTCGACCATCATGTGCACATCCAAAACCATATCTGTATGTGGGCGAAGTGCAGCAACGACACCAGAGCCAAAAGTCAAGTTGTCAACAAAATGACCATCCATAACATCAATGTGTACATAATCAGCACCAGCAGCTTTAATCTTTGCGACTTCTGCTGTAAAAGCACCAAAGTCAGCAGCGAGAATAGATGGTGCGATTTTATTTGTATATTGTTTCATGTTTCCTCCTATTTTTTCAAGCCAAAGAAAGCTTTATTGATTTGGTATAAGCCCCAAATAGTTAAGACAACAAGCAAGCCAAAAAGTGGCCACTTCCAATCTCCTAAACTATTTTTAAACAGAATGATAAGGCCCCAAAGAATCACTAAACCTAAAAAGCCGGCTTGCTTCATCCAAATGTTCCCTTTAATTTTGTTTTTTTCTTTGTTTGGCATAAGTTTCCCTCGTGTTGTTTATTTCAGTTAATAATTGTAGGTAGTTCTCATAACGGCTCGCTAAAATCCTACCTTCTTCAAGTGCTTCTTTGACAGCACAAGAAGGTTCATGTGTATGGGTACATTCTCTAAACTTACACCCATGACTTTCTCGTAAAATTTCTGGAAAGGCCGCATTTAAATCGGGTTGGTTAGAGACATCATAGTCTAGATTTGAAAATCCTGGGGTATCTGCAATTAAGCCTGACGCCACTTCAAAGAACTCCACGTGGCGCGTAGTGTGACGTCCACGTCCTAGTTTGTCTGAAGTTTCTCCCGTAGCCAAGTTCATACCTGGCGCAATTAGATTCAACAAAGTTGTTTTTCCAGCGCCCGTTTGCCCCATAAAGACCGTAACTTTATCTGCTAATACTTCTGTCAGTTCTTTCCAGTCAAAGAAAACTTGATAGCCAATCGTTTCATAATTTTTTTTGAACTGTTCATACTCACTGACATCCTCAAGCAAATCTAGTTTCGAAATGTAGATGAGAGGCTGAATATCTTTATGTTCCAAAAACACAAGAAAGCGATCCAACAGGTTCAAGGAAAAATCAGGATTAACCGTTGACATGATGATGACAGCCTGATCGATATTCGCAATGGAAGGACGAATCAAGCTGTTTCTGCGTTTGTGTATATCTAAGATATAACCTTCTGAATTTTCTTCAGCTGAAAAGTCCACAAAATCACCAACGATTGGTTTCATCCCTTTCTTACGAAAGTTACCACGCGCTCGCGTTTGATAAACTTGTCCCTCAGATTCTACATTGTAAAACCCTGCTAAAGATTTAATAATACGTCCTTTTTTTACCATACTGATATTTTAACACATTTCATATAATTATTATTCTCTGCTCCTTGAAACCCTTACGACTATCTCTCTTATAAAAAACAATTGTTCTTTGAATGATACATCTATACGTACAAAACCATAGTCAACTCATATCGCAAAACGATATTTTCATCTTGACAATCAATCATCCATCACTTATAATGAACAACATGAAAGAAATATCGAAAATTAAGACCACCTTTCTCAAGGTTGCACTTGTACCTGTTATTGCATTTATCCTTTTTTTCTTTGTTGTTTTGACACAAGGGCTCATCAGTTCCTACTCTGATCATGATATTTATTTTGTAAAAATTCTCTTTTATTTGGCACTTTACATAGCTGCGGCCCTATCTCTTGTCGTAACGATTTTTGTCTATCGTATACTGTTACTTATTGAGCGTGGTACAGCCTTTACTGAGCCGGCCTTAAAGATAATTTCTACTATTAAAAAATTATCATTTGCAACTTTCTTTGTGCTTCTTGGAATTTTACCTATGACCTATCACATCATCGAGGTGATTCATGCACCGGTAATTATGGTTATTGGTGTAGCCATTAGTGTTACTCCTTTAATCGTTGCTATCTTTATTGCAACAATTGAAAAGCTCCTGCAAAGTGTCATTCAGATTAAATCAGAAAATGACCTCACGGTTTAAGAAAGGAGTATAAAATGGCAATAAAAGTACATATAGATCGAATGCTTGTAGAGCGTGAAATGTCTGTGACTGAACTTTCAGAACGAGTGGGTATCACAATGGCTAACATTTCTATTTTAAAAAATGGTAAGGCTAAAGCAATACGCTTCTCTACACTTGAAGCACTTTGCAAAGCACTCGACTGTCAACCTAAAGATCTCCTTGAATATCGAGAAGATTAATAAATGCAAGGAAGCAAGCTCGCTTCCTTTTATTGACTCATTCAATTTTTTAGCTTGACTTCTATTCTATTTTAGCTTATAATATTGATAAATTCAATAAAAGAGGATGGAAGCATGAATCTAGGACAAACCTTAAAAAATCTACGTAAAGAACATCAGTTTACTCAAAAAGACATTGCCAAGATGCTTGACATCACTCAAGGGACTTATGCGCTTTGGGAGAAGAAAACCAGTAATCCTGCTTTAGAAATGATTACTAAACTTGCAGATATTTACAAAACACCTATTGATCTTATCCTCAACGAAAATCAAGGGCACTCTCCTTTTATTGAGCTTCTCGATATTTACAAACAGTTAGATGCTGAACAGCAAAAGAATGTCTTGAATTTTTCACAGTTTCTTGCCAGTCAGAAACCACAACCTATTCCTGACTCAGATAATATCATTCCTTTACGTACTTACCGTCGTGAGGAACTATATACGATTGAGGTAGCTGATGAGCAATTATCTGCTGGTTTTGGTCAGGCTCTGAATGACACCCAAGAGACTTACACCATCTTTACAGATGTACGTCCAGGCCGTTATGACGGTGCTGCACGCATCAAAGGAGACTCTATGCAACCAGAGTATCCTAACTTCTCTATTGTCACCTTTGTTACGACTGGTTTTGATAGAGATGGCGATATTTATGTCATTTCAGAGGGCGGACCCGGAGAAGAACAGCTATATTGTAAGCAAGTTTTTAGAGATGGAGAAAGTTTCCGCTGTCACTCACTCAACACCGATCCGCAATACAAGGATTTTTACTTAGATGAAGAAACTTCAAGGATCGTCGGCCCTGTAGTTGATTGTATTGAAGAAATAACCCCCGAATTAATCGAGAACTAAGAATATTATAAAAGAAGGTCACAATGGAATTTATAGAAATTGTTTTAATGTTTGGTGGAATGGGCTTAGGTTTTGCAGCCCTCTATGAAATAGCCCTCTGGTTTAGTCCTGAGGAGCGAGATTTACGTAAGACTAAAAAAGTAAAACAAGTTGAAGCTCAAAAATTCATCACTCTGCCAACGGCGATAAAGTTAAAAACTGGTCAGAAAGTTTCATGAAAGAAAGATAAGTGCAGCCTTGGCTCACAAAAAAAAGCCCAAGAAGACTTTGAATAACCTCTTCTTGGGCTTTTTTTAGTACTCATAAATGCAAAAGAAAAAGCATACTTAAAGTAGTTTTGAAAGGCTACTGTAGATATGCTGTTGTTTGTTAAGCAAGTACATTAATCTGAATTGTTTTACGACCCCAAGCTTGCGCTTGAGCTGTTGTTGGAAGATGGACATCAATAATATTTCCCTTGATAGCTCCTCCTGTATCACCTGCAATAGCAATGCCATATCCTGGGACTTCAACCATCTTTCCTAAGGGAATGACAGAAGGATCTACGGCAATACACATTGGATTTTGGTGCAAGTTAATCCCTGTGGCTGTGATAAAACCTAAGCCATTGTCTGAGGAATAAGCTGTAGCCGAAACAGTCAAGGAAGTTCCACCATCACTACTCGGAGCTGTAATCGTCGTATCTTTAGGCTCCGAAACTTGAGGTGCTTCATTTTTCTTTGAAGCCAATGGCTCTATTTTAGGCTGATCTGCATTCTCGTCTACTGTTGTATCTTTAGCCATTTCTGCTTTGGCTTTCATCTCCTCCAGTATGTTCTGGTTATCAGTCATTTTATTTTTTAGAGTATGAATACTCTCTTCAAGGTTCTCCGCTTGCTCTTGGTAGTCTGCCTGAGCGGTTTTTAACTCATCTTTGGTTTGCATAAGTGAGCTTTGCATTGTTTCCAAATTTTTCTGTGTGTCAACTAAATCTTTAGCTTGCGCATCCTCAGCTCTTAATATCACACTCAGGTTTGTCCAAGCCTGTATTGCTTCATGAAAATCATTAGCATTCAATACTACATTAAGAACAGAAGCTGAAGCTCCACCGTGAGCTTGCATGGCACGCATTTGCTTCGCTACTGTTTCTTTTAAAGAATTGTATTTTCCCTCAGTTCTTTCAATTTCTTGATTCAGACTTGCAATCTTTTCTTGCGTTGTTTTTAGCTTATTTTGCGAATCAGTTGCTTTTGCGTAGATAGCATTTGTCTGAGAAAGTTCTGAGTTGAGCTGTTGTTGAAAGTTCTCGATATCTTTATTAATCGTACTTTCGTCAGCTTTAGCAACTTGTAGGCCCATTGTCAGCATTCCGACTGACAGTCCAAGTAAAGTTGCACCTTTTTTCCAATTGTTCTTTTTCATATTTTACTATTTTAACACAAAAAGAACGCAGGTTGATGTCAAATACATTACGAAGAGACATACAAACTTAATGTAAACCGCTTTTATTAATACTTTATCTCTTGACTTTTTTTAAAACTCATAATAAAAACCTTAGAATATACTTCTAAGGTTTTTCATTTAACGGATTTCAACCGCTAAAGTTTCTACAAGATTTTTCGTAATTTTTGCCATTGCTTTTGCAATTTCTTCTTCTGTCATTGTCTTTTCACGACTTTGGAAAGTTAAGCTATAAGCCATTGATTTCTTACCTTCTGGTAAGTTTTCACCTTGATAAATATCAAAGAGCTCAACTTTGCTTAATGTTTTAACTTTACTTGAAGTGATTGTTTCTACGATTTCAGCATGTGTTTTCTCTGCATCAACTAGCATCGCAATGTCACGATGCACAGCTTGAACTTTTGGAATTTCCACAAAGACTGTCTGCGCTGGTGCAAGCTCAAGCATTGCATCCAAGTCCAGTGAAGCCACATAAGTTTCTTTCACATCATAAGCTTTTGCTGTTGCAGGATGAACTTGCCCAACGAAACCAACTTGACGGTCACCCAAAAGAATACGTGCAGTACGCCCTGGGTGCATTTCTTTGACTTCAGAATAAGCTTCAAAAGCAAGGTTGTCATAACCTGCTAGGAGTTGTTCAACAATAGCTTTTGCATAATAAAAGTCCACAGCTACAGCATCAGAACTGTAGGTTTTGTCTTCTACATTTCCAGAAATAGCAAAGGCAAGATGTGGAATTTCAAGAGGACGTGTATCTTCAGAATCTGTCGCTACAAAAATATTGCCTACTTCATAAATTGCAACATCTGCATTTTTGCGGTTTTGATTGTAATTAACAATATCTAAGAGACCCGGAATTTGACTGCCACGTAAGGTTTGACGATCTTCTGTCATTGGCAACATCAACGATGTTGTTGCCCCTTGTGTTTCTACAAATTCTTGCGCTTTTTCTGCTGTAGTTAAAGAATAACCAATAACTTCTGAAAGCCCTGCCGCTTCGACGTGTGTGCGTACCTTGCGACGTAATTTTTGCATGGCAGTTAATTCACCTGCTGTCGCACCTGAAGGTAAGGTACTAGGTAAATTATCATAGCCATAAATACGAGCTACTTCTTCCACGATATCGGCTTCAATCTTGATATCCCAACGGCGTGAAGGAATTTGAATATTAAATTGTCCTTCTTTTTCTTGTGTTTCAAAACCAAGTTGCGCTAAAATCGCAAGTACTTCTGCATCTTCAAGTGATGTTCCTAAAGCCGCATTGATACGGTCCAAAGTAATGTTAACTTCTTGAAGTTTGGGCATGAAGTCATTTGACTCTACCACACCTGAGAGAATCTCTCCACCAGCCAGTTCTTGAATCATGGCTGCTGCAAAGTCTAGTGCTTCACGTACTGTACCTTGGTTGATTCCTTTTTCAAAACGGCTTGAAGATTCTGAACGTAAGGCAAACTTATGTGAAGTTTTACGGATTGAAGTGCCGTTGAAAAGTGCAGCTTCTAAAGCTACTGTGACTGTTTGATCAGTAATTTCACTGTCAAAGCCACCCATGACACCTCCAAGAGCTACCGGTTGGCCATTAGCTGTAATTACGATATCCTCAGGGCTAAGTTCCCGCTCTTGCTCGTCGAGAGTAATAATCTTCTCTCCTTGATCCGCCTGACGCACCACAATTTCATCTGCACCAAACTTATCAAAATCAAAAGCATGAAGCGGTTGGCCGTAGTACATCAAAACATAGTTGGTTACGTCAACGACATTATTAATGGGGCGAATACCAGCATTCATCAAGGTATTTTGTAGCCAAAGTGGTGATGGAGCAATTTTGACATTTTCAATCATACGAATTTTATAAGTCGGAACTTGTTCTGTACTTGTTTCCACTTTTACAGCTACCTTATCAGCCGCTTTTTTGGCTACTTCGGTTACCGTTTTTTCTTCAAAATTGACTGTTTTACCATAGATAGCTGCTACTTCATAAGCAACACCACGCATTGACATTGCATCAGCACGGTTGGCCAAGATATCGGGTTCGATAATTTCATCATCTAAGTCAAGATATGGCAAGACACTGTCACCAATCACTGCATCTTCAGGTAAAATATAGATGCCATCTTCATGCTTCATTGGATTAACAGATTCAGGAATACCAATTTCATCAAGTGCGCACAGCATTCCTAAGGAAACGATACCACGGATTTTTCCTTTTTTGATTTTATAGTTATCCGCGATACGTGCACCCACAAGTGCTGTAATGACTTTAATTCCAGCTTTGACATTTGGAGCACCACAGACGATTTGGAGCGGTTCTTCTTCTCCAACATCAACTTGGCAAATATGTAGATGTGTTTCAGGTACATCTTCACAAGTCAAGACTTGACCGACAACAATTTTTGACAAACCTTGTCCTGGTACAGTTACACCTTCAATTTCAATACCTGAAAGTGACATTTTTTCTGCCAAATCAGCAACAGGAACATCATCAAGACCGTTGACTAATTTTTTTAACCATTTATATGATACTAACATTTTATTTTTCCTTTTATTCCGTATTCTTTTATGTCTTTACTTCTGAAATTATTTTCCAAATTGTTCTAAGAAACGTAAGTCACCTTGATAGAAGCCACGAATATCATTGATACCATAGCGGAGCATTGCGATACGTTCTTGTCCCATACCAAAAGCAAAACCAGAATATTCCTTGCTGTCGATACCACTCATTTCTAAAACGTTAGGATGAACCATACCCGCACCGAGAATTTCAATCCAGCCAGTATATTTGCAGACATTACATCCCTTGCCGCCACATTTGAAGCAGCTTACATCGACCTCAACAGAAGGTTCCGTAAACGGGAAGTAAGAAGGACGTAGACGAATCTCACGGTCAGCACCGAACATTTTTTGAATGACAAGTTCAAGCGTACCTTTAAGATCGGCCATCGTAATGTTTTTATCCACAACTAAGCCTTCGACTTGATGGAATTGGTGACTGTGAGTAGCATCATCCGTATCACGGCGGTAAACGCGACCTGGAGCAATCATGCGTAAACCACCTTTACTAAAGTCATGTTGGTCCATCGTGCGCGCTTGCATTGGCGATGTATGTGTGCGTAATAATACCTCATTTGTTACATAGAAAGTATCTTGCATATCACGCGCAGGATGATCTTTAGGCAAATTCATACGCTCAAAGTTATAATGATCCGTTTCGACTTCATAGCCGTCAACAATCTCATAACCCATACCTAAGAAAATTTCCTCAATCTCTTCTGCTGTTTGAGTCAAAATATGACGCGCACCTTTTTTAGGTGCATGACCGGGTAAAGTCACGTCTAAAGTTTCAGAATTTAAGGCTGCATTCATGGCTGCTGCTTCAAGCTCTGCTTTTTTCTCCTCAAGTTTCGCTCCAAATTCGTCACGGAAGGCATTAGCTAGAGCACCGATAACTGGACGTTCTTCATTTGTTAGGTCTTTCATCCCTTTGAGGATTTCTGTCAGCTCACCTTTTTTACCCATGATTGCTGTTCGCAAATCATTCAGCATTCTTTCTTCAACAGCTGCTGTTAAATTATTCAAAGCTTGTTCGCGTAAAGCTTCAATTTTTTCTTGTAAATTCATTTCTTCTCCTAATACCTTCTAACCGTGATGACAAAAAATACCACGATTTCAACCCCTAAACAAAGGAGCGAAAACCGCGGTACCATCCTATTTTATCACTTAATTAAAGACTATTTTAAATTAGAACGAGGTGAACTTCAATAACTTTTCCGTGTGATGATTTGCAGTCGACGACATCACTCCCTTAAACGTTCCAGTAACCTACTCTTCTCATTCTTTATATGTTCTTATTTTAGCAGATTTATCTCATTTGTCAATGGTTATCGCTGCCTTAAGCATTTTCCACAATTATTAACAATTTCAAAGAATTATTACTTCTTGATTTTAAGGATATACCCCTTACGCCTATTGATTTCTTTTTCTTCTACTTCTGTTTCTGGTGGCAGATTGAAAGCTGGCGGACATAGGTGGGATAGACTACGACATTTCCTGAAAACATCCCATCTTCAATCGTTTTTACTACTGCAGCATCCGTTTCAAAAGCCGTACGGAGCCATTTTTTCACGACTATAAACATAGCAATAAGTATTTGGACAAAACTCAGGCTCACAAACAGCACTACTCTTATTCTCTTTTTCAATAATATTCTCCTCCAAAAACAATAATTAATTTTTAGCAACTAATACGAGAAAAAAGGCACCAAAAAAAGCAATCAAATCAATGATTGCTTGCTTTTAGATTTATTTCCTTAGGCTTCCCAAACGTTTTCCAAAACGTTTGTTTGGTCACGGTCTGGACCAACAGAGAATGTTGAGATACGGACACCAACGAGTTCTGCAACACGAAGAACATAGTTGCGTGCTGTTTCTGGAAGTTCTTCCAGAGTACGCATTCCTGTAATATCTTCAGACCAACCTGGCATTTCTTCGTAAATTGGTTTGCAACGTTCCAATTCTTTAAGACTTGCTGGGTAGTGAGTGATTTCTTTTCCGTCAAGTTCGTAAGCGACACAGATTTTCACTGTTGGTAATCCTGCCAGAACATCAATAGAGTTCAAGCTAAGATGAGTCAGACCTGAAACACGTCGTGAGTGACGCATAACGACCGCATCAAACCATCCTACACGGCGTGGACGACCTGTTGTTGTACCATATTCATGTCCAACTTCACGGATTTGGTGACCTGTTTCATCAAAAAGCTCTGTTGGGAATGGACCATCACCAACGCGTGAAGTGTAGGCTTTACATACACCAACTGCTTTATCAATTTTTGTTGGACCAACACCTGAACCGATAGCTACTCCTCCTGCCAATGGGTTTGAAGATGTAACAAAAGGATAAGTTCCTTGGTCGATATCTAGCATAACACCTTGTGCACCTTCAAAGAGGACGCGATGGCCTTCATCAAGCGCATCGTTCAAAATCACTGAAGTGTCCGCTACATATTTTTTAATTTGTTGACCGTATTCATAATATTCGTTAAAGATTTCATCGAAATCAAGTGCTTCACTGTCGTAAAGTTTAACTAATTCACGGTTTTTATTTTCAAGGTTTGTACGTAGACGTTCTTCAAAAATTTCTTTATCAAGAAGGTCTGCGATACGGATACCGACACGTGCCGCTTTATCCATGTAAGCTGGGCCGATACCTTTGATTGTCGTACCAATCTTTTGATCGCCTTTAGCTTCTTCTTGAAGGGCATCTAACTTGATGTGGTAAGGCAAGATAACGTGGGCGCGGTCTGAGATACGAAGATTGTCTGTTGTTACACCGTTTTCGTGGAGGTAAGCAATTTCTTTTACCAGGGCTTTGGGGTTGATGACTACACCATTACCGATAACAGATGTTTTTTCTGGGAAGAAAATACCAGATGGGATAAGATGGAGTTTGTACTTAAAGCCGTCAATAACAATAGTGTGACCGGCATTGTCCCCTCCTTGGTAACGCGCAATAACCTCTGCGTCTGAGCTGAGGAAGTCAGTAATTTTACCTTTTCCTTCATCTCCCCACTGCGTTCCTACAACAACAACTGATGGCATAATAGCTCTCTTTTCTTTTAATATTTGTACGCTCTATGTCTCCTTTTCAAGAGGCACAGCTGGCATTTTGATATTGAAAAGCTCCTATCGCACTATTCCTATTATAGCAAAAAATATAATTTGCTTTGAGTAAGAAATAATTTTTTTGCTATAAATTTCTTTTTTTGTTCGGAAATATCTAACTTTATCCTAGTTTTCTTTACAAACCTTACTTTTTTGCCCCATTTGTTTTTAATACAAAATATCATCGCCAAAATAAAAGCCCAGCAATCAATGCTGTTAAAAATATGTTAAAATAGAAGGAGTTATGACTGATAAAATATTAAAATCCATTTCAAAAAATGGTCACTTTCGTGCATTTACTCTTGATTCAACATTAACTGTCCGTGAAGCTCAGGAACGTCATCAAACGATGCCTACTTCTACTGTTGCCCTTGGTCGTACCTTGATTGCTGCCCAAATTTTAGGTGCCAATGAAAAAGGGGACAGTAAAATCACAGTCAAAATCTTGGGTGATGGTGCTATGGGTGCAATTGTTGCCGTAGCAGACGCTAAAGGAAATGTTAAAGGTTATGTTCAAAACAAAGATTTAGACTATAAAAAAGCTTCAACAGGAGAAGTACTTGTTGCTCCTTTCATTGGCAATGGCTTCTTTGTGGTTATTAAAGATATGGGACTTCGTCAACCTTATACAGGCCAAACTGATTTAATTACTGGAGAAATTGGGGAAGATCTGGCCTGGTATTTTCTCTCCAGTGAGCAAACACCTTCTTCTATTGGTTTAAATGTCTTGCTCAATGACGGGGAAGACAGTGTTAAAATCGCTGGTGGCTTTATGCTCCAAGCCTTGCCCGATGCAACTGATGATGAAATCACACTAATGGAAAAAAATATTAAAGTAATGCCAAGTATTTCGGAAATGCTTTTAAAAGAAAACCCGCTCGAAGCCATGCTTGCTGCACTTTATGGTGAGCTTGAATATACGATTCTAGCTGAATCACCCTTAGCCTTCGAATGTGACTGTTCAAAGGATCGATTTGCTGAAGGATTGCAAAGCCTCGGTAGTCAAGCACTCACCGAAATTATCGAAGAAGATCATGGGGCTGAAGTCCTCTGCCAATTTTGCGGACGCAAATATGAATTTACAGAAAAAGAACTCAATGATTTAATCTTGGGAGCTGCTCAAAAATGAGACTATTGATTAAAGATCTTTCACAATCGTCAAACAAAAATATAGGTTTAATTTTTTTGAGTCTATTGGTTGGACTGGCAGCTGGCTTCTTAGCCAGCTTTTATCGTTTGGCCCTTTCTCTAGCTGAAAAATTAGGTGCTGCTCTCTATCATCAAGTCAGCATTCATCTTATTTATGGGCTTTTCCTCCTTCCTACATTGCTTCTCCTTGTCTTTATTGTCAGTACCTTGATGAAAAAATACCCTATGTCGACTGGTAGCGGAATCCCTCAAGTCAAAGGGCAATTGCTGGGCTACTTTAAACCAGACTGGTTTTCAACGGCTTGGGCTAAGTTTGTCGGAGGAACACTAGCCATGTTTGCTGGGTTATCCTTAGGTCGTGAAGGACCATCGATCCAGCTCGGGGCTGCGATGGGACAAGCCTTTGGTCAAAGATTTTCCTCTACTGAGCGACACCAACGTTTGTTGATTGCTTCTGGAGCTTCCGCTGGTTTATCTGCTGCTTTTAATGCACCGCTTTCTGGAATCATGTTTACGCTTGAAGAAGTATTCAAATACTTCTCACCTTTGATATTATTAACTTGTATGAGCTCTGCTATCATGGCTGATGCCGTTTCGCGTATTATTTTTGGTCCAGCCAGTATCTTTGATTTCCAAATCGTGAGCAGCTTTCCCCTCTCAGATTATTGGCTACTCTTACTTTTAGGTATCCTTATGGGAATTTTTGGTGCAGTTTATAATGCCGCTCTTCTAAAGAGTCAAAGCCTCATGAAAGAGAAGATAAAAAGTCCTTTTCTTCGTGTCTTGTTCAGTTTTTCTGCTTCTGCTCTTGTCGCTCTCTTCTTTCCACTAATCAGCGGCAGTGGTCACCAGTTGATTGACCAATTGACGCTTACTTGGGGACTTGCCTTTCTCTGTCTGGTCTTTGCTGCAAAGTTTTTGATTTCCCTCATCAGCTATGCTTCAGGTGTTCCCGGAGGAATATTCTTCCCCCTCTTAGTACTCGGTGCTAGTCTTGGTAGCATTTTTGCTACAACAGTCATTCCTCTCTTGCATTTGTCGCCCAATCTTTTCCCAAATTTTATTATTTTAGCGATGGCTGCAACTTTTACTGCTATCGTTCGTGCACCAATGACTGGAATTCTCCTTTTAGTCGAGATGACAGGTTCCTTTGATCATTTATTACCTCTGGCTTTTGTTTCTCTAATTTCCTATCTTGTGGCCGAGCTTTTACACTCTGAGCCAATCTACCACTCATTACTCCACAATCTACTTACTGTTGATTCGGAAATAGCTACTGAAAAAGAAGGTCATATTATGATTGAAGCCTTGGTACAGTTTGATTCGGAAGCTGACCATCAACCGGTTCAAAATCTCCATCTTCCTAAAGATAGTCTTCTGATTGCTATTCAAAGAAATGGTGAAAAAATTATTCCACGAGGAGATACACTACTCCATGCTGGAGATGTTGCAACCTTTTTAACCACTCAAGCTCAGGAAGTTTCTGTACGCCAAAAAATAAAGCACTTATTTACCGATTAAGCTAAAAAACCTTCGTTTATTTATTTACGAAGGTTTTTTCAGTGCAAAGTTTTAGCAAATCCCCTAAAAAATGGTAAAATATTCTCTATGACTATGGATTCAAAATACACACGCCCATGGAAAATTGGGGATATAGAAATTGCTAATAAAATTGTACTCGCTCCAATGGCGGGAATTAATAATAAAGCCTTCCTGACAACAGCTAAAGAGTTTGGAGCCGGACTTGTTGTTACTGAAATGATTTCTGATAAAGGTATCGAGCATCGTAACAAAAAAACGCTTCAAATGATGGACTTTGAAGGTGTTCCGCATCCACTTTCCATGCAGATTTTTGGTGGTGAAGTTGATACACTGGTTGAAGCAGCGAAATTTGTTCAAGAAAATACAGTAGCAGACATCATTGATATCAATATGGGCTGTCCTGTTCCGAAGGTAACCAAAAATGAAGCGGGAAGTCGCTTACTACTTGACCCAGATAAGGTTTACGATGTAGTGAAAGCTGTCAGCTCTGCGATTGATCTACCACTCACTGTAAAAATTCGTATCGGTTGGGATTCTGATCATCTCTACGCTGTCGAAAATGCCAAAGCTATTGAAGCAGCTGGTGGTGCAGCTGTTGCAATGCACGCACGGACACGCGCTCAACTCTATGAAGGTAAAGCTGACTGGACATGGCTTGAAAAAGTAGCAAGCAATATTAACATTCCTTTCATCGGAAACGGTGATGTTAAAACACCTGAAGATGCTAAACGCATGATTGATGAGACAGGTGTTGATGCAGTCATGATTGGTCGAGCAGCTCTCGGAAATCCGTGGATGCTTCACCGTACGGAACACTACCTTCGCACAGGGGAATTACTCCCTGAACCAACTGTGGATGAAAAAATGCGTATCGCTAAGATTCACTTGCAACGTCTTGTTGACCTCAAAGGCGATAACTTAGCGTCACGCGAATTTCGTCAACATGCAGCTTACTACCTCAAAGGTGCAAAACGTGCTGCAAAAGTTAAAGTAGCTGTAAATCAAGCAGAAACACAAGCAGAAATTGTCAAGATTTTAGATGATTTCGTTGCCCAAAATTAAGAGATTGGCTTTTGCCAGTCTTTTTGTTTATAATAAGGTTAGTATCATAAAACAAGGAGGGACTCTATGCGTACATCAAAAGCTCTTGTCGAAATCGAAAAGGCAATTATTCACCTCAAGAAAGCTAAACGTGAGATTAGTAATTATAGCTTTGAAAATCAAACTCAAAGCCTCATTCAGATCAATCAAGCTATCGATCGCTTACAAATTCTTAAGGACGGCGTTAATGCTGATTCTTCTGATGTAGAAGGTGTTTCTTCTGTAGGCCGACTTGAAGGCGAACGTCTAACTTCAAAACTTTTTCAATAATAGCCATTAAAATAAAAAGAACCAAAATCTGGCTCTTTTTTATTTTTTCTTACGTTTATATTTACTTTGTGGATAAGTAAAATCTCCCATAACTTCATGAACATTTATTACTGTTGAGAAGGCTTGAGGATCTATTTCGGCAATCAGAGCTTTAACCGTCATGACTTCTCGAGGGTTAAGCACCACATAGACCACACGTTTTTCTGTACCTGAATATGCGCCTTCACCATGTAAGAATGTTGCACCACGTCCAAGTTCTGCCAGGATGGCATTTGAAATTTCTTGATACTTAGGACTGATAATAAGCATCCCACGAACGGTATAACCACCAGATTGGATAAGGTTAATCACTTGGGCACTTACGAAACTTGCAATTAATGTATAAACCATATGATTAACATCAATGTAAGTGAGAGAAAGTGTCATTACAAAAAGGTCTATTGTGAAAATCACACGCCCCACTGCTGTGCCTCGCTTAATTTGCAACAGCTGAGCAATGATATCTGAACCTCCAGTTGTTCCGCCAAAGCGGAAGATAATCCCAATCCCCGTTCCGGCAAATACCCCGGCCAGGAGAGCTGCGACTAAGTTATCATGCAAAAGATTAATACTAAAATCAAATGCTTGGAAAACTGAAAGGAAAAGCGAGATGTTAACAATCGCATAGACCGTATAGGTAAAGGTCCGTTGTCCTAAGAAACGGTAACCAATAAAAAGCAAGGGGATATTCAGAATGAACTGACTTAGGGCCGGATCCAACTTGAATAATGCGTGCAAGATCAAGGTAATACCGGAAAGGCCACCTGCAGCCAACTGATTGGCCATATTTAACTTTACAAAACCAAAAGCAAAGATAATTGCGCCTAAGCTGATGGCAATAAAGTTACGAAAATGGATTTTAATGAGGCTCATATCCTTCATACAACTCTCCAATCTAATACCATTTTTACCTTATAAAAATGGCTTTATAATTTCTTGTAAAACCTCTGTCACAGTTGACAGAGGCCTTCTCTAATTTATACTAAAACGGTCATTTTGTCAACTTAATCAGTAATCTCACTAAAGTTCCCTATTACACGAACGTTTTCTGAGATAGAGACAAAAGCTTTCGGATCATATTTTGTGATGATTTCTTTAAAATCTTGATACTCATACATGGTGATAACCGTAAACAAAATTGTCCGTTTCTCGTGTGAGTATGCACCTTCAGCATTGTTCAAAATAGTTGCACTGTGATGCATTTTTTCAAAGAGTTTGCGGATGATGATTTCAGGATTCTCGGTAACTATCATCACCTGCATACGTTTTTGACGCGTAAAGATTGCATCTGTGACACGTGAGCTCACAAAGATAGCAATCATAGAATATAGCATATATTCCCAGCCAAAGAGTACGCCTGCAGTAAAGATAATTACTCCGTTGACGATGAAACCTAGTGTACCAACATTATGGCCTGTTCTCTTCCGGATATAAAGGGCAATGATGTCCGTACCACCACTTGAGATACCATTACGCATGGCATATCCAACACCTGCACCCATGATGGTACCACCAAAGATGGCATTGATGATTGGATCAGGTGTCAGCGTTGTTTCAGGAACAAAGTGGATAAAAATGGAGCTCATGGTAACCGTTAACAAAGTAAACAGAGTAAACTGTTTCCCTAAACGGAACCAAGCTAAAATCATTAAGGGGACATTGATCAGGAAGAGCGTGGCTGATATGGGAAGATAGTTGTGCCCCAAAATTCGTGTTAAAATTTCCGTTGCCACCTGTGCTGCCCCTGTCGCGCCACTTGCATAAACTCTTCCGGGTTGATAAAAGAAGTTCAATGCAAAAGCAGATGTGATTCCATATAAGACAGATGCTGAGAAACGATGTGTCAACTTTTCCCAGCCACCAAACATGTTGATAAATTTAGTCAAGTTTTTCAAGTTTAATTCTCAATTCTTCCAGTTGGCTCTCACTGACTACTGATGGCGCTTGTGTCATCGGGTCTGTGGCTTTATTATTCTTAGGAAAGGCAATAACTTCACGAATATTGTCTTTTCCTGCAAGCAACATAACGAAACGGTCCAAACCAAGGGCCAATCCTCCGTGTGGTGGGAAGCCATAATCTAAAGCTTCCAACAAGAAACCAAATTGCTCTTTGGCATCTTCTAAACTAAAGCCTAGCGCTTTGAGCATTTCTTCTTGTAATTCACGCGTATTAATACGAAGTGAACCACCACCGAGTTCGTAACCATTCAAAACAATGTCGTAAGCATGCGCACGTACTTTACTAAGATCTCCTGAAAGTTCCCCTTGTGTTTCAGCAGTTGGTAAAGTGAACGGGTGATGCGCACTCATATAACGCCCTTCTTCTTCTGACCATTCAAACATTGGCCAATCAATAACCCAGAGGAAATTGAATTTCGAATAATCAATTAAGCCTTGCTCTTTGGCAATCGTTTGACGTAAAGCACCCAGTGCTGAATTTGCCACTTCTAAACTGTCCGCCACAAAGAGAACCAAGTCGTTGTTTTCTAAGCCCAAAGTTTCAACGAATTCTGATGTTTTATCTGTCAAGAATTTAGCAATTGGACCTGCCAATTTATCGTCTTCAAACTTGATCCAAGCTAAGCCCTTGGCACCATTTTGTTTGGCTTGCTCTGTTAATTTATCAATAGCTTTACGAGAGTACTTATCGGCATTATTTTTAACAACAATGGCTTTAACAACTGGCGCCTCACTAAACACTTTGAAATCTACAGTTTTCGCAAGTTCTGTCAAGTCTGTCAAGAGCATATCGTAGCGTGTATCTGGCTTATCTGAACCATAGAAATTCATAGCATCATCGTATTTCATACGCGGAAATGGCAAAGTTACATCAACGTTTTTAACGTCCTTCATAACTTTCGCAATCAAACCTTCAGTTAAATCTTGAATTTCTTCTTCCCCAAGAAAACTTGTTTCTAAGTCGACCTGTGTAAATTCTGGTTGACGGTCACCACGCAAGTCTTCATCACGGAAACATTTCACGATTTGATAGTAACGATCAAGGCCCGCAGTCATCAACAATTGTTTCATAAGTTGTGGACTTTGTGGTAAAGCATAGAATTCGCCTTTATTAACACGAGAAGGAACAAGGTAATCACGTGCACCTTCTGGAGTTGATTTATTCAAGAAAGGTGTTTCAACATCGATAAAGCCTTGATTATCTAAGTAGCTACGGATAGCACGTGTTGTCGCATGACGCATCGTAATATTATTAAGCATTTCCGGACGACGTAAGTCGAGATAACGGTATTTCAACCGTGTATCATCAAGCACCTCAACTCCATCTTTAATCTCAAAAGGCGTTGTTTTTGAAGTGCTGAGAATTTGCATTTGGTTGGCTTCAATTTCAATTCCACCTGTTTTAATATTTTCGTTTTTGCTGGCACGTTCAACAACTTTACCTGTAATTTCAAGGACGTATTCGTTCCGGACTTTATCTGCTACCTCAACAATTTCTTTTGCTGCTGTTTCTGGGTTAACGACAATCTGGACAATACCTTCGCGGTCGCGCAAATCAATAAAGATTAAGCCTCCAAGATTGCGACGCTTCGCAACCCAACCTTTTACGGTAACTTCTTGATTTAAATATTCTTCGGTAATATTTCCTGCATAGTTTGTTCTCTTCAAATTTAATCTCCTTATGTTTTTTAGTACTCGTGTTCTCTAGAACTACTGAACTTTGTTATTCTCCAAGCGCTTCCTCAAAGATAGGCGCAAATCCTTTCGCAACTTCTGCCAAAGTTGTTTTCACTTCTTTACGCGTTTGGTTATGTTTAACTGTAATTTCACCTGTTTCCACTTCATTATCCCCAAGCGTAATTATCACTTCTGCTTTTGCTTTTTCTGCTGATTTAAATTGTGCGCTAAGCTTGCGATTAGAGAAATCACGTTCGACTTTAAAGGCTTGAGCACGGAGGCTTTCTGCGAGTTGTGTCGCTGCTAAGCTGGCTTTATTCCCCATAACGGCAATATAAACATCAAGTGTATCTTCTTCATGGAAATCAACACCTTGCATTTCAGCAACCATCAACAAGCGCTCTACACCCAGTCCGAATCCAAAACCTGGTGTGGCTGGACCATCAAAGTATTCAACCAAACCATCATAACGGCCGCCTGCACAAACCGTCAATTCTTGTCCTTTGACATCTACGATAAATTCAAAAATTGTATCATTATAATAGTCCAAACCACGAACCATATTAGTATCAATGACATATTCAATGCCTAAACCATCGAGCAGATCACGTGTCATGTCAAAGTGATTTTGAGACTCTTCTGTAAGAAAATCCAAGATAGATGGTGCATCCTTGACGATTTCTTTGTCTTCTTTTTCCTTGCTGTCAAGTACTCGAAGAGGATTTTCGTGAAGACGACGTTGGCTATCTTTTGAAAGTTGTTTTTCAAAAGGTGTCAAATAATCAACCAAAGCTGTACGATAAGCCTTACGTGTTTCTAAATCCCCCAAAGAATTCAAGTGAAGCGTCACACCAGAAATACCGATTTGTTCAAATAATGATTGTGCCATGGCGATAATTTCGACATCAATTGCCGGATTTTTTGCTCCGAAACACTCTACACCAAATTGGTGGAATTCACGTAAACGTCCAGATTGAGGGCGTTCATAGCGGAACATTGAGCCCATATAATACATTTTTACAGGTTTTGGCACTTCTGGGGCAAAGAGTTTATTTTCAATATAAGCGCGAACAGTTGAAGCAGTTCCTTCAGGACGTAAGGCAATGTGACGTCCACCTTTATCGTCAAAGTCATACATTTCTTTCGTCACAATATCACTTGTTTCACCTGTTGCACGACTGAACAGCTCATAACTTTCAAAAAGGGGTGTACGGATTTCTTTGAAATTATAATCTTCAAATACTGCACGTGCCATCATTTCTACATATTGCCATTTTTGTGACTCTTGAGGCAGAATATCTGCCGTACCTTTTGGTTTTTGTAATTTCATATTATCTCCTTTGTATCGAATACATTTATGATTTAAACATTATTAAGAAAGCCTTTGTGAGCCTTGCCGTTCAGCATTAGCACCTTTAGGTGCAATGCTGGTAGCAAATTAAAACGCCCCAAGCATAAAAGCTCTAGGGCGTCAGTAATCTTATCGCGGTACCACCTAAATTTGTCCTGTCTTCCAGAACCTCAGTTTAGCTATAACGTTGCTACCGTTTTTTATCGTCACTTTAGGTTTTGTAAGCTTTCAGCCAAGTCTTACTCTCTGTATGTTTAAGTATAACGCAGACTTCTATTTTTTTCAAGCTTTAAATTCACATTAATTTTTAAAAACTTGCATATTTTTGGCAAAGTAATCATAGCCGGAATAAATCGTGAAGATAAGGCAAACATAAAGTAAGATTGTGCCAATATAAATGGGATCACCAATTAGTAAGAAAATAATAGACAACATTTGTGTAAATGTTTTAATTTTTCCTGGCATAGCTGCAGCCAAGACTGCACCACCTTGTTCAACCAGTAAAAGGCGAAGTCCAGTCACAGCAAGTTCACGACATACGATGATTGCAACAACCCAAGCTGGAGCTAAGCCTAGAGCAATTAGCATCACAAATGCAGCCATCGTTAACATTTTATCCGCTAAAGGATCTGCAAATTTACCAAAATTAGAAACAACTTTCCACTTGCGCGCCAAATAGCCATCAAGCCAGTCTGTAATTGAAGCTACAGCAAAGATAATTGCTGCAACAATCCATGAAACATAGCTTGTACCCACAGCTGCACCATGTGGCAGATAAAGGACAATGAGAAAGACAGGAATCATAAAGATTCTTAGTATCGTTAGTTGATTAGGGAGTTTTTCTTTTTTCATAATTACTTTCTTCGCTTCTTAGAGTTGGCCTGCTCGTGGCTCAACTTTTTATTGTGTTACAGGTGCTGTAGTGCTTGCATAAGTCACCGTTAATTGCACTTGAACTGGAACGCCTACTGTAAGAGCAGACAAATCGACAGTGCTACCGTTGATTGTCATTGTAAGTCCTTGGGTATTGGACAAGTTAATCACAGAGTTAGTTAATCCCGCTCCGAGTGTTGCTGTAGCTGTATTTTCGGCATCAGATAACGTGCGTACTGTTGCCCAATCCGCATTGGTCAATGAAACAGTTGTCACTGCGCCAGCTGCTGTTGTAAAGACAATTTGTGTTGGGCTCGTAGCATTTTCTACCTTGACATTAAGCTGCGCACCACTTCCAGTAACCGTAATTTGGTTTTGGGGCTCTGGTTTTGATTCAACAGGCTTTTCTGATGATTCTGTTGTTTTCTTTTGTTCTTCTGTTGCCTTTTTTGTTTCGCTCGTTTTATAAGTATAAGACGTATCACTCAAGTCTGGCTTTGGCGGGCGCGTAAGTAATACAACAGCTGTGACACTTCCGACAATGGCTAGTGCAACAGCAGAAAGCAAGATAATGGGAACATAATGACGCCATGCAGGCTTATTACTTTCTTCCTCTTCCTCATCCTCTTCTACGCGTTCACTTGGTTTCACAAATCGATAAGTTTCTTGGATGTCTTCGTGTTCTTCAACAGACATTGATCCATCCTTCTCATATGCAAACATGATTTGATCTGCATCAAGATCCAACTTTTCTGCATATTGTTTAAGATAAGCTTTAATATAAAAATCACCGGGTAAAGCCTTATAATCCCCTGTTTCTAAAGCAATAATATATAATTTCGGAATGTTTGTAAGTTTTTCGGCTTCACTTAGCCCGAGGCCAAGTTCCGTCCTCTTGTCTTTGAGGACTTCGCCTATTGTTTTAATTGCCACCATGTCCTCCTCTCAGCTTTATGAAATACATGGATTTATTCATAACTGTTCGTATTATTTAGGGTAGATGATAAAATCTACAGTTTGCATATTCTCAACAAATTTTTCAGCGTGTTTGCTGACTTTTTCAAGGGTTAATCCTGATAAAATTTCAGGTAAATCAAAGAAGTTAATCTCGCCATAAATATTTGATGAAAATTGATTGGCGATATATTCTAAAGAGTTTAGGGATTTATAATAGTCCCCTAGTGTTTCACGTTTCAGTATTTCTAGATTTTCTTTTTCAAAATCCTTATCTATTTTATAACTTTTTAGGGCTTCCTGCAAAACTTTACTTACTTGCTCTGGTTTTTCAGTATCTACGGTAATATTCGCAAAGTGAAAACTTCTATCCATATCAAAACCATAGCCAAAAGAATCATCAACTAAACCTGCATTATACATTTCCTCATAACGATGACTTGTTTTCCCAAAAAGCATATCGAGAAGCAACTGATTTGAAAGTTTATATTCTAATAATTCGCGGGCATCAGTTGGTAAAGCATCTTCTCCACGAAAACCAAGAGCCAACTTGGGCATCGCAACTTCAAACGCAAGAGTTTTTCCTGCAATCGGCTGACTCCCCTCAACAGTTTTTCTATGTATCGGTTCAGCTTTAACAAAAGCTTTCTTCTCTTGATTCTCATTTACAAATGCAGCCATGTAATCCACATCAAAAGGACCTGTTAAAAAGAGGTTCATGTTTGAGGGATGATAAAAAATTTCATAGTTAACATACAAGTCAGCTGCGGTAATTTCCTTAATCGAACGTGGAGTACCAGCAATATCATCTGCCAATGGTGACTCAGGATAAAGCGAAGCTAAAAGCCCTGCAAACAAACGCCAATCACTATCATCTTGATACATCTGGATTTCTTGTTGAATAATACCTTGCTCTTTTGCAACATTTTCTTCCGTAAAGTAAGGTTCTTGTACAAAATCAAGCAGTAAGTTCACACACTCATAGATATTTTCACGTGTCGAAAAAAGATAAGACGTTCTCGAAAAGCTTGTAAAAGCATTGGTTTGCGCCCCATAGGCACCAAACTTGTACATTACATCCCCTTCTTTTTTCTCGAAGAGTTTATGCTCCAAAAAGTGAGCGATACCTTCTGGAAAAGTCTTTATCTCTTGACTTCCCATAGGGACAAAAGAGGTATCCAATGACCCAAAGTTTGTCGTAAAAAGACCGTAGGTCCGATTGTAATCAGGTTTCGGTAAGTAATAAACCGTTAAACCGTTGGCTAGAACATCAGTATATAAGATTTCACCCGTTTTTTCATATCTCTTCTTCTGCATAAACTTCTCCTTTCATGAAATATTGAGCCTGTAGTTTTAAACTTTGCGCCAAGCGCATAATATCTTCTTTGCTCACAGCTTCTAATGCTTTCAAAAAAGTTGCTTCATCAACATAAAGTTCAGGCAAAACTTCGTGAATAAAAGCTTGTTCAATGAGATTCGAAGAAGAGTCAAGCGACATGAAGTAAGAATTTTTTAGCATTGTTTTAGTTTGCTCAATTTCTTGTGCGGTAAAGTCTCCAGATTGCATGGCTTGAAGTTGTTCTAGAATCAGCTCTCGTGCCTGTTGATAATTTCCTGCATCAATTCCTGCATTAACTCTTAGCAGGCCTGTAAAACTATCAAAAGCTGAACTTGCATAGTAAGCCAAGCTTGCCTTTTCACGGACATTCATAAATAATTTAGAATGTGCAAAGCCACCAAAAAGGCCATTCATCACTTGTAAAGTCATGTAATCCTTGCTGCCATAAGTTGTCGGTTGCGCAAAAGCCATTTGTAAAATAGACTGTTGCACCTCCTTAGCTTCGATTTTTTCTTGATAATCCTTGAGCTCTTGCTTATAAAAAATTTCAGAATGCCCCTGACGATCCTTAAAGTCAAAGTTTTGGAACAAACGTACAACTTCAGCTTCTTCCACATCACCTAGAACAAAAATATCAATCAGATTGTGATTAAGCATTTCAGTGTAATAATTAAAAACAGCTTCTGCTGTTTCTGCCTGCAAAAGTCCCACCGTTGCTACACCTGGGAGAGATTGATTTGGATCCGTAAAGAAAAGGGCAGCCAACTGACGGCTGGCATAATAAGAGCGATCTTCATTCATAGCTTTAAGGTAGTTGATGAGATTTGTCTTTTCCCGCTGGAAAACTTCAACATTATTATCTGGACTAAAGAGCGCTTTATGCATAAAGTCAACGGCACCTGCCAAAGTATCCACATCAACAAACTTAGGATTAACAAGATTCATATGAATGCTCAACAAATGTTGACTGCCTTTTTTATTTACTGCAGTTGAGAAAGATGTCCCATAAAGTTCTGACAAGCGGCTTGAAAATGCTTGAGCTGTTGGGTATGCTGCATTGGTCGTTTCCCATAAATTAGAGATAATCACACGCTTAGCAATATTTTCTCGCGAAAGTTCTTCACGAAAGCGCACCATGAGACGTATTGTTTTGAATTTTGTTTCTTTTATAACATGGAGATTTACTCCGCTGGCTAGTTTCATAGATATCCCTTGTCTACTCCTCTTTTCAAGTTTAAAGGAACTTCTTTTAATCCTAAAAAGAGCAGGAGCTGTAATATCTCTATTATAGCAAATTTTCCACTATTTTTGAGACTCTTTATGCTAAAATAGAGTTATGCAAAATTACATTTTATTTGAAGAATACATCACCTTAGGACAAGTCATTAAAGAATTGGCCATTGTCAATACAGGAGGCCAAGCTAAGCTTTTTCTCGCTGAAAATGAAGGCAATATTTTCTTAAACAAGGAAGCTGAAAATCGCCGTGGCAAAAAACTGCGTGCGGGAGATGTTTTGGAGATTCCTGAATTTGGACTGATTCTCACATTTGTCCAAGCTTCTGAAGAAGAAATTGCTGAACGTGAAGAAGATAAGGCCGAGGAAGAACGCGTCAAAGCACTTGTCAAGAAAATGAACGCTCAAGTCAAAACTCAAAAACCCAAAAAAGCGGCCAAGCCAAGATTCCCCGGCGCTAAATAAGCATGAAACTTAACAATATACAGCTCTATAATTTCCGAAATTATGATAAGCTTTCCCTTGAATTTCATCCCAATCTCAATATCTTTTTAGGACAGAATGCCCAAGGTAAAACTAATCTTTTAGAAAGTATCTACTTTCTTGCTTTAACACGTAGCCACCGCACCCATCATGATCGGGAACTGATTCGGTGGGATGCCAAAGAAATGAATGTTTCTGGTACTGTCACAAAAGGTCACAGTAATATCCCTCTAGAAGTTGCTTTGACTCCTAAAGGACGTACGGCTCATGTCAATCATTTGAAAGAAAACCGCTTAGCAGACTATATCGGTCAGCTGAACCTTATCATGTTTGCACCTGAGGATTTAGAACTTATCAAAGGTGCCCCAAGCATTCGCCGTCGCTTCCTTGATATGGAGATTGGTCAAATACGTCCCGTTTATCTTTATGATTCGGTGCGCTATAACCGCGCTTTAAAAGAGCGCAATGCTTACCTCAAGATGGAACGCAAACAGATTGACGCTACTTTTTTAGATGTTTTAGACAGCCAACTGGCAGAACACGGTCAGAAGATTAGTACTGAACGTCAAAATTTTATTGACAAACTGGAAAAGCTGGCACAAAAAATTCATGCTCAACTCACTCATGGGCTTGAGGAGCTGCAGATTAATTATAAAGTTAATTCTACAGCTCTCTTAGAAGATTTGAAAAGTGCACGTGATAAGGATATCTTTCGTCATCAGACCTCTGTCGGTCCTCACCGAGATGATTTGACTTTTTTTGTCAATGGTATTAATGTTGCGGACTTTGGCAGCCAAGGCCAACAAAGAACCGTTGCTTTATCTGTCAAGCTCGCTGAGATTGATTTAATTTTTGAAGAGACTGGAGAATATCCTATTCTTTTGCTCGACGATGTCATGAGTGAGCTCGATAATAGCCGTCAGTTGGATCTTTTAGAAACAACGCTCGGAAAAACACAAACCTTTATTACTACAACGACGCTTGACCACCTCAAAAACCTGCCAGAAAACTTAAGTATTTTCAATGTGAAGCAAGGAGAAATTGAAACAAATGGACAAGAAAGAACCACCACTGACTGAGGATAACCTGATCAAATTTAAGGCACTGGAGGCAGAAGGGGATTCTACGTTATTAAAACGTATTTCCCTTCTTGTTGAACAAGAACGTGAATTACGTCAACAAAAAGATAAACTCGAAGAAGATTTACGTGTATTGGTTCATATCAAAAATAGCCATTACTCACAATTAGAGCAAAAAAATTCGGAACATTAATTCCGAATTTTTTTACGTTATTTATAAGCCAAGTAACTCTCTTAAACCATAATGATTGCCAATCAAGCCAAAAGCTGCAAAGATAGACAAACCGATAATTACAAAAAGAACAATAATTTCTAAACGAGAAAGTGTCTTACCATTTTCTTTCTTCGCTAAGTAGTAGAAAATAAAACCAATTGCATAGAGAATCGAAGCCATCCAAACATACTGCCAGCCTGAAAGCCACAGCGCTAAAATTTGGAAAGCAAGGGCCACAAAGCCAATGACTATATTTTTTGTATTTTTTTCTTCAAGACCGTGTTTCATCATATATGCACCGACCAAAGCGTAACAGATCATGATACATGCTGTACAGAGGTACACCATTACATTATAAGCATTTGCGACATAAAAAGTAACGATGATGAAAAATTGAACAAAGATTTGTGTAAGCCAAAGAGAATTTGCAGGAGCGTTATGTTTATTTAAGCGCCCAAACCATTCTGGGAGTAATTTTTGATTGGCCAACTGTGTTGTGGATTCTACTGGAAGCATCGTCCATGATATCCAAGCCCCTAAAACGGAAACAACAAGACCACTGGCCATCAATGCGCCTCCAAAGCTACCAAGCATATCTTTTAGCATATAAACCATGCCTGGCGTTTTCATGGCAGCTAATTCTGCTTGATCATAATAGCCGAAAGGTAGGAGTGAAAGCAAGATGTAGATAAAAAGTAAAACGATAAGACCAATGATTGTCGCGCGGCCTGCATCAGATTTTTTCTTGGCACGATCGCCCATCATTGCCGCACCTTCAATCCCGACAAAGACCCAAATCATGACCATAAGAGAGCTTTTAACTTGATCGAGTAAGCCGCCAGCGGTCATTGACCCTTGAGCTTGAACCAAGCCTTGAGTATTTTCTGTAATATTGTTCCAAAAACCTGCAGTGAATACTCCTGCTTTGAACATAAAGATCCCTGTAATCATAAAAACAAAGATTGGGATTAATTTACAAACCAGAACAATGGTATTCACAATCGCTGCAGATTCGACCCCTTTACTCACCATCAAAGCTAAAAGCCAAGAAAGAATCGATACGGACACTACTGCAAAAACGCTTAGACTTCCATTTGCATCTGCAAATTTACCAGGGAAAAAGTAATCCATAGATATCATCATGAGCACGGCAAAGGCAATATTACCTAACCATGTGGACAACCAGTAACCCCACCCAGAAAGAAAACCTACCAAATCGCCAAAGCCTTCTCGCGCATAATCAGAAACCCCTGAAAGTTGTGGTTTGTTAATAATCAGATAGTTTAAGCTCAAGACAAGCGCTAAAAGCCCTAAACCAACGAAGAGCCATGCTATGATTACACCACCTGCAGTAGCTCCATTGGCTAAATCGTTGGAAAGGTTAAATACCCCACCACCAATAGCACTGGAGACAACGATGGAGACAAGGGCTATCAGCCCCATCCCTTTTTTATTTTCCATTTATTTTTCCTATAATTCCATTTTATTTATATTGAAATATTTTCTTAATATAACATTTTTTGCATTTTCATGCAAGTTTCATCTGCTTTCAATCCTGTTTTCTTTATATTTTTACATTTTGAAGCGTTTTCTTACAAAAATAACGAAAAAGCAACCCAAATTAAAAGATTGCTTTTTCCATTTGTATTAATATCCATTTGGATGAGAGCTATGCCATTTCCAAGCATTCTCGATAATATATTCTAAATTATTTTTCACGTGCCAATCCAAGACTTCTCCTGCTTTCGTCGAGTCTGCCACCAACATATCTGGATCGCCAGGACGACGTTCTCCCATTTGTGATGGAATTTCTTTACCGGTAACACGGCGTGCAGTTTCCAAGACCTCAAGGTTAGAGTAGCCTTTTGAAGAGCCAAGATTAAACTGATCCGAAGCACCGCCCGTTTTAAGATATTCTAAGGCTTTGATGTGTGCTTCAATCAAATCTTCCATGTCAATATAGTCACGTACGCATGTACCATCAGGCGTATTGTAATCATCGCCATAGATAGTGATAAACTCACGTTGGCCTAAAGCTGTTTGTAAAATAAGCGGAATCAAATGCGTTTCATTTTTATGTGCTTCACCGATGCTTCCGTCATGTTTAGCACCAGCAACATTGAAGTAGCGCAGTGCTACATAAGTCATATCCGTTGCCTCTGATTGCCACTTCATCATTTTTTCCATGATGAGTTTGCTTTCGCCATAAGGATTGATTGGTTTTTGTGGAGTTTTTTCAGAAATAGGGCTTTCTTCGGGTATTCCAAAAGTTGCAGCCGTACTCGAAAAGACAATATGCTTAATACCAAATTTTTCCATGGTTTCAAGAATAACCTGTGCCCCACCAACATTATTATTAAAATACATCAGGGGTTTTTGCATTGATTCACCCACCAATGAATAGGCACAAAAGTGCATTAAACCTTCGATATCTTTTTCTTTTGTAAAAACATCAGCCAAAAAAGCTTGATCGCGCACATCTCCTTCATAGAAGCGTACATCTGCTGGGACAGCTTCACGATGTCCTGTCACAAGATTGTCTACAACGGCCACATCATAACCACGTGATACTAGAATATCAACAGCATGGCTACCTACATAACCTGCGCCTCCAAGTACTAAGACTGTCATTTATTTATCCTCCATTACTTTGATGTACAAAGTTTTTAAATACTATTTATCAATCACTTACAAGTATAACCTTATTCATTTATAAAATCAATGAAGCGCTTAAACCCGGCATATCCTGCTTTGTCATCTTTAAATACTCCCGCGTCTTGCAATACTCTTGTAAAGACAGCTCCAACTGCTTCACGGACATACTCTGAGACATTTTCTTCAGTAACCCCCCCTTGATTTTTTAACTCTTGTGCCCAAGGTAAGTGCATATCTTTCATATGATGTGGCTTTCCTAAGAGATACTGTTCCACTTCTTGCAGTTCATTTTTCAATCGCGGAGGTAAAACAGCCAAACCCATGACCTCAATCAGGCCAATATTTTCTTTCTTGATATGATGCAGGTCTGCATGAGGATGAAAAATCCCATCAGGATATGTTTCATTAACATTATTGTCTCGCAAGACTAAATCCATCTCGTAAGCCCCCTCACGTTTACGAGCGATTGGCGTAATCGTATGGTGTGGCGTACCATCAGCAGAATGAGCAATGACATCAATGCTTGTATCCGAATACTGTTGCCATTTCTTCAAAATGTAGTCCGCAAGTGTCAAAAGCTGCCCTTTGTCCTCAGAAGACAAACGTAACACACTCATAGGCCAATTCACAATGCCAACTGCTACTTCTGGAAAAGCTTTAAAGGCTACTTGTTCTCTTAACTTAGCTTTAGCCATCGGAAATTCATGACGTCCTGCTTGATAGTGATCATGGGTCAAAATAGAACCCCCAACAATTGGTAAATCAGCATTGGATCCAATCATATAGTGAGGGAACAAATCCAAAAAGTCCAAGAGATTACTAAAAGATTGGCGATTAATTTTCATTGGCTTGTGCAAGTTGTTAAGCACAATTGAGTGTTCATTATAATAAGCATAAGGCGAATACTGAAAGCCCCATTCTTCATCCTGTAACTTTAAACGGATGAGGCGATGATTGCTTCGTGCAGCTTTATTCCCTCCACCATAAAGCCCTTCGTTTTCAATACAGAGCGCACAGGCTGGATAACTAGAATCTTTGACTAATTTAGCTGCAGCGATAGCTTTTGGATCTTTCTCCGGTTTTGAGAGATTGATTGTGATTTCTAAATCGCCATATTTTGAGTGATAATTAAAGGCGATATTTTTTGCGATATCTCTCGTCTTGACCTGATTAATTTCCTGAGTCAGTCCATAAAAATAATCTGTTGCTTTTTTAGGACTCTCTTGATAATTCTTCCAGAACTCACGATTAATTTGACTTGGTGTTGGACTAATAAAGTCCATCAGAGCCGCTTCATAAAATTCTTCTTCTTCTGGCGAAAAAGCTTGATTGTCGCGTGCAAGGATCATGAGCTGATCCATTAAAGTTAGTGCATCATGTTCTTCTTTAACTTGTGGTTCGTCCCAATCGTTCATCCCCAAGAAATGGAGTAATTGATTACGCCAATATATTTTATCAAGCGTTTCAATTCGATGATTTTTTTCTGCTAAATTAATAAATTCTTGAACAGCTTGATATTTTTCCATTTTTACTTTTCCTACTCCACATCCAGTTTTGTTGATCCTGAACCAATTTGGGCGACATAAAAGCTTGCTGGATAGCCAACTACTTTTTCATATTCCGCTCCCACTGCTTCTTCAAAATCTGCGACTTTATCATGAGCGACTAAAGCAATTGCACAACCGCCAAAGCCTGCACCTGTCATACGTGCGCCTAATACACCTGCTTGTTTTTGTGCGGTTTCAGCCAGCGTATCAAGTTCAATCCCAGTCACTTCATAGTCGTCTTTGAGGGAAGCGTGTGAAGCATTAAGTAATTCACCAAACTTCGTCAAATTACCAGCAACAAAAGCTTTTTGTGCTATTTTTGTACGGTTATTTTCATATACGGCATGGCGCGCACGTTTAATCAGGGTTTCATCACCAATCAAGTCTGTATTGGCATCAAAATCCTCATTAGAAAGTTCACCCAGGGATTCAATAGCTAATTTACTTTGCATACGTTTCAATGCTTCACGTGTTTCAGCAAAACGCTCATTATATTTTGATTCTGTTAAAGCACGTGGTTTGTTTGTGTTCATGATGACAATATCATAATCACGTAATTCTACCGGCACCATTTCATACTTAAGAGTATTACAGTCCAATAAAATCGCTTTTTTCACTTCACCAAAACCAATCGCAAATTGGTCTAAAATACCAGAGTTGACGCCAATGAATTCATTTTCCGTTTTTTGTCCGAGTTGTACCAACTCCAAGCGTGGGACTTGTAAATTAAACAGGTCGTCTAAAACTACACCGACTAAAAGTTCCAAAGAAGCTGAAGATGATAAACCAGAAGCTGTTGGAATTTCACCATTGATAAGTAGTTCAAAACCTTTATCGATGGTATAGCCTGCACCTTGAAGCATCACTATCATTCCTTTAACGTAATTTGACCAACTGTCATCATCTTTTTCCTTGACCTCTGTTAAATCAAATTCGATAAGACCTGCTTCTGGAAAGTTTTGTGAAAAAAGTCGGATTTTTGTATCTTCACGTAAACGGGCCAAACCTGTTGTCCCAATTGTAATTGAGGCTGGGAAGACGTAGCCGCCATTATAGTCGGTATGTTCACCAATCAAGTTAATACGACCTGGCGAAAAGAAGTATTCCACATTTTCTGTATCCCCAAATACTTTTTCAAAACTGTTTGTTAATGCTGTTAAAACTTTACTGTTTTCCACGATTGTTGTCATTTTCTTTTCCTCATTTTTTCTCTTCTTTATGGAGTTTATAAATTGTTTTTGAATAGTATTTCTCACCTGCTTTGAGTGTGATATCACCCAACTCCGGAATTTGTTGACTGCCTGGCGCCACTTGTGTTTCAAAAGTGATTCCGCCATGATTTACTTCTTTTTTCCCTTGATATACTGCACCAGATTCGCCAAAATTTGCTGAAAAAATAACAATACTTGGACGATCAGTATAAACAGAGATACTTAACTCTTCAAAGCTTAAACGTGCTTGCTCTTTCTCTATGCTTGGCTCATCTAAAAGGAAAGGATGATCAAGGCCATCAACCAAAATCACTTGCTCCATAGTACTTTGAAAGACTTCCGAGAGCCTTTTGCCTGAACGCAAATCTAAGTCTGTACCCGCTAACTCCGCAATATCTCCACGTACTACCTCGCTCTTGTCTAACAAAGGAACAAAACGAGAGGCGCCTAAACGCAAGAAATGGTTGTCTATACTTTGAGCTACATCTCCGGACAAATTAAAGTAAACATGACCTGTAGGGTTAAACACCGTGTCTTTATCAGAAACGGCATCATATTCAATGGACCAAGTGCCATTTTCATCAAAACTGTGAGTCACAGTGACTTGTATCTGTCCTGGATAGCCATTTTCACCATCGTTTGACGTCAAGTAAAATTGAACTTTTGCTTGTTCTGCTTCTTGAAAAACTTCAAACTGCCAGAGTTTACTTTCAAAGGAATCTTGCCCTCCATGTAAGGTTTGCGCAGCTTCATTTTGTTGCAATTGTACGTTCTTGCCTGCTATCTTCACTTGACCGTCTTTGATACGGCCAGCTGTTCGGCCAATTGTGGCACCAGGATAATTATCTTTTTCGACATACTCTTGTGTAGAATCAAAGCCCAAAACGATTTTCTTACCATTGACTGTCCAATCCACAATTCGGGCACCGTAATTGCTCAATGAGAGCGTATCTCCTGCCTTGTTTGTTAAACAAATCAAATGCGCGCCTAAGCCAAAGTCTTTTGTTGTTATTTCCATAATTCACCTGTCTTTAAATAAGGAGAGCTAGCGTCACCGCTAGTCCTTATCTTTATTTTAATTTATTTTCGAGTTCCGCAACAATTTCTTTATGACGTTTCTCTGTTAATTTTACCTTAAGAAGATAAATCGTGAGTGAGATAATCATCAGAACGGCTGGAAGAGCGAAGGCGTAAAGCTTAAATGTTGTTACCCCGTAAACTTTATGTGGATCAAAAGTTGAACCGGTCATACCAGCTGCAATCGCCACAAACCCAAAGATCCCATTTGAGAAAGCACCGGCAATTTTATCCAGTAACGGACGCATTGCCAAAGTGACTGCTTCATTACGCACACCATTTTTCCATTGACCATATTCTACAGAGTCTGTGATTGTCATCAAAACTGATAAGAACACAAGCTGATAAGGTGTAGTCAGAAAGATAAGACCGAGAATTGTCATTGGCACTGAACTTCCAAAGATAAAGAAAGCATAACCGACAAGCATCGAGAGAATTGCACCTGTCAAAACTTTACGACGGCCAAATTTCTTCGCTAAGACAGGGAACAGTGGTACTAAGACGATAGAACCGATGAAGCCGACAATCCCTGTAATTGAATACAGTGCAGCTTGTCCTAAAACGAAGGTAAACATCAAAATCAAAGTTGCTGTTGTTGCGACATAGGCTAAAGCAAACAAGATATAAGACAATGACAACCACATCAGCTGATCATTTTTCAATAAAGCTTTAAACACATCAATGGTTGTTGTTTTTTGTGATTGTTGACGGATAACAGAATCCTTTTCTTGGGTACCCCAAGCTGTAATTAAGGCTGTTCCACCTGAAACAATCGCAGCAATGACACCAAATGCAAACCAACCTGATGCACCTTGGGCATGGTGCCCCGTCATGAGTTGAGTGAATCCATAGGTAATCGGGATAACGAGAATAGTTGTTCCTTGAGCACCAATAGCTGAACCAAAACGGGCAAATGTTCCGAGTGACTCACGTTCTTCATTCTTTTCAGAGAGCGCAGGAATCATTGACCAAAAGGCAATGTCCTTGAAGGAATAAAAAGCATCCAGAATGACAAAAGAAATGATAAAGACAATAATAAATAAGGTTGTATTTGAACTTTTGGCTAATCCAAAGAAGTCTGAAAACATCAATACAATCATTACAGATGATATTAAACCGCCAGCAACCAACCAAGGTTTAAATTTTCCCCAACGCGTGCGTGTGTTGTCAATAATACTCCCAATAATGGGATCAAAAACAATTTCTACCAATCGAATAATGACGACAAGTGATGTCACAAGGGCAATCATTGCATCTTCATGTTCACTACCTGCAAACATTTGACTCGTAACAAAAGCAATAAAGAACACGCTAATTGCTGCATAATAGGTATCGTGACCCAAAGCACCTAAAGCATACGAAATTCTTTGTTTCATTTTTCCTCCCTCCATCGGGAACCTCCTTTTTCGATTTCCTTACACCGAAATCGCTTACATTAATATGATAGCATTTTCTTATTTGGAAAAGTTTCCCATTGGGTAAAGAAGGCAGGAAATACTTCCTAAAACACCGCTTACAAAACCTAAGAATGTAAGTTGTTGTTCACAACTCGCTTCGCTCCCTGCGTATTATCGTTCTAATTTGCTAAAGCAAAAAGAACGATAATAAAAGCAAAGCTCCTTGGCTTTGCTTATTATTTGTTTTTCATTGTTTTTTATAAATAGAGTAAGCATCAAAGAGGACACGTACTAAAATATACAAGGGCAGTCGACTATGGACATCAAGATCAAAATAATTAACTTCTAAAGAGCTTTTATAGCCAATTAGGGAGACATCTGCAAGACGTACTAATGGACTTTGCTCCGTTACAGTCAAGGTCAAAATTTTTGCACCATGGGTTTTTGCCACTTCGGTTGCTTCAATCAGTTCTAAAGTTTCGCCACTCAAGGACAAATTGATGATTAAGCTGTTCTCTTTGACAAAACTTGCATAATAAGTCATATATTTATAGTCATCATGAAGTGTCACTGGCTTATGGAAAAGTTGAAGCTTCTTCATCATCTCTACAGCAGCATGAGTGGAAAGACCACGCGCAAAGAGAATGATCTCACCAGCTTGGTCAATAGCACGCACGGCTTGTTCAATAGCAGGAGCCGAAATATTATGAATGGTCCGTAGGAGTTCTTCTTCGTTTTTACCAATTGCGGCCAAAACTTCATTTGAAAAACCATTAATATTGGGAAGTGGCTTTTCTTTTATCGAATAGCGAAATTCGGCATAGCCCGAAAAACCTTTTTTCCTCACTGTGCGATTAATCGTTGATAAAGAGCAATGAGCTAATTCTGCCAAATCTGTAATAGAAAGTTGGGGAATTTCATCATAATGCTCTTGAATTACTTGCCATGTATAGGCTTCGGCACTTGATAACTTTTGGTTAACCATGTTTCCTCTCCTAATATTTTAAACGGTCAATTTGAATCCCTGTATACTGACTAATTGCATCAATAGCATGATAATAGCGCCCGAGATAAGCGCGTGTGTCACGCGTCGTTTCTTCATCATCTAAACGTACAACTTTTTCAGCAAGTCCTTGCTCTGCTATCTCCCTTAAAAGTGCTTCGTCATTATCAGATGGAATTAAAAGCACCAGATCCATATCCGGAGATAGAGTATTATCAATAAAGATTATACCTTGATTTCCGGCTGAAGTGATAGCCTGTTCAATATCCTTTGCAAAGGGGGCATTGTTAAAAGTACGTGCTAAACGTCTAGCCAAGGTTGACTTACCACTTTGTCGGCCACCAATTATACCAACAATTTTAGTGAAATGTCTACGAAAAGCGGGATTTATCTCGTTCCAGTGCAACAATGGATTTTCACGTATGTCTGTTGCGGATATCTTAATATCTTGCCTATCAGCCATTTCTACCTTATAGGTACGCAAATCTTGCGGAAAACGTGCACTGAGCTCAGTTACATATTCCGGCTCTCCCACATAAAAAGTAATTTCCTGGCTCTGGTAATTTTTTAATAAGTCAAACAAACGTTTAAACCAAGCATCCCATCCTTGTGGCATCGGAGGTAAATCCGTTTCATCTAACATTGCAACCTCAATGTCCTCTTCATCAGCAAAAGCTTCCTGTAAATAGTGATAACGTAGGGCTAGAGGCAAGCCAATCTTATCACCTCGATCATGAGTATAGCCTGATACGACTAAGAGAACCTGATCATTAAGTGCAGCACACTTGTAAATCTGTTGCTGGTGCCCCTTATGAAAAGGAGCAAAAGTACCAAAATAAACGCCTAATCTTGTCTTTTCTGTCATTACGCTCCTCTATTTAATCTTTTTAAGCACGCACTGTTTTAGCCGCACCTGATTTTTCGTAAAGATTGATTAAGCCTGCACCTGATTTACGGATCATATCTCCAGGTTGTACAGGCGTTTCCACATCAATATGTAAAAGGGTCATTGGATTTGGTGCACGGTCGATAGATTCTCCTGTTTCTGCCAAACGTAAGTTTTTAATTGTTGTTTCAGAATGACGGAAGCCAGGCCCATAAAATTCAATCGTATCACCTTCTGTAATGACGTTCCGTTGACGAATCGTCGCAACCTTACTGTCTTCATCGTAAGCAACAACTTCGCCAATAAACTTGTATTCTGGAATTTTACGACGTGCACCAAAAAGTTGTTTATTTTCATCAGGAATACCATAATAAAAGCCTGTATCCAATTCACGTTGCGCCACTTTCCAAAGTTCATCAACCAAATCTGGCTTAATAGCCTCAAACTTTTCCGGACTTTCTAGATAAGCATCAATGGCCGCTTTGTAAACATTTGAAACTGTTGAAACGTAGTGAATAGATTTCATACGTCCTTCAATTTTCAAGGAATTTACACCATTTTTGATCATATCAGGAATATGTTCAATCATGCTCATATCAACTGCAGACATTGAAAATTCTTCGGGAATTTCACCTTTGATTGATTTGCGCTCACTACCAAAAGGCATATCATAAAGGTCATATTTCCAACGGCATGATTGTGAACAGCCACCTCGATTGGCATCACGCATGCTCATATAGTTTGAAAGTACACAGCGTCCACTATAAGAAATACACATAGCACCATGGACAAAGGCTTCAATTTCCACAGATGTATGTTTTCGGATTTCTGCTAATTCTTCCATAGAAACTTCACGGGCTAAGACGACACGTTCCAATCCTAAACCTTGCCAGAATTCTAAAGTTTCGTAATTCGTTGCTGAAGACTGCGTAGAGAGATGAATTGGTAAACCTGGTGCTTCGGCTGCACAAATTGCTATCAATGCAGGATCCGAAACGATTACTGCAGAAATTCCTAAATCACGCAGTGTACGGAACCATTCGCCTGCACCTTCCTCATTTCCTTCGTGTGTAACCATATTGGCCGCAACATATACCTTAGCATTGTGAGCTGAAGCATACTCTACACCTTCACGCATCTCATCAAAAGTAAAGTTACCTGCGCGTGATCGCAAACCGTAGGCTTGTCCACCGATATATACAGCATCTGCGCCATAATCAATCGCTACTTTAAGTTTTTCCAGTGTGCCTGCAGGTGAAAGTACCTCAGGTCTTGTATAATTTTCTTGCATTTTTTCTCCTATTTTCAAGATAAGATTTTTGATAAGGTCTGCCGACCAAAACTTCTTAATAATAAACTATGGTTTTAATAAAACCTTGCCAATATTTTTTCCAGACTCTAAATACTGATGAGCTGCCTTGCCTTCAGATAAAGGGAAGACAGTTGCTTCAGCTGTTTCAACTTTTCCTCTTTCAAAGTAATCAAAGAGACGCTGACTTCGGCGTTCCCTTTCAGAAAAGCTGGTCAAAAAATCCCATAAGTCACCCGTGAGGATATTTTTGGATTGAGACATCATCTTCACGAGATCAATTTGTGGTGGATTGCCTCCCGCCATACCAAAGAAAATCAGGCTTCCTCTGTTCCTCAAAAGCTCTAAATTTTTATTCACAGTACTGCCCACACCATCATAAACCGTATCAAATTTAATAGACAACGCTTGTCGCCACTCATCCGTTCGGCTTGGATAGACTTGACACACTCCACGAGAAAGGGCCAAAGCTTGTTTTTCTGCATTCGATGCCGTACCATATACTTCCATACCATCTGCCACAAGAATTTGAGACAAGATCTGCCCGACACCACCGCTAATTCCTGTAACAAATACTTTGTCCCCTATTTGATTTTTCCCTAAATCATGCGCTAAGAAATCTGCAGTCAAACCTTGAAGACCAATACTGGCGGCTAACTTTAAATCAATATTATCAGGCAAATAAATCAGCTTTTCTTTAGGCACAGCAACATATTCAGCATTAGCAAAGGGAACATCGACAAAAAGAACTTTTCTTCCTTTCTGCTTCCCTTCGACAATTTCACCAGAACCTTCGTATCCATTAATATAAGGATGGTGTTCCTCGATATGATAGCCTCCTCGGCGGCGATAAATATCTGCAAAATTGAGACCAATATATGCCGTTTTGACTAAAACTTCATCTTCTAGCACTTGTGGCAAGGGAACTTTGCCATATTTAAGGACATCACTATCCCCAAATTCTTCAAAATACAAAGCTTTCATCATTTAATTTTACCTGGGTCTAAGTCATAGAAACCATGTGATAAAGTACGCCCTGCTGGATGAAGTTTACGCACTTCTTCTTCAAGCTGAAAGGCCTTATCTGCAGTGAAATTTCCTGCTTCAATGGCCTTTTTCGCTTCTACAAACAACTTCGTAATGGCAACAAAATCCGCACCGCGTGTAAAGATACCGTCCAGTTTCCAATGGTCAAAGCCCATTTTTACCAGTTCCGAGAGCTCGCTCATCATATTAAGATCATCGTTAGCAAAAATGTGTGTACCATGATTGTCTTCAAAGATACTATAGTGGGTATCTTCCTTTTTGGGTTCCGAAACAAAAAGATTACGTTCACGATCTTTTCCTGTCTCTTCTGTCTTAATAAAATTGTAGTAATTTTGCACTAAAGGACGTTTACTTTGATGAATAACAGTTGCTCCATAAACCAATACCTCGCCGGGTACATCTAAGTTTCCCGTCATGGCTTCAAGTTCCGGTTTGGGAAGCTCCCGTGCTAACACAGCTTCGACAGCACCTTGGCCCGCCCAGAAGTTGATTTGGCGGCTTGAAGTCACCATGGTAGAAGCATCATAAGTAAAAGGCAAGTCATATTTGTCTCTTTGAAGCACGAAGATAACTCCCGCATCTCCTACGGCTATGCGATCTACTTGAATATCTTGCAAGAAGTCTAAGTAGGGTTTTATTTTAGCCATCATATCAACGTGCATCAATGCATTTACAGCAACAGTCACTGTTTTTCCTGCTTCATGTGCAAGAGCTGTAATCTCACGAATTTCATCGTAGCTAAGCGCTGTGGGTAAGCGTAACCCAAACTCGGCTTCACCAATATAAAGGTTGTCAGTTCCAGCAGCAAGTAGAGCCTTGGCTTGCTCCACACTTTCTGCGGTAGTAGTAATTTTAATCATAGACTAAATTATATCACTATTTATTGCTCTTGACACGTCAGATTTTCATTTTATTTTATTTTCCGATTAACAAAAAAGTAATATAAGACATGAAATTGTATTGCAAACATTTACATAATTTGTTATGATGTAGTATAGAGCTTAATTATCAGGAAAACTTAGGAAAAAAACTATGGAATTAAAAAATTTAAACGATTTCTATGAGAAGCAAGAATACTATTCATATGATGAGCTACATGAACAAGAAAGCCATCTTACCAAACGTGTGCACGAGCTGACTTTCTTTCTTAATGTCGCAAGCTTTTCAGTCATCATGGCAATGATGGTCTATATTTTTATTACAATGACAAGCAGTTTAGTTGCTGTTCCAGCTGCTCTTGTTGTTGGTTTTATCGTTTTCCTTGTTTGTAAAAAAGGAATCAAAAAGATTGTACACCTCCTCATGAAATAATAAATTTTATGTTCTAACAGAAAAAACCTCAAGAAGAGGTTTTTTATTTTTGCCCTATTAAAACTTGCACATGAATAGTTGCCTGGGTGGGGGGAATTTTTCTTGCTGCTTCTTTTATCTTAGAGGATACCGCCCATTCTAAAGGACTCATTTCCAGAAAATCTAAACGAAGGGCCTCAGGAATCTCAAAACTATAATGAAGTTCTTTTTCCACGGCATTAGGATATTCCTGCTCAAAGCGTTGAATAACCTCTGTATTGTCATAGTTAACTGGAAAGCCATATACTTTACGCAACTCTTGAAGATAATATCGATCTGGTACAATCTTGATGATATTCCCCTCTGACTGTAACACTCGATTAAACTCTTTATAGTTTGAAGGTGTAAAAATATTTAAGACACTCGAAATAGAAGCATCAGCAAAAGGTAGTCTTGTCAAATCTGCCAAACTTAGAAAAGCTGAAAAAGGCAAATCAGTCGCCATTTCAATACCATCTTTTGCAATATCAAAGCCAAATTTGTTCCCTTGGTAAGACAACAACTCCAAAAACTTGCCTTCACCTGTGCCCACATCCAACAAATTGCCAGGTAAAAGGGCTTTTTCAATTTCCTTAAGTACAGGTGTGTACATGCCAGCAGCTATTAAGCGACGTCTGGGTTCAAACATCTTCTTTGTATAATGTTCCGTATCTGCTTTTGTTTGTAAAAAGTTAACATACCCTTTTTTATTTAAATTGAAGGTGTGCTTATTCTCACAACGCAGTGCATAAGGCTCCAAAGAAAAGGAAGCGCGGCATAAAGGACAGCTGAGACTTTCAAGATTTTTTTCTAAATAAACATAGGCTTTTTCAATTTTTTTTAACATAAACCTATTATATCATTTCATCAGATGCTTTAACTTTTCTGGATCCAAGTAATCCCATAAAGCGTAGGAATCACAAATATCCAAGAAAATATTTTTTCTATTTATGCAATATTTTATATCAAATCGCATGCCTCGTTTGCTATACACTAGCTTTTTATTCATTAAAAACAGCAAAGCTACTTTTTTTGTTATAATAAAGAAAAAGTCAGAAAAGGAAATAAAGAAGCCAATGATTATTCGTGAACTTTGTGTTGAAAATTTTACTGAAATTCCTCAAGCAACTGCTGCAGGAGTCGAGCGTATTGAACTTTGTGATAACCTTGCTGTGGGTGGAACAACACCAAGCTATGGTGTCATTCAGCAAGCCGCTGAATTTATCGGAGACCAAAAGACAACTTTAGCTGTTATCATCCGCCCACGTGGAGGCAATTTTGTCTATAATTCTTATGAATTAAAAATCATGGAAAATGATATTCTCAAAGCTATCGAAGCTGGTGCACAAAATCTCGTTTTAGGCGCTCTAACAGAAGACAATCAAATTGACGTTGAAGCCCTTGAAACACTTATGGTGGCTTCTCAAGGTCTTCCTGTGACCTTCCACATGGCCTTTGATGAGATTGAGGACCAGCATGCAGCCATCGATACATTGGTCGAAGCTGGCGTCGAAAAAATTCTTATGCATGGAGACAGTCTCGACAAGCCACTCAATACCGAAAAAATTGCAGATCTTGTTAAATATGCGAAAGGAAGAATTGCTATTATTATTGGTGGTGGTGTAACTGTTGATAACTATGAAGAATACGCAAACTTAACAGGTACAAACTTTGTCCATGGAACAAAAATTATTGCAAAATAAAAAAAACAGCTTAAGCTGTTTTTTTATTTGCCCTTCAAACGCATTTTTATATAAAATTTCACTAACAAGAAATTCACCAGTAAAAGTACAATCAGATAAAGGCGTGGTTGCAGAAAGACTAAACCGAAAATGACTTCTACGACTGTCGCGAAAAGCATTATACGTGAGAGGACATTTTTAATTGCTGCAAATTTTGATGATTGACGGAGTGGATAAATTCGCGTCAACACTTGGTAATCAAAAGAATCTTGGAGGGCAAAAAGTTGAAAAAGCAACAAATAATTAAAGACCGATGCCAAAATAACCGCAAGAATCGGGTTACCAATAAAAATTAAAGAAAGTACACTAAGAGCAATCAAACGCAACGTCAGCGAGAGATAGTCTCCGGAGCGCAAAAAAGCACGACTAAAGAGATATTCATAGGTTCGCAGCGTTTTCGGTAAGAGAAAATCTAAATATTTGCGACGACGGCTTTGTGTTTTCAGTCCTTTAACATTGGTAAAAAGGGCAAAAAAGCGTAATGTATTCGTTTTGCGGTTTTCTTCGTAAGCGATAAGTCTCTCCCAAGAAATAATTCCATTGGGCATGAGTTGACGTAAGCGAAGGCCTAAACCAGCTGCTTTTAACAAAACTAAAAGAATAAACCATAGCAAAAGATAGAAGAAAGACCATTTTAAAAGAGGCGCCACAATTCCGACTAAAACAAGACTAATAAGCGCAGGGAAAAGAAGCGAACGCAAGCAAGACAGAAGTAAATGTTTGCGCACTGCTTTCTCTTGCGGTAAGAGAAACACCTTATCCGCAGGTTCCACGAAGCTGGCTAATCTTCCGAAAATCTGGCTTAGAATGGTGATTAAAAGAACTAAACCAACTTTTCCAGCAGTATTTAAACTGTGAGCTTGTAAAAATTGAGCATACTGTACGGCTAAAGCGCCCAATAAAATCATCAAAAAGAGAACAAAATGATCATTAAACACATAACGCAAATATTTGAGATTTTGCCGATAGTATACTTTGCGGCGTTCTTCAAATAAGCTATTCATGAGCATTTACACCTTTCGTCAATTCTAAATAAATTTCATCAAGGCTGGCATCTTCCTTGCCAAATTTGGCACGCAAATCTTCCATCGTTCCCGCAATCAATACCTTACCTTCATGAAGGATGACAAATTTGTCACAGAATTTCTCTGCTGTTGAGAGAATATGTGTACTCATCAAAATCGAAGCACCAGCATCACGCATAGAAAGCATAAGTGTGATTAAATCTTGAATCGCTAAAGGATCTAATCCTAGAAAGGGTTCATCAATAATGTAAAGACTTGGATCCGTCAAAAAGGCGCAAATAATCATCACTTTTTGCTTCATTCCTTTAGAAAAATTGACCGGGAACCAATCTAACTTATCCTCCAAACGGAAGGTTTTTAGGAGTTCTTCTGCCCGAGGCATTGCTTCTTCTACAGGAACTCCATAAGCTAAAGCTGTAAGCTCGATGTGCTCACGCAGAGTTAGTTCCTCATAAAGACTTGGTGTTTCCGGAATAAAGCCAATCTTTTTACGATAACCTTCAAGATCTTCTTGGAGCGTAATTCCATCCAATTCGATCTGACCTGAGTATGGCGTGAGCAATCCCATAATTTCCTGAATAGTTGTTGATTTACCCGCACCATTAAGACCAATAAGTCCAACCAGTTCTCCATCCGCTATCTCAAAGCTTACATCTTCAAGAACCGGATTACCAAAGTAGCCTCCAGTCACGTTATTTATTTTTAGAGCCACATTAATATCTCCATTTCTAATCAAATTTAGTATAAGTTAATTTTATCATATCCCAACTTCTTTTGCTTTCCTCTAATGTAATCTCTTTTTCTTAATTTTTCTACTAAAAAAATGAGGGACTATGTAGAAAAGTCCCTTATCATTCATACACTTGATCTGTTGCTGATTTTCTCAAAATCTTTTTGGAAAACTTCCCGTAGTTCTAAAGCACCGATTTCGGATAATATTTTTAAAGCACGTGCAGTCAGTTTTTTACCCGTAATTTGGTTTTCAAACGCGTATATCCAACATCCCTTTACAAAAAGGGAGGATATTCGAACATAGGTGTCAAAGACTATCGTTAATTCTTCAAACGCTTTGAGAAACCGTTCTGAATCGTCTCTGTAGCCATGACGTATCATTACAAGTGTCGCTCGGAGAACAACACGAATAAGCAGATTTCTAAATTCTGTTATTTCTTTCAAGTAATGTTCGTTTTGGGAAAGCATTTGCCCTACAAGATCTTGTAATAACCTAGGATCAATCTCCTCTAAGGTATTCACTAAAATATAGAGTTCATAACTATGCCAAATATGATAGCTTTTTAATCTCGTTTCAATATAAGAAACTTCCACTGGAGATAAATGACTATAACAAGCTTTAGCAGAAAGTGCAATAACTTTATTTTCTTCTAAATCATATTCAATATTGTCTAAATAGACTTGCTTTAATAAAGAGAAGTTCTTGTTAAAATAAGCCTGCTCTATTTTCTTAAAAGACTTTTCAATCGGAATACCTGTGTAGTAGTTAATTGTCTCGTTTGAGGGAATACTTAAGTTAAACTGCTGAAAAGCAGATTGTGTTGCCAATATACCCGTACTCCCCGAATTTGCTAATGTTCCATCGAAGTCAAAAATATACGCATCCATATTAAATTTCTCCTTATTTATAATTTATTAAAAATTATTATAACATAGATTTGATTTTTTTAATGTTTTTAATCTATTTATCTTTTTATGGTTGGAAATGGTAGGATGCCTTACTTATATTTGTTTATTTTTCGCACAAAGACTATTACTCCTCCTATTAAAAATAAGAGAATAACACCAATGATGGTCAAAAATTTTCCATTATCTTCTCCTGTCGCCGGAAGATTAGCTTGATACGTTTGATTTTTCGCGTACAAGTATTTTACTTCTTGTTTGGTAGAGGTAAATACACCTTTTGGATTTCCCTGCACGCCTTTTATACTATAACCTGGGAGCTCTTTTGGTGTCGAAACATATTCTTCACCAATGTTCCCTGTAAGAACTGTATCTTCTGCTATTTTTTTACCATCATCGCCTGTGTATTTTACAGTTACTGTTTCACCTTTTACTGGTAATTTAGTATAAACATAAGTGATGGTTTGCGCCTGATCTGTAAAGGTTCCTGTAGGATTCCCTTGTACTTCTTTAAAGGTATAACCTTCAATTTCTTTTTGCTCTGATATATAAGGATCTCCGACTTTTCCAGTCAGTTTCTCGTCAGTTGAAAGTTTCTTACCTGTTTCGTCAACATACTGAACTGTAACATCTCCATTTACTGCAGCAGGAATCTTAGTATAAACATAAGTGATGGTTTGCGCCTGATCTGTAAAGATTCCTGTGGGATTCCCTTGTACTTCTTTAAAGGTATAACCCTCGATTTCTTTTTGCTCGGAAGTGTAAGGTTGACCAATGTTTCCCTTGAGTGTAATATTATCTATGAGCTTATTTCCCAATTCGTCAACATATTTGATAAGTACATCACCAGCAAGATCACCTGTTCCTCCTCCACCTTGTCCATGATAAGTTGCAGTGGAAACTGCACTATCAATTAGAGTTGTCCCATCATAGGAAAAAGCTTGATTAGGGTATTTATTATTCAGAGGATTAGATTTTAATTTTGTCTGATAATGTATGACCACTGAATTGGGTTCGGTGAGAGATGCTTCTGTGTCACCATGGAGATGTCCAAGATTTAAGGAGGTGGATTGACTCCCATCTGCATTAGGATTAAAAACCAAATCCGTTGACTCTGTTTTAATAACAGTGTTTTTATAGTTTCTATAATGTATACTGGTCGAACCCGGTATATAGTCCTGCGTGTTGCTCATCGTATCAGCAAAATTCGCATCGGAAATTTCATAACCACCATTGTTTATGGTAATAGTCCAAGTCACTATATCATTTGCTTCATAGTGCAACGTTTTAGCAATTGCACTGTTCCCTGACCCTTCACCTGAGCTACTTTTTGAAAAATTAACGTGAATACTATTATTTAAATTATTTTTTGTCGGAAAGGCTAAATCATTCCCCGCATCATAATTTAAAGTATTTTTATTAAAGCCAGACCAAAAGTTAAAAAATAATGTACGATTAGATAAATTGTTGATAACAGGCGCAAAAACAATATTAAGCATATTATTTTGGATAGTCACTGAACCTAACAATGTACCATCTTCTTTAGTCAGCAAAATTGGAGCAGTTCCTGTATACTTTAATTCCTGTGGTAATGGCATTGAGTACGTTTGCGCCGTATCAATGACTGTACCGTTTGGAATACTAAGCGTGTAGGTAGCGTTGACCAAAGAAGCATCGCTTATTTTATTTGAGGTTATTGGACCATTGTTATTACTTAGAACAACTTGATCTACAAATTGTATTGCACTTGGAGACGTTGTTTCAGCACTCACCAATGGGGTAAGATTCAAAATGCTCCCCAACATGAGGATGAAAAGCAATAATTGGTTTGTAATTTTTTTCATGACTTTACCTCCTATTTTGTTTTTCTTACCATGATAATACCAATTTTAAACATTAAAAACTATTTATTTGTCTTAACGCTTTCTAAAAAATTTTCTAAACAAGTTACACTAAGCAAAAACAGAAGAATTTGTTATAATTTACTTATAACAAAGTAGTGCTCAACTTTTGAGACTCTACAAATGGACAGGGAGATTTCTTATGGATAATTGTATTTTTTGTAAAATAATTGCGGGTGAAATTCCAAGTACGAAAATCTACGAAGACGATAACTTGGTAGCCTTTCTTGATATCACACAGACCACAAAAGGGCATACTTTAGTTGTACCTAAAACACATACACGAAATTTATTAGCAATGGCACCCGAGCAAGCCTCTCAGCTTTTCTCTAAAATTCCAGAAATCGCCAATAAACTTGTGGATTCTCTAGGCGCCAAGGGGATGAATATCCTGCAAAACAACGAGGAAATAGCTGGACAAACCGTCTTCCACACTCACGTACACCTTATTCCACGTTATGCTGAAGATGATGGTTTCTCTGCTGCTTTCACAGCACATACTTATGATCTTAATGCAATTGCGGAGGAAATCTTATGAAAGAATTCATCAATGACGTCTCAGAAATCTTTTCACGGTTAAGTAAAGAAATAGATGAGGTCAAAGCGAACTTAGAAAATGTAAAAATTGAAGCAAAAAAGGCTGAGCTTACCGGACAAGAAATTCAAAGAAAAGTGAACGAATTTCAAACCCTTGCTCAACCTAAAGTTGATAAAATCAATGAAATTTTAGAAAAACTTTCAGAAAAAAGTAGTGAAGGATGATTCACTACTTTTTATTTGGATTAATATAAAATTGACTGCCCCAAAAGATTCCTAAAATTTGGGAGATAATAAATGATCCAGCGATAATTAAAATTTCAGTCACATCGCTATCATATTGGATATATGTGAAAAAATAACGAGAATTATAAAAAGTAAAAAGGAAAAATACCAAGAAAATATCGATAATGAGTACATAGGACCAAGCACGAGTTCCATCAAGTTTCACCAAGTAAAAAGTCGTAAAAAGTAACAACAATGAAATTATTTGTAAACTTATTAAGGGAAATTCAAATACTGTTCCGATATAAATAGTTATCCAAACGGCTGCTATAAAGCCTATTAATAGAGTCATTCGTTTCATATTACTATTGTAACATGAAAAAGCATGTTTTTCTAATTCAAATTACGAAAATTACATATGTGTTTCTAAGATATACAAAAAAAGCTCCCTGAGGAGCCTTTTTAATTTTCAACTTAGAAGCTTGTTGTATCAACTTTAACACCAGCACCCATAGTTGTAGTAACTGAAAGGTTTGTGATGTAAGTACCTTTAGCTGTAGCTGGTTTAGCAGCAACAACTACGGCATTGATAGCTTTGAAGTTTTCGATAAGTTTTTCGTTGTCGAATGAAACTTTACCGATTGGTACGTGGATGTTACCCGCTTTATCAGCACGGTAGTTAACTTTACCAGCTTTTGATTCTTCAATAGCTTTAGTTACGTCCATTGTTACAGTACCAGTTTTAGGGTTTGGCATGAGGTTACGTGGGCCAAGGACACGTCCAAGACGACCTACAACAGCCATCATGTCAGGTGTTGCGATTACAACGTCGAAGTCCAACCAACCACCGTTGATTTTAGTTACGAGTTCATCAGCACCAACGAAGTCTGCACCAGCTGCTTCTGCTTCTTTAGCTTTTTCGCCACGAGCGAAAACAAGAACACGAGCAGTTTTACCAGTACCGTTTGGCAATACCATTGCACCACGGATTTGTTGGTCAGATTTTTTAGTATCGATGTTAAGATTGTATGCAACTTCTACAGATGCATCAAATTTTGCGATTGAAGCTTCTTTAGCGAGTGCTACTGCTTCTTCAACGCTGTAAAGTTTAGTTGCGTCTACTTTTTCGATAGCAGCGCGCATTGATTTGCTTTTTTTAGCCATTTCTATATTTCTCCTTGTGGTAATATCGGTTGTCTGTTATTATAACAGCCTTCCACTTGTGTGGAAAATGAGCGATGATTAATTAAAAATTAACCTTCTACTACAAATCCCATAGATTTCGCAGTACCTTCGATCATTGACATTGCTGCTTCAAGTGAACCAGCGTTAAGGTCAGCCATCTTAGTGTTTGCAATTTCTTCAACTTGTGCTTTTGTTACAGTTGCAACTTTAACTTTGTTAGGTTCACCTGAACCTTTTTCAACTTTAGCTGCTTTTTTCAAAAGAACTGCTGCTGGAGGAGTTTTTGTAATGAATGTAAATGATTTATCTTCATATACTGAGATTACAACTGGGATGAGCATACCAGCTTGGTCAGCTGTACGCGCGTTGAATTCTTTAGTGAATCCCATGATGTTGATACCTGCTTGACCCAAAGCTGGACCAACTGGTGGAGCTGGTGTTGCTTTACCGGCAGGAATTTGCAATTTAACGAGTTTTTCTACTTGTTTAGCCACGATAAATTTCTCCTTATAATATTGTTTTCGTGATGTGGTATGATGATAGACCATTCTATCTTCCACGCCTATATGCTAAAAACATACTTAAACAGTCTACCAAATATAGTTGTTTTTGTCAAGTCTCTATATTTCAACGAATTCATCACATGCTGCAACAACAGCTGGGTCATGCGTGACAATGATGACTGTTTTTCCCTTTTCTACTTCTTGGCGTAACAATCCCAGTATCAAGGATCTATTTTGTTCATCTAAAGAGCCGGTCGGCTCATCAGCCAAGATAATCTTACTGCGTTTCAACAAAGCACGCGCCAGAGCTACACGCTGTTTTTCCCCACCAGACAAAGCGTATACTTTTTCGCTTAGCTTATGAGCAATACCTACTTGATTTAAAATCTCTCTCATCCTACGTCGCTTTTCTTTGCCTTTTATTTTCTCATACACTAGAGAGATATTGAGATTTCGCTCAATGCTCTCATCTTCAATCAAGGCAAAGTTTTGAAAAAGAAATGCTATCAGGTTGCGCCGCATAAGTAACGCTTCTTTGCTGTTTATCTTAGGTGCTTTTTTCCCTGATATATATAACCTCCCAGAATCTGCGCCTTCAATCAGTCCGATAAGATTAAGAAGCGTGGACTTTCCGGCGCCACTTCTTCCGAGTATCGCTGTCATTTTCTGAGCTGGAATACTGAGGGAAAAATTTTCAAAAATCTGATGTTTCCCAAACTTTTTACTCACTTCTTGCAGTTCTATCATGCTGTATTATGCTCCTTTCAAGGTGTTGACTAACTCTTTCTTTTCGAGGCAAGTGAGGAGGTGGAAGACTAAAAATATCTCAATCAAAGCATAAAGTATATAAGCCTCAATGACTGTGAAATCATAGCCTAAAATCATCGATTGAGTAAAAAACACTATGTTTTGAATGATAATGATTATAAATAGAAAGCGATAGCTTCTTAGACGGAAAAATCCTTGTATCCGAAAAAGGGCAAGCTTTTCTTTATTGACTCTGAAATAAATCATTGTTGTGGATAGTATCATGATGATAAAGAGAATGAATGCTAGAAGGTTCATAAATACCCATGACCAGCGCTCTCCAATATACATCTTCATATCATTCTCTGCAATTTTTGAGCTAGAAACAAATGAAGTAAAACTAGCTTCTACCTTATCCTTCCTTAAACTAGGGAGTAGATCTAAATAAGTTTTTTCCACACTTTTCTTAATAGGAAATAAAGCACCAAGAGTGTTCCCATTATAAAACATATTGATGTAGGTGTTTACTCCCGCATTATTTACCGTATGGACCTCTACTATATCTGCTCGTATTTCCTCTTTTCTTCCATTAGAAAAAATTCCGCCTCGTTCCCCTTGAAAAGCTGGTATTTTTTGCTTATCTTTGATGATAATGAAACGACTATTCTTTCCTTTAAACCAAAGACCAGACATATCTAGAAGTTCCAAATATCCTTTTTTTATCTCATGCAACTTATCTTTATAGCGTTCGTTAATTAAAATCACCGCTTCACTTGTTTCAGTCGGGATTTTAATATCATTTCCATTAACATCTTCTATCTTATATTTTTGAAGATAAGCTGAATTAATTTCCATGCCTTGATATTTCTCCAAAAATTTCTGCGGTAAAAATTTCTTTGCAGCGTGTAAACCACCATTATTCTCCATGTATTTAAAAAGGGATTCGTGCTGTGTATGACTCTTCAAACTTTCTAAATAACCCGAACCGCCGCCATGAAAAGTACCATAACCTTTTATAGGCGAGGATTGCAACACTCCTATACTACTGTTGAACAAGAGCATCAATCCCATGCTTGTTGCTACACTTGCTGCAAAAATATATACCTTGACAAGATAGACAGCAACATAAAATCTTTTAAAAAATGGTTTATTATTGACTTGCTGAGCCAGAGAAAACCTCACAATAACTCCAATAATAAGCAATACACCAAACACACTCAAAATTGAAATTAAAAAAATCAATCCTATGTATTCTGTATCAATTGCTCTTATTATCAGTATATTTGCCAAAAAAAGTACCAAAAGCTGTGTTCCAACAAAAGATTTAAGATAGATTCGTTTGAGGATTATGAAGTTGCTCAAGCCATTAAGAGAAAATATAGCTATTTCTTTATTTCTTAAAATTATCCATATAAACATAAAAACAAAGTAAAAGAAAAGAACAACTTTAATAAGGAATACATAGATATCACTGACTCTAATAATTGGACTGCTCGGAATATACCATGACGGCTGATTCTCTAAACTGGCAGAGCTTGTTTGAACTTTTGAGATTTGATTAAACTTTTGGGATAAAGCTTCTAAAACTCTTTTTTTATCGTCAGATTTGAAAAATATACTGGCTCCTTGATATTGCTCATCTGTCAAATCTTCTATAGGGCTATTATTTATCTTTACCTTATAATCGAGGTCTCTAAACTTCTTTTCTTTTCTAGGATGATAGTGTGTTTCAAAATAAGTAATATTTGATAGAGGGGATCCATAATCAACATTACCTTTTCCATCATTTTTATGCCCTAGAAAACGCACACGGATAATAAAAGGAACATCAAATTCTTGCGAAACCTCTTTTATTGCCTTAATAAAATCTTTACGATTTATAAACTCTACCTTCACATCAAGGTCGTTAAGGTCATTATTGGGATTATTTATTTTGGGCTGATAAATCTGGGTATAATTTGGAAGTTGAACAGCTTCCCTCAACCGTGTGGCTTCTTTATCGGTATAACGCATATAAGCAATCATGCAAGTAATCAAAGAAAAAAGGAGTAATAAGGTAAATTTCAACAGCTTATTCATCACGATTTACCATTTATTTCCAACTGCCTGATAGCCCCAGCTATATCCTCCATAACGATAACCTGTAGAAGATACCCAAACTTTATAACCTGCCGGATACCAGCCACTACTTTGATTTCCTCCGCCTTGGACATAAGCAGTGCTTTGATGCTTTACAGCCCAATTATAATACTCTGATGTCAAGGTTTTCTTCCCCAAAGCGGCATCTGGAAAAGTTTTATAATATGCCACCTGTTTGCCGTGTTTCGTAAAATTATTTTGCAAAATACGAACAGCACGTTCCATCTTTTCAACACTATCGCCAAAAACACCATCGGCAGATATTTTCTCAGCAGTCGCAATCTGACTTGCCCCAAAAAGAGCTAGCCCTAAAGTTGATACGGCAATAATTTTTTTGATTTTCATAATAAAGCTTCCTTTCAAATACAACTATTTTTTTCTAGGACAACAGTACTTTTTAGCCTCCTTCCTTTATTTTATATTTATTAGTCTAACACGAGAATCCTCTGATAATTTTCCCTCTACATTTAGTTTTCATGAAAAAGTAGAAATACTTTAAGCTTGAAAAATGCGGCTGCTACATTTAGGCGAAAATCAAAAAAAGACTGAAATAATTCAGTCTTTTTATTCTTTTTTATTTACTCTGCAATCACTTCAACCTTATAGCCATCTGGATCAATAATAAAGTAATAGCGTGTGTCGGAGTTAGGAAGCCCTTTAAGTTCGGTAACTTCAAACCCTGCTTGTTTTTGTTTTGTATGCAGTTCTTCCAAATTATCAACCGAAATAGCAATATGTCCATAGCCATTACCCAAATCATACGCTTCATGATTGTAATTATAAGTCAATTCTAATTCGTAGTTATCACCAGGTAAAGTCAAATAAACTAAAGTAAATTCATATTCTAAAAAGTCACAACGACGTTTTTCCTCAAAACCAAAAGCTTCTTGATAAAACTTGATTGAAGCGTCCAAGTCTTTGACGCGGTAACAGGTGTGTGCCATTTTCATTGTGTTTTCCTCCATTTTTAGGCTTCTAGGTACATTGCCCAGATATCGTCAAAAAGTCCCAAGTTAAAGTAAAAAGGGGCATAGGTTTCCAGGTATGTGGACACTTCGTCAAAGTCTTTCGATTGTTTGGGAAACTGTGTATCCGCAAAGGCAAGATTAGCCAAACGTGTAACGTCATCCACCTCAACTGGCGCCCGATGACGCATCAAATAAGTATAAAAAGGCTGTCTCATTTCCAGTTTTCCTCCAAAAACTTATGACGTAAACGGCTAGACAAAGCATAACGCTCAGGATTTGTTTTATAAAATCCTTGATGATAATCCTCTGCCGGCCAGAACTTTTGTGCGGGTTCTATTGTGGTAACAATAGGCTGATCAAAACGTCCAGAATTTTGAAGTGCTTCTTTTGACTTTTCAGCGACTTCTCTCTGTGAGTCAGCAGTATAGAAAATAACTGGACGATAGTTATCGCCACGATCCTCAAATTGCCCAAACATATCGGTTGGATCGGTCTGCTCCCAGTAAAGTTCCACTAAATCTTTGTAAGTGATTTTTTCATTATCAAAGATAATCTCCACTGCCTCAGTATGGCCTGTCTGATGATTGCAAACTTGCTCATAAGTTGGATTATCAACATGACCGCCTGTATAACCACTTGTCACAGCAAGAATCCCTGTTTGTTCCTCAAAGGGCTGTACCATACACCAAAAACATCCACCGGCAAATATTGCTCTTTCTTTACTCATACTCTTTCCCCGTTCTTCTTAGTTGAAGATATTATAACAAAACTCACTCTATCATGCACTTATTTTTTTCTTTAAATTCCAAACGGCTTTTATTTATGGGAAAAAAAAGCTGGATGAATCCAACTTTTTAGTGTTTTTATCAAATGAGCTCTGTACCTTCTGGACTTTGTTTAATTTTTTTATTCTTCATCAAACCGCCAAGCGCTTTTTTAAATTGTCCTTTAGATATACCAAATGTCGCTTTGATATCATCTGGCGCTGACTTATCATTAAAAGGCATTTTTCCACCCATACTCTCAAGATATGCGAGAATCATCTGTGCATCAGCATCCAACATTTCATAAGCACGTGGTCTCGCACTAAGGTTTAAACTACGGTCTTGATCACGGAAGCCAATGACACGTACCTGAAGCTCTTGCCCGATACGGAGTGTGCCAAAAGCTTCGTTAGGATGGATGAAACCAAGCATATTATTATCTGGAAGATAGACGAAAGAGCCCGTTTCTTTGTTACGGTAAACAATCCCGCGTAAGTCTTGGTTTTGCATATTGTCATAGGCCGGTCCTGACATTTCCCAGAAATCTTGGTGCCAAGCTAATTTACCCCAAAGACGATCTTTCGCATCAACGACGATTTTAACAAAGAGCTTATCCCCTTTTTTAGGCCATTGATCTTTATCTTCTGGTAGCGGAAGATCATCAAGCGAAACCACGATATCTTTCCCAGCTAAACCAATATCAACGAAAGCGCCCAAGTCACGACGAACATCGGTCACTGTGCCCCAGCCGAATTTTCCACGTGTTGCTGTTGGTTCTTGCGTTGTCATGCACATTTTGTCAGATTTATCCACATAGGCAAAACCTGTGACGATATCCCCTACCTGGTGTTCGCCTTCTGATTTTGCAAGACGTATGATATTATCATCTTTCTGCAAAAAGTAAAATTGATCATTCTCAGCTGTAATAATCGCTGAAAATGTTGTTGCTAATAAATTATTCATTCTGTTTCCTTAAAAACGGCTCCGCAGAGCCGTTTATTTCTGATTGTTTTTTTTTGCTCTCTCTCGATTATATAGAATAAAATCTTTTACAATCAAATGACGATACAAACTTAAACATCCAAAAGTTCTTTTTCTTTTTCAGCAGCCATTTTATCTGCTTCTTTAACAGCATTATCTGTTATAGTTTGAATGTCTTTTTCAAGTACTTTCAAATCATCTTCTGTGATTTCTTTTGCTTTTTCTTGTTTTTTCGCTGTATCGATAGCATCACGACGGATGTTACGGATTGCAACTTTAGCACCTTCGATGTATTTACCCATCTCTTTAACTAACTCTTTACGACGTTCTTCTGTCAACATTGGGATAACCAAGCGAATAACTGAACCATCATTTGCTGGTGTAATTCCAATATCACTAGCATTCAAGGCATGCTCAATATCTTTCAAAATTGTTTTATCAAATGGTGTAATCATCAAAACACGCGCTTCTGGAATTGTGATTGATGCCATTTGATTTAGTGGTGTTGGTGCGCCATAGTACTCCACAGAGATGCGGTCGAGCAAGCTCGCATTGGCACGACCTGCACGGATGTGACCAAGGTCACGTTGCAAGCTGTTCAATGAGCTATTCATACGTTCTTTTGCATTATCAATAATTTCGTTTGCCATGATTTTTCCTTTTTATTTTATTATAAATTTATTCTACAGTTGTTCCGATTTCTTCACCTTGAACAACACGTTTAATATTTCCAGATTCATTCATATTGAAGACAACAAGTGGAATGTGGTTGTCCATTGACATTGTTGAAGCCGTTGAGTCCATAACGTGAAGACCTTTTGTGATGACGTCCATGTGTGTAAGGTTGTCAAATTTAACTGCTGTTTCGTCAAGTTTTGGATCTGCATTATAGACACCATCGACACCATTTTTAGCCATTAAAATAACATCCGCATTAATTTCTGCTGCACGAAGTGCTGATGTTGTATCTGTGGAGAAGTATGGCGAACCTGTTCCACCTGCAAAAATAACGACACGACCTTTTTCAAGGTGTCGTTCAGCGCGACGGCGGATATAAGGCTCTGCGACAGCTTTCATTTCGATAGCTGTTTGAACACGAGTAGGTACACCAAGTGCTTCAAGTGTATCTTGAAGAGCTAAGCCGTTCATGATCGTAGCTAGCATGCCCATATAATCTGCTTGGGCACGTTCCATACCGATTTTTTCACCGGTCACGCCGCGCCAGATATTTCCACCGCCACAAACAATGGCGATTTCTGCACCAAGAGCATATACTTCTTTGAGCTCTTCAGCAACTTTTTTCACTGTTTCAGGATCAATTCCAAAACCCTTTTCTCCAGCTAAAGCTTCGCCAGAAAGTTTCAAAAGTACGCGTTTATATTTAATATCAGCCATAGTTACCTATCTCTTCTCTATTCTTTTTTATCCCTACTATTTTACCATAAAATTTAGCTGAAAAAAAGACCATATGGTCTTTTAACAAGATTATTTATTTTTTGCAGCTTCAACATCACGCGCAATAACCAATTCTTCGTCTGTTGGTATAACCAAAACTTTAACACGTGATTCTGGAGTAGAAATGATGCCATTTGCCCCGCGGACATTCTTTTCTGGGTCAATTTCCATACCAAACCAGGACAAGCCTGCTACAATATCACGACGAGCATCAGTATCGTTTTCCCCAATACCTGCTGTAAAGATAAGTGCATCTGCTCCATTGAGGACCCCGAAGTACTGTGCGATAAATTTCTTCAAACGGTCAATAAACATTTCATAAGCTAGGATAGCTTTTTCATTGCCAGCGTTACGTGCTTCCTCTAGGTCACGCATATCACTTGAAAACTCTGATACACCAAGTAAGCCAGATTTTTTATTGAGCACATCAATAACATCTTGCGCTGAGCGTAGGCTAGGATCACTTTCAAGCATATAAGAAATCACCGAAGGGTCCATTTCTCCTGAACGTGTGCCCATCATAACACCCGCTAGTGGTGTGAAGCCCATTGAAGTATCAACAGACTTTCCGCCTTCAATAGCAGTAATCGAAGCACCATTACCAATGTGAGCGGTGATAAGTTTTAAGTCTTCTAGTGGTTTCCCTAAAACTTTTGCTGCTTCACGTGACACATACATGTGTGAAGTTCCATGCGCTCCATATTTACGAATAGCATAGTCGGTATAGTATTTTGTTGGAATGGGATAACGGAAGGCTTTTTCTGGCAATGTCGTGTGAAAAGCTGTATCAAAGACAGCTACAGCAAGTGCATCTGGAAGTAATCGTTTAAAAGCCTCAATCCCTAGCACATTTGCTGGGTTGTGGAGAGGGGCTAAAGTTGAAAGGTTTTTTATCTCTTCTAAAACTTCAGGAGTAATTACAGTAGACGTATTGAAAAATTCTCCACCCGCAACAACACGGTGACCAATAGCTGTAATCTCACGGAAACTACTAATGAGTTTAAAATGTATCAACTCGTCCATCAAAAGCAAGACTGCTTGACGATGGTCAACAATATCCTGCTCTCTTTTATGCACTTGATCATCAAACTTCGTTGTTGAAATAGAATCTTTCAAACCAATACGTTCAAAAATACCTTTAGCAATAACTTTTTCTTCTGGCATATCATAAAGTTGCCATTTTAGTGATGATGATCCAGCGTTAACAGCGAGTGTTTTTTCCATATTTTAAAAATCCCTTCAATATGTAAGTGTTTTCTTTTTGTCTTACTAGTATAACATAACTTTAAAAAATATCTTAAAAGAAATATTAAAAAAACGGCATTTTACACGCCGTTTTATTTTATTTCGCTTTTGCCGCTTCAACATCGCGTGCAATTACAAGCTCCTCATCAGTTGGAATAACAAAGACTTTAACGCGTGATTCTGGTGTTGACATTTCTCCTTCAAATCCAAAAACATTCTTAGAGAAGTCAACATCAATACCAAACCATGACAAACCTTTTAAGACGCCTTCACGTACTGGAGCTGAGTTTTCCCCTACACCTGCTGTAAATACAATCGCATCGGCACCGTTCAAAACAGCCAAGTATTGACCAATGAATTTTTGAATACGATCAACATACATTTCGAATGCTAAGGCTGCATCTGTATCCCCAGCATCACGAGCAGTAATAATTTCACGCATATCAGAAGACAAACCAGAAACACCAAATAGTCCTGACTCTTTATTCATCATGTTGACAACGTCTTGAGCATCCTTGAGTGAATCGTCGTTAGCAATAAGATAAGGGAAAACAGAAGGATCCATATCGCCTGTACGTGTTCCCATCATAATGCCTGCTAAGGGTGTGAAGCCCATTGAAGTGTCGATGGACTTGCCACCTTTTACAGCAGTGATTGAGCCCCCATTACCGATATGAGCAGTAATGATTTTTGTATCCTTAATATCTTTGCCTAACATTTTTGCAGCTTCTTGTGCCACAAACATGTGTGAAGTTCCGTGTGCTCCATATTTACGCACTGCATTTTCAGTGTAATATTTTTTAGGCAATGGGTAACGGAAAGCTTTTTCAGGCATTGTTGTGTGGAAAGCCGTATCAAAAACAGCTACCGCTGTTGCTTCAGGCAACAACTCCAAGAAAGCCTTTATACCAGCAGCATTTGCTGGATTGTGAAGGGGAGCAAGCGGTGAAAGCTCTTCAATTTGTTTCAGTACTTCCTGATCGATCAAAGTAGATTTTTTAAATAACTCTCCACCAGCGACAACACGGTGACCTACTCCTGTAATCTCTGAAAATTCTTCAACAATATGGAAACGTTTCAAGTCTTCAAGTAAAATGTGAACGGCTTGTGTATGATCTACAATATCCAACACACGTTCTTCTTTTTGATCATTAAATTTAACGGTTGTGACTGAATCTTTCAAGCCAATACGTTCGATTAAACCTTTTGCAAGAACTTTTTCTTCTGGCATTTCATACATTTGCCATTTCATTGATGATGAACCAGCATTAACCGCAAGAGTTTTTGTCATTTTATCTATCCTTCTTCTTTCAAATTTCTCTTAAATTATATCACAAAACCAATTTGAAGGCAGTGACTGGCCAAGAGTTTTTGGTCAAATCTTAACATTTTTCACAAACTCAGACATAAATTCTTGCAAAATAGAACGGTCTGCTAAATCAGACAAGGGGTAAACAAAAGTCGGTGTATTTGTCTGGTTTTTACTTAATAAATAAATTGATTTCCCTGCACCTTTAAAGAGTGATGAAGGTAATGTAATAACTGCAGCAACATGCGCATGCTCTTTAATCCAAGCCTTCAAAAACTCAGACTGTGCACTTGTCAAAAGATTATCTGGAGCTAAGAAGAGCGCAAAACCACTCTCTTTCAGATATTTGAAAGATTGCTCAACCATTAAATGGTGCACATAGGTATGTTCTGATTTGTCATGCACTTGAAAATGGCTGGCTGTTTCATCGTCTGGATAATAACCAACTGGGAGATCACTCATCACAACATCCACAGGTTCCAAGGGCTGTGGTTTAACGGCATCGATTTGGAGAAAACTTGCTTCTGTTCCCATGACTTCTGACATTGAAGCGGACAAATCCAACAAGAGGTCATCTACTTCAAAACCAACATAGTCTACTTCTTTTTGCATGTGAACCAAAAGCGTTTCCGCCAAATTCCCCGTTCCTGAGCCAAATTCTAGTAAACGAATCTTTCTTTCTTTGTGTAACTCCTCAATGATAAAATTAAAGATGAAACCAATAGAATCCGGAGTTAAATTATGATTTGCCTGCATTGGTGCGACACGTGACCCCTGAAGCAAAACAAACTGAAACAGCTTTTGCCATTCACTTTTCGTGAGGTTCATTGAACGAACCTTATCATTATTTTCCTTCGTCAGTGACGCAAATTCTAAAGCGCCTAAGTAAGCTGCATTTTGTTCCACAAAAGCATCATAAAAATCCGTCAAGAGCTCTGCTTGAATTGCCATGATATTCTCAAGAACTAATCCAAAGGCTTTTTCGATTTTCTCTATATCCATGTAACCTCCAAAAAATAGTCTGCCCGAGACAAACTATTTCTTATTTTATAATTTTTCAATTTCCACAAGAGCCTTAACAGCGAGGGCTAAGAGTGCAATCACCATTGCAATTTCATATAAAGCAGCACGGTGACTGACCGCTTGACCGATGGCTACAGCCACGATGAGGACAGACACAGATGCAAAAACAAAGATATCTGCACTTCTTCTCACATCCTTCGGCATTAAAAAGATATAGCCCAAGGCAAATAAAACTAAAAGTATCAGATAAAACATGCTTTTCTCCTTATTTTTGGCTTCTTAGTCTTTCCTCAAATTCCTCTGCTGTTTCAAGCGCCATATGCAAACTATTATTCAGCAGTTTTTTTCTTTTTCGTTGCTTTTTCACGCATTGCTTTGTCAAGAATTTGTTTACGCAAGCGGATTGATTCTGGTGTTACTTCCATGTATTCGTCATCACCCAAGAATTCTAATGATTCTTCAAGAGACAAGATTTTAGAAGCGTTAAGGACTGAAGTTGAGTCTTTATTAGATGAACGAACGTTTGTTTGTTGTTTAGCTTTTGTCACGTTAACTGTCAAGTCATTATCACGTGAGTGCTCACCGATAATCATACCACCGTAAACTTCTGTACCCGCGTCAACAAAAAGTGTACCACGCTCTTGTACGTATCCCATAGCATAAGATGTTACAGAACCTTGGTCCATAGAGATCAAAGCACCACGGCTACGTCCACCGATTGTTCCTTTAACCATTGGCATATATTGGTCAAATGTGTGGTTCATGATACCATATCCACGTGTCATTGACATAAATTCTGTTGTGAAACCAATCAAACCACGTGCTGGAACCAAGAAGACTAGACGTGCTTGACCATTACCTGTGATTTCCATGTCCAACATGTCACCCTTACGTTCTGAAAGGGCTTGGATAATTGATCCTTGGTATTCTTCAGGTGTATCAATACGTACACGTTCAAATGGTTCACATTCTACACCGTCAATTTCTTTAACGATAACTTCTGGACGTGAAACTTGAAGTTCATAGCCTTCACGACGCATTGTTTCGATAAGGATAGACAAGTGCAATTCTCCACGACCTGAAACGATCCATTTGTCTGGTGAATCAGTATTTTCAACACGAAGTGATACGTCTGTTTGAAGTTCTGCTTGCAAACGTTCTTCAACTTTACGTGCAGTTACCCATTTACCTTCGCGGCCTGCGAATGGTGAGTTATTTACAAGGAAAGTCATTTGAAGTGTTGGTTCGTCAATGTGGAGAACTGGCAATGGTTCAATGGCATCTGTAGGTGTAACAGTTTCACCTACGAAGATATCATCCATACCAGAAACAGCAATCAAGTCACCTGCTTTTGCTTCAGTGATTTCTTGACGGTCAAGGCCAAAGAAACCAAAAAGTTTTGTTACACGGAAGTTTTTAGTTGAACCATCAAGTTTAGACAGTGTTACATTGTCCCCAACTTTAATTGTGCCACGGAAAACACGTCCGATACCAATACGACCCACGAAATCATTGTAGTCCAAGAGAGAAACTTGGAATTGCAAAGGTTCATCAGAGTTATCGATAGGAGCCGGGATGTGTTCGATGATTGTATTAAAGATTGGATCCATTGTTGCTTCTTGATCTGCGGGATCATCGCTCAATGAAGATGATCCATTAATAGCTGAAGCATAAACAACTGGGAAGTCCAATTGATCATCGTCGGCACCAAGTTCGATGAAAAGTTCCAACACTTCATCTACAACTTCTTGTGGACGTGCAGATGGTTTATCAATCTTGTTCACGACAACGATTGGTGTCAAGTTTTGATCCAAAGCTTTTTTCAACACGAAACGTGTTTGAGGCATTGTACCTTCATAAGCATCTACGACAAGAACAACACCATCGACCATTTTCATGATACGTTCTACTTCACCACCGAAGTCCGCGTGTCCTGGTGTGTCCAAGATGTTGATGCGTGTGTCGCCATATTCTACAGCTGTATTTTTAGCAAGGATTGTGATCCCGCGTTCTTGTTCAAGGGCGTTAGAGTCCATTGCGCGTTCAGCAAGGTTTGTACGGGCATCAAGCGTTTGTGATTGTTTAAGTAACTCATCAACCAAAGTTGTTTTACCGTGGTCGACGTGGGCAATAATCGCAACGTTTCTGATGTTTTCGCGTAATTTAGTCAATTTATTTCTACCTATTCTTTCGAAAAATTCATACGGAAATCGCGTCTCCGTAGCTTGAACGCTAGCTTTTATGGTGCGCCCAAACAATATATCAGATTTATTATAGCACACTTTTTGTCAAAGGCGAAAATGCACGCGTTTACAAGTTTTCTAAGGTATAAAATTAACAAATTTGACTCACTTCCTACTATGAAAATTAGTTTATATTTTTGAAATAGTCCAAACAAGTTACAGTTGGTTAAGAAAAATAACGACTAAAAAGTCACTTAAAAACTTATCAACACTTGAAAACCGCTTACAGTTAGGGTAAAATAGAACAATGAAAACACTTTATGATGTACAGGAATTGTTAAAAAAATACGGTTTTATTAATTTCATGACCAATCGCTTAGATGCGATTTATTTTATGCAACAGGAACTTACAAATATGGTTGAACAGGGGATTTTTGAGAAAAGTGATAAAGAATACCTCACTGCCCAACTTATTTTACGTCGTGAAGAAAGAATTGAGAAGGAAAAACTAAATGGCTAACAAAATTATTGGTATTGACCTCGGCGGAACTTCTATCAAGTTCGGTATTTTGACACTTGAAGGTGAAGTTCAAGATAAATGGGCTATCCCGACAAATATTCTCAGTGACGGAAAACATATTGTCCCTGATATCATTGAGTCTATCAATCACCGTTTAAATCTTTACAACTTGGATAAGTCTGACTTTATTGGTATTGGAATGGGCACGCCTGGTACAGTAGATATTGAAGCTGCTACTGTCCGAGGTGCATTTAACCTTAACTGGGCCGATACTCAAGAAGTTGGTGCGCCTATTAGCGAAGGCGTCGGCCTACCATTCATTCTTGACAATGATGCAAATGTTGCAGCTTTAGGCGAGCGTTGGGTCGGAGCTGGTGAAAATCAGCCAGATGTTGTCTTTATCACTTTAGGAACTGGAGTTGGTGGCGGTATTGTTGCTGCTGGAAATCTTATCCACGGTGTTGTTGGCGCTGCCGGTGAAATCGGACATATCGTAGTAGAACCACATGATGGTTTTGCTTGTACTTGTGGAAACCATGGTTGCTTAGAAACAGTCACTTCTGCTACTGGGGTCGTACGTCTTGCAAGAAAATTCGCTGAAGAATACGAAGGAAGCAGCCAAATTAAAGCAAGTATCGACAATGGTGACGAAGTAACTTCAAAAGACATCTTTATTGCAGCAGAAGCAGGTGATGCCTTTGCACTTAGCGTTGTGGATAAATTTGCTTATTACCTTGGTTTTGCTTGTGCTAACCTTGGAAGTACCCTAAATCCTGCTGCTATTGTCATCGGTGGTGGCGTTTCTGCTGCTGGAGAGTTTCTTCGTTCTAAAGTTGAAACTTATTTCCAAAAATATTCGTTTTCAACAGTACGTGATTCTACAAAAATTAAACTTGCTGAGCTTGGAAATGATGCTGGTATCATCGGTGCCGCAAGCCTTGCTTTAAAATTCAAATAATAATCTTAGGAGAACTTAAATGATCTGGATCATTGACTTTATACTTTTAGCCCTCATTGTTGTCTTTTTTCTCTATCCACGTTGGACACTCAAACGTAACGCCAAAGTCGTTGAAGCACCTGAATTTGAACGTTTGATGGCTACTTCGCAACTTATCGATGTACGCGAAGCAGCAGATTTCCGAGTAAAACACATCCTTGGTGCTCGTAATTTACCTGCTTCTCAAATAGAACAAAGTTTGAACGCAATCAACAAAAAGAAACCTGTATTACTTTATGAAAATGGTAAACCAACAGCTTCAGTCAAAGTTGCTAAACAACTCAAAAAAGCTGGCGTACCAGAAGTTTATATTCTTAAAACTGGCTTGAACAACTGGCCTGGAAAAATTAAAAACGGATAAAAAAAAAAGACCTTACCGCGTGTGTAAGGTCTTTTTTATTATCCAAGTTCTGCTTCGAGCATCCAGATTGTTTTTTCAACATCTCCGAGTGCAACTGTATAAAGGTCAACAGTAACTGCATCATTTTCAGATTCAGCAATATCCATGCCTTCTTGGAAAAGTTTAGCCAAGTATTTGTAAGTATCCAAGACACCGTGCAAACGTTCAGACATTGATTTATCCCAAGTTGCTGGTTGAAGCTCAATTTTTGACTTCTCATCAAACTCTTTAAGCGTTGAAACTGGTGAACCACCAATCGTAATTAAACGTTCAGCAAATTCATCTAAATGCTCGTTAAGTCCATCCATGAACTCATCCATTTTAGGATGCAAAGTCAAGAAACCAGAACCACGCATATACCAGTGTGTTTGATGAACAAGTGCTGCTGCTTGAGATAAATCTGCAACTGTTTGATTCAAAACTTCTTGTGTTTTTTCCTTAGACATAGAAACCTCCAATTTTTTATTTCTATTACAATTATATAAAAAAAGAGGTCAATTATAAAATATTCTGCTTAAGATTGTGAGTTTTTTATCTTTTTATCGTATTAATAAACATGCTTATATTTTACTTCATTATCGGGACCATCTTTGGCTCTTTCCTCGGTCTAGTAAGTGAGCGCTGGGGTACAGAGGCCTCAATTATTTTTGGGCGTTCACAATGTAGTTCTTGCCAAAAAGTCCTCAAATGGTGGCAACTCCTTCCTTTAATCTCTCAATTCATCTTTAAAAGTAGGTGCGCCTTTTGTGGAGAAAAATTTTCTTACAGTTATTTTATCTTAGAATTTCTTACCGGAATTCTCTTTGGCGCACTTTGGTTTGATTTAGACTTAATCCACTTTTTAACCCTCTCCATAAGCTTACTTTTGAGTAAATTTGATATTGATACTTACTCTTATCCTTTAAATATTGGTTTAGGCTTTACTGCTTGTTTTTTTATTTTCTTTCCTATCAGTCCCATAAGCTATTTCTGGCTCGGTCTTGCTTGTGTTTCTTTTTTTATCAATATTGGGATTGGTGCTGGCGACTTCCTCTGGCTTTTCTTGGTATCTTTTTCTGTATCTTTAGAAGAAATCCTCCTACTTATCCAACTGGCTTGTATGTTTGGCCTATGTTTTTTACTCATTAAAAAAAGGAAAAAACTCCCCTTTATTCCTTTTCTCAGTTTTGCATATCTAATCGTAATTCTTCTGCCCCAAATCCCGTAAGGGTCACTCCAAGAAGGCGGACTCCTATTGTTTCATCATAATCAATCTCTTCCAGTAAATCCTGAGCCACATGTGCAAGTGTAATTGCTTCATTTATCTTCTCGGAAAGTTTTTTGCGTTTCGTAATTGTCTTAAAATCAGAGTAACGTAACTTGAGTACAACTGTATCACCCAGAAGTTGATGGCGTTTCACATTAGTAGAGACGCGTTCGGAGAGGTTAGCGAGTTCCTGCTTGATATCTTGACTATTATAGAGGAGTTTGCTATAAGTTCTTTCTTTACCTACTGACTTTCTTTGACGACTTGTCACAACCGGAGCATGATGAATACCATTGGCTTTCAAAAAAAGATTCCAGCCATAAACCCCAAAGCGTTCAGCCAAGAGTAATGGGTCAGCTGCTTGAATTTCCGCGCCGGTAAATATTCCCAGCTCATGCAGCTTTGCTCCAGTAGCCTTACCCACACCGTGAAATTTTTCCACTGGCAGTTCTGCTAGAAAATCTTTTGCTGCCTCGGGCAGGATGACAGTCAAACCATGGGGCTTTTCATAATCCGAAGCAATTTTTGCTAAAAATTTATTATAGGAAACCCCTGCTGAGCAAGTCAAACCAAGCTCAATAAAAATATCATGCTGTATAAGTTTCGCCACTTTGATTGCACTTGTTGATCCAATCTTATTTCGCGTAACATCCAGATAAGCTTCATCAATGGATGCCGCTTCTACTTCATCGGTATAACGATTAAAAATTTCCCGAACTTGTTCTGAAATGGCACGATACTTTTCATAATTTCCACTGATAAAAACAGCTTGTGGACAGAGTTCATAAGCTTCTTTTGCACTCATAGCCGAGTGGATTCCAAAGGCTCTAGCTTCATAGGAACACGTTGAAACAACGCCACGTCCTCCTGTTTCCAGTGGATTCCGTGCGATAACTACAGGCTTACCTTTTAATTCTGGATTGTCCCGTATTTCTACTGAAGCGAAAAAGGCATCCATATCAATATGGATGATTTTTCGTGACGTATCATTGACCAGTGGAAATGTTAGCATACTTTTATTATATCATAGAGCTGATAAGCGGTATAGGTTTACAGATTGGGGTATATAATTTAATGGTGCTAGTTTTTTGGGGATAATGATTGTTACTTTTAAATCATTTATCTTCTACTTTAACAAATAAAAAAACTTCCTGTTGAGGAAGTCTTTTTGTTTTTACAATGTATTTTTTGTCAACTGACTGAGCAAATCCTCAAAGGCTGCTTCATATTGTTGGATATTGCCTGCGCCCATGAAAACATAAACGCCGCGGTTGTGATCCAAAAGTGGCGAAACATTTTCCACTGAAATAACACGAGCAGGCTTACGTACTTTATCCGCTAGGTCTTGTGCTGTAATTTCATGGTGGTCAACTTCACGCGCAGAGCCATAAATTTCAGCAAGATACACAGTATCTGCAGAATCAAGGACTTGAGCAAACTCATCTGCAAAGGCGATTGTTCGTGTAAATGTATGAGGTTGGAAAACGGCTACAATTTCACGATCTGGATATTTTTGACGCGCTGCATCAATCGTTGCTTCGATTTCGGTAGGATGATGTGCGAAATCATCAATAATGATTGTTTCGCCAACTTTTTTCTCTGTAAATCGGCGTTTTACACCAGAGAAAGTCAACAAATGATCAGCAATATCATTCATATCCAAGCCAAGCTGATGTGTTACACCAACTACTGCCAAGGCATTTGCAATATTGTGTTTCCCATAAGCAGGCACGACAAAGTGTCCGATTTTTTCACCGCGGAAATAAGCATCAAAAGATGAGCCGCGTGTTGAGCGGATGATATCTTTTGCTTGATAATCATCTCCATCTTCAAAACCATAATAGTAAATCGGTGCTTCTGCTGTAATTTTACGTAAATAAGGATCTTCTCCAAAAACGAAAATACCTTTTTTAATATTTTGAGCATAGTCTTGGAATGCAGAAGCTACATCATCGATATTTTGGAAATAATCAGGATGGTCAAAGTCAACATTTGTAATAATTGTATATTCTGGATGATAAGGCATGAAGTGACGTTCATATTCATCAGATTCAAAAACAAAATACTCACTGTCCGCATTTCCACGTCCTGTACCATCACCAATCAAGTATGACGTATCTACAGCGTTTTTCATGACATGAGCTAAAATTCCTGTCGTTGAAGTTTTACCATGCGCCCCCGCAACCCCAACACTGATAAAATCTTCCATGAAATGACCTAAAAACTCGTGGTAACGTTTAAGAGTGAAGCCATTTTTTTCAGCAAAAGCAATTTCTACATTATTGTCCGTACGGAAAGCATTCCCTGCAATCAACTCAACTTCTGGTGTAATATTTTTCTCGTCAAAAGGAAGAATAGGAATACCCGCTTCCTCAAGTCCACGTTGTGTAAAATAGTAGTCAGTTGTATCTGAACCTTGTACTTTTTTACCCATTTGGTGGAGCATAAGAGCGAGTGCACTCATACCTGAGCCTTTAATTCCTATAAAATGATATACTTTTTCCATGATAAATAAGAAATTTCAGTCGGAACTGAAATCTTTTCTCCTTCTTTTATTTAAAGTCCGCGGTCAAATAAGTTCTTCCGTTTATTATCGAAATACTCATTTTTTGCAGTTTTAGCCTTATCTTCTCCTTTTTGAGGAGAGCCAGAAATAATAGCTTCATCGAGGTTTAATCCTCGTTTTTTCATATCCCGAATCGGATTATTAGTGGCTGGACGTCTTGGAGACATCGGCTTTTGTTCGATTGTCTTCTTTTCACTCGATGCCGGTTTCGCTGCATTAAGTACTGCTGATGAACGGCGTAAAGAAAAATCATCTTTATCACGCTCTAGCGGATGAACATAGCCTTTTGGACGTTTAGGAGGTACCGCTGCTTCTCTTTTGGCCTTTTCTTTTGATTCATCAACACTCGTTTTTTTAGGCATTTTATCAAAAGAACTATACCCACTATGATTGCTATTTAATGGACGATGTTGAGTGCTATAGCTGACCTTTGTTTTTATTGGCTTATAGACATCTGAACGTTTTTTATCAGACATTTGAACACCACCAAAAGAAGCCTCGTCTTGTTGACTAGGATTCTTAGTAATCAGTTGTGAATTTGTCATGATGACGCGTGTGTCTTTTTCAAGCATTTCATCATCATCTATGATTGGAAATACGACTCTTCTTCCTTCGTTCATTGCTTGCCCTACTTAATTTTTTGTTTGTCTTGAAACTTTTCCTCTACGTTCCTTAAAAAGTTTGTTTAATCTTATTTTTTTCTTAGGTAAGTGTTTCAATTATTATTATATCGCATTTTCAGTGATTTTTAAAGTTATAGTCCCAAAATTTCTCTGATTTCTGCTTCGCTGAGCGTCTTATCAATCACATCACCGTCTAAAACATTTGCAATCAAATCTTTTTTACGTTCCTGAATCTCCATGATTTTTTCTTCAATCGTTCCTTGTGTAATCAAGCGAATGACTTCAACAGTACTCTTTTGCCCCATACGATGAGCTCTTGCAATGGCTTGTTCCTCAACCGCTGGATTCCACCAGAGATCGACCAGGATAACAACATCAGCACTTGTAAGGTTCAGACCTACACCACCTGCTTTCAGTGAGATGAGAAAAGCATCACGACTTCCAGCATTAAAGGCTTGCACCATTTCTAACCGTTCTTTGACTGGAGTAGAACCCGTTAGCTTATAAGCTGTGAGGTCCAATTTTTCCATGGCTTCTTCAATGTAAGGGAAGGTTTTGGTAAACTGTGAGAAAATCAAAGGGCGATGACCAGATGCCTTGACTTGCTCTAAAAGCTCCATCAAACTGTCTAACTTCCCAGAACCACCTTCATAGTTATCCATGAAAAGTGCCGGTGTATTACATATTTGACGGAGTCGTGTGATTCCTGCCAAAATTTCAATACGTGATTTCTTAAGACTCGCACTGTCCATTTGACGGACAGATTGTTGCATCAATTCCAATTGTGCTAAGTATAAGAGCTTTTGCTCTTCAACCATGTTATTGCGTAAGGTCATTTCCATCTTATCAGGCAACTCTGTCAGAACTTCTTCTTTTTTACGACGCATAATAAATGGATGGATAATACGGGCAATAACTTCTGGCGACATCTTATTAAATGTTTCCCGTTTTGGTAAAAAGCCAGGCATGACCACTTGGAAAATAGCCCAAATTTCTTCTAAGCGATTTTCCAACGGCGTTCCTGATAAAGCAAAAGTATGCTCAACATTCAGTTGACTAAGTGCTCTATTTGTTTTACTGCTGTAGTTTTTCACAGCTTGTGCTTCATCCAAGAGAAGATAGTTAAGCTTCTTGTCTTGATAATCATCGAAATCCTTAAGGAAACTTCCGTAACTTGTAATATAAACTTGATGTTTCCCGTGAATCAAAGCATCACGATCGGCCTTCATCCCATCAACAACCACATAATCTACCGTGTCCGTAAATTGCTCAAACTCACTGGCCCAGTTGTAAATAAGGCTGGCAGGAGCAGTGACTAAGGCTGTTTCATCTTTTTTTAGATTTGATAGTAAATAGGTGATTGCTTGTACTGTTTTACCCAGCCCCATGTCGTCTGCCAACACACCTCCTAAGTGATAGTGCGTTAACATAGACATCCAACGAACTCCTGTTTCCTGGTAACTTCGCAGCTCTGCTTTGACATGCTCAGGTTTTTCGTAAGGGAAGGTTTCTGGGTGCGTTAAGTGTTCATAGAAGGCTTTAAATTCATTCGAAAAATTGCTACTTGAAATATTTTCAAATATTTTAGAAACTTGGAAGCTACGTGTCACATTGACTTCTAAGCTCGTTCCACTAATAGTAAAATTATCATCCAGTTCTCGTAAAGCCGATTTCAACTCACTGAACTTCTGGTCAAAGATAAATAATTTTCCGTTTTCACTGACATAATATTCCGCATTATTTTGCAGTTGTGCAATAACATTTGCAAATTCATTTTCGCCGATGCTTGGCATTTCAAAGGCGATATCCAACAAGCCTCCTCGACGATCAATCATGATTTCCGGCACTTCATCGACTTTCATATCCATTAGTCCAGGAGACAGTTTTACTTGACCTAATTTCTGGAATTGGGGCAAAATTTTAATAAAGAAAGTTTCTGCAAATTGTGCCGAAAGCGTAACAGAACTTGTAAAAGAACGTGTGAAACCAAAACGAGCCATGAGCGTAAATATCTTATTTTCTAGGCGTAAGTCTCTTGAAAACTCGAGTGTTTCTAATTCATGGAAGTGTTCCACTTTAAAATTTCCATAATCAAATTGAACCGAAAGTTCTATATTTTGTCCATCAGGATTAGCAAAGTTAAAAATCGGTGTAAAGGGGCGAATAACAAAATTTTCAGGAGCTGAGATTTGACCTAAACTAGAAAGTTGTTGCAGTGCTTGTGCTACTTTGTCCTTATCCATATATGAAAATTGATTATGTTTTACACCCTCAAGTTCTTTTTGAACCAGCTGTAACAACCGTTTTTGTTCATGGTCAACCTTATAAAAGACATGATTATAATATAAAAGAGAACCACTGTAAAAGGAACTGAAAGCATTATCTTCGATTTTTAGCTCAATAAAGTCTCTTTGGCTTGTCACACTAAATTTAAAAATTTCTGAATCCTCGTCAAGAGTAACGAAGGTGAAATAGTTAACCAATGCACCTGATAATCTCAAGCTAAAACGTGACAAGTTAGAAGCCAAATCCATTGCCTCTTCAATAAAAAGATAAGGGAAGTTGAGGTAACGTCCATTTTTAATATATAGTTGATTGGCCATTTGGGCATCAAGTTTGCCATGTATTTTAAGCAAGAAATTCAAAAAGTCTTGACTGGCTTCATCGAAATTATCAAAAAAGAGATCAACATAGTGAAGAGCACCAAGCGAATATTGTCCAAAGTTTTGCAATGTTCTCAAAAAATATGGAATATCCTTAATCACATAAGCCCTACCTAAACGTTCGCTATATAAGCGTAAGTCAAAATACATGAAGTAATCCATAGAAAAAACATCATAGAGTTGTGAATTATCTTCAACATGTACTTCAATCGAAAATTGCTCTGCTCCGAAATTAACTTGTGTTTCCCCATTCAAGGCATCTAAAAAGGCAGCGTTGGCAGCCAATTCATCATTTGCCACTAGCTCAATCTTTTCTATATTTTTTTTATCGTCTTCGATTTCTTTATTTTCATTCTTGAGGTATTCTTCTACTGCAGCAATGTGCTTACAATAGCGATGATTACGCTGAAAATCAGCACAAGAACAATAGTCCTGCGCTCCATCCATATCGTAAATTACTTGTTCTCCTGCAACCTCTGCAGAAAGTTTAAAATCTTCTATTGACGGATCAATTAAAAGCCCCTGACTATACAGGGCTATTCCTTCACTGCGTACACGTGCTGGCATCATTCTGCTCATTTTATCTTTATCCTATTTTTGATGCCTTTTTGCACCAACTCTCCGTCTATTTTTTCTTCTAAATCCCTTTAAAATGTGCATACATTATACCATATTTGGCTAATTTTTTCACGAATGTCCTAATAAAAAACGTATGTCCATCTTCAATAAAAATTTTCTCTAAAACTTAGTTCCTTCAGTGTAAGTCAATGTAAAAACCTTTTGACATAAAAATTTTTTAAGTCCACTTTTAATTTTTTAATTTGTGCAAAAATTTGAATTTTTGTATTATTTGTATTATACTTTACACTATTAAAATAAAGAGGCTCAAAAAATGATTAACGCTTATCACACAGTTTTGTTGTTGATTATGGGCTCACACTAAGTACTGTAAAGTAAAGGTGTGAGTCCTCTTTGGCGTTGGTCAAAAAGGGGCAAAGAGATGTCCCTTTGGGCATCTTTTTTTAATTTATTTTTAACGATTATTGCTACTCAAACGTGACAATAAAATGAGAGGAGACTTAATTTGACTTAGAATTTTAAATTAAAAATATTTATTTTTATAACGAGAGGAATTTATAATTGGAAAATAATCAAAATTTACAAAAGAGAATGGCAACACGCCATATCACTATGATTGCTCTAGGTGGAGCAATTGGGGCTGGACTCTTTAAAGGGAGCGCTTCCGCTATAGAATCTGCTGGTCCTGCTGTCCTTCTTTCTTACTTTATCGGAGGCGTGGTTTTATTCTTCGTGATGAAGAGCTTAGAAAAATTAGTTCTCAGCTCGGATGAACCACATGGCCTTTCAGGTTTGGTTCAACCTTATCTGGGTAACCATGCGGCCGACTTTACCGACTGGGTGTATTGGTCACTTTGGATGATTAATATTATTGCCGAAGCTGTCGCTGCTGCTAGCTTTATACAGCTTTGGTTTCCTAATATCCCTTCATGGGCTTTTGTCTTACTCATCGCTATCCTAACGTCACTTATTAACCTACTGTCAGTAACATTCTTTGCCGAAACAGAATACTGGCTTGCTTTTATCAAAATCAGCGTTATCATTCTTCTTATTATTTTTGGTGTCATTTTAGTTGCACAAAACATTTTTAATACCAACTTGATATCTGCATTTTCAGGGATGACAAAATATGGTGGCTTTGCGCCACACGGACTTAAAGGCGTTATCAATTCTTTATTGATTGTTATCTATTCCTACGGTGGTTCTGAACTCATTGCCATTACTGTTAGTGAGACAGAAGATCCTAAAACTGCTATCCCACGCGCTATCCGAGGCGTTATTGGACGTATCATTTCTTTTTATATCGTCCCAATGTTCCTCTTGCTCCTTATCTACAACTGGAACGACTTGGCAACATCAACAATGAGCCCGTTTGTCATGGTCTTTAACAAAATGCATATTCCATTTGCTGCAGACATCATTAATTTCATTATTATTCTGGCGCTCTTTTCTTCAATCAACTCTGGCATTTATGCCTCTTCAAGAATTTTATTCTTCCGCTTAAAAAATCATAAAGGGAAGTTTTCGCAAAAAATCGCTACTTTAAATAAAAGCAAGGTTCCTCAAAGAGCTGTGCTCTTCTGCTCTGGGACATTGTATATTGGTGTTGTTCTTTCTTACTTCTTAGGAGACAGCTTATTCAACTATCTCGCTGGTTCTTTATCTTACACTGTCCTTTTAGTTTGGTTCTTAATTAGTCTTGCAGGCTTCTTATTAGCGCGTAAGACCAAAGCTTTAGGTACCATGAGCATGAGTCTTATTGCTCTTATTGCTTTGTTATTGATTTTCTTTGGTATCCTTACTACTAATCCTGTTGGAGTAACCCTCTTTACCGCACTACTTTACTTTATTATATTGATCAGTTATCGGAAAAAGAACGATCCTGTAGACAATATCAGTTAAGAAATATTAAACATTTTCCTTTTTAAAAGGAAAATGTTTTTTTATGTGGTAGTAAAAAAAGCTGACAGGACTGTCAGCTTAAATTTTTTATGAGTATTTCAATCAATACATCGCGATCTGCAATCCATTGTGCCCGCTTATCTTTCAGATGCACACGATTGGATAAGAAAATCACCGCTTTTTTTGCTTCCAGATTCATCAGGATGAAAGTTCCTGTGTAACCTGTGTGTAGCAACCATTGGTCATGTATGAAGTCCCAAGCTAAACTTCTTGGACGTTGACCCGCTGCAAAATTTTTCTGTAGGTCCAAATATTTTGTGTCTGAAAAATAACCTTGAACAAATTTCACCAAATCATTCATCGGTGCAAAAAGCCCTGCTGATCCACAATGTTTTCCTAACACTTTTGCTTTTGGATCATGAACTGTTCCCACTCTCGTATCTAGACTTGTGGGTACAGCATTGGTAACAGGACCAAAAGATGTGGCAGACATGTCCCATTTTTCAAAAACCTCTGCTTTAAAAACTACGTCTAAAGATTTCCCATAAAGCTTTTCAAGCATAAAGCCCAACAAAATAAAGTTAATATCTGTGTAGTGACAACTTTTGTCTTCCGTTACCTCGATATGGTCAATCGCCTCTTTTAAACCTTTAAAATCGAACTTATCACGGTTTTCAATAAACGGATTGATACCTGTTGTATGAGTAAGAAGCTGTCTCAAAGTGATGCTCTCATCATGAAAATCAGGATAATAATCCGTAAACGGAGCATCCAGACTTAACTTTCCTGATAAAACGAGGTTAATGACTACTGTTCCTGTACCTACAACTTTTGAAACGGAAGCTAAATCCCATTTTTTCCCTGCAACCAATGGTTCGACTTGTGGAAGTATTGCTTGATTGCCTCGAACAAACTCTTGAACCTTTGTTCCTTCTACAATAGCAATCTGGCAGCCTGGGAAAATTGCTTCTGCCACATAGTCATCAATTGTCGCTAAAAATTCTTCTTCACTTTTCATAGGCCTTGTTTTGTAAACCAAAGTTCCATGTGGTGTGGGATGTCAATAGCCAATGTCTTTGCTTTTTTATCCAGATACAATTTTTCATCAGGTAAATCATCTGCAAACTGAGCCAAATCAAAAGATGGCGACACTTGAAAACGTAAAAGCATCAGATCTAGCTTTTCATCCATATTAGCTGTCAAGTCAGGTCCATCATTTTGACAAAAGACCAGATGCAAGCCAGCAAGATCTAAAAGATTCCCTTGCGCTTTTACACCAAGAATTTTTTCGTACTCTGAAATAATAGACTTTTCAGCAATATTAATTTGCACCTCTTTAATAGCGAAATCGGATAATCCTGTAAATTCTCCCTCATCAAAGTCAACTTCAGATTTAGCAACTTCCGTTAAGTCTGACCAATCATTTACAGATACCATCAGAAAAACATCACTTTCTGGAGAAACAGCTTCAAAAGCCCAACTGTCTTTTACCTGATAAAGATGTGTGACTTGGTCCAGATTACGCGCTAAAAGCTGTTCGATTTCATCCTCATCAGCTTGGATGACTGTACGTCCATGTTTTTTCACACCTTGAACTGGAACTACACCTGGTGATTCCTCTAAGATTAACCTTGGTTGCTTTGCTGCATAACCAGATAAAAAAACTTCTGCATTTTCTTCGTGCAAGACTTTCATGCCAAGCACATCACGATAAAAATTTAAATTTTCTTCGCGATTGAGTACACGGTAGCCTGGTAAGCAAACTTCTAAATTATTTATGAATTCTTTCATTCTGATTCTCCATTTATCTTCTTATATTTTATTAAAACTTATACAAATTATCAATGATTATATGTTAGAATTGTTCTATGATTAAATTTCGAGACCTTATTAAAAAACCTTGGACCTGGACAATTCTTCCTGCTCTTCTCTTTGCCCTTCCTTTTTCTTTACGGGCTGGTTGGGGGCAATGGTTAGGACTCAGCCTCCTTCTTTATCTAATTAGTTTAATTTTTACTTATAAAAAATCAATCTGGCTTGCTTTCTTTGTACTTTCTTTATTGCCAAGTTTTGCTACGTCACTCATGAGCCAATTGCATTCTGGAAGAGCTTTTTCTTCTCTTGACCAAGTGATCTTTTTTATGATTTTCTTTATTGCTCTTGGCTTATCTTACTTTCTTGCTCGCCGCCGTAATATTATTCCACCGATTGCTATCAAAGAATTTCCCTTGGGCAAAATCGCCCTCGGATTTGGTGCGCTTTTCTTAGTTTCACTCTGTGTCAACATTTTAGCACAGGCGCTTGGTTTACACGCAAGTACAGAAAATCAAGAGGCATTGAATAGTCTCGCCCAGGTTATTCCTTTAGGCATCTTTGCTGTCCAAACGATTTTTGCCGGTTTCTTTGAGGAACTCACTTACCGTGTTGGCCCTTTCGAAGTTCTCTTCACAAAAAATAAATTTTTAGCTTTCATGACAGCAGCTCTGCTTTTTGCAGGTATGCACAGTCCAACAGATCTTTACAGTTGGCTTGTTTATGGCTCAATGAGTCTGGTGTTAACCACATTCTATTTTAAATACCGAAATTTTTACCTCAATATGGCCATTCATATGGCTTGGAATTTTCTGGGAATAAGTATGACATTTTTGCTAAAGTAAACATCTTATGGTATATTAAGATTGTAAAATTAAAAATTTGCACAATGGGTGCTCTAAGGGAAACCAAGAGCTGAGAAACACCATTTGACCTGATCTGGTTAGTACCAGCGTAGGAATGTGTTTGTATAGGGGACTGCTGTCTTCAATTCTCTCTAACCCTCCTTTGTGCCAACAAAAGGAGATTTTTTATGTCTAATTCTAAAGTTTTAGAACTTACCGAAACAGCTATTGCTGCTGCATTAGCTCTTGTCTTGAGTTTCATCTCGATAAACTATGCTCAAGTTTTTTATCTTGAGCTGGCAGTTATTCCCTTACTGGTCTTAGCCTTGCGCCGCGGCGTCTTTTGGGGCATGACAGGCGGGCTAGTATTTGGCCTACTTCTGATTGTATTAGGTCAAGCTACTATCTTGACTCCAGTACAGGCCTTGCTTGAATATATTGTTGCACCGATTTCTCTTGGTTTAGCTGGTGTTTTGCGCAAAAAGGACTCTAGCCAAACACGTACAATCTTTGCTGTAGCTTTTCTCGGCGTTCTTATCAAATATTTTTGGCACTTTGTCGCTGGTGTTATCTTTTGGGGACAATATGCTTGGAAAGGCTGGGGAGCTATTCCCTATTCATTTGTTGTCAATGGAATAAGTGGAATTGCGACTGCGGCTCTTGCTTCTCTAGTCCTTGTTCTGCTCTCCAAGAGTGCACCTCAGATTTTTCAAGCGAAAAAGTGATATAATGAACGCATGAGCAAGAAAAAGAAACTGAAAAAAACATTAGTTGAACAAATTCTGGACAAAGGTCAAGTCAATCATGAAGGGCTTGCTCTCAATGCTTTAGAAGCAGAGCTCATGCCTGAAGACATCCAACGTCGTGACATTTATAAAACGCTCGCACTTATAGGAGATAAAACAGGTCCAATCGTAGGGATTCTTCCTCTGACAGAGCATCTTTCTGAAAAGAAATTAGCAAAGGTCTCTGGAAATAAGAAGGTCCACATGATTCCTCAAAAAGATTTGCAAAAAACCACTGGATACATCCATGGTGCTAATAATCCTGTCGGTATCTGGCAAACCAAAAGGTTCCCTATCTATATCGATACCATCGCACTGGATGCAGATAAAATCATTGTTTCTGCCGGTGAAGTCGGCCGTTCTATACGCCTCAATCCAAAAGAACTCGCAACTTTTGTACAAGCTGAATTTGCTGAAATTCGTGAAATTTAAATAAAAAGGAAAGCTTAACTATGGCTTTTCTTTTTATTTTTACATCTCGATTTATTGTTCCGACAAATAACACTTTACAAAAGTACCCAAAACCGCTAAAATTAAGCTATGTTACCTAAGATTATTGCCACTTTATATCCGCTTCTCAGCTGGATCGTATTGGTTTTCGCTTTTAAATTTTTACGTATTCGCCACTTGACTAATCGAAAACTTCGCATTCCTGATATTTTTGTCCTCTTTTTAATTTTTGGACTCCAACTTTTTTCAGAGCAATTTACTGCTATCAATATTTTGCCTTACTACTTTTTGATTCTTTCCTTCTTAGCTCTCGTCTTGTTGCTATTGGATTTGTTCTATTTTAAAGACTTCAAATATAAACGTTTCTTTAAGCTTTTTTGGCGCATTACTTTTGTGATTACTTTTGCTCTTTACATCGCTATGATTGTCATGATTTACATGCATTGATAAAAGAACCATACTAATGGTTTTTCTTTTTATATATGATTCATAAAAAAAACCAGAAAAACTGGTTTTTTTATTTGTTTCCGAGTTCTTTCAAAAGAACAGCAAATTCTTCATCTGTCAGCGTAATTCCCTTGCCCATCTTTTCATGGTCGGGCGACCACTGGCGCAAATCATACTTAGCTTCCATGCCATTCCATGACACGCGGTTAAGCTCTTTTGTCCAGCCTTTAGCATTTTCAGATAGAGTAATAAGATGCTCCTCAATTTCAAATTTTAAATCAGCCATATACACCTCCTATATTAATGATACGTAAAAAGTGTTAACTTTTCCCAATTAATCTTCAATAAGTTGAATATCAACACCTAAAGCCGTCATTTTTTCTATGATACTATCGTAACCTCGAAGAATAAATTCAATATTTTCAATCGTTGTTGTACCTTCGGCGATAATACCAGCCAAAACTAAACTTGCTCCTGCACGCAAGTCGGTAGCACGAACATGAGCACCTTGAAGCTTATTAGGTGCTTCATAAATAATATGATCATCTACAGTTGAGATTGTAGCACCCATACGTGCCATTTCTGGCACATGATTGACACGTTTTTCATAAATCGTATCCTTAATCCAACCACGGCCTTGTGCTTTCAGTAATAACGGTGTGATTGGTTGTTGTAAATCAGTCGCAAAACCAGGGTAAGGTACTGTCTTAATATTGATAGCTTTTAAGTTTTCTGAGCGATGAACCTCGATAGAGTCCTCACGAATGGTCATGCGTACACCCATTTCTTCAAGTTTAGCAATAAAAGATTCTAAGTGTTCGTAGATAACATTGTCAACGATGACACCGTCTCCCATAGCTGCAGCCAAAGCAAGATAAGTTCCTGCTTCAATACGGTCAGGAATGACCGTATGACGTGCACCGTGCATTTCTGATTTTCCTGTAATACGAATCACATCTGTGCCAGCCCCACGTACCTTTGCGCCCATGTTATTCAAGAGTGTAGCCACATCAATAATTTCTGGTTCACGTGCTGCATTTTCAATAATGGTTACACCTTCTGCTGTACTCGCTGCAAGCATTGTATTAATTGTTGCACCTACAGAAACCATATCCATATAGATGGTTGTGCCATGTAATTTTTCTTCTTTAGCTTCAAGGTGCATGGCATCTTCAAGGTAAGATAACTCTGCTCCTAAAGCTTCAAAAGCTTTAACATGAAGATCCATAGGACGTGGACCTAAATCACATCCCCCGGGCAAACCAACTGTTGACTTCCCAAAACGACCAAGAAGTGCTCCATTAAAATAATACGATGCACGCAAAGAGTTTATCTTACCATAGGGCAATGGCTTTGAAACAACGTCACGTGTATCAATCGTCAAAATACCCGCATCAGTATCACGTTGAATTTTTGCGCCCATGATTTCCATGATATCAACCAAACTTGCAACATCTGAAATATCGGGAACGCCTTCAAGTGTAACAATATCGTTAGCTAAAATCGTTGCCGGAATAAGGGCAACTACACTATTCTTAGCTCCAGAAATCGTTACCTTCCCTGAGATACTTTTACCACCATTGATTACTATTTTTTTCATAAATTTATTACTCTATCACTTATTGTTTTATTTGAGACATGAAATACATGTACCCTCTATTCTACCATTTTTCCCGTCTTTTGAATAGATGAAAAGCATCCTTTTTTCTCCGCAGATCTTCATCTATGACATGTATTCATTTATCTGTCTAAAATCTCATTGTATATTATTATTTAACATTAGAAAAAAATGATAATATAACATTAGACACAAAAAATAAAGAAAGGGATAAATGATGAATTTTTCACTCAAAACTTCTTTCATCCCAAACAAAAAGAAAGCAACCTTTTTTAAAGCAAATTATTTTTTCAATATTAATAATGACATGCTCAACCATTTGGAACGTGCTCAAATAAATCCAGTGCCTTTTCTTAATGAAGCAGATTATCAAGCTTATAATAAAATAATAAGTGCTGAAGGGAAATGGATTGGCATGAGCTCGGAACTCCTTCCTAAAAGTCAAAGCTATTCTCTCAAGAACAAAACCTTAAAGCTCCCCGGCTATACCTTTGAAGGATGGGCTAAAGTCCGTAACCGTCACAATGTACTTGCTCACCCCCAATCTCAGGAACAAGCCCAACTGTATGCTGGACCAACTTCAGTTATTCATCGCACCAGAGTCTATAATCCCAGCTTCCTCTGGAAACCTCAAGAAAAACATCACTTCGAGCCTATTGGGCAAATCTATGACTTTCATGCACAATGGACACCAATCAAATATCCTGTACGCTACAGCGCTAAAACGATTTGGAATGAACCACTTGAGTGGGACCATCCTGAAGGTATGCGAAGCATTGAACAAGGCTACATCTCACCAGCCAAAGTCAAATTACCTCACTATCACTTTGTCGGCTGGCAAGTAGAGGATGCTCCCTTAAGCAAAGAGCAGCTAATTATTCCTGCTGGTATTGGTCCTGTCGATATTATCGCTATTTTCGAGCAAATATCCTGATTCAGTATGATCAGCACTTTCCCTTATTTTAGGAAATCTTGACCACATTAAAAAAACGCTCGTTAAAGCACGAGCGTTTTTTATATTAAGATACTTCTTAATTTTATTCAAAGACAAATTGGTTGTGATAAAGCTCAGAGTAGAAGCCACCAAGATTTACAAGCTCATTGTGGTTTCCTTCTTCAATAACTTCACCGTCCTTAAGAACAACAATTTTATCTGCATTAAGTATTGTTTTCAAACGGTGGGCAATAACAAATGAAGTACGACCAGCAATTGCTGCTTCCATAGCCATTTGAATTTGTTCTTCTGTCACCGTATCAACGTTTGATGTTGCTTCGTCAAGAATAAGCAAATCAGGGTTAGTCAAGATAGTACGGGCAATCGAAATTTGTTGTTTTTGACCTACAGAGAAAACATTATCGTCGTCATCCACAAGCGTTTCATAACCATCTGGTAAGCTCTCAATGAATTCGTGGATATGTGTCGTCTTGGCTACTGTGATAACTTCATCCATAGTCGCATCTTTTTTACCAAACTTGATATTGTCCGCAATGGTTCCAGAGAAAAGGACAGATTCTTGCAAGACGATCCCAACTTTTGAACGTAGTGAATCTAAGTCAAATTCACGAATATCGGTACCATCAAACTTTATTCCCCCTTTGTCCACATCATAGAAGCGATTCATGAGGTTCATAACAGTTGTTTTACCCGATCCTGTTGGACCAACCAAGGCAACCATTTGACCTTTGTTTACATTAATGTTGACATCTTTGAGGACCGGCTTGCCAGGAAGATAACTAAAGTCAATATCTTCAATGTGTACACCTTCAGAAATACCTTCAAAAGTTTTACCATTTTCAGGACGTACTTCTTCTTTTTCATCAAACATCACATTCAGACGTGTTGCACCAGTTACCGCAAGTTGCAATTGACCGAAAGATGAAGAAATCTGCATGATTGGGTTGTAATATTGTTGCGCATATTGGATAAATGTAGCAAGCAAACCAAAGGCTGCAGCAGTTGATAATGAAGCATCATTAAGGAGGATATTAGCACCTGCAAAAATAACCAAAGCCAAAGTCAAGAGGGAGAAGCCATTCATCAATGGGAAAATCATACCTGACCAAGCTTGAGCTGCGAAGGTTGTTTTACGTACTTTATCATTACGTACTTCAAAACCTTCGATTGCATCTGCTTGAAGTCCTTCAACGATAATCGCTTTTTGCCCAGAGATTTTTTCATCCATATAAGCATTAAGTTCGCCGACTTCTTTTTGTTGTCTATCCGTGTATTTCTTAGCTTGAATAATGATAATCACAGCGCAGAGAACGGCCACAGGAGTTGTAGAAATTGTCACTAATGCCATCTTGACATTTTGGTCGAAAATCATATACAAAATCCCGATAAACAGGGCAAAGTTAGTGGTAACGTTCACTGCTGCTTGATTCAATGTGTTTTGAATATTATCCAAGTCTGAGGTAAAGCGGGCGAGAATATCTCCATCCGCATGACGGTCAAAATACGAAATTGTTAGGCGTTCCAACTTACCAAAGAGACCTTTACGCATACGGTTTGTTGAGTGTGCAACGATACGTGTAAAGAGCAAGCTATAGATAAGTTGCGCAATACCTGTCATCACGTAAAAAGCAAGTAGCATCCACATTGAACGCATAAAGTCAGCCTTGCTTGGTGCATGTGATGTAGCTACCTTCATCAAGTCAGAAATTGACTGACCGTTAAGGTTAGCACGAATAGCTTCTGGAACATTGGCATCTGTAAGCTGGTGCCAATCAGTCGGAATCTTAGCCATGGCTTGAAGACTATCAATTGTTGTTCCTGAAGGAAGGTTAAAAGTTACCGCAGTTGGTACATTAGCAGATGTCAGACTATGCCAATCAACCACTTGTCCAGTAGCTTTCCCCATTTGCGCAGCAATCTGCTGCAAGGCGTCCTGAGCTTGGTTTGCTCCTGCCGCTATTTGTTGTAAACCTTTCATCGCTTCATCAGCGTGTTGATGACTAAAATAATCACCAACGTAAGTCGAAAGATGTGTGATAGAATCCCCGAGAAGTACGGGCGCTTTAACTTGCAGATAAGTAGCCGCAATGATAAATATCGCAATCACGAGGAATTGTAATTTATATTTTTTGAAGTAGAGATAGAAGAACTTCAATGCACGAGATGTATCATTCATAATCTTTTTTCATTTTCTTGTTTTTCATAAACAATTGAAGAACAATGAAAATTTAGTCCTCCTTTGCTTTCTGTGTATCATAGATTTCACGGTAAACTGCAGAATTCTCAACGAGCTCTGCGTGTGTGCCTTGCGCCACAAGTTTACCTTCATCAAGGACCAGAATATTGTCCGCATGAACGACAGATGAAATCTTTTGAGCGATAATAATTGTTGTCGTATCTTTTAAGTCATTGCTCAAAGCTTCTTGTACTAGTTTTTCTGACTTGGCATCAAGCGCTGATGTTGAGTCATCTAAGATAAGGACTTTAGGATCTTTGATAATACCACGCGTGATCGACATACGTTGCTTTTGTCCGCCTGAGAAGTTATTCCCACGTTCTTCAACCTGTGATTCATAATGATCGGGCAGTTTTTCAATAAACTCTGCTGCCTGCGCAATGCTGGCTGCACGGCTCATTTGCTCCAAGGTCGCATCTGCTTTCCCTTGTTTCAGGTTGCCAGAAATTGTCCCAGAGAAAAGAATTGCTTTTTGTAAGACAATTGAAATTGTGTTTTTCAGAGTAGCTTTAGAAACATGGCGTAAATCTTTTCCACCTACACTTACTGTACCTTCAGTTGGGTCAAAAAGACGCGGAATCAATTGAGCCAGGGTTGACTTACCAGAACCCGTTGCTCCGACAATACCAACCATTTGTCCAGGTTGAATTTCAAAGCTGATGTCTTGTAAGGTTGGATGTTCATCGTTAGGATAAGCAAAAGAGACATGATCAAACTTAACAGAACCGCTAAGTTCTTCGTCCGCAACATCTTCAAACACCATCGCAGGTTCAGTTTTTAAAATTTCGTTAATACGTCCAATAGAAACGAAACCACGAGAGGCAAACATTGACATCATACCGCCCATGATAATCGCCATCATGATTTGCATCATGTATTGGATAAAGGACATAATCCCACCAAGCGTATTAGCCGCGGTATTCAAATCACGTGTTACATAAGTAGAAACCAGTAAAATTGCGCCAAAAACAGCCAATTGTGAAATGATTGTAAATGCGGGAATCATCGCAGCAAAAGTGTAACCTACAGCCATATTATGACCCAATAACTCATCAGATGTGGCATCAAATTTTTGGATTTGATCTTTTTCTTGAACAAATGATTTAACGACACGAGCACCACGTAGGTTTTCTTTGGCAATTCCATTGATACGGTCCATCAATTTTTGGAAAACCATAAAGTGAGGACCCATAGATTTCATGGATAACATCGTCACTAACACAATAAGAACAACCATCACAATAATAATCCACCAAAGTTCTGGCATCGTGATAATAGATAAGATAAAAGCACCAATAAAGAGTAACGGTACTCGAATCAAGACTTGGAAAGTCATCATTAGAAGTGTTTGCACTTGGTTGATATCGTTAGTCATCCGAACAACCAGATTACCTGCATTAAACTTCTCAATATTTTCATAAGAAAAAGTTTGGATTTTTCGGAAGGTTTCTTCACGGATATCCGCCGATACAGACTGAGCAATCTTTGCAGCAGTTACTGTATTAAGGATAGAACCAATTAATCCCACAGCGGCTATAAGTAGAAGATATACCCCATAATGATTAATTTTATCGACCTTGTCCGATATCGAAATAGATTCTGCCATAACACTCAAAATGTTCTTCATATATTGGGGCTGCCAAAGAGCAGCGCCAACTTGAAGAAGCATGGTAGCAAGGGCAGCGAAGACAAGCAATTTGTACTTGCCGATGGCTTTCATTACCATAAATAAAAAAGTTTCCTTTCATTTTCTTGTCAAAAATAACAAGAATAAATACGTTAGCTGAAAAATTATAACATTTAAGCATCTATTTTGCAATGCTAATAACTAACACTATTAGTCTTTTCTTTAGTTTATAACAAAAATAAACTAACAATTTAATTTTACCGTTTTTTAATAAGAGTGTCAATCATTTGCGACAACTTATTTATAATAGAAATTAAGCTCAAAAGCTTCCACGTTCAAAGCCAAAATGCGACCTTATGGGACATTATTTCGTCCTTTAAAAGCAGCTCCTCTGCTTTTTTGTTATAATTAAGCTTATGAATAATAGCAAAATATCACGCTCTCATAACCTTAAACTCGCCGAACGAGGCGTGTGGGTCAGTATAGCAGCTTATATATTTCTGTCTCTTTTACAACTTGGTGTAGCTCAAATCACCAATTCAGCCTCCCTTCTCGCGAATGGTTTTAATAATGTCACCGATATTTTAGGAAATATTGCTATCGTGATTGGTTTACGTATTGCGCGTATCCCTTCTGATAACGACCATACGTATGGGCACTGGAAGGTTGAATCAATTGCTAGTCTGATTTCTAGTTTCATCATGTTCTTCATTGGCTTTGAAGTTTTGCGCCAAACAATCGTTGGTTTTATAGAAGGAAGTTCCACTGAAATCAACCCCGTTGGTGCAGCAGTGGCTTTATTTTCTGCCTTTGTGATGATTGGCGTTTACCTCTACTCTAGCCGTTTAGCGAAAAAAACTCAATCGAAAGCACTTGAAGCTTCCAGTAAAGATAACCTTAGTGATGCACTAACATCCTTGGGTACAACTGTCGCCATTGTGGCAGCTGCCTTGCATTGGATATGGCTTGACCGTATTATGGCTCTTGTTATCTACGGTTTCATCCTGAAAACGGCTTATGATATTTTCCGTGATAGTGTTTTTTCACTTTCCGATGGTTTTGATGACAATCTTTTAGCAGATTATAAAGAAGCGATTGAGCTCGTAAACAAAGTCAAGTCTGTAAAGATGATTCGGGGGCGTACCTACGGCAGTAATATCTTTCTGGATGTTGTCGTTGAGATGTCCCGTGATCTTTCTGTCTATGAAAGTCATGCCGCTACCGAAAAAATAGAACGCATGCTCATGGCTGGTTTTGATGTTTATGATGTTGATGTCCATGTCGAACCCGCTGCGTTACCTGAAGAAGAACACTTTGCTTCACGTGCATTAGAACTTTTGCCCAAAGAAGAGGCCCTTCTCAACGGTAAACATCTTGATCAACTTTTAGCGCCTCAATTTCAAGCTATTACGACAAAGGGTAAAATTATTCAACAGGAAGAATATATAGCAAGTGCTGTTGAAACAGAAGATTTAGCCATCAAAAATTACCAAGCAGAGCAAGTCAGCAAAAAGACATTTATCCTCACCTATCATTACTTGGACAATCAAAAAAGTTACACTGTATCAAGTATCTGGCGCAGAAATGAATATTGGCGTTGCATTTATCGTCAAGTGACAGGAGAAAGCTAGTATGAAACAACAAGAAGAAATTATGCTGAGCCTTACAGATCTCTTTAATAAAATGGATCAACTTCGAAAACCTCAAATGGTCGAAAAATTCAAAGGTTATTCTTTTTTGGAAATCGCCTGCATTGAGTTCATTGCCAAGCTTAATAACCCAAATGTCACACGGTTGTCAGAAGAGCTATATGTCACTCGAGGAGCAATTAGTAAAGCAACAAAAAAACTCCTCCAAAAGCAAGATATTATAACATTTAGAAATCCCAACAACAACAAAGAAATTTATTTTAAACTGACTTCAAAAGGAAGAAAAATAAATCAGCAGCACGAAGATCTTCACAAAGCTTTTCTACTCAATGATCAAGCAGTCTTTGATTCCTTCAGTTCTGAAAAATTAGAAACGATACTAGAGTTTACTCAACTTTACAATCAACACCTTGATAAAGAACTCCGTAACAACTCCATATAGAATGGGGTTGTTTTTCTTAATTTAGTTTTTGTTGACAAAGAAACAATAATAAGTTATACTTTTATAGTTTCCAAGGAAACATTAATAAGGAGTTATATGCATACACTAAATAAACACGCATTGAGTTTTGGCTTATTTTCCGTTTTTCTTACAGGCCTTGGCTTTACCATTATCAATCCTGTGGTTCCTTTTTTACTGGAGCCCTATACCTCATCACAAAATCAACCCTTAGTCATCAGCTTCTTGACCTCTATCTATGCCTTATGCACTTTTCTTGCAGCGCCAGCTCTAGGAACATTGAGTGATCGCTATGGCCGTAAACCGATTTTACTTTTCTGCTTACTTGGCTCTGCCTTGGGTTATCTCATCTTTGGCATGGCTGGAGCACTATGGCTCTTTTTCCTTGGCCGTATCATCGATGGTATTTCCGGAGGAAATATTGCCACTTTATTTGCCTACTTTTCCGATATTACGCCAGCTGCTTCCCGCACTAAAATCTTCGGATGGATTTCTGCCCTTGTTGGAGTCGGAACATTGTTAGGTCCAACTTTTGGAGGACTGTTAGCTCATTATGGTAACCGCGTTCCCTTTTATTTTGCTGCTGTTCTCAGCTTATTCAATCTCCTCTACGGCCTTTTCTTTATGCCTGAAAGTCTTTCACCAAAAGAAAGACTTGTTAAGCTAGATCCACATCAGCTTTATCCCTTTGCACCTCTCAAAAACTTATTTGAGATAAAACAACTGAACCGTTTATTTCTAGCTGCACTGTTGTTGTGGCTTCCAAATGGTGCATTACAAGCTATTGTTGCTCAGTTTTCTTTAGATAACTTCTCTTGGCAACCCGTACAAATCGGTCTTCTATTTTCTATTATGGGACTTCAAGATATTTTTAGCCAGGCGCTCATTATGCCTTTTCTATTAAAAAAATTGACGGACCAATCCATCATTAAATGTGCGATAGTTGCGGAACTCTTTGGCTATATTTTTATGGCTATTTCTGCCTTTACCCTGCACCCTTTCTATTTTGTAATTGGTATTTTTATCTACGGTTTTGGTGATTCGATTTTTGCCCCACCATTCAATGGAACTCTCTCTAAATCAGTCACTGAACACCAACAAGGACAGATTCAAGGGAGTAGCCAAGCTTTACTAGCACTAACGCGTATTTTAGGTCCTATTATTGGGGGACAACTTTATGTTCTCTTCGGCTCTTCGGCTCCTGCCTGCATGGGAGTTATCCTGTTAATCGTTGCTCTGACAATTTTCAAAACAAAAAACCGTCAAAAATGACGGTTTTCTTTTATGTTTTTAGACGTCTCATAATCTGCGGTAAACGTTGAATATTATCAAATACCAACATGAAAATAACCGTTCTTATAGGAATCTGTACAAGCAAAGGAAGTCGCGTAGCTAATAGAACCTTAAAAGGTGTCTGATACATGAGCGAAAGCCAAAAAGTATTAAGTAACACGGTTTGGAGAACCATTGTTACACTTACAACAGCTAAAATGTAGAGCCAATCTTTACCTCGTGTTAGACTGAACTTCTTGTTATAAAAAGCCCAACCATAGATAAATCCGACTAGAGCTGCTGTTATAGTCATACCTGGCGAGGAAATACTTCCTCGGAACAAAACGCCAAATATATCACCCAGCCCTAAAGCTAAACCTGCCCATAAAGGGCCAACAAAGAAGCCAATCAAACCATCAGCAATAAATCCTGGCGATAACTTCCAAAAACTGCTCCCAAAAGTGAAAGAACGTAAAATGATGGACAATGCCAGCAAAATCGCCAAAAAAACAAGCTGTATGAGTGACAGCTTCACAGTAAATCTTTTCATATAGTACCTCCCAAGGATCTGGTGAGTAACTGATTATATGAGAATCAGCGGATGCAAGCCTCTACCGCACTTGAAAAATTCAAGTTTCGTCTGTGAACGACATCCCATTTCACAGCACTTAACGCATCGGCCCTACTCTGTTAATTTTTTTACTTTTATAGTTTACCACATACCTTGTTCAGATAATTCTCAATTTCAAGGCTTTTCTTTTACATTGGGTTTTAGATGTTTACAGAAGTTTGCTACACAGAAAAAACCTCTTAGAATTCAGCTCTTTCTGATTTCTAAGAAGTCTTTTTTACAATTCTTTTTCTACATCTACGATGGCAGCTTCGACTGCACTCTTTTGATTATTAATCAATGATACACGTGCATCAATTTGTTTAATCGCCATCTCGATTGAACGTTTAAGTCCTGGGTTACTCAATTTTGGTTCAAAGAAAGCTTTATATTCTTCAAACTTTTCGGCTGTCTTAAAGACATTACCTGGATAGATGACAAACTTATCATAGCTCATATCACCGCCAAGTTTTTCGGCAATCCAATCCCAGTTTTCTTGCTCCCAAGTCCATGCAGCATCTTGAGCGAAGTCTTTCGCTAAGAGGTAGAACCAAGAGAATGCAATATCTTGAGGTTTAACGATATCCGCATTTTTGAAATCTTCCAAGAGTCCTTTAATTGCTGCTTCATCACGGACATTGGCTACAGCTGCAGCTAATTCACGTTTTAGTTCTTGGAGACTTGTTTTCACATAAGTATCCATATAAGAAGCTACAAGTTCCGCAGAATTACTTGTTTTAATTTCGTTATTCAAGACAATTGGTCGAATATCCGCAGGAATAGTTGCTACATTGTCTTTATGCGCTGCGTAAATCTCACTCGCTTTTTCTACTGCTTCAGGGTTTTCAGAGTAGAGAGTCCGTGAGAGTACTGTCCCACGTAAAGTTTCGTCTCCAGCTGATTCACCAGCTTTTTTCTCCCATCCCAAACGTGCATAGTTTTTAGCAAAAACTTTACCCACAAGTGATTTGTAAGATTTTTCTGTAGCTGACTCATCATCAATAAAGATATCTAGCTCACTAAAGATTTGGTTAAGTGCTTGGTTGACGATATAACTTTCTTCATTGGCAAAGGCTGGTAAGATATTCACAACATCAGCGTAGCTGATAACCTCACCTTTAGCAAGATACTTACGGTCTTGAAGAATTTGGAATTTCGTAATATCTTCCAGTTTCTCAAGATCGGCCAAAAGGTTATCTAAAAGCTGACCTTTATAATCAATAATATAATGTGCTGCGTGTGCTTCGTTGAAGAAGAGCGGTTGGCCTTCATTTTCAGCCTTAAGTGCTGCATAGCCCGGAATTTCAACTTTTTCCGTAGTCAACGTATCTGGCAAACCTTTCCAGTTTGTGTTCAATGGAATTTGCCACAAGCGTCCTTTGTCTTCCCCTTTACCAATGAAGAATTGTTGTTGGCTTAAAACAAGTGTGTCATCAACAACTTCCGCAGTCAAGACAGGATAACCAGGTTGGTTTACCCATGAATGCATAAATTCGCCCACATTTTTACCTGATGTACTTGAGAGTGCATCCCAAAGATCATCACCTACGGTATTGCCATATTGGTGCGTTTCAAAGTATTTGCGAAGTCCTGCAGAAAAGTCCTCATCCCCCAACCATTTACGGAGCATGACCATCAAGCGTGAACCTTTAGCATAGACAATAGCAGCATCAAAGAGTGTACCAATTTCGTCAGGATGATTCACATCCACATGAACAGATTGAACACCATCTGTAGCATCACGATCTAAAGCAAGGCTGGCTTCCTTAACAGAGAAGCTTTCCCAAACTTTCCAATCAGGTTCAATAGCATCAATTGCCACGTATTCCATGTTGTTGGCAAATGATTCATTGAGCCACAAATCATCCCACCAACGCATTGTTACCAAATCACCAAACCATTGGTGGGCTAACTCATGCGCAATGACTGTTGCTACATATTGTTTGCTGGCAACTGTTGCATTTTCTGGGTCAACCAGCATGCAGACTTCACGGTAAGTGATACAACCCCAGTTTTCCATAGCACCTGCTGAGAAGTCAGGCAGTGCAACATGCCAGCTGTGTGGCAATGGGTAAGGGGTTTTATAGTAATCCTCGTAAAATTCAATCGAACGAATCGCGATATCCAAAGGAAAATCTAAAACATCTTCAGAATGTGCTTTCGTTGAGAAAGTTCCTACTTCAACACCAGATTTTGTACGTCCTTTTTTATACTGCATATCCCCAAAGACAAAAGCAAGAAGATAAGAACTCATACGAACTGTACGTTCAAATACGTGAATTCCTTCAATATTGAGAAGTTCTGGCATATTGGAAATGATAATATCACCTGGTTCTTCATCAAATTTAACTGACAGGTCAAAAGTAGCCTTAGCTTCTGGTTCATCAATTGATGGGAAAGCTTGACGGGCAAAATGCGATTCAAATTGCGTACCGATAAGCATTTTCTTCTCACCGTTTACTTCGTAATATGAAGGATAAATTCCCATCATATTATCTGTGATTTTACCTTCATATTCAAAGGAAACAGTCACTTGACCTTTTTGGCCCACTTTAACTGTAAGTTCTTCGTTGGCATTATCCACAGTAAAATCTGCTTCAACACTAAAAGCAGAAACTTTAGTAATGTTCAAATCTTTTTGGTGGAAATAAATGGTCTCAGCTTTAGCTTCACCTTTGATCGCTACCTGACCTTTAAAAGTCTTTGATTTGCGGTCAATATCAAGGAAAATTTTATAATTTTCTGGTACAAATGTTTCAATTAAACGTTTTACTGCCATAATGTTGTTCGCTTCCTTTTTCGTTAGTTTACTTAATTATAGCAAATTGTTTAGAAAATTTCGAGAAAAGCTTTGCTTTCCCACATTTAATTTTTAAAGGTGCTTACATAAATTATTAAATGGTCTATTTTTCATTCATAGGAAAAAGTTTATTAAATAAGTAGAAACTCTTTAATTAGATAAAGGGTATTCAAAAAAAGATGAAAAAATAGACTTTTCTGTTAAAATAAAGTTATGAAAAAAACAAAGTTTTCAGTAACGATTGATGAGAAGGGAAAACTCCTTCTTGAACTTTCCTCTGGTGCCACGATCCGTATCTTTGATAGTAATAATAGTCGTTTTGCCCTCAAAAAAGGTGAAATATTTTTCCTAACGAAAAAAAGCCAGATTATTATGATTGCTGCCGATAAAAAAATAATCCCTAAGTTGGAATTTGATAAAGTTATTGTCCTTGATCCTAAGGCATATGAAATAGACACTGCCTATCTTGAAGCTTTTCTCCTCGACAAAGCTCAAGAAGCTTCTATGAAGTTAGCCGTCTTTCCTGAAAGGATTAAACTCCCCTCAAATGTCTACACCATCTGTAGTAAAGCTGCTGATGAATTTTTGCCTAGCCTTGAAGCGTTCGGTTTTAAACTCGCAAAGAAGAAAGCTTTTTCAGCTAAAGCGCAACACCGCTGGAAAAAGGCTATCTCAGATATTCCATTTCATATTAAACATGAAGGAACATCCGGCACAGTTATCTGGCAAAAATCTACCGAAATGCGGCTGCTTGCAGGTGCAAAAATGCTACCTAATGAGGCAGCTCCTAAAAGGGCCGATGGTACCCTTGGCTTCACTGCAAAATTTACGTTAAACCTTAGGGAAGAAAATCAAGAAAAATTCGATCCTGAAACTTGGACCACTACTGAAGACATCATTCTGCGTTCCGTCAATGAAATCGGCCATTTTCTCTACTTTGCAGGAACAAACAGCTGGTTGGAAATGTTTGATGACCAAGGACGTTCAATCCATGAACTAACCGTTGTTAACTAAGGAGCGACTATGATTGATTATACTCTAGAGCATAAAAACCCGTTCATCTTAGCGGCTTATGGTTTTCCCATTCAAGCCGCGCTGCAAGACTACCGCTCTTTGGCCCTCGAAAGAGAAATATTTGAGTTGAGTTTGCAAAATGATGGCCGCTTAGCAAAGCTCAAGAAAAGAGCTAAAAATGAGCGGGAGTGGTCTGTCCATACGGATTACCTCGGAAAACCTTGGAATTATTTTGCAGTGGAGAGTCGCAAAGAGCTGAAGGATGACTGTCGTTTACTCAAATTTCCTGAAAGTAACTATATTGTAATTTCTGATACAGCAGCTAAGGGAAAAATTTTTGAACATTTGTCACATCAAGCTTTTCGAAAAATTCTCCCCAAAGTTATGGACTATACCTATCTTGGTGGTCCACATCTTGCTTATCGTCAAGAGCGACTTGATGGCAGTTATTACGGTGAGATTTGGTTACCGGTCATTAAAAAATAAAAAAAGCTCAGAAATACTCTGAGTTTTTTTGCTTCAAATATCACCAAAAACAAGGCTCGGGCGCGCATTAAGTGATAAATCAGTAAAGTTTTCCCTTTCCATCTCTATAGTTGCTGCTGCTGCTATCATTCCAGCATTATCACCACAGAGGCGAAGGGGAGGCAATATGACTTTAATATCCTTCATATCGGTGGCAAGCCGCTCACGTAAACCTTGATTAGCGGATACTCCTCCACCAACGATTAAGGTTTTAGCTGGGTATTGTTCAAGGGCACGTTTGGTTTTAGCAATTAAGACATCAACCACCGCTGCTTGAAAACTGGCAGCTAAATTTTCTAAGTCTGTAGCCACTAAATCTTGTCCTTGCTGTTTTGCATTATGAACAAGATTGATAAATGCCGATTTCAGACCACTAAAAGACATTTCCAAACCATCTGCTGCAGTCATCATTGCACGTGGAAAAGCATAAGTATCTTCTCCTTTATGTGCCAACTCATCAATCTCCTTCCCTGAAGGATAAGTTAGCCCCATGACACGGCCGACTTTATCATAGGCTTCCCCTGCTGCATCATCCCGTGTTTCACCAATTTTTTTATAGTTTCCCTCAGATTCCACATAAACCAACTCCGTATGCCCACCACTAACTAAAAGAGCCATGGCTGGGTATTCAATAGTATCTACTAAAGCTGCAGCCATAAGATGACCAGCCATGTGATTGACAGGAATTAATGGAAGCTTGTTGGCCCAGGCAAAGGTTTTCGCTGCCATAATACCCACAAGTAAAGCCCCAACAAGCCCTGGACCTTCTGTCACAGCTACAGCTGAGAGTTCTTTTGCAGTAATACCAGCTTGCTCTAAGGCCTCATCAATACAGGCGGTAATTTGTTCCACGTGATGCCGGCTAGCCACCTCAGGGACTACTCCACCAAAACGTTTATGGCTATTCACCTGACTTGCAATAACATTAGAGAGAAGTTCTGTGCCATTTTTCAAAACAGCGACAGATGTCTCATCACAAGAGGTTTCGAAAGCTAATATATATTTGTCATTCATTTTATTGTATCTTCCTCATTAGAATCGCATCTTCTGTCGGGTGCGAATAGTAGTTTTTCCGAGTATAGAAGGCCTCGAAATTATATTTTTTATAGAGATTTTGCGCTGGTTTATTAGATTCCCGTACTTCTAAAAACAGGGTACCAGCAAAATCAGCAACTTGATCCATCAACGTGCTGGCTATTTTGTTACTTTGAAATTCTGGCTTCACTGCAAGGTTGGTAATTTCCATCTCTTCCATGATCACTTGAATTGCTAAAAAACCAACAAGCTCATCGTCTACTTCAGCTAGAAAATAGATATCCCTTTTCAGGTTGCTAAGGAGATAGGATTCAGACCAAGGTGATTCTCCATAGCAAAGTTCTAAAATTTCTTTTAGCTTACAGGCTATGTCCTGCGTATCAAACTTTGCAGAATCAAAACGTTCAATTTTCATGTTCAGCTCTCAACTGTCTTGACATCCACACAGCATCACCGCCGTCCTCATAATAGTGAGAAATCAGCTTCCCTGTTGAAAAACCTAAGCGACGGTAAAGACCTTGAGCTTTTGTATTGTCACGCCGCACTTCAAGCGTCATCTGCTGCTTACCAAGAAGTGTCATTAGACGAATCATTTGGTTGACGAGATTACTCCCAACACCCTTACCTTGATAGGCTACAGCAACTGCAAGATTTGTGATATGCACGACTTTACCCCGTTCCGTAAGGCGAACCCCAATGAAGCCAATAAGACTATCGTCAACGACTGCTGAAACAAAGAAGGCATTCTCATCCTGAACTATCTCGTGTTCAAAGTGCGAAAAAGTCCACGGAACTTCTCCATCATAAACATCACGCTCAATCGCAAGCATGTCTACAATATCTTTACGCTCTGCCAAGCGATAATCTACACCGTCAATATTTGACTTTAAGTCCACCTCATCCATATTAAGATAACGACGTGGTTCAAATCCTTTGAACATATTCGCCAGTAGCGTTTTCAGATTCTTCATGTGTCTCCAACCATTTCTCTTCTGCTTCAACTTTTTTCAAATAATTTGGAGCAAAGCCGTGAACCGCTACAGGTTTTAGGTTTTTGCCAAATAGGGCGATTTGATAAGCTGAAGGTAGTTTGTCTAAGCTGTCTTCAATAATTTCAAAGTTTGTAAACCCTGCAGCTTCAATGTCAGCCACAAAGTTTTCTGTTTCACCTGTAAATACAAGCGGAAGATTCTTATCTAAGTTTGCTAAGAAGTCACGAAAGACACAATGCTGTCCTATGACAACTTCTTTATCTTCTTGGTAAAGCGCAGCATAAGCGTTACCACGACGTGCATCCATCACAGGAACAACGGCTCTGTCCGTTTTCAATCTTCTTGCAATAGCGAAAAGACTTGAGACACCAACGATGTCCTTATTTAAACTGTAGGCAAGCGTCTTCCCGACAGTCGCTGCTAAACGCAATCCTGTATAAGATCCTGGACCTTGGGCTACAACAATGCGGTCAAGTTCACTCGCTTCTACTGCTGATTGGTGCATCAAAAAGTCAACAGATGTCATCAGAGTAGTGCTATGATTTTTCTTTAAATTTAGAGTAATCTCTCCCAACAAAACATCATTATCGACAAGTGCCACAGACAAGGCCTTACTTGAACTGTCAAAAGCTAAAATTTTCACGAGATTCTATTCTCCATTCTTCTTATTTTATTATACCCTAATATCTGCATCTCAGTAATTACTTTTCACACTATCGAATATGCAAGTCAGAACAAAGTGTGTAGCTCTTTTAAACATCTAGAAGTATACGATAGCATCTATTATAACATTTTTTATATTTCTTGAAATTTTTCGCTTTCCTATTTTGTATTTTTCTTTATCACTGACAAAAGTATTACTGTTATTTTCACTCAACTTTTTGTCTGTCTTTTACTTCTTTGAAAAAGCTCTTCTTGTTCCAAATGCTTTGGCTCTATAAACCTTTACTTTTCATTATCTCCATTTTATGCTAAAATGAAAGTAACTGTAAAACTGAAACACTCGGAAACAAAAGAAAGGAAAGCGAATTTTTATTCGCTCAAATATAATATGATTTTCAAAGCATTTTACCAAGAAGACAAAACACGTTCACCACGTCGTGAAACAACTAAGGTTCTCTACCTTGACCTTGATGTTACAGATACACGTGAAGGTGTCATCTTAGCGCGCGAACTTTTAGCTGCAAACACAGACTATCACGTTGAATTCATCGATTCACTTTCAGACGAAGCCGTTGAATATGAAAAAGAAAACGGTGGCCTTGAAATTACAAGCTTTTAATTAAAAAAAGATGCTTGCAACTTGCATCATCAAAAGATTTACTGCAAAACACTTTAGAAAGGGACAAAAGTCACCACTCTAAAGTGATTTTGTCATACAAATATGTATAGAAAGAAAACAATGATTAAACCATTAAAAATTAACTCCGACGAAGTCGCAGTTTACGCGATTGGCGGACTGGGCGAAATCGGAAAAAACACATATGGTGTCGAATATCAAGATGAAATTATCATCATCGATGCCGGTATAAAATTTCCAGAAGATGACCTATTAGGTGTCGATTATGTTATCCCAGATTATAGTTATATTGTCGAAAATATCGACCGTATCAAAGGGCTCTTCATTACACATGGACACGAGGATCACATCGGTGGTATTCCCTTCTTGCTTAAGCAAGCGAATATCCCTATTTATGCAGGTCCGTTATCACTTGCTTTAATTCGTGGAAAATTGGAAGAACACGGGCTTTTGCGTGATGCAAAACTCTTTGAAATTCATGCGGACAGCGAAATTAAATTTAACAACTTAAGTGTTAACTTTTTCCGTACAACTCACTCCATTCCAGAACCTTTGGGTATTGTTGTGGAAACACCTCAAGGTAAAGTTGTAGCCACAGGTGACTTCAAGTTTGACTTTACGCCTGTTGGTGAGCCCGCTGATTTACATCGTATGGCGGCTCTTGGTGAAGAAGGTGTTTTGCTTCTTCTCTCTGACTCAACCAATGCCGAAATTCCAATCTTCTCTCACTCTGAAAAAGTTGTTGGCCAAAATATCATGAAGATTTTCGAACGCATTGAAGGACGCATTATTTTCGCTTCTTTCGCTTCAAACATCTTCCGTTTACAGCAAGCCGTTGATGGTGCTGTGAAAACCGGACGCAAGATTGTTGTCTTTGGCCGTTCTATGGAGAAAGCCATAGTTAACGGACTTGAACTTGGATATATTAAAGCCCCTAAAGGAACTTTTATTGAACCAAATGAGGTGAACCAATACAATTCAAGCGAACTGCTCATTATGTGTACGGGTTCTCAAGGTGAACCAATGGCTGCTCTAAGCCGTATCGCTAATGGTATGCACCGTCATATCACACTACAAATGGGAGACACCGTTGTGTTCTCATCTAACGCGATACCAGGTAACACACATGGTGTAAACCAGTTGGCTAACACAATCACTGAAGCTGGTGCAACCGTGGTTTATGGTAAGATGAATAATATTCACACTTCTGGTCACGGTGGACAACAGGAGCAAAAATTGATGCTCCGTTTGATTAAACCAAAATACTTCATGCCTGTCCATGGTGAGTACCGTATGTTAAAAATTCATGCTGGGCTCGCTCAAGATACTGGTGTTCCTAAAGAAAATTGTTTCATTTTCGAAAATGGAGATGTTCTGGCTTTAACTGCTGATTCAGCACGTTATGCTGATCATTTCCCTGCTGCTGATACTTATGTTGATGGCTCAGGTATTGGTGATGTCGGTAATGCAGTGCTTCATGACCGTCATGAGCTTGCTGAAGATGGTATTGTTCTTGCTGTTGCTACTGTGGATTTCAAAAATAAAACAGTGCTTGCAGGTCCTGATATGTTAAGTCGCGGCTTTATTTACATGCGTGAGTCTGGGGATTTGATCCGTAATGGTCAACGTGTACTTTTCAATGCTATCCGTGAAGCCATGCTCAATACCGAAAATGCTAATGAAGCTGTTGTGGCACGGGCAATGCGTGAAGCGTTGGCTCCATTCCTCTATAAACAAACTGAACGTCGTCCACTTATCGTTCCGATGATTATGACACCTGACGAAAAATAATACAAAAACCACATCTTTCGATGTGGTTTTTTATTTCCTGTTCTAGGCGCATTAAGCTTATTTTCAGTTATTTTACTATAATTAAGGATAAAAAACGTTTGAATATCTGAGGACTTTCATGTATAAATTCTCCAAAATTATCTTTGCTTATTATCTTCTATTTCTATTTTGGGGGATTCTTTTTAAATTTGATATCACACATACGATAAATACAGCACATTTGTTCCCTTCACGTAGCTTAAATGTTTCACCTTTTGATGCTTCTGGTGGACGTTTAGAAATCCTTTTTAATATCCTTATTTTTATTCCTTTTGGTTTTTTTATGGGTCGCTTTTCAGAACGGAGCTTTCTTGGAAAATGGGGAACAATTTTCCTTGTCAGTCTCTTTGTCGAAATCCTTCAATATATTTTCGGCATCGGAGCCACCGATATAACCGACATCATCACAAATACTTCCGGTGGTTTGATGGGACTCTTGCTTTATCATGCCTTTCAGAAAAACGAAAGAAGACAAGATGTAGTAAGCTTGTTTTTTGGTGGCTTTCTTCTCTTCTTTACTTTCATTCTTTTACTTCATTAAAAAGAGCTGATGTTAATCAGTTTTTTTATTTGGGCATACTCAATGGAAAACCGCTGATGGAGAGCTTCTTTTTCTTCCTCACTAATAAAGGCGCCATCAATAGCATAATGATTGATTTTTTCAAAATCATTCACCTGAAAATCATACCATTCTGCAATTTTCTCATATTCCTTTTGCAAATTGGTATTACTTACTGTGCGATTGTCAGTATTTATGGTTACATGAAGACCTTTCTTATACAATTCTAAAAAAGGATATTCTTCAAGATGGCGGATAGCTTTTGTTTGAAAATTACTGGTTGGTGCCATTTCCAAAACAATACCCAACTCTATCAAAACATGTTGATAGTCTGGAAGCTCTTTCGTCATGATGCCATGTCCCAAACGTGTTGCTCCCATCTCGACAGAATCAATAATGTTTTGTTCGCACCCTGGACACTCACCTGCATGCAGTGTGACTTGTACCCCACGACACGTCACCTTATCCAGCAAGGTTTTAAATTTTACTTGAGGGTAGTTTACTTCATCGCCTGCCATATCAAAGCCAACCAAATGCTCATCATCAATTTCATCAAAAAGCGGAACCAACTTTTCCAAACGCTCGATTGGCACCTGACGAAGACCACAGAGGAGAACATTTGCGACAATATCAAAGTCTTCTTCAGCACGAGAAACACCAGCAATAACAGCTTCTACAGCTTCTTCAAGTTCTAGATTTTTTTCCAGATGCTGACCAGGTGCAAAGCGAATTTCAATATATTTGACATTATCCTCAGCAGCTTGACGAACCACATCATAAGCTGCCAGCTCAAGATTAGTATAGCTTTGTAGTAACGGAAGAACGAAGTCAAAACGCTCCAGATATTCCAAAAGACTTTGAGTCGTTTCTGGCGCTTGTGCACAATTCAGTATTTCATCATCACTCATATTTAAATCGTACCCTATGTTATTAGCCAGCTGCTTAATACAAGACAAACTGAGTGAACCATCAAGATGACAATGAAGTTCAACTTTCGGCATTAAAGCAATGGTTTCTGAATTAAGCATTAGATTAGAGCCCCCATAAAAATATATTTTTTCTATTTTACGCTTTTTTCTTACGACATGCAAATTTTTTTGCCAAGAAAAAAGATATTGGAACACGATATTCTTACATGCATTGGTGAGCGATTTTATTTTTAAAACTTTAAACTAAAGGCGTCCAATGTTAATTTTTGCCCCAACCTCTTTACTTATCTATTTTAAGCACATATTCCTTATGCCCATTGATTTCTTTCTCTTCCACCTCTGTTTCAGGTGGAAGTGTAAAGGCTGGGCGGACATAGGCAGGGTAAACTACGCCATTTCCTCCAAACCTCCCCTCATAACCAATCACTTTAACCACTGCAGAGGCAGTTTCAAAAACTGTACGCAACCACCAAGGATAGCTAACATGGTCTCCTTCTAAATAGGCAAGTCTATCCTCTCTAATCCCTCCTTTTCGTCTGAAATATAGTAAGTTACAGTCACCTTCCAAACGGAGTCCGTCCTTAAAATTTCCTACATCAATATCCGAAAGCAAGAAAAGCTTCCGCTCTATTTTTTCCAAATATCTTTTTGATGATGTCGGTTCTAAGGGTTCAATCGCAATTTCTGTGAGAGGGATCCGATCCTTCACTCCTTTGGAAAAACGCTTGATAAAGTCCTTGTGCATAAAGGCATCCGGTATGCTATGTCCATAATAGGCTTCCTCCCAACCATCCCGAAAAGACATGGGTGGATCTACGAGGTGTTTTCTTAAAAGCAAAACATTACCTTGACCGATATAATTTTTCGTGAGCACCAGATAAGGCACTAGCTTACCATCTTCTTTGATGTGAACAGTATATCCTAAGCGTTTATCCTTGTCATAAGCTAAATCTCTTAGAGTTTGTGGATCTTTTACGGGAAGTAAATACACGAGTTCCTCTCTCTTTATAAGGGCAATTGAAAGGACAAGACTTAAGAACAGTGAAGTAATAAGAAAAAAATTTTTTTTACTGGTCATCTGACTTTACCTCTCTGAACTTCGCAACAAGTTCTTCCTCAGCTTTTACTTGATGCTGATAAGTATTTTCCGAAGATAGAAGTTCATCTCCTTTGTACCAACCTACAAACTCCGCATTTTCTCGTGGAATAGAATATAAGGGCGAATAGTTTGCAAAGCGAGTCATTCCACCTCCTAAAACAAAGCCTAGGTTTTCGTTTTCCACTCTAACATTTGTCGCATAATATTTTGATGACTCTTCTTTACCTCTCGTTTCTGAGCTTAGCTGCTCTCCCTCCTTGATGAGTTCAGTAGCTTTATTTTCTGATTCTTTATAGAGGTTTATCTCAACTTTTTCTCCCGCATTTAGTTCAACATCTTCAAACTCTTCGGTCAGAAATACGCTTCCGTCCATATTATCAATGGTCTGTACCGTATAATCCACCTTGGTCGCCTCGCTGGCTTGGACAAGTACTGTCGTGTCTTCTGCTGCTGAAGTGGAAAGCTCCATGACTTCATCCGTCGAATACTCCTCCATCTCCCCTGTTTCACGTTTTACCTTGATGTCTACATCTCCTGCTATTAGGATGCGTTTTGAGGTTTTACTTGGCTCAGGAGTCTCAATCTTTTCCTTCTGATAATTTTCATCCTGCGCCCTCAACCATGCGAGACAAAGGTCAGGATGATGCGCTTGGGCGACTGGGTCTAAGTTTGATACAAGGGTCACTGAGAGATTGGGGTGTTTAATCATAAATTTGAACACAAGCTCTCGAAAAGTCTCTGCTAAAGACTCAATTCGTACCTCTGAATGATTGACCAACCCCATGGTTCTCAACCAGTCAACAACAATTTTTTTCACCTTCGTTGCATCACTTCCTAACATCATAGAGGTGACAAGATTTTTAAATAAACTTTTTGTAAGTTTTTCCCTGTCTTCAACCCGTGTTGTGAAATAGAGTTCAGCTAGTATTCGTATGTCTTCTTGATGTGCATTTACATATTTGTTTCTGTTCTTTATCCTTTCTACTGCAAAAAATCTAATGATATCATCCAGAGATTCATTCATTCTCTTACCCTTTGGGTCATCCACAATTAACCCATTAAAAATATCCAGTATACTTATTTTTTTAGCTTGAAATTCTTCTAGTTTATAGATTAAGTTAGAGTCTAGCTTTTTTAATTCCGCTTCCATTCGACTTTTAGCAGTTTCATAAACCTCTTGGGGAAGTAAAGTTTTATCAGGCAAAGACGAATCCTGCCCATAACGCGTAAACTCAAACGGATAGACCTCCGGTCCCACTTTGGTTACCACATCATTGACATTAATAACATTAACAATATTGTCATGCCGTCCCTCTCTATTCCCTGTTCCCTTCAAAGTCCCCGCAGGTGCTTCAAAGCAGAAAGCATACATATCTTCTGCTTTGAGTTCGCCACTGGCTAGCTTACGTCCCTTATTTAAAGCACCAGCGGTCAGATTGGTCACTGCTGCAGCTCGGCTATAGCCGTTAATCCAAAGTTTTACCTTGCCTGTCACCTTGTGTTCTTTCAGGTATTGGTCTAAGAAGGTCAGCGCTTTTTCACTGGCTTCTCTAAAACCCTGATGTTCGCCTGACCGTCCCAGAGTCAAGTTACTGGCCCACTCTGCTTCGTAACCGCCACCACGAATAGCTAGAGCTATCAAGGTATAGTCTTCTTCTTTGACCGTCAGTTTTTTCTGGGCAATAACCGCCCCGATCGAGTCTGTCGAGGGTCTTTCTTGAAAATGTTGGTTGGCCTTGAATTTTTCAAAACCGATTTCTTCCAGCAGGTTCTTCGCGTTTCTAATTTTTAAAAGATAGTTTTTTTCTTGGATACTGGACCAAGCAGCCAATTCTAGGTTGAGCGACATGGTCGCTAGCCGTGGGTCATAAGGGCGATTTTTCTCCTGGCGATAAGCATAAGCACTCTGCTCAAAATAAGAGTCACTGTAGTGGTAAACTGCTTGAGAATCCCTACCTTCTTTTCCTGCAGGTGCGGAACCATAATTAAAAGTCCCTGACTGAAACTCCTTGCCTGCCTCCTTACTTTTAAAAACAAAATCCATATCTTGTACATCTCTAAAATCAAAGGCCCCATCTGTTTGGATATTTTGGAAAAAGGTCCGGGCAAATGCTTTGGTCGAGTCCGCAATCTTATCGATAAATACGAAAGTCCGAAAACTTACCTGTTGTTCCGTTTTCATCTTTTGCGCCAGATTATCCGCCGCATTGGCAAACTGATAACTGTATATATCTTTATTTCCATACTTTCCTGTATTTAATTTTTCACCTGTGGTTGGTGTCCGGTCACTGATGATGAAGATATTTTTTTGCCCCTCATCCTTGACTGCTTGCAAGAGCTGCTCTGCCTGCTTCAAACCACTGTGTAAGTTGGTCTTCCCTCGTGTTTCTATCTTTTCCAAAGCGGACAGCAGCTGTTTCTCATCGGGAGTAAAAGCTTGTAGCACGGTTGCCTCATCTCCAAAACTCACCAACGCAACCTGGTGCGCCTGCTTGGACGCACCCGACTCTTTTACAAACTTGCCAACTATATCTTTAGTCTGCTTAACGCTTCTTCCCCCCATACTTCTAGAGCTGTCCATCAGAAAAATGCTGTACTGCTTTTTTTTACTGTCATCGGGAGCTTCAAAGCTTATCTTTTGTCTTTGAGCTTCTGACAAACTGATACTTAAATCCAAATCTTTCACTTCTGTAGCAGATATGCGTGTATCAAAAAATATGGGGTGACACAGCACAAACAGCAACAAACATAATTTTTTTAACATCATTCACTCCTTTATTTATCCGTCTTAAGCACATACACCATCTGCCCGTTATTCTCTTTTTCCTCTACCTCTGTTTCAGGTGGAAGCGTAAAGGCTGGGCGGACATGGGCAGGGTAGACAACACCCCCGCCTGATAACATTCCCTCGTCATCAACTCCTTTAACTACTGTGGAGGCCGTCGCAAAAGCCGTACGGAGCCACCAGCTGTTAGGAGTAGAAGCCCCAGCTAAATAAGCTAATCTGTCCTCTTTCACACCCCCTTTTCGCTTAAAATACAGTAAGTTACAGTCATCTTCAAAACGAACTCTACCCTTGTAATTTCCTACATCAATATCCGAAAGTAAGAAAAGTTGCCGCTTTATTTTTTCTATATGCCCCCTTCCTGCATTTTCTTCTGAGGGTTTTATCCCCAGCTCTGTAGAAGGAATATTTTCTTGGACATCTTTAGACAAACGCTTGATAAAGTCTTTGTGCATAAAGGCATCTGGTATGCTATGCCCGTAATAAGCTTCCTCCCAGCCCTCTCGAAAAGACATGGGCGGATCTACAAGATGCTTTCGAAGCAATAAAACATTACCTTGTCCGATGTAATTTTTCGCAAGAACCAGATAAGGTACTAGCTTTCCATCTTCTTTGATGTGAACGGTGTAGCCTAAACGCTTGTCCTTGTCATAGGCTAAATCTCTTAATACTTGTGGCTCTTTTGCAGGAAGTAAATACACAAGTTTTTCTCTATTTACTAAAAGAGCTGTTACTGCGATACTAAAGAACAGAGAAAATACAATCAGAAATATTTTTTTATTGGTCATTTGGGTTCACTCCTTTATTTATCCGCCTTAAGCACATATATTGTCTGCTCGTCGTTCCCTTTTTCCTCCACCTCTGTTTCTGGTGGCAGTGTGAAGGCTGGACGGACATAAGAGATGTAAGCAACACCATTTCCTCCAAGCCTCCCTTTATAATTAACTACACTAGCTACTACAGAATCCGTCGCAAAAGCAGTACGGAGCCACCAACTGTAAGGAGTTGAATTCCCATCTGAATAAGCTAACCTGTCCTCTTTTACTCTACCTTTTCGCTTAAAATAAAGTAAATTACGGTCATCCCCCATACGATGCTTGCCTCTATCATCTCCAGCATCAACGTCCGAAAGCAAGAAAAGTTTCCGCTTTATTTTTTCTATATGCCCCATTCCTGCATTTTTTGCCGAGGGTTTTATCCCCAGCTCTGTAAGGGGGATATTTTTCTGCACATCTTTAGACAAACGCTTGATAAAGTCCTTGTGCATAAAGGCATCCGGTATGCTGTGGCCATAATAAGCTTCCTCCCAGCCATCTCGAAAAGACATGGACGGATCTAGCAGGTATTTGCGAAGCAACAAGACATTGCCTTGATTAATGTAATTTTTCGTGAGCACCAGATAGGGCACCAACTTTCCTTCTTCTTTGATGTGAATGGTGTAGCCCAAGCGTTTGTCCTTGTCATAGGCTAAATCTCTTAATACTTGTGGCTCTTTTGCGGGTAATAGATAAATAAAATCCTCTCTTTTCACAACTATAAACACAGCAATAAGTATTTGTAGCAAACTTAAGACTAAAAACATCATCATCTTTTTTTTACTTTTCAATCGTCTTTCTCCTTAAAAATCGTGATAAATCCTTCACTAACTAATACGAGAAAAAAACGAAATTAACACTAAAAAAAGCAAAGAAAAAAGAACAAGAAGTTATCCTTGTTCTTTTAGTTTGCCGCGGCATTTGCCACAGGCATATTTTTTTATATCAATTTTACGTTGACGTTGATAAATCTGCTGACAGCTTTGACACACATAAGTATGTTTAGCCTCTCTTATTGATGGAGCATAACGTAAACCTCCTACTTGAGCAAGTAAATCCTTGAACTCCCTGTCTTTATGCTTATAACCTCGTTGCTGGTCATAGAGATGATAATGAACCAGCTCATGGAGAATAATACCATCAAACTCTGCTCGATTTGCCATTTTAGGGTTAAAATCCAAATGCATATCCTTAGGAAAAAAACGACCGCCCGTACTGCGTAACCTATTATTCCACTGAGCAGTATGCAGAAATGGGCGCGCAAATTTCTCTATAGAGAGATGGCGCACATGGTCTGTTAATTCCTCATTGTTCACGTGGTTCAACCAAAGTTAAATTAATCTTACCACGCTCTTGGTCAATTGATTTTACCCAAACGGTTACGATTTGTCCGACAGCAACAACTTCATGAGGATTTTTCACAAAGTTTTTGCTCAGGTCAGAAACATGAATCAATCCGTCATTTTTAATACCAATATCCACAAAGGCACCAAAATCGACAACGTTACGCACTGCTCCTTCAAGTTTTTGGCCCACACGTAAATCGCTCGCGGAAAGAACATCTTGGCGTAAGATTGGTGCATCAAAATTATCACGTAAATCACGTCCTGGCTTTGTCAAATCAGCAATAATATCTGTCAATGTTTCGCGACCAACCCCAAGTTTTTCTGACATTTCGGAAATATTTACTTTTTTCAAAATTGCTGCGGAATTCGCATCGAGGTCAGCTATATCAAGTGTTTCAAGTAATTTTTCGACCACTTGATACGACTCTGGATGGACTCCAGTGTTATCAAGGAAATTCTTTGCTTCAGGAATACGAAGGAAGCCTGCTGCCTGCTCAAAAGCTTTCGCCCCTAAACGCGGAACTTTTTTCAACTGCGCGCGGCTTTTGAGAGCTCCATTTTCCTCACGAAACTTCACGACATTGTTGGCTAAGGTTTTGTTAAAACCAGCAACATGTGAAAGTAGCGCTGGACTTGCTGTATTTACATTGACACCAACTTGGTTGACGACCGTTTCAACAACAAAGTCCAAGTTTTCGGTAAGTTTCTTCTCTGCAACATCATGTTGATATTGTCCTACACCAATAGCTTTCGGTTCTATTTTCACCAACTCAGCCAAAGGATCTTGCAACCTTCTTGCAATGGAAATAGCCGAACGCTTTTCTACCGTCAGGTCCGGAAACTCTTCACGCGCCAACTCTGAAGCCGAGTAAACAGAAGCCCCAGATTCACTCACGATAACATAAAAGACATCAGAAAGACTGTTTTCTTTTAAGACTTCGGCCACAAAGGCTTCGGATTCACGACTGGCTGTTCCATTACCAATAGCTATCATATCGACCTTATATTTAGAGATTAGTGCTGCTAACTCCTTTTTCGCTTGGGCAATTTGACTCGCATTAGCAGGTTTTACGGGATAGATAACTGTCGTCGTCAAAAGTTTACCTGTTGCATCAACAATGGCGAGCTTTGCTCCTGTACGATACGCGGGGTCAAATCCCATCACTGTACGCCCTTTAAGCGGTGCCACCAAGAGCAGGTTTTTCAAGTTTTCACCAAATACTTCGATGGCTGCATCTTCAGCTTTTTCTGTTAATTCCCCCCGTACTGCGCGTTCCATCGCTGGAAGCAGCTTTTTCTTCACTGCTTCTTTTATGGCTAAACTCATATATTTGTTGTTTCGCGCAGCAAAACGATTTTCAAAAAAGCGTAAAATCTTATCTTCGTTATGTTCAAATTTTACAGAAAGAACGCCCATCTTTTCGCCACGATTCAAAGCGAGTACACGATGATTAGGAAGCTCAGATACTTTCTCCGCAAATTCATAATAAATTTGGAAGACTTTTTTCTCATCAAGGCTTTGCTCTTTCAGACGACTTTCTAAGAGGCTATTTTGTTTCACTTCGCTCAATAGCCAGCTCCGCAATTTAGCATCCTCAGAGATCGCCTCTGCCAGGATATCCATGGCCCCTTGAAGCGCTTTTGCTACTGTGGCGAAAGTTTCATTCGTATATTTCTCTGCTTCTGCTTCAAGACTTGGTGTATTTTTAACAATGAGTTGTGCAAGCGGGAAAAGACCATTTTCTTTCGCCACTGTGGCTTTTGTGCGACGTTTTTCTTTATAAGGAAGATAAAGGTCTTCAACTTCAGACAGCTTCTCAGCTGCTTCTATTTGAGCCTTAAGCGCATCCGTTAATTTGCCTTGCTCCTCAATCTTGGACAGCACTGCTGTTTTTCGATCCTTAAGTTTTGTTAGGCTATCATTTTCGTCAATAATTTTTTTGATTTCAACTTCATCTAAGCTGCCCGTAACTTCTTTTCGATAACGGGCAATAAAAGGTACTGTGTTACCTTCTGCTGTTAGTTCAAGTACTTTTTGAACTTGTGAACTTTTAATATTTAGTAATTCAGCTATTTTTTGCGTATTTTCCATTCTTCCATTTTACCATATTATCACCATTTTCAATTCATGTGATTTCGATGTTTATTTGCTAAAATAGCTCTAGTAAAAAATTAGAAAGTGGAAGAAATGGAATATTTAGAATTAGCCCAAACACGCCATGCCGTCAAAAAGTTTGATAGGAAGAAAGTTCCTCTTGAAGAGATAAAAGACATTATTAAAACTGCTCGTTTAGCTCCTTCAGGCATTAATATACAAAGTTGGCATTTTGTCGTTATTGATTCAGCTGAAGCCAAAGCCGCACTTTTAAAAGAAGTCAATCCTTCAAATCACGAGCAGATTGAAACAGCAGGTGGCTTGATCATGATTTTTGCGGACAGTCAATATGCCGATCGCCTTAAACTTATTAGCGAGCGTGGCAGTGAAGAACTTTCAAGCCTTGACATTGAACGCTTTACTCAACGCTATCAAGCTTATGTCAATAGTTTTGATGCTGAATATCTCAATACCTATATGTCTATGACAACTGGCCTTGTCACAATGAACTTGCTCTATGCCATCTATGATAAAGGTTATAAGGCCAATGTTGCCCTTGGCTATAAACGCACAGAAAAAATCAATGAGATTCTCAACGTCGATAAAAAATACCGTCCAGAACTCATCATCCCTTTTGGAACTTCTGAGGAAACTGGCCAACCAAGCTTTCGTTTGGGGCTTGAGGATATTATGGAAATTCGGTGATAAAAAATCTGCATTTAAGCAGATTTTTTATTTTGAGTTCAATATTTTTGAGAGTTTTATTGAAAACAAAAAAACTCTAAGTCAATCTGACTTAGAGTTATAACTCGTGTGAAACGAGATTACATCATTTTGTTGTAGAATTCGACGATAAGTGCTTCGTTGATTTCTGTGTTGATTTCATCGCGCTCTGGAAGACGAACGAGTGAACCTTCAAGTTTATCAGCATCGAATGATACGAAGTTTGGACGTCCTTTAGTTGCTTCAACAGCTTCAAGGATTGCAGGAACTTTCATAGATTTTTCACGAACTGAAATCACTTGACCAGGTGCTACACGGTATGATGGGATATCAACGCGTTTACCATCAACGAGGATGTGACCGTGGTTTACGAATTGACGTGCTTGACGACGTGTAGTTGCAAGACCAAGACGGAATACAACGTTATCCAAACGTTGTTCAAGCAAAGTCATGAAGTTGAAACCAAGAGTTCCTTCTTTAACACGTGTAGCTGCTACAAACAAGTTACGGAATTGACGTTCAGAAACACCGTAAGTGAAACGGAGTTTTTGTTTTTCAGCCAATTGCAAACCGTATTCAGAAAGTTTTGAACGGTTGTTAGGCCCGTGTTGACCAGGTACGTAGTTACGACGTGCAAGTTCTTTACCAGAACCTGTAAGTGAGATGCCGAGACGGCGTGATTGTTTCCAAGATGGACCAGTATAACGTGACATGTAAATGTCTCCTTCAAATTTTTTTGAAGAATATTGACAGCCTCGAATTCGTGCATTTCACTTTCGCCTTACAGCTTCGGTTACTTCGTAACAAGGGAAATGTTGACGAGTTTTCTAGCTGACTGCTATATTCAACTTTACTATTTTAGCAAAATTATTAAAAACTGTCAACATGACAAGTGAATCATTTATAGTGTTCTTCTTATTTAGATTTTACTTTAACAACTGCTGCAACACTATCGCTGCTTCGCTTCATTTTCGTCTGGTAATAAAACACAGGAATACCGGCAAGCGTAATAGCAATCCCAATCATCGCAAGAACGGGCTGCTGTGTAATAGTCGTCCACATGATAAACAAGGCACCCAACATTCCAATGACAGGAAGGACAGGGTAAAGTACAACCTTATATGGACGGTGCAAATTTGGCTCCTTTTTGCGGAGGATAAATACTGCAAGAATTAACAAGAAGGAGAAAAACCACATTACAAAGATGACCAGATTTGTCAGGATATCAAAGGAACCTGCTGCCATAAAGATGCAAGCTAAACTCCCAACCAAGGCCGTTGAAACAAAGGGAATGGCATTTTTATTGAGTTTACTCAAGTGTTTTGAGAAAGGAAGTGAGTTTTCTAAAGCTAGAGCATAAGGCACACGAATTGCTGTCATTGTGTAGCCATTGAGCGTGCCATAAACAGAAACTAAAATCCCAATCGTTACGAGCTTACCACCATTTACACCAAATAATTTTTGTGCAGCATCTGAAGCTGTATTTGCATTTCCTGCAATCTGATCCAGAGGCAGAACTTTCAAAAACCCTAAGCTAATGGCAATATAAATAAATGAAATAACCAATAGACCGATGGTGATAACTTTCGACAAATGTTTTTGCGGATTTTTCATCTCACCGGCGATATTCCCTACATTCATCCAGCCGTCAAAGGCAAACAAACTCGCGACCAAAGCGCCACCAAGACCGGCAAAGAATCCGATATTTTGTCCCGCCTGAAGCGGAAACAACTGCACATCCACTTGCGAATTGGTTGTCAAACCAAAAATAATAATTAAAAAGATTGGGATTAATTTTAAAATCGAAGTCACTTGCTGAAAACGTGAAGTAAAACGTGAACCCAGTAGATTAATAGACATGATAGTTAAAATAGAGGCAATAGCGATAGGTAATAATAAGCCTTGAGGTAGGCCAAGTAAGTTCAGAACTTGTGTGGCAAAGATTATTCCTAGGGCTGCCATATTTCCAGGATTATAAATTAATACTTGTACCCAGCCAAAAAGAAAGCCCACTAGTTTTCCATAACTGCGCTCTAAATATTTTACAGCACCACCTGTTTCCGGAATGGCAGCAGCAAGTTCAGCAACACTGAGTCCAGCGCAAATCGTTAAAATACCACCCACTGCCCAAGCAAGCAAAGTTAGCGAAGCAGATTGAGTTACTGCAACCATCGCAGCAATTTTGAAGAATACTCCTGCTCCAATAACCGTTCCGACAACGATAGATAAGGCTCCGAAAAAACCGACATCATTTTTCAAGTCTTTTTCCATATAATATCTTCCTTAAGTAATATATTCACTAATTTTTTTAGTGTTATGCACTATTATACTTCAAGTACTTCTACACACCTAACAATTTGCGGGACTTTAGGAGCTTGTTAAGCAAATGTAATTCTTTAGATGAATTAAAGAACAAAAAACTCAGCTACGAAAACTTCTCAGCAAACACAACTCAATGGCTGTCCGAAGACAACATCTTTTTATCCACTGCTATTTTTTCAAACCAATCTTACAGAAGACCATGAACAATCTCCTTAAAAATTAATACCAGTTTGTTGGGTTATACCAACAAGAAAATGTAGCAGAAGATCTTCCATAAGTAGTTGCAAGTGCCCATTGTTTAAATCCAGCATTTGCTACTTGACTTCTCGTACCTACTTTAGCTTTAGCACCATGTCTTTGATATCTAGAGCTGTAATGGTTAGAATGTCCTCTTTTCATTCTTCCCCAATCATAAAGGTCAGAAAAATATACCCATCTCCCTGAAGCATGATTAATAGCTGGTCTTGCTTTCTTATTGGTGTTAGACCCTAAATTACTTTCTACAATATTACCTTCAGGGTCAAAATGGATATATCCCTCAGAATCTGATGTGTGTGTGATATCCCCATATGGCTCTTGTTTGTCCGCAAAAGCCACTGAACCACCTAGGAAACCGCCGAACAGTCCAAAAGAAAGTACTAAAGTTGCTAAATATATCATTTTTTTCATATTTACCTCCAAAAATTTTTTATATACAATGTCGCTGTGTCTCCGATAATTTTAAAGCCGAGGATTGTTCATGATCTTGTGTAGGGTTGATTTAAAAAAAGAGTAGCGCAAAATTAAAGTTCTATGCTTTTATTCCCTTTCTTTGCCAGTTCCTCATCATGGGTGACAATGATTACTGCTTTCCCCTCTATTGATTGTTGAAATAAAATATCCGTAACGATATCTCTGTTGAGCGAATCTAAAGAACCTGTCGGTTCATCCGCTAAGATAAGTATGGATGGCTTTAAAATAATTCGCGCGAGTGCAACGCGCTGTTTTTCTCCTCCAGATAAACTGCTAATCATTGTGGATAGTTTTTTATTTAAATTGACCGCATTCAGTGCCTCCTTTTTTTGTTTTACTTTCTCTTTCCTACTTAATTTGCTATATTTTAAGCCTATTTCTAAATTAAAATTAATTGTTTCTTCTTCAACTAGACCGAAATCTTGAAATAAAAATGATATTTTATTTCTCTTGATTTTTAGTTTTTCTTTTCCTTTCAGCTCTGCCGCTTCAATACCTTCAAATAAATATTCTCCTGAACTTACCGTGTCGTTCATCCCTAGTATGTTTAACAGCGTCGTCTTTCCAGAACCACTGACACCTTTGATGGTAACAAAATCACCCTTATTTACAGTAAACGCATTGATTGAAAAAATGGGTTTATCCTGTATTTTTTTTGGACATTAGATAGAGAGACTATTTCGTTTTTATTCATCACTTTCCCCTTTAAAGATTTAATTAGACTGTCTTTTTTCAACTCTAAACAAAGTCATACTGACTATAATGACATTGAGTACCATGGCCAGAAAGATATTAATAACAAATTCTTTGCTGATTTCAGACAAGAAGGCAGCTATAGTTAAACCCATCATTAGTTCGAATAGCAACAATAAAAAGACGGATGCATAAGTTTCAAAAAAGGAATAACCGTTTAGCCTTAGCAAATAAAATTTTTTATTATGATACTGGAAAAAATAGGCAGTGGTGAGTAAGCAAACAATGGAAAAGACAAATACAGTCAATAGGGAGCTGATTAATAAAGAGCTGAGCGATCCAGACAGGCTTTTTATTAGCGTAATCTCTGACTTTTCATAGGGGACAAAAGAAGGTAAATTATCTGTTAACTTGTTTTTCTCTAAAAGCCCGCTAAGCTTTTCACTTGACTGCCCAGCTGTTTTTATTTTGATTGGCGGATACATAGCACCACTAAAAATATTCCTTTCCCAACTGTCGCTGTTTTTGAGTGTTAAAATATCTAAAATAGGATAGTCATCAATCCATGGCTTATTGGGAACAAAACTGTAGACAGGTTGTTTATCTTTGATATAGATAATCTCCGTTAATTTATCCTCAAATTGGAGTAAGTCTTTAAAATAGTATTCTTCTATCTTCTTTAAGTCATCACTTCCCTTGAATCTTTCGGGAATGAGTAATATCCTTTTTTCTTCACTTTCTTCTATAAGGACTCTCTGATTATTTTCATCTAAAATCTCGAATTTTTTTAAATAATTAGGGTTGAGTTGTATCTCTCTCCCAAATACTTCGTTCTCTTTTGTATTATAATGTTGTATACTTACCAGCAAGCTTCCCTTTTGGTTTAAATAGCGATAAATTTCCTCCTCTTCTTCTGCTCTAGAATCCTTGTCATAGGTAAATTCAAGTTGATTTTTTCCCACAACAACGGGGTAAAAAACATGATAGTTATCTTCACTTATTTTTTTAGGCACTTCACTATTAAAGGTGATATTGGAGGCTTGATACATAATCCTTGCTAAATCTAGGTGTATTACGACTAACATCATCAGAAAAATAAGTTTTATCGCTGTTGGCAATATGTTGATAAATAACTTTTCTCCTTTATTTTTACTCTCTTTTTTTCTCCGACCTAACTTTTCCACGACATAAACCAGCATCATCAACCAAATATAACTAAAGGATAGGAGTAGTCCAACATTTATCATAAAATTAACACAATAGATGCGTGAAATGCTTCCTAATAAATAGGTAAGTAAAGCAATGGATACAAAAATACAAGTTGCATACCCCTTGCCGATAAAGTTATTTATACTCGCTACGATAGAATAGCCATTTTGTCGTAAAATATGAATTTTTTTATGAACTGAAAAAATCCAAAAACTCAACATCACCGTAAAAAAGGTTATGCCAATCTTTAAATAGCTTGAAATATTGTAAATGTCCCTACCCGATGATAATTCATAACTTTCACTTTTTTCAAAATCTGCAAAATCTTTGTAAGTATAGTTCTCATCAAAAGCTTTGTTATAAGTATTTTTAATCTGCTCTACCGTATCTTTATATTTGTTTTTATCCTCTGTTTTTATAAAAACTTGCCACTCAAATTCATTTTTATTTTTTAAATTATCTATACCGTCTATAGTTAAGACTGATTTACTCAATGGAGGGCTGTACACGCTTTTTTGATGCGTCTGAGGTACATACAAGGTTATCTCTGCTTTTTCTAGGAACTTAAAATTGATCCCTTCTTTGATAAAGTACCCTTGGTCTACAACTTTATAGAGTGTAAATAATCCCTCCTGTTTTGAAATTTTTTCTATAATATCAATCGCGCTGTCGTTCTCTTTTTTATTCGTTATTTTTTTAGGTTTTTTTACAGGAGAATAACTATCCGTATATCTAAAAAAGTCTGTCACTTTATCTCTTGAATATTGCTCTACCTGAAAAATAAACATTCCAAATAAAATGCTGAGTAGAAGAATAGCAAGATTAAATTTTAAAATTCTTTTTTTCAAAAAAGCCTCATTTCAGTTAGTACTTTTATTCTCAAGGTCTGTTTTCTACTATTTTTTGATCTGTTCTGCAATGTTGACTTCACATCCTCCTATTCACAATAAATTTTATTCATGGCACACTATTATCCGTAAAAAAATATGAAATATAACAAAAAAAATCAAAAAAACTTTTTAACTGCTACTTCTAGAATTGCAATACTTCTTGATATCTCCTATTTGCTTTAACGTATATAGTACGTCCTGATACTAGAGTGACAATATTAATGCTAACTTCAAAGCAAAATAAAAAAATAGACTCCAAGGAATCTATTCTTTAACTCGATGACATCAACCGCAATACAGGCTCAGTTTTCATTTCCAACAAAAAAACTCATCTACGAAAGATGAGTTAGGGTTAGTCGGTAATCGGGAAGACAGGATTCGAACCTGCGACACCTTGGTCCCAAACCAAGTACTCTACCAAGCTGAGCTACTTCCCGAAGGTATGAAAATTTTTTACAATAATAAAACGGGCAAGCCCGAATTAATTATTATGCACCCGGCAGGATTCGAACCTGCAACCGCCTGATTCGTAGTCAGGTACTCTATCCAGTTGAGCCACGGGTGCGTTTTTTAACTACTTGATTATTATAGCAAATCAAATTTGCGAATGCAAGAATAAACTCATAATTAAACAAAAAAAACCGAAATTATTCAGTTTTTTTATTCTAAAAGTAGCTGTGCGAATTAACGACTAAAGGTATTCCATGACAGTAAGAGAGCAGCCAATATAAAAATACTCAGTAATAAAATAAAATCATTTTTCGACCATTTGAGCTGACGATATTTACTGCGCCCATCGCCTCCTTGATAGCCTCGTGACTCCATGGCAACTGCTAAATCTTCTGCACGGCGGAAGCTCGAAACAAAGAGCGGAATCAATATCGGGATAATCGAGCGGACTTTTTGCAAGAGATTCCCTTCACCAAAATCCATACCTCTTGCCTTTTGGGCATTCATAATCATGGTTGTATCGTCCATCAATGTTGGAATAAAGCGAAGTGAAATCGAAAGCATAAGTCCTAATTCATGTACCGGTACCTTGATTTTCTTCAAAGGTGCTAAACCAGTTTCAATACCATCTGCCAAGGTTAGCGGCGGCGTGGTCAATGTGAGTACTGTTGACATAAAGATAATTAACACAAAGCGGAAGAAAATATAGAGTGCGTTAATTAAGCTCTCTGTTGATATTTTCAATATCCAAAATTGAAAAATAATATGTTCTCCAGGTGTAAACAGCATCTGAAAAATAACTGTAAATAAAATCAAGCCAATCATCGGTCTTAGACCTTTAAGGAAATAAGAAATAGAAATTCCTGATAAAAGGACACCAGCAAAAGTGTAAAGAATTAAGAGTAAATAGCCTAACCAGTCATGTGCAAAGAAAATCACGATAACAAAAATAAACATGACTAAAAGTTTGCTACGAGGATCCAGACGATGAATCAGCGAATTTCCAGGGATGTAACGTCCCATAAGCATATTTTGCATTCTACTTTTTCGCCTCCTTCAGCATTTGAATCAACTCTTGACGTTTGATAGGCAAGCGGTCAAAGACCACACCTCGCTGCTCTAACTTGACAGCAAATTCTGTTGTTTTAGGTACACCAAGCTCATGCTGCATCAAAAATTCAACATTTTGAAAAACGTCTTGAGGACTACCTGATGAAATAACACGTCCTTTTTCTAAGAGATATACCTTGTCTGCATATTCGGCCACGTCATCCATATTATGTGTGACCAAAACAACTGTCTGTCCTTCTTGATGCAGGTGACTAAAGAGCTCCATCATCTCGATACGGGCTTTGGGATCCAATCCAGCAGTGGGTTCATCAAGAACTAAAACTTTAGGTTCCATTGCTAAAATTCCCGCAATGGCAACACGGCGCATTTGTCCACCTGATAATTCAAAAGGCGATTTTTCAAAGTTTTTTTCTGCTAGACCGACAAGCTCGAGCTTTTCACGCGCAATTTTAAGCGCCTCTTCTTGCGAAACACCAAAGTTTTGTGGACCAAAAGCAACATCTTTCAAAACCGTTTCTTCAAAAAGCTGACTTTCTGGAAACTGGAAAACAACCCCCACCTTTTTACGTGCTGGCTTGATTTCTTTTTGTTTACTGCTGGCCTGAATGACAATATCATCAATATTGACCTTACCTTCTGTAGGTTGCAACAGGCCATTAAGATGTTGTAATAGTGTTGATTTCCCTGAACCTGTATGGCCAATAAGGGCAGTATAACTTCCTTCTGCCACCTCTAAATTGATGTCAAAGAGCGCTCGACTCGCAAAGGGAGTATTCGGTTGGTAAGTGAAATTTACCTTATCAAATTTAATCATTTTCTCAGTCTTTCTGCTAAGAGTTCTGCCAGTTCTTCTTCATTTAAATATTTTTCTGGCAAGTTAAAGTCCGCTCGTAAATCCTCGGCTAAGTTCGATGTGAAAGGCATATCTAAACCAATATTAATCATATCCTCACCAGAACCAAAAAGTTCCTCTGGCTTGGCGGATTTGATAATTTTACCCGCACGCATGACCAATACACGATCAGACAGGGTAGCTTCATCAAGGTCATGAGTAATCGAGAGCACTGTAAGATTATATTCTGCCTTAATTTCACGGATAACGCGCATGATTTCAGCACGTCCTGTCGGATCAAGCATGGAAGTTGCCTCATCAAGAATAATAATTTCTGGACGCAATGCGATAATCCCTGCAATAGCAACACGCTGTTTTTGTCCACCAGATAATCGTGCAGGTTCCTTGCCTTTAAACTCTAGCATATTGACTTGTTTTAAAGCCTGGTCCACACGCAAAATCATCTCTTCACGAGGAATACCCTGATTTTCCATTCCAAATGCGACGTCGTCCTCAACAGTTGCTCCAACAAATTGATTGTCAGGGTTTTGGAAAACCATTCCTATTTTTTGACGAAGTGCCCAAACGTTCTCTGAACTTAAAATTTGTCCGTCAATTTTTATATTTCCAGATACATTTTCAAGTAAACCGTCAATAGCACGAGCTGTGGTTGACTTTCCTGAACCATTTTGACCAATGATAGAAACCCACTCTCCTGCTTGGACAGTAAAAGATACCCCATCTAAAGTGGGCGCTTCTTGATCTTCTTCATATTTGAAAGTTAGATTTTCTACTTCGAGGATTTTATTCATAAAACTAATTATACCAAATGACTTGCATTTTCGCTATCTCTCATTTTTGCAAAAAAGCCCTGATGTCAGGGCTTAAACATTTTTGCAAAATCAACTTCCTCTTCAGTAACTTTAAAGTCCTTCAGAGCCGATTTTAAGGCAAGATTTTTTGCTTTCTTGGGTAGCTGGTACTTTTCTTCAGAATTGTTCGTAGAAGGATTAGCCAACTTTTGTTGCGGACTTTTTTTTCTTGGCATTTTTGGCTTCATAGTTTTTTCGGACAACTTTATTTCTGGAAAGGCAAGCTTAAGCTTTTCAATAATCTTTTCTACACCGAAATTACTGCCTATCCAGAAAGGTGTATCACTCGCTTTTGCTGCTTCTTTTGCAAATCGAACTGAAGCATGAGCGACATTGAGGTTCCGAATCATCACAAAGTCAGCTTGCGCCACTAATTGGTCAATTTCGGAACGCCTAGGTTTTTTCTTGTCAAAACCGAGAAAGCCAATTTCTACAGCTGCTAGTCCTGCACGTAAGTCATGCCAATAGCCTGATTCACAAATTACTAACACAGTTTTCATATTAGCTTTTCCTTATGAATTTGTTCTACAGCTGCTTTACCGTCATTGAGTTTTTCCCAGATGACTACTCGATGCTCAGCGAGGGACTTTTTCACATCAATAATTCGTTGATTTGAAGAGCCTCTAAATTGGAGCAATAAGTTTTTCTTACTGAGTTTAAAGCGACCGTCAACAAGTATATCAATATTTCGCAAAAGCTCAAGTTTGGTTTCATCCTCTTGTAGAAGCTCTTCCCAAGTATAACCCGTCCAAGACCAAATATCCTTTTCAGGAAGTTCTGCGCGTATACGTTTGACAAGCGGTAAAGCAACGCCAGTATTGAGGAAAGGCTCACCACCAAGTAATGTCAATCCCTGAACATAAGACTGGCTCAAGTCAGTCATGATTCTTTCTTCTAATTCTTTTGTATATGGACTACCGTAACGGAAATTCCAAGTTGCTTGATTATAGCATCCTTCGCAGTGGAATTTACAGCCGGATAAGTAAAGCGAGCAACGTACACCTTCACCATCAACAAAATTGAAAGGCTTATAATCTGAAACATAGCCCTGTTCCAAATCCGCAGCAAGCCACTCTTGTGGTTTTGGATTATTCATCTGCCATTACTCCTATATCTATTTTATCTAAAATTTCACAATTCATCCTCTTAATCACAATGAAGAGGATATCATGCAGACAAGCCGGATAAAGCTTGACGTTCCTCATTAGACCCTTTAGGGGCAATGAGAGTAGCGTATCAAAAAATGAGCAATTTCTTCCGAAACTACTCATTCTATTATACTACTTTTTAGACTAAATCATTTGATTTTTTTTGCTCACGACGCGCAATAAATGGAAGGAGCATCCCTAAAAGAATCAAGACAACTGGTGTCAAAATGTTCGAAGTCAATTGGAACCACCAAGCCGAAGGGTCGGCAGCAAAATCAACTTTTGGTACCATACCAAGGACACATGCTACTAAAGTGAACAAGAAACACCAGATACCAGCAAACATCGCCAAGCGTTTTTGCTTGATAAATTTGTATTCAGAAGTAAAGTGTTTGATCGCACGATTAAGCATGATAAAGGCGAAGAATACCCACATGTAGCGCATTGGCATCACCACTGAGTTTAAGTTTGTCAGCCATTTGACCAATTCGTTCATGTTTCCTATTCCAAGCAAAGGCATCAAAATAACGATACTTACCAAAATTCCTGTCAATACAAAACCATTGATCAATGTTCCTTTGGCAGTCGTTTTACGTAGCCAAGCTGGAACAAATTGTGGATCTGCATCCGCAAGCAATATACGCAATGGCGCATCTATTGAAAAGGCAAGCGCAGCAATTTGACCGATACCTTGTGTAAAGGCATAAACATACATCAGGCTATTGCCAATACCATAGTGTTCGCCAAGCATTTGAAAGGCGGCATAGGCACCATTGGCCATGAGGTCATCAGGCAAGTTACCACTTGTAAAGAGCATACCCATCGCAACTGAGCCAAGAACGGCACAGACACCGACCATTGCAGCAAGCATAAACATTGCTTTTGGAAACTCACGTGCAGGACTCTTCATTTGGTTGACATAAGGTGAAATTTTTTCTGCCCCACCAACCGCAAAGACTAGCATAGAGATTGTTGTGAAGTAACTGAAGTCGAATTTAGGGATATACGTGTTGATATTTCCCATATCTGGTGTTGCGATTGCAAAGTCTTTTGCAATAAAAGGAACGCTGACAGCCATCACGATAAAGAGCAAGCTCATGACAAACATTGCTGTTCCTGCAAGTCCCCCAATAACTTTAAGCGTGTTTAAACCTTTTGTTGCGAGCCAGAGGAAGAGAAGGAAAATAATCAATGAAATGATGGCAACCATCGGAACAGACATCAAACTTACAAGCTGTCCATCTCCACGACCAATCCAACCAAAGGCAATCAAAATAGCTTGAGGTTTTTGGGCCAGATAAGGGATATGCACAACCCAATATGTCCAGGCTGCATAGTAGGCAAGACGTTTTGTTGAAGTTTGTTCAACCCACGAACTTACGCCTCCTTTACTGTCTTTAAAAGTTGAGCCTAACTGCCCAACAATAAGTGCATAAGGTACAAAGTAAAGCGCCAAAATCAAAATCCATGAGGTAACAACTGTGATCCCTTGCTGGGCGAAGTTATTGACCACATTTCCCATGCCCCAAACCATGTTGAAGGCGATAAATGCGACGGTAAACCATCTAATTTTTTTAGTGTCCATATTACTCCTTAAAATTTTTTATCACTCTGCGGACAAGACAAAGTAATTTTTTACGCGCCTTTTACAAATGTAAAAAAGCGGTTGCATTAAAATTATAAAATAAAACTTAAACACTGTCAATATTATTCTTGAATTTTCACTAAAATTTTAAATTTGTCCCTGCTTTTTTATCTTTTCATAAAAAAATGAATCCTAAGATTCACTTTTTACTTTATTTTACAAACTTGCTCTTTGCATGATCTACAGCTTCACTGTCAATGCTCTCGCCATCTTCAAGAACACCTACAGAGCCATTCATATGTTTGACACGCGCTGATATTTCTTTATGACGACCATGAACCATAGGGCGAGCTTGAGGGTTACCTAGGTACCCACATGTTCGTTTTACCACATCACATGTTTGTGGGTTAGCATTGTCACATTGGGGACATTTAAAGCCACGCTCAGTCGCAGTAAAGTCTCCTTCGAAACCACACTCATAACAATGGTCAATCGGTGCATTTGTTCCCAAATAGCCGATACGATCATAAGCAAAGTCCCAAACGGCTTCAAGTGCACGAGGATTTTGTTGAATCATTGGATATTCCGCATAATGGATAAAACCTCCGTTGGCATAAACGGGATAATCTTTTTCAAATTCCAATTTTTCAAATGGAGTTGGATTTTTACGCACATCATAATGGAAGCTGTTCGTATAGTAATCTTTATCGGTGATATCCGCAACAGAACCAAATTTCTCCTTATCCATACGACAGAAACGGTCTGTCAGACTTTCACTTGGTGTAGAGTAAACAGAGAAATGATACCCGGTTTCTTTGCTCCAGTCTTTACAATCTTGGTTCATACGTTTTACGATTTCCAAAGTAAAGTCTTTTGCTTCCTTGTTATTTTCCCACGTTGGTCCATAGAAACTTGTTGCAACTTCATAAAGGCCGATATAGCCAAGGGAAACTGTTGCACGTTCATTTTTATAAAGCTCATCGACTGAATCTTCAGCTTTCAAGCGACCCAAGGCCCCATTCATAAAGAGTATAGGCGCATTTTTGGGTTGGGCTTCTTTTGTACGGTTAACACGGAAAACCAAAGCATCCTTAGCAATGGCAATGCGTTCATTAAAAATTTCCCAGAACTTTTCTTTATCGCCTGCCGCTTCAAGTGCAATACGTGGAAGGTTTACCGTTACTACTCCGAGGTTATTACGGCCCGCAGTTACTTCATTGCCCTTTTCATCTTTCCAACCATGAAGGAAGCTACGGCATCCCATACTTGCTTTAAATGAACCTGTTAACTCGACAATCTTGTCATAAGACAAGATATCTGGATACATACGCTTTGTGGCACACTCTAGTGCCAAGTTTTTAATGTCATAGTTTGGCGTACCGACTTCAAGATTCAAACCACGCTTCAAGGTGAAAATTAATTTAGGGAAAATAGCTGTACGATGCTCTTTTCCTAAACCTCCGATACGGACTTTCAGGATAGCTTTTTGGATTTCACGTGCATACCAGTCTTCTCCTAAACCAAAACCAACTGTAACAAAAGGTGTTTGCCCATTTGAAGTAAAAAGCGTATTGATTTCATATTCCAAAGATTGCATCGCATCATAGATATCTTTTTTAGTTTTTGCTTGAGCATAGGCTTCACGTTTTTCCGGTTGCTCAATCCACTCTTCCGCATCTTTTAAATGCTTCGCATAGTTTAATTTTGCATAAGGTGCTAAAATTTCATCAGCACGGTCAAATGAACAGCCGCCGTATTGTGAGCTAGCTACATTTGCAATAATTTGTGAAGCTTGAGCAGTTGCTGTTTGAATGGACTTAGGTGAGTCTACTTGAGCATTCCCTAATTTAAAGCCATTTTCAAACATATTTTTAAAGTCAATCAAACAACAGTTTGACATCGTTGTGAAGGGAGAATAATCTAAGTCATGATAATGAATTTCCCCTTTTTGGTGGGCATTCGCTACATGAGGAGGAAGCATCTTTAAACCAATGGCTTTAGAAACAGCACCTGCAGTTAAGTCACGCTGTGTATTGAAAACATCGCTATCCTTGTTGGCATTCTCATTGACAACCGTTTGGTCCTTGTTGATCAATTTTTCGATGGTAAAGTTAATGTCTGTTGCCTTACTTCTTTCAAGATCACGTTGTGTGCGATAAGTTGTGTAAACTTCCGCCCACTTTGTTTCACCAAGTTCCATCAACAGATGTTCCACAATACTTTGAATTTCATAAATCTTAACATTATCCGTAAAACGTGTGAATATTTCGTGTACTACACGATCGCAGATTTCTGCTATACGCTCCTCTGAAGCCGGAGGTAGTATTTCGTCCCCGGCTTTTTGTAACGCGTCAAAAATTTTGCTGCTGTCAAACTTTACGGAGCGACCATCACGCTTAATCACACTGATTTCTCGATCTGTTACAACAGTGCTTTCCTCAACCATTTTCATTGTTTCGTTCCCCCATTTTTTAATTCCTTGTGCTTCTATTCTATCAAATAAATTTTTCTTTTTCCACTATATCTAGTATCATTTTTTATGAAAACAAAAGAAAGCACACTATATATAGTGTCGAGGCCCAAAATAAAAAAAGAGCTATTTTTGCTCTTTTTTAGTCATTAATCACATTAATTTGACAAGATTTCATTGTTTCTAAAGCTGCACGATGACTTTCTGGAGTTACACCCGCACAACATGAGGCATCAACAGTAATTTTTACTTCTGGAGCAAATGACTTAATCAATAAAGCATTTGAAACCACACATATATCTGTACAGATACCAATGAGTTCCACTTGCTCCACATTCTCATTGCGGATATATTCTGCAAGCTCTACTGAACCAAAAATATTTTTTTCGAACACACGTTGAAAGCCAACTTGTGCTTCCTTACGTATTTCCCAACCCTGAGTACCTTTTTGACAGTGAATTACTGGCAAGTTTTGTCCTTCTTGAGTTGTTAGGTAATCTTCAAAGTGTGTATCTTGTGTAGCAAGTCGTTCATTTTCAGCGTAAGACACCAACTTCTCGATAACCTTTGGAACAATAGCTTGCGCTTCTTTTGTGCCCAAAGAACCATCTATAAAATCATTTTGAAAGTCAATCAATACCAGTAATTTTTTCATAAGCAAATTATAGCAAATTTACTTTAAAAAGCAAATACTGATAAAAAATAAGCTCTCCTTCCAGATCCAAAAGAAAAACTCCACACTCGGAGTTTTTTTCTATATTAACGATGGTACTTCTTGTCTAGATGGTTGTAAACAGGAAGACCAATTAAGGTAAAGACAACACCAACCAAGGCTGGAACTTGGTTACTCATATAGTCTGAACTAATCAAGGTCATGACTAAGATGAAGACACCACCAATGATTGCAATAATTGGAATAACTGGATAAAGTGGTACTTTATATGGACGGACTAATTCTGGTTCGCGCTTACGTAAGATAAAGACCGTTATGAAAACCATAGTGTAGAAAATCCAAATTACAAAGACCAACATATTTGTTAAGAAATCAAAAGCATCGCTTGAAAGCATTGTTACAACTAACATGATTGCTGCAATTGCAACTTGCAGAATACCTGAGTTTACGGGCACGCCGCTCGCTGAAAGCTTTTTAAACGTTCTCCAGAAAGGGAAAGATTTCTCTGTTGCCAAAGCGTATGATGCACGCATTCCTGTCATTGAATAACCATTAATTGTACCGTAAACAGAAATTAAGATACCAATTGTGACAAGTTTACCTCCCATACCACCAAAAATTGTATTGGCAACAATAGCAGGGAGATTCGGATCATTTTCCATCAAGGTTGGAATACCTAAAGTACGAATATAAGCTGCATTGATAAAGACATATACAAACATGATAGCAACAATACCAAGAATAATCGCACGAGGCAAATGTTTAGCAGGGTTTTTCATTTCACCGGCAATATTACCAGCATAAATCCAACCGTCATAGGCAAACATAGTTGCTAAAAGACCTGAACCAATTGCAGACGCCAAGGATAAGTTTTCTCCTGCTGTAATAGGAAGCAATTGGAAATCAACACCACCAGGACGAAGTAACCCAACAACAACAATCAAGGCAATCGGAATTAACTTAATCACTGTTGTAACGGACTGAAGGCCTCCCGCAGCTTTAGAACTAATGAAGTTAATTAAGGTAACTGTAATTGCTGCAATTACACCGACTATTGCAGTGTTAGCTGCGCTCACATTCATCCCAAACAAATTTAAAAATTGTGTACCAAATACAACAGAGAGTGCTGCAATATTTGCAGGGAAATAGATAATAGACTGTGCCCAACCTAAGAGAAATGACCAACGTTTACCAAAACCACGTTGAATATAGCGAATCATCCCACCTGTTTCAGGGATAGCAGCAGCAAGTTCTGCAGCAGTTAATCCCCCACAAATTGAAATGATACCACCAAGTATCCAAACCAATATGTGCAATCCTGGTTGGCCTGTGAGTTCCGCAACTCGTCCAGCCTTGAAGAATACACCTGCACCAATAACCGTACCCATTACTGTTGTAAGGGCAGGGAAGAAACCAAGCGTTCGCTTCATTTCATTTTTTTGTTCCATAAGAGCTCCTCTTTCAAAGATAAATTTTTGATAAGATTAATAATAACAATGCTGACTCCTAACATCAGCATTAGAGAGTAATCTTGTAACCGATTACTCTCTTATTTTAACATAATTTTAGATTTTGTGATGGGATGAACTTAGTTTTTAGCCTTTTAATTTTTCTGTAAGTTTTTCAAGCATTTCTTTCGTCATTGCATCTAAATCATATTTAGGATTGAAGCCCCATTCTTCTTTGGCACAAGTTGCATCGATAGAGTTTGGCCAGCTGTCTGCAATACCTTGACGGACTGGATCTACATCATAATCCATTGTAAAGTCTGGCATGAATTTTTTGATTGACGCAGCAATTTCTTCAGGCTCAAAACTCATCGCAGTAATATTAAAAGCGTTACGGTTTACTAATTTGTCTGCAGGGGCATTCATCAAGTCAACAATAGCATCGATAGCATCAGGCATGTACATCATATCCATCTTTGTTCCTTCAGCGATAAAGCTTGAGTAATGACCATTTTTAATTGCCTCGTAATAAATATCTACAGCATAGTCTGTCGTTCCTCCACCAGGCAATGTTTTATAAGAAATCAAACCTGGGAAACGTACACCACGTGTATCAACACCAAATTTAGTGTAGTAGTAATCACAAAGCAATTCCATAGAAACTTTAGTCACACCGTACATTGTATTCGGACGTTGAATAGTTACTTGAGGTGTGTTGTCCATTGGAGTGCTTGGTCCAAAGGCAGCAATAGATGATGGTGAGAAGTATTGGAGGTTAAGTTCACGCGCTGTTTCTAAGGCATTAACCAAACCACCCATATTCAAATTCCAAGCAAATTGTGGCTTTGCTTCTGCAACAGCTGAAAGAAGTGAAGCCAAGTGGATAATTGTATCCACACCATTATCTTTAGCAATTGCCATCATTTTGTCACGGTCCATGACGTCCAAAATTTCAAAATGTCCGTCAGTCACAACTGGATTACCTTCAACTTCACGTACATCTGTTGCGATAACATTATCAACCCCAAGATCTTTACGAAGACGTTCTGTTAATTCTGATCCGATTTGTCCGAGTGCGCCTGTGATGAGTACTTTTTTCATTATATTTTCTCCAATATATTTGTTGTATGCTTACTTGTAATAGAAAGTTTTTATTGCCCCAAGAAATTAAATCAAGCCGATCTCTTTACCTACTTTGGCAAAAACAGCAACAGCTTCATCTAACATTTCTTTCGTATGCGCTGCTGTAGGCATCGCACGTACACGTCCTGTTCCAAGTGGTACAGTTGGGAATACGATAGGTTTAACATAGACGCCATTTTCAATCAATTTCTTAGAAAACTCTTGTGTTTTTGCTTCATCTCCAAGAATAACTGGTGTGATTGGTGTTTCAGATACACCTGTATCAAAGCCGACTTTTTGTAATTCTTCTTTGAAGTATTTTGCGTTGTCCCAAAGTGTTTCAACATACTCTGGATGATCATGCATTAAGACAAAGGCTTCTTTTGCTGCTGCAGCTGCACCCGGTGTCAATGAAGTTGAGAAAAGGAAAGGACGTCCTTGTGATTTAAGCCAGTCAACCAAAAGTTTTGAGCCCGCTACATAGCCACCTACTACACCAATCGCTTTTGAAAGAGTACCGATTTGGAAGTCAATCTTATCTTGCAAGCCAAAATGTTTTACTGTACCGGCTCCGCCGCCCATAACACCAGAACCATGCGCATCATCAACATAAGTAATCAAATCATATTTTTCAGCGATTTCAACAATTTCTGGCAATTTAGCAACGTCCCCATCCATTGAGAACACACCGTCTGTGATGTACATTACTTTATTGTATTCACCAGACTCAGTCGCTTCTTTTGCTTTTGCTTCAAGGTCAGCCATATCTTGATGCTTAACACGGATAATTTTAGCACCTGAAAGACGACATCCGTCAATAATTGAGGCATGATTTAGTTCATCTGAAAGAATCGCATCACCTTTTTTCATTACGGCGCTAATCGCTCCCATATTACAATTGAAACCTGATTGAAACGCAATCGCGGCTTCTGTGCCTTTAAATTCAGCGATTGTTTTTTCCAATTCAATGTGTATATCTAAAGTGCCGTTGATAGTACGTACTGCACCAGCACCAGCTCCATATTTATCTGTTGCATCTTTTGTTGCTTGAATTAATTCAGGACGTGTCGCAAATCCCAAATAGTTATTTGAAGCAAGGTTAATCATCTTGTTGCCCGCAACTGTAATCTCAGGACCATTAGCGCTATCTAAAACGTCAATTGTGTTGAGCAAACCCTTTTGTTTAAGGTCTCCAAGCCCATTTTCGAGGAACTGTGTTAAAACTTTTGAAGTCATTCTATAACCTTCTTTCAATTTTTAGTTACACGTTTTGTAACCGTCTACAGTAAGTTTAACACTTTTTTTTTACTCATGCAAGAATTTTTTGCACTTTGATTAAATTTTAATTTAAATTACATGTCTTTGTGAATTTCGTGATATCAGAGTAAATTATCTCACGATTAAAAAAAGACTGAACTATACAAAAAAAGACTTTGAAATTCAAAGTCCTTTTGTTTTAAGAATTATTGATCATTGTCATTGGCAATGAGAAAATGATCCACAACATCTTCAATACGGGCCAAGTCAACATTCCCTCCTGAAACGATAGAAACAACTTTTTTGCCTTTCACATAATCATCAACTTTACCTGAAAGAATAGCTGCTGTTGCAAGAGCGCCAGCACCTTCCACCACAATTTTCGTACGTTGAATCAAATCTTTAATGGCTAATTCGATTTCTGCTTCCGTTACAAGAACCATATTATCAACGATTTGATTGACTACTTCAAAAGTCAATTCACCTGGATAAGCCACATGACAGCCATCTGCAATCGTTGGTGCTTCATCATGGTGCACTTTCTTACGTTCTCTAAAAGATGCAGTCATACCATGGCAATTTTCAGCTTGCACACCAATAACTTGGATATTAGGGTTAAAAGATTTCAAGGCAACCGCAACACCTGAAATCAAACCACCACCGCCTACTGGCACCAATACTGTGTCAACATCCCACAGATGATCTAAGATTTCTAGACCGATTGTTCCTTGTCCAGCCATTACTTCTGCATCATCATATGGAGGAATATACGTAATATTATTTTCCTTAGCGTAAGCTTCACAAAAGGCCTTTGAGTCATCAAACTGTTCACCTTCAAGCATTACTTCTGCACCATAGCCACGTGTGGCATCAACCTTAGCTTGAGGTGCACCTTTTGGCATAACAATGATACTCTTGATACCGAGAAGTTTGGAAGTTAAAGCCACACCTTGAGCATGGTTCCCTGCTGAACACGCAATCACTCCACGATCTTTCTCTTCTTGAGATAATTGTGCAATCTTATTGAAAGCGCCACGGAACTTGAATGAGCCTGTTAATTGCATATTTTCAAGTTTCAAGTAAACTTCGCCACCTGTTTTAGCAGTCAAGAACATTGACTGAATCAAGGGTGTTTCACGTGCATATTGTTTAACAGTGTTTTGAGCTTTTTTAATATCTTTAATTGTAATTGGCAGATTTGCTAAATTTGGCATAATTCTTTTTCCTTAGATTTCTTTTTAGAGTTCCGTATAAGTGACATCAATTGAATCAGCAAGTGCTTTAGAAACAACTTTTCCTTTATAAACACTCAAACCAGATAAGAGTTCTTTTGATTTCAGCGCCTCATCTAAGCCTTTGACTGAAATATCCTTAAGGAAAGAGATATTGCCCTGAGCCAAAGCAATTGTCGCTGTACGAGGTGTTGCTCCTGGCATATTTGGCACAGCGTAATGAATTATGCCGTGTTTGATGAAGACTGGATCCGCATGGTTTGTTGCATGATCGATTGTTTCAACAGTTCCTCCTTGGTCAATAGCGATGTCCACGATAACAGAACCTGGTTTCATAGATTTAACCATATATTCTTTGACTAATTTTGGTGGTTTAGCGCCAGGGATTAAGATTGTTGAGATAAAGACATCTGCAAGTTTAATATTTTTTTCCAATGCTTCAGTTGTTGATTTAACGATTTCAACTGTTTTGCCTGCATAGCGTTCTTTAAGTTGGGCGATACGCGCATCACCAAGTTCAATGATAATAACCTTACATCCCAAAGCAACAGCCATATCGGCAGCATTTTCTGCAGCATTACCACCACCGAAGATAACAACTGTACCAGCCTCGATACCTTCAATACCAGGAAGAAGAATTCCTTCCCCTTCATGTTGTTTTTCAAGATAATATTGCCCAATATTAACTGCACGACGTCCCGCAATAGCTGACATTGGTTTAAGCAACTCAAGCACACCATTGATTGAGATATTTTCACCGGAAATAGCTGTTACTCCGACTTCCATCATTTTTTCCACACAAGCTTTATTGGCTGCCAAGTGTAAGAATCCCCAAATAATTTGGCCTGGTTTGAAGTATTTATATTCAGATTCCATTGGTTCTTTGACTTTAACAATCAACTCTGCTTCCCAAGCAGTTTCTGTATCAACGATTTGTCCCCCAGCCGCTTCATAAAGGTCATTTGTAAAACCACAACCTGCACCAGCATTACTATCGACAAGTACTTCATTACCTGCTTCAACGAGAATTTTTACGTTTTCTGGAGTCATCCCTACACGCGCTTCACCTTGTTTTGGGTCTTTAATTACACCAATTTTCATTTTGTTTCTCCTTTGTGAATTCTTTATCAATTAAATGATAGCACTTTCATATCCATTTAGCAATTATAATTGTGAAATAAAACACTTTTTTAACGTTTTATTATTCTTCCTGTCTATATTCTGTCAATTATAAAAAAAGACACTCAAATCTTACAATTTGAATGTCCTTAAATTTATTTTAGTGGTCCACTTCGTCTGGATTGCGTGCCAGACCTGCTTTCCCATGAAGACTGTCAATAAAGGCGATATCTTCTTCGGTCAAATCAAAATCAAAAATATCCGAATTTTCTTTAATACGGCTTGCCGTCACAGACTTAGGTAAAGGAAGATAGCCTTTGTGTAAACTCCAACGTAAAACGACTTGGGCAACTGTTTTACCATATTTATCTGCAATATCCGTCAATTCAGTAACCGCAAAGATTTTACCTGTGCCAAGTGGGCTATAAGCTTCTGTCAAAATATCGTGTGCTTTATTGAAAGCTACAACCTCTTCTTGCTGATCCGAAGGATTAACCATAATTTGGTTGACAACAGGTTTAATTTCAGCAACTTCCAGTAAAGGTTCTAAGTGACGTGGATGGAAGTTAGACACCCCGATAGCTCGAACTTTTTTGTCCCGTACGCCTTCTTCCATTGCTTTCCAAACCGCAGCATTGCGCTCGGCAAAGTTTGGTCGAAACGCTTTTGGATTTGGCCAGTGAATAAGATAAAGGTCCACGTAGTCTAAACCTAGTTTTTCCAAGCTTTCATCTAGTGCTGCTCGGGCATCTTCTGTTGTACCAACAGCCCAAAGCTTTGTTGTAATAAACAAGTCTTCACGAGCAATTCCACTGTCTTTAATCGCGCGTCCCACTGACTCTTCATTGCCATAGACAGCTGCTGTATCAATATGACGATAGCCAACTTCTAAGGCCGTTTTTACAGCTTGATATGCTTCTTCACCATCTTTAGATTGCCATGTTCCAAAACCAACTTTTGGAATTGTCATACCATTTGCGAGAGTGTAAGTTTCTGTAAGTGACATAATTTCTCCTTTTCTTTACTTTCTAGCTTCATTCTATCACTTTACGAGGTCAGACAAAAAAATTTTGGTTCAAAAAATGGTAAAATAGAAGAATACTAAGAATACTGGAGGTAGAAAATATGGCTGAAGTAGAATCATTCCAGCTCGATCACACAAAAGTTTTAGCACCTTACGTGCGCCTAATTGGGACAGAGACTGGTCCTAAAGGTGACATCATCACCAACTTTGATGTCCGTTTTGTGCAACCTAATCACGGTGAAATCCCGACAAGTGGGCTTCATACTATCGAACACTCAATGGCAAGTTTGATTCGTGACCGTATTGATGGCATGATTGACTTTTCTCCTTTTGGATGTCGTACTGGCTTCCATATGATTATGTGGGGCGAACCAACTGCTGAGGAGATTGCTAAAGTGATCACTTCATCTTTGGAAGAGCTCGCAGGAGACAGTTTCACTTGGGATAATGTCCCAGGGGTTGCCGAAAAAGAATGTGGAAATTATCGCGATCACTCATTATTTTCAGCAAAAGAATGGGCGAAGAAAATTTTAAGTGAAGGTATCTCCTCGGATGCTTTCGAACGTCGCCTTATAAAATAGAGAGAAAGAGAACCATGGGAAAGTATCAATTAGATTATAAAGGGCAAGCCTCTGTCCAAAAATTCCACGAAAAAAATTCAAATAAAAAGACAGATAAATTGTCAAAAATCGAAGAATTAAAAAAACAACACCAAGCGAAAAAGAAAAAAGAGAAGAAAGCATGAAAAAGTTAAACATTGCTTATGTTGGTTTTGGGAAGTCCACCAATCGCTATCATATTCCTTATGTTAAAATCCGTGAGCACTTCAACATTGCGCGTATTGTCAACCGTAGCCTAGGCAAACGTCCTGAGCAAGCTATTCTTGAGGCTGAAGGAACTATTTTTTCAACAGACATCAATGATATTATTCAAGATGATTCAATTGATTTAGTCATTGTCGTCACTCCAGGTGCTGCACACTATGAAACCAGTAAAAAACTTTTACTGGGTGGAAAAAACGTTATCTGTGACAAACCGCTAGTAGAAACGTTAGAACAAGCCGAAGAATTAGTTAGTATCGCTCAAGAAAAGAACCTCTTCTTTATGCCTTTCCAAAACCGTCGTTTTGACAGTGATTTTTTGACAATCAAAAAAGTTTTGGATGCGGGTTACTTGGGAGATTTGGTTGACATCACTGTAACCATGGATCATTATCGCCCTAAAGATGCGACTTCTGGTAAGAACTTTGACGGCGCCTGGTATGGTCATGGTGTACACATGGTTGACCAAATGGTTTCACTCTTTGGACAGCCAAAAGATGTACAATACGATATTCGTTCAACACGCGATTCAAATGCTGTAGATGATTACTTCTCTGTAAACTTGCTTTACACCGATTTCCGAGCAACAGTTCAAGCCACTGAACTGGCTGCACTCAAACGTCCCAAATGGGTGCTCTATGGTTCTAGAGGAACTTTAATTAAAGAAAACGTTGACCAACAGGAAAATGATTTGAAGGTGGGAATCTTCCCGGGAAGTGACGGGTTTGGGGCCGATGCACCGCAAGATTTTGCTCAATTGACATACTACAATCAAAATGGCGATCGTATTGAAAAGTCAATTCCTACGGTTTCAGGCGATTATGGTCGTGTCTATGATGCAGCTTATGAGTCACTCGTGAATGGAGCTGAAAAACTCGTTTCGGATGAGCAAATTTTGACAGTTATTGAAACTTTAGAAAATGGCTTTAAATAAAAAAGTCCTCTTTGAGGGCTTTTTCTATACCCTTCCATCCACAAAAATAGCAATCCATTTCCTGAAAGAACTGAAAGATAAAATGTTAAAATGACACTATGACTATTACATTTAAAAATGTCACTAAAAAATACGGAGACAAAGCCGTACTTTCAGATATCAACTTATCCATTGAAAGTCACGAGTTTTTTGTCCTCGCAGGCTCTTCTGGTGGCGGAAAAACAACATTACTCAAGATGGTTAACCGGCTCATCGAACCCAATGAAGGGCAGGTCCTCATTGATGATCAAGATATTCAAACAATTAACTTAAGAGACTTGCGTCTTCAAATAGGATATGTGCTTCAACAAATTGCGCTCTTTCCTAACATGACCGTTTTAGAAAATATTGGTATCATCCCGACAATGAAAGGTTGGAGCAAAAGAGAAACGCGTGAGCGCGTACTCGAACTCCTTCCTTTAGTGGGTCTAGATGCTGAAAAGTACCTTAACCGATACCCTCATGAACTTTCTGGTGGTGAAGCACAACGGATTGGTATTTTGCGTGCTATCGCCTGTAAACCAAAGATTATTTTAATGGACGAACCTTTCTCCGCTCTGGATCCTATCTCTCGTAAACAGCTACAGGAACTGGTCAAAGATTTGCAGAAAACCTTAAAAATCACAACAGTTTTTGTTACCCACGATATGTCTGAAGGAATGGCGATGGCTGACCGTATCGCAATTCTCAAAGACGGCGAACTTCAACAGGTGGGACGTCCCCAAGAAATTTTAAATGCCCCAGCAAATACTTTTGTGGCGGACTTCTTCACTGATTATCAGCAAGACTTGTCTCAATATAAATTAAAAAATCTTGAACAAGTCCTTGCAACTCATGATTTTTCGGAAGAAACGCCTTTGGGGGAAATCTTAAATAGTCTGGAGGACGATGCTCATGAATAATTTGATTTCTACCTTTCAACAGCAAGAGCACCAGTTTTGGCTTGCTCTTCTAGAGCATATCCAAATTTCCTTGGTTTCTCTTTTTATCGCTATTTTAATCGCTCTTCCCCTTGCTTTACTTTTAAGACGTTACCCCAAAATTGCTGAGCCAGTACTGCAACTTACCGGAATTTTCCAAACGATTCCAAGTTTGGCCTTACTTGGATTATTGATTCCTTTTATTGGGATTGGTTCTTTGCCAGCTATTGTCGCATTAGTTGTCTACGCTCTTTTTCCTATTATTCAAAACACCTATACCGGTCTTCAGCAAATTGATCAGTCTTTAATTGAAGCAGCAACTGCTTTTGGGATGAACCGACGAGAGCGCTTGATGAAGTTTGAGCTGATACTTGCTCTTCCCTTTATTATGGCTGGTATTCGTACAAGTGCTGTCATGATTATTGGGACAGCAACTTTAGCTGCACTTATTGGAGCAGGCGGACTCGGAAACTTCATCCTCTTGGGCATTAACTCCAATGATGTTAACCTTATCCTGATTGGAGCGATTTCTTCTGCTTTATTGGCCGTTATTTTCTCAACCTTACTCCGCTTCTTGGAAAAAGCAAAAATTCGGACCATTCTGATTAGTTTCTTTGCTGGTCTTTTACTCTTGCTAGGGTCGTATTATCAACCTCAATCCAATACTCATCCACAGATTACCATTGCTGGAAAGCTCGGAGCTGAGCCGACACTTTTGATAAATATGTACAAGGAAGTCATTGAAAAGAACAGTGATATCGAAGTCACACTCAAGTCCAACTTTGGAGATACAACTTTCCTTTACAATGCTTTAAAATCCAATAAAATTGATATTTATCCTGAATTTTCTGGAACAGTCTTAACGACATTCTTGAAAAAAAACACAACCTCCACCGATCCCAAAAAAGTTTACGAAGAAGCACGCACAGGTATTGCTAAACTTGATAACTTTGCCTATCTTACACCTATGGAATTTCAGGATACTTATGCTTTAGCTGTGAAAAATAGCTACGCCCAGAAACATCACCTTAAAAATATTTCTGATCTCCAAGGGCTTCCTTCAGTTAAAGCTGGCTTTGACTTAGAATTCGCACACCGCCAAGATGGCTATATTGGCATTCAAAGTTTATATGGACTAAATTTTGATGTGAAGACAATGCAAACAAGTTTGATCTACAATGCCTTGAATAGTGATAGCATTGATTTAGCCCAAGTTTATTCCACAGACAGTCAAATCAAACAATATGAACTGACCGTCCTGAATGATGATAAAAATCTTTTCCCACCATATCAAGCAGCTCCTTTGATGAATAAAAATCTCCTTAAGAAATACCCCCAATTGGAGCAAATTTTAAACCGACTTTCAGGAAAAATTACCAATCAGGAAATGATTGATATGAATTACGCCGTCAATGTTGAGCAAAAAGATCCTGCTGCCGTGGCACATGACTTTTTAGTGAAACACAGTTTGATTTAAAGGTTGAGCTTAAGAACTCTTACATAAGGGTTCTTTTTATATATTTCATAAGCGAGCGCAAGAAATCAGCACCTGAAACTATGCTATAATGAAGTTATGAAAAAATATGATGTAATCGTTGTTGGAGCCGGACCTTCGGGTATGATGGCAGCAATAGCTGCTGCAGAAAATGGTGCACATACAGCTTTAATTGATAAGAACAAAAAAGTAGGAAAAAAACTGTTGATGACGGGAGGCGGACGATGTAACGTTACCAACAGCCATTCGGTGGACGAAATTATCACCCATGTCCCTGGAAATGGCCGCTTCTTGCACAGTGCTTTTGCTCAATTTTCAAACTTAGATATTATTGACTTCTTTGAAAAAAATGGTATTCCACTCAAGGAGGAAGACCATGGTCGAATGTTTCCTGTAACCGATAAATCTCGAACAATTGTTGAGGGCCTTTTCAGTAAAATAGAGGAGCTTCATGTGGACTATTTTCCAAACGCTGCTGTAACTGAACTCAATATAGAACATGGTGCTATTACAGGACTTGAAACAGAAACAGATAGCTTCACAGCCTCCTGTGTTGTCTTATCTACTGGCGGACGCGCCTATCCCTCGACAGGTTCCACTGGTGACGGTTATAAATTAACACGAAGTGCTGGTCATACAATCACAACACTTTATCCGACAGAATCCCCATTAATTTCTTCTGAAACATTTATTAGTGAGAAAACTTTACAAGGTATCTCTCTTCGAGATATCCGATTAAGTGTACTTAATGCTAAAGGGAAAATCATCATTGAACATCAAATGGACCTGCTCTTCACGCACTTTGGTCTCAGTGGCCCTGCAGCACTTCGCTGTTCTAGCTTTATCAACCAAGAACTAGCTAAAGGCGCAGAAAGTGTGACTGTCCAGCTGGACAGCTTCCCTGACATATCTGTAGCACAACTCTTAAACGACTTGAAAAATACTGCGCGTGACAATGGCAAGGCTGTTAAAAATGCTTTTGCAGCGCTCACGCAGGAACGCTATTTACTTTTCTTACTGGATAAAGTTCAAATCGACGCAGATATACCTGCAAAGCAATTGACCGAAAAACAGTTGGAGAAATTTTCTCATATCCTTAAAGCATTTCCAATCCAAATCGATAAAACTTTTCCGATTGAAAAATCTTTTGTCACTGGTGGAGGCGTTCAACTTAAAGAAATTAATCCAAAGACAATGGAAAGTAAATTAACAGCCGGTCTATATATGACTGGGGAATTGCTCGATATTAACGGTTATACGGGTGGCTATAATATCACTTGTGCTTTTGTGACTGGTCATGTAGCAGGTACCCATGCTGCAGAAATGGCCTCTTATATGAAATACTGAACATATTTTATAGAAACATCTAAAAGTTAAGTTCATTCTTGCATTCTTTCTCGTGAAATGGTATTATATTAAAGTACCAATTCGCGGAAGTGGCGGAATTGGCAGACGCGCAGGATTAAGGATCCTGTGGCCTATCTTGGCTGTGCGGGTTCAAGTCCCGCCTTCCGCATCTATATAAGAATTTAAGCACCAGTCTTACAAGACAGGTGCTTTTCTTTTTTTATTGCTAAGCATGCTACAGTGGACAATGGATAAAAATATAGATACAAAAATAAACCACAACCTTGATTAGGCTGTGGTTTTAAATTAGAAATTAAAAAACTTTTCATATTTTTTCTTCGAAAAAGAAGCCTCTTAATCTTGAACAATTGCTGTATACACCTAAATTTTGTCATTCAAATTTGATTACCTATGAGTATTGCCAAGATAATGCAATCTAATTAATATGAAGGTTTTTCTGTAATCGTTGCTGCCAATTCTACCAATGCTAACACTGGTTTACCTCTAAGCGTAAGGTAGAGCTTTCTTGTGCCTTTTTCATCATTAATGAGGAAATGTAAACCAACGCCTGATACAAATTTCAGAATATGGAAGACGATACCAATATTAATGAAATAAGAAACGATAATCAAGAAGTTTTGCATATTATTTCCTCACTTTTATTGTTTTTGTTTATCTGCGTAATTTATTATATATAAAAGTAATATAGATTACAAAAGATATGCAAATCATTTTAAACATTTCTTTTGCATTACTTGGAAATAACTAAAAAACGCTAAACTATGACTAGTTTATGCGTTAATATTTAGATAATTTGTAACAAATCAGCTGTGGCCTGTCGTTTTCCCCCCTCTTTTTTAAGTGTGCTTCCATTTCATATCTTTACCTGTCAGGAAAGACCATAGAGCCGCGGCATAGAAAATCAAGAGAAAGATGGCATAGACAATTTCGGGGAAATAACTGAGTGCCACAAGGCGACATTTCCAGCCTTGATCCCAAACGGTAGTCACTTGAACGAAGAGATAAAGTATGAGAAGTACGATAGAAGTTATTCTAGACCATCCCAAAACCGCTCCCTCACTAAGCACTACCTGAATCAAATAAATCGTAAAGGCAAAAAGAACAATCGGAGTGATAGCAAGCGCCATATACAGCCCGATTTGTTGCACCCAATAAATCATCCGCATCCAAGGTGGCATTTTTCTGCCATATTCTTTAATATTTTGTAAAGCACCAATATACCAGCGTTTACGCTGATGGTAAAGCGAGTTATAATCTTCCATAACATCAGTTATGGACTTCACACCTACATGAGGTACTGAAAAGCCTAAAACGAGGATAGCCAAAGTCAGCTCATTATCCTCTGTCATGCTATCGACATCATAGTAGCTTTCCCCCTCTGGTAATAGCTTACCTTCTAAACGTGCTCCCTTAATTTCTTTGAGAACATCCCAACTAATCAAGCTAGCTGTTCCTGACAAAACATAAACTTCAGCTCTTTTGTGAACTAAGCGGGCAAAGCGAGCAAATTCCATTTGTTGTAAAATCCCAAGTAAGTTGGTTGAATTACGTCCAACAAAGATAGAACTGACCCCACCCACACGCGCTTCTTCTATCATTTTTTTCTCAGCTTTTTCGATGAAATCAGGCTCTATCATCGTATCCGCATCCATAACTAAAACAGCAGAGCGTTGAGCATCTAATGTCGGAGAAAGTTTTTCTAGTGCCCAGTTAAGTGCACCTGCTTTTTTCTTCTCATTTTTCCCTGGCATAACCAAAACTTCTGCCCCAGCGGCCATAGCTTCTACAGAGGTCAAATCCGTTGTGTTATTGGGTACGACAAAGATGCGATCAGGTAATCTCGTTTGTTCATAAATGCTGCTTACCGCTTCTCCTATACTCCCCGCTTCATTCCATGCGGGAATCATTACAACGATATATAGCGTTTCCTCCATAAGAAAAAGTCCCTTCATTCTGTACGATCTGTTTGAACAATTATAAACATTACTTTTAAGTAACTAAGATAACAAACATATATCCATTGTAATATTTTTCTTAGTAAATTCAAAACATCTTCCCAGCATATGGACTTTTCTTAGGCAATTTTAAGTTTTTGTTTCTCACAGTAGTCCTTAGCGTCAGCGAGTAATACAAAATACTAGTTTACCAAGGCGCGAACATGGTATACTAATTTTATCTATTGGAGGACTTTATGCTATATCTACTCTTTTTTCTCGCTATTTCTGGGATAGGCTATTTGCTAATAAAATTTAAAGATCGCAGTATCTTGGGCGGGCTGCTTTTTGCTGCTGGGTTGATTCTCTCATTTTTCACCCTTTTAATTCTTGGACTCGTTTTCCTTGATAAAACCTCCTCTCATGGTTCAATGCTTGCTTTAGCAATTTTTTATTTACTTCTCCCTCTCATCTTTTTAGCTGTATGCATCTATCTCATTTTCAATTCACAAACGATGCGTACTAAAGAAGGAAAAAGTTTAACTGCAAAGCTCTCCGCTGCCATGGGCTTAAATTTAATCATCAGTTTCCCTCTTTTTCTATTTTTAATCACGGGTATGTTCAAACTACCACTTTTTCTGGATATAATTTTGTTATTTATCCTCTTACTTGATTTAATACTGTCCTTCATCTTTATTGCTTACCTCTTTTATTCTTGGATGTACCAGATGCTGCCGCTTAAAAAGCATATTGACTATATTATTGTACTTGGGTCTGGTATTTCTAGTGAAGACGTTCCACCGCTTCTAAAAAGCCGTTTGGACAAAGGGATTGAATATTTCTACAAAAATCCGAATGCGAAATTTGTTGTGAGTGGTGGGCAAGGTGCTGATGAGCCTGTTTCTGAAGCTTATGCTATGCGTAAATACCTCCTCTCTCAGCATATTCCTGAAAATATGATTATTTTAGAAGATCAATCAACTACAACTTATGAAAATATGCTTTTTTCAAAACAGCTTATTGAAGAAGATTGGCTCACAAGATTTGAGGGTGGCCACCCAGCGCCAAGTATTATCTTTTCAACCAATAATTATCATGTACTCCGTGCACGTTTATATGCCCGTAGAGTGCATCTTAAGGCTGAAGGGGTTGGTGCACCAACAGCACTTTATTTCTTACCCACAGCCCTCATACGTGAATACGTGGCCCTCTTATCACACAATAAAATATGGGTTATGAGCCTCATTGGTTTTGTTTTCTTCGCTTTATTATATAGCTTTTTACCAATATAAAAACACACGGTTAATGAATGACCGTGTGTTTTTGTTATACTACACCTACCAAGGCATAACGTAAGATGTACAGAATAAGCAAATGTGCGGGATAAAAATAATAGAAAAGATCTCTTTGCCACTGTGCGCCATTGCCGCCACGTTGACCATTGTAGAGATAAATGAAAGGTAAAACAGTAATAATCATAAATTCATTTGAAAAACTGAGTACCTGGTAAAGCGTACCTGCTGCACTGCCTGTAAAATAGCCCACCAAACTCCATATAAGCAAAAGAAGACTAAAAGTAATAATCCCTGCTGAAATTTTTGCCCATCTTCTTCGGAAAAAATAGAAAATGAGGACCAATACAAGCTCATATGGGCCACCCTCACTCAACAGGATAAGGGGCAAAAGTAATATAATGACTAAACTATATGAAAAGCACTTAAGCTTCGTCCCTTGATTTTTACGAATAATATCAATTGCCCAGATTAAAGCAAATAAGAGCGCCAGCGTCATGAAAATATTTTGACCTGCAAGAAGTAAAAATATATCAAATTGCCCATATGGGTCCTCAAAACTGCTCCGTGTCATCAAGTTGAAGCTAATATTGATGGCATACATTAGTAGACCACCACCTAGAAGCCTTAAAAAATATTTTTTTCGACTTCTTGTATAATGAAAGCCTTCGACCATCATAAAGACAAATAGAGGTGCGACAAATCTCCCTAAAAAGCCTATCCAGGTAGGTAAGCCCAAATAACTTCCAAGATAAATGTTAATATGGTCGATAACCATAAATACTATACCTATAATTTTTAAATCATAGCTAGAAAAAATTTTTTTCATACTCTGTTCTCCCTTATTTGTGAAACAGATTTTCTAGAAGAAACCAGCCTAGATGAAGATAGTTAAGAATCAAGAGAACTACTTTTACTGAGACGGCTTTTTTTAAAAAAACTGATACCTTTTTATTATAAAGGAGAATTGTACATCCTCTCTTACATTTCAGTAATTTATGGCTTATTAAAAAACTGCTGGAGCAACTTTCCAACAGTTTTTTCTTATTTTTTGATTTGAATAAACAAGACTTTCAAATAATCACCTTCCGGGAAAGAAGAAGCCACCTTGAAGTCGGCAGGCAAGTGCTCTTCCTGAAAAATATCAAATTTAACTTTTTTATTTTTCAGAGCCTGTTCTACCATTGTACGGAATTTCTCACGGCTAACATTAGCAGCATTTGTAGACGCAATCAAAAGTCCTTCTTTATTTAAAATATCGATTGATTCTTGAACGAGTTCCCCATAATTCTTTGCCACCGAAAAAGTTTTCTTCTTGTTGCGAGCAAAGCTTGGTGGATCTAAAACTACAACATCATAACTTAATTCTTTTTTCTTGGCATAATTAAAATAGCCAAAAACATCCATAACATAGATACGTTGACTCTCTGAATCAATGCCATTCATTGTAAATTGTTCTCGCGTTTTATCCAAAGAACGTTTGGCCAAATCTACTGAGGTTGTCTGACTTGCTCCTCCAAACGCTGCTGCAACCGAAAAAGCGCCTGTATAACTAAACATATTAAGAAGAGTCTTACCGGCCACTAAACCATTTGCTAAAGTACCACGCACTTCTTTCTGATCTAAGAAAATCCCTGTCATCAGCCCTTCATTCATATATGTTGCATAGGTCACACCATTTTCCTTAACGGCCAATGGTTCTGGGGCAATTTCTCCGCCTATATGTCGCGTTTCAAAACTTAGTCCATCAAAACGAATTTTTTCATAAATTCCTTTGATTTCAGGATAAACAGAGCGAAAGGCAGCTATAATGTCTGTACTTTGCGTATAAATAAAAGGATTGTACCAGCTAAAAACAGCATAATCAGCATAATAATCAACAGTTATACCGCCTAAGCCATCGCCTTCACCATTAAAAATCCGGAAAGCTGTTGTTAGGTCATCTTGGAAAAAAGAAAGACGTGCGCGCTTAGCTTCCTCAAACTTCTTTTCATAGAAACGCTGATTTATATCCTCTGGGATTTGACTTAAAAGCCAACCAGCGCCTTTATTTTGCTTCGATAAATAGCCTCTTCCTAAAAAGTTTTCTTTTTCATCAACAAAGTCAATAAACCCATCTTCCTGTGGAGTAGACTTTAAATCTTCGGCAACAATTAAGGGAAAAGCGCGACGAAGCTTAAGTGCAGCCTGCTTTTTTACTGTGATTTTCTTCATAGTATTATTGTATCAAAAAAACAGACCATGGTCTGTTTTTTATTGCATTATTTTTCTGTAAGAGCATCAAGTCCTGGAAGAACTTTACCTTCGAGAAGTTCCATAGAAGCACCACCACCTGTAGAGATCCATGAGAATTTATCTGCACGGCCAAGGTTGATTGCTGCAGCTGCTGAGTCACCACCACCGATGATTGATTTTACACCTGGTTGAGCAATGATAGCATCCATAACACCAATAGTACCTGCTTGGAAATCAGGGTTTTCGAAGACACCCATAGGACCGTTCCAAACAACTGTTTTAGCACCTTCAAGCTCTTTAGCAAAACGTTCAACTGATTTAGGACCAGCATCAAGGCCAAGGAAACCTGCATCGACTGCTTCACCTTCAGTATCTTTCACTTCAGTGTAACCAGCAAAAGCATTTGCTTCTTTTGAGTCTACTGGCAAGATAAGTTTACCGTCTGCTTTTTCAAGCAATTCTTTTGCCAAGTCAAGTTTGTCTTCTTCAACCAAAGAATCACCGATTTCGATACCTTGTGCTTTGAAGAATGTGTACGCCATACCACCACCGATGATAACTTTGTCTGCTTTACCAAGCAAGTTTTCAATAACACCGATTTTATCTGAAACTTTTGAACCACCAAGGATCGCTACGAATGGGCGAACTGGGTTTTCAACAGCTTCTTGGATGTAAGCAATTTCGTTTTCAAGCAAGAAACCAGCTACTGCTTTATCCACGTTAGCAGAAATACCTACGTTTGAAGCGTGCGCACGGTGAGCAGTACCAAATGCATCATTTACGAAGATACCGTCTCCAAGTGAAGCCCAGTATTTACCAAGTTCAGGGTCATTTTTAGATTCTTTTTTACCATCAACATCTTCAAAACGAGTGTTTTCAACAAGCAAGATATCGCCATCTTTTAATTCAGCAATAGCAGCTTCCAATTCAGCACCACGTGTAGTTCCTGGGAAGACCACTTCTTTGCCCAATTTTTCGCCCAAAGCTGCTGCTACTGGAGCAAGAGATTTACCAGCTTTATCTGCTTCTTCTTTAACACGACCAAGGTGAGAGAAGAGAATTGCACGTCCGCCTTGTTCAAGTACATACTTGATTGTTGGAAGAGCTGCAGTAATACGGTTATCATTAGTAATTACACCATCTTTAAGTGGGACATTGAAGTCCACACGAATAAGAACTTTTTTTCCTTTAAGATCTACATCTTTAACAGTCAATTTTGCCATTTTCTGGAAATCTCCTATAAATTTTTATTTAGTAATAAAGTAATTATATCACAATTTAGGCAAAACTTTCTCTCCAAGCATTATCAATAAACTCACTGCTGTTCATACAATATTTTCGTTATTTTTTCTTTCAAACGATACTTTTCCATACGATGCAATTCATCGCCCGCGAGATAACTTTTCAGGAGCCGTCGGTAACGTAAACTTAAGTTTTCAAAAACTTCTTCAAGTAAACTTCCAGAAATCAGCGTATGTTCTGGACTGGCCGCTTTACCTTTTAAAGCATCCGAATATTCGTATATGTCTAAGCCAGTCCCACAATCAAAACCCCTTTTAAAAGCCCGCTCCCTTCTTTTAATATCAATAAGTCTCTGCTTATAGCGCACCTTAAAATGGCAAAATAAATTCCTTTGTGTCACACCGTCGCTAAGCAAGTCATATAATACCAAGCGCCCTTCCTGCTGATAGTCATCAATCGTCCAAAAATTTATCGGAATTAAACGACTGCTTTTCCACACAATATGTTGGACAGAATGAAATATTTCTTCCAGCTGCTCCATATCTAAATTATGCTCCATCCTTATATTTTTTTCTCCCCTCTAGAATAACTTCCAACTTATCGTAATTTTATTATGTTCCCCCTTCCTTTTGTGATATGCCCTACTCCTATATAGTAGAATACCATAGCTTCAATTAAATACAATTATCAAATTATTTTTATTTTTTAAATTTCTAAAACATAATCGAAATTATGGACATTTTTTAAGTTACAGAATATAAATTGACATTTTATCAAAAAAACTAGAATATTAGCACGTATCTTTTCATCTTAGAGTAATAAATAACAATTCTCTGATATTTAACAAACAAACTTATTTGTCAATAAAATAACTAGGTCACTAACCTAGTTATTAATAAAAAATATATAAAAAAACCAAGAGTCATAAAACTCTTGGTTTGACTGATGCCGAGGACCGGTTTCGAACCGGTACGAAGGTTACCCTTCGCAGGATTTTAAGTCCTGTGCGTCTGCCAGTTCCGCCACCCCGGCAAAATATGGAAAATCCCCCACTAAGGGAGAACTAACAAAGCGAACGACGAGATTCGAACTCGCGACCCCAACCATGGCAAGGTTGTGTTCTACCCCTGAACTACGTTCGCAACGCTTAAAGAAAGAAAAACTTTCTAAATACCTCTAGCTGCACTACACTAGGTCCAACAGTTAAAGGAATGCCGACTACATGATTCGAACACGCGACCCTCTGATTACAAATCAGATGCTCTACCAACTGAGCTAAGTCGGCTATAAAAGAAATGCGGATGAAGGGACTTGAACCCCCACGCCCTAAAGCACTAGAACCTAAATCTAGCGTGTCTGCCAATTTCACCACATCCGCTTGACAAGTTCTTTTACGCTTTATACCTCAACCTATTGTTAAAGTATGACCCGTGCTGGGCTCGAACCAGCGACCCTTTGATTAAAAGTCAAATGCTCTACCAACTGAGCTAACGAGTCTATTTCTTTTATTACCTTTCAAGTCTATCAACTTGAAACGGTTCCGACGGGAATCGAACCCGCGATCTTCGCCGTGACAGGGCGACGTGATAACCGCTACACTACGGAACCTATGGGAGTTAACGGGATCGAACCGCTGACCCTCTGCTTGTAAGGCAGATGCTCTCCCAGCTGAGCTAAACTCCCAATCACTTGGCATTTACCCTATCTCGCAGGGGGCAACCCCCAACTACTTCCGGCGTAATAGGACTTAACTTCTGTGTTCGACATGGGAACAGGTGTATCTCCTATGCAATGAATACCAAATCATGGTCTAGTGCTTTTAGAGACGTTTTGACCTGTAGAAAATTAGGAAGTTGTGGTTCTGCGTCACACGCAGGTTCTCAACTTATCTATTTTCATAAGGTCAGGCTCTAAAAGCCTAAAGTTGAATGTATTGAACACTCAAAACTAAATAACAATCTCTTGATAAATAAGTAAAGCTGAACTCATATGTTCTATTACTTGGTAAAGTCCTCGAGCTATTAGTACTGGTCCGCTCCATCCCTCGCAGGACTTCCACTTCCAGCCTATCAACCTGATCATCTCTCAGGGCTCTTAATTCATAAAGAATGGGAAATCTCATCTTGAGGTGGGCTTCGCACTTAGATGCTTTCAGCGCTTATCCCTTCCCTACATAGCTACCCAGCGGTGCTCCTGGCGGAACAACTGGTACACCAGCGGTAAGTCCACCCCGGTCCTCTCGTACTAAGGGCAGATCCTCTCAAATTTCCTACGCCCGCGACGGATAGGGACCGAACTGTCTCACGACGTTCTGAACCCAGCTCGCGTGCCGCTTTAATGGGCGAACAGCCCAACCCTTGGGACCGACTACAGCCCCAGGATGCGACGAGCCGACATCGAGGTGCCAAACCTCCCCGTCGATGTGAACTCTTGGGGGAGATAAGCCTGTTATCCCCAGGGTAGCTTTTATCCGTTGAGCGATGGCCCTTCCATGCGGTACCACCGGATCACTAAGCCCTAGTTTCCTACCTGCTCGAGTTGTAGCTCTCGCAGTCAAGCTCCCTTATACCTTTACACTCTACACATGATTTCCAACCATGTTGAGGGAACCTTTGGGCGCCTCCGTTACTCTTTAGGAGGCGACCGCCCCAGTCAAACTGCCCGACAGACACTGTCTCCCACGCCGATTATGCGTGTGGGTTAGAGCAACCATGAAGCAAGGGTAGTATCCCAACAGCGACTCACTTGAAACTAGCGTCCCAAGGTCAAAGTCTCCTACCTATCCTGTACATGCTTCACAGGTACTCAATATCAATCTGCAGTAAAGCTCCATGGGGTCTTTCCGTCCTGTCGCGGGTAACCTGCATCTTCACAGGTACTAAAATTTCACCGAGTCTCTCGTTGAGACAGTATCCAAATCATTACGCCTTTCGTGCGGGTCGGAACTTACCCGACAAGGAATTTCGCTACCTTAGGACCGTTATAGTTACGGCCGCCGTTTACTGGGGCTTCAATTCAGAGCTTCGCCTAAGCTAACCCCTCCTCTTAACCTTCCAGCACCGGGCAGGCGTCACCCCCTATACATCACCTTGCGGTTTAGCAGAGAGCTGTGTTTTTGATAAACAGTTGCTTGGATCTTTTCACTGCGGCTGTATTTCTACAGCACCCCTTCTCCCGAAGTTACGGGGTCATTTTGCCGAGTTCCTTAACGAGAGTTCTCTCGATCACCTGAGGCTACTCGCCTCGACTACCTGTGTCGGTTTGCGGTACGGGTAGTATTGAATTAAACGCTAGAAGATTTTCTTGGCAGTGTGACATCAAGGGCTTCGCAACCGTAGTTGCTTCCCCATCACAGCTCAATGTTAAAGGAAAATGCATTTGACACATTCCACACCTCACTGCTTAGACCAGAATCCATTAACTGGCTCCCTTTAGCCTACTGCGTCCCTCCATCACTAACAATACTAGTACAGGAATATCAACCTGTTGTCCATCGACTACGCCTTTCGGCCTCGCCTTAGGTCCCGACTAACCCAGGGCGGACGAGCCTTCCCCTGGAAACCTTAGTCTTACGGTGGATAAGATTCTCACTTATCTTGCGCTACTCATACCGGCATTCTCACTTGTAATCGCTCCAGCACCCCTCACGGTATACCTTCATCGCTGATTACAACGCTCTCCTACCATTTAATTAATATTAAATCCACAGCTTCGGTAATATGTTTAGCCCCGGTACATTTTCGGCGCAGGGTCACTCGACTAGTGAGCTATTACGCACTCTTTGAATGATAGCTGCTTCTGAGCTAACATCCTAGTTGTCTGTGCAACCCCACATCCTTTTCCACTTAACATATATTTTGGGACCTTAGCTGGTGGTCTGGGCTGTTTCCCTTTCGACTACGGATCTTAGCACTCGCAGTCTGACTGCCGCACATGTGTATTAGCATTCGGAGTTTATCTGAAATTGGTAACCCGAGATGGGCCCCTCATCCAAACAGTGCTCTACCTCCAATACACTTAAATTGCGACGCTAGCCCTAAAGCTATTTCGGAGAGAACCAGCTATCTCCCAGTTCGTTTGGAATTTCTCCGCTATCCACAAGTCATCCAAACACTTTTCAACGTGTCCTGGTTCGGTCCTCCAGTGCGTCTTACCGCACCTTCAACCTGCTCATGGATAGGTCACTAGGTTTCGGGTCTACATCATGATACTAAAGCGCCCTATTCAGACTCGCTTTCGCTACGGCTCCGCCTCTTCAGCTTAACCTCGCATCATAACGTAACTCGCCGGTTCATTCTACAAAAGGCACGCTCTCACCCATTGACGGGCTCGAACTTCTTGTAGGCACACGGTTTCAGGTGCTATTTCACTCCCCTCCCGGGGTTCTTTTCACCTTTCCCTCACGGTACTGGTTCACTATCGGTCATTAAGGAGTATTTAGGCTTGGGAGATGGTCCTCCCGGATTCAAACTGGATTTCGCGTGTCCAGCCCTACTCAGGATACTGCTAGGTATAAAGTCTATTTCAAATACGAGGCTATTACTCTCTTTGGCTTACCTTCCCAGGTAATTCTTCTATAGACTTTAAGTCCACGTTGCAGTCCTACAACCCCAAGAAGCAAGCTTCTTGGTTTGGCCTGTTTCCCGTTCGCTCGCCGCTACTTAGGAAATCGTTTTTACTTTCTCTTCCTGCAGGTACTTAGATGTTTCAGTTCTCTGCGTTACCTTCTCGTAAGCTATGTATTCACTTACGGATACTATGCATAACATAGTGGGTTTCCCCATTCGGAGACCTAGGGATCAATGCGTACTTACTGCTCCCCCTAGAATATCGTCGTTAGTCACGTCCTTCTTCGGCTCTTAATGCCAAGGCATCCACCGTGCGCCCTTATTAACTTTGCCATTAAAACAAGTATAAGTTTTTTCGAACTATTTAAAATAATTCGCAGCTTTACAGAAATGTTTTACCATTTCTCGGTTTATTTATCGTTATAAGATATTGTTATTTAGTTTTCAATGATCAATTCCTATTTTAACGTCTTCGTTGACAAGATACTTCCGTATCTTATGGAGCCTAGCGGGATCGAACCGCTGACCTCCTGCGTGCAAAGCAGGCGCTCTCCCAGCTGAGCTAAGGCCCCTTCTCTCAACGCAATCTTCTCTATCTTGCATCAAAAGACTGCTTGTTTGGTCTTTATAGACCCCTCAAAACTGAATAAAGTAGAACAACATCTTTTTTTATATTCCTTAGAAAGGAGGTGATCCAGCCGCACCTTCCGATACGGCTACCTTGTTACGACTTCACCCCAGTCATCGGTCTTACCTTAGGAAGCGCCCTCCTTGCGGTTAGGCAACCTACTTTGGGTACTCCCAACTTCCGTGGTGTGACGGGCGGTGTGTACAAGGCCCGGGAACGTATTCACCGCGGCGTGCTGATCCGCGATTACTAGCGATTCCGACTTCATGCAGGCGAGTTGCAGCCTGCAATCCGAACTGAGAATGGTTTTAAGAGATTAGCGCACCCTCGCGGGTTGGCGACTCGTTGTACCATCCATTGTAGCACGTGTGTAGCCCAGGTCATAAGGGGCATGATGATTTGACGTCATCCCCACCTTCCTCCGGTTTATCACCGGCAGTCTCACTAGAGTGCCCAACTTAATGATGGCAACTAGTAATAAGGGTTGCGCTCGTTGCGGGACTTAACCCAACATCTCACGACACGAGCTGACGACAACCATGCACCACCTGTATCCCGTGTCCCGAAGGAACTCCTTATCTCTAAGGATAGCACGAGTATGTCAAGACCTGGTAAGGTTCTTCGCGTTGCTTCGAATTAAACCACATGCTCCACCGCTTGTGCGGGCCCCCGTCAATTCCTTTGAGTTTCAACCTTGCGGTCGTACTCCCCAGGCGGAGTGCTTAATGCGTTAGCTGCGCTACAGAGAACTTATAGCTCCCTACAGCTAGCACTCATCGTTTACGGCGTGGACTACCAGGGTATCTAATCCTGTTTGCTCCCCACGCTTTCGAGCCTCAGTGTCAGTTACAGGCCAGAGAGCCGCTTTCGCCTCCGGTGTTCCTCCATATATCTACGCATTTCACCGCTACACATGGAATTCCACTCTCCTCTCCTGCACTCAAGTCTCCCAGTTTCCAATGCACACAATGGTTGAGCCACTGCCTTTTACATCAGACTTAAGAAACCACCTGCGCTCGCTTTACGCCCAATAAATCCGGACAACGCTTGGGACCTACGTATTACCGCGGCTGCTGGCACGTAGTTAGCCGTCCCTTTCTGGTTAGATACCGTCACTTAAGTAATTTTCCACTCTACTTAACGTTCTTCTCTAACAACAGAGTTTTACGATCCGAAAACCTTCTTCACTCACGCGGCGTTGCTCGGTCAGGGTTGCCCCCATTGCCGAAGATTCCCTACTGCTGCCTCCCGTAGGAGTCTGGGCCGTGTCTCAGTCCCAGTGTGGCCGATCACCCTCTCAGGTCGGCTATGTATCATCGCCTTGGTAGTCCTTTACACTACCAACTAGCTAATACAACGCGGGATCATCAAGTAGTGAAGCAATTGCTTCTTTCAAATAAGAATCATGCGATTCTCATTGTTATGCGGTATTAGCGTTCGTTTCCAAACGTTGTCCCCCGCTACTCGGCAGATTTCCCACGCGTTACTCACCCGTTCGCCGCTCTTCATAAAAATAGCAAGCTATCTTTAATCATCGCTCGACTTGCATGTATTAGGCACGCCGCCAGCGTTCGTCCTGAGCCAGGATCAAACTCTCATTTAAATTTAGTTCATCAAATGAACTGGCTGTTGTTTTGTCTTTCATTATTGAATTGACAGTTGGTATACAAGAAGTTAACTTCTCGCATATAGTCATTCTACTTTATTCAGTTTTCAAAGGTCTATCGCTCTCGTAAGAGATACGCTCTCTCGCGACAACTATTATATTCTATCAAACTCAATTTGTTCTGTCAAGAATAAACTGTGATTTTTCTCCCTTTTTTTTACACTCGTTCGGAAAACCCCGCCGTTGTCACGTTTAATCACTATAAAAAAACAGACACCATTGTGTCTGGTTTCCTGTTTTTTATTAAAAGAGGTCTTCAAAGAGACTTAATTGATTATCTTCTGGCATTCCTTGGAGGATTCCCATAGATTTCATATTGTCAACAACTGTTTGTGACACGCCTCCTCGTTTACGAAGTTCCATAATACTCAAGAACTCTCCTTCTTTACGGGCTTCAACAAGTTGTTTTGCAACGTTTTCGCCCAAGCTATCCATTGTGATAAATGGTGGAATCAATGTATCGCCATCGATAACAAATTCTGTAGCTTCACTGCGGTAAAGGTCAATTTTACCAAATTTATAGCCGCGTTCAAGCATTTCGTTACAAAGCTCAAGCGTTGTCATTAAAGAGACCTCAGTGTTGGTTGCATCGAAACCTTTATCACGAATCTCCTTCATCTTCGCCTTGACTGCATCTAAACCTGCTCCCATCGTTGCAACATCAAATGTTGTTGCACGAATAGAAAACCATGCACAATAGTAAAGAATTGGCTTATGTACCTTGAAATAAGCAACACGAAGAGCCATCATAATATAGGCAGCAGCATGGGCTTTCGGGAACATATATTTGATTTTCGAACAAGATTCAATATACCAATCTGGGACACCATGCTCACGCATCGCATTAACATAGGTTTCTCTTTCTTCTGCCCCAATCTTGCTCCACATCCCTTTACGCACTCGTTCCATAATATTAAAGGCCATGGATTCGTCTAAACCAGCATGTATCAAGTAAACCATAATATCATCCCGACAACCGATAACGCTGGACAAGTCAGCAATTCCTGAGCGTATTAATTCTTGGGCATTACCTGCCCATACGTCCGTACCATGTGAAAGTCCTGAAATTTGCAATAAATCTGCAAAAGTTTTAGGTTTAGCTTCAGCAATCATGTTCATTGAAGTGAAGGTCCCCATCTCAGGAATACCTAGCGTACCAAGTTTTGCGCCTAGTTGTTCCTCCGTAATTCCCAACGATTCTGTACCTGTAAAGAGTTTCATTACTTCCTCATCGTCCATGGGAATATCTTGTGGGACAATCCCCGATAAACTTTGGAGTTTTCGAATCATCGTCGGATCATCATGTCCAAGAATATCAAGTTTTAAGATGTTATCATGAATCGCATGGAAATCAAAGTGGGTAGTTTGCCATTCCGCACGCACATCATCAGCTGGATATTGTACAGGTGTAAAATCATAGACATCCATATAGTTTGGAATAACGATAATCCCGCCCGGGTGTTGTCCAGTTGTACGTTTAACACCTGTTGAAGTCATGGCTAAACGATCAATTTCAGCATTGCTATAAAACTGATTGTAATCTCGTTCATAACCTTTGACAAAACCAAAGGCTGTTTTTTCGGCTACCGTACCAATTGTTCCCGCACGAAAAGCATAGTCTTCTCCAAAAATATCACGGACATCCAAATGGGCCAAAGGCTGATCATCCCCCGAGAAGTTCAAGTCAATATCGGGTACTTTGTCACCTTTGAAACCAAGGAAAGTTTCAAAGGGAATATCATGACCATCTTTTACCAACTTATGTCCGCATTTTGGACATTTTTTATCAGGCATATCATAACCTGAGCCGTAGCTCCCATCATCATAACATTCAAAATATTGACATTCCGGGCAGCGATAATGCGGTGCAAGAGGATTAACCTCGGTAATACCAATCATTGTAGCTACAAGTGATGAACCCACTGATCCACGAGAACCTACTATATAACCACGTTCATTTGAACGCCGTACAAGTTCTTGCGAAATAATATAAACCACGGAGAAACCATTCCCTATAATAGAACGTAACTCTTTTTCCAAACGCGCATCTACAATATCTGGCAAAGGATTGCCATACCACTCGTGCGCTTTCTCATAAGTCAAACGCGTGATGCGCTCCTCAGAACTTTCTCCACCTTCAAAGGTCATTTTCGGTGTATAAAGATCATCTCTTACAGGTGTTAATTCTTCAAACCGCTCTGCCATTTCTTGCGTATTGGTGATGACAATTTCACGCGCTGTGGCTTCGTCTAAGAAGCTAAATTCGTCCAACATTTCATCTGTCGTACGGAAATGCGCTTCGGGTAAAGGTAGAGGTTTTGCATGCTCCCCTCTTCCTTGATTCCAGTTGATTTCTGCCCCTTGACCCAGCGAACGTATAATAATCTCACGATTTATCGCATCTTCTGGGTTAAGGTAATGAGCATCACCAGTAGCTAAGACCGGTTTGCCTAACTTCTTGCCGAGCTTAATCAAGTCTTTCAGCGTTTGTTGCAGCTCTTTCTCACTCTTAAAATTACCCCCGACAACAAGAGATTGATACAGCGCTGGCGGCATAACTTCAATAAAGTCATAAAACTTGGCAATTTCTAAAGCTTCTTCAAAGGTTTTATTGGTTATTGCATCGAAAACTTCGCCTGATTTGCAGGCTGAGCCAACAATGATGCCTTCTCTATGTTCTTGCAAAACGGAACGCGGAATACGTGGTACACCAGCAAGATACTTAACATTAGAATAACTTACAAGTTTAAATAAATTCTTCAAACCTGCTTGTGTTTGAGCATAAAGTGTAACGTGTTTTGGACGGACTTTCTTATAAGAATCTTCCGCTACGAGTTTGTCGTTCAAGTCAAGCAGTGATGTCCAGCCAAAACGATCGCGAACTTCATTAAGGAAGACAAACAATAAACGTCCCGTCGCTTCCGCATCATAGTTGGCCATGTGGTGATGCTCTAAACCAATCTGAAACTTTTTCGTCAATTGTCCCAAACCAAAACGCTTCATCTCTGGGTACAGATTACGAGCGAATTCTAAAGTATCCACTACAGGTTGCTTAATGATAGGCAAGCCATTTCGCTGATAATTCATATTCATAAAGCCTACGTCAAAAGTAGCATTATGGGCTACCAAGATACTGCCTTGACAAAATTCTTGAAAGGCTTTTAAAACATCATATAGAGGCTTCGCATTTTTTAAATGATCCTGTGTAATACCTGTTAATTCTGTTGTAAAATCACTAATGGCATAACCAGGGTTAATAAACTCATCAAACTCGCCGATGGGATTTCCCTTATGCATCTTCGTTCCGGCAATTTGAATCAAGTCATTATGGACAGCAGATAGTCCTGTCGTTTCCACGTCAAAGACAACATAAGTTGACTCATACATGTTGACATCTTCTTCATTGAACACAATAGGGATCTTGTCTTCTACCAGATTTGCCTCTACGCCATAGATAATTTTTACACCATGTTTTTTCCCGGCTTGATGGGCTTCAGGATAAGCTTGAAGACCCGCATGGTCTGTAATGGCAATTGCTTTATGACCAAATTTCGCAGCTTGAGCAACAAGCTTACTTGCAGGAGGCATCGCATCCATGGTTGACATATTCGTATGGCTATGGAATTCCACACGTTTATCTCCTTCAGCCGCCGTATCTTCCCGCACTCTTTGTGTCGGTATTTCTTGTAAGTCACTCATCTGGAGAACAAGATCTTTTTTATAGTCATCATGCTGCACTGTGCCGCGTACCCGCGCCCAAATGCCTGTAAGCTGCTTAGCCACAGCAATTTCTTCATCTCCACGAACCCATTTTGAGATATAAAAGCTGGATGTATAATCCGTCATTTCAATCTCTAACAGATGGCTAATATTTCCTGTCTTGCGTGATTTAATCTCGCGCAGCTCACTCTTGAAGATATAACCTTCAAACACCAAAGAGCCATGAGTAGAAAATTCACTGACCGAACGCATCGGTGTGATTGGCTCAGAATTCTTAATTTCGCGCCCTATCTGAATTTTATCTGATTTTACAGCACTAATTTGTGCCGCAACTCGGCTACAATCTTCTTTTTTAGCAATCTCAACGACATCATTTGCGGTCATGACTAGATCGTCTTTATAAACATCATGTGCAATATTTCCACGCACACGCAGCCAAATGCCTTGTTCAAATTGAATCGAGCCATCTTCACTTGTATTGGCCGCTTTGACTTTCTCAACGATGGTGTTAAATTGAGCTATTTCATTGTCTTTGCGCCCCCATTTAACAACTTGGAAGATGGAAGTTTCATCCGCAATCTTCATCTCCAAAACATGATTGACTTTTCCTGTACCATTGCTGGCAAACTCACGATGATGCGCATCAAAGACGTAACCTTCAAAAACAACGCCACTTCCCTCGCCAGCGATAAAGCTCATCGAAGTCACGGGGCTTGTGCCGTTAATTTTACGTCCAAATGAAATTCCTTCTGACAAGGCTGTATCAATTTTTTCAGGAGCTTTTTCGGTTTTGGCACTAGCTTCATCTGTGCGTTGCTTTTTGAGTTCACTTATCTGCTGTTGCGAGGCTGACTCTGCAGCCAGCATGTTATGCACTTTACGCTCATGTGCTTCTCGTTTTTCCAAGGTTAACTTTTCGTCAACAACAGGGCGAATAGTAAGTGCTCCAAAGCCAAAATCCTTTAACTTTTCTTCTAAGATAGGGAAGTCTTTTTTTACAAAATGATCCAACTGAGGATTATCTTCGACCAAAAGATTGATCTGAACGCCTCGTTGCTCTATCTGATATTTTTTAAAGATATTCGCAAAAGCTGTATCTGCTAAGTCTGGTAAAGTCAATGCAAGCTGATAATAATCGTTAAGCATCGCCTCATCAAATTCAGGTTGGTCCACTGTTATCGAAAGTTCCGTCTCAGCGATAGTTGAAAAAGCAGACTCAATCAATCCAGACAAAACCTTCCACTGTTCAACTGGCAAGATTTTCTCAAATTTTAATTGGAATTTCCAAAGCTTCCGTTCCGTATGTACTTCGACATTTTCAATTTCTCCACTGGAAAAAAGAGCCGATTCGCGAATTTGGTTTGGCATTTTTATTTGATCCATCAGTTTTTCAAAAAGATTTTCCATTTTTTCTCCGCATATCTCTATTTTTTCTGTATCCTCCATTATAACAAAAAAGCAACATCTGTGCTTTTTATCGGAAATTATTATGAAGTTAAAAAGGCTGAAAGTGATGTCAGCCTTTTTAATTTTAGAAAAAACACGTAAATTTCACTTAAAAACATCAGCCTTTCGCCCTAGGATAGCAAAAAGTATTCCAAAGATAAGAGCGGGGAGAGCAAAACTTAACAAGTCTATAGCTAGAGTGTCAGGAAAATCAAAACCAGACACAATCATGTGATTGAAAAGCTGACTGAAAAAATGGGTGAGCAATAAAAATGATAAAAAAATTAACTTTAGGATGTCAATTTTCCGAGGTCCAAGCATAAAAATTGCTAATAAGAAAAGGCCTGAAATGGCTAGACTTAATAATTCTGTCGTCAGATTGAGGGGAAATTCGAGGAAAGCCACAAGCCCCCATTGCACAAATCTCCTCAAAAAATTGGTGCCTAGCATAAATGCTAAACCCCAAAAAAATAATTTCATAATATTACACCTCACCTTTGGGATATTATAAGTTCTTTTAAAGAGTTTATAAAGGATAATTAACAGCAAAATAATAAAGCCGATCGTTACTATTAAGCCATAAAGTTGTTATTTTATTTAATTTCATCAACTTAATACACCTAATAGTAAATTCATTTTTTAGTACAAATATACCAGATATAGGCCAGAATTATTTTAGGTATTTTACATCGCTTTGCAAGCCTTTCAGTATTAACTTTATTTTTTCCCATGATAATCTTTGCTTAATTTCTTAATAGAATAAGAGGAACTTCCTCTAAATATATTTTTGCTCTTAATATTTTATTAAATTATTTAAAGAAATTGTAACATAATCTTTTCCTTTCAAGAAAAGATATAAAAAAGATTGAGACAATTCCAATCTCAATCTTTTCATTTATACTTTAAAAACTTACCAGATAAGTTTTAGAGGCTTAATCTGTGATATCTTATTTCGTCAAAATCTCAATCGTATTGACAAGTTCTTCTTTATTGATTTCAACAACTTCACCTGTTGCACGAATTTTAACTTCAACGATACCTTCACTTGCTTTTTTACCGATTGTTACACGAACAGGTAAGCCAATCAAATCACTGTCTGCGAATTTAACTCCTGCACGTTCATTGCGGTCATCCACAAGAACTTGATAGCCTTTACCACGAAGGGCCGTTTCTAGTTCAGCTGTTACAGCCATCGCTTCTTCATCTTTTGTATTGACAGGTACCAAGTGAATATCAAATGGTGCAAGCTCTTTAGGGAAGTTGATTGACCAGCTGAATTTGTACTCTTCACGTGGTGTTTTCTCTACGTAAATGCGGGCAAATTGTTCAAGAATTGCTGAAAGCAAACGGCTCACGCCGATACCATAACACCCCATAACGATCGGCACTGCCTTACCATTTTTGTCAAGAACGTTAGCGCCCATTGAATCTGAGTAGCGTGTGCCTAATTTAAAGATGTGTCCAATCTCAATACCACGCGCAAACTTAAGTGTGCCACGACCGTCAGGAGACATTTCGCCTTCATTAACCGTACGTAAATCAACAAATTCGTCTACTTCAAAGTCACGACCAAAATTAGCATTACGATAGTGGAAACCATCTTCATTTGCTCCGATGATAGCATTCTTAACCGCTTGAACTTCACGGTCAGCAATAATCTTAACGTCTTTCAAACCGATAGGACCAAGTGAACCAAAGTGAGCTCCAGCTAAGTTTTCAACATCTGCTTCTGTAGCAGGTTCAACAAAACTTGCACCTAAGTAGTTTTGGAGTTTAACTTCATTCAACTCATCATTACCGTGCATCAGTACTACAACCAACTCTTCATCAGCACGGAAAACAAGTGTTTTAATTGTTTCAGCAACGTCAGCTTCTAAAAAAGCAGCAACTTCATCGATTGTCTTCGCGTCAGGTGTTGCAACTTTTTCAAGCTCCAAAGTTTCCGTATAGCTAGCGATATTTTCAAACTTGTTTGTTGCCATTTCCAAGTTAGCAGAATAGTCACCACCGTCAGCATAAACGACTGTGTCTTCACCTGCAACAAGCCATTTGGCAAGTTCTTCTTGGATTTGCTCAATGACTGTGTTTGGAATTTCGTCAATTGATTCAATAGAATTTCCAAGAACCAACCATTTTTCCAGATCCGTGCGATCAGCTGTGATAGCCATAAACTCTTGGCTATCTTTACCGCCCATTGCACCACCGTCACCAATAATTGCTTTGAAATCAAGTCCTGCACGACTAAAGATTTTTTCATAAGCCCGCTTGTAGTCGTTGTAAGTTTCATCAAGACTTTCATAGTCCGCATGGAAACTATAACCGTCTTTCATGATGAATTCACGACCGCGGAGCAACCCATAACGTGGACGTTTTTCATCACGATATTTCGATTGGATTTGGTAAACGTTTAAAGGAAGTTTTTTATATGAAGTAACTTCATCACGCACCAGGGCCGTCATTGTTTCTTCATGTGTAGGACCTAGGATAAAGTCGGAATGATCGCGGTTTTTCAACTTGTAGAGATCTTCCCCATAAGTATCGTAACGTCCTGATTCACGCCAGAGATCTGCTGTCAAAAGTGCAGGAGCCAAGAGTTCCACCGCACCGATTTCTTCAAATTCTTCGCGCATGATTGTTTTAAGTTTTTCAAGCACACGATTTGCCAATGGCAAGTAAGCGTAAATACCTGCAGAGATTTGACGGACATATCCCGCGCGAACTAAAAGAGCATGTGAGATAACTTGTGCATCGCTTGGCATTTCGCGAAGCGTTGGTATAAGCATTTTTGATTGTTTCATATTTTATTCCTTAAATTTTTCGTTTCTTATCTAATAAAGGCTCGGAGGATATCATTCCAAGTCACAGCAATCATCAAGACCACCATAAAGACAAGACCAACAAGTGTTAAAATTCCTTCTTTTTCTTGTGAAAGTGGTTTGCCTCGTAGGGCCTCAACAATATTGAGGACAATTTTCCCTCCGTCAAGGACGGGGATTGGGATTAAATTTACGATTCCCAGATTAATTGAGAGCATGGCAAGTAAAGCGATAACAGATAATAGGCCTTCTCGGGCTGCTTGCCCACTTAAATCATAAATGGCAACGGGTCCACCAAGTTTATCAAGACTTGGCTGTGCAATGAGGTTACCTAAAGCTTTAAAAATAAGCGTTGTTGCATTAGCAGCCTGAGTAAAGCCACCCGTTAGCTTATCTAAAAAGCCTGTTTTGATTGTTTGAGTGATACCAATGCGGTATCTTCCGTCAATTTTTTCTGGCTTGAGCTCCAGTGTCTTCGTCGCACCTGCACGTTCGATATCCAGCTTGATTTCACTGCCATCATTTGCACCAATCCTTTGGACAACTTCTTCCCAGTTATTGGTTTTTTCACCATTGACTGCTTGGATTTTATCCTTTGACTGTAAACCTGCCGAATAAGCAGGGGTGCCAGATTGGACTTGTCCGATTTGATTTGTATTAGAAGGTACACCACCTTGCATAAAAGTGATGATAATAAAAGCTATAATCCCTAAAATAAAGTTATTTAAAGGACCAGCAAAATTTGTTAAAATCTTGCCGAGAACGCTGGCACTTTGATATTGTACGTCTCGTGGAGCGATACGAAGTTCCGTGCCATCCGCTTCGATAATTGTTGCATCATGGTCAACTGAATAACGTTTTGTTTCACCAAAAACTTCTCCTTCGATGAAAAGTGCTTTTTCAAAATCGTATTCAGTGACCAGCATGGGGACACTATTTTCCAAAGTCACCCGCTCAGAAAGATTAATTTTAACCACCTGATTTTCAACAATCATCAAAGATGCCGGGGTTCCTTTTTTTATTTCCGTTGTATCATCGCCCCAGCCCGCCATGCGGACATAACCTCCAAGAGGAAGTATACGAATGCTATAAAACGTACCATCTTTGGCTTGATGTGCAAAAATTTTGGGGCCCATTCCAATGGAAAACTCGCGGACTAAAATCCCCGCGCGCTTAGCAAAGAACAGATGACCATACTCATGTACAACAACAATAATACCAAAGACAATGATAAATGTTACCAATGTTTGAATCAATAAAGATCCTCCCTTAATCTTCTAGCTTTTCATCAGCTTGTGAGCGAATAACTTTAAAGGTGTATTTATTTCTTATTTTCTTTGAAACAAAACCCTCCTTAACACTCTATTTTACCTAAAGCGTAATAAAATGTGAAGTGAGAGTATTTTTATTTCGTATTATTTTACCTCAAGGCTTAGAACAAGCCTAATAAATGCATAATTGGGAAGACAAAGATTAAATTATCAAAGCGATCAAGCACGCCTCCATGTCCCGGTAAAAGTTTCCCTGAATCTTTTACCCCATAATGACGTTTGATGCTTGACTCTACCAAGTCACCAATTTGTCCTACGATAGAAAAGACAATGGTAAAGAGAACAAGTTTTACGAAGCCGATTTGAGGCAAGTCATTTTTATAAAAAATAAACATCAAAATTGCAACGACTACTGCAGATAAGATACCTCCAATAGAACCTTCTACCGTCTTATTTGGTGAAACATCGGGGATTAATTTTCGTTTCCCAATTGATTTCCCGACAAAGTATGCCCCAATATCTGTAGACCAAACAATAAATAAAGCCAAGAAGACGACAGCTAATCCACTTTCACGTGCCAAGAGTAAGCTTTGAAAGCCAATACCTACATAAAAGGCTGAGAGAAAAGGAAAGCCAATATCTTCGAAACTATATGAACCTTTGGAAAAAACCATAGCGGTCAACATGCCAAATAAACAAAGCATGAAGAGAAGAGTACTTCCTTCAACATCCATGCCAAAGAAATATTTTCCAATCGGCAAAGCCAAGCATAAGGCCGCCATAGTTGATAATATTCCTTCAAAAGACATCAATTGTAGTTTGTGCATCTTGAACAGTTCATTCATCGCTATAATAACCAACAATGCTATTAAAATTTGAAAATAGGCACCGCCTGCCAACATTAGGCCAATAAAAACGGCTCCTCCGATAATAGCAGTGATTATACGCTTTATCATTTTACTCCTCCATATCTGCGATCACGTTTTTGAAACTCTAAAATAGCAGCATCTAAAGCTGCTTCATCAAAATCTGGCCAAGCTACGTCTGTAAAATAAAGCTCACTGTAGGCAGCCTGCCAAGGTAAAAAGTTAGACAAACGTAATTCCCCTGATGTTCGGACAATCAAATCAGGATCCCGTAAATCTTCAGGTAAAATTGCTGTCTGTAAATGAGCAGAAAGTTCTTCTTCTGTAATTTCCGCCAAATCTTTGCCACTTTTTGCCAACTCTTGAACAGCCAAAAGGATATCCCGACGTCCGCCATAATTCATGGCAAAGTTAAGAATCATTCCTGTATTATTGGCTGTTTCAGCAGCTGCACGGTCAATTGAATTTAAAGTTGCTTTCGGTAAACCTTCGCGCTCACCAATCATCCGAATTTGGATATTTTCTTCATTAAGAATTGGAAGATATTTACTATAAAAATCAATGGGCAAACTCATGATAAACTTGACCTCATCCATAGGACGAGACCAGTTTTCTGTCGAAAAAGCATAAACAGTCATTACCTTTACACCACGTCTTTGTCCGTGGATAGCTGCCGTCTTTAGGGCATCCATTCCGGCCTTATGACCAAAAATTCTTGGTTTCCCTTGACTTTTAGCCCAACGGCCATTTCCATCCATAATTATTCCAATATGCCGTGGCACTGGAATTTGCTCTTGCGAGTTATTTTTTAAGTTATTAAACATAGCACCTCACAGTTAGTACTCCCATTTTATCATATTTTGGATAAAAACACAGGTAAATTCGATACATTTTGCTCTGAAGTCACTGCAGTAATGGCTCTCTAAAGAGAAAAAGACCGGTTTTTTACAATACAATCATGGTGTTTTCGAAAAACAAAAAACCTATCACGAGTGATAGGCTTTTAAACTTATCTTTTACTGCTTATTCTTCGATTGGGTTATCTTCTTTTTTAGTTTCTTCAACAACTGTTGTTTCAGAAACTGTTGGTGCTGCAACAGTATTGTTTTTTACTGTTTTAACAGCTGCACGATCAAAAGTTAAAATAACGCCTTCACAATCTAATTCGATCGTTGCATCAGCTTCATTCATACCACTCAAGACACCGTGTAAACCACCAATAGTTACGATTTCTGCGCCAATAACCATTGAGTTCAATTGTTCTTGACGTTGTTGTTGAGCTTTCTTTTGGCTACGGTTCATGAAGAACATCATCCCACCTACAACAACAACCATAAAGATCAAAGACATAACATTCATTTATTAAATTCTCCTTTAAAACATTGATTATCCACAGACAATAGGACTATTATAGCACATTTTGTAAGGGCTGTCTATAAATACTTGGACGCTTCACGCAAAGACAAATTTGCAAGTTTTTCTTCATTTTCTGAAAGAAAGTGGGCGACCCATTTTGGATGCGTCTTCGAATAATCTCTTAAAGCCCAGCCGATAGCCTTATTAATAAAAAATTCCTTTGACGCCAGATTATTTCGAATTACGGAGGACAGGAGTTCTGTATCTGTCGCTTCTTTAAAACCGAGCTGACAATCAATTGCGATACGACGAATCCAAAAATTTTCATCTATTGACCAATTCAAAATATCTTGTGATTTTATCTTTCCACTAAGCAAGAGAGTGCCCACCAACTCATCCAAACTATCCACTGTTTCCCACCAAGATTTGGTCGTTGCTAGCTGATAAATTTGGGGTAAATCTGTAGTCTTTAGATACTTCTTCATTTTTCGAAGATAGTCACATGCCAAATATTGAAATTCTCTTTCTTCTTCTGACCACAAACGATCAACAAGTTGCCAATCGATTATCTTTTCTTCAGCTTTTTCCTTTAAGAAACTTTTTGATAAGTCGCGACGAACCGGTGTTGAAAGCCCTAAAAATTTAAACTGGTTGCGCAAATAAGCTTCTTGCTTCTTTGCCTTTTCTGTATCAGCATGGGCCTGAAAGTCTTCTATGATTTTCATTTATGATAGGCACTCCCTCTATTTATCATTTGTGCGCGATAAATTTGCTCAATAAGCACAAGCCGCATTAATTGATGGGGTAAAGTAAAACGCCCAAAAGATAATTGTAAATCACTTCGTTTATAAACAGCATCAGATAGCCCCAGAGATCCTCCAATAACTAAAACTAAGTGACGCGTACCATAAATTTCACAGTTCTTCACAAATTCGGCCAGATTCTCACTGGTCATTAGCTTGCCTTGAATGGCAAGAACTGCCAACTTATCCCCATCATCAATTCGAGCCAATATTTTTTCACCTTCTCGATTTTTTACTGCTTCTTTTTCCTTGTCTGAAGCATTGTCGGGAATTTTTTCATCCGGCAACTCAATAATTTCCACAGGATTCATCGTGCGCATACGCTTTTGGTATTCGGCTATGCCATCCTTGAGATACTTTTCTTTAAGCTTTCCTACAACAATTAATTTTATCTTCATTCTTCTATTTTATCTTTTTCCCCAGTTGAAAGCAAAATGAAAGCTAGATTTATCAACATTTTTCACAACTTATCCACATTCTTGTGGAAAAGCTGTGAATTTTATTCACTTGTTCACAATTATTATTGAGTTTTACACAGAAGTGTGGAAAACTTCTTTTTCTATTTCCATTTTAGTGGCTTTTAAGGTATTATATAAATGTGAGTATCCCGCAATTATAAGTATTATATTAAAGATTATTTAAGGAATGTACATTATACTTGTGTATAAATATTTCTTACTGGAAAAGGAGATTCTTGTACTATGGCAAAAAAAAATATCGCCTCATTACTTATTACAGGCGTAGCCGGAGGTGCTATCGCTCTCGGAGGTAGTGCTATCTACCAAAATATGACCAACACGCCGTCATCTAACAACACTTCGGACAATTCTGTAAGTACAGTTAACGTCCAAGTAAATACAGATACTACAAAAGCAATCAAGAAAATTTCGAACACTGTTGTTTCCGTTCTTAATTACCAAAAATCGTCCTCAAGCAACGATTTTGAGAAGATTTTCGGCGGAGGCGATACAAGTAGCAATGAGAGTAATACGCCACAGCTGGCTGGAGAGGGTTCTGGTGTTATTTACAAAAAGGATGGCAATACAGCATATATCGTCACCAACTATCACGTTATTGAAGGTGCTTCTTCCCTAGAAGTTCTCATGGCTGGTGGTCAAAAGGTTACTGCTGAAGTTGTTGGTTCTGATGCTTATTCTGATTTAGCTGTCCTCAAAATTGATGCTAAGTATGTCAAAGAAACAGCAACATTCGGCAACTCTGACAAACTTACTGTTGGTGAGCCCGCTATCGCGGTGGGTTCTCCCCTTGGAAGTGAGTATGCAAACTCAGCAACAGAAGGAATTGTTTCAAGTCTAAATCGCAATGTTACACTGCAAAACAGCCAAGGCCAAACAATTAATGTTAACGCTATTCAAACCGATGCAGCTATTAACCCCGGTAATTCTGGTGGTGCACTCATAAATATTCAAGGACAAGTCATCGGGATTACCTCAAGTAAAATTACCTCAACACCAAGCGGAACAAGCAGCAGTGGTGTCTCTGTAGAAGGCATGGGATTTGCGATTCCAGCCAATGATGTCGTTAACATTATCAATAAGTTGGAAAAAGATGGCAAAGTTATTCGACCTGCTCTCGGTGTACAAATGGTCAACTTGTCAAGTCTTTCCCAAAATATGTTAGCTTCACTTAACCTTCCTGAAAACGTGACTAACGGTGTTGCTATCGCTGAAGTTCAATCAGGAATGCCTGCTGCCAAAGCTGGACTCAAGCAAGGCGACGTTATTGTCAAAATCAATGATGACGAAATCACTTCAAGCGTGAACCTTCAAAGTACACTTTATAAGTCTTCAATTGGTGATACGATTAAGGTAACTTATTATCGTGACGGAAAACAGGCTACTGCGAATATCAAATTGGATAAAACAAGTAGTGATATCAACTTTGACAAACAAAATTAAAAAATTACATCCCCTTGAAACAGGGGATTTTTTGATAAGGAATTATAATAAATATTTATTTTTTGTTAATAGAATTATGGTAAAATAGTGATAAGCATGAAAATATTACTTTATTTAGAAGCCGAACAAATTTTGAGCCGCTCAGGAATTGGTCGTGCAATGAAACATCAACAAAGAGCATTAGATTTAATGCAAGTAGAGTGGACGCAAAATCCCAATGAGGACTATGATATTCTCCATCTCAATACTTATGGACCTCAAAGTTGGCGGATGCTCAAAAAAGCCAAAAAAGCTGGAAAAAAAGTTATCTTCCACGGACACTCTACAGAGGAAGACTTCCGAGATTCATTTATCGGTTCTAACTTAATTGCACCTCTGTTTAAACGCTACTTGATGCGTTTTTATCGTAAAGCTGATTTGGTGATTACGCCTACAGACTATTCAGCTGGACTTTTACGTGGGTATGGCTTGACTTGTCCTATCTTGCCCATCTCCAATGGGATTGATTTGAACAAATATCAAGCTAAACCTGAGAAAGAGGAAGCTTTCCGTCAATATTTTACGATTAAAGACGAACAAAAAGTGGTCATTTGTGCCGGACTTTATTTTAAACGGAAGGGCATTGACGATTTCGTTAAAGTTGCCGAAAAAATGCCAAATGTTCAGTTCATCTGGTTCGGCTATCAAAACCTTTGGACCATCCCTGGATGGGTACGTCGAATCGTTAAAAAGAACCATCCTGATAATGTACGCTTCCCCGGCTATATCAAAGGAGACATCTATGAAGGAGCAATGACTGCTGCTGATGCCTTCTTCTTTCCTTCACGTGAGGAAACCGAAGGTATTGTAGTTTTAGAAGCACTGGCCAGTCATCAAGATGTTGTGGTACGTGATATACCAGTTTATAAAGGATGGCTCGATACCACATCAGCTAGTTTAGCAACAGATGTTGATGGTTTTGTAGCTGAGCTCGAAAAAGTACTGAACGGCACAATTGATAAAACAGAAAAAGGCTATCAAGTTGCACAAACACGCGCCATTGAACATGTCGCCGCTGAACTCGCTGCTGCTTATCGCCAAACTTTGGAGTTATAAAAGAGAAAGACTATGAGAATCGGAATTTTTACAGACAGCTACTTCCCACAAATTAGTGGTGTGGCTACAAGTATTCAAAGCTTAACTATTGAGTTAGAAAAACTCGGACATCAGGTTTTTATCTTTACTACAACAGATCCACACGCTGATGTCGATCATGAACCTGAAAATATCATACGTTTCCAAAGTGTGCCATTTGTATCACTTGCTGAACGTAAGATTGTAATCAAGGGAGTTTTTGCTGCTTATCAGATTGCACAAACTTACCAGCTTGATATTATCCACACACAAACAGAGTTTGGTATGGGGCTCTTAGGAAAAATGGTCGCACAACAGCTTCAAATTCCTGTCATCCATACTTTACATACAAAATATGAGGATTACGTCCATTATATTGCTAAGGGCCATTTGATACGCCCTAGTATGGTGAAGTATATCATCAAAAACTTCCTTCGAGGTAGTGAGGCTATAATTTGCCCCAGCCAAATGGTCTTAGATACTGTCAATGGCTACGGTATCGACTTACCTAAACGAATTATTCCTACAGGGATTGATTTGTCTCGTTTCAAACGAGATGAAATTACTCACGAGGAGATTCAAGATCTACGTCATAGCTTAGGACTTAAAGATGATGAAACAATGCTTCTTAGCCTCTCACGAATTGCGGCGGAGAAAAACATTCAAGCAGTTGTGGCAGCCATGCCACAGTTGGTTGAACAAATTGCTGTAAAATTGGTCATTGTCGGAGATGGTCCATATATGAAGAATCTCCAAGAGCAAGTGGCTGAGCTAGGGATGGAAGAATACGTTGTCTTTACAGGGGCTGTAGAAAATACAAAAACGGCTTACTACTATAAAGCCGCAGACTTCTTCATTTCAGCTTCAACTTCTGAAACGCAAGGTTTAACTTATCTTGAAGCACTAGCTGCCGGCACACGTGTTTTAGCAACCGTAAACCCATATCTCACAGAGCTTATTGATGATAAGGAGTTTGGCCGACTCTTTGCTTCTGATGAAGAAATCGTTGATACGGTCGTCGCAGCGGTACAAGAAAGTCAAACACTTGATCAAGAAAAATTTGCTAAAAAATTGTACGAAATTTCTGCAGAAAACTTCGCACAACAAGTCTATAACTTCTATCAAGACACCATTGTTGAATATCAAGCACGTAAAAATTCTGAGCATTTTTTAGAAGAATTTGATGTGGTTACTCAAAAATGGTCAAGACAAATGAAACGTTCTATTCGTAGAGAAAAAATTAGGGCGCAATATTTAACAAAAAAAGCAACTAAACTCGCTAAAAATCTACAGAATTATGTTAAAATAGATAAAGAAAATATGAAATAAGGCTTGTGGGACAATTAAAAGGTCCCTTAAAATAAGCATTGGAGGAAATAATGAAATCACATTTGATGGCAATCATGGATCGTTTGAATCGTTTGATTGAAACGGCTGATCCAAAAGAAACTTACAACTTTGAGCGCGAAGGTGAAGTTATTGCAACTGTAAGCTTCGTGCCAGAAGAAACTGCCTTTTCTATCAAATATCCAAAACAAAAAGATGTTGCTATCTTTGATGATATCGACCTTGTAGCAATTGAACTTTACGATATGATTTATTAAACAAAAAAACCATCTTTGATGGTTTTTTTTATTTTTCCGGCACTGTAACTTTACCATCAATAATATTTTGTTTTGCTACTTCAACTTCTTTCCAAGTTTTATCTGACAAGTTGTCTTTGGCAAGGCTAACCCCTCCATTTTTTAGGTTGTAGTTAAGAACTTGTCCACCAGGAAATTTATTATCCTTGGTTTTGTTCGCAATATCTTTTACAGCAACACCAACTTCTTTAACAGATGAAGCCAAGACAAAGTTCGAATCTTTTCCGTCTTTAGATTTATAATTTCCAAGATACTCTTGGTCTTGGTCTACTCCAATAACCCATACTTTATCTGCTTCATTTTTTGTAGCATTAAGAGCTTTAGCTTCAGAAAAGACACCGGCACCAGAACCACCTGCTGCTTGATAAATAACATCATTACCTGAACCATACATTGCTGCAGCTATTGTTTTGCCTTTGGCTGCATCAGTAAAAGTACCCGCGTACTGTACTTCAATTTTTATATCAGGGTTAATTGATTTTACCCCAGCGGTGAAACCTTTTTCAAATGCAGTGATAATATCCGATTGCATCCCGCCCACAAAACCGACTTTATCTGTTTTGGTGGTTTTTGCTGCAGCTACACCTGCAAGATAAGCTGCTTCTTGATCTGCGAAAGTTGCTGAGGCAACATTGTCTTGACCTTTTATCACTGAATCAATAATTGTAAATTTTGTATCAGGATTATTTTTTGCTGCCTGTGATGTCGCTTCTTGGAGATCGAATCCAACACCGAATACTAAACCATAACCTGCCGAAACAGCAGAGTTAAAGTTGGTTGTATATTCAGAAACAGCACTTGCGTTAAAGTAGTTAATACCTTTTGATTGTGACAAACCGTTTTCCTTGCCCCACTCTTGTAGGCCTTCCCAAGCGGATTGATTAAATGAACGGTCATCTACCCCACCTGTACTTGGAACAAGTGCTACCTTTAAGTCTGTTGTAGCACCCGCTGATTCACTATTACGTCCACGACAGCCAGCTAGAATAGTTACGGAGGCAAGTGCAAGTGCACCAAGTGTTAAAATTCGTTTATTCATTAAATAAAATTCTCCCAAAATTTAATAGATACCTACTATAACATAAGAATAGATTTTTTGAAAATATTTTCTCGTAAAAATCGTCTTTTTGTAAAATTTTACATTTTTTCTTATAAAAAAATACCAGATAATCTCTGGCATAATCAATCTTAAAACGTTTATGCTTTACCATAATAGATTTTGCGAATTTCTTCTGTATAAGCGCCATCCTCTCCGTGTACAATCAAAGGCGGAAGAAAAACTTCTCCCCCTGCTTTCCCATCTTTAATCGCATCAATCAGTAGTATATTTGCTGCTTGATTGGCTTTTGGGTAAACAAACTGAATGCGTTTGGGAATCAGATTATGAGCCCTCATTTTATCTATAATCTCAAAAAAACGATCGGGACGATGGACCAGAGCCAAATGACCATTTGTTTTTAAAAGACGCTTGCTGGTTTCAAAAATTTCATCAAGATTTGTCGCTAACTCATGGCGTGCAAGTGTGTAATGGTGATTATTATTAATATGGCTCGCTTCATCCAGCTTAAAATATGGTGGGTTACAAAAAATTAAATCAACTGTTGAGGTATTGATATAGTCTAAAGACTTGTTCAAGTTATCATTGATAACAGTCATTTGTTCTTGTAAGCCATTTAGTTTAATGGAGCGCTGTGCCATTTCTGCTAGACGTTCTTGCAATTCAATTTCTGTAATATGTGCATTAGTCATTGAGCTGGCAAAAAGGCCCACTGCTCCATTTCCCGCACACATATCCACAATTTTTCCTTTTTTTGGAAGGCGTGGAAATCTTGCAAGGAGAATAGCATCAATCGAAAAGGAAAAAACCTCTCGACTTTGAATAATCTGGACATTCGATGCCGCGATTTGATCTATACGTTCACCAGCTTTTAATTCGATTTTAGTCATTCTTCTATTATACAATTTTCATTTCTAAAATTCTTGATGAAAAGCAGGTAGACAAAAAAAGCGAGACAATGCTCGCTCTAACTTTTACAATTGAAAGACCATCGCTGTGCGTGCAGCTAATGAAAGTTTAAGTTTTCCCGTTTCTTTTTGATAAGAAAAGCTTGATCGAGGACCAAATCCTCCATATTTTCGATCATCTGTATCGAGAAGAAATGTCGGAGGATTAGGCACATCGAGCTGGAGTCGTTGTTCCATGGTCGGATGGAAATTAAGAACGAACAGCAAATTTCCCTTACGATAAGCTAAAAGCTTATTCTCATTTTTTATCCAGTATTGTTGCAAGCTATCACTTTGTTTCAAAAAGTGATAGTTTTTTTCTAAAGCAATCATGTCATGATCGAACTTGAGCAGGTATTGGTAACGCAAATGCTCCTTTGCTGCGAGAGACCATTGACGACGAGCATGTTGAAAACTATCATGATTGCCTTCTCTTGGAAAATCCAACCACTCTGGATGACCAAATTCATTTCCCATAAAGTTGAGGTAGCCTTCTCCGGCTAAACTAAAGGTAATCAAGCGTACTATTTTATGCAAGGCAACGGCGCGATCAACCACCATTGATTCACTGTGGATATCCATCGCATCATAGATTGCTTCATTGGCCAGCCACATCATGAGCGTCTTATCTCCAACCAAAGCCTGATCATGACTTTCCACATAGCCAATGTTCTTTTCTCCGGGACGTCGTGTGGTTAATTCCCACCAAAGTTGCATTAAATCAAGGTCCTCATCAGATTTTTCTTTAAATTGCTTAATCCAATAATCCGGCACCCCCATCGAAAGGCGATAGTCAAAACCAATCCCTCCCTCAGAGATAGGAAGTGCCATTCCTGGCATGGCTGACATATCTTCTGCAATCAGTGTTGCCTGTGGATTCACTTGATGGACAAGTTCAGTAGCCAGCATAAGATAAACAACTGCTTCAATGTCTGTCTCTGTTGAAAAATACTTCTTATAACTATCAAAGCTTGTCCCTAGTCCATGATGATGATACAACATACTCGTGACCCCATCAAAGCGGAAACCATCAAAATGATAAGTCTCTAACCAAAACTTGAGGTTAGATAAAAGAAAGTGAATAACTTCATCTTTACCATAGTTAAACAACTTTGTGTTCCAAGCTGCATGTTCGCCACGCGCGCCTTGATGAAAGTACTGATCACTACTTCCATCAAAAAGATTCAGACCGTCTCCAACATTTTTTACAGCATGTGAATGGACCACATCCAATAAAACACGAAGTCCCATCCCATGTGCTGTATCAATCAAAGCCATCAAATCTTCAGGTTTTCCGAAACGGCTTGATATTGCAAAAAAGTTAGAAACTTGATAACCAAAGCTTGCATATAAAGGATGCTCCATAATAGCCATAAGCTGAATCGTATTATAGCCCGCTGCCTTAATACGAGGTAAAACATCCCGTGTAAACTCTTGATAAGTATTTATTTTATGCTCTTCACTAGAAATTCCAATATGAGCTTCATAAATAAGTGGTGCTTCCTCTTCTAAGAGAGGCGAAGAATGCTGAAATTGATATTGTGGGGCAACAATCACACCGTCCAGTTCGAAATGTTCATTTTGAACAGCATAGAGCGCATAAGAAGGCACTCTATAAACTTCAGCTCCGTTGATAACAAGTTTAACCTTTACCTTGGAACCAAGTGGTAAATCTCCTGGTACAGCTATTTCCCATACACCACCATAAGCTGCCTTTAGTTCATGTTTGTCTGTCCAATCGTTAAAGTCCCCTACTAAAAAAGCTTTTTCAGCATGAGGCGCCCATTCACGGAAAGTCCAATACTCTTTTTCTTGTTGAAAGCCAAAATATTTATGACCATTGGCAAAATCTGTAAGTTTCCCCTCCATTCCTAGCAATCTCTTCTTCGTTCTTGAAAATTCAAATAAGCGGTAGGATAAGTCCTCCTTATATGGTTCTAGGTATGGATCATACTGCAAAATATTTAACATTCTGAGAAACCTCCTCTTAATCATGGTGACAATCTTTCCCTTATTTTACCATTTTTAGATGTTGGATTATATTTTTATGAGGGATTTAAACAAAAACAGAGAAAACGTAAATTTTCTCTGTTTTTTATTTTTAAAAGTTCTTAGCATTTGGCTTATTATAGCCGTATTTTTCACAAAAATCTTCTCTGAATTCTAGAAGATTATCATCCATGATAGCTTGACGAACATTTGTCATCAAGTTAATCAAGAAATGTAAATTATGGTAGCTTAAAAGGCGCAGACCAAAAGTTTCGTCAGCCTTGAATAAATGACGCAAGTAAGCACGGGTGTAGTTTGAGCAGCAATAGCAATCACATTCTGGATCAAGAGGTGTGAAGTCAAGCTCATATTTGGCATTTTTAATATTCACACGGCCGAAACTTGTCATTGCGGTACCATTACGAGCAATACGTGTGGGTAGCACGCAGTCAAACATGTCTACACCACGAATGACACCGTCAATCAAACTATCAGGTGCACCAACACCCATCAAATAACGTGGTTTATCTTCTGGTAAAAGCGGTGTTGTAAAGTCAAGTACGGCATTCATCTCAGCGTGAGACTCACCTACAGCAAGTCCACCAATAGAATAACCAGGGAAATCCATGCTGACGAGATCACGCGCAGATTGGCGGCGTAAATCTTCAAAGCCAGCACCTTGCACGATACCAAAAAGTCCTTGATCATGTGGGCGTTGATGCGCTTTTAGGCCACGCTCTGCCCAGCGGGATGTACGTTCCACAGAAGCTTTGACGTAATCATAAGGTTGATAGAAAGGTGGACATTCATCAAAGCTCATCATGATATCAGAACCTAAATTATTTTGGATAGAAATCGCTTTTTCTGGATTGAGGAAAAGTTCGCGACCGTCGAGATGGCTTTTAAACTTAACTCCCTCTTCACTGATATTTTTCTTGTTTTGTACTAAAGAATAGACTTGGAAGCCACCACTATCTGTTAAAATAGGCTGATCCCAGTTCATAAATTTGTGCAAGCCGCCTGCTTGAGCAACAAGCTCATCGCCTGGTCGAAGCCACAAATGATAGGTGTTGGCAAGAATAATCCCAGAACCCATCTCTTTAAGTTCTTCTGGGGATTGTGTCTTAACCGTGGCTTGTGTTCCTACAGGCATGAACATAGGTGTTGGAAAAGTCCCATGTGGCGTTATAATTTCACCGAGACGCGCGCCTGTATGTTTTTCTTTTTTAATCAGTCTGTATTTTATTGCATGTTCAGTCATGTAAACTCCTTTAAACTTCTACAAGTATACCAAATTTCTTTGATTTTTCCCAGCCAGTCTATAACCTCCTTTCTCTAAAAGTTTTTGGTTGTGAAGCCCCGTCTTTTATGGTATTCTAAGAAATGGAGGATACTATGAAGTTTAAAGATTTAAAAGAAAGAGCTAAGGATGCTCTGAGAGAAAACTTTGGTGCCAAATTACGTTTGTTCTTAATTCCAATTTTCTGGGGAATTATCTCAACAAACATGACTTACCAATCAAATTATAATTCCAATATGGATACAGTCAATAATTTTGATGCCAATACTATTACAACAGGACTATTACTTTCTATACTCATAGGAATACTTATCGGCGGGCTGATTGGCCTCATGATTTCGGTCATTATAGATGTTATCACTGTGGGTGCGCGTTTCAACTACATTAAAATATACCGTGGCGAAAGAGAAAATCCACGCTTTAAAAATGTCTTTACTCCTTTTAAAGACGGCAGTTGGACAAAAATATTTGTTCTTCACTTAGTGACTGCACTCCTCATTGGTCTTTTAACAGTGACGATTATTGGTATCCCTTTTGCTATCTATCTTGGCCTAGGTTGGTCACAAAAAGATTACATTCTTTTTGACCAATTAGAATCTGGGACTTATACTGGTATTTGGGGCGTGCTCAATGCCTCTGCTCAAGTAATGCGTGGCTCACGTGGGGATTATTTCCTCTTCTTGTTGAGCTTCATCTTATGGTATATCCTCTCAGGTATTACTTTAGGTCTTGCTAAATTCTGGACAACCCCATATATCGAAATGTCTACTATCGCTTATTATCAAAACTTAATCGATACGAAGAGAAACATGAATCAAACTGCATATTAAAAAGAAGCTCTTACTGAGCTTCTTTTTTTACTTTTTTCCCATGGGTGAAATAATAGATAACAATGATTAAAACGATAAATATTGCTGATGCATAATACAAATTACGATAACCTAAAAATGGAACGAGAAGCCCCATGATCAAAGGACCAAAACCTACACCCATATCTAAAAAGCCAAAAAATGTCGATGTGGCTACACCTAAACGATCAACGCCTGAGCTACGTATTGCAATAGCTTGACCAAAAGGTGAAAATGAACCATAACCCAGTCCAATAAAAATAGCTGCCACCAGTAGAATAATTGAAGACTGTGCCCAACCGATCAGTACCAAGCCAATTGCAAAAAAGATAAAGACAGGGTACATCACATAATTATCACCCTTGATATCAAAGATACGACCAGTTACAGGGCGTGAAACCAATATTGCTAAGGCATAAATAAGGAAGAACAGGGATCCAGCTGTTGCAAGCCCAATTTCTGAGGAATAAGTATTCATAAATGCCAAAATACTTGAATAAGCAATACCTATCAGCATCCCTATTACAGAAATAGAAACAGCTTTCTTTTCAAAATAATTTGACCAAGAGAATTTCTTCTTAATACTTTCTGAACTAGCTACAGTTGTATGAGGCGCTTTAATAAAGAAGATACCAATAAGTGCAAGTAGCAAGAGCACATTTGAAAGATGAATTAAGAGTGTAAAACCATATTTACCATAAAGAAACATGGAGAGGAAAGGACCGATAGCTGAAGACATCGTTACCGATAAAGCATAATAACCGATACCTTCCCCTCGCCGAGAAGAAGGAACCGTTGCTCCTGCTAAAGTCCCTGAAGCTGTTGTTGCTATACCAAAACCAATACCATGTAGGAAACGAAGAACGAGCAAGCTCTCAACACTTGGTACAAGATAGTATACCAAACCAAAGAGCAAATAAATGCTTGTTCCCATAAAGAGCATTTTCTTAACACCCCATTTTGCAATGTTGTTCCCCGCCCAAAGACGTGCAAATAAGCTACCTACAATGAAAAGCCCTGTCAAAATTCCGGCTGTACCCGCAGAAGCATTATACTTTGCCATCGCATGTGTACCAATAACAATCGTTGGAATATAAAATACTAAATAATATATAAAATTGAGTAGCATATTAATAATAAAACTTGGCGTCCATAACTTTTCTTTTTTCATTTTTCTCCTTCACTTGTATCCGCTATCAATCAAATAAAAAGCAGGAAAACTCCCGTTTCCGAGAGCTTATCCTAGCATTTTTTGATTATAGCTTAATTTTAGTTACATATTATTATATCATTTTTCTGCCTATTTTAATTTCCTGAAGCTTCACATTTGCCTCACCTGTTCGTCTACATAAGTTTTACGAACAACAAAGGAGAGTTTTAAAATTCATTCGAAAGACTGATTGTCCCTAGATTTTAGAATGTTATAATAAAGATATAAATAAATCGAGAGGGTTAACGACTATGCTATTCTTATTATTCTTTATTCTATGCACTTATCTATTTCTCAAGGGCTTTGTTAAATTCATCTTGCCATTGCTTCTTTTTATCTTCCTTGCAAAACTTTTTCTGGGCGGACTCTTTCTCTTCTTCAATACTCATTTCCTTTTCACACTAGCGATTATTGCCTTCTTCATCTGGTTAATTCGTACGGTAAGCAGTCAAAACTACTGAAAAAAAACACTCTCTATTGTTAGAGAGTGTTTTTTTCTATTTTTAAAAATTTATTTTGCTTCATACCAGCTGTCGCCCGTATTTTCATCTGCAAGTAAGGGAACATTTAACTCTACTGCAGATTCCATAGTTTGTTTCACCAAGTTTTGAACCGCCGTAAGTTCTTCCTTAGGTACTTCAAGAATAATCTCATCGTGAACTTGTAGCAATAATTTGGCTTTAAACTTGCCTTCAGACAATGCTGCATCGAGATTAATCATGGCAATTTTCAAGATATCTCCGGCTGACCCTTGAATCGGGGCATTAATTGCTTGGCGTTCTGCACCTTGTCGCACCATAAAGTTGCGATTATTGATTTCTGGCAGTTTACGCCGGCGATTAAACATCGTGCTTACATAGCCTTTATCCTTGGCTTCACGTTTTGTTTCCGCTATATAATTGGCAACTCCAGGATAACGTTCAAAGTAAGCTTGGATCATCTCTGCTGCTTCCTTATTGGAAATACTCAAGCGTTTAGCGAGTCCGTATTCTGTTTCTCCATAGGAGATACCAAAATTGACAGCTTTCGCATTGCGACGATCGTTAGGCGTAACATTTTCAGGCTTGTCTATATTGAAAACACGCATTGCTGTACTGCTATGAATGTCAGCACCATGATTAAAAGCATCAATAAGATGTTCATCTTTAGACATATGTGCCAAAACCCGAAGTTCAATTTGCGAATAGTCGGAACTCAAAAGAATATTATCTTCACCTGCGACAAAAGCTTTACGAATCAAGCGTCCAGCTTCTAGGCGTACTGGAATATTCTGCAGATTTGGATCAATCGAGGAGAGACGACCTGTTTGCGTTAAATCTTGAACATATCGTGTATGGATACGGCCATCTTCAGCTATTTGCGGAATCAACCCTTGCACGTAAGTGGATTGAATTTTTGATATTTGACGATATTCGAGTATTTTGGCTACTAGTTCATAGTCTTGAGCCAAGTTTTCTAAAATATCTGCTGCTGTTGAATAGCCTGTCTTTGTTTTTTTCCCATGCGGCAACTGTAATTTTTCAAAAAGAATGACTCCAAGTTGCTTAGGCGAGTTAATATTAAATTCCTCACCTGCAAGTTCATAAATTTTTTCAGTTAAATCAGCAATCATCTTCTGATTTGCCGCACCAATTTCTTCTAAGGTGCTCACTTCTGCAGCTATTCCTGCTATTTCCATTTTAGCTAAAACGTTGGCCAAGGGAAGTTCCATTTCTGTCAAAAGATGATATTGTTCATTTTCCTCGAGATTTTGGATCATTACCGCTTTCGTTGTAGCTAAGACATGAATTTTACCTGCCAAATGTTTGAAAAGAATTTCATCTTCAGGAATACGACGTTTTGCTCCCTTGCCGTAAACTTCTTCATCAGTAGATATATACTTGTTAGCAAATAATCGACCAATAGTTTCAACTTTATTATCTTCTGTTGTAGAAATAAGATATTTAGCTAACATACTGTCGTACTTGGCTGTCGGTAGTTCAATACCTAAGCGATGAAGCAAAACTTTATTTTTCTTAAAATCATATGTATTTTCAGGAAAAGGGAAATTCTTTAGGAGTTCTGTATTCTTTGATACAAAAACTTTTTCTTCATTTCCCCAAGCAAACCCAATGATATCTTCTTTGTGGTAATTCTCATTTAAAATTTCAATATAAAAGAAATCATCTTTGTCCACTAAAATATCTGTTGCATCTTTCACAACTTCAAAACTAAGCGTAACTTCATCTGCTTCTGCCGTTTCAAGTTTGGCTTTGAATTGCGCAAATCCCATCTCATCATAAAACTTGATCAATTCTGCTGCATCCACAGGCTTAATCAAAGTATCAGCAAGATCAATTTCAATCGGAGATTTCGTATCAATCGTTGCAAGAGTACGAGATAAAAAGGCCATTTCACGGTCAGCAATAAGATTTTCCTTCATCTTACTTTTCTTAAGTGAATCAATATTCTCATAGAGATTATCAATAGATCCCCACTCTTGAAGCAACTTCATAGCCGTTTTTTCACCGACTTTTGTTACACCTGGATAATTATCCGAGCTATCACCCATCAACCCTTTAAGATCAATAAACTGTTGTGGCGTTAAGCCCGTTTTTTCCAATAGATAAGCCGGTGTAAAGCTTTCAAACTCAGCCACACCTTTTTTCGAAATTTCGACTGTCGTATTTGAGTCCACTAACTGAATCAAATCCTTGTCCCCAGTTACAATTGTGACATCATAATCGCCAGCTTCAGGGAGTTCAGCCATTTTATCTAAAGTACCAATAATGTCATCTGCTTCATAGTTTTTAAGCTCATAATGATTATAGCCTAACTTTTCAATCAGCTCCTTAATAAAAGGCAGCTGTTCGCGGAATTCATCTGGTGTACGTGCTCGCCCATCTTTGTAAGCAGAAAACATTTCCGTTCTAAAGGTTGTTTTTCCTGCATCAAATGCAATCAGAACATGATTAGGTTCTAATCTTTCGACCAAATTATTAAGCATAAGATGAAAGCCATATATCGCATTGGTATGTAAGCCACTCGGAGCCACAAAACGATCTACTTGATTATAGAGGGCGAAAAAAGCCCTGAATGCTAATGAAGAACCATCAATAAGCAGTAATTTATTTTTCTTGTTTTCCATAACTCCTATTATACCTTAAATTTATAAAAAAAAAGAAGCCTTAGCTTCTTTACTTCACTTGGCATTTACCCTATCTCGCAGGGGGCAACCCCCAACTACTTCCGGCGTAATAGGACTTAACTTCTGTGTTCGACATGGGAACAGGTGTATCTCCTATGCAATGAATACCAAATCATGGTCTAGTGCTTTTAGAGACGTTTTGACCTGTAGAAAATTAGGAAGTTGTGGTTCTGCGTCACACGCAGGTTCTCAACTTATCTATTTTCATAAGGTCAGGCTCTAAAAGCCTAAAGTTGAATGTATTGAACACTCAAAACTAAATAACAATCTCTTGATAAATAAGTAAAGCTGAACTCATATGTTCTATTACTTGGTAAAGTCCTCGAGCTATTAGTACTGGTCCGCTCCATCCCTCGCAGGACTTCCACTTCCAGCCTATCAACCTGATCATCTCTCAGGGCTCTTAATTCATAAAGAATGGGAAATCTCATCTTGAGGTGGGCTTCGCACTTAGATGCTTTCAGCGCTTATCCCTTCCCTACATAGCTACCCAGCGGTGCTCCTGGCGGAACAACTGGTACACCAGCGGTAAGTCCACCCCGGTCCTCTCGTACTAAGGGCAGATCCTCTCAAATTTCCTACGCCCGCGACGGATAGGGACCGAACTGTCTCACGACGTTCTGAACCCAGCTCGCGTGCCGCTTTAATGGGCGAACAGCCCAACCCTTGGGACCGACTACAGCCCCAGGATGCGACGAGCCGACATCGAGGTGCCAAACCTCCCCGTCGATGTGAACTCTTGGGGGAGATAAGCCTGTTATCCCCAGGGTAGCTTTTATCCGTTGAGCGATGGCCCTTCCATGCGGTACCACCGGATCACTAAGCCCTAGTTTCCTACCTGCTCGAGTTGTAGCTCTCGCAGTCAAGCTCCCTTATACCTTTACACTCTACACATGATTTCCAACCATGTTGAGGGAACCTTTGGGCGCCTCCGTTACTCTTTAGGAGGCGACCGCCCCAGTCAAACTGCCCGACAGACACTGTCTCCCACGCCGATTATGCGTGTGGGTTAGAGCAACCATGAAGCAAGGGTAGTATCCCAACAGCGACTCACTTGAAACTAGCGTCCCAAGGTCAAAGTCTCCTACCTATCCTGTACATGCTTCACAGGTACTCAATATCAATCTGCAGTAAAGCTCCATGGGGTCTTTCCGTCCTGTCGCGGGTAACCTGCATCTTCACAGGTACTAAAATTTCACCGAGTCTCTCGTTGAGACAGTATCCAAATCATTACGCCTTTCGTGCGGGTCGGAACTTACCCGACAAGGAATTTCGCTACCTTAGGACCGTTATAGTTACGGCCGCCGTTTACTGGGGCTTCAATTCAGAGCTTCGCCTAAGCTAACCCCTCCTCTTAACCTTCCAGCACCGGGCAGGCGTCACCCCCTATACATCACCTTGCGGTTTAGCAGAGAGCTGTGTTTTTGATAAACAGTTGCTTGGATCTTTTCACTGCGGCTGTATTTCTACAGCACCCCTTCTCCCGAAGTTACGGGGTCATTTTGCCGAGTTCCTTAACGAGAGTTCTCTCGATCACCTGAGGCTACTCGCCTCGACTACCTGTGTCGGTTTGCGGTACGGGTAGTATTGAATTAAACGCTAGAAGATTTTCTTGGCAGTGTGACATCAAGGGCTTCGCAACCGTAGTTGCTTCCCCATCACAGCTCAATGTTAAAGGAAAATGCATTTGACACATTCCACACCTCACTGCTTAGACCAGAATCCATTAACTGGCTCCCTTTAGCCTACTGCGTCCCTCCATCACTAACAATACTAGTACAGGAATATCAACCTGTTGTCCATCGACTACGCCTTTCGGCCTCGCCTTAGGTCCCGACTAACCCAGGGCGGACGAGCCTTCCCCTGGAAACCTTAGTCTTACGGTGGATAAGATTCTCACTTATCTTGCGCTACTCATACCGGCATTCTCACTTGTAATCGCTCCAGCACCCCTCACGGTATACCTTCATCGCTGATTACAACGCTCTCCTACCATTTAATTAATATTAAATCCACAGCTTCGGTAATATGTTTAGCCCCGGTACATTTTCGGCGCAGGGTCACTCGACTAGTGAGCTATTACGCACTCTTTGAATGATAGCTGCTTCTGAGCTAACATCCTAGTTGTCTGTGCAACCCCACATCCTTTTCCACTTAACATATATTTTGGGACCTTAGCTGGTGGTCTGGGCTGTTTCCCTTTCGACTACGGATCTTAGCACTCGCAGTCTGACTGCCGCACATGTGTATTAGCATTCGGAGTTTATCTGAAATTGGTAACCCGAGATGGGCCCCTCATCCAAACAGTGCTCTACCTCCAATACACTTAAATTGCGACGCTAGCCCTAAAGCTATTTCGGAGAGAACCAGCTATCTCCCAGTTCGTTTGGAATTTCTCCGCTATCCACAAGTCATCCAAACACTTTTCAACGTGTCCTGGTTCGGTCCTCCAGTGCGTCTTACCGCACCTTCAACCTGCTCATGGATAGGTCACTAGGTTTCGGGTCTACATCATGATACTAAAGCGCCCTATTCAGACTCGCTTTCGCTACGGCTCCGCCTCTTCAGCTTAACCTCGCATCATAACGTAACTCGCCGGTTCATTCTACAAAAGGCACGCTCTCACCCATTGACGGGCTCGAACTTCTTGTAGGCACACGGTTTCAGGTGCTATTTCACTCCCCTCCCGGGGTTCTTTTCACCTTTCCCTCACGGTACTGGTTCACTATCGGTCATTAAGGAGTATTTAGGCTTGGGAGATGGTCCTCCCGGATTCAAACTGGATTTCGCGTGTCCAGCCCTACTCAGGATACTGCTAGGTATAAAGTCTATTTCAAATACGAGGCTATTACTCTCTTTGGCTTACCTTCCCAGGTAATTCTTCTATAGACTTTAAGTCCACGTTGCAGTCCTACAACCCCAAGAAGCAAGCTTCTTGGTTTGGCCTGTTTCCCGTTCGCTCGCCGCTACTTAGGAAATCGTTTTTACTTTCTCTTCCTGCAGGTACTTAGATGTTTCAGTTCTCTGCGTTACCTTCTCGTAAGCTATGTATTCACTTACGGATACTATGCATAACATAGTGGGTTTCCCCATTCGGAGACCTAGGGATCAATGCGTACTTACTGCTCCCCCTAGAATATCGTCGTTAGTCACGTCCTTCTTCGGCTCTTAATGCCAAGGCATCCACCGTGCGCCCTTATTAACTTTGCCATTAAAACAAGTATAAGTTTTTTCGAACTATTTAAAATAATTCGCAGCTTTACAGAAATGTTTTACCATTTCTCGGTTTATTTATCGTTATAAGATATTGTTATTTAGTTTTCAATGATCAATTCCTATTTTAACGTCTTCGTTGACAAGATACTTCCGTATCTTATGGAGCCTAGCGGGATCGAACCGCTGACCTCCTGCGTGCAAAGCAGGCGCTCTCCCAGCTGAGCTAAGGCCCCTTCTCTCAACGCAATCTTCTCTATCTTGCATCAAAAGACTGCTTGTTTGGTCTTTATAGACCCCTCAAAACTGAATAAAGTAGAACAACATCTTTTTTTATATTCCTTAGAAAGGAGGTGATCCAGCCGCACCTTCCGATACGGCTACCTTGTTACGACTTCACCCCAGTCATCGGTCTTACCTTAGGAAGCGCCCTCCTTGCGGTTAGGCAACCTACTTTGGGTACTCCCAACTTCCGTGGTGTGACGGGCGGTGTGTACAAGGCCCGGGAACGTATTCACCGCGGCGTGCTGATCCGCGATTACTAGCGATTCCGACTTCATGCAGGCGAGTTGCAGCCTGCAATCCGAACTGAGAATGGTTTTAAGAGATTAGCGCACCCTCGCGGGTTGGCGACTCGTTGTACCATCCATTGTAGCACGTGTGTAGCCCAGGTCATAAGGGGCATGATGATTTGACGTCATCCCCACCTTCCTCCGGTTTATCACCGGCAGTCTCACTAGAGTGCCCAACTTAATGATGGCAACTAGTAATAAGGGTTGCGCTCGTTGCGGGACTTAACCCAACATCTCACGACACGAGCTGACGACAACCATGCACCACCTGTATCCCGTGTCCCGAAGGAACTCCTTATCTCTAAGGATAGCACGAGTATGTCAAGACCTGGTAAGGTTCTTCGCGTTGCTTCGAATTAAACCACATGCTCCACCGCTTGTGCGGGCCCCCGTCAATTCCTTTGAGTTTCAACCTTGCGGTCGTACTCCCCAGGCGGAGTGCTTAATGCGTTAGCTGCGCTACAGAGAACTTATAGCTCCCTACAGCTAGCACTCATCGTTTACGGCGTGGACTACCAGGGTATCTAATCCTGTTTGCTCCCCACGCTTTCGAGCCTCAGTGTCAGTTACAGGCCAGAGAGCCGCTTTCGCCTCCGGTGTTCCTCCATATATCTACGCATTTCACCGCTACACATGGAATTCCACTCTCCTCTCCTGCACTCAAGTCTCCCAGTTTCCAATGCACACAATGGTTGAGCCACTGCCTTTTACATCAGACTTAAGAAACCACCTGCGCTCGCTTTACGCCCAATAAATCCGGACAACGCTTGGGACCTACGTATTACCGCGGCTGCTGGCACGTAGTTAGCCGTCCCTTTCTGGTTAGATACCGTCACTTAAGTAATTTTCCACTCTACTTAACGTTCTTCTCTAACAACAGAGTTTTACGATCCGAAAACCTTCTTCACTCACGCGGCGTTGCTCGGTCAGGGTTGCCCCCATTGCCGAAGATTCCCTACTGCTGCCTCCCGTAGGAGTCTGGGCCGTGTCTCAGTCCCAGTGTGGCCGATCACCCTCTCAGGTCGGCTATGTATCATCGCCTTGGTAGTCCTTTACACTACCAACTAGCTAATACAACGCGGGATCATCAAGTAGTGAAGCAATTGCTTCTTTCAAATAAGAATCATGCGATTCTCATTGTTATGCGGTATTAGCGTTCGTTTCCAAACGTTGTCCCCCGCTACTCGGCAGATTTCCCACGCGTTACTCACCCGTTCGCCGCTCTTCATAAAAATAGCAAGCTATCTTTAATCATCGCTCGACTTGCATGTATTAGGCACGCCGCCAGCGTTCGTCCTGAGCCAGGATCAAACTCTCATTTAAATTTAGTTCATCAAATGAACTGGCTGTTGTTTTGTCTTTCATTATTGAATTGACAGTTGGTATACAAGAAGTTAACTTCTCGCATATAGTCATTCTACTTTATTCAGTTTTCAAAGGTCTATCGCTCTCGTAAGAGATACGCTCTCTCGCGACAACTATTATATTCTATCAAACTCAATTTGTTCTGTCAAGAATAAACTGTGATTTTTTTAAAAAATTTTACCTTTGTTCGGTTTATCCCCCATTTACTGGGCTTTACGCCATTTATTTTTTTTGTGATTTCCAGTTAATTAAGATAAGAACATCGTTATGTAAATAAAAAATGGCCACTTGGCCATCTTTTTATTTACATATCCACATTATGATAAACTTTTTGAACATCGTCGTCGTCTTCTAAAGCATCTACCAAACCTTCGAAGGTTTCTAAATCTTCACCAGAAAGTTCAACTTCGCTCTGTGCAATCAACTCAAGTTCAGTTGTTGTAAATTCAGTAATACCTTTTTCTTTGAGAGCAGCAATTGCTTTGTGTAAATCTGTAGGTTCTGTATAAACAATAATTTGTCCTTCTTCCGCAGAAACATCACGGACGTCAATTTCTTGTTCAATCAAATATTCAAAAATCTCGTCAGCATCATCACCAGCAAAGACGATCACACCTGTATTATCGAACATGTAGCCTACAGAACCTTCCGCACCAATATTCCCACCATTTTTATGGAAAATTGTGCGGATATTAGAAATTGTACGGTTTACATTTGAAGTTAACGTTTCACAGATAATCATTGATCCATTCGGTCCGAATCCTTCATATCGTCCAGAAACGAAAGCTTCTTCTGCTCCACCTTTAGCTTTGTCAATCGCTTTATCAATAACATGCTTTGGAACTTGTGCTTGTTTCGCACGTTCAATAACAAACTTGAGCGCGGTATTTGACTCTGGATCTGGCTCCCCTTGCTTTGCGGCTACATATATTTCAACACCAAATTTTGCATAAACTTTTGATGTTGCTCCGTCTTTAGCTGATTTTTTTGCGGCAATATTGGCCCATTTGCGTCCCATGGGACACCTCCTATTTTCAATTTATTCTTAAATATTATATCACAAAATCAATGGTTTGCGCCCATGGTTCTGTTCTTTAAAATTACGATTTCCTAATTGATAAATATCATCTGATTTTTGCGTAAGTAAGTCCCATGATTCTTTTCCAATGCGAGTCACAAGCTTATCCTTCACTTTAGCCAGATGTTGTTGTCCTTGCTTTGTAAAACCTAAAACATGAATGTTTTGAGGCAACTGAAAATCACGTGGAATATCCAATAAAACATAGGTCAAAAGCCGTCTTACACGTGCTCTAGTATATCGTTTTGTATGCACTGCCTCTATCAATTCATCGACAGTATTCACTTGCTTGATGGCTGTTTTTATCCGACTTTCCAACTCTGTATTCATTTGAAAAATAAGGCTCAAATCATGGGAGATTATCTTATACTTAAGCAAAGTGAAATAATTATCCCAAGAAACTCTGGGGTGCTGATAGAGTTGTTTTAAATTTTCCGGCACAAAATTCAAAATATCTTGTTGGTCGATATTTGCTCTAATAGCTGTTGCTGAAGCAATTTCACCAGATAAACTACGAGAATGAAAATCGTTACTACGCTGAATGGCTTGTAGTCTTATATCTTTGCCCGCACTGGCTTTGGCATAAGCAAGAGCCAGGACATGGTTGGGTGTATTTCCATCAAAATGTAAGCCTGAGAATTTCTGCCACATCATCTGAGTTTTTTCGGGATAACTCAATGTATCAGGTAAATCTTTAATGAAGTTCTCCATTTCGGTTGACTTCTCTTCATAAAGATTCACGATTTTTTGATAATCAAGGGTAGACTCCGAACCAAAAACAAGTTCACCAATCCCCATTTTATCAAGAATATCCACTGCTGCCTGTGCAAAAAAATCAGCAGCTTGGACAGCTCCCATGACAGGAAGCTCAACCACGATATCTGCACCATTTTTTAGAGCCATTTCAGCTCTTGTCCATTTATCAAAAAGAGCCGGTTCACCCCTTTGCATAAAATTACCAGACATGGCAACGATTTTTATACCATCGCCTGCCTGATCTAATAAATATTTATGTCCATTGTGAAAAGGGTTGAACTCAGCAACAATTCCTATTATTTTTTGCATACAAAGAACCAACGTAAGCTTTCTTCTTCAGGTTTTTCATCTTCAAAATCAGCATATACTTCTACTTTAGAAAATTTTTGAAGTCTTGTCAAATATTCCTTTATTGGGTACGTTCTCTCTTGATGTACTTCATCTTTACGCACAAATTTTCCATCGGAATCTTTAACAAAGAAAGTCAATTCATGGACGACTGAATGAGGGTAATCCCCTACAAAAGAATCCCAGAGAAAAGCAAAATCTTCATCGTTTTCGTGATAAGAGTAACCTGGAAAGACCGAATCCACTTGATATGTCGAATGGACATCAAAGATAAACACACCTTCCGCATTTAAAGAATTATAAACACCATCAAAAACGCGTTGAACTTCAGAAGCATTCGACATGTAACAAAGCGAATCCGAATAGCAAGTCACAACATCAAATGTGGTTTCTCCTGATAATTCACGCATATCTCCGGCAGCAAAAGTAATTTTTGCCCCCATCTGACGTGCACGTTTATCTGCAATAGTCAGCATCTCCTCTGACAAATCAACACCGGTTACTTCATAGCCTGCTTGACTAAATCTTATCGAGAGAATCCCTGTACCACATGCCAATTCCATGATATTTTGCGTTTTTGCTGGAAAATGTCTTTGACTAAACTCAAACCACAAGTCATAGAGCTCCTCATCCATTACGGAATCATAGACCCGGGCAAATTCCTCATAAGAAGCCGTCATTTATTCAGAAATCCATTCATTAATATCAACAAGTGGTGCATCTGACCATAGTTTCTCTAAGTTAAAACGCAAGCGTGAATCATGGTCAAAAACATTGACAATCACGTCACCTAAGTCAACTAAAACCCATCCTGTACGCGCATCTCCTTCAATATGACCTGCTGCTTGAACACCAAGCTTATCTGCTTCTTCAGCGACATTATCAACAATCGCATCAATCTGACGTGTATTCATTGCTTCAAGGACAACGAAATAATCTGCAACGCCTGACACAGCAGCGACATCAAGTGCTACAATATCTAAAGCTTTTTTATCATCGGCTGCTTTTACAACTGTTTCGAGTAATTGTTTTGAATTCATTTTATTCCTATTTTCTATTTTTATTATTATTTTTTAAGATATTTGATAAATGCGTTATATGTTTCGATACTTTGGGGGTAAATTTTTACACGAAGTTCAGCCAGATAATCAATAAGTCGCATTGTCTCAAAGGCAACTGCCATATTCAGAGAGTAATCCGCGATAGCTCGCGCTTCAATAACACCCGGGAAATCACGTCCCTCTTCAATATAGTCCGCCACATAAAGTACTTTTGCTAAGTCAGACATCGCTGCATCCCCTACAGTGTGCACCTCGATTGCATGTAGAATTTCGGGATCTTTCAAACCTAAATCTTCTTGCATTTTATAGATGCCCACTGTACCATGCCATATGTTATTGCCCCAATTTTTCAAATCAGGATTCAAGTTATACTTTTCAATCAGTTCTAAAAAGATGTCATCTGCTGTTTCTTTTGCGTAGTCATGCAACAGAGCAGCAAGACTTGCTTTATGCACATTTACATCATATTTTTCAGCAAGTGCAACTGCTGCTTTCTCTACTCCTAGGATGTGTTGGAAACGTTTTTCAGACATTTGAGCTTTTATCTTCGCAAGTAGCTCTTCTCTTGACAAGGTTACTTCTGGATAAAAATCAAACATAAAGTCCTTCTTTCTTAATATAAGCAAGTACTTTGGGTGCTAACAAGAAATTTGGAACAAGCCCTCGGCTAAATTGTTCACGTATCATATTACCAGAGATATCCATTCCCGGTACATCCACCCACAAAATTGGATAACTTGTCCCCGCGCGGAAGCGTGGTCGACGTACACCAACCAGCTGTACTAATTCTAAAAGTTGCTCAATATTTTTCCAACTTGGTAAACTATTGATTAAATCTCCCCCAATGATAAAGTAAAAATCTGTATCGGGATGTTCTTCCTTGAGGGCCTTTACTGTTTCATATATGCCTTCATCTGCTTGGCAGCGGCATTTGTTCAATACAAGACCTTCTTTTCCTTCCAGTGCTAGCTCTAACATGCGGGTAACATGCCCATCGGTATTATGTTCCGGAAGAAACACAACTTGTTCTAAATTCAGCTGCTGACGCACTTGATCAGCGATTGTTAAATGTGCGATGTGTACAGGATTGAAACTTCCCCAAAAAAGACCGATGGCACGGCGAACACGAGCATTTTCCTCTTGTAGATCCACCTTAGTAAAAGGTGTTAGAAGTTCAAGCGACATAACTTATACCTTTTTTACATCTTCTGAAATTTTACGATTTTCTTTACGATCACTAACCTTAAAGACTACTACATTACGTCCGATAATTTGGACAACGTTAAGCCCCATTTCATCAATCATCGCTGCAACATCTTTGGCAGTTTCATCAGAGTTTTGCAAGATGTTAACTTTAATTAATTCACGCGCATCTGCAGCGTGGCGAATACTTGTTAGGATTTCGTTAGACAGTCCAGATTTTCCGATTTGAACTATGGGGCGAATATTTACTGCGAGGCTTCGCAGGTAACGCTTTTGTTTTCCAGTTAATTCCATTTTAATTCTCTTTTCTAATAATTATCCAGCTTCCAGGTCATGCTGGGAGCAATGATCCCTTTAACTTTATAAGCTGTTTCACCTTCAACAACTTCGTTGACCATGGCTATTTTTTTCAGTTCAGGTAGTTTATAAGCCATTGCATAAGGCAAATCTAACTCAAAAGCAACAAAGAGCTCATGCAATTTTTCTAAAATTGCCGTACGCAACCACTGGACACCTTCGTCTGACTTAATCGAAAGCTGTACTGCTGGTGTCAAAGTAGGTACAAAATCCTTAGTAATATCCATCTTATTATAGACATTCAACACAGGAATACCTTGAATATCCATTTCTTCCATCAATTTTTGGACTGTTTTTTCATGAACTTCATGATGGGGATTACTCGCGTCAATGACATGGATGAGTAAGTCCACATGAGTCGACTCTTCTAAAGTCGACTTGAATGCCTTAATCAGCTCCGTTGGCAAATCTTGAATAAAACCAACTGTATCTGTAAGACTGACTGTAAAATCCTCTTTTATTTTTACCAACTTGGTTGTTGCATCTAGTGTAGCAAAAAGTTCATCTTTTTCATATTGCGTTTTTTCAGTCAAAGCATTCATTATGCTTGACTTCCCGGCATTCGTATAGCCAATCAATCCGATCTTAAAGATAGAGCTTTCTTTACGCTTTTTCCGAATCGTTTCACGGGTTTTTTCAACTTTTTGGAGCTGTTTATCTATATTTTCAATACGTGTTCGAATATAACGACGGTCTGTTTCAAGTTTGCTTTCACCAGGACCTTTGGAGCCGATACCTCCTCCTTGACGACTGAGCATGATACCTTGGCCGACCAAGCGTGGTAACAAATAGCTAAGCTGAGCTTGTTCGACTTGAAGCATCCCTTCATGAGACCGCGCCCGCAATGCAAAAATATCCAATATCAATTGCATCCGATCAATAACTTTGATTCCAAAAGCTTCTTCCAGATTAATGTTTTGGCGAGGTGTCAGACGGTCATTGAAAATGACCGTGTCTATTTCTCCGACTTCAATTGCCCACCTCATTTGTTCAAGCTTGCCGGTTCCAATCAGAAATTTAGTATCGTATTTGTCCCGCTTTTGTGTAAAGGCATCAATCACAATCCCCCCTGCTGTTTTTGTGAGTTCAGCTAGTTCAAGCATCGAGCTTTCAAAATTTTCGCTATTTTCAAAGGTCTCTACGCCAACGAGTAAGACACGTTCTTGTTTTTCTTCTAGATTTATCATACTTATACCAATGCCTTACGCAGAACTACGTCTACACCTTCTGGTACCCATGCTGCCACAACGCCACGTTCCGCAACCCGAATCCATCCTAGACCAGAGAAGACAATATCTGATTTTTCTTTGACAGAAAATTCTTTACGGATGAGTTTTGGAAAGTCCGAAAGATTTTTCGCACGTGGCGGTTGAAGTAAACCACCCACATGTTTTTCATAAAATTCAGTAGCTCCTTCTAATTTTGTACGATGAATATCTAACTCATTATCACAAAAAACAGTAAGCCCTTGTTTTTCACCTTGTATATAATCAAAACGTGCAAGCCCCCCTAAAAATAGAGTTTGCCCTGCATTAAGTTGATAAGTTTTAGGCTTGATTTCTTTTTTAGGTGAAACGAGTTTCAGATCTTTTGCTTCAAGATAGTGCGCCATTTGTCCACGATGAATAATCCCCGGTGTATCAATAAGCAAGCTATCATCATCAAGAGGAATCTCAATCTTATCTAAAGTCGTCCCTGGAAAACGGCTAGTGGTAATCACATTGTCATCCCCTGTGACAAGTTTGATAATGGCATTAATTAATGTAGATTTACCCACATTCGTTACACCAACTACGTAAACATCACGACCTTTACGCATTTTCTCAATTTTTTCCATGAGTTCTCGAACATCATCTTGATTTTTAGCTGAAGTTACAAGAACATCAAGAGGACGGAGACCAGCTTTCTTTGCTTGCTCCTTGAGCCAAGCGCTCATTTTACCAACTTTTAATGAGTGCGGCAGAATGTCTTTCTTATTGGCTACTAAGAGAAGGTCATTATTGCCCGTAAAACGATGCAAGCTTGGGATTAAGGAGCCATTAAAATCAAAGATGTCAACAACATTCACGATTAACGCATCATGCTCACCGATTTCGCTCAAAAGGCGCAAAAAATCATCGTCTGTCAAGCTGACATCAGCGATTTCATTATAGTGACGAAGGCGGAAGCAACGTTGACAGTACAGTGCGTCATCTTCTCCTCTTTTCGCTAGCGCTCCTGCAGGCAGGAAACCCAAGGCATTTTTATCTTTTGTTTGAATCAATGCACCGCAGCCAATGCAATGCAATTCTTCCATAATATTTTCAGTTTCATTCATAGGCCTATTATAACATATTTCATACAATAACCATTTGTCCTTTTATTCGAGACTTGAGCTTGTTAGGAAAGGACATTTTAAAATGATATAAAATAAAAAGACGTAAGTTTCCTTACGTCTTTTTATTAACGATAATCTGGTTTTTCTTTGTGATTATTGTATACATTTGCAATACGTTCTGCTGCTCCTGGTTCAACCATTTCTAGAGCGTTTGAAATTTCGTTAAAAGCTCCATCATAGTTGCGCGCACGATCAAAGAGTTGTAAGCTTCGAGCAATGGCTCCAGCAATACGTTCATCACTTGCTTTATAACGATTAGCATATTGCATCAACTGTTCTGCAAGAACGGCATGATCTACTAAATCATCTGTTGCATCTTTCAAGGCTTCCATATCTTGAGTAGATGTGTCAAGTTGATGGTTCACTACATCAATATTAATACGTACTTTACCTAATTCTTTAAAGAGGGCTTCTAAGCGCTCACTTGTCGCAAAGAAGAGATCTAAATAATCTTTCGGTAAACCTGGAAGGTTACGTTTTTCCACATAACGCTTGATGATGCGTAATTCTGAGTCAAAGCGATCAGCAGCTTCTTGTGCAACTTTTTCTTGCTCACGTAAGTTAGCAAGTCCTTCACTAATACTAATTTGGTTCTTTTCGATATCTTCCAAAGCTTCAATGATTGAATTTACATTTCCACCTAAAGCAGAGTAAGGTTTTTGTTTTTCTTTAACTGCTTCAAGCACACTGTCAACTTCCCCTTCGAGGATATCAAGATGTTCAGAGTAGCTACGTACAGCTGCTTTTTCATTGTCAGACAGCAAATATGACTGCATCGTGTGGTCGATTTCTAACAAGAGGTTTTTGTTGTTTGCACGTGTGTGTTCGATATAGCTTCGGAGAATATTGACGCGTTTTTCTACGCTACGACGTGCTTTATATTCACGCTCAAAAATGTCATAAATACCGTTAATACGGTCATTAATTGAAGAAATACGGGCTTCCGTTGCTTCAAGTTCAAAACTGTCAAGAAGGGCTTTAGCTTCCTCCAAATCATCTTGGATAGCTTTCATTTCATTCTCAAGGTTAACACTTGCAGGAAGTACGTAATCTTCCTCTTCGAACTTATGAACTGTTTCTTCTAACTCTTCAATTTGTTTTGGCAGCTCTTTATCGACAACAACAAGCAAGTCTGGGATTTGCTCTGTAATTGCACGCAAAGCAATTGTATGTTCTTCCGCAGTTTCTAACACTTCGGCTGCCTCAATCGGATCCCCTGTTGAGTTAAGCGTAACAAACTGTGAAAATTCTGTTTCTATGTTTGCTAAGTGACGGTTAATTTCGTCAATAACTGTACCATATTTTTCTTGGTTATCAGTGATTTCATCGCGGAGTGTTTCATAAAGGTCAAGAGATTCTTGAATTTTTGTCGAATTACGTTTTTCTTGTTCGACCAGCTCTGCAACACCTGCACGAATCGCTTCGACTTCAGATTCCATAACTTCGATTTGTGCTTCGCTATCATCAGCAGACTCACGTGCACGGAAAAAATGGAAGGAGTCATTCAATTGCTCAGCTTCAAAAATATGGTTTTCTAAATCAGCAAATGAATCTGATGACAAATCAATCCATTTTTGGTTCCACTCACGGAAAATGGTCTGTGACTGTCCAACGAGATGCATCTTCTTGACGGCATCTAATTCTTCTTGCACAGGTAAATCAAAAAGCAGCTCTTTGCGCTCTTCCAACTCAAGAATACGATTTTCTGTTTTCTTACGCATTACCATTGAAAATACATAGAATCCAACGACAATCACTATGAGAACGCCCAAAAGAATAATTATTGTACTTGACATCTTCTCTCCAAAACTTTAGGTAATTTTATCTTTTTATTTAAACTTATTTTTAAATACAAAGTTTCACTCTTTATTATAGCACATTATATTTGATTTTACATCACTTTTCTACATTTTTTAGATTACACACACTATAAGTTTAAAACCATGAAAAAGAAGCGCTTCACACAAATAGTCATAAAAAAAACAGCTCTAATGAACTGTTTTTTTATAATTAAGCAAGACCTGCTGCTTCAGCAACTTCAGCCGCGAAGTTATTTTCTGCTTTCTCGATACCTTCACCCACTTCGTAACGTGTGAATGCTACAACTTTAGCACCTTTAGACTCAAGGAAAGCTTCTACTGTTTTGCTGTCATCCATAACATAAAGTTGTCCAAGAAGTGTGTAGGCTTGGTCGACTTTAGTGTTATCAATGATGAATTTTGCAACTTTACCAGGGATGATTTTACCCAAGATCGCTTCTGGTTTACCTTCAGCCAAAAGTTCTTCTTTCATTTCTGCTTCAGCATTTGCAAGAACTTCTTCAGTCAATTGGCTACGTGATCCGTAGGCAAGATGTGGAAGCATTGGTTTGTTTACCAATTTGCGGCTTTCGTTATCTTCATCGATTGTGTGGTTTAATTTAGCTAACTCATCATGAACAAACTCAGCATCCAACTCTTTGTAAGAGAGAACAGTTGGGTTCATCGCAGCGATATGCATTGCAACTGCTTTAGCCAGCTCAGCATCTCCACCTTCAACAACTGTAACTACACCGATACGACCTTGGTTGTGTTGGTAAACACCAAAGGTTTGCGCATCTGTTTTTTCGATAAGTTGGAAACGACGGAATGAAATTTTTTCACCAATTGTCGCTGTAGCTTGTGTGTAAGAATCTTCAAGGCTGATACCTTCTGCAGTTGTCAAAGCCAAAGCTTCTTCATTAGTTGCAGGTTTTTTCTCTGCAATAAGTTCAGCTGTTTCTTTAACGATAGCAACGAATTGTTCATTTTTAGCAACGAAGTCTGTTTCTGAGTTCAATTCGATAAGTGCTGCAGTATTACCATTTACAGCGATACCTGTCAAACCTTCAGCGGCGATACGGTCAGCTTTTTTCTCAGCTTTCGCAATACCTTTTTCACGAAGGAGCTCAGCGGCTGCTTCCATATTTCCATCAGTTTCAACAAGTGCACGTTTAGCATCCATGATACCTGCACCAGTTTTTTCACGCAATTCTTTTACTTGAGCTGCTGTTACTGCCATTGTATAATTCTCCTATTATTATATTTTATAAAAAAACAGGGAGGCGTAGGGCCTCGCCTGTATTATTCATTACAAATTATTTGCCTTCAACGATTTCAGCAAGTTCTTCAAGTGATTCTTCTGAAGCAGCAGTATCTTTAACCGCAAGTTCAGCTTCTACTGAATCTTCGCCTTGACGACCTTCGATGATAGCGTCAGCCATTTTAGCAGTGATCAATTTAACTGCACGGATAGCATCATCGTTTGCTGGGATAATAACGTCGATTGGATCTGGGTCAGCATTTGTATCAACCATTGCTACAACTGGGATTCCCAATTTTTGAGCTTCTTGGATAGCGATTTGTTCATTGTGTGGGTCAACAACGTACATCACATCTGGGATGCGAGGCATATCAGCGATACCACCAATGAATTTTTCAAGACGTTCGCGTTCTTTGTTCAAAAGGACAACTTCTTTCTTAGGTAATACTTCGAAAGTTCCGTCTTCTTCCATTTTGTTGATTGATTTAAGGCGTGCTACACGTTTTTGGATAGTGTTCCAGTTAGTGAGCATACCACCAAGCCAACGGTGGTTTACATAGTATTGACCAGCACGAAGTGCTTCTTCTTTAACAGCTTCTGAAGCTTGTTTTTTAGTACCAACAAAAAGTACTACAGCACCTTCAGATGAAGCGTTACGTACATAGTTGTAAGCATCGTCAACAAGTTTAACTGTTTTTTGAAGGTCGATAACGTGGATACCATTACGTTCTGTGAAGATGTATGGTTTCATTTTTGGGTTCCAACGACGAGTTTGGTGACCGAAGTGAACACCAGCTTCAAGAAGTTGTTTCATTGAAATAACTGACATATTAATGTCTCCTTTTAAAATAGTTTTTCCTCTTTTAACTGTCAGCCAATGCCGCTACACAAGTGCACTACGACACTGTCAAGTCAAAATGTGAAATTATTGCCCATAGACAACAGTACTATTATACACTAAACACTCCCTTATTGCAAGAGCTTGTTGTGTCATTTTGTTGGCTGTCCTGTCTTCGCAAATTCCAAGAGATTTAGTTTCCTGAAAACGCTCATTTATGATAAAATAATTATACGAATATTAAATGTTAAAGGAGCCAAGATATGCGTGAAAAAATTCTAGTTGGCGGTTACACTAAGCGTGAATCAAAGGGGATTTATAGTTTTGACCTAGATATTGCAAAGGAAGAACTTTCTAATCTAACTGAAGTTGCTCATGTTCAAAATGCTACTTATTTTGCTTTGGACAAAACAAAACAACATCTTTACACTTGTGCTGCAGATGAAAATGGTGGCGGTATTGCTGCTCTCAGCTATAAAAGAGGTAAAACAGAGCTTCTCAACTATGTTACTAGTGTTGGCGCACCTCTGTGCTATGTAGCCGTTGATAATAAACGTGGTTTTGTTTACGGTGCCAATTATCACTTAGGGGAAATCCGTGTCTACAAAATTCAAAAAGATGGGTCGCTTACCTTAACAGACACTGTAAAACATGAAGGCGAGGGATCAAAAGTACACCCTGGCCAAGAACGCCCTCACGTGCATTACACAGATCTTACACCTGACGGACGCTTAGTTACTTGTGATTTGGGTACAGATGAGATTACAGTTTACGATGTTGTTGGTGAAGAAGGCAAGCTCTCTCTTGTAAGCCTCTATCGTATGCCTGCAGGTACTGGAGTACGTCATCTTATTTTCCATCCCAATGGTAAGATTGCTTATGCTATTGGTGAGTTTTCTTCTACTGTAACTGTTCTCAGCTATAATGAAGAAAAAGGACGCTTTGCTGCACTGGAAACAATCAGTACTCTTCCAGTAGATTTTGAAGGCACAAAGAGCGCATCTGCTCTCCGTCTTTCTTCCGATGGTGCATTTCTTTATGCTTCAAATCGTGGGCATAATTCTATCGCCATCTACAGTGTTAGCCCCTTAGGGACAAAGATAACTTTAGAAGATATTGTAAAAACTGAAGGGGAAACACCCCGCGATTTCAATTTCAACAGTACAGAAGATTTTATTATCGTAGCACATCAAGATAGCGATAATATTAGTCTTTTCCGCCGTAATAGGAAAACAGGAATGCTCACACTTAAGCAAAAAGATTTTTATAGCCCAGAGGGCACATGTATTTTACCAACACTCTAATGAAAACCGCCATTCAGGCGGTTTTTTTATCATTAAAATGCAAATAGTATTTTACCAAAAAAGTTTGTGTGATTTTACACAATATTATTTGACAGCACTTTCAAAGTTTGTTAAAATAATAACGTGATAAATTTCACAAAGGAGAAATTTAAATATGTCAAGCAAGAATACCAAAAAAGAACTAACAACCGCTGATAAAGCTGTACTTGCAGAAAAAGCAGAGCAATATACAGACGGTCTTGTCAAAAAAGCACATCAAGCCGCTTTACAATTTGAAGGCTACACACAAGTGCAAGTAGATAAAATTGTCGCAGCAATGGCCTTAGCGGCAAGCGAACATTCCCTTGAACTTGCGCACGAAGCTCATAATGAAACAGGGCGAGGAATCGTTGAGGATAAGGATACTAAAAACCGCTTTGCTTCAGAATCTGTTTATAATTCAATTAAAAATGATAAAACAGTAGGAGTAATCAGCGAGAACAAAGTTGCTGGCTCAGTAGAAATTGCAGCCCCTTTGGGTGTGCTTGCAGGAATTGTACCAACAACCAACCCTACTTCTACAACAATTTTCAAATCACTTTTAACAGCAAAAACACGAAATGCTATCGTATTCGCCTTTCATCCTCAAGCCCAAAATTGTTCCTCTCATGCCGCACGTATTGTCTACGAAGCTGCCCTAAAAGCTGGGGCACCTGAGAACTTTATCCAATGGGTCGAAGATCCAAGTCTTTACAACACTACTGCACTTATCCAAAACCACGGTATTGCTTCTATTCTAGCTACAGGTGGACCCGGAATGGTTAATGCAGCACTCAAGTCAGGCAACCCTTCACTAGGAGTGGGAGCAGGTAATGGTGCCGTCTTCGTTGATGCTACTGCAAATGTGGATCGTGCAGTTGAAGACCTGCTACTTTCTAAACGTTTTGATAACGGCATGATTTGCGCTACCGAAAACTCTGCTGTAGTTGCTGCAGAAATTTACGATGAATTCCTCGAAAAACTTCAAGCTCACGGTGCTTACAATGTTCCAAAGGAAGATTATTCAGCCATCGAAAAATTTGTTTTTGTTGAGCGTGCGGGTGAGGGCTTCGGAGTAACTGGTCCAGTTGCCGGCCGTCCTGGCCCATGGATTGCTGAACAAGCAGGCGTAAAAGTACCTGAAGGAAAAGATGTTCTTCTCTTTGAATTGGAAGAAAAAAACATTGGTGAAGCTCTCTCTTCTGAAAAGCTTAGCCCGCTTTTGTCAATTTACAAATCTACCTCACGCGAAAATGGTACCGCCATCGTTCAGAAACTTTTGGCTTATCAAGGCGCTGGGCATAATGCGGCTATCCAGATAGGTGCACAAGACGATCCTTTTGTGAAAGAATATGCTGATGCTATTGGTGCTGCACGTATCTTAGTTAACCAACCAGATTCTATTGGAGGCGTTGGTGATATCTATACTGATGCAATGCGTCCATCGCTGACTTTAGGAACTGGTTCATGGGGGAAAAATTCAATCTCACACAATTTGAGTACATATGATCTATTGAATATCAAAACAGTGGCACGTCGTCGTAATCGCCCACAATGGGTTCGTCTGCCAAAAGAAATTTACTACGAAAACAACTCTATTTCTTACCTACAAGAAATGCCTAATATCGAGCGTGCTTTTGTCGTCACAGACCACGGCATGTTGCAATTTGGCTTTGTCGACCACATGCTTGAGCAATTGGCCGTTCGTGAAACACAAGTTCAAACTTCAATATATGGTTCTGTAAAACCTGACCCAACACTTTCACAAGCGATTGAAATTGCTCGACAAATGGCTGATTTTAAACCTGACACAGTTATCGCACTCGGCGGTGGTTCTCCACTTGATGCAGCAAAAATTGGCCGCTTGATTTATGAATACTCTGTTCGTGGAGAGGTTGACCTCAATGATGACGTTGCACTAAAAGCTCTATTTGAGCAGTTGGCGCAAAAATTCATCGATATTCGTAAACGTATCGTCAAATTCCCGCATCAAGATCAAACGCAATTGGTATGTATTCCGACCACTTCTGGTACAGGTTCTGAAGTAACGCCCTTTGCTGTTATCACCGATGATGAAACCCATGTTAAATATCCTTTAGCTGATTATCAACTTACACCTCAAGTAGCTATTGTTGACCCTGAATTTGTTATGACCGTGCCAAAACGTACTGTGGCTTGGTCAGGTATTGATGCCCTCAGTCACGCGCTTGAATCCTATGTTTCAGTCATGGCTTCGGATTATACTAAACCATTATCACTTCGTGCCATTAAGTTAATCTTTGATAATTTGACAACCTCATATCACTACGACCCATCAAAGCCTTCTAAAGAAGGACAAGTCGCACGCGCCAATATGCACAATGCAGCAACCTTAGCTGGTATGGCTTTTGCCAATGCATTTCTCGGTATTAATCACTCCCTAGCCCACAAAGTGGGTGGTGAGTTTGAATTACCACATGGTTTAGCTATCGCTATCGCTATGCCTCACGTCATTAAATTTAACGCTGTAACAGGAAACGTTAAACGTACACCATACCCACGTTATGAGATTTACCGTGCCCAAGAAGATTACGCTGAAATTGCGCGTTATATTGGTCTTACAGGTAAAGATGATGCGGAACTCGTAGACAAACTTATTAAGGAAATTAAAAAATTGACGGACAGCATCGATATCGATGTCACTCTATCAGGAAATGGTGTTGATAAAAACCACTTGGAGTGTGAACTCGATAAGCTTGCAAACCTTGTTTATGATGATCAATGCACACCTGGAAATCCACGCCAGCCAAGTATTTCAGAGCTTAAAACACTCTTACAAGATCAATATTAAGCATAAAAAAAGCTGTAAATTACAGCTTTTTTTATTTTTCGAGATAATCTAGCGCATCTTGAATCGTCTTTACAGGTACAATTTTCATATCTGTATTCAACTTTTTAGCTGCCGCAAGCGCATCTGTGTAGTTATTTGTTGTACCAGAAGCCTTTGTCTGTTCTTCCGTTTCATCTGGGCAAAGGAAAATTTTTGCGCCCGCATTACTTGCTGTAGCAACTTTTTTATCAACGCCACCTATTTGCCCGATGCTGCCATCCTCATTGATCGTTCCAGTACCTGCAATTTCGCGTCCTTGACGTAAATCTTTGCCTGTGATTTGGCTATATATTTCCAAGGTAAACATCATACCAGCACTTGGCCCGCCAATACTTCCAGCATCGATTTTAACTTTAGGGTCTGTCACAACCTGGGTATGATCTACTAAACCAATACCAATCCCTGTTTTACCATTACTCAACTTAATGTACTTACCTGTGGCTTCATGATTACTGCCATCCACACGTGTATATTTGATGGTAACGCTATCCCCAACTTTTTGTTGCGATACATAATCAATCATCTCAGTTGAAGATTTGAAAGTATGTCCATTAACTGCCGTTATCGTATCTGAAAGTTGTAAGTCATTTTTAAAGGTTGAATCCTCAGTGATGCTCAAAACATAAACACCTTGATACTTCATCTCATAAGGTTTCCCTGCCAACTTAAAGGCCTGATAAATAGCCGTGTTTTGCGCTGTCTGCATATAAAACTGGTTGACCAAGTCAAATTGCTGATTGGTCATTCCACCCGTCATCTCTTCACTACTCACAACAGTGGCAAAAGAGTTCGACTTGGAATAAAGCATACTTGCTGCATTGGCGCGAACCATTTCAACTGTCGTTAAATAAAAGTTGCCTTTATGTTCGTCTTTTTTCCCTGCAACATCAACCATTTGGTTAACTGGAATGGTTCCTCCTGGCTGCTCGATATAGTAAGGTAAGGGGAAGAATAAACCCACTACAATAAGAAGCGGTAGCGCGATGGCAAAGAATAGCTTTAGTTTTTTATGCTTTTTTATTTTTTCATTTTTCATGTGCTTTTTTCTCATTCAATGTTTCAATAACATTTGCAGGTAACCATCGACTTAGGTCTTGACCAAAATGATAAAGTTCACGCATTCGGGTAGAACTAATATTTTCGAGTTCTGGTTTTGCAGTCAGTAAGATGGTTTCGATCCCTGTCATTTCACGGTTAAAGTAAATCATATTTTTCTCATAGTCTAAATCAGCCGCATTGCGAACGGACCGAACAAGCGCTGTTACCTCAAGTTTCTCCGCAATATTTACTGTCAGATCACTCGCATGTGCAATGACTGACACATTGGTTAATTGTAAATCTGCTAAGGCTGTTTCGATTAGAGCTACACGTTCTTCTAGACTGAACAAAGGATTTTTAGCTTCATTTTTAAAAATACCGATATAAAGCTTATCAAAAAGCTTACTGGCACGTTCAATGATATCAAGATGGCCTTTTGTGACCGGGTCAAAAGTGCCCGTAAATAAACCGATTTTATCTTTCATAGATGGTTACCTTTGAAATTCCATATACTTTTTCTTTACTTAACGACAAGTGACCGATATTTTCCGGAAGTGTGACCTCCTTATCCGTCTCACAAACCACGACAGCATCATCTGCCAACAAGTTTTTTTTCTGCATTTCTTCTAGGTTAGCAACAATACTTTCTTTCGCATAAGGTGGGTCTAATAAAACTAAGTTGAACTGTCCAGAAAGATTAGCCAAAGCACGTTCTGCTGGCATTTTAAGAAGTTGAAACTTTTTCTCTTCCTTGGTCATCTTAATATTTTCTGCAATCACCAGCTGTGCTGAACGGTCTTTTTCAACCATTACAGCATTGTCCATCCCACGTGATACAGCTTCTATAGCAAGCGAACCCGAACCTGAGAATAAATCCAGAACTCGTCCACCTTCAAAATATGGACCAATCATATTAAAAATTGCTCCTTTAACTTTGTCTGTCGTTGGACGTGTTGTTTTTCCTGCCAATGTTTTCAGTGGTCTACCACCATAATTTCCTGCTACAACTCTCATTGTTCTATTATAGCACACTGTGTCTTCTTCGCCCACAAGCATCAAAAAACCACAGTTCAATGATGTACTGTGGTTTTTGTTTTTATCTCATTTTTGATTAAAGACGTGCGTTCAATTCAGCACTCAATTCTTCAAATCCTGGTTTGCCAAGAAGTGCAAACATGTTACGTTTGTAAGCTTCAACACCTGGTTGGTCAAATGGATTGATACCATTCAAGTAGCCTGAGATTGCAATTGCAAGCTCAAAGAAGTAGATAGTGTAACCTAAAGTGAATTCATCTTGCTCAGGCAAAGTAACGATCATATTTGGAACGTCACCATCTGTGTGTGCAAGGAGAACACCGTCAGCTGCTTTTTTGTTGACAAAGTCAACATCTTTACCTTGCAAGTAGCCAAGACCATCAAGATCTGCTTCAAGTTCAGGAATGTTAATGTTCTTACGTGGTTTTTCAACACGAATAGCTGTTTCAAATACAGAACGTGTACCTTCTTGGATAAATTGACCCAATGAGTGTAAGTCTGTTGAGAAGTTTGCTGATGTTGGATAAATACCTTTTTGATCTTTGCCTTCAGATTCACCTGCCAACTGTTTCCACCATTCTGAGAAGTATTGCAATGATGGCTCATAGTTAATCAAGATTTCTGAAAGTTTACCTTTGCGGTAAAGGATATTACGAAGCGCTGCATAAGCATAAGCATCATTTTCACGTACGTCTGTGGCTGTATATTCTTTGCGCGCTGCGTTAGCACCTTCCATAAGAGCTGTAATATCAGCACCTGATGCTGCGATAGGCAAGAGACCAACAGCTGTCAAAACTGAAAAACGTCCGCCAACTGAATCCGGCACAACAAAAGTATCCCAGTTGTTTGCATCAGCATTAACTTTAACGGCACCTTTTTCTTTATCTGTTGTTGCATAGATACGTTTATTTGCTTCTTCACGGCCATATTTTTTAACCAAAAGTTCTTCAAAGACACGGAAAGCAATTGCTGGTTCAGTTGTTGTTCCTGATTTAGAGATAACATTAACAGAGAAATCTTTATCTGCAACATATTCTACTAAGTCTGAAAGATAGCTTGAAGAAATTGAATTTCCTGCATAAAGAATTTGTGGTGCTTTACGTTCTTCTTTTGATTGAAGATTAACAAAGCTGTTGTTCAAGAAGTCAATTGCAGCGCGAGCACCAAGGTATGAACCACCGATACCGATAACAATAAGAACTTCTGAGTCAGATTGAATTTTGCTTGCTGCTTTTTGAATGCGTGCAAATTCTTCTTTATCATAGTCTTCTGGAAGATCTAACCAACCGATGAAGTCAGAACCAGCACCGGTTCCTTCACGAAGAAGTTTATCTGCGCCATCAACTTGCCATTGAATTTCGTCAAGTTCTTTATCAGCTACAAATGGTTTCAATTTAGAATAGTCAAATTTAATATGTGCCATCTTATATCTCTCCTTAGAGTTTTTTTCTTTGTTTATTTTATCACTTTTCCATAGGTTTAACAAGAAATGAAAATTTAAGATATTGTAAACCTATCTATACCAAAAAGAAAAAGTTCCCACAATTAGGAACTTTTCCACGTCTCATAAACTATTTTTGTAACTCTTCAATACGGGCTTGTGTGCTTTCAAACTTCTCTTGATAGTCTGCTAATTTAGCACGTTCTTTATCTACAACTTCTGCTTTAGCATTTGCCACAAATTTTTCATTAGAAAGCTTACGGTTAACCATATCGAGTTCTTTTTGCCATTTGTCTAGTTCTTTATTGAGACGAGCAATTTCTTCCTCGATATTAATCAAGCCTGCTAATGGAAGGTAGATTTCCGCACCAGTAACAACTGCTGACATGGCTTGTTCTGGTGCTGTCACATCCGCTGCAATAGTTAACTCACTTGGGTTAGTGAAGCGTCTGATATAAGGCGCTACCTTGTTCAGGAAGGCTTCTTTGTCTGATTTGATCATCATTGGCACGGCTTTTGATAAAGGCGTATTCACTTCCGCACGAATATTACGTACAGCGGTAATAATTTCAATAAGCATGGCAACACCATCTCCAGCTTCTGCATCATCAAATTCTGGACGTACTTCTGGATATTCAGACACCACAATAGATTTGCCTTCAGCTGTCGGAAGTTTTTCGAAGATTTCTTCTGTGAAGAAAGGCATGATTGGGTGCAGCAGACGAAGCACTTGATCAAGGACATGCACAAGTACTGAACGTGTGACATCTTTTTCTGCTTCATCATCGCCAAACATTACTTCTTTGGTCAATTCGAGATACCAGTTGGCAAACTCATCCCAAATGAAGTTATACAGAATATGACCTGCAACACCAAACTCAAATTTATCCATTTGTTCAGTAACGCGTGCAACTGTATCATTCAAACGTGTGAGAATCCAGCGATCGGTAACATTACCTGCTGTTTTCGCTGCCACTTGGTCAAGATGAGCAGAAATTTCTTCTGATGTGATATCTCCTGCATTCATCAAGATATAGCGTGAAACATTCCATATCTTATTGATGAAATTCCAAGCTGCATCCATTTTGTCGTAGCTGAAACGCACATCTTGTCCAGGAGCTGAACCATTGGACAAGAACCAACGCAAAGCATCGGCACCATATTTTTCAATCACATCCATTGGGTCAATACCATTCCCCAAAGATTTGGACATCTTGCGTCCCTCTTCATCACGAATCAAACCGTGGATAAGTACATTATTAAATGGTGCTTTTCCTGTAAACTCAAGTGATTGGAAAATCATACGCGAAACCCAGAAGAAGATGATGTCATAGCCCGTAACCAAGGTCGATGTAGGGAAGTAACGTTGGAAGTCTTCTGCCTTTTCATCCGGCCAGCCCATAGTTGAGAAAGGCCATAAGGCTGAAGAGAACCATGTGTCAAGTACGTCTTCATCTTGGACCCAACCTTCACCTTCTGGGGCTTCCTCACCGACATACATTTCGCCAGCTTCGTTGTACCACGCAGGGATTTGATGTCCCCACCAAAGTTGGCGTGAAATAACCCAGTCGTGTACGTTTTCCATCCATTGGAGGAAAGTGTCGTTAAAACGTGGAGGATAAAACTCAACAGCATCTTCTGTTTTTTGATTTGCGATTGCATTTTTAGCCAACTCTTCCATCTTAACGAACCATTGTGTCGATAAGCGAGGCTCAACCATTACGCCTGTACGTTCTGAGTGCCCAACGGAGTGCATCATTTTCTCAACTTTAACTAAGTTGCCGAGCTCATCTAATTTTTTAATGATAGCTTCGCGGGCCTCAAAACGATCCATACCATTAAATTCGCCTGTGAGCTCGTTCATTGTACCGTCAGCATTCATTACATTAACTTGTGGCAAGTTATGACGTTGACCAACCAAGAAGTCGTTAGGATCATGGGCAGGGGTAATTTTAACCACACCTGTCCCTTTTTCCATATCTGCGTGTTCGTCACCAACAATAGGAATTTCTTTGTTAATGATAGGGAGAATAACACTTTGACCAATGTATTTGGCATAACGTTCATCTGCTGGGTTAACAGCAACAGCAGTATCTCCAAAGAAAGTTTCTGGACGCGTTGTCGCTACTTCAAGTGCACCTGAACCATCCGCCAAAGGATAAGTTATGTGATAGAAGGCACCTTCGACATCCTTATGGATAACTTCAATATCAGAGAGCGCAGTCATGGCCTTTGGATCCCAGTTAATGATAAACTCACCACGGTAAATCCAGCCCTTTTTGTAAAGTTGAACAAAAACTTTGCGGACTGCAGCAGACAAACCTTCGTCTAGAGTAAAACGTTCACGGTTATAATCAACAGAGATACCCATTTTACCCCATTGTTCTTTGATGGTTGAGGCATATTCGTCTTTCCATTCCCAAACCTTGTCTAAGAATTTCTCACGGCCTAAATCATAACGGGAAATACCATCTTCAGCTAAACGCGCTTCCACTTTGGCTTGCGTTGCAATTCCTGCATGGTCCATACCTGGCAACCAGAGGGTATCGAAACCTTGCATACGTTTTTGACGGATGATAATATCTTGCAAGGTTGTATCCCAAGCATGTCCTAAATGGAGCTTCCCTGTTACGTTTGGTGGTGGGATAACGATACTATAGGGTTTTGCTTTTTTGTCACCTGAAGGGGCAAAAACACCTTGTTCGAGCCATTTTTCATAGCGCCCTGCTTCGACTTCAGCAGGATTAAATTTTGTTGATAATTCTTCTGTCATTTATTTTTCCTTTCGGTATGAAAACAGTTAATAATGTCGAGGGAGAAGTTCAAGAGTATGTCAATAAAAAAATACCGCACCTAAACATCCAAAATAGGACGCTCACGCGCGGTACCACCTAAATTCCTGCCTTTTTTAAAGCAGACACTTAATTTTATTTAACTGACCACAATGCAACCTTCACAAGCTTCATCTGAAATCTCACAGCGACCGATTTCTCTCTCAAAGACTAGACTTGTTACTCCTCATTTAGTGTTTTTATTCTATCAGATTTGTCAGTTTTTTGCAAGGTCGCTCAGCGTTCTTTGATTATTTCTAAGAAATGCTCTAAACCTTCTATTTTTTGCATTTGTCGATTACAGTTCACACTATCAACACAGATATATGTTCCGTTCTTAGTATAGGTACCATCAGAACCTCTTTTAGTGGTTGCTAAAAATTGTGTCACTTGGCTTGTTTTTTGACAAATCGCACAAATATTTTTTATACTTCCAGAAGTCGTCCCATAAAAACCTCGTCCGTCACTCGTCACGATATATTTTCGCTGACTGGAAATTTCATTCCAAGCAAAATAGGTGAGTTCTTTCATGTCCCAAGATGCTTGCGCTGGAACTTTAAGCTTTTTGACCTTCTTAAAAATCTTTTTAATCTGACTTTCAGATGGTAAGGCAAAAGGTTCAACTAAATTCTTTAAATGGAGCAAATCTCGTTCTGCTTGCTCTTTAGTTGTTTTACTGTCAGCAATTCTCTCTAAAAAGTCCCCGACTTCTTTTGCTTTCGAGAGCTCTTCTATTTCATCTACAGTTTGAGCATAAACTGCTTCTACCGTGGCTTTATCATTAACCGAATGGTAGACATTGATGAGGTCAAAGGTAAGGTATTTTATTCTGTTGTATTCATATGCTTTCATTTTTTCTCCTTAACTATCCGCTAAGTGAGAATATTGTTAACTTAGCGGTAAACTTATGCGAGAGCAGTTACTCGCACTTGTTTACCAACCATAGGATTTAATTTCATAAAACCCTCCTTATTACTTAAAAAGTTTTTGTACCTAAGTCTGGTACGTCGTGGAAATCTTTACCTGCTTTATAGTTTTCAAATTTCCCTTGAATAAACTGGTAGGCATCGAGACGACTTTCATAACGAATAGCTGCTTCTTTTGCTTCAATTTTTTTATCTTCATGCGCAATTTTTTCTGCGGCTTTCATTGCAATTTCTGAAAGTTGAACCTGTTGGTCCACCCACTCACTAAAATCTTTTAAAAATTTTTCTTTATATTCCATTTTTATTCTCTTTTTGGTTTGATTAAATGATAACTGTTCTCAATCATCTGTTTCGCTTGCTTCTCTGAAACGTCACCACCAAAATGTATATCATTCCAGTGCGTTTTATTCAATTGAACCTAAACAGAGTTTTTTATTCCCTGTTTTAAAATTCAGTGTATTTTATTCATGTGCCAAGCTGGTCGTATTGAGACAAAAGATTCACGCAGTTCCTCATTGACTGAAGGTAAACCTTTGACAGCCAAAACAAGCTCGCCTTCACGCTCCGAGATGTAGACAAAAGATTTTTTATTTTTTAGATGCTTCACTACAATCGTCGCTGGCCCTTTTTCCATCTTTGCAAAAGGTGTATCTGCAAAAGTTGGACCAAGCGCTAAGCAAAACTCTAGCCAGTTTTCTTTATCCATCTCATTCTCCTAAAAGGAGTTGATAAGCGAAGCGATCTCCTTCGTAGAAAACCATGCCGCGCTTTTCAAAGCCCTCACGTTCAAAGACGGCCTGCATCACTGCATTAGCTGGATGCGTATCCACGCGGAAATCATTATAACCGCGTGCCTGCATCAAAGTAAAGATATTTGAAAAAAGATATTTTGTCAGACCCAAACCACGATATTGGTCGGATAGTGCTAAACAATGGACAGTGACATAGTCCAAGCTATCATTCAACCACTTGCCATTATAAATTTTCGTATATTGTGTATCTTCTCCAGTAATAACCGCACAAAAACCTGCAACTTTCTCATCTACAATCAGAACGTAACCTACAGCTTTGTGAAGAAAATTTTCAATATCACTTTGTGCGGGGTACTCTGCTTGCCATTGATCGCTGCCTGATTTGCCCAGAAATTCACGCGCCTGAGCAATAATCGGCATAATAGCTACGATATCTGCTGTGGTTGCCTTTCTTAAATAAATCATGTTTTTTCTCCCCGCTCAAACTAAAAGCCCTATTTTATTTTATTTTCTTTTTCTACGTGGCTTGTCATATTGTTGCTTTGGTTTTTCCGCACGGAAAGGTGCTGCCAAAGGTTGGGCAAGTTTACGCATTTTCACTACCGCTTCAGTACGCGCTGTATGTGGGAACATGTCGACAGATTGGATATATTCGATGCTGTAAAATTGCGAAAGAATCACTAAGTCTTTTGCCAATGTTGAAACATTACAAGACACGTAAACCAGTTTTTCTGGTGTATAAGTGGTGATTGTTTCCAACAAAGCATCATCCAATCCTGTACGCGGTGGATCAACGATAAGGGCTGTGGCTCTATGGCCTGACTTATACCAGTTAGGAATGATACGCTCCGCCTTACCTACTTCATAGTGACAGTTTTTAAAGCCAAGACGTTTTGCATTGATTTTAGCATCTGCGATAGATTCTGGCGTAATATCCATTCCGTGGACAGATTTTACTTTCTTGGCCACACCAAAACCGATTGTCCCAACGCCACAGTAGGCATCAATCACACGGTCATCTTTTTTCGGATTTAGCGCACGTACAGCTTCACCATAGAGCACATTAGCTTGTTCTGAATTGAGTTGATAAAAAGCACGTGGTGACAACTCAAAGTCATAATCCAAAACGCCTTCGGTAATCGTTTCTTTTTCCGCAAAAAGCATCTGTGTACGGTCACCATAAATTTCGCTGGTTTTCTTCGGATGGAAGTTGGCTGATACAGAAACAATCTCTTGGAACTCTTCCGTCAAGTCAGATAAAATATTATCCATCTTCACCAAGTCTTTGCGTTGACGTTTTGAGAGCTCTTCACGTGGGGCAGGCCAAACCTGTCCATCTAGACTAATGCGTGCAGATGTCACGAAAATAATTTGGACTTCACCTGTTTTTTGGCTGCGTCGCGCAACGATGGTGCGAATCCCCATGACTTTACGCTCATCATAAACAGGTAAATTGTATTTTTCAATCAAACGGCAGATACGATTAGCGATATTTTGAATGACTTCGTCTTGAACCAAGCAATTCTCTAAATTCACCAAATGGTGTGTGCCTTCTTTGTACAATCCAGCAATGACATCGCCATTGTTTAGACGACGCACTTGAAATTGCAACTTATTACGGTAACGCAAAGGATTTTCCATACCAAGTGTTGGCAGAAGTTCGTACTTCTTCCAACCTGTTGGACGGTATTTTTCAAGTGCTTGACGGAGCAAATCACGCTTAAACTCTAATTGTTGCGGATAAGCAAGATGCATGATGTGTGAGCCGCTCAGCTCATGGTAAACACGATCTTCAGGCTTAACACGGTATTTTGACTTTTTATTTATCTTGACAACTTTTGCGCGTGAAAAATTGCGGGCATTTTCTGTAATTTCTGCCAAAATTTCTTCTGTAGGCAGTGCATAAGGCACAAATACCAAGCGCCCATGATAAGAGGCGATTCCTTCGCCATTGATACCCATACGCTCGATATTGAGTGGGATTTTTTGTCCAATTTTCAGATTAATCATATCCCAATTTTAACATAATTTCCCTATAATTGGACCACTAAAATCCAAGGATTCTCCTAATTGTAAAGAAAAATCCCAGTACCTTCACTGGAATTTTTTTCTATTCATGTAATTCTATTGGCAATTCATCAGGATCATAGAAGAAAACCATCTTTTTATTGGTAATCTCATCCACGCGCAGTTCTTCAACTTTAATTCCTTGATCCGATAAATAAGCCATGTCTGCTTCAATATCATCGGTCTGTATTGCCAAATGGCGTAAACCTTTCGCCTCTGGATAGGAGACACGCTCAGGCGCATCAATTTTAATGAAGAGCTCTATTTCCGTACTGTCATTCATTTGAAGATCGATTTTCACATCCCCTTTATCCGGACGATGGCTTTCTCTGATTACTGGAAATCCCAGAATATCTACATAAAAGTGTCGTGATTTTTCGTAATCACTCCCTATAATAGCGATATGATGTATGCTCTTAAAATTTGGTGTATACATGTTTCCCTCTATCTTATCTTCTAACTCTTAAGCCTTAAGCTCATCTTCTTCCAAGATGCAGACTTCTTCTCCTTGAGCTTTGAGATTACGGACGTGATCTTCCCCCCAAGAACAAAGATTATCTAAAATGTTATTCAAGCTTTCACCATATGGGCTAAGCGAATATTCAACTTTTGGCGGCACTTGATTGTAAACGGTGCGGACAATGATATTATCCAGCTCTAATTCACGTAATTGTTGTGTAAGCATTTTTTGACTGATCCCTGGAATACTTCGTTTAAGTTCCCCTGGACGGCGGGGTTGGTGTCTGAGGTTACACAAAATGATAGATTTCCATTTTCCACCAATGACGTCCATTGTGGCTTCTACACCTATGTTATAAGTTTTTTCCAAAAAAATTTCCTTTCTAAATCCTTTATTTCAAACAAAACTTACTTTTTTGTATGTATATGACAAAAAAGTAGGTACTATTCAACAAGTTATTTTTATTATATACTATTTTTTGTCAAAAGAAAACCTAAGGAGAAAAGACAATGAAACTTAACAATACAACACATATCCCCGAATTAGGATTAGGCGTTTTCCAAATCTCAAATGAGGAAACTGCTGAAGTCGTAAAAAACGGAATCATCAATGGCTATCGTTTGATCGATACCGCCCAAATTTATGGTAACGAAGAAGGCACAGGACAAGGGATCAAGGCTGGCCTTGAAGACACAAATCTTACACGCGAAGATCTCTTCATCACATCAAAACTATGGGGCAGCAACCTTTCTTATGAGGAAACCATTCAAAGCTTTGAAACAAGTTTAGAAAAATTAGGTCTGGATTACCTTGATCTTTATCTCATTCACTGGCCAGGTACTGATTATGGGTTTGAAGCTTCTTGGAAAGCTATGGAAGACCTCTACAAAGACGGTCGTATCAAAGCTATCGGTGTAAGTAACTTCCAAAAACATCACTTAGAGCGTCTCTTTACCTATGCACAAGTTATCCCTGCAGTAAATCAAATCGAGCTTCACCCTAAACTTGCTCAAAAAGAACTGCGTCACTTTTTAGAAGCACACGATATTAAAGTACAAGCTTGGTCACCATTGATGCAAGGACAACTGTTAGCCAATGAAACAATTAAAACAATTGCTCAGAAACACAATAAATCAACAGCACAAGTTATCCTTCGTTGGCATTTAGAGCAAGGTATTTTGGTTAACGTGAAATCTGTCAAAATAGAACGTATGCGTGCCAACCGTGATATCTTTGATTTCTCTCTGGATCAAGATGATATGGAACTCCTCAATAATCTTGATGAAAATCTTCGCGTGGGACCAGATCCAGAAACATTTAATTTTTAAAAAATAGGAAACCTTCATGAAAAAAATTTCACCAAACCTAACCTTATTGGCTTTAGCCATTAATGCCTTTGCCATAGGTTCAACAGAATTCATCAGTGTTGGTCTTATGCCGATGATTGTGAACACTTTTAATATCAATTTATCTCAAGCAGGACTTACCGTCTCTTTATATGCCTTAGGTGTGACTATTGGAGCACCTCTTCTTACGATTGTTACAGGCACATGGAATCGACGCTCATTAATGTTAGCTATTATGCTACTCTTTATCAGCGGTAATCTCTTATCTGCTTTTGCTCCAACTTTCCTCCTGCTCTTAGTTGGACGTATTTTATCATCATTAGCACATGGTATCTTTATGTCGGTGTCAACACTTATTGCTGCAAATGTAGTTCGTCCTGAAAAACGTGCTTCTGCTATTGCTTTGATGTTTACAGGACTTACTGTAGCAACTGTTATCGGTGTGCCTTTGGGAACTTTTATCGGACAACATTCTACATGGCATATGTCCTTTATCTTCATTGCTGCAATTGGATTGATTGGATTATTAGCGAGCATCTTTTTAATTCCGACAAACCTCCCTATACCAGGCAAAGTAAACTTAAGTGGTTTTGCGAGAATTTTCCGCAATAAATACATTATGACTTCTTTCTTTATGACTGCTTTTGGTTACGGTGGTACCTTTGCTGCTTATACTTATTTAGCTCCTTTATTAGAAGATACCTTTAATTTCAGCTCAAGTACTGTTGTTGTCGTTCTGGTCGCTTACGGTATAATGGTAGCAATCGGTAATACTATCGGTGGACATTACTCAAATAAAAATATTTTACCTGTATTACTCAAAATGTTTGGTGCTTTAACTGCAAGTTTGCTTATTCTTTTTATAGCAGCACTAATGGCTTCTCAGTGGCTTGGATTACTTGCAACGCTCTTGCTGGGTTTATTTGCCTTCATGAACGTGCCTGGTTTACAACTCTATGTTGTCCAACTGGCTGAAAAATTTACTCCCCAAGACATCACTCTTGTTTCAGCTTTTAATATTTCAGCTTTCAACATTGGTATTACACTGGGTTCATTTACGGGGGGCGAGGTGGCAAAAGTAAGTAGTGTTATCTATACACCACTTGCAGGGATTGTTATTGTCCTCCTTGCTATGCTTCTCATTATTGGGGCTCAAAAACAAAAAGTTGCTATCAAATAAATCGCTCCAAGATAAAAAACAAAGACAACTTTAGAAAAAGCTACTAGTTCATTCGCTAGTGCTTTTTCTTAGATCCAAAAAATCTATTTCCCCTTCATCCGGTACTCTGTTATAATAAAGTTATGATAAAAATCAAGGAAATCACAAAACTCAAAAAGCTTTATAAAGTTATACTGACAGAGCCTTTTTCATATAAGGACTGGGAGGAAGCAAAAGATAAAATTTACGTCTGTGAGGATACAGTTGTAAAATATATGCTGACGAGGGATAAGGCCTTTTCTACAGCTGAGCTGGAGCAACTGTTAGCTTTTGATAATTTTGCACAAGGTAAATCTTTAGCACTTTACTTTATTTCCTTCAAAGCTCGGACATCATCAGAAGTCAAAAAATATCTCTCTGACCATAATATCCAACCAATTCAAATCGAAGCGATCATTGACAGCCTTACTAAAAATGGTCTCCTCAACGACCGAGCTTATATCGAAAGTTATATCCAGGGAAAAGTACGCACAGCAAGTGCTGGTCCTTATCAGATCAAACAGAAACTCCACCTAAAGGGGCTAGATTTACAACTTATTGATGAGGGTATAGCGCAAGTTTTTAATGAAGAAAAACAAATTGACGTGGCTGTCGCTCTTGCGGAAAAGATAGTCCACCAAAAAGCAAGTCGTCACACTCTACAGCAGCTTAAACAAAAAATCATACAAGGACTCACTGCTAAGGGTTTTTCCTATGCCATTAGCGCTATAGCTCTTGAAAGTCTAGAACTTGAAGTGGATGAAGAAAATGAGTTAGAGCTCCTTTACACTGAACTCGACAAAAGTGCCCGTAAATACAGTAGAAAATACGAAGGCTATGAGCTTAAGCAACGCATCACCCAAGCCTTAGCCCGTAAAGGATTCGACTTTAGTGATATTTCTAGCGCAATACGAGACTATGATTTTGAAGAGGAATAAATCAACTTTCTCTTTAAAAGCATTTCCCATTTTCCACCTCAAAATTGTGTTATGATATAATAAAAGCAAGACTGGAAAGCATATGACACAATCTCTCATCACACGTATCAACTCTTATTACGATAATCTCAGTAAATCTGATCAAGCCATTTCAAATTACTTGATTGAAAATATGGACACAGCTGCCCGCTTGTCCATTCAAGAATTCGCAAAAAATACTAAAGTATCTACTGCAACCATTTCGCGTTTTGCCAAAAAAATCGGTTTTGATTCATTTCAAGATTTAAAGTTAGCTATCCACAGCACCGAAAAATTTAAATCCGACAACTTTTTCAGCGAACTATCGCCAGAAGATAGCTATAAAGATATTCTTGCCAAGAATTTTACAAGTAATATTTCTTCTCTCAATGCAACATTGCAGCTGATAGAGAGCGAAACTTTGGATAAGGTTATGAATATCCTCCTATCCGCCAAAACATGTGGTTTTTTTGGTCTGGGTGGCTCTAATGCCGTTGCTTTAATTGCTTACCATAAATTTTTGCGTATGCCACTGCAAACGGTATATCATCAGGATTTTCATTATCAACAAATGTTGGCTTCTAAACTGACCGAAAAAGACTGTGCTTTTGTTATTTCACATACTGGTAAAAACAAAGATACACTGAAAATCGTTGATATTTTGAAGAGCAATCACGTTCCTGTGATTGCCATTACGTCATTTGCCAACTCAGCCTTGGTGAAAAAAAGCGACTTGGCACTTATTTCAATCGCTGAAGAAATATCTTTTCGACCTGAAGCTGTCGCTTCAACCGTCTCTCAAATTAGTCTTCTAGATGCCATCTTTTTGATGTACGGGATGAAAGCTCAGGATTCAATCGAAGATACTTTGGAAAACATTCGAGAAGTGATCAGCCAAACCCGTTTAAATTAAACTAGAAAGTTAATGATAAAGGAGGACCAAAATGGCATTTACTGAAACAAAAGGACGCTATGCAAGCTATGGAACTGTCTCTAGTATTCCTGGTGAAATCATTGACAGTTTTTGGTTCATCATTGACAATCAGCTAAAAGGCGTTATCCCGCTTGAGCCTCTTATCAATTTTGAATTACTCAACCAAAAAGGACTGCTTTCTGTGAAATTTTCACAGCCGCACAATCCTTTAACCATTACAGTTGATTTCCAATACCCTTTTAATAATTCTTGGCCTCGGCATTTCCATGCTGTTGATAATAATGGTAAAGAAACCATTATCTCTTCACAAGAACGTTAAACAAAAGTCTCCAGATAAAATTCTGGAGACTTTTTAAATTTCATAATAGACGATTTCTGGAGGAACACCAAATCTGATTGGTAAAAAGGTTAAGCCAATACCGGCATTGACAAAAAGTTTTGTATATTTCCCTAATAAGTATAGACCAGAATCATACACCTTTGAGCCATCATTACGTAAGCGCAAATTACCAAGACGAATTTGCCCACCATGACTATGTCCTGCAACGACTAAATCATATTTTTCAGGAAATTCTACTTGCAAAATCGTATCCGGCTCATGAATCATTAAAATCGAAAACTTTCCTTGCTCAGGGACCATACTAAAATTTGGTTGCCCTTCACGTAAATCATCAAGTCCGGTTAATGCTACTGTTCCGGACATGAGTGATTGGTTGGTAAGTACAGTAAAACCCGCTTCCTTTAGAAAAGTTCTTATATAGTTCGCATCCCCTTCATGTGAAAAATCATGATTACCCAAAATCGCAAATTTTCCTAAAGGTGCTTCAAGTTCTGCTAAAATTTCTTTTACCTTATCAACATCATGCGCTTGCGCCCAATCGACTTTATCAAATAAGTCGCCTGTGAACAAGATCAAGTCAGGTTGTGTTTTATTTATGTGTTTTGAAAATTTAAAAAAGCGGCGTGGATGTGTGTGCCAATTAAAATGTGTATCGGTAAAGTGTGCAACTTTCAGCCCGGCTGTGTTTGAAATTTTCACTTGTCGCACACGCATCAAATGCGGTTCAACGAAAATACCATAAGCCAAAAGGCAGAAAAGTAAAATTATAATCCATGTCATTGCTTTATTTTACCATATTCAGATTTTTTATTCTTCATAATGAGATTCACGCTCCTTATTGTATCAAAGCACGTAACAAAAAAACACCCGAAGGTGCCTAGTTATTTCTTAGTTTTCGTCTGAAGCTACGAATGGCAAGAGAGCCATAACACGTGCGCGTTTGATAGCTGTAACCACTTTACGTTGGTTTTTAGCTGAAGTACCAGTTACGCGACGTGGCAAGATTTTACCACGTTCTGAGATAAAACGTTTTAAGAGTTCAGTGTCTTTATAATCAACAACTTCGATTTTGTTAGCTGCGATAAAGTCAACTTTTTTACGGCGTTTGAAGCCACCACGTTTTTGAAAAGCCATAGTGTGTTTCTCCTTATATTATTGTATGATGTTGTTGAGTAGAAAAGTCAATACGGATACCGCTTTTATACTCAACGAATAGGGCTCAGATAGACTGCCTTGTACAGCTGCCTTACTTATTAGAATGGAAGATCATCATCTGAGATTTCCATTGGTGAGCCACCAAATGGATCTGCATCACGACCAAAATCAGGTGTTGAATTTCCTGCTGAGCTGTTAGAGCCAGCAAAAGGACGATTTTGTGATTGTTGTTCCTGTGGTGCAGAATATGAACCAGAGCCACCTTCACGTGCGGCACGACTTTCAAGCATTTGGAAGTTATCAGCCAATACTTCAGTCACGTAAACACGTTGACCTTCTTTGTTTTCATAATTTCGCACTTGAATACTACCTGTTACACCAATCAAGGCACCTTTTTTAGCCCAATTTGCCAAGTTTTCAGCAGATTGGCGCCAGATGACACAGTTAATGAAATCAGCTTCACGTTCGCCTTGCGCGTTTTTAAAACGACGGTTAACAGCAATCGTAAATGTAGCAACCGCAGTATTTTGCGGTGTGTATCGCAGTTCAGGGTCACGCACAACGCGTCCGACCAAAACAACATTATTAATCATGATGCTTCTCCTTTAAATTTGTCCAGCTAAACTAGAATTAAGCTTCTACTTTAGTGATCATGTGACGAAGAATGTCGCCGTTAATCTTAGCAAGACGGTCAAATTCGCTCAAAGCTTCTGAATCAGTAGCAGCTTCAAGAGTTACGATGTGGTAGATACCTTCGCGGAAGTCTTGAATTTCGTAAGCGAGTTTGCGTGTTTCCCAGTCTTTAGACTCAAGATTAGCAGCACCGTTGTCAGTCAAGATACTATCGAAACGTTCAACGAGGGCTTTCTTTGCTTCTTCTTCAATGTTTGGACGAATAATATAAAGAATTTCGTATTTTGTCATTGATTTTTCCTCCTTTTGGACTAATGACACAGGTTGGAGCCTGTGTAAGTTATGAGTTTTTACTCACAAGTATATATTCTATCAAATTTAGCTACTTTTTGCAAGTTGATTTATCTTATTTATACTATTATAAAATAAAAAATAACCCTCTGCCTCTGCAGAAGATTTCTCATCATTTTTTATTATTAAGCGACTACATCAAGCACATTCGCTGGAATGTAGCGGTACTCACCTTCTTTCGATTGATAATAGCCAAGCTTTTTCACGATAAAATGCAACTTGCAACGGCTGTCAAAGCGCTGGTATAAGTGGGAAATTTCCCCTTCCTGGCTACGGGTTACGCATACTATTTTTTCTCCCGCGTAAGTTGGAGATACATATTTTGGGGTAAACGTCATTGAAAACCACCTCCAGATATAATTGAGATGAAAACGCAATCATCTCTTCTTATATTATAACTCTTTTTAATCTCTAAAACAAATGTCTAGATTTTTAATGGCTAGACATTAAAAAATCTGTAATTTTAAACAACAACATGTATAATTATTCAAAACTAACAGGCTCGTCCTTGACATCCCTCTCAAATTAATCTAAAATATTCATAAATACTTAATAAACGATAGAGGTCGCAACCAATAATAAGCTAAGCAGAGCTAGAGCATGCTGAGAAGTTTAGCCCAGGAGCGGTTGCCGAAAGAGAAGTTATGCTCACCGACTTTTCTTGGTTTAGCGGGAAATACCTGTTAAACTGTCGTGGTCTAACTATGACCATGATGCGCTATTCGGATGAAAGATCTTTCTGACGTTTAGCAATCTCTAGGGATTGCTTTTTGTATTAATATTTATAAATTTAGGAGAGAAGTAATGGATAATACTTCAAATAATGAGGCCACGCCATCCACGCAAGTTAAACGTGGCCTTAAACATCGTCACTTAACAATGATTGCCTTAGGAGGAACTATTGGTACCGGGCTATTTGTTGCATCAGGCGCAACGATTTCTCAAGCTGGACCTTTAGGCGCGTTAGTTGCCTATGTCGCCATTGGGCTCATGGTTTTCTTCCTTATGACGTCTTTAGGTGAAATGGCTTCCTATCTTCCAGTATCAGGCTCTTTTGCTTCTTTCGCTGACCGTTATGTAGATAAAGCTTTCGGCTTCGCTATGGGATGGAACTATTGGTTTAACTCAGCAATTACTGTAGCGGTTGAGGCAGCTACAGTTGGTGTTATTATGCAGTTCTGGTTGCCCCATGTGCCCACATGGATATGGTCGACTATTGTGATTGCGCTCATCCTCTTGGTTAACCTCATTTCAGCTAAAGCTTATGGTGAAGCAGAATTTTGGATGGCGACAATTAAAGTCATCGCTGTTATCGCCTTTATCGTGATTGGTCTCGCAACAATTTTTGGAGTTATGAGTTATAAGCCAGATGTGGCACGCAATCTTTCTGCTGGAGGAAATCATGGTTTTGTCGGTGGTATTGGAGGTATGATTGCTGTCTTCATGATTGCAGGCTTCTCTTTCCAAGGTACAGAAATCGTTGGTATCGCAGCCGGCGAGTCAGAAAACCCTGAGAAAAATGTACCCTCAGCGATTAAACAAGTCTTTTGGCGGATTATTATTTTCTATTTCCTCTCAATATTCGTAATCGGTGCCTTGGTTTACTATAAAGACCCAAGTCTTCTCCGTGCAGCAACCCAAAGTGACATTACCGTTTCTCCATTTACCTTGGTATTTGAACGTGCTGGCTTAGCTGCTGCTGCATCCGTTATGAATGCTGTCATCTTAACCTCGGTTATTTCATCTGCCAATTCTTGGTTATATGCTGCTTCTCGCATGCTTTTTGGTATGGCAAAAGAGGGGCATGCACCAAAAATCTTCGCTAAAACAAATACAAGTAACGGCGTACCAATTTATGCAATTTTAGCGACTGTTGCCATCGGTCTTTTGGCCTTCTTAACAAGTATCTTCGGAACTGAGATTTATTTCTATTTGGTCGCTGCTTCCGGTTTGTCTGGTTTCTTGGCTTGGATTGGAATTGCTATCTGTCATTTCCGCTTCCGCCGTGCTTTTATTAAACAAGGTCATAAACTTTCTGAGTTAGGCTACCATGCTAAATGGTTCCCTATTGGGCCAATCATCGCTCTTATTCTTTCAATCATTATCGTTATCGGGCAAATTACTACCGTAACGATGAATGCGCAAAGCATCATTACAACCTACCTTGCTTTACCTCTCTTCTTGATTTTATATTTCTCTTACAAAATCGTGAAGAAAACAAAACTTATTCCGCTTGAAGAAGTTGATTTAAGCCGTGATATTGATTAAAACGACTAAAAAAAAACGCCATAAGGCGTTTTTTTAGTCGTTGATTATCTTCACTTTTTCGCCAAAAAATTCTTTGGCCTTACTTACAAGAACTTCTTCTGCTTCTGGCTCAGATTCCGTATCTTTTGTAACATGCTGCTCCCCTTTTTTAAGGCTTAAGACATACTCTTGACGTACAGACTGCCAATCTTGCTCTGCTAAAGCAATAATCTCAGGAGAAAATCCCAATATTGATGACATTAAATTGCCAAAAGTTAATTGTAGGTTTTCATTTTCCGTAACACGCTTTGCTAAATTACCATGAGGAAAAGTAACTACCACAAAATTGCTTGAGGCTGCCACAGGGGCAGTATTATTGATTAAGGCACGGTCTGAAGGTTTGGTAAAGCTGGAAACAATTTCAGGCCATGCACCAAAAACTGCTTGACGAGCTTCGTTGGTCGCTTCCTTTAAAGCTTTAAAAACCAAATCTTGATTTACAGTGTACTTTTCGGTGACTGTTTTCGTTTTCACTTGCTGCTTAATTTGAACTTCTTGACTGACAGTGGATACCACCGTTTGGTTGCCCGTTTCTGCCAATTTAGCTTTTAGCTCTGCAACTTCTGCTTTTAAAGCCTGAAGCTCATGGCTCAAACTTTCCGGAACTTCCTTATCTTCCGCAGAAGAATAAGCACCTGCATCTACAAGACGCATCGTCATCACATCAGCAGCAATTTTGCTCTGTGTTGTTTCTTTAATAATTTTCAGAGACTCAATCGCAATGTTGATCCATTGGTAAAGACGAGGTCGTGGGATTTCATTATTTTCCCGCAAAAGCAAATCACGGAAATAAGTTAAGAGATCTTCCGTAAAACGCAACATATTTTTACCTTCAAGAAAGATTTTCTCCAAAGCATCAAGTGCAGTTGGTCCATCTGAAGCGATCAATGCTGCAACATAAGAGACAAGCGCTTCATTGGCAATGGAGCCTGTCACTAAAAGAGCATCCTTCTCTGCAAGCTTGCCATCAGAAAAACTTAAGGCCTGATCCAATAAACTCAAGGCATCACGCATTCCTCCCTCGGCAGATTTTGCAATGACATCAAGTGCCGCATCTTCAAACTCAATCTTCTCATCAGCTAAAACTTCTGCTAAGTGCTGACGAATATCATTTGTTGTGATAGCTTTAAAAGCAAATCTTTGCACACGACTAATAATTGTTGCCGGAATTTTTTGAAGCTCAGTTGTTGCTAAAACAAAGACAACATTATCTGTAGGCTCTTCCAAGGTTTTCAGTAAAGCGTTGAATGCTCCCGTTGAAAGCATATGAACCTCATCGATAATATAAACCTTATAAGTTGCGCGACTGGCTGCATAGGTTGATTTATCTCGAATCTCACGGATTTCGTCAACCCCATTATTCGAAGCAGCATCAAGTTCAATCACATCTTCAAGGCTGCCTTGGGTAATAGCTTGACAAATATCACAAGTGTTACAAGGCTCTCCCTCTTTCTGATTAGGGCAGTTAATTGCTTTGGCAAAAATTTTTGCCGCGGAAGTTTTTCCTGTCCCACGTGGACCACTAAAAAGATAAGCGTGGGAAATCTGCCCATTAACGATAGCATTCTTTAAGGTTGTGGCCACCACTTCTTGGCCAACCATCTCATCAAATCTTTGACTACGGTATTTTCTATATAAAGCTTGGTAAGCCATTTTTCATTCCTTCTAATAAAGGTCTGGCTCTGCGCCAAGACCGAGCTCTTCATTGATTCGGAAAAGAACATCACGCGCCAGTATGGACTGATCAATATCGGCAGCGTTATAATTTTTCATTGCCTTGTAAATAGCCCAAACGCGAGCGCGGATGACTGTTGCCTTATCGGCTTCAGCGGCGGAGAAAAATATCTTTCTTTGTTTCTCATCAAATATTTCCCATGCAATAGTCAAATCACAGGCTGGATCGCCAACTATGGAAGCTGTTGTTTCAGCCACTCCCGAAAATTTGTCGGCCATCTTCCACACGGTATCTAAGTTCAAATCCCCATGTAACACGACCGCGGGCTTAGTCCATGGATTTTTAGAAGCTTTATCCCAATACAAGCGCAGACCTTCTACAGGTGCAATTCTTTTCATTTGATCCAACAGTGTCAAAAATTCAGCTTCGATGACCGGCAACATTAAGGCTGGGCTTTCGGCTCCCGTTGCTTCTAATTGGTGCAACTGATACACAAAGTTACCCAAATCTTGAGCAAATGCTTTAGGTTGAGCCAAAGCATTAAAACCTACAGGCTTCACCTCACTGGTACCAAATTTATCTGCTATAAAGTTATTTACTGTTTCCTTCATTGTTTACCTCGCTCAAAAAAATTTCCAATCAGTCATATCTGACAAAATGTGGCAAAATTCTTCAAGATATTTTTGATCGACATCATCATAAAAGGAAGTTTCTGAAGCATCCAAATCTAAAACTCCTTTTAATTCGCCGTCTTTAATAATCGGTACTACAATTTCTGACAGTGCTCGGCTGTCACAAGAAATATAGTTTTTATGTTCTTTAACATTGTCAACAATCAATGTTTGGCGTTTTTCTGCGGCTTCACCACATACTCCAGCGCCTAACTTTATTTCGACACAAGAAACCCCACCTTGAAAAGGGCCTAAAATAAGTTGTTCGCCGTTGTACAAATAAAACCCTGCAAAGACTTGATTAGGCAAGAAGTCATTAAGAAGAGCTGATGCGTTGGAGAGATTTGACAATGTATAGTTTTGTGTTGAAAGTAAACCTTTCAATTGTAGGTTAAGGAGTTCATATCCTTCAATTTTTTCGCTTTTATTCATCTTATAATTATAAACTTAACCCACAATAGAGTCAATACTTGCGATTAAATTATCCCTTATTTTCTTTTTGAAATATCTTTGGCTTTCATTTTCTCTAACTCTTTATTTATCTTGCTTTTTCTTGACTCTTTTCCTCCTTGATACAGCATGATTAAGACAAAGAGTCCAATGAAGGGCATCACAATATCTTTAAAATTAAAACCAAGAGCACCTCTGTATAAGAAAACACCTACAGCGGCCAAGAAAGCAAGGGGAAGTATGGCACCCAGGTACTTATTTTCCCTATAGCCTGCAAATGTCTGAAATGCGATAATAATTCCAATTATTGCTATATCCATTAAATGATTCATCTCATATCTCCCTATGTTTTCTTATAATCTCTTTTGCACTGCTCAGACTCACTTTTTCATCAATAACCATTTGCATAATACTCACTTCAAAGGAATCCTTTTTAGTATCACTCAGAGCAATTTTCTCAATTAAACGGTCTACACGCAACCGCACTGTAGGATAACTCACCCCATAATACCTGGCCAACTCTTTTAAAGAACCCGATGCAAAAATAAATTGTTTGATAAATTCTTGTTCTTCATCTTCCAGATTAAAAAACCAATCCATAATTTCTCCAACCTTAATATTATTTATTAAAGTTTAACATTATTAAAGTCGAAAGACAAACTTTTTCATTTTAATAAATGTAGATTGCTTTTTTTATTTAAAAATTGTCCTCCAGAAGCTTTTGTGTCATAATAAAAATATGACTTTAGAAAAAACCCGTAAAGAAATTGATGCACTAGACGATCAAATTATTGCGCTTTTAGAAAGACGCATGTCCTTGGTTGACGAGGTAATCACAGCTAAGGCAGAAGAAAATAAAAATGTCTACGATGCGGATCGAGAATACTTTATTCTCGAAAAGATAAAAAAAAGGACAGAGAAACTCCAATACGAGCCAGCTATCCACTCTATCTATAAAGAAATTATGAAACGTTCCCGAGAATATCAAGAAAAAAATCGCTTTAAATAGCGATTTTTCCTTTCATACTTGAACGTAATGCCATATATTCTAATTGTGGCAAGTCCAAGAGAACTACCTTGCTACTTTCGATTAAACCAGCCGAGAGTAAGGCATTCAAAAAGCCCTTAATTTCAGTCGTACCTAATTCAAGACATTCTACGAAAATGATATGTTGAGGAGCTTTTAGTTGACCAAGCAATACCTCAAAATCTTCTGGTTGAAGTGCAACTTCTGGGTCTTTGCGATTAACAACCGTCAAATCTTCATTCTCCGACAAGTATTTGGATGCAAAGTCCTCAAACAGGTCACCATCAGCAGCTGCTTCCTGCGGTCCAGATACTGCATAAGCTCCTCTCTCCAACATTGCAAGTTTTGCAACCTGTCCATAGTCTAATTTATCTATAATATTTTTTAAATTTTCTTTTATATCCATATGTATAGTTTAGTCTTTTTAGTATAAAAATTCAAAAAAAGCATCTTAAAGATGCTTATCTCTTTTAGTAAAGTTCCAAATAGTTATCGATTTCCCATTGACTTACAAATTGTGCATAGCTCGCCCATTCGATTTTTTTAGCTTCCACAAAGTTAACCAAAACATGCTCACCTAAGGCAGCTGTTACTACTTCATCTTCACGTAGTGCCTTCACAGCATTGTGTAAAGTCGACGGCAAGTCTGTAATACCATGTGCTTTACGTTCACTTTCGGTCATTACATAAATATTCGCTTCAACAGCTTCTGGTGCGGCGATTTTATTTTCAATCCCATCAAGACCAGAGGCAAGGAGAACAGCCATTGTCAAGTAAGGATTGGCTGATGGATCTACTGAACGAAGCTCGACACGTGTAGACATACCACGGGATGCTGGTACGCGAATTAGCGGTGAGCGGTTACGACCAGCCCAGGCAATGTAAACTGGTGCTTCATATCCGGGCACTAAACGTTTGTAGCTATTAACTGTTGGGTTAGTGATGGCTGTATAGTTATAAGCGTGCTTGAGCAAACCGCCAATAAAGTAGTTTGCAGCTTCCGAAAGTCCCATATCACCTGCTTCATCATAGAAAGCATTTTGCCCATCTTCTGTGAAGAGCGACATGTTGCAGTGCATACCAGATCCATTAATACCAAACTTAGGTTTGGCCATAAAGGTTGCGTGTAAACCATGTTTACGTGCGATTGTTTTTACCACAAGTTTAAAGATTTGAATATTGTCACAAGCTTTCAATGCATCGGCATACTTGAAGTCAATCTCGTGTTGCCCAACAGCTACTTCATGGTGGCTTGCTTCTACTTCAAAACCAAGGTCAGTAAGGACATTTACGATTTCGCGACGTGTATTTCCTGCCAAGTCGGTCGGTGCGAGATCAAAATATCCACCTTTATCGTTTACTTCCAGTGTTGGTTCTTGATTTTCATCAAGCTTGAAGAGGAAAAATTCAGGTTCTGGACCAAGATTGAATTTTTTAAAGCCTAATTTTTCCATATTTTTAAGATTACGTTTCAATACGCCACGTGGATCTCCTGGGAAAGGTTGTCCTTCTGCTGTATAAACATCACAGATAACGCCAGCTACTTTTCCGTACTCATCTCCCCAAGGGAAGATAATCCATGTGTCCCAATCTGGATAGAGGTACATATCTGATTCATTGATGCGGACAAAGCCTTCAATTGAACTGCCATCAAACATCATCTTGTTGTCAAAAAGTTTGTCTAACTGTTCATCAGTTGCTGGAACTTCTACGTTTTTAAGTGTTCCTAAAATATCGGTAAACATTAGACGTAGAAACTTAATATTTTTTTCTTTGACATCACGACGGATGTTTGCTGCTGTGATTCCCATAATACGGCTCCTTTTAAGAATAAACGATGCTTCAATTTCTTTGATGTAAGTTTTTCTTACATACGCGGCTGGTTAAAATGAGTTGATGTTGGATGTCCGAAGCGTCCTTGCTGTGCAAATTCACGTTCTAAAGCAAGATGTACTTCGCTGATAGAGAGATTTTTCATAGCTTTTTTCTGTCTTTGAGCATAGATACGCTTAATATCAGCGATATTATTGCCTTCCGACAGTAAATCAGCAATATCAAAAACAATCTCAATATCATTAAGAGAGTACATCCGACGGTTACCTTCGTTACGCTCTGGAAAAAGTAAACCTTGTTCCTCATAATAGCGAATTTGTCTTGCACTCAATCCTGTTAGTTTCATAACAGTACCAATAGGTAGCACTGCTAGGGAGTGTCTCAATTCACGTTCTTTCACCCGTCATCTCCTCAACTTCAACTCTATGGCCATATTATAAACCTAGTTTTATCTCTTGTCAAAGGTTTATGTCATATCATATAACATCAATTGCCATTATTTTCTAAAATATTTAAACAACCCTCTTTTACCAAGCGGTAAGTTTCCTCAAAATCTCCCGTATACCAAGGATCTGGGACTGATTTATTCAAAAGCATTTTTATTTTATATTTTTGATCTGCAGGAGCCATTTTCTCTAAATTTTCTTTATTAGATTTATCCATTGCAATAATTTGATCAAAATATTGGAAATCTTCCCGTGAGATCTGTTGGCTCCCTTTGGTAGCATCAAATGGGATGCCATACGTAGTTAAAAGAGAACGTGTTCCTGGATGGATGGGATTCCCGTGTTCCCAGCTAGATGTGGCTCTACTTTCCACCTCGAAATTTTTCCCCTCTTTTTCAACTAAGTCCTTCATAACAAACTCAGCCATGGGACTTCGACAAATATTACCTAAGCAGACAAATACTATTTTTTCCATATCTTCATTATAGCACAGCTATGGGCATAAAAAATATCATATAAAGGAAATTTATTTAAGTAAAACATATAAAAAATACTCCATATGGAGTATTTTTTATTTCTCTTGATAAGGATAACCCAAATGTTCATAGGCTTTGGGTGTCGCTTTACGCCCTTGCTTAGTTCTCATGATAAACCCTTTTTGAATCAGATAAGGCTCATACATATCTTCAACAGTCTCTTGGTCTTCTGCTATATTAACCGCTAGCGTTCCTAAACCTACAGGACCTCCATTATACATTTCGATCATTGTGCGTAAGATTTTTTGGTCAATATAATCAAGTCCCGCATTATCCACATCTAAAATCTGAAGTGCTTTATCTGTGATTTCTTTATCTACGCGACCGTCACCCATAATTTGTGCAAAATCTCGAACGCGCTTCAGCAGGCGATTTGCGATACGTGGTGTACCTCGGCTTCGCAATGCAATCTCAAGCGCACCTTGGTCCACAATCTCCACTTCAAATATATCCGCTGTCCGTTTGACAATTTCCTCCAAGTCACGTTCAGTGTAATATTCCATATGAGCTGAAATTCCAAAACGCGCACGCAGAGGATTGGAAAGCATCCCAGCTCGCGTTGTTGCCCCCACTAATGTAAAAGGCGGCAAATCCAAATGAACTGAGCGACTGCCATCGCCAGATCCGAGCATGATATCAATATAGAAGTCTTCCATGGCAGAGTAAAGAACTTCTTCTACTTGCATAGGCATACGGTGGATTTCATCAATAAAAAGGACATCTCCTGGCTCAAGTTCGTTTAAGATAGCGACCAAGTCACCTGGTTTTTCAATTGCTGGTCCCGATGTTTGTTTGATATTCACCCCCAGCTCATTCGAAATAACAAAGGCCATGGTTGTTTTACCTAATCCGGGAGGGCCAAAAAGAAGCACGTGATCCAGTACTTCTTCACGTAGTCTTGCTGCTTTGATAAATATTTCAAGTTGTTCTTTAACCTTGTCTTGACCGATGTATTGATTGAAAAATTGAGGCCTTAAAGACTTCTCAACCATCATTTCATCTTCAAGTGGTGTTGGTGATAAGTTTTCGTTCATTGTTTTTATTATAACAAAAATCCGTATTGTACGGATTTTATTTCATCATTAATTTAAGGGCGGCTTTGATATACTCTTCACTGGTCAATCCAGATTCAACTTCAAGTTTCTTCTGAATTTTCTTAAGCTCGGTTGCTTTATAGCCTAGGGCTTGCAAAGCTTCAATCGCTTCAATAAGAGCTAGATTTTCATTTTTAGCCGTAGTTTTGACTATTTCAGCTGAAGTCGTAGCATCAAACTTACCAGCTAAATCCAGAACCATCTGCATCGCTGTCTTTTTACCGACACCTGGAAATTTCGTCAAATACTTGATATCGCTGTTGTCGATCGCATGAACAAGACCCACATTATCATCTGCAGCGATGATTGCTAAGGCAGATTTTGGTCCAATGCCTGATACACTAATCAAACGTAAAAACAAAGCTTTCTCTGCATCATCCATAAAGCCATATAAACTATGTGCATCTTCCCGAATCACTTGGTGCACATATATTTTAATCTCTTGGTTCATCATATGCGACCAAGCATAAGGATTTGCTACATTGATGAGATAGCCAATACTTGCGACATCAACAACGATATATGTTGGTGTAATTTTAACTAACTTGCCTTGGAAGTATTCGTACATTAGTCCTCATCACCTTCTGTGTTAATAAAGTCTTGGATAATAAAACGTGGGCGTGCTTTAACTTCGAGGAAGATCTTACCAATATACTCACCAATAATCCCAAGAGCCAAGAGTTGAATTCCACCCAGACCAATAATAGCAACCATGATTGAGGCCCAACCAGTCGTTGGAAAGCCTCCGATGAAATGACGCGCTACAACATAAATTCCAGCTACAAAAGCAAGAAGGAACATTGTCAATCCAGTCCAGAAAATAAAGCGCATCGGTGTTGCTGAAGTTGAAGTAATACCATCAATCGCAAAACTCACCATCTTTTTGAGAGGGTACTTACTTTCCCCTGCAAAACGTTCCCCACGTTTATAGTAAACATTTGTTGATTTATATCCCACAAGAGGGACCATGCCACGTAAAAAGAGGTTTACTTCCTCATACTCAGCTAAACCATTTAAGGCGCGACTGCTCATCAGGCGAAAGTCTGCCGAATTGGGCACAGATTCACTGCCTAGTTTCTTCATCAAGCCATAAAAAGCCATAGCTGTACGACGTTTAAATGCCGTATCTGTGTCACGATTATCACGTACGCCATAAACTACTTCGTAACCTTTTTCGTACTCTTCAAGCATCGCATCAATCGCATTGATATCGTCCTGTAAGTCCGCATCCATTGAAATAACGGCATCTGCTAAGTCTTTAACTTGCATCAAACCTGCCAAGAGCGCATTTTGATGCCCTCTGTTGCGTGAGAGATTGATACCACTAAACATCGGATTGGCCGCATGTTTTTCTTGAATTTTTTCCCAGGTACTGTCTCGCGAACCATCATTAACATAAACAACACGGCTTTTTTCATCAATCTTGCCAGCTTGCTTCAAAGCTGCATATTTCTCTTCAAGGCGGCGTGATGTTTCATCAAGTACCAATTCTTCGTTGTAACAAGGGACTACCATGTATAAAGTTGTCATTTTTCTTCTTTTCCTATTTTTAATTTATATTCTTCCAACTTGCGGCTTTGGAAAGATGTGTTTCTTGACGGCGTCGGAACATTTTTTCTAAGTCTCCGCCATTAAAATGGACAATTGTTGGACGTCCATGCGCACAAGAGTAAGGGTTCTCACAAGTAGCAAGTTCTTTGACTAATGCCCGCGCTGATTCAACATCAAGCGGATGGTTTGCCTTAATCGAACTCTTACATGCCACCATTGTTGCTAAATCATGTCGATATTTTTTGACTGAGAATTCTTTTGTCAAAAGGATTTCATCAATCATCTCATAAACTGTTTCTTCTAAGTCATTTTCTTGAAGCCAAGTGGGATGCTCACGTAGAATTAATTGATTTTCTCCATATTCTTCAAGGAACAATCCTGCTTCTTCCAAAATAGATTTTCGATCTAAAAACATCAAAAAATCATTCTTAGGTAGACTAAAAATGTAAGGGGCCAGTAAAATTTGTTGGTCCATGCTTACTTCACCAATTTTATCGCGCCAATATTCATATTTTATCCGCTCTTGGGCGGCATGTTGATCAATAATATAAAGTCCATCTTGCGCTTGGCAAAGCAGGTAAGTAGCATGCAGTTGTGCCAGATATTCCAAATCAGGAAAGGCCGTTTTTTCTTCTATTTTCTCTGGGCTTTCAGCCTGTTGTTTTTCTTCGATCACAGTTTCTTCGAAAATAGAAGGTGTGCGGGCTTCATCTGGAGGAACAACCTTCTCCTGAGGCATGCTGTACTCCTCATGTACCTGAGTCTTATTCACAAAGAAATCCTGACTTACCTTATCGTAATAAAGGTTTGTTGTTTTGCTCTCACTTGTAACTTCTGGTTGTTCCTCTACTTTCGCCCGCCGTGAATTAAGGTTTTCCAATGCATCAGGAATTAAAGTTTGCTCTACAAAAACACTTTGAATAGCTTCTGTAATCAAACGCATTAGTTCACGCTCTTTTGATAAGCGTACTTCTTGTTTCGTCGGGTGCACATTAACATCGGCTAATTGCGGATCAATCTCAATAGAAAGCACAACAATAGGAAAACGCCCCACCATCAAACGGTTACCGTATCCTTCAAGGATTGCACGGTTTAGCAAGAAATTTTTGATGAAGCGGCCATTTATCATCAAGGTAATGTAATTACGGTTAGCGCGTGTTAGCTCAGGCAAACTCACGTATCCCGAAATCGTAAAATCTAAATCTTCCGCTTCTACTTTTAACATTTTTTTGGCAGTTGAAAGGCCGTAAACGCTGGCAATAACCTGACGTAGATCACCATTTCCCGCCGTTTTCATCAATTCTCTGCCTTCATTGATCAGTGTGAAAGAAATCTCGGGATGAGCCATACTTTGACGATTAATGACATCCGTAATGTGGCTAAGTTCTGCTTGCAAGGAACGAATATATTTTAAGCGTGCCGGCGTATTGTAGAAAAGATTTTGTACAGTAACCTTGGTCCCTTCTCTTTGGGCAATTGCTTCTAATGTGTCCACTTTTCCACCATGACTAATCAAGCGTGTGCCTGACTCTTCATCTGTCACACTTGTCTCAATAGAAAATTCACTGACTGAAGCAATTGAAGGCATCGCTTCTCCCCGAAATCCAAGAGTACGGATTTTAAACAAATCCGCTTTATTTTTGATTTTACTGGTTGCGTGCCGCTTCAAAGACTTAGCAACATCTTCTTTTTCAATCCCCGTTCCATTGTCAATCACTTCAATGAGTCGTAAACCACTCTCTTGAATTTTCACAATGATACGCGTTGCACCGGCATCAATTGAGTTTTCTACTAATTCTTTTACAACGCTAGCAGGCCGTTCTACCACTTCACCAGCTGCTATCTGATTAGCAAGTGATTCATCAAGTTCGATTATTTTTCCCACTTATTCAGACCTCCGCATCAAGCGACTGTTTCTCTTTTTCATAGTCAGTACTTATTATAGCATATTTTAAAGAGAGAAATTTGAAAGCTGAAGAGTTTCTTGACAACAAAGAGAACCTCTCCTGAAATACACCGGAGAGGTCTCTCATATTATCACTTCATTAATCTATTTTAATACTGAAGCTGATCCATGTTACTGAATATAGCTGCGCCAAGAATCATAAAGAAAAGCAAGAGAAGTACGATAACTACTGCACCAATGATAAAGGCAACTAATCCGGCACGATTCCAACCGTCCATAACCTTACGAAACTCTTCTTCATCACGGTAACGATTGTCTGGATTTTGTAGAGCCCAACGTTCTCCATTAATACCGAAAACAATAGCCCAAACAATACCAAAAATCCAGCCAAGCCAAGGAATACATACAAGTAAACTGAGCAAACCGAGATAAGAGCGATTAGCTACACCAAAGAAGACGGGCATAGCCATTGCACCCCAGTTCCATTTTGGAGTTATTCCTGATTTGACACGGTTGTCTGCCAAAAATGGCTCATCTGCATAATCAAATGGAGAAACTTGAGGTGCTTCAGTTTCTTCTTTTTCAGGAAGAATCTCGTCTTTGGATGCTACATCGGGAGCTGCAACCTCTTCTTCAGTTGTAGTTTCCACAATTTCCACAGTCTCCGAAACAGGCGAGACAGAGCGCTCTGTTTCTGATACTATAAGTGTTTCTTCCTGTTTACCTGCAGGAGTTACGTCAACACCATCTTCTTCCATAGTTTCGACTTCGGGGACTTCAGGTGTTTCTACGATTTTATCTTTATCTTCCGCCATACACTCTCCTTTTAACACTTCTATATTTATTCACTTTATTCTAACAATTTTACTATTAAAAACCAAATCTTACAGCCTGTCTTTGAGATCCCATAAAAAGTTCAAAGCTTCGCGTGCTGTCATATTATCGACATTCGTTTCTTTTAGCATCTCAATCAACTCTTGATGGTTATCTTCAAAAGTGAAAAGGCTCAATTGCTCTTTTTCAACTTCGGGTGCCTTGCTCATCACAGGCTTATTCTCCAACTTTTGTAAAATAATATCGGCACGTTCAAGTAATTTTGTTGGCAATCCTGCAATTTTAGCCACATGAATACCATAGGATTTGTCTGCTGGACCTTCCGTAATCTTATGCAGGAAAGTCACATCACCGCCTTTTTCTAAGGTGGCAACGTGAACATTTTCTAACTCCTTAAGATTATCTGCCAACTCCGTCAACTCATGATAATGCGTCGCAAAGAGTGTTTTAGCATGAATATTATCATGAATATACTCAATAATCGACTGCGCCAAAGCCATTCCGTCATAGGTTGCAGTGCCTCGTCCAAGTTCATCAAAAATAATTAAAGAATGCGGCGTAGCATGTTGGATAGCATGATTGGCTTCCATCATTTCTACCATAAAGGTCGACTCTCCTGAGATTAGATTATCACTTGCACCAATACGTGTAAAAATCGCATCAAATATGGGAAGTTCAGCAACCTCTGCTGGTACGAAAGAACCTAGCTGTGCCATAATAACAATCATCGCAAATTGACGCATGTAAGTTGATTTACCAGACATATTTGGCCCAGTGATGAGTTGAATTGCGGTTTGGTCCGGTAACTTAATGTCATTGGGGACATATTCTTGTGCCCCAAGAACGCTCTCAACCACAGGATGACGCCCTTTTATAATGTTAACCTTACGTTCTGGAGTAAAAATTGGACGGATATACTGATATTTTTCGGCAACAGTCGCTAAGCTTTGCAAACAGTCGATACTGGCAATTGCTTTTGCTAATTTCTGCAGGCGCGAGATATATTGTTCAGTTTCTGTACGTACTTGCGCAAAAAGATCATATTCTAAAATACTTGATTTTTCACGTGCCTCAAGCATAATTTCTTCGATTTCAGCCAACTCTTTTGAGCCAAAACGCTCTGAATTTTTCAGCGTGGCTTTACGATAAAAGTGGTCAGGAACACTACCAAGCTGACTCTGCGTAATATGGAAATAATAACCATCTTTGCGGTTAAAATCAATTCTTAATGTCGAGATTCCGGTGTTGGCTTTTTCTTTCGCTTCCAACTCTGCTATCCACGAGGTACCATTTGTTAAAGCTTCGCGATACTTGTCCAGCTGCTCATTATAACCTGACTTAATGACACCCCCTTCAGTGATGACACGTTGCGCAGATTCATCTATTGCCTGACGTATCAAGGAGATAAGCTCTGGAATTTCATCCAGTTGAGAGATCAAGGGTTCCAGGGCTGGATTGTTCATGGTCAGTAAAACATTTTTAATGCCTGGGACATTAGATAAGGAATTTTCTAACTGTAAATAATCCACGGGAAGAACTTTACCGAAGGACACACGGGAAGCCAAGCGCTCAAGGTCGTAAACTCCCTTTAGAGCCTCAATCAAATCTGCCCGTTCAAAGAAATTGTCCACGAAAAGTTGTACAATATCCGCACGTTTATTGATTGCGCTGGCAGAAATCAACGGACGATCTACCCAGTTACGGAGTAAACGTGTGCCCATAGCTGTTTTGGTTTCATCAAGCAACCAATAGAGTGTCCCATGTTTTTTTCCTTCTCGTTTATTTGCGGTTAACTCTAGAGAAGATTTTGTTGCAAAGTCCATTTGCAGAAAGTCTTTTATTTCATAGTGTTCCACTTCCTGTAAGTGACTTAAATCCCGTAACTGAGTGCGATTAACATAGGCCAAGAGCTTTGAAGCCACTTGATTTTCCAAAGGAGTAAGTGTGGAAGCAACGTCTTCATACTCGTATTGCTCTGAAACCATCACGTTCAACTGTTTTTCAAAGACTTTCCTGTCATCATCTGATAGCTCATAACCGACGACAATCTCACGTGCCTTTAGAGATGATATCTCACTGAGGGCTGCTGAAAAATCAGAGAACTGTGTTGCTTTAAATTCGCCTGTTGATAGATCCATATAAGCCAAGGAAAATGTTTCAGAAGCTTTATCCAAGGCCACCAAAAAGTTATTTTCCGTTGTTAAACCCACATCAACAGCTGTTCCTGGTGTGATAACTTGAGTGACGGCACGTTTGACAATACCGACAGCTGTTTTAGGGTCTTCCATTTGCTCTGCCACGGCAACTTTATGGCCCAGATTCACAAGCTGCTCAATATATTGATCTGCTGAATGGTGAGGAACGCCTGCCATTGGAATCGGATTTTCTGCATTCTTATTGCGCGAAGTCAGAGACAATTCTAAAATTTGGGCTGCATTCACCGCATCTTCATAAAAAAGCTCGTAAAAATCTCCCATACGAAAGAGCAAGAAAGCATCCGGATAATCAGCTTTGATATCAAGATATTGCTGCATTCCTGGTGAAATTTTTTCAGACATATAATTCTTCTTTCTTTTGAAAATTGTTTGCTTCTATTATAACATACAAAAAGCCAGCTTAAGCTTGTAGGTAAAAACAAAAAGGACACAAGATCCTTCTCCTAGCGACCTAATGTCCTAAAGCTTCATTAACTTTACTTTCAATTTCACCTGTTACATGATTCAAAAGAGCATCAACAGGCTGCATTTTTAAAAGATAATCCTCAACTAAGGGATCGTTTTTTAAAGACTTGTGTATCTTTTGTGCTGCATTAGATGTTTCTTTAAAGGCCTGTATTTTACCTATTTTTTGATAGAGAACAGCTTCCTTCTGCAGCTCCTTCATTTTACTTTGTTGCTCAAACAGCTCTTTTTCTTCCTGTAAGGTATTTTCTGCTTTTTGAAAAGCCTTAACATAATCCAAATCAAGAATATGTGCAATCAATTTTTCTTTACTTGCATTATAAGGCATCTTCAATCTCCAAGGCTAAGCTTTCTGCAGCCGCTTCATCCTTACAAATGAGCAGTAAAGTATCTGCACCAGCCAAAGTCCCTAAAATTTCCGGGCGTTGCTCATCATCAAAAGCATTCGCCAAAAGATCTGCCTCACCCAGATGCGTGTGTACAACTACATTAACACTGGCAACATCAACTTTCAGTACAAAGTTAGTCAGATATTGTTGCAGCAAAGATTGTGAAGGCGAGTTAAGCTCTGTCAAAAAAACATAAAAGCTCTTGCCGTCTTCACGCTTTTTAATAATATGCAGCTCACGAATATCACGTGACAGACTCGCCTGCGTAATCTTTACCCCTCTAGATTCTAGGACACTTTGAAGCTCTTCCTGTGTCGCAATCTTATTTTCAGAGATAATTTGTTTAATTAAATTTAATCGTTCTTCTCTTTTCATAGTCTCATTATAGCATAAAAATACTCAACAAAATACAAGAATGAAGGTACATTTGTCATTATTTTAAGTTATTATTTATACACATTTTACCTCTTAGGATAAAAATATATGCACCTATCCTCATAATACCAATGAATAAAGAGACCTCTTCCTTGCTTCAACCATTCCACCTTCTAATCAAAAATGTATAAAAATACAAAATATATCTTTTATAATTTTTTCAGTCCGTAAATTCAACACATCACACAAAAAAACATCTCTGAAAAAGAATGCTCCTTATCCTATAAGTTATTTGGCTCACTTCACTCATAAAGCTTAAAATTTAACACAATAAGCACTATACTTTTTTATTTCTATTATGGTATAATTATTCCATGAATGAAAAACTATTAGCAGCAAAATCTTTGTTCGCCGTACTCGATGGTGCGCTTGAACTCGAACAAATCGAAAATTTGCTTGAAAAACCAAAATCATCAGAAATGGGCGATATCGCATTTCCAGCTTTCAGTTTAGCCAAGACTTTGCGCAAAGCCCCACAAATCATCGCTGGTGAAATCGCTGAGAACATTGATGCTACTGGCTTTGATAAAGTAGTTGCTACTGGTCCTTACGTGAATTTCTTCCTTGACAAAAAAGCTGTTGCCACAGCAGTTATCAACGAAGTTATCACTGAAAAAGAAGACTATGGCGACCAAAATATCGGTCATGGTGCTAATGTTCCTATTGACATGTCGGCTCCAAATATTGCCAAGCCTTTTTCTATTGGTCATTTGCGCTCAACTGTTATCGGAGACTCGCTTTCAAAAATTTATGAAAAGATTGGTTACAATACAATCAAAATCAATCACTTGGGAGATTGGGGCAAACAGTTTGGTCTCTTGATCACTGCTTATAAAAAATACGGTGATGAAGCGACAATTACTGCCAATCCAATCGATGAGTTATTGAAGCTTTATGTACAAATCAATGCCGAAGCTAAAGAAGATCCCGCGGTAGACGAAGAAGGTCGCGCTTGGTTCCTTAAAATGGAACAAGGTGACGAGGAAGCCCTTCGCATCTGGAAATGGTTCTCTGATGTCAGCTTGATTGAATTTAACCGTATTTACGGTAAATTAGGCATTGAGTTTGATCACTTTACAGGTGAATCTTTCTACTCTGATAAGATGGATGCCGTTGTTGAAGACCTAGAATCTAAAGGCTTAATGCACGAATCTAAAGGTGCGATGGTTGTAGACCTCGAAAAATACAACCTCAACCCAGCCTTGATTAAAAAAACTGACGGTGCAACATTATACATTACACGTGACTTAGCAACAGCAATGTACCGTAAAGCAACTTTTGATTTTGTAAAATCACTTTATGTTGTTGGTGGCGAGCAACAAAACCACTTCAAACAATTAAAGGCAGTACTCAAGGAAGCCGGTTATGACTGGTCAGACAACATGACACACGTGTCCTTCGGTATGGTAACGCAAGGCGGGAAAAAATTCTCAACACGTAAAGGTCACGTTGTTAAGTTAGAAACAACACTTGACGAAGCGGTAGAACGTGCTCTGAAGCAAATCAACGATAAAAATCCTGACTTGCCAAACAAAGAGCGTGTTGCACAACAAGTTGGGGTTGGTGCCGTGAAGTTCTACGACTTAAAAACCGACCGTAACAATGGTTATGACTTCAACCTTGAAGAGATGGTTTCATTTGAAGGTGAGACTGGCCCTTACGTACAATATGCGTATGCACGTATCCGTTCAATCTTACGTAAAGCAAACTATGTACCGCAACCTGTCAATGTTGAAGAAACACCAGCTGAAGCTTGGGAAATTGTGAAGCTACTCCAAGACTTTGGTAACATTGTTAAACGTGCTGCCGATAAGTATGAACCTTCTATCATTGCGAAATACTCAATTTCCTTAGCACAAGCTTTTAACAAATATTATGCACATGTACGTATCCTTGAGGACAACGAAGGGCTTCAAGCACGTTTAGCACTTGCTAATGCAACTTCTCTTGTCTTAAAAGAAGCATTGCGTCTGCTTGGTGTGGAAGCACCAGAGGAAATGTAAGTTTTCAAATAAAAAAAATAGACCACATGGTCTATTTTTTTTATTTATTCGGTCTCACGCCTTCTGGCCACCAAAGTTTAATCAGCGCCTGAGTGCCATCATTTTCATATCCTTTTTCTGCTAAACGATCATAAAGTTTTTTCGCTCCTGCTGTGGCAGGAAGTTCAATCCCCATTTTTTCAGCCTCAGCTAAAGCAATTCCTAAATCTTTAATAAAATGTTTAACGAAGAAACCCGCGCTAAAGTCCTCACGTAAAATACGCGGTGCATAATTAGTCATTGACCAAGTGGCTGCCGAGCCTCCTCCTACTGTTTGAAGAACTTTTTCCACATCTAAACCAGCTTTATCTGCATAAACCATCAGCTCTGTCATTGCAGTCATCGTTCCTGCAATAGCAATTTGGTTGGCCATTTTGGTATGTTGACCCGCTCCTGCTGCTCCTTGACGTGTAATCGTTTTGCCGATAGCTTCAAAGTAAGGCAAGAGATGTTCATAGGCTTCTTCCTCACCACCTACCATAATTGTTAAGCTGGCATTCTTTGCCCCAATATCACCTCCCGATACCGGAGCATCTAAAGCCGAAGCTCCCGCTTCTTTTGCAGCATGATAAATCTCTTGAGCCAAAGCCGGCTCTGATGTCGTCATATCCACCAAAAACGTGCCGTGTACATCTGCCTTAAATACACCTTTTTCGCCGAAATAAATTTCGCGAACATCTTTGGGATAGCCTACAATAGAAAAAACAATATCCGTTACTTCTGCAATTTCTTGCGGTGTCGCGCAGTAAGTTGCTCCACGCGCTACTAAAGAATCAGTTTTTGCTTTTGTTCTATTATAAACATACAGTTCATTGCCTGCATCAAGTAGATGACCTGCCATTGCTGCGCCCATTACTCCTGTACCGATAAATCCGATTTTTGCCATGATTTCTCCTTTATTTGTTCAATCTTCTTTGCCTTGCTACTGTTCGACGTAAGGCTTTAATCTTTTGATTACGATAATCTTCTAATTTATAGCTTTTCAGCAATTTTTCAATCCCAACACGTGTTAAACCCACTTCCTCTCCTATACTTGCTAGAGCACGGAGGGGATTTTCATCTATACGCTCCTGTAGCTCTTCTTTTGTCAATCTTCTTGCCATATCTTCACCTCTTAAATAAAAAATCCCGCCTAAGCGAGATTGTAACTGGTTATGGGGGAGAGGGGATTTGAACCCCCACACCCTTACGAGCACATGCACCTGAAGCATGCGTGTCTGCCATTCCACCACTCCCCCAGCACTACCTATAATACCAGTTTCAATAGTGTTTTGCAAGAAATAGCTTACGCACCTGTATGCCCTAAAAGGATAGCTATAATCAATACAGCGAGTACCATCATCGTAATAATGACATACATTTTATCACCTTCTTTTGTAAAGGCAAAAATAGAAGCAACTACCCGAAGGACAGGTGTTAAAATCAAAAGAAACAGACCAGTCATAAGCCAAGCGAAGGCTTTAAAAGCGACAAGCCCCTCTGCAATTTCCGACAAGCCTCGAGGATAAGTCGTCCCAGGGTAACCAGAATGCCCCGTGAAAACAAACATAATTAAACCAATAATGATAATTGCCGAGCTAATAAACACACCCGCTCTTAAAATTTTTCCTATTCTGAGTTCAATTTCAAGTAATTTTTCTTTTTCTTCCGTCATAAACCAAGTCCTTTAAGTATCATTTGTAAAGCCATAAGACCAATTACAGGAATAAATATCAAGCGAATCGTCCGAGCAGGCAAATGTGGCATAATACGCGAACCAATAGCTGCGCCAGCTACAATTCCTATCGCTAAAGGTCCTGCTAAGGACGGATCAACATAGCCGTTAAAGAAGTAGACCGTCGCTGAAGCTGCTGCAGTTACCCCAATCATGAGATTTGAGGTTGCAGTTGACGGTTTTAATGGCATTTTCATCGTTGTATCCATAGCTAAAACCTTAAATGCCCCCGAACCTATTCCTAAAAGTCCTGAAGCTATTCCTGCACCAAACATAATCGATGCACCAGCTGGGACTTTTTCCACTTGATAAGCGACCTCTTTTCCTGTTTGCTTATCAAAGTAAGAAGAATTAAGCTTCATCTTTTCTGCCCATTTGTCTGAGGTAACATTTTGCAAGACTTTTTCACCTTGATGTAGCTTACGCCACATATTATAGGCTTGAAAAATCAATAAACAAGCAAAAAGTATATTTAATACCGCAGCATTAAACAGTCCGGCCAAAATCGCTCCTAGTAATCCACCAATTGTGGTAAAAATTTCTAAAAACATGGCGACCCGAACATTGACCAGATCATCTTTCAAATAAGAAATGGCAGCACCTGAACTCGTTGCAATAACAGCGACAATACTTGCACCGATTGCATATTTTATATCAACCCCAAAAAAAGAGGTAATAATCGGTGTGATGATAATTCCACCACCGAGACCTAAAATGCTTCCTACAATACCGGCAACAACGCCAAGTATGAGCATGCAAAGTGTAAAAGTTAATAAAGACATATTCCTATTCTATCACTTTCATTCGAAAGAATCTCAGTTGGAGGGCGCAAAGATATTTTTGTGATATAATTTTCTTAGTAGTAAATTTTTCTCATATAAGGAAATCATTATGAATCGTAAAGAGCTTGAAGAGAGACTTCAAAAAGAATTAAACTTACCTTTTTATCGTGCTAAAATTGCTGAGCGTGATTATACTGAAGCTGAGTATCAAGATATAAAGACCCAGTTAAATAAAGACTATCTGGATTATGTTGATACTTATATCGACTATGCTGAAAATGATGTTTGATAATCAATAGAAAGAAGAGACTTATGAGTAAACAAGTACTTTTTACCATGTTCGGGGCTACTGGTGACCTCGCAAAACGGAAACTTTATCCCGCCCTTTTCCAACTTTATAAAAAAGGCGAAATTGCAGAAAATTTTGCAGTGATTGGTACTGCTCGTCGCCCATGGACCGATGAGTATTATCGCCAAATCGTTATGGAATCTTTAGCTGGTTTAAGCAGTGACCAAGAAGAACTCAATGACTTCTCGAGCCACTTCTACTATCAAAGCCATGATGTAAATGACAGCAGTCACTATCATGCCCTCAAGGAGCTCGGAGATGAACTCCGAGAAAAGTATAATACTGCTTGCAACCAAGTTTTCTATCTGGCTATGGCGCCACAATTTTTCTCAATCATTGCTAACCACCTCAAATCAGAAAAGATTCTGACAGGTAAAGGTTTTGAACGTGTGATTATCGAAAAGCCTTTCGGAAGTGATTTGGAAACAGCTCAAGAACTGAATACTGCACTTAAAGATGTCTTTTCAGAAGATCAAACCTTCCGTATTGACCACTATCTCGGAAAAGAAATGATTCAATCCGTTTCGGCTATCCGCTTTGCCAACCAAATGTTTGAATCCATCTGGGACAAGGACCACATCGATAATATACAGATTACTTTTGCTGAAAGTATTGGCGTTGAAGATCGCGGTGGTTATTACGAAACGAGCGGCGCGCTCAAGGATATGATTCAAAATCATGTGCTTCAAGTTTTGGCTTTACTGGCTATGGAAAAGCCTCAAACTTTTACACAAAAAAACATTTTGAACGAAAAGGTTAAGGCCCTTCATAGCATTCGTAAATATTCCAAACAAGAAGCGCTTGAAGCTTTCATCCCTGGACAATATATTGAGGGTAAGATTGACGGTAAGAACTTTGTAGATTATCGTTCTGAACCCTCTGTAGCGCCAGATTCTAACACAGAAACTTTTGTCGCTGGAAAATTCCTTATTGATAATGACCGTTGGGCTGGTGTTCCTTTCTACGTACGTAGTGGAAAACGTCTGACAGAAAAAGGAACACGAATTAACATTGTTTTCAAACAAGACCCTAATAATATTTTTGATACAGATCTTGGGGAAAACATCCTTACCATTTATATCCAACCTACTGAAGGTTTCTCCCTTACAATTAATGGGAAAGAAGTTGGCCAAGGATTCAATATCGCGCCTATCAAATTGGGCTACCGTCATGATGCAGCAATTTTAGGAAATTCTCCTGAAGCATATGAAAAACTCTTGCTTGACGTTTTACATGGTGATGGCACTAACTTCTCCCACTGGGAAGAAGTTTCCCGTTCTTGGGAACTTATTGATGTTATCCGCCAAGCATGGGATGAAGCGCATCAAGAGCTTCCGAAATATCCTGCAGCAAGCATGGGACCACAAGAAGCCTTTGAACTTCTCAAAAAAGATGGAAGACAGTGGATCTGGCAACCTGATCAATGGTATAAAGAACGCGGTTTAATGTAAATAAAAAAAAAAAGAAACTTCATTGAGGTTTCTTTTTTCCACACATTTATTCACAGTTTTCCACATTTTTGTGAATAAGGTGTGTAAAACTGTGGAAAACTTGGGATAAGTAGAAAAATACAGTGGAAAACCTCGGGAAAAGCCCAATAATAGAAAATAACTCTGCCTCTGCAGAGTTATAATCTTGTATTCCATTTAGGATAGCCGTATTTCCGAATCAACTTTTTCCACACTCGGCGTTCACGCCAGCGGTTAAACTTGGTACTCCAACCATCAGACTCTACCAATTGTTTCACAAGAATACTGCGAACTCCAGCACGGTGTGCAGCTCGAATATCTGTCATTAATTGGTCACCAACCATAATGACATGGTCCGGTCGTTCGTTAAGTTTAACTAAGGCTTTATTTATTCCCCAAGCAAAAGGTTTCATCGCACGCGAAACAAAATCAACATCAAACTTAGCTACCGCACGTTTGACACGGTCATGTTTATTATTTGAGACAACAATAACCTTTATACCATTTGTACGCATTGTTTGTAGCCATTGATGCAATTCGGGTGTTCCATCGGGATTATTCCAAGCAATAAGTGTATTATCTAAGTCCACCATAATTCCTCGAATGTCTCGCTTTTTTAAGTTTTCCACATCCAAGTTATACACAGCTTCTAGAAGATAGTCTGGTTTATAATTCACAAGTTTCATAAAAACATTATACCAAATACAGCAGCATTTACCTAATTGATAAACAAAAAAACTGTCTAACGACAGCTTTTTTATTTAAATTTATCGAAAAATCCTTTTTTCTGTTCTGATACATTTTGTCCGCTAGCTTTTGCAAACTCACGCAAAGCATCACGTTGAGCATCATTCAATTTTTCTGGTGTTACAATATTAATCACAACGTGTTGATCACCTTGACCACTACCACGTAATTTAGGTGCACCTTTACCTTTAAGTCGGAAATTAGTACCTGTTTGCGTACCAGCAGGAATCTTCAACTTCACATTACCGTGAACAGTTGGAACTTCAATCTCATCCCCTAAGGCTGCCTGAACAAAGTTCAATGGCATCTTGTAATAAATTTCGCTACCATCACGTTCAAACTTATCACTTGCAGCAACTTGGAAACGGACATAGAGATCACCGTAAGGGCCACCGTTTGTCCCAGCATCACCTTGACCTTGGAGGCGCATTTGTTGACCTGATTCCACACCAGCCGGTACTTTTACCTTAACTGTGTGTGCCAATTTTTCGTGACCTGTACCGTGACATGTTGGACAAGGAGATTTGATTTCCTTACCTGTACCATGACAAACATCACAGACGACATTTGTTGACATACGCCCTAATGGAGTGTCTCGAATAACTTGTGTTTGTCCTCGTCCATGACATTTATGACATGTTTCAGCATGAGTACCTGGTTTGGCACCTGAACCCGCACAAGTGTGACAAAGCTCTTCGCGATGGTATTTGATTTCTTTCTCAACACCAAAAATAGCTTCTTCAAACGTCAAATTGATACGATATTGTAGGTCATCTCCTTGACGTGGTGCATTTGGATCAGCTTGGCCACCGCCTCCACCAAAGAAGCTTGAGAAAATATCCTCAAAACCACCAAAACCACCTGCACTTTGGAAACCGTCAAAGCCAGAGAAACCACCTTGACTTCCGCCAAAACCACCATTAGCACCTGCGGCACCATATTGATCGTAGCTAGCACGTTTTTGTTCATCACTTAAAGTTTCATAAGCTTCTTGAACTTCTTTGTACTTGTCTTCTGCACCCGGGTCTTTATTAATATCTGGGTGATACTTTTTAGACATCTTTCGATAAGCTTTTTTAATTTCGTCTTGGCTGGCATTTTTATCCACACCTAGGCGTTCGTAAAATTCTGTGTTATTCATATGATTTAAACCTTCTTGACATGGAATTTTTAGAGATTCACTTGGTTTTTCAACCACTTACTCTAAAAGTAGACTATATACACTTCTACCATAATCTATTTTAGCATTTTTTATGACTTTTGGCAAAAAAATTAGCACTCTTATATAAAGAGTGCTAAATTCTAGAGATAAAAAATACAAACCGTAGTTTGTATTTAAATTTTATTTAATTATGGTCGAATGAAACTTACACCAGCTGTTGAACATTCACGTGTTGTTCCCCAACCGCCGTTGAAGTTTCCTTCAATAACTGTCATTTTTGAACCAGATACAGAAAGAACAACTGCAACGTGTCCTACGCCGCCTGCGCCTTGATTACCTGGAGGGAATACAGCAATTGTACCTGCTGCAGGTCCACTGTTTGCATAAGCCACCCAGTCACCAGCATTTCCCATGTATGTTGGCATGTTACCACCAAAGTAATCCCAAACAAATGCAGTACATTGACCAGCTGGATAAGGGTTAGTACCACTGTGTCCTGGGTCTGGTGTTGGTGTTGGTGTTGGTGTTGGTGTTGGTTCTGGCGTTGGTTCTGGCGTTGGTTTAGAAGAATTACCATTGCCACCTGTATTATTTCCAGTCGATGGTGTAGACGAATTGCTATTGTCAGCGGTATTATTAGCGGCTGGAGCTGGATTAGAAGCTGCAGGTGCTGCAGCTACTGCTTTTTCTTGTTGAGCTACTACAGACTTCGCTGCTGCTGCTTTTTCTGCTGCTGCTGCTTTTTGAGCTGCCTTTTCTGCTGCTGCTTTTTGACTCAATAAATCTTGTTTTTTACCTTCTGCAGTAGTTACTGTAGCTTGGTAGTCTAACTGAGCAACTTTGAGAGCAGCTTCTTGTGTCGCCAACTCATTAGCTTGTGCATCTAACTCTTGTTGAAGTTTTGTTGCTTCAGCATATTTCTTTTGGTTATCAGCTAACTTCGTTTGAATAGCTTTTTGGTCAGCTTGTTGTTGCTCAATCATTGACTTGTTAGCGCCAGCAACAGTTGCCATTGCTGTCATTTTTTGAATCGCATCTGTTAAAGATTTTGAGTCTAATACAGCAGACATATAGTTTGTTGCTGAACCATCAGTTTGTGCACTACGTGCTTGAGCTTCAAGGGCAGTATTGCGCTCCTTGATACTCTCACTCAACTTTTGAATCTGTTGTGATTGTTCCTTTTGTTGAGCCATCAACTCATTAACTTTTTTAGTCATTGATGTTTGCTTTGATTTTAAAGTGCTTACTTGTGATTGAATTGAATCAACTTGTGATTGCGCTTTAGCAGCTTCATTCTTTGCATTAGCGATTTTTGAATCTTGTTGTGCAATTTTTGAATCTGTTGAATCAGCCTTTACGGCAGCAAAAGGTGCGCCAGCCGTAAGCACGACTGTCGAGAGCATCAATGCTGTAATAAGTTTTTTCTTCATAAAATTTTAAATTTGCCTCCCTAGGTTAGTTCGGTGAATATAGTATATTGTATCATGTGCCTCCGCCTGTTTTGTAACAAATCAATTACAGTTACGTTTAAGTTTGTTTCTGTCGGTTTCTGTTTTTTATCAATGCACAAAAAAACAAGCAATATTTCATTACTTGTTTTGAGTTATTTCTTATGGGCGGATGAAACTTACACCTGCAGCTGAAACTTCACGAGTTGTGCGGATACCGAGACCTCCACCATTAGGACCTGAGAAGTTTGTTTCTGAGACAGTAAGTTTATCACCATTTACAGCTGTGACCACAGCAACGTGACCTACGCCACCTGCGCCTTGGTTACCTGGAGGGAATACCGCAATTGTACCAACTGCTGGTCCACTATTTGCGTAAACTACCCAGTCCCCGGCGTTACCAGCGTAAGTAGGAATACTTCCACCGAAGTATTCCCAAACACCCCAAGTACATTGTCCCCAAGGGTAAGGATTGCTCAAGCTTGATCCTGGAGTACTTGATGAACCTGAACCACCAGTTACATTATTATTGTTAGTATTATTTGAACCAGTATCAGTAGTTGTAGTTGAGTTTGAACCAGTATTCGTAGTTGTTGTGTTGTTGTTTGATGCTGGTTTGCTTTCTTCTACAGCTGGTGTTGATGCTGCTGGTGCAGAAGCCGCTGGAGTAGTCTCAACAGGTGCTGTAACAACAGGTACTGTTTCTGTATTTACTGTACTTGCATCTGATTTATTTTCGCTCTTAGATGCTGCAGCTTGTTCTGTTTGTGCTTTTTGAGCAGCTTGAGCAGCTTGTTCAGCTTTAGCTTGTTGAGCTTCCACTTCTGCAGCTTTTTTAGCTGCAGCTTCTTGGGCAGCTACTGCAGCTGCTTTTTGATCAATCAAACTTTGTTTTTTACTCTCAGAGTTAGCAATTGTTGTTTGATAATTTAACTGAGCAACTTTGAGGGCGGCTTCTTGGCTTGCCAACTCGTTACTTTGTGTTTCTAACTCTTGTTGAAGTTTTGTAGCTTTAGCGTATTTTGCTTCATTATCTTTCAACTTAGCTTGAATAGCTTTTTCATCTTCTTGTTGCTTTTCAAGCATGGCTTTGTTGGCACCAGAAACGGTTGCCATCGCTGTCATTTTTTGAATTGCATCAGTCAAAGATTTTGAATCCAAGATAGTAGACATATAGTCTGTCGCTGAACCGCTTGTTTGAGCGCTACGTGCTTGTGCTTCAAGAGCTGTGTTACGTTCTTTGATGTCTTTGTGCAAACGAGCAATCTCTGCTGATTGTTCTTTTTGCTCCTTCATCAATTTATTTACTTCATTTGCTGTTGAAGTTTTTTTAGATTGTAAGCTATTTACTTGTGATTGAATCGCATCTACTTTTGCTTGCGCTTCAGCAGAAGAACTTTTAGCAGCGCTGATTGCTGCATCTTGCTTTGCGATTTGATCGTCTGTGCTGTCCGCTTTTACCGCTCCAAGGCTTGCACCCGAAGATAAAATGACTGTCGACAACATCAATGCTGTGATAAGTTTCTTTTTCATAGTTTTCTTTTCTTCCCGTTTTCTATAATTTATAAATATTATAACGCCAAGATAGTCCCAAGTATAACACTCTTTTATAACTTAATCAAGTCAATTTAATTTCTTTAAGAATACTTTTTTTACTCTTTAATTACAAAAAGATGTTCACCGAAGGCGATACATCTTTTCTAAAGGCCATTGCAGCAGTATTGCAAAGGCAATATTTAGGGCTAACGTTGGTGCAAGTTGCCTAACGATAAATGAGACAAAGTTGACATTGACAACACCGACTAAGTTAACAATAAGCGTACTTAAAACTTGAAAAGCAAAAACAATGATAATCACTGTAAATAAACGTGTCCAACGATTGGTAAAGACAACCGTTTGGATTTGATAAACGAAAAGAGCAATAAGAGGTAAAATCAAACTTGCAATACCAAAAATTCCCAAAAAGTAGCTGTCATAGATAATTCCCAAAAGAACACCTACGATAAGAACATAGCTATGACGGTGCTGTGTCACAGTATATACCATAAAAATGAGCAGCAAGTGGCTTACAGGCATGATACTTCCACCAGACAAAGCCGTAAAGAAATGCGTCAGCTGCCCATCAAGTAAGAGTAGGAAAAAAAGAAATAAGGGACTAAAAAATTGGAAGCTAAAACGACTCATATTTAGTTGCCTCCAATCATGCCTTGAATCACAAAGACAAACCGGATATCATACAAATTGCTGGCAGGTTTCACATATACTTTACGGTTCAAGCCTTGATCTGTTTCTTTAACATCAATTACAGTTCCAAGCAAGAGACCACGCGGCGAATCTCCTCCAAGACCGCTAGTAACAACTTGGCTTCCCTTTTCGATATTACCTTCCCCTACTAAAGAAGTGACAACATAAGCATTCTGATCATCATCATAGCTCGCAAGAAGTCCATTTACTGGATCACTCGGGCTACCAAGGCGAACGGGGATTTTAGCGTCAATACCTTTATCGGAGCTCAACAAGGAAACTTTAGAGGAATTTTCGTTTACCTGACTTACACGCCCAATAACACCCCCATTAGCCATGACGAGTTGACGGTTTTTGATGCCTTGTTTACTTCCGCTATCAATTACGAGCGTATCTGCCCAACTGGCCGGATTACGGGTAATCACATTTGCAGAAATACTCTTATAGTCTGTCAATGTTTCTTGAAGCTTCAATGCTTCTTTTAATTCTTTATTTTCAACTTCTAGACTTTCTTGGTTATTTTTTGAACTACTTAAGTCTGCCACCTGTGTTTTTAGGGACTGATTTTGTTTGTATGTATCAAAAAGATTGCCCACTTGATTGGCTTTGTCTTGAACAAAGCGGATCGGTGCACCAATGATTCTGTCTATGGTTCCTGTACCATCATTAATAATTTGTGTCATCGTTGATGGATTTTTATTATTTTTAAAATTATCAGCCGAGATGAAGATTGCTGTAAATGCTGAAATAACAATAATTAAGGCGATAATAATCATTTTACTAAGATTGAATTTTTTCACTGTTCATATTTCCCTTCGCAAGAGCTTTGTTTAGCCTCTTTATTTTATCAAAATTGTCAACTTTTTGATAGAATATAATTAAATTTTCTTCTATAAAATTATATCGGAGGTCCGTAAATATGACACAACAAGAAATTCCAGTCTTCGGTGAAAAAATTGCCGGAGTTGATTACCAATACCGCTATGGAGTGTATGGTATTGTTTCACGTGAAAACAAGAGCCAAATCTGTCTTGTGCAAGCACCAAACGGAGCCTTTTTTCTCCCTGGTGGAGAAATTGAAGCAGATGAAAACCATGCTCGCGCTTTAGAAAGAGAACTTCTGGAAGAGTTAGGTGCGACTGCGACTTTAGGACGTTATTTCGGACAGGCCGACGAATATTTTTATAGCTCACATCGGGATAAATATTTTTGCAATCCTGCTTATATCTACGAGACTTTGGAAGTTCATTTTGATCAGGCTCCTCTTGAGGATTTCAATAAAATTTTCTGGTTTGACGTTCCGACTGCTTTGGTTAAACTCAAGCGCGGTTCTCATAAGTGGGGCGTAGAACAATGGCTTAAGAACAAATAAAAAGAAGGAGCACACTCCTTCTTTTTATTTTTCTATAAGTTTAACTCCGCCTTGTCCTGCAACAATAACTTTTTTGACCATGTTATTAAACAAACCATGTTCGACAACTCCCACTGTTAAATCAAGCTCTTCAGCCAGCTTTTCTGGCTCAGTAATCTTCTCAATATGCAAATCAATAATATAATGTTGCATATCAGTTATGAGCTTGTCTTGGCCATTCATCCGCCATGTTGGTGCATAACCAGCCGCTGCAAATTTTCGGAACAACTGCTCTGAGCCGTAAGGGATAACTTCGACAGGAACTTTAAAACTGCCAAGATTTTCTGAAAGTTTACTTTCATCAACAATCCAAATATAATCTTTAGAATATGTTGCAACGATTTTTTCCATCAGCAAAGCCGCACCACCACCTTTAATACCATTAAGGGCTGTATCAATTTCATCTGCACCGTCTACTGTCAAATCAACATAATCCACTTCATCAATTGATTTTAAAGGGATATTAAGACTTTCAGCTTGCTGACTGGTTACATTTGACGTCGTTACTCCAACAATATCTAAACCTTCTTCTTTAACACGGCGCCCCAATTCTTCCACAAAGAAAGCTGCCGTTGAACCTGTTCCCAATCCAACAATCATACCAGACTTCACGTACTCAGCTGCTTTTATACCCACTTGTTTTTTTAAATTTTCCATTTGTAAAATCCCTTCAAATACTCTTCTCAATCATTATAACAAAAAAGCGAAAATAACTCGCTTTTTATTTGAATATCTAAGTTTTTCTTAAACCTTTTAAAGCCACTACATTAGCTACATACAATACAAGAGCAAGCAGCCCTAAAATAAACAGATTGTTTCCGATTTGAGAGAAACCTTCGCCTTGTTTCACTACTTTTTGAAGTGCATCAACGCCATAATACAGAGGCATAAGATGTGCAATCCAGCGTAAGGGCGCTGCCATTGTGTCGACATTAATAATACCTGAAAAAAGGAATTGTGGTACGACAGCTATCGGAACAAACTGAATAAATTGAAATTCAGTTTTCGCAAGGGCAGACAACAAAAGTCCAATCAACAGCGCAATCAGAGCAATCAATAAATTAATCAACAAGACTAATATAAAGTTCCCCAAAATCTGCATTTGTAAAACATAACGTGTCCAAAGTACAATTAAGCTTGTTTGAAGTAGTGCGAGGAAACCGTAGGCTAAAGTATAACCTGCCACAATTTCAGTACGTCTTACAGGTGTAACCAGCATTCGCATAAGTGTACCACTGCTTCGTTCATTAACAAGTGAAATGCCTGATATTAAAAAGACAAAGAAGAAAACGAAGAAACTTACCAGCAGTGGCGCTAGATTATCAAACATACTCAGGGAACTGTCACCATAAAGATAATGACTTTTTATATTCAGAGCTAGTGTTTCTAACGAGTCTTGCGGCACTTTTTCTGCAGAACTTTTTGCTTGGTTTTCTCGCATACTCGCTGGGATCTTTTGAGCAATTTGTCCAATCATCTGAGTAAGTGCCTGTGTTTTTGACGTATCTCTATTTGCATAAGTTACTTCTATTTCATTTCCTACCAGCTGTATCAGAGCATCTAAATTGTGAGTATTTACTATTTCTCGAGTATTTAACGTTTCTTCTATTTCAATCACTTTTAGTTTTTCGTTCTGCTTGAGAACTTGTGCTAAAACAGGTTGGTTTTCTTGTAGACCTACACGATATTTTATATCCGAAGGAACTTGAAGAAGAAAATATAAAAGACTGATAATGCCAAGGGGAGCAAAGAAAAGTAAAGCCAAGCTTCGTTTATCTCTCAACCTTTGTAGCAGTATACGTTTAAAAATCGCTTTAATTCTCATCATAATCACCTGCTTGAATAAAGGCCTCTTCCACAGTAGTAACATGAAACTGGGATTTAAGGGCTTCAGGACTACCTTGGGCCACAAAGTGCCCGTCTCTTAATAAAACAACTCGATCACACCGCTCTGCCTCTTCCATTACGTGTGTCGTCAATAGAATAGCTTTGCCCATCTCTGCTTGTCGCTTAAGCTCTGTCCATATTTCCTGTCGAAGTTCTGGATCAATACCAACTGTGGGCTCATCTAGGCATAAGAGAGGAGCACCCGTCTGGAGAGCAATTGCTAAAGATAAGCGACGCTTCATTCCGCCAGAATATTTCGAAACAGCCTTGGACAAAGCTGATGTTAACCCAACGGTTTGAGCAGCTTTGAGCAGCTCCTCTTCACTTATTTTTCCTTGCAAGGCTCCAAAAAATTCCATATTTTGTTTCCCTGTAAGTTCTGTAAACAAGGCATCCGACTGTGCCATATAGCCAATTTTGCACAACACTTTGCGGTTAGGAATCGAGATATCAAGTAGTTTGATTTCTCCACTATTAGGAGCAACAATCCCGAGTAATGCATTCATAAAAGTTGACTTTCCCGAACCTGAAGGACCGATGAGTCCAACAATTTCTCCTGCAAAGAGACTTAAAGATAGTTTTTTTAAAATCTCTTCTTTTTCAAATTGGACACTTAGATTTTTTACAGAAACTATTTCTTCCATAGCTACTCCTTGAGTTTTAAAATTTCCTCTTCTGTGAGCGGACGGTATGCTCCCTTAGTTAATTCCGGATCCAATCTTAAACTTCCCATACGTAACCGTTTGAGATAAGTTACCTTCATCCCTACAGCTTCAAACATTCGTTTGACCTGATGAAATTTACCTTCATGAATAATCAGGCGGATTTCACTTTTATTCTCCTCTGATTTCTCAATAAAAAGTTGACCTGGTTTGACGTTTTCTCCAGATTTCAAGGTCAAACCTGCTGCAAATTCTCGAACAGTCTCTTGTGTAACCTGGCCTTGGATTTGAGCAAAGTATTCTTTTTCTACATGTTTTTTAGGGCTCAGAAGATTATGGCTCAGTGGCCCATCATTTGTTAGCAACAGAAGGCCTTCTGTATCTTTATCTAAGCGCCCTACAGGGAAAAGATCTTCGCGAAAATCTTTTCCCTGTAATAATTCGACAACTGTTTTGTCCTTATTATCCTTCGTTGCCGAAACAACACCAGCGGGTTTATTAAGGAGGTAATAATAAAATTCTTGATAGCCTATGGGTTGCCCATCATAATTTATACAATCTTTATCTGACTCAACATGTAGTTTGCCGTCTTTCACCTTCTGATCATTCACTGTCACTTTTCCTGTCTTGAGAATCACCTTAACTTCTTTACGTGATCCCAGCCCGGCTTCCGCCAAATATTTATCCAATCTCATACTCTTATTTTACTAGAATTTTGCTTAATATGGATAAGATAAACCTTTAAGAAAGAGTTGACGAATCTTTATTTTTATGACGACTTGTTATATAATAGGGCATACTGAAATTAGTAATTAGGATAAAAATATGATAACAAAAGAATTTGATACTATAGCAGCCATCTCCACGCCTTTAGGTGAAGGAGCAATTGCTATCGTCCGATTGTCTGGTAGCGATGCTGTCTCAATCGCTAAAAAGGTCTTTCAAGGGAAAGATCTCGATAAAGTTGCTTCACACACCATCAACTATGGTCATATCTTTGACGAGGACCGTCTCGTTGATGAAGTTATGCTCTCTGTAATGAAAGCTCCAAAAACCTTTACGCGTGAAGATCTTGTGGAAATTAACACACACGGCGGAATTGCTGTCACCCAAGAAATTTTGCAACTCCTGCTGCGCTCTGGCGCTCGTCTCGCTGAACCAGGTGAATTTACTAAACGTGCATTTTTAAATGGACGTATTGACTTGGCGCAAGCCGAATCCGTAATGGATTTGATTCGTGCTAAAACAGATCAGGCAGCCAATATTGCTGTAAAACAGCTCGATGGAAGCCTCTCTAACTTGATTAACAACATTCGTCAAGAAATTTTAGAATCGCTCGCGCAAGTGGAAGTCAATATTGATTATCCCGAATATGATGACGTTGAAACGATGACAAGTCAAATGCTTCTGGAAAAAACAGCCCATTTTGAACAACTTCTGGAAACACTTCTTGCCACAGCTAAACGCGGTAAGATTCTGCGTGAAGGTTTGAGAACAGCAATTATTGGCCGGCCAAATGTTGGTAAATCAAGTTTGCTCAATCAACTTTTACGTGAGGAAAAAGCCATTGTTACCGACATAGCCGGAACAACACGTGATGTTATCACAGAGTTTGCCAATATTGGTGGTGTGCCCCTTGAGTTAATTGATACTGCTGGTATACGAGAAACTGAGGATATCGTCGAAAAGATCGGTGTTGAGCGTAGTCAAAAAGCCTTAGAAGAAGCCGACTTGGTCTTACTTGTGCTTGATGCTTCGTCACCTTTAACTCCCAAAGATCTGGAGTTGTTGGAACTTTCTTCTTCGACAAACCGTATCGTCTTGTTGAATAAGACCGATCTACCAGAAAAAATTGAGCTCGAAAAACTCCCTAAAGACTTTATCAGAATTTCTGCCTTAAAAAATGAAAATCTTGATGCCGTCGAAAAACAAATACGCGCGCTATTTTTCTCTGGGGAAATTGAAGCAAAAGATGCAACGACTCTCTCCAATGCGCGTCATATCGGTCTAGTTGAGCAAGCTTTAGATGCTTTGAAAGAAGCAAACAGAGGTTTGGCGATGGGACTTCCTGTGGACCTCATCCAAGTGGATGTCACGCGCTGTTGGCAATTGCTTGGTGAAATAACCGGAGAAGCTGCACCGGATGAACTGATTACTCAGCTTTTCAGCCAGTTCTGCTTAGGAAAATAAAAAAACATAAGTAGGAGGAAATTCCACTTATGTTTTTTTATTCACTGCCAGCCCATGAATAAGGCCAGAAGAATCGATGCTGATCCGATAAATGAAAGAAAACACAAGACAAAACCAAAGGTGAAGATACTTGTGCCATCTCCTTCATAGGATCTTCTTGTGCGCTTTCCTTTATAGGCAAACATACTGCTTAAGGAAAGGAGAGTGAAAATAAGCTGCAAGGAAAGAAACCGCCATTCGGCAGAAAAGTTCAGCAAAGAAAGTCCACCACCTAGAAATGCTAAGAGAAGTCCCATTTTTATCATCCTTTCTTGAATTCATAATTGAAACGTTAATCAAAACCACCGTCAACATCCAAGTCTGCAAGCATCATCTGATATTCTGGACGGTCAGGTGTTTTAAAAATTTCCTGCGCTTCTTGACGTGCCACTTCTAAAATATTGTAGTCATTCACTATATCAGCTGCTAGAAATTCTGGTAAACCTGATTGACGTACGCCAAATATTTCTCCGGAGCCGCGCATCTTCAGGTCTTCTTCAGCTAAACGGAAACCATTCTGCGTTTGACACATTATCTTCATCCGGTTTTTACCTGATTCTGTCTTGGGATTGGCAACGAGAATCGTATAGGACTTCTTACTCCCCCGTCCTACACGGCCCCTTAACTGATGCAACTGAGAGAGACCAAAACGATCCGCATCCATAATCACCATAATCGTTGCATTTGGCACATCCACACCAACTTCAATAACCGTTGTGGAAACCAGAACCGACAAATCCCCTGCTTTAAAGGTCTGCATGATCTGGTCTTTTTCTTCATTTTTCATTTTCCCGTGCAGTAAACCTATGCCTGTTTCTTCGCCAAAGTATTGGTTTAGTTCTTCATAAAGAGCTACAGCATTCTTTAAATCTAAAGCTTCTGATTCTTCAATAAGTGGTGAAATAAAATAGACTTGTGCCTGCTGCTCCAGTTCTTCTTTTATCCATTTCAAGACCTCTGGAAGTTGCTCGTGTTTTACCCATCTGGTCGTAATCGGTTGCCGCCCTTTAGGTAATTCGTCGATAATGGAGACATCCATATCACCAAAAGTTGTGATCGCCAAGGTCCGAGGAATTGGTGTCGCAGTCATCATAAGTACATCAGGATTTTGACCCTTTTCGCGTAAGACTTTCCGTTGGTTAACCCCAAAGCGATGTTGTTCATCGGTAATGACCAGCCCCAAATCATAAAAATCAACCCCTTCCTGAATTAAAGCGTGCGTTCCCACAACCATTTGCGTCTGACCATTTGCTAAACTTTCTAGTATCGCTCTTCGCTCCGCAACTTTTAATCCCGAAACAAGAAGACTAATTTTTAGTTCAGGAAAAAGATTTTGTAAGTTAGCAAAATGTTGTCGCGCTAAAATTTCAGTCGGAACCATTATAGCAGCTTGAAGTCCAGATAAAACTGCTGCATACATTGCTAAACTAGCAACAACTGTTTTACCTGAACCGACATCACCTTGTAAAAGACGGTTCATATGGTAAGCTGAAGACATATCTGCTAAAATTTCGTCTAAGGATTTTTGTTGGGCTCCTGTCAGTTCAAAAGGAAGATTTTTAATTTTTTCTTCCATCAACCGCTGGTCAAAAATAACCCTTCGTCCAAAGCGTTGTGCTTTCTCTTTATGTTTCAAAGCCTGCAACTTCAGTTGAAAGTAAAAGAGTTCTTCAAACTTCACGCGCCTTAAAGCTTGCTTGTGCATCTCCATATCATCTGGAAAATGCATGGCACGTACCGCTTCCTGCCGGGGCATCAATCGGTACTTTTTCAATAAATAGTCTGGCAGATTCTCGTTTAATTCCGATAAAAGCCCACTCTCAAAAGCCATTTGAATTGTTTTCACCAAGCTGGATTGCTTCATCCCTGCGGTAAGATGATACACGGGGGAAAAGCCATCTTCTGCTTGTGTTAATATTTTCATGCCCAGCAGTTGCTGCTTTTTTTGTTCCCATTTGCCATAAACCGCAACCTCTTTTCCAACCTCAATCTTATCCGCTAAATAGGGCTGATTAAAAAAGCTCACAGCAACTACAGCTTCCCCTTGTTTGAGTTTAAAAGTAAGTCTGTTGCGTTTAAATCCATAATACTGGACATTAGCGGGTGTTACCACTTCACCAATCACCGTTGCTTTTTCTCCATCTACTAATTCAAAAATGGAGCGTCCAGCAAAATCTTCATAACGGAAAGGAAAATAAAGCAATAAATCCTGTATTGTGGAAATGCCAAGCTTTTGATAATTTTCAAAAGATTTAGGTCCAACACCTTTCAGGTATTGTATACTGTCTGTTAGTTTCATAAGTTCATTATAGCAGAAAAGCTGTTTTACTACCTTCTCCTTTATACTCAAATAAAAAAACGACCAGAAGGTCATTTTTCTATTGCTTATGCTTTCTTGACAACGGATCCCTTCAATCCAATGGCCCCAAAACCATCAATTTTTGAATCAATATAGTGCTCATTTTTCCCAAATTCATTGATACGTATGTTTTTAACTTTTGTACCTTTTTTAATGGGCTTTGGCATTCCTTTTACTGGAAGATCTTGTATGATAATTACAGCATCCCCATCAGTTAAAGGTTGTCCGACACTGTCAAGCACCACAAATTTGTCTGCTTCTAGATCTGTTTGGGTAAACTCATTACCACATTCTGAGCATCCAAATGTCGTATCTGAGAGTTCATAGGTATATTCACTTGAACAAGTTGGGCATTTAGGTGTTTCCATTTTTTCTCCATTTTCTGTTTTTTTTTATTGTTTATTATGTGTTTAATCTACTTTATAGTAAATTGCTTTTTGTACTGCTAATTTTTGTCTCTCTGGTAGGCTTTGTGCACTAGGACCAAAAGTGTTGGACAACCAAATACGAGGTTTCGCTTTGTCTGTATCTGCCCAATCATAACCTGTTGGAATAAAGGAGAGTCCCGCTCCAGCAGGAGAGCCTTCAGGATTGCTATTTACCATAAGGAAGCCTTGATTTTGCGGATTATCTGATGATAGAGTAGTCAGAATAAGTCTGGTTTTCTGTTCACCCTCCACTATGTAACACTGATTATTTTCAAAAGTTAGTGTGCTGCCTGCCAAAGTTTTCCAATTGCCTTGCACACTTGAATAATCTCCTTGAGCAATTTGTTCTAAATTCATCTCAGTATTTAAGCTTGTCAATCTGGCAGAATCGATTAGCCTGGAAGCTATTTCTTCAGTAGCTTGTTTAGCTGTGGGGGTTTCAAAATAATCTGAAAGAACTGTATCTATCTTTGTTACTTGTTCTTCTGTTTCCCATGTTTCAGCATTGATATAGTTATATTTAATCACCGTTTGGTTAATTTTCACATTAACCTTATGGATAATTTTGTTTGAATCATACCACTCTATTGTACCATCATCAATATCCCCTGTCATTGCCATATGGTCCGATGACAAAATCGTGGTTTGGGGGTTCAATTTAGCATAGGATTGGGCCAATAAAGCAATTTGTTGGTTAAGAGCTAAACCCTTCCATTCCGTTAGAGCTGTGGGTATCGAATCTGATTTACTCCCTTGAGTTGAACTCATCCTCATCATTGAACTTTCTGAAGTTTTATGATGATTTGAAGCCCGCGAGGTATCTTTTTTAGGTGTTGAATAGACAACAACAATCAGGAATATAACTATTCCAACAAGTAAGAGACCCGTAAGAATACTTCCTAAAATAACTCTTCGCTTTTTCGAATTTTTATCCATAATCCAATTCCTGCTTTCTCAACCACTACTCCCTATAGTGTACTATATTATGAAAAAAATCTCAAAGACGCTCTAAAAAATAAAGACAACAAAAAAACAGAGGAGCTAAGCTTCTCTGTTTCTAACGTTAAATAACAGAATTATTTAGCGATTTTAGCGAAGTATTCAAGTGTACGAACGAGGTTAGATGTGTAAGACATTTCGTTATCGTACCAAGCAACTGTTTTAACCAATTGAACGCCGTCAGCTGTAGTAACTTCAGTTTGAGTAGCGTCAAAGAGTGAAGAGTTAGAGATACCTACGATATCAGATGAAACGATTTCATCTTCGTTGTAACCGTAAGATTCGTTAGATGCTGCTTTCATAGCTGCATTTACTTCTTCAACAGTAACTTCTTTATCAAGAACTGATACAAGTTCTGTCAATGAACCAGTTGGAACTGGTACACGTTGTGCGTGACCTTGAAGTTTACCATTCAATTCTGGCAATACAAGACCGATAGCTTTAGCAGCACCTGTTGAGTTAGGTACGATGTTTTCAGCTGCAGCACGTGCACGACGGAAGTCACCACCACGGTGTGGGCCATCAAGAGTCATTTGGTCACCAGTGTAACCGTGGATAGTTGTCATTGTACCAACTTTAAGACCGAAGTTTTTGTTCAAAGCATCAGCCATTGGTGCGAGACAGTTAGTAGTACATGATGCACCAGAGATAACTGTTTCTTCACCAGTCAAGATTTCGTGGTTAGTGTTGAAAACGATAGTTTTAACATCGTTTCCACCAGGTGCTGTGATAACAACTTTTTTAGCACCGTTAGCGTGCAAGTGTTGTTCAGCTTTTTCTTTAGTTGCGAAGAAACCAGTTGCTTCAAGAACGATTTCTGCACCATCTTCAGCCCAGTTGATGTTAGCTGGGTTAGCTTCTGCAGTAACTTTTACAAATTTACCGTTAACTTCGAAACCACCATCTTTAACTTCAACTTCACCGTCGAAACGACCTTGAGTTGTGTCATATTTCAACAAGTGAGCAAGCATTGCTGGATCTGTAAGGTCGTTGATTGCTACTACTTCAACACCTTCAACGTTTTGAATACGACGGAAAGCAAGACGACCGATACGTCCGAAACCGTTAATACCAACTTTAACTACCATGAGTAAGTCTCCTTATAGGTTTAAAATTTTGTTTATAGAGAAATTCTCTATCACTAAGTTAATCATTTAACTTACTCTTACATTTTAACACTTTTTTGAGATTTTGCAAACATAAAAGCCGGAAAATAGGCACAACCGTGGGAACGAAGAGGAAAACGTTTACATTTGTCTACTTCCTTATATTTCTAATAAAAAAATAACAGTTTTGCCACTGTTATTATTTTCCGAAAAGTTTGGCAAAGAAGCCTTTTTCTGATTCAGCCTTCATTTCAAGTAAAAACTGATTATTATCACTCAAAGATTTTTCCATCAGTTCTTGTTGACGGTTGATTTGCTTATCTTTTTCTGCAATTTGTGCATCTTTGGCCATCAATTGCTGATTTAGACGGTCAATTTCTGCATTCTTGTCTTTCATCAGGTTTGAAACCAACTCAAAAACAGCTGTGTCCGTTGGCGCTGTTGAAAGTTCTTGTGTTTCATCTTTACCATCAACAACTTCCGCCTGCGCTGTCACAACTTTGCCATAAAGGCGTTCAAGTTCATGAATACCGCCTTCGTTAATTACAGTAACATTTTTTTCATTTTTCTCTACATATTGCTCGTCTAGCTGCTTGATGCGTTTATTCATCGCTTGGCGAGTCACACCAAAAAGTTCTGCAAGTTCACTTACTGTTTTCGTTTCCATATCTACCATAATACCACATTTTTAGCTATTTATACAGCTTTTTCTGAATGCTAAATCGTTTTGTAATAAATGATAAAAATATTATAATTCTATTATAAAACATTTTATAAATATGACAAAAGTAGAATAGAGGATTTATGAATTATAAGAAAAGTAATATAAAAAAGATTAAAGAGTACTATAAAACAAGCGCTTCAGAGGGTTTAAATAAAAAACAAGTTACTGCTCACCGAGCCAAATACGGCAGCAATGTTTTTCAAGAAGCCAAAGAAAAAAGTATTTTTCAAAAGCTTTTGAAACACCTACTTGAGGTAATGAATCTTGTTTTAATCATTGTCTCAGTTCCTGCTTTTTACCTATCGATGGATACTGGAAACTTCACCAAACCAATCGTTATTCTGTTAATCGTGGTCATCAATGTCATCGTTGCCCACATGCAAGAGGAACGTGCCGAAACCGCCTTATCCGCCCTCAAGAAATTATCGGCTCCAAATTCTACGGTTATACGTGAAGGGAAGCTCAGCACAATTCCTTCTGAGCAATTGGTTGTCGGTGATTTGCTTCAACTGAGCGCTGGAGAACAGGTTGGTGCTGATGTTCGTCTCCTTTCAGCAAATAGCTTACAAGTCGATGAATCCTCCCTAACAGGGGAGTCTGAACCAATAGAAAAAGATGCTTCACGTGAGATCCTCGAAGATGTGCCTTTGGGAGACCAAGTGAACATGGTTTTCTCGGGAACAAATGTGCTTAACGGTACAGCTCAGGGAATTGTTGTAGCTACAGGAATGAAAAGTCAGATGGGACAAATTGCCCAACTTTTAGAAGACCAGGTTAAAGGGAAAACACCTTTACAAAAACGTATTGATTCTCTGGCAAAACGCCTTGCTGCAATTGCTTTTGGTGCAGGGGCAATCATCTTTATTGTCAACTTATTGCACGGTGGCATTCCCTTCAGTGAGAACATGATGACGGCTGTTATTCTTGGTATTGCTGCCGTGCCGGAAACTCTTCCTGTCATCGTGACCTTATCACTCGTTTATGGTGTAGAAAATATGGCATATAAAAAAGCCATTATTCGTAACATTCCTGCTGTTGAAACCCTGGGAAATGCTTCGGTCATTGCTTCCGATAAAACAGGAACACTTACTCAAAACCAGATGACTATTCAAAGACTCTGGGTACAGGGAGAAGATATTTGGCATAAGGACCAACTCTCTGATAAAGAAAAAGATTTAATTTACAAGTTTGGTTTAGTATCTAATGCAACAGCCGTAAAAGACGAGGGGAAATGGGTAACACACGGCGATCCAACAGAAACAGCCATCATCAACTTCCTTATCGCACATAACTCTTATCATCCTGATAAAAATCCCCCGCGTCTCTTAGAACTTCCTTTTGATTCGACCAGAAAAAAAATGACGGTTGTTGTGCCTAACGAAAGCGGGGGCTACCTCGTTATTACAAAAGGAGCCTTTGATCGGCTTGTCCCGGATCACTTTAGCAAAGCACATAATATTCACGACACCTTTGCAGAAAATGCCTTGCGTGTCCTCGCTCTTTCCTACAAAGTAATTGAAGAGATTCCAGAAAACCATCAAAGTTTGGAAGAAGACCAAACATTCTTAGGAATAATTGGAATGATTGATCCTCCAAGACCCGAAAGTAAACATGCTGTAGCCGAAGCCCGTACTGCTGGAATTATTCCTGTAATGATTACAGGGGATCATGCCTTAACTGCTAAAGCAATCGCACAGGAACTTGATATTTATCGTGAAGGAGACTTGGTCGTAGACGGCATTACCTTGGCAAACATGACGGATGAGGAGCTCAAGGAAAAGATTGAAAAAATTTCAGTCTATGCACGTGTCTCGCCTGAAGACAAGCTCCGGATTGTGAAAGCATGGCAAGATAAAAAACATATAGTTGCCATGACCGGTGACGGTGTCAATGATGCTCCCTCTCTACGAGCAGCAGATGTCGGAACCGCAATGGGAATCGCCGGAACAGAAGTGGCAAAAAATGCCTCTGACATCATCTTAGCCGACGATAACTTTGCAACTATTGTGAGTGCAATTGCTGAAGGCCGCCGTGTTTACATTAATATTAAAAGAACAATTTATTATCTTCTTTCTGCCAATGTTGCCGAAATCCTTATTATGCTATTTGGGGCTATTATTGGTTGGGGTCTGCCACTTACAGGTATGCAGCTTCTCTATATTAATGTTCTCGCAGATGGTATTCCTGGATTTGGCTTAAGTCGAGAAACGTCTGATAAGTATATTATGAAAAAACCACCAATCGATGTAAACGAAAGTCTCTTCTCTAGAGGTGTTTCACAACGTATTCTCACATCCTCCACAACCTTTATCATTATTTCGCTTATCGGATTCTATCTTGGTAGATTTGTAGAGATAGCGGGAACTACTCCAAGTATGCAAGTCGGACAATCGATGACATTTCTCGTTCTTGCCCTCGCTTCAACCTACCATATCTTTAATGCTCGGAGTAACGATTCTATATTTAAAGATGGTTTATATTCAAATAAAACAATTTTCTGGACAACCATTATATCCTTAATCATAACCTTTGTCTTCACACTTACACCCTTACGAACATTCATTGATGTAGTGCCTCTCACAACAACACACTGGCTTATCGCTATACTCCTCTCTCTCATGATTTTCATCGTGATAGAAATTGAAAAGTTCATTATCAAAAAACTCAACAAAACTTTTCTTGCCTAAACATATTACACCACTTTTACTTGTTATGAAAGTGGTTTTTACATTTAGATAAAAACAAAAAAGACCTAAGAATACTTAGATCTTTTATTTTATGCCGAAGGCCGGGGTCGAACCGGCACTCCCGTGAAGGAACCAGATTTTGAGTCTGGCGCGTCTGCCTATTCCGCCACTTCGGCAACAGACTTTTCTCAAATAAAATATTTGAACTGGGGTAGCTGGATTCGAACCAACGCATGAGGGAGTCAAAGTCCCTTGCCTTACCGCTTGGCTATACCCCATTAAAAGGGCGGATGACGGGAATCGAACCCGCGAGTGCCAGCGCCACAAGCTGGTGTGTTAACCACTTCACCACATCCGCCATAATACAAACACGGGCAGCAGGAATTGAACCCACACCAAAGGTTTTGGAGACCTTTGTACTACCTTTATACTATGCCCGTAAAACTATGGAAGGGGAGGGATTCGAACCCCCGAACCCGAAGGAGCGGATTTACAGTCCGCCGCGTTTAGCCTCTTCGCTACCCTTCCGATATTTAATTGTCATTGAATATATTATAACATATTCAATGGGAGTTAACGGGATCGAACCGCTGACCCTCTGCTTGTAAGGCAGATGCTCTCCCAGCTGAGCTAAACTCCCAATCACTTGGCATTTACCCTATCTCGCAGGGGGCAACCCCCAACTACTTCCGGCGTAATAGGACTTAACTTCTGTGTTCGACATGGGAACAGGTGTATCTCCTATGCAATGAATACCAAATCATGGTCTAGTGCTTTTAGAGACGTTTTGACCTGTAGAAAATTAGGAAGTTGTGGTTCTGCGTCACACGCAGGTTCTCAACTTATCTATTTTCATAAGGTCAGGCTCTAAAAGCCTAAAGTTGAATGTATTGAACACTCAAAACTAAATAACAATCTCTTGATAAATAAGTAAAGCTGAACTCATATGTTCTATTACTTGGTAAAGTCCTCGAGCTATTAGTACTGGTCCGCTCCATCCCTCGCAGGACTTCCACTTCCAGCCTATCAACCTGATCATCTCTCAGGGCTCTTAATTCATAAAGAATGGGAAATCTCATCTTGAGGTGGGCTTCGCACTTAGATGCTTTCAGCGCTTATCCCTTCCCTACATAGCTACCCAGCGGTGCTCCTGGCGGAACAACTGGTACACCAGCGGTAAGTCCACCCCGGTCCTCTCGTACTAAGGGCAGATCCTCTCAAATTTCCTACGCCCGCGACGGATAGGGACCGAACTGTCTCACGACGTTCTGAACCCAGCTCGCGTGCCGCTTTAATGGGCGAACAGCCCAACCCTTGGGACCGACTACAGCCCCAGGATGCGACGAGCCGACATCGAGGTGCCAAACCTCCCCGTCGATGTGAACTCTTGGGGGAGATAAGCCTGTTATCCCCAGGGTAGCTTTTATCCGTTGAGCGATGGCCCTTCCATGCGGTACCACCGGATCACTAAGCCCTAGTTTCCTACCTGCTCGAGTTGTAGCTCTCGCAGTCAAGCTCCCTTATACCTTTACACTCTACACATGATTTCCAACCATGTTGAGGGAACCTTTGGGCGCCTCCGTTACTCTTTAGGAGGCGACCGCCCCAGTCAAACTGCCCGACAGACACTGTCTCCCACGCCGATTATGCGTGTGGGTTAGAGCAACCATGAAGCAAGGGTAGTATCCCAACAGCGACTCACTTGAAACTAGCGTCCCAAGGTCAAAGTCTCCTACCTATCCTGTACATGCTTCACAGGTACTCAATATCAATCTGCAGTAAAGCTCCATGGGGTCTTTCCGTCCTGTCGCGGGTAACCTGCATCTTCACAGGTACTAAAATTTCACCGAGTCTCTCGTTGAGACAGTATCCAAATCATTACGCCTTTCGTGCGGGTCGGAACTTACCCGACAAGGAATTTCGCTACCTTAGGACCGTTATAGTTACGGCCGCCGTTTACTGGGGCTTCAATTCAGAGCTTCGCCTAAGCTAACCCCTCCTCTTAACCTTCCAGCACCGGGCAGGCGTCACCCCCTATACATCACCTTGCGGTTTAGCAGAGAGCTGTGTTTTTGATAAACAGTTGCTTGGATCTTTTCACTGCGGCTGTATTTCTACAGCACCCCTTCTCCCGAAGTTACGGGGTCATTTTGCCGAGTTCCTTAACGAGAGTTCTCTCGATCACCTGAGGCTACTCGCCTCGACTACCTGTGTCGGTTTGCGGTACGGGTAGTATTGAATTAAACGCTAGAAGATTTTCTTGGCAGTGTGACATCAAGGGCTTCGCAACCGTAGTTGCTTCCCCATCACAGCTCAATGTTAAAGGAAAATGCATTTGACACATTCCACACCTCACTGCTTAGACCAGAATCCATTAACTGGCTCCCTTTAGCCTACTGCGTCCCTCCATCACTAACAATACTAGTACAGGAATATCAACCTGTTGTCCATCGACTACGCCTTTCGGCCTCGCCTTAGGTCCCGACTAACCCAGGGCGGACGAGCCTTCCCCTGGAAACCTTAGTCTTACGGTGGATAAGATTCTCACTTATCTTGCGCTACTCATACCGGCATTCTCACTTGTAATCGCTCCAGCACCCCTCACGGTATACCTTCATCGCTGATTACAACGCTCTCCTACCATTTAATTAATATTAAATCCACAGCTTCGGTAATATGTTTAGCCCCGGTACATTTTCGGCGCAGGGTCACTCGACTAGTGAGCTATTACGCACTCTTTGAATGATAGCTGCTTCTGAGCTAACATCCTAGTTGTCTGTGCAACCCCACATCCTTTTCCACTTAACATATATTTTGGGACCTTAGCTGGTGGTCTGGGCTGTTTCCCTTTCGACTACGGATCTTAGCACTCGCAGTCTGACTGCCGCACATGTGTATTAGCATTCGGAGTTTATCTGAAATTGGTAACCCGAGATGGGCCCCTCATCCAAACAGTGCTCTACCTCCAATACACTTAAATTGCGACGCTAGCCCTAAAGCTATTTCGGAGAGAACCAGCTATCTCCCAGTTCGTTTGGAATTTCTCCGCTATCCACAAGTCATCCAAACACTTTTCAACGTGTCCTGGTTCGGTCCTCCAGTGCGTCTTACCGCACCTTCAACCTGCTCATGGATAGGTCACTAGGTTTCGGGTCTACATCATGATACTAAAGCGCCCTATTCAGACTCGCTTTCGCTACGGCTCCGCCTCTTCAGCTTAACCTCGCATCATAACGTAACTCGCCGGTTCATTCTACAAAAGGCACGCTCTCACCCATTGACGGGCTCGAACTTCTTGTAGGCACACGGTTTCAGGTGCTATTTCACTCCCCTCCCGGGGTTCTTTTCACCTTTCCCTCACGGTACTGGTTCACTATCGGTCATTAAGGAGTATTTAGGCTTGGGAGATGGTCCTCCCGGATTCAAACTGGATTTCGCGTGTCCAGCCCTACTCAGGATACTGCTAGGTATAAAGTCTATTTCAAATACGAGGCTATTACTCTCTTTGGCTTACCTTCCCAGGTAATTCTTCTATAGACTTTAAGTCCACGTTGCAGTCCTACAACCCCAAGAAGCAAGCTTCTTGGTTTGGCCTGTTTCCCGTTCGCTCGCCGCTACTTAGGAAATCGTTTTTACTTTCTCTTCCTGCAGGTACTTAGATGTTTCAGTTCTCTGCGTTACCTTCTCGTAAGCTATGTATTCACTTACGGATACTATGCATAACATAGTGGGTTTCCCCATTCGGAGACCTAGGGATCAATGCGTACTTACTGCTCCCCCTAGAATATCGTCGTTAGTCACGTCCTTCTTCGGCTCTTAATGCCAAGGCATCCACCGTGCGCCCTTATTAACTTTGCCATTAAAACAAGTATAAGTTTTTTCGAACTATTTAAAATAATTCGCAGCTTTACAGAAATGTTTTACCATTTCTCGGTTTATTTATCGTTATAAGATATTGTTATTTAGTTTTCAATGATCAATTCCTATTTTAACGTCTTCGTTGACAAGATACTTCCGTATCTTATGGAGCCTAGCGGGATCGAACCGCTGACCTCCTGCGTGCAAAGCAGGCGCTCTCCCAGCTGAGCTAAGGCCCCTTCTCTCAACGCAATCTTCTCTATCTTGCATCAAAAGACTGCTTGTTTGGTCTTTATAGACCCCTCAAAACTGAATAAAGTAGAACAACATCTTTTTTTATATTCCTTAGAAAGGAGGTGATCCAGCCGCACCTTCCGATACGGCTACCTTGTTACGACTTCACCCCAGTCATCGGTCTTACCTTAGGAAGCGCCCTCCTTGCGGTTAGGCAACCTACTTTGGGTACTCCCAACTTCCGTGGTGTGACGGGCGGTGTGTACAAGGCCCGGGAACGTATTCACCGCGGCGTGCTGATCCGCGATTACTAGCGATTCCGACTTCATGCAGGCGAGTTGCAGCCTGCAATCCGAACTGAGAATGGTTTTAAGAGATTAGCGCACCCTCGCGGGTTGGCGACTCGTTGTACCATCCATTGTAGCACGTGTGTAGCCCAGGTCATAAGGGGCATGATGATTTGACGTCATCCCCACCTTCCTCCGGTTTATCACCGGCAGTCTCACTAGAGTGCCCAACTTAATGATGGCAACTAGTAATAAGGGTTGCGCTCGTTGCGGGACTTAACCCAACATCTCACGACACGAGCTGACGACAACCATGCACCACCTGTATCCCGTGTCCCGAAGGAACTCCTTATCTCTAAGGATAGCACGAGTATGTCAAGACCTGGTAAGGTTCTTCGCGTTGCTTCGAATTAAACCACATGCTCCACCGCTTGTGCGGGCCCCCGTCAATTCCTTTGAGTTTCAACCTTGCGGTCGTACTCCCCAGGCGGAGTGCTTAATGCGTTAGCTGCGCTACAGAGAACTTATAGCTCCCTACAGCTAGCACTCATCGTTTACGGCGTGGACTACCAGGGTATCTAATCCTGTTTGCTCCCCACGCTTTCGAGCCTCAGTGTCAGTTACAGGCCAGAGAGCCGCTTTCGCCTCCGGTGTTCCTCCATATATCTACGCATTTCACCGCTACACATGGAATTCCACTCTCCTCTCCTGCACTCAAGTCTCCCAGTTTCCAATGCACACAATGGTTGAGCCACTGCCTTTTACATCAGACTTAAGAAACCACCTGCGCTCGCTTTACGCCCAATAAATCCGGACAACGCTTGGGACCTACGTATTACCGCGGCTGCTGGCACGTAGTTAGCCGTCCCTTTCTGGTTAGATACCGTCACTTAAGTAATTTTCCACTCTACTTAACGTTCTTCTCTAACAACAGAGTTTTACGATCCGAAAACCTTCTTCACTCACGCGGCGTTGCTCGGTCAGGGTTGCCCCCATTGCCGAAGATTCCCTACTGCTGCCTCCCGTAGGAGTCTGGGCCGTGTCTCAGTCCCAGTGTGGCCGATCACCCTCTCAGGTCGGCTATGTATCATCGCCTTGGTAGTCCTTTACACTACCAACTAGCTAATACAACGCGGGATCATCAAGTAGTGAAGCAATTGCTTCTTTCAAATAAGAATCATGCGATTCTCATTGTTATGCGGTATTAGCGTTCGTTTCCAAACGTTGTCCCCCGCTACTCGGCAGATTTCCCACGCGTTACTCACCCGTTCGCCGCTCTTCATAAAAATAGCAAGCTATCTTTAATCATCGCTCGACTTGCATGTATTAGGCACGCCGCCAGCGTTCGTCCTGAGCCAGGATCAAACTCTCATTTAAATTTAGTTCATCAAATGAACTGGCTGTTGTTTTGTCTTTCATTATTGAATTGACAGTTGGTATACAAGAAGTTAACTTCTCGCATATAGTCATTCTACTTTATTCAGTTTTCAAAGGTCTATCGCTCTCGTAAGAGATACGCTCTCTCGCGACAACTATTATATTCTATCAAACTCAATTTGTTCTGTCAAGAATAAACTGTGATTTTTCTCCCTTTTTTTTACACTCGTTCGGAAAACCCCGCCGTTGTCACGTTTCATCACTATAAAAAAACAGACACCATTGTGTCTGGTTTTTTTATTCTATAATATTGGACTCAATAATCGTGAAAAGTTTTGCTTGATTTTAAGCCAGAGGGATTGTTGCGCAATTTCTTCATCTGTAAGTAGACTTGAATCTCTCAAATCTGCCTCAAAAGTCTTTCTCATCTCCTCTGCTACTCCTTCATCATAGCAAAAAGCACTTATCTCAAAATTTAATTCATAACTGCGTATATCTTGATTAGTTGTACCAAAAACACCTAATTTTCCATCCATTACAAGAGTTTTAGAATGTATAAAGCCATTTGTATAATTGTATATTTTTACGCCTTGTTTATGCAGATAATTTGCGTAATACTGCGTTGCTCGAAAAATAAACGGATGATCAGGCATATCGGGAATCATTATCCTTACATCAACACCAGAATTCGCCGCTGCAATAAGTGCCGTTATCATAGAGTCGTCAGGTATCAAATAAGGTGATTGAAGCCAAATATAGTCTTCTGCATCCATAATCATTTTAATAAAACCTGTTCTTAAGGTTTTATTATCATTTTCTGGACCGTTAGCCACAATCTGGATATCAATGTTCCCCTCTTCTTCTGGTACCACAAAATATGTATCTTTTCGTTCAAGTTTCTCTCGAGGGTCTTTAACGGAAACATTCCAATCTCGAATAAACGTTTCTTGAAGACCGAAAGCTGCTGTACCAACAATTCTGCCATGTGTATCACGCCAGAAACCAAACTTTTTACTATTGTAAATATATTGATCACCAACATTAAAACCACCGGTCCAGCCAATTTGACCATCTATCACTACGATTTTACGGTGTAAATGATAGTTAAGCCGCGTTTTCATTAGTGCATTACGCGAAGTGATAAAGGCTGTAACTTTCCCACCGACTTCCTCTAATGGTTTAAAGAAATCTTTTTTCGTTTTTCCTCCCCATGGGTCGTAAACCACCCTTACTTCAACACCTTCTTTAGCTTTCGTAATCAAATGATCACGAAAAGCAGTTCCAATTTTGTCATTAAAAAATGCATAGTATTCTACATGAATATTGTCTTTGGCATTTTTTATATCTTCAAACAAAGCTGAAAATTTATCTTCACCATTTAGATAAAATTGTACATTATTCCCACGACAAAGCGGTGTTCGTTCCATATTATTAAAATACCTTTTAAGTAATTTTTCGTGGGGTGTCATATCTTTGGGACCAAATTTTTCATTGTTTTCATGAACTCTTTGGCCAAGAATGGACAGGTTATATTTGTTTTCTTCTTCAAAACGACGTGTTGTTGTTCGATCAAGCCCTCGTCCTAGGAAAAGATAGCCAAGAAATCCAATACCTGGTAAAAAAACTAAGAACATAAACCAGGCCAAAATACTGGCAATAGACCTCGGTTTACGAAAAATCGTCACAAGGGCAAGCACCGTGTTAATCGTTATCAGTGTTCCAATAAAGCTATAAATTGTCGCAAGTGACATAAAATATTTCTCCCTAAAATAATCCTCTATAAAATAATATTGTTCATCCAATTATACCAAAATTGATTGAATATTGAACGTGTGCTAGACATTAATGTACTATTGTGTAAAAAACGATTGAACTTTCCGCCTCTACAGAGAATATACTATTATATATTATTTAGTCCAATATAATTTATTCTTTTTTTATAAAAGTTACTGTTTTTCTTATTAAAATAGCGATATAATGTAAGGTAGGTTTTAAATGACAAGGAGGAATTTTTATGCAAATTACTTTCTTAACACAAATTGATTGGTTGATTCGTTTAATATTAGCAGGAATTTGTGGCTATGCTATTGGTTATGAAAGAAATAGCCGTTATAAAAATGCTGGAACACGTACTCATTTAATTGTTTCTTTGAGCGCTGCCTTGATGATTATCGTCTCAAAATACGGCTTTATGGACATCATTAGCACTCATGGGATCAACCTTGATCCTTCCAGAATTGCTGCTCAAATTGTAAGCGGAATTGGTTTTTTAGGAGCAGGACTGATCTTTGTTCACAATCAATCCGTTCGAGGTTTAACCACCGCTGCTGGCATTTGGGCAACTTCTGGTATTGGGATGGCTATTGGTTCTGGACTATATTTTATAGGTATTGTAGCTACTTTACTCATTTTACTTTTTCAAATTATTTTACATCAAAATTATCGGTGGATAAAAACAGCAACAAGCAATCATCTTATTGTTCAATTAGAAGATATTGAAGGTCTTCGCCTGTTGCAAAAACAAATGAAAAATGAACATATTAAAATTCTGAGTATAAAAGTTGAAAAAAAATCAAATAATTGTTTGAAAACTGATCTATATCTGAGCTTACCCAAAACTTATGAACTAGCATCACTGGTAACTCTTTTAGAGTCAAACGAAAAGATTAAATCAATTGAATACTAATCTTAAAGATAGAGCCCCTTCCTAGGGGTATTTTTACTTTTCACAATCTTACTCCGCTCTTAGTATTCGTATTTAAGACGGTCTTTATGATAAATATTACTTAAATGGAGCTGCTACAATAAATATCAAAAAGACACCAGAATTCTTCTGGTGTCTTTTTGATATTTATATGAGGCAGATTGAATGTTACACCAATCTCCACCAAATAATTGTTCGAAACGTTGATATATCTGAAACAGATTAACGTTTTGAGAAATATACTACCCTTTACATTGAAGCTTAAGAGTTTTAAAATCCATATATATCCTTATTCCCTTATTCCGTAAATTCATTAAAATTGATTAATTTGCTTATATAAGTGCTTCATTTTCCCCACCTTTCTCCACTCTTTTTCCGCGTAGAGGAAGAGCTTGCTATGACTCGGAGGCGGAAACCAAAACCACTGGAGTTCTCCAGTGGTTTTTATTTTATTTCATCATTAATTTGAGAAAATGCTTCTTCAGTAGATATTTTTATTTTTTGAATTTGTTTTTCGAAAATATTTTTTTCATCATTTAACTTAAATATTTTTTTTATATTCTCGTATTGTCTTTCGAGCTCTAGTGAGAACTCTTTTTCATCAATAATACCATCCATTCGTAATCTACTTAAAACATCAAGTGAATCACGAAAGCCATCTCTAAAGTTTTCAACTTTTCTTTTTTGTTCTTTTCTAAATACAGATAAAGATTTTTCTTTATCTGTCATAAAGTTTTCATATTTATTTTCAGACAATAATTTATCTGTACTGATCTCAAAAAAATTAGCTAATTCCTTAATTTTCTGAGCTGTTGGTTCTGTTTTTTTATAGTTATATAGAGAGTTCTTCCCTAATCCCAATTCTGTTTCTATTTTATTGAAAGAAACTCCTCTATCCTTAGCTAGTTTTTGTAAATTTTCATAAAAAGACATAAAAAAGTATACTTCTCCCTTGACATATTTTAGTACATATACTAAAATATACCTAATTAGTATATGTACTAAAAGTTATTTATAGAAACGAGGTGCTCCTATGAAAATGTTTATATAAAAGCCAACTTTTGCAGAAGCTGGCTTCCTAAAATAATCAACTGTAATTATAACATAATTCACATAAGTGAGGTAACGAAGTGAAAAAAGACAAAATAGAAATCGATGACATTATGAAGGGGTTAGGTGTTATAGCTAATGTCATGCTTATTGGACAGTCCATAGGCAATGATTGCAGTGATAAATCACAAATGATTCAAAATTATAGTAGTCTTTGTGAAATGACTGAAAAATACACTCAGCTTTTACTTGATAATGCCAATGAAGTAGAAATTAATTGGCGAGCAGATAATGTTGATGCACAACAGTTTAGAAAAATTCAATCTGTAAGTAAAGTAGGATGAATTACCATGAACTAGCTGATGCTCTTCATCGACCTTATAACACCGTACGAAAATGGCGTGGAGAAATTGCTGCTATATCTGGTATTGATTTTGAACGCATTAAGGTGAGAAATGGGCGTGGGAGAAAGAACCGAACAACTTATGACTTTTCATCCGATGATCTAGAGAACTTCAAGAAACTGAATGCCCTCTTACAGTCGGGTACTTCCAAAATAGAGGCTATTACACAAATATTTGGCAATGAAAAGCGAGAAGCCGAAAATGCGAAAGCAGACGAACTTCTAAAAGTAAAAGTAAATATCAACCTTACTATTCGTAAGATAAAACATTTAGAAGAAGAAAATAAAGAATTAAAAAGTGAATTGAGCACTTTACATAGAACACTCAATGCTCTAACTAACAGAGTTCAAGCACTCGAAAACAAAAGCTTAAAAAATATATTTAAGAAATGAGAATAATAATGAAAAAAACAAATCTTGATGAAACAATTAAAATTGGTAAATTCTTCCTTGACGCTGAACAGTTTAATGTTCCTAAAAAAGTAATGGTTGATTTTAGTGCTGCACGTGGAAGTCGTTATGATGATAGTGGAAAAGAACAAGATGAAGTTCAGAAATATACATTAAATGCTGTAGATGTCAAAACAGGACAAGCTCTTGTCAATGCAAATATCAACTTGGGTAAATATGAAGGTGTTGTTCTAGAAGTGTTGGGTGCTTTAGATATTGTTGAAGGACTTATCGAGAAGGATACTGTAGACGTTGTAAAACTTATTAATCCTCGTGTAAAACCTCTTTGGGTTGCTCGTGGGAATAGCGGGTCATTTAGCAAAGTTAAACTTGTCGTAGATGCTATTGAGCTAGATGTACAAAGCACTGGAGCATAATTACTTTTAGAGAGTGATATGTGGTCTGACTGCTGAGCCTGTCGCCTCAAAGGCGGTAAGGGCGGGCAGTCAGAAGCTTGCTAACAGAGCACTCGCGTTGGAAAGTAATTATGCTCAAGAGTTTATCTGTCTTTAAAGCTATAAAGACACTTTAGTGTAATTTAACGCCCGGGTTTTGGGAGCTTGTTGACCTCCAAAACCCTTGGTATACCTGACCCTACGGGTATTATACCTTTTAGGGATTACCTTTAAAAATTAGGGATTTTAGGTGTCTTTATAGGGTGTCCTTATAGAAATAACTGTTCTATAAAGACACTTTTGAGCTTTATAAAGACATTCAAAATTATTAAGGAAATAGATGAAAAATAATCGCTATCAAATTTTAAGTTTTGAACAACAACTGAGTTCTAAATACTGGGATTGGACAGTAGACAAACTAAAATTATTTGAAAACTATCAAAGCAATAGAAAGGAGATATTCCAAGAGATTTATAACAGAATAAGTGATAAATTTGACCTTGAAATAATTGGATTAAATATTCATGATAGGGATATTTCAGATACAAACCCTAATGAGTTTGTGTCTCCTCATGTTCATGGTGTGGTAAAATTTAAAATTAAACGTTCTATTCCACAATTAGCTGAAGCAATAGGTATTCAACCTGAATTCATCAAAAAAACTGAACGACATCGATACAATTTTGAAAATCTTATGGCTTATCTGATCCATGCTAAAAATCCAGAGAAACATATGTATCCACCCGAAAACGTAGAAACCTTTGGCACTTTTGACTATTTAAATTATTTTCACTCAAAAGAAAAGCAATGGAAAGAATACAAAGCTACTCGTAAACGCGAAGATTCTAAACTCTCCCTTGCCTACACTTTAGACCAAATTTATGACGGGAATTTAAATTATCGCGACCTCATGTTAGATGATGATTTAGCCTATATTTTTGCCAACCACCAACAGGAAATTAGAGACCGCTTTACTTTCCGTGGTGAACGTACAGCCTTCCTTCGCTTAGAGGATTTACGTTTAAATAAATATAAACTGACTGTCATATATGTTGAAGGAAAGCCAGGAGTAGGTAAAACATATTTTGCTCGAGAACTTGCACAGACAATAAAAAACTATGGACTCTCACAAGGTTATGAGAGTGATATCTTTTCCGCCAGTTCTTCTAATCCCTTTGATGACTATTTCGGAGAAGATATTATGATATTAGATGACTTACGTCCACAAAGTATCTCTGCTTCAGATTGGTTGAAACTTTTTGACCCGTTAAATGAAGCTAAAATGTCTGCGCGCTACAAGAACAGGTTAATTGTCCCACGAGTCATTATTATGACCAACTATAAGAAAACAGAAGATTTCTTTAGTGAACTTATTGGGGAAGATATCAACCAATTCATTCGTCGCGTAAATTTTTCTACTGAAATTTTGAAAGAAGAAAAAGGATTGGAACTTTTAGGAAAATACTATCAGCTTTCACACTCCAAAGAATTGGCTGTACCTAAACAAAAGCGTATTTCTGAAGATGAAGTCCTTACGCTAGAATACGACTTTGAAAAGCTCTATTCTAATAATGACAAAGATAAATTCGTGAATCAACTGCTTACACATTTTGTTTATCCAAGAATTTATCCCAAGACAGAGAAAGATTTTGAATTTCTCAATGAAAAAATAACAAAAGTAAATTAAGAAAAAGGAGGTTAAAGATGTATCTTCAAAAAATTAAGAGTAACAAGAAGCTAGAAGAATTAAATCAACTGATGCCCTTCTCCTTTGGTACGTGGTATCGAAAAATGAATGACAACGGTATCCAAGCTCAAAACTCAAAAGGCTTCAATCTGTATACTTGCATGAGTGATACCGAAGTAAAACTTGCAATGGAAGCCAAAGAATTCACAAGAATCGAGAAATAGAAAGGAAATAATACATGAAAGAGAGAAAAACTTTAGAGTATAGCAAATTACCCTACTTACTCAATAGGGAGCTTGCTTCTACGTACTTAGGAATTGATCCAAAATCGTTTGATAAGTTTATACGTGATAATGACGACCTGAAAAGGTTTATGATAGGACGCCAAGAAAGATATACAATAAAAGATTTAAACAATTTTATTAGTAGACACTCAATTTGAGGAGCAAAAGATGGCAAGTATTAAAAAACGCGGAAAGTCCTATCGTGTAACAGTATCAAATTATAAACATGGTAATCAGCATAAACTTACTAAAAGTTTTAAATCAAAAGATGAAGCAAAGCGTTGGGCATTGCAGGCTGAGATTTCTAAAGGTACCAGCTCCAATTTGTCCCATAGACAAGATACATTCACTAACTTTTTCGAAAATTGGGTTTATATTGTCAAAAAAAATGATGTTCGTCCAGCTACATTCAATAATTATGTTCGTACTATATCAATAATAAAATCACTTTTCGAGGACATAAAAATCTCTGAGTTAAACGATTTAATAGTACAGTCAAAAATTGATAAATATGGTAAAACTCATTCAAGAAAAACAACTACAGAGGTTTTATTAAAAATTAGAACTTCTATACGATATGCTTATGCTCGAGGATTATTAGATAATGACTTTAGTCAACTCATTAAGACACGTGGCAAAAATATAGAAAAAAGAAATCGTGCGCTTTCTATTACGCATTTAAAACTCCTACGTAATTATCTATTAAATAACTCAGATGACGAATTTAATACATTAGTATTATTAGCCTTAGAAACAGGTGCTAGGAGAGGAGAATTACTCGGATTAAAACCTGAAGATATTTTTAAGTATGGTATCTCAGTAAAGCGTTCAATAAGTCCAACATCTGAAGACACATCACTAAAAAACAAAAAATCTAGACGAGATATAAGTATTAATGAACAAGTATATCAAGCAATAATAGATATTGTTCCTAAAAGTAACGGATATCTTTTCAGTACAGGTGGTTTTCACCAATCTTATAAATTGAAAAAATTATTAAAGAGCCTAAATCTTCCCCTTACTACTTTTCACGGCTTAAGGGATACTCACGCATCCTTTTTATTCTCACATGACAATATCAGACTAGATTATATTTCACAACGGTTAGGACATTCTAGTATGCTAACCACCCAAAATTATTATTTAGAACTCATGCCAGAAAAAAAGCATATACAAGATAGTGAAGCTTTAGCTCTATTAAATTCTCTCTAAACTATAAATTAAATATAATAACATTATTTAATGCTATAGTTGAAACTTCTTTTATTTGATATAATAATATCCATATAGAACTTAATTGATTGGAGACCTCAATGTCTAGGAAGCAAGAGAAATTACACGAAGAATTAAAAAATTTTATAGTTAATGTAGGATGGACGCATAAGATTCACATTGTTCACTCAGATGACTATTCTAACTACTCAAATTATTTTAAAATAGCACGAATAGGTACTGCTGCTTTTACTTCTTCTGGACTTATAGGTATCTTCTTTGTACAAGATTCGTTTATATTAAAATTAATAACAGCAATCTTTTCCTTTATTACTGTTGCTCTAAATGCTATTGACAAAACAATTGATTATGACCAGTTAGCGCTTAAAGAAAAATCTGATGCAAATAATTTTTGGAATTTACGAATTGAAGCTGAGTCTTTACTTTATGACATTGTGTATAATACTAAGAATGTAGAGGAAATAGAAAAAGACTTTACAAAATTAAAAACACTTCGAAAGCAATTTAATGATGGATTATTGAATGTTCCAAAAAGAACTGTTAATAAAGCGTGTAATATGGTTAATGAACGTAGAGATAACGACTACTCAAAGGATTATCCAAAGTTTATTGCGCCCGAATTACTTAATTTGAAAATAGAGGAAAAATCAGATGACAATATGTGAACACTTCAAAAAATTTAGCGAAGACATCAAAACTGAAGAAAATGAACTACAAAAATGGAATAATAGAATAAAAGAAATAACTAAAAAGCTAAATAAAAAGTATTATGCTAATAATAGTGATGAAGATCATATAATAATAGTTGGGAGCGTTGGAAGAAAAACGGCTATACATAACGTTAGTGATTATGATTGTATTTTTGAGTTACCTTCAGAAAAATATAGTCAATACGACAGACACTCAAATAATGGACAATCAGCTCTACTTCAAGAAGTTAAAGCAGAAATACAGTCAAGGTATGTTAATACTAAAGTTAGAGGAGATGGACAAGTAGTAGTAATCTCTTTTCACGATGGCGACATAGAGTTAGTACCTGGATTTAGAACAAGTGATGATAGCTTTAAATATCCAGATTCTAACGATGGTGGTTCTTGGAAAATAACCAAACCTATCCCAGAAATGTGCGAATCAAAAAAAATGGCTAATTTGACAAATAATCATTATTTGAATTTCTGTAGATTTATGAGAAAGTGGAAAAATCAAGTTGGCTTTAAGTTCAAAGGTCTTTTGATAGACACATTGACAAAAAATTTTTTTGACAGTAACCCTAACTTATATGATATAGAATTTGAAGACTACTATAAGCAACTCATAGAATTTTTTAAATTTTTATCTAATCAAAATAAAGATAGCTCATATTGGTATGCTCTAGGAAGTAATCAAAAAATTTATAATGATGATAACGGAGTGTTTATAAATAAAGCAAAGAAGGCATTTAATCTGCTAAAGGACCTTGACGAAGACTCTACTGAGTCATTGGAAAAATTGAAAGAACTATTTGGGAAAAACTTTGCTAAAGAAGTTAAAATTACGAAAACTGCTTCGCTTGTTAGATCCGCTCCTACAGAAGAATTTCCAGAACTTAAATTTATTGTCGATATCAGATATAATCTACAGCTTGACTGCATTGTTGAGCAAAAAGGCTTTCGTCCAAAGAAAATGAGAGATTTTATTATTCATAACTGGAAGCTCAAAACTCAGAAATCTTTAAATTTTTTCATCGAAAATACAGATATACCTGATGATTTATCACCTTATGTTGAATGGTACTGGAAAGTTCGTAATGTTGGTCCAAAAGCGATTGCACAGAATAATGAACGAGGGCAAATCATTAAGGGGAGTCCTACTCATCATGAGTCCACAAACTTTACGGGTGATCATTACGTAGAATGTTATGCTGTTATCGGTGATAAACTAATAGCTAGAGACCGTTTGAGAGTGCCTATAGATGAGATTACAGGAATTGACTAGTATTATAAATACTTTGAAATTTGATTTTAATATAGAAATTTAAAGTAAAAAAAGACATCTAGTATAGATGTCTTTTTCAATATTAATTTAGAGATAATGAACTTTCCCCATTTTTCTCCAAATAATTGTATGTAACGTTGGTATATCTGAAACAGATTAACGTTTTGAGAATTGTGAAGCTTTACGGGCTTTCTTAAGACCAGCTTTTTTACGTTCAACCATACGAGCATCACGTGTAAGCAAGCCAGCGCGTTTCAAAGCACCACGGAAGTCTGGATCCACTTCAAGCAATGCACGAGCGATACCGTGACGGATAGCTCCTGATTGACCTGATACACCACCACCGTTTACGTTTACGAGTGTGTCGTAGCTACCTTCAGTTTGTGTAGCTGCAAATGGTTGGTTGATAACAAGGCGAAGTGCTGCTTGTGGGATGTAGTCTTCTACATCACGTTTGTTAATTACGATTTTACCTGTGCCGGGTACGAGACGTACACGAGCAACTGAATTTTTACGGCGTCCTGTGCCAGCATATTGTACTTGTGCCATTTAGTGCGTTCCCTCCTTAGATAAGACCTGAAATATCAAGAACTTCAGGTTTTTGTGCTGCGTGTGTGTGTTCACCACCAACAAACACTTTAAGTTTCATGCCTTGAGCACGTCCAAGAGTGTTGTGTGGAAGCATACCTTTAACTGATTTTTCAATCAAACGTACAGCGTTTTTCTCACGGAGTTCACCAGCAGTGATTGATTTCAATCCACCTGGGTGAAGGCTGTGACGGTAGTAAACTTTATCAGTTGCTTTTTTACCAGTAAGTTTTACTTTATCAGCATTGATAACGATAACGAAATCACCTGTATCTGTGTGAGGAGTGAAAGTTGGTTTGTTTTTACCGCGAAGCACGCTAGCAACTACAGCTGACAAACGACCAAGAGGTACATCAGTTGCGTCAACCACGTACCATTTACGGTCAACGTTTGAAGCGTTAGCCATGAATGTTGTTTTCATCATTTGGGTTAAGTTTCCTTTACTTAGAATTTGTTTACGGCAGGTGTAAGAGTCCTGCAAATATTTTTGGGTTTCCGGGGCCACAAAAATGGGGTAAACAATACCGTTTATCATAATACCACATATGTCAAGTCTTGTCAAGATTCATTTTTAATTTTTTTGCTTTTATGTTAAACTATTACCATGAATGTAGTTCTTACTTTAGACTCCAAAATGTTAGATAGACTTATTCTTAAGTTCGACAAATATAAGACGGCATCAAAAAACCAATATATTGTTTTTTATGCAAAGCTACCTAAAGCTACTATTTCTGTATATACGTCAGGAAAAGTTGTCTTTCAAGGAGAGGATGCTGAACGTATTGCTCAACAATTTGGGCATACTGCTTCATCACGTCCACAGCAACAAGAGAACATAATCGGTACCGATGAAGTCGGCAATGGTTCATATTTTGGTCCCTTAGTCGTTGTGGCAAGTTTTGTCAATACTGAAGATGTACTTTTATTAAAGAAGCTCGGTGTCGCCGATTCTAAAAAAGTTACCGATGAAAAAATCTATCAAATTGCTCCTCAATTAATGGAGAATATCACACATGTGCCTTTGATTGTTGAACCCACAAAATATAACCAAGTCATTGATTCAGGTTACAATGCTGTAAGTATCAAAGTAGCCTTGCATAACCAGGCTATTTATCTCCTCGAAAAACGTGTTTCAGAAAGTATTGAATATATAATTGTTGATGCCTTTACGACTGAAAAAAATTACCAAAAATATTTATTAACCGAGCAAAATAAAGTGAACGGTAAAGTTACCCTTTTACCTAAGGCTGAGGACCAATTCTTAGCCGTTGCTTGCAGCTCTATTATTGCCCGCTACCTCTTTCTAGAAAATCTCAAAGCTCTTTCTCTAGAAGCAGGGTATAAGTTACCAAGCGGCGCCGGAGCAGCTTCTGACCAAGTAGCTGCAAAGCTAATACGTCAAAACGATCCTGAATCCTTGAAAAGATATGCAAAATTACATTTTGCTAACACTAAGAAAGCAATAAACATAGCTCAAATATAGAAAGTTAAATATGGAAAATACCACACAAAACAAACAACCCAATGCCTTCACACGATTCATCAAAGAATGGGGCATCTTTCTCGCAATTATCACTATCGCAATCCTCTCACGTATCTTTATCTGGTCACTTGTCGTTGTTGATGGTCATTCAATGGATCCAAACTTAGCTGATAAACAACGCCTGGTTCTTATTAAAACTGCAAGCATTAACCGCTTTGATATCGTAGTTGCTAAAGAAACAGAAACAGTAAATGGGCAAACCGAAACAAAAGACGTTGTAAAGCGTGTGGTTGGTATGCCGGGTGATGAGATTAAATTTGATAAAGATCAACTTTACATCAATGGAAAGAAAACTGATGAGCCCTATTTGGCAGACTTTAAAAAACAGCTTTCTAATAATGAACTCGAAAAGACTTATCAAAATTACGCTTTGACTTCTGAACTCTCTGAAGCCAACCGCGCTTACTTTGTTCAACTTGCGCAACAAGCTCAAGCCTTTACCACAGATGCAACAGGCAATCCAACCTTTACGATTAAAGTACCTGAGGGAGAGTATCTTCTCTTAGGGGATAACCGTATTGTGTCCAGAGACAGTCGAGCAGTAGGAACCTTTAAACGTTCTGATATTGTTGGGCGAACCATGTTCCGTGTGTGGCCAATTAATAAAATTTCTACCCTTAACTAATAAAAAAACTTTGTCTATCTAGACAAAGTTTTTTTTCATATTTTTATATTCTAGGTAGGTAAGGAGAATCAGCAAAACATCAAAAACTGAGACAAAAAGCATAAAATTAGAATGATGTTGCAAATACTCCGCCAGTTGGTAAACAATAAAGCCTAAAAAAACCAAAATCGATAATGGATACGCCCAAAGAATCTTTTTCCATAAAAGCACCAAAGTTACAAGCTTGATTAAACCATGTACTAGAAGATAAACAGCAGCAAGGTATTGTGTACTAACAGTAAAATGCTGCCCCAAATTTAATAAGAGATGAGCTATAAAGTCGCTTGGATCTTCTTTTAATTCTCCTCGAGTAAACCAGCCCACAATACCAGACATGCGCTCAGGTGTAATAAAGAAAAGAAAAATACCACCAAGAACTTCGCCTAAGGCAAATAGTGACTTTAGTAACAATACGATATCAAAGCTTAAATCAATAACACCTTGCTTGTTTGCTTTATTTCTCTTCAAATATATTACCTAGCTCTACTTCAATCGTCCGCTGGGCAACATCTATCTGATCTACCTTGAGGATTGATTTATAATCATCTACCAACCGCTCTCCCTTGAAAGGTCCTTCCAGAAAGACAGCCACACCAGATAAGAAACAATCAAATTCGTGAACAAGACTCTTCATGCCATTAATTGTTCCAGCTCCTTTCATAAAGTCGTCTACAATCAATACACTTTGGCCAATCGATAAACTCCGCTTAGAAAGTGTCATATTTTCAACACGGCTGCTTGAACCTGACATATAATTCACGTTCAAAGTTGCCCCTTCTGTAACTTTAGGATCACGTCGAACAATAACAAAAGGAACATCTAAAATTTCCGCTACAGACTGTGCAATCGGAATTCCTTTTGTCGCAATTGTCATCACGACATCAATTTGTTTATCACAATACTCATGAGCAATAATTTGACCAATTTTTTTTAGATTAGCAGGGTGACCTAAAATATCAGAAAGATATATATAACCTCCAGGTAAAATACGGTTTTCTTCACGCAAAAGGTCCGCAAGTTCCAACGCACGATCCCGAGAAACTTCATCAGATATATAGGGTGTGAAACGTACGCCTCCTAAACTTCCAGGAAAAGTTTCGACAATTCCAATATTTTGATCTTCAAAGACACGCTTAATAAAAACAAGATCTTCAGAAATCGAGGATTTGGCTACTTCATAGCGTTTACTAATTTCGTTCAGATTCAACATTCTATTGGGTCTGTTCAATAAAAAATTAGTAAAGTCCACTAAACGTTCGTTTCTTTTCATATTAATCACCCTTTTCTTTTTGTTGGTTTAATTATAACGTAGAAAAACCGAACAATCAAGCAAAGCATTCAAATTTAATAATAAAAATTACAGCATCTGGGATATATTCTCGAATAATTAAAAATAAAAAAAACAATACCTTAAAGATATTGCTTTTTTATTAGTTGAAATAATCAAAGATTATTCAGCATCGCCACCGCGACCGTTTTTCTTGATAATTTCTTCTTGTACTGATTTAGGTACATCTTCGTAGTGGTCAAATGTCATCATGAATGTACCACGACCTTGTGAAGATGAACGAAGAGTAGTTGCATAACCAAACATTTCAGCAAGTGGTACAAATGCATTAACGATTTGTGATTTACCATGTGCTTCCATGCTGTTTACACGTCCACGACGAGCTGTTACGTGACCCATAACATCTCCGAGGTTTTCTTCAGGAACTGTGATGACAACTTTCATCATTGGTTCAAGGATTGCAGGTTGTGCAGTCTTAGCAGCTTCTTTCATAGCGAGTGAAGCCGCAACCTTGAAGGCAGTTTCTGATGAATCGACATCGTGATATGAACCATCATAAAGCTTAGCTTTAATATCAACCATTGGGTAACCAGCAAGGACACCGTTAGCCATAGTTTCTACCAAACCTTTTTCAACGGCTGGTACGAATTCACGTGGAACCACACCACCGACGATAGCATTTTCAAACTCGAAACCAGCACCTTCTTCGTTCGGTGTGAATTCGATCCATACGTCACCGTATTGACCTTTACCACCTGATTGACGTTTGAAGAATCCACGTGCTTGAGTAGGTGCACGGAATGTTTCACGGTATGATACTTGAGGCGCACCAACGTTAGCTTCAACTTTGAATTCACGTTTCATACGGTCAACAAGGACATCAAGGTGAAGCTCACCCATACCAGAGATAACTGTTTCACCAGTTTCAACGTTTGTTTCAACGCGGAATGTTGGATCTTCTTCAGCCAATTTAGTAAGGGCAACACCCATTTTATCTTGGTCAGCTTTTGATTTAGGTTCAACAGAAAGTTGAATAACTGGTTCTGGAACTTCGATAGACTCAAGGATGATACGTGCTTTTTCGTCAGTCAATGAGTCACCAGTTGTAGTGTTTTTCAAACCAACAGCAGCGGCGATATCACCAGCATAAACTGTTTGGATTTCTTGACGAGTATTCGCGTGCATTTGGAGGATACGTCCGATACGTTCACGTTTACCTTTAGAAGTATTCAAGACGTATGAACCAGCATCCAATGTACCTGAGTAAACACGGAAGAATGAAAGACGTCCAACGAATGGGTCAGTCATGATCTTGAAGGCAAGAGCCGCAAATGGAGCATCATCAGATGCTGGGCGTTCGTCTTCTTCGTCTGTATCTGGGTTAACACCTTTGATTGCAGGAATGTCCAATGGGCTTGGGAGGTAATCAATAACCGCATCAAGCATCATTTGAACACCTTTGTTCTTGAAGGCAGAACCTGCAAGCATTGGGTAGAATTCAACGTTGATTGTTGCTTTACGAATAGCAGCTTTCAACTCTGCTTCAGTGATTTCTTCACCTGCAAAGTATTTTTCCATCAAGTCTTCGTCTGTTTCAGCGATAGCTTCGATGAGTTTTGTACGCCATTCTTCAGCTTGTTCCATGTATTCTGCTGGGATTTCTTCGTCACGGATATCTGTACCAAGGTCGTTAGTATAGATTTCAGCACGCATAGTTACCAAGTCAATGATACCCACGAAGTCTTCTTCAGCTCCGATTGGGATTTGAATTGGATGAGCGTTAGCGCCCAAACGATCGTGCAATGTAGAAAGTGAATAGAAGAAGTCAGCACCGATTTTATCCATTTTATTAGCAAAAACGATACGTGGAACTCCATAGTCAGTTGCTTGACGCCAAACTGTTTCAGTTTGTGGTTCAACACCTGATTGAGCATCAAGTACAGTTACTGCACCGTCAAGAACACGGAGTGAACGTTGTACTTCGATTGTGAAGTCCACGTGACCTGGTGTATCAATAATGTTTACACGGTTGCCTTTCCATTGGGCAGTTGTCGCAGCAGAAGTGATAGTGATACCACGTTCTTGTTCTTGCTCCATCCAGTCCATTTGTGATGCACCTTCGTGAGTTTCACCGATTTTGTGAATTTTACCAGTATAGTAAAGGACACGTTCAGTGGTAGTTGTTTTACCGGCATCGACGTGAGCCATGATACCGATATTACGAGTATTTTCAAGTGAAAATTCGCGAGCCATAGTTTTCTCCTAATTAATTTTTAGTTTTACACCCCATTATATCATAATAATAAAGGTTTTTATAGTTCTATTTTTATCTTTCAACTATTTTTAAATAAAATTTAAGCTTTTTTCAAAAAGACTTACTTCTTCTTCATGAAAAATTTTTATCAAAAAAAGAAAAAGGAGACTATTCCCCTTTTTCAACAATCTCAATCCATCTTTCGACAGATTCTAAATGATTAAGGTACAGGAAAAGACGCTCATAGAGTTGTTGAGAGGCTTCCTCGTGCTGTGCACTTAGTGCTTCTCCTATTTCCTTTACAGTTGTTTTACCATCGATCATGCTAAAAACAAGTGTACCATATTCATCCAAAGACATGTACGTACGTTGAGGTATTTTCGCCCCCATCTTACGCATAAGATTTTGTGTCCAATGTTTTTGATCTTTATAAATCCGAATCCGACCTTCGTGCCATTCAAATAACACTTTATCTTTTTTCCGGAAAATCATATTCAGATTTTCATCTGAAATATCATCTTTTTTCTTTTTATTACTCATCTGACTTCTCGGCAGCCGGAGCTTTCTTGATTGACATCAATGGTGCTACAATCGCAATGATTAAGATAACCATGAGTACCCAAGCCATGGCGTTAGAACCTACAAATCCCGTAGGTGTTCCTGGAGTTACGACTCCTGAAACTTGAAGGATAATACCCAACAAACCAATAATTGATGCACCGGCAACTAAACCTGACGATAAAGAGACACCTGATGACATACGTTCTTCTTGAACAGCTTCTGTATCTTTTTTACCAAGAACTTCCACCAAAATACGAACTAAAGCACCAATAAGAATAATTGACGTTGTTGAAATTGGAAGGTAGAAACCAATCGCAAATGTCATAACTGGAACTTTAATCATGTAAAGGATAATACCAAACACGATACCAGCAATAATCATATGCCATGGAAGTTCTCCACCGATGATACCATCAGTCAAAGTTGCCATCAAGTTTGCTTGTGGTAAGGCGAACTGAGCTGCATCACCCGTTAAAGCTAATTGATCACGAAGTAATACGATAACACCTGTTACCACTACAACACCAAGAACAGCAGCAACAAGGAAGAAACGACGTACTTCATATTTATTACCACCAGTGATGAAAGTAACTTTTTGAGCTTGTGTATAACCACCAGCTACTGAAATCGCTACAACGATGAAGGTACCGAAGAGCAAGAGTGATTTAAGGTCTGCACTTGATGTCCAACCCATTGTCAAGAAAACAAGAGTCAGGATAACAAGTGAGGCAATTGTCATACCAGATACTGGCAAGTTAGATGTACCGATTGTACCTGTCAAGCGTCCTGCAACGATGATGAATAACATTGAAAGAACGATTGAAAGAATACCAGCAAGGAAAGTCATGGCTATGTTCCCACCAGAGATAATGAAGCCAACAACAAATGTTGCAACAATACCAATAAGGATAGCAAAGATACCAAGTGAATCACGTTCTCCAGCTTCGGCATTTTTACGTCCATCGAGTGTTGCTTTAACAGAGTTGATGATTGTTGGGATAAGACGGATTGCCCCAATCATACCACCTGAAATCATCATCCCCGCACCAATGTATTTAACATATGATCCAGAGATTGCGGCAAAATTCATAGCTTGGATTGGAGTAGATGAGTCATTCCAAACATGATGACCGTTTCCAGCCATTTCTGAGAAGTAACCAATCAATGGAGCGATACCAAAGTTAGCAAGGATTGAACCTGCAAACATCATTACCGCAACCTCAAGCCCAACAATAAAGCCGATAGCAGCAAGCATTGGATTTACTTCAATTTCAAGTTTCCATTTGTAGAAAGTTTCGTTTGTATAGCTTACAACGTTGTTCACAACACCAAAAACTGCTGAAGTGAATGCAGTAATAAGACCACCAACACCAAAACCGATACCCATGTATTTAAGTGAGTTACCACCTGTTGAAGAAGCAACAAGCGTTTCCGAAATTGCCATTGCTTCGGGATAAACAAGTGTGCCATGTTCTTCAACTAAGAGATAGTCTTGAACAAATGACAAAATACCAAGAGATACAAGAACCGCAGAAACACCAACAATTACACCTTCAAAGAAAGAGACTTGTTGTCCGATAAGGATAACTGCTGGTAAGACAAAGATAAGACCTGAGGCAATTGACTCACCACCAGTTGCCATTGACTGGAGGATATTCTTCATCAGGAAGTTATTTTTACGGATAAAAATTGACAAGAGTCCTGAGCCAAGAATAGCCCCTGGGATACCTGCAGCTACTGTTAAACCAGCACGCATTCCTGAATAGGCAGTAGATGCTGCGAAAAGAATGGCCAAAATAATACCAATAACAATTACAACTGGGTTGCCAGCACTCTTTTTGCGTCCATCTTCATAAGGGAGGTAATCTTTCCCTGCGACACCGCCATAGGCGGTTTTAGACAATTTTTTCATATTGTGTAATATACTCCTTAAGTTTGAAAGTGTTTTCGCCTTATTTTACTACAAATTCATCAAATCTGCAAGGTGTTTAAGTGTTTTTTGTAGCTTTTTTCTCATATTTTTGTTATGTAAATGTGTATATTTTTTTATTTTCTTATCTTTGAAAATAAAAAAACTTGACCATAAAGTCAAGCTTTTTCTAGAATAATGACCAAGGGTCATCTTCTTACCAACGGAAGTGAGCGAACGCACGGTTTGCTTCTGCCATTTTGTGTGTGTCTTCACGTTTCTTAACTGCAGCACCTGTGTTGTTTGCAGCATCAAGAATTTCTTTTGCAAGACGGTCTTGCATAGTGTGTTCACCACGGTTACGAGCGATTGTTACCAACCAACGGAGTCCGAGAGTTGTACGACGTTCTGGACGAACTTCAACTGGGACTTGATAGTTAGAACCACCAACACGACGAGCGCGAACTTCAAGAACAGGCATGATATTTTCCATAGCTGTTTCGAAAACTTCAAGTGGGTTGTTTCCAGTAGCTTCTTCAATTTGTTTGAAAGCTCCGTAAACGATATTTGTAGAAACGCCACGTTTACCATCAAGCATAACGCGGTTGATAAGACGTGTTACTACTACTGAGTTGTACATTGGATCTGCCAAAACTTCACGTTTTGGGGCACGATTTTTACGCATTCTTCTTATCTCCTTTCAATTACGCTTTTGGTTTTTTAGTACCGTATTTAGAACGGCTTTGTTTACGATCTGTTACACCAGCTGTATCGAGTGCACCACGAACGATGTGGTAACGTACCCCTGGCAAGTCTTTTACACGACCACCACGAAGAAGTACAACGCTGTGTTCTTGCAAGTTGTGACCGATACCTGGGATGTATGCTGTAACCTCGATAAGGTTAGACAAACGTACACGAGCGAATTTACGGAGCGCTGAGTTAGGTTTTTTCGGAGTCATTGTTCCAACACGAGTTGCAACACCACGTTTTTGTGGGCTTGCTACTTTAGTTTGGAGTTTTTTACGACTGTTATAGCCGATGTTCAATGCAGGTGAGTTAGATTTTTCCACTTTAGAGTGACGACCTTTACGCACCAATTGGTTAATAGTAGGCATTTTTCTGTCTGCTTATCCCTTTTATTTACGGAGAACCGCAAAGCGAAATAAAACGAATAAACAATCCTTTCTGTTTTTTTATAAAGTTGGAATGTCAGTATATGGTCGCTTAATCCAAGTTCTGACAAGAAGTTTGGCAACTTATACAAGTTCTCCTTATTAGGACCAAATATAAAAAGTACCGTTTAATATCTTATCAAAATTTCAACACTCTGTCAACTTTATTTTGCATATTTTAGAGAAAAGTATTTCTTTACAAATTTTTTTGCATTTTCTATACTGACACGCGCGCTTAATTGCCTCATATCTGGGTTAATGAATAAATGATGTAGCAGGATAACCGAAAAATAAAATAGCGATAATTAGGGCAACAAATAAAAAATCTAAAAAAATTACGAGAACAATAGTCAGTATGCGCCCTATCTTATTATAGGGATTAATACTGAGGCCATAACCGAATGCTTTTGGCACCCAAAGGGGAGAATCCATTATTCCTTTATAATGCTGATAAGCAAGTTTATTAAAGCTTACAGTCACATGTAAAAGGAGAATGCAGAGGAGGAAGATAATTATTGTAATACCATTTAGTAAAGTTACGTTGTTCTGAGATAAAGGAATGAGTAATAATGATAAGAGGAGGATAAGGCTGGTCAATATAATCAATAGTATTGAGTACTTCTTGTTCGCTTTCTTCGTATTGATTAACTCATAATCCTTCTTAACTTTCTTCATAAACTGCGGGTCTCCTTTAATAATATCAAGTGAAAAATCATAATAATTACTTAGTTCTATCAGCATCGGAACATCTGGAAAGTTTTTCCCGTTCTCCCAGTTGGAAAGGGATTGTCTTGAGATATAGAGTGTATCAGCAACTTTTTGTTGCGTTTCTCCTTTTTTCTTCCGTTCCTCTACTAAAATAGTGGCTAAATTCATCTTTACTCCTTTCATGCCCCATCATGATATATTAAAAAGAATAGAATGTCTAGCAAATATTTCTTGCATGCCTATCTAAGAGGGTAAAAAGAGCTATTGTAAATGAAGTTTACCGATACTGTAAACTTCATTTACTTCTGTAAAATAATAAATATTTGCATAGATTTTCCTAAAAGAGAAGAAATGTTTTACGTGAAACCATTGATTTGCTGTTAAAGCATCTATTAGTGTGAGTTTAACACATATTATTTTTGAAATACATTAGACCTTATTTCGCTGGTATGATAAAATAGAAACATGAAAAAAATCGTAATCACTTTCCTCTCCTTACTGCTTTTATTCTCTCCTTTGGCTACTATAAATGCTCAAGCTGAGGATTTTTCTGTGGCAGCAAAATCTTCTATCGCCGTAGATGCAAGCAGTGGTAAAATCCTTTATAGCCAAAATGCAACGGATTCAAGCACGCGCATCGCCTCAATCACTAAACTTTTAACGGCCTACTTGGTTTATAAGAGTGTCGATGAGAAAAAAATTGCTTGGGATACAAAAGTACCTATTTCTGACTATGCTTATAATTTAACAATGAACAGCAACGCAAGTAATATCCCACTTGCTGAGGGAACTGAAGTCACGGTTAAAGATTTACTTAATGCCTTGCTTTTACCCTCAGCTAACTCCGCTGCTATAGCCTTGGCAGAAAAAATTGCTGGTTCGGAACCGAAATTTGTTGATATGATGATGGCTCAATTGAAAGAATGGGGCATTACAGATGCTAAGCTTTATACTTCTTCTGGCCTCCCAAACAGCGAGCTCGGTGAAAATATTTATCCAGGATCTACTGAAAATGATGCCAATACAATGAGTGCTCAAGATGTTGCCATCATGTGTACACATCTCCTCAAAGATTATCCCGAAATATTGAAAATCACCGAAAAAACAGAACTTCCATTTGATAAGGGAGGTCAATCTGAAACTACTTTAGCAAATACTAATCAAATGTTGCCTGGGTTTACAACAACACGTGCCGGTGTAGATGGCCTTAAAACTGGTTCAACTTCATTTTATGTCGACTGCTTTGCTGCTACAACAGTTCAAAATGGGTTCCGTATTATTACGGTTATTTTAGAAGCTAAAGACCCTTCTGTAGATAATTCAACACCTTTTACACTCACTAATGATCTTATGAACCAAGTTTATGCTTCTTGGACAAATGCAGATATTATTAGTAAGGATGAGCAACTCAGCGATTTCGCTAGACTTCCTGTACGAGACGGAAAGAAAAACAGTATTGATCTTATAGCTAAAGATAACTTCTCCGCTGTAGTCCCCTTAAAAAATGGTACAGCCGACATAAATGCAATTGAAATTACCTTTGATCGCGATCCTAAAACAAATATCGAGGCTCCCATCAAAAAAGGAGAAGAGTTAGTTCAGGCTACAGCTACACAAAAAGATAAGCTCGGCTATCTCCCAGGTTTTTCAGGTTATCATTTTCCTCTTACAGCTAAGACAGATGTGGAACGTGCAAATGTCTTTGTCGTGATGTGGAATAAATTCGTCCGTTTTGTAAACGAAAAACTCTAATAAAAAACTTTCTTGTACAAGAAAGTTTTTTATTTTATAGAATTTTCTAGTTTAGAATGACGATAACTGTAAACAAAGTAGAAACCAGCTGCAAACATAAGTAAAATTAGAAGAAAAAGCCATATTTGGGTATGATAGTGGACGATTAAAAAGCCATTGACAATAATTGATAAGATAGGAATCAAAGGTACTAGTGGAGTTTTAAACTCATGAGGTTGTGGCAACCCTTGTTCCTTACGAAGCTTTAACAAACCAAGAGCTAATACAATCAGATATAACAATGTAGATAAGCTCAAAAACTGACTGAGATAAGACATAGGAACAAAGCCAGCTATCAACATTGAAGTACCTCCAATAACGAGTGTAGCATTAATTGGTGTTTGGTGCTTAGCTGAAATTTTACTGAGCTTTGGAGGTAAAAGCCCATCACGACTCATAGAGTAAAGTAAGCGTGATAAGGCATAGGACATGGTGAGAGCAACACTGAGCAAAGTAATCACCGCTATAATAGAAATATAAGTCGCTGCCCACTCAACTCCAAGATAAGCAAGAGCAAATGCAATAGAGTTTGTGACATTTAGCTTATAATAAGGCACTGTTCCTGTAAGCACCAATGTCACAATAATATAAAAGACTACAGCAACAAAAAGTGAACTAATTACGCCATAAGGAATATTTCGACGGGGATTTTCAGCCTCATCTACCGCTGTCGACACTGTTTCGTAACCAATAAAGGCAATAAAGAGCATCGAAGCACCTGGTAAGATACCCGATTGACCACCGATTAAGGAACCCAAGCCAAAAGGTGCAAAGTTAGACCAATTTGCAGGTTCCAGATAAAAAAGACCAACAATAGCAAAAACAATTAATGCTGAAAATTTTAAAACAACGAGAGTATTATTCAAATGTGACACTGTTCGGGTGTTTAAGAAAATCATCACCGTTATGGCAGCCACTACCAACATTGGAATTAAATCAATAGAAAAACCTGAAGTATGGCCAAATGAGCCTTCAAATCTGGAAGGAAGTTGCAAATGCAGCAAGCCTTTGAAATAACCACTCCATGACTTTGCAACGATTGCAATTGTTGTAAAAAATTCAATTGCCAAAAGCCAGCCTACGATCCAAGCAGGAAATTCTCCAAAAACAGCATAAATGTAGCCATAAGGCCCACCTCGGCTTGGTACACGTGAAGCAAACTCAGCAAAGATTAGAGCTGACAACCCTACAGCAATCCCTGCAATAATAATGGATATAATAAGCGAAGGCCCAGCAATCAGGGCTACACCAACACCAGTAAAAGTAAAAATACCTGCTCCCACCATTGATCCTAGACCTAATAAAGTTAAGTCCATCGAATTAAGAGTACGTTTCATTTCACTTTTTTCTTGAACTACTCTTTTACGAAAAATGTTCATATCACTCCTCTATCATCATATTTTTACATTTCTTCAGCACATCAATTATTGATACCTTTTGCTTTGACAATAGCAAGTAAGATTGCTCCAATAATAAACAATACTGTACCTATAGTAATGTAGGCTAACTCCTTTTTTGTTTTTTTCTCGCCTAAAAAGAGAATACCTCCAATTGTTGAAATGATTACTCCTAATTGGGAGAAGGAAAAAGCAATAGCATTCCCTGACAGTGAAGCTGCGAGTAACATAAAAACATTACCCACGCCCCACATTAGTCCAACAGAAATATTTTTAAAAACAACTGCTTCCATTTTTATATCACCACCAGAAAGAACAAAAGCACCTACAACCATTCCGATTGACATTGGAAAAATAATTGTTAATGTATCAAAATGAATATTGAACCACAGAGCGGATAAATTATTAAACAAAATCACATAAGATACATAAGCTAAAGTCGAGTAAGCTAAACAAATCAAACCTCTAACATAGTGATGTTTTTCTACAGCAATGGTATTTTCAGGATCTCTTTTTGCAGAAAAATAGAAACCAACGATTAAAGCTAAAATGGCAATAAACCCTAATGTATATTGAATATTTTGGGTCCACTCATGGAAAATGAAGACACCGATTAGTGCTGCCAAAACGAGTTGGGACCCCGCAGATAAAGGACCAGCTACGGATACACCGAGATATTTCATAGAGTGAAACTGTCCACTTTGACCAATTGCCCAAATAAAGCCACCAATAAAACCAATAAGAAAAATAGGAAAACTTAATTGAGGTTGACGGATAAGAAATACTATCAGAGCAAAGACAAAGGCTCCAAAAGTCATCCCCAAAGTTTGTTGTTTTGCTGTTCCACCGATTTTATTTGATACAAAACCAATGGATCCCCATGCGAACATTGGGACGAGAGCGAGTAAAATTCCTTCCATTTCAGCCTCCAAAATAAATATTAACTAAAAATCTTCTTATTTTAACATTATTATACATAAATATCAATGCATTCTTCTTATCTATTTTTTAATTTGATGCACTTTTTAACCTACTATTTTAAATGAGTATTAATAGCTAGTCTTTTAAGCCTTAAAGTATTGATGGAAAGTTCTAACTACTCTTCCATTCTTTTAAAAGTTTATTTTTGACTCATTTTTATCACACTTTCATTCTAACAAAATAAAGAATCGAAAAAAAATAAAACACGCAAATACGTGTTTTATCGCTTTTCAATACAAATCAAAAAAGGTGGTGTATGGATCTGGTTCAGAGGCTCATATTTCATCACATGCCATTGTGCTTGGGGAAGCTCACTTGCCCAAGCAAGAACAGCATTTTTTTCACTTTGACCACCTTCGTGTCCGTAATAAACAACAAGCATAATCTGCCCATGAGGTAGAAGTTTTTCTTTTAGGATGTCTAAAGCTCTTAAAGTCGTACTGGGCTGTGTAATAACCGATTTATCTGCCCGAGGCAAATAACCTAAGTTAAAAATAGCAGCTTTTACAGAATCCTTGACATATTTATCAATACTCTCATGGCCATCTAAGATTAACTTGGCTTCTAGTTTTTTTTCTTGCAATAAAGCTTGGGTTGAAACTAAGGCTTCCTTTTGCACATCAAAGGCATATACCTTATCCGTCAAACCTGCAAGAAAAGCTGTATCCCAACCATTCCCCATGGTCGCATCAACGACCACATCACCAGACTTAATTGTTTTAGATAACATCTGATGTGCCATCTCAATTGGTCTAAGCATAGGTAATTGACTCCACTTTTCTAATATTTTTACAGCCTTGAACAGAGCCACGTCGCTCCATTTCACGATCAATCGCATTCAAGACTTCCCACTTATTTAAAGACCACATCGGACCAATCAAAGCCTCACGGGGTGCATCCCCAGTGAGCCGATGAATAACAATTTCTTTAGGTATCATCTCTAACTGATCACAGATAATCTTTACATATTCATCCTGAGACAAAAGTTGCAGACGTCCATCATGATAATCACGTTGCATTCGCGTATTTTTCATTAAATGCAGTAAATGAAGCTTGACACCCTGAATATCCGAACCTAAAATCATGCGGCGTACATTCTCTAACATCATTTCATGGCTTTCACCAGGTAATCCATTGATCAAATGGACACAAACATTAATATTATGCTCACGTAAACGAGCTACGGCATCCGTATAAGTTTGGTAATCATGTGCTCTGTTAATTAAATCACTTGTCTTTTCAAATGTTGTTTGAAGACCTAAGTCAATCCAAACTTCCATACGCGTATTAAGTTCCGCCAGATAATCAACCACATCTGGCGGAAGACAATCAGGTCGTGTTCCGATAGATATACCCACAACATCGGGCTGGTTCACAGCCTCTTCGAAACGTTCACGTAAAACCTCAACTGGAGCGTGAGTATTGGTAAAGTTTTGAAAGTAGGCGATATATTTTTTTACACCAGGCCATTTTTTATGAAAAGCTTCAACTTCCACACGAAATTGCTCAGCAATTGGTGCATCAGGCTCTAATATCAAATCACCAGAACCAGATACGGTACAAAATGTACAGCCGCCATGTGCAACAGTCCCATCCCGATTGGGACAATCAAATCCAGCATCAATGGGAACCTTAAAAATTTTTTCTCCAAAAGTCCCTCTTAAATATTCGTTCCATGTGGTATAGCGTTTTTGCATAATATATTACTTCCTTCAGTATCTACTATTATAACACAACAAAAAAAACAGCCACAGGCTGATCTACTTGACTGCGGATGTCGGGCTCGAACCGACGACAACACGATTAACAGTCGTGCGCTCTACCAACTGAGCTAATCCGCATAAAACAAAACCCGATCATAAATCGGGATTTGAGAATATAGTCCGTACGGGATTCGAACCCGTGTTACCGCCGTGAAAAGGCGGTGTCTTAACCCCTTGACCAACGGACCATATAAACTTGGCATTTACCCTATCTCGCAGGGGGCAACCCCCAACTACTTCCGGCGTAATAGGACTTAACTTCTGTGTTCGACATGGGAACAGGTGTATCTCCTATGCAATGAATACCAAATCATGGTCTAGTGCTTTTAGAGACGTTTTGACCTGTAGAAAATTAGGAAGTTGTGGTTCTGCGTCACACGCAGGTTCTCAACTTATCTATTTTCATAAGGTCAGGCTCTAAAAGCCTAAAGTTGAATGTATTGAACACTCAAAACTAAATAACAATCTCTTGATAAATAAGTAAAGCTGAACTCATATGTTCTATTACTTGGTAAAGTCCTCGAGCTATTAGTACTGGTCCGCTCCATCCCTCGCAGGACTTCCACTTCCAGCCTATCAACCTGATCATCTCTCAGGGCTCTTAATTCATAAAGAATGGGAAATCTCATCTTGAGGTGGGCTTCGCACTTAGATGCTTTCAGCGCTTATCCCTTCCCTACATAGCTACCCAGCGGTGCTCCTGGCGGAACAACTGGTACACCAGCGGTAAGTCCACCCCGGTCCTCTCGTACTAAGGGCAGATCCTCTCAAATTTCCTACGCCCGCGACGGATAGGGACCGAACTGTCTCACGACGTTCTGAACCCAGCTCGCGTGCCGCTTTAATGGGCGAACAGCCCAACCCTTGGGACCGACTACAGCCCCAGGATGCGACGAGCCGACATCGAGGTGCCAAACCTCCCCGTCGATGTGAACTCTTGGGGGAGATAAGCCTGTTATCCCCAGGGTAGCTTTTATCCGTTGAGCGATGGCCCTTCCATGCGGTACCACCGGATCACTAAGCCCTAGTTTCCTACCTGCTCGAGTTGTAGCTCTCGCAGTCAAGCTCCCTTATACCTTTACACTCTACACATGATTTCCAACCATGTTGAGGGAACCTTTGGGCGCCTCCGTTACTCTTTAGGAGGCGACCGCCCCAGTCAAACTGCCCGACAGACACTGTCTCCCACGCCGATTATGCGTGTGGGTTAGAGCAACCATGAAGCAAGGGTAGTATCCCAACAGCGACTCACTTGAAACTAGCGTCCCAAGGTCAAAGTCTCCTACCTATCCTGTACATGCTTCACAGGTACTCAATATCAATCTGCAGTAAAGCTCCATGGGGTCTTTCCGTCCTGTCGCGGGTAACCTGCATCTTCACAGGTACTAAAATTTCACCGAGTCTCTCGTTGAGACAGTATCCAAATCATTACGCCTTTCGTGCGGGTCGGAACTTACCCGACAAGGAATTTCGCTACCTTAGGACCGTTATAGTTACGGCCGCCGTTTACTGGGGCTTCAATTCAGAGCTTCGCCTAAGCTAACCCCTCCTCTTAACCTTCCAGCACCGGGCAGGCGTCACCCCCTATACATCACCTTGCGGTTTAGCAGAGAGCTGTGTTTTTGATAAACAGTTGCTTGGATCTTTTCACTGCGGCTGTATTTCTACAGCACCCCTTCTCCCGAAGTTACGGGGTCATTTTGCCGAGTTCCTTAACGAGAGTTCTCTCGATCACCTGAGGCTACTCGCCTCGACTACCTGTGTCGGTTTGCGGTACGGGTAGTATTGAATTAAACGCTAGAAGATTTTCTTGGCAGTGTGACATCAAGGGCTTCGCAACCGTAGTTGCTTCCCCATCACAGCTCAATGTTAAAGGAAAATGCATTTGACACATTCCACACCTCACTGCTTAGACCAGAATCCATTAACTGGCTCCCTTTAGCCTACTGCGTCCCTCCATCACTAACAATACTAGTACAGGAATATCAACCTGTTGTCCATCGACTACGCCTTTCGGCCTCGCCTTAGGTCCCGACTAACCCAGGGCGGACGAGCCTTCCCCTGGAAACCTTAGTCTTACGGTGGATAAGATTCTCACTTATCTTGCGCTACTCATACCGGCATTCTCACTTGTAATCGCTCCAGCACCCCTCACGGTATACCTTCATCGCTGATTACAACGCTCTCCTACCATTTAATTAATATTAAATCCACAGCTTCGGTAATATGTTTAGCCCCGGTACATTTTCGGCGCAGGGTCACTCGACTAGTGAGCTATTACGCACTCTTTGAATGATAGCTGCTTCTGAGCTAACATCCTAGTTGTCTGTGCAACCCCACATCCTTTTCCACTTAACATATATTTTGGGACCTTAGCTGGTGGTCTGGGCTGTTTCCCTTTCGACTACGGATCTTAGCACTCGCAGTCTGACTGCCGCACATGTGTATTAGCATTCGGAGTTTATCTGAAATTGGTAACCCGAGATGGGCCCCTCATCCAAACAGTGCTCTACCTCCAATACACTTAAATTGCGACGCTAGCCCTAAAGCTATTTCGGAGAGAACCAGCTATCTCCCAGTTCGTTTGGAATTTCTCCGCTATCCACAAGTCATCCAAACACTTTTCAACGTGTCCTGGTTCGGTCCTCCAGTGCGTCTTACCGCACCTTCAACCTGCTCATGGATAGGTCACTAGGTTTCGGGTCTACATCATGATACTAAAGCGCCCTATTCAGACTCGCTTTCGCTACGGCTCCGCCTCTTCAGCTTAACCTCGCATCATAACGTAACTCGCCGGTTCATTCTACAAAAGGCACGCTCTCACCCATTGACGGGCTCGAACTTCTTGTAGGCACACGGTTTCAGGTGCTATTTCACTCCCCTCCCGGGGTTCTTTTCACCTTTCCCTCACGGTACTGGTTCACTATCGGTCATTAAGGAGTATTTAGGCTTGGGAGATGGTCCTCCCGGATTCAAACTGGATTTCGCGTGTCCAGCCCTACTCAGGATACTGCTAGGTATAAAGTCTATTTCAAATACGAGGCTATTACTCTCTTTGGCTTACCTTCCCAGGTAATTCTTCTATAGACTTTAAGTCCACGTTGCAGTCCTACAACCCCAAGAAGCAAGCTTCTTGGTTTGGCCTGTTTCCCGTTCGCTCGCCGCTACTTAGGAAATCGTTTTTACTTTCTCTTCCTGCAGGTACTTAGATGTTTCAGTTCTCTGCGTTACCTTCTCGTAAGCTATGTATTCACTTACGGATACTATGCATAACATAGTGGGTTTCCCCATTCGGAGACCTAGGGATCAATGCGTACTTACTGCTCCCCCTAGAATATCGTCGTTAGTCACGTCCTTCTTCGGCTCTTAATGCCAAGGCATCCACCGTGCGCCCTTATTAACTTTGCCATTAAAACAAGTATAAGTTTTTTCGAACTATTTAAAATAATTCGCAGCTTTACAGAAATGTTTTACCATTTCTCGGTTTATTTATCGTTATAAGATATTGTTATTTAGTTTTCAATGATCAATTCCTATTTTAACGTCTTCGTTGACAAGATACTTCCGTATCTTATGGAGCCTAGCGGGATCGAACCGCTGACCTCCTGCGTGCAAAGCAGGCGCTCTCCCAGCTGAGCTAAGGCCCCTTCTCTCAACGCAATCTTCTCTATCTTGCATCAAAAGACTGCTTGTTTGGTCTTTATAGACCCCTCAAAACTGAATAAAGTAGAACAACATCTTTTTTTATATTCCTTAGAAAGGAGGTGATCCAGCCGCACCTTCCGATACGGCTACCTTGTTACGACTTCACCCCAGTCATCGGTCTTACCTTAGGAAGCGCCCTCCTTGCGGTTAGGCAACCTACTTTGGGTACTCCCAACTTCCGTGGTGTGACGGGCGGTGTGTACAAGGCCCGGGAACGTATTCACCGCGGCGTGCTGATCCGCGATTACTAGCGATTCCGACTTCATGCAGGCGAGTTGCAGCCTGCAATCCGAACTGAGAATGGTTTTAAGAGATTAGCGCACCCTCGCGGGTTGGCGACTCGTTGTACCATCCATTGTAGCACGTGTGTAGCCCAGGTCATAAGGGGCATGATGATTTGACGTCATCCCCACCTTCCTCCGGTTTATCACCGGCAGTCTCACTAGAGTGCCCAACTTAATGATGGCAACTAGTAATAAGGGTTGCGCTCGTTGCGGGACTTAACCCAACATCTCACGACACGAGCTGACGACAACCATGCACCACCTGTATCCCGTGTCCCGAAGGAACTCCTTATCTCTAAGGATAGCACGAGTATGTCAAGACCTGGTAAGGTTCTTCGCGTTGCTTCGAATTAAACCACATGCTCCACCGCTTGTGCGGGCCCCCGTCAATTCCTTTGAGTTTCAACCTTGCGGTCGTACTCCCCAGGCGGAGTGCTTAATGCGTTAGCTGCGCTACAGAGAACTTATAGCTCCCTACAGCTAGCACTCATCGTTTACGGCGTGGACTACCAGGGTATCTAATCCTGTTTGCTCCCCACGCTTTCGAGCCTCAGTGTCAGTTACAGGCCAGAGAGCCGCTTTCGCCTCCGGTGTTCCTCCATATATCTACGCATTTCACCGCTACACATGGAATTCCACTCTCCTCTCCTGCACTCAAGTCTCCCAGTTTCCAATGCACACAATGGTTGAGCCACTGCCTTTTACATCAGACTTAAGAAACCACCTGCGCTCGCTTTACGCCCAATAAATCCGGACAACGCTTGGGACCTACGTATTACCGCGGCTGCTGGCACGTAGTTAGCCGTCCCTTTCTGGTTAGATACCGTCACTTAAGTAATTTTCCACTCTACTTAACGTTCTTCTCTAACAACAGAGTTTTACGATCCGAAAACCTTCTTCACTCACGCGGCGTTGCTCGGTCAGGGTTGCCCCCATTGCCGAAGATTCCCTACTGCTGCCTCCCGTAGGAGTCTGGGCCGTGTCTCAGTCCCAGTGTGGCCGATCACCCTCTCAGGTCGGCTATGTATCATCGCCTTGGTAGTCCTTTACACTACCAACTAGCTAATACAACGCGGGATCATCAAGTAGTGAAGCAATTGCTTCTTTCAAATAAGAATCATGCGATTCTCATTGTTATGCGGTATTAGCGTTCGTTTCCAAACGTTGTCCCCCGCTACTCGGCAGATTTCCCACGCGTTACTCACCCGTTCGCCGCTCTTCATAAAAATAGCAAGCTATCTTTAATCATCGCTCGACTTGCATGTATTAGGCACGCCGCCAGCGTTCGTCCTGAGCCAGGATCAAACTCTCATTTAAATTTAGTTCATCAAATGAACTGGCTGTTGTTTTGTCTTTCATTATTGAATTGACAGTTGGTATACAAGAAGTTAACTTCTCGCATATAGTCATTCTACTTTATTCAGTTTTCAAAGGTCTATCGCTCTCGTAAGAGATACGCTCTCTCGCGACAACTATTATATTCTATCAAACTCAATTTGTTCTGTCAAGAATAAACTGTGATTTTTCTCCCTTTTTTTTACACTCGTTCGGAAAACCCCGCCGTTGTCACGTTTCATCACTTATTTTTTTTGTGTTTTATTCTCGTTTTTGTCATTTTGTGGTATTATTAGCTCATGGAAGAAAAAATTTATCTACTAAATATAGAAGATATTAGTAAAAATCCTTATCAACCCCGCAAACATTTTGATCACGATAAGTTAAAAGAGTTATCACATTCTATAGAAGTTAATGGTGTTCTTCAACCCATTATTGTTCGTAAGAGTAATCTTTTTGGCTATGAACTTCTAGCAGGAGAACGGCGTTTGCGTGCATCAAAACTGGCGAAGCTGGATAAGATACCAGCGATTATTCGTTCTTATTCTGATAAGGATATGATGGTGCTCTCTATTTTAGAAAATTTGCAGCGTGATGACATGAGTCCATTAGACGAAGCTGAAAGCATCAAAAAAATTTTAGAAAAAAGCTCATTGACTCATGATGAAGTTGCTCAACATCTCGGAAAATCTCGTTCCTATATTTCAAATCTCTTGAGAATTTTAAAGCTTCCTCAAGAAATACTTCATCTATTAGAAGAGAAAAAAATTAGTTTAGCTCACGCCCGGACACTTCTTGCTGAAGAAAATAAAGAAAAACAAGTTTCCTTAGCTCATAAAGTCATTCAGGAAAAACTTAATGTGCGACAACTTGAAGATATCATTTACCAAAAAGTTGCCACTAAAAAAACGAATAATAAAAAAAGCATTTATATAGAAGAAAAGGAAAAAGAAATTGCAAGATGTTTAGGTGTAAGTAATAAAATTTCATATAATGAAAAGCACCAAAATGGAAAACTAGAGTTGCATTTTGACAGTTTAGAAAAACTCGAAGAACTCTTGAATAAACTCACAAAAAATCCACAGTGAATTCACTGTGGATTTTTTATCCCAAGATTTATTCACAAAAATTTTGTTTTCCTTTTTTGTGGAAAAGTTTAGAAACGCTTGTTATAGCCTTTGCCTCCTGTGGAAAACTTTTTATCCTTCCACATTATCCACATTTTTGGGGATAGTTATCCACTTCTGTGGAAAAATCGTATTTTTTTTCAACAGCGGTGGATAAATAGTTATCAACATGATATAATAGGTTCTACTTAATTTTAATATATTAGAGGAAAAAT